>NZ_JBHZAC010000004.1:0-777439 GCF_042753865.1 Nocardia sp. NPDC059240 | reverse complement strand
ACCGCTCCACCGCTCCACCGCTCCACCGCTCCACCGCTCCACCGCTCCACCGCTCCACCGCTCCACCGCTCCACCGCTCCACCGCTCCACCGCTCCACCGCTCTCAACGCTGAGTGGCACATTTTCGAGGGGAGAACAGTGCAAATCGCCCAAGAATGTGCCACTCGACGAAAACCGTCGGGCAGTGCGCCTTCGGCGACAATCTCGAGGTTCTTTGACAACTTCACAGCGCAGCGACTGCCCACCGAACGGTCGGTCCGCCTCGGGTGCCCCACCCACCCGCCCCTGACAGTGGATCCGTAAACGCGGCTACGCCGCCTGCTCGAGCCCGCCAGCCGGTCCGGAAACGCGGCTACGCCGCCTGCTTGAGCCCGCTGGCCGTCCGTAAACGCGGCTACGCCGCCCGCCCGAGCATCCCCTCCCCACCCGCCCACGTCGGATTCGTGTTCTTGGTCTTGTTCTTTCGACAATTCCACCGAAACGATGCACTTCCCGGTCGGTGAGGTGGCTGGTACCGCCACTCGGCGAGCTCAACCCAGCCCCCTCCCAACTCCTCCTCCAGGCCGCTTTTATCTTTTCCGCTTTTCCGCTTTTGGCTCTTTAAGTTTTGAAGTAGCGCGCATTCTCGGCAACGAAGTGCTCCTGACCCGACGGCATATCGTCCTCGTAGTAGATCGCGGAGACCGGGCAGGCAGGTTCACATGCTCCGCAGTCGGTGCATTGGTCGGGATCGATATACGCCATACGCTCACCGAGGGCAATGCAATCCACCGGGCATTCCTCAATGCAGGCTTTGTCCAGAACATCAATGCAGGCGGCGCCGACTACGAACGTCACGGTGCGCTCCTTCGAATCATGGTCCGCGACTTGCGGATAGGACCGATCCTCCGGCCGACACGGGCCACCGGCTAGTGAGCCGATGCCTTCCACGTCATAAGCTGAGCTTATGAGCTTGCCGCCGGGGACGCCGGATCTGGAGTCATTGGAGCTGCTGGCTTCGGTGGCGGAGTTGGGGAGCCTGGGGGCTGCGGCGCGGCGACACGGGATCAGTCAGCCTGCGGCGAGCATGCGGGTCAGCGCATTGGAACGGCGAGTGGGACTGCGGCTGCTGGATCGAGGGCGGACGGGATCGGTACTGACCGATGCCGGGCATGCCGTGGTCGAACTCGGCCGACCGGTACTGGCAGCGGCACTGGAGTTGACCGTCGGCATCGCGGCACTACAGACCGTCCCACGCTCGAGTTTGCGAATCATGGCCTCGACGACGCTGGCCGACCATCGCATTCCACACTGGTTGACGGCACTGCGGAAACTGCATCCGGAATTGGCAGTGACATTGGATGTGGCGAACTCCCAGCAGGTGACGACCGCGGTCCGGGACCGCGAGGCGGTACTGGGTTTCGTCGAAGGGCCGCATCCGCCAACGGGATTGGGCAGTCGAGTGCTGGCCGCCGATGAACTGGTGGTGATCGTCGCACCCCACCATCCCTGGGCCACCCGCCGCCGGGCCTTGACCCCGCGTGAGCTCGCCGATACGCCGCTGCTGTGGCGGGAGAAGGGTTCCGGAACCCGGGACACGGTGTGGGAGACCCTGGAGATGCACGGCACGCCCGCCCCGCCCGCCGCCGAACTCGGTTCCGCCGCAGCGATTCTCACCACCGCGCGCAGCGGTGCCGCCCCGGCAGTGGTCAGTCGCCTGATTGTGGCCCACGAACTGCGGGCCGGCACGCTCCGTGAGATACCGCTGGCCGATGCGATGACCTTGACCAGGAAGTTCCGGGCGATCTGGCATCGCCGTACCCCGCCCACCGGTCCGGCCGCCGACCTGGTCGAACTCGCCGCCCGCATCGAGGCGGCCCGTACCCGCAGGCACTAGGCCGACCGGCGTTGGCGGGCAGGCTGTTTCGACCAGGTGGCCGGATCAGGGGCGGATCAGGAGCGGGTCAGTTCGGCGCGTGCGGCGGTGACCATGGTGGTGATGGCAGTGGGGAGCGCCTGGTCGGGGTCGGGAGCGAAGCGGGGGGAGTGATTGGACGGGAACCGCGGCGGCAGTGCGCCTTCGGTCAGCATGAACGCCTGATCTTCCGGCGTGAATCGGGCGGGGTCGATGCCGCCGATGTGCCAGAAGACGGACGGGGCCTTGGCCGCGGTGCCGAACGCGCCGAAGTCCTCACTGCCGGTGATCGGGCGTTCCATCGGCATGACGGGCAACCCCGCGTCGGTGAGGGTGGCGAGGACCCGTTCGGTGTCGCCGGGAGTGTTCTCGGTGACCGGGAAGTGGTCGTAGAACTCGACTTTGGGCTCCTGCGGCGCGCCCGCGGCGGCGGCCTCGGCCTCGGCCATGCGCTGGATGCCCTCGATCATGTGATTGCGGGAACCGTCGGTGAAGGTCCGCAGGCTCAGCAGCACCTCGGAGGTGTCGGCGATGATATTGGGCCGGGTACCGGCGTGCAGGGCTCCGGCGGTCAGCACGGGAGTGGAAGCGGTCGCGGTCTGGCGAGCGGTGAGCGACTGCAGGCGCACCACCAGCGAGGCCGCCATGAGCAGCGGATCGATGGCGGTGTGCGGCTGGGAGGCGTGGCCGCCCTTGCCGAGGAAGGTGACGCGGACCGAATCGGAGGCGGCCATCAGGGTCCCGGACTTGGAGAGGATGATGCCGGCCGGCAGTGGGCTGACATGCTGACCCAGCACGATGCGCGGGTGCGGGAACCGTTCCAGCAGACCGTCATTGAGCATCCCCTGCGCACCCGAACCGGTCTCCTCGGCGGGCTGGAAGAGCGCGACCACGGTGCCGGGCAACGGATTCGCGGCCAATTCCGCGCAGGTGCCGAGCAGGGCGGTGACGTGCACGTCGTGACCGCAGGCATGCATGACACCGGGCACGGTGGAAGCATAGTCGAGGCCGGTCTCTTCCTGCACCGGCAGCGCATCCATATCCGCCCGCAACCACACCACCGGGCCGGGACCGCTCGCCAGCACACCGACAACGCCGGTGCCGCCGACATTCTCGGTCACCTCCCAGCCGGGCAGGGCACGCAGCTCGTCGGCTATCAGGCGGGCGGTGGCATGCTCCTGGCTCGACAGTTCCGGGTGCGCGTGCAGGTGCCGATACACCTGCTGCCAGTGCTCGCCGTCCGAAAGCCGTTGTGCGGCAGTGCCGGATGCGCTCATGTGAGACTCTCCTTCGAGGGGACGGGCGCCGGGGTGCGCCGGGACAGCTTTGTCCGGAACGCCTCGGCGGTTTGCGGGACCATGGCCGCTGCGGCCAGAGCCAGTAGCGGTCCGAGGGCCATTGTTTCGAAAGCCGTTGTGTACGAGAGCCGATCGGTGATGAAACCGAAGGCGGCCGGACTGATCACCCCGGCCAGCTGACCGCCGAAGATGATCACCCCGGTGGCCGCCCCGATGGACGCGCTGGGCAGCGCGCGCAGCGGCACCGCGAACGCGGGCATGTAGGCCAGCCCGGCGGCGACGCTCATCACCGTGCCTACCAGGACGAACAGCGGGAACGACCCGGCCCGGGGCAGCACGAAAAGCATTGCGGCGGTGAACGCCATGGCCGGGACCACGATCACCCGCGGCCGCCCGCCGATCCGGTCGGAGATCCGGGCTCCGAGCACCACCCCGGCCGCCGCGGCGAGGGTCGTCGGTACCGCGGCAAAGGCGATGCCGCCGTTGGAAATTCCGTACTGGTCGTGCAGATAGGTCGGCGTCCACGAGGTGACACCCCATACCAGCACGTCATAGCCGAAGAAGATCACCGCGAACCCGAGCAGCGCTGGCGAGAGCAGGACGGCCCGGCGTTCGGTCTTGCTGCCGGGGTCCGCCACCGGAATCTCGTCCTGCACCAGCGGTTCCGGCATCCAGCGCCGCCAGGCCAGGATGACGGCCACCCCCAGCACCGAGATGACGCCGAACATCGCCCGCCATCCCACCGTCGGCAGCATGACCCCGGCGATTCCCGCCGCCAGCAGCAGCCCGGCCGCATTGGAGGCGTTGGTCCAGCCGGCCGCGGTCGTACGTTGTTCGGGCCGACTGCGTTCGGCCAGCGCCTTGATGGCGGCCGCCGGAAAGACGCCCTGCACCAACCCGAACAGGAAGCGGATGCCCATCAGTGCCGCGAAAGACCAGGCCACGGCGGTCAATCCGGTGAAGACCGACCAGGCCGTCAGCCCGATGACGCCCACCTTCAGCGCGCCGTAGCGGTCCGCCAGCAAACCGCCGGGAATCTGGATGAGCGCGTAGGGGATGAAGAACACCGACACCAGCAGACCCTGTTGGGTGTGGGTGAGACCGAGATCGTGGCCGATGGACGGCAGCGCGAAATTGATGACGGTCCGGTCGATGTAATCGACCACCCACGCCGCGAACAGCAGCATGATGGTTATCCGGGTGGTGCGTGGCATCCAAGCCCCTTCACGGCGGGAGGAGTGGCTGAATGCCACACTGGGCCCCATGCCCGAGGATACGGCTGATTCGCCGGATACCGCCATCGATGGGAGCGTCGTGCCGGAATCCGCCGCACTCGCCGCTTTCGATGAACGTGACCTGGATTTGGTGAATGCGCTGCAGATCAATCCGCGAGCCTCATGGACCCGGATCGGGGCCTCGCTCGGCATCGACGCCACCACCGCCGCCCGCCGCTGGCAGCAGCTGACCGGTTCGGGTCTGGCCTGGATCACCGCGTACGCGCCGGAGTTTGCCACCATCGCCTACCTGCGGTTGCGTTGCCGCGCCGAGCACTTGACCGAGATCTCCGAGCGGGTGACCGGCATGCCGTATGTCTTCAGCGTCGACCGCCTCACCGGCAGCTTCGGACTACAACTGTCGGTCGCGGTCGAGGGTCTCGCGGCGCTGGACGATTTCATCGCGCGGGAACTGGCCACCCTGCCCGGCGTCGAGGAGATCCGCACCGCGGTCAATGTGCACGTGTATGTCGAAGGCAGCCATTGGCGTCCGCAATCTCTCGATCCCGGTCAGCGCACGCTGCTGACCGATCCGCGCGCCGCGGCCCCGGCCCGTTCGCGGCCGCTGCCCGGTGACGCGGCGCTCGTGCTGGCCTTGTCCGTGGACGGCCGCCGCAGCATCGCCGACCTGGCCCGCGACACCGGTCTCACCGAAACGACGGTGCGCCGCCGCATTTCGGAGATGACGCGCTCGGGGCGGCTCGTGCTGCGCTGCGATTTCGCGGAGCAGGCCGCCGGATGGACGGTGACCGCCAACTATTGGGCGCAGTTGCCCGCCTCCGAGCTGGACGAGCTGGGTGCGGCATTGGCGAGCTGGCCCGAGATCCGGCTGTGCGTCGCGACCGCCGATGACAGCAATGTCATGCTCATCGGCTGGCTGCGCAGTCCCCGTGAGGGGGTCGCGCTGGAGACCCGGTTGCAGCGCGCCTTCCCGGAACTGCGGATCACCGAGCGTCAGCTGAACCTGCGCACGCTCAAACGCATGGGCCGGATACTCGGCCCGCGCGGTCTCGCGGTGGGGTATGTCCCATTCAATGTCTGGGGTCGTCAACTGGAGCGCGCGTTTCGTTAGGCTCGCCCTCGAGGCCCGAAGCAGCACCGGCGCCCAGAGGGAAGACCAGGGATGACTGAGACGATGACGCACGGTGCTGTCGCGCCGGGATACGGCCGGGTCGCCGACGCCTTCCGCCGGAATTTCGAACGCCACGGTGAGATCGGCGCGGCGGTCGCGGTATTCGACGGGGACACCCCGGTGGTGGATCTGTGGGGCGGTTGGCGCGACCCGGTGCGGCGGCTGCCGTGGGAACGCGACACCATCGCACCGGTCTTCTCCAGCACGAAAGGCGTTGCGGCACTGGTACTCGCGATCCTGGTGTCGCGCGGGCAGCTGGACTACGACGAGCCGGTGGCGCGCTACTGGCCGGAGTTCGCGGCGCGTGGCAAGGGCGAGGTGACGGTCCGGCAGCTCATCGATCATCAGGTCGGTCTGCACATCCTGCGCGACACCCGGATGACCTTGGCGGAGCTGCGGGATCTGGACCGCGTCGCGGGGATACTGGCGGCGCAGCGGCCCGCGTGGACGCCGGGCACCCGGCAGGGCTACCACCCGGTGAGCATCGGCCTGTTCATCAATGAGCTGGTGCGTCGTGCCGATCCGGCCGGGCGCAGCATTCGGCAGGTCATCGCCGAGGACATCGCGGGACCGCTGGGTGTCGATTTCACACTGGGGCTGGGCGCGGATCTCGGTGGTGACCGCATGGTGCACCTGACCCGGACCCAGGGCCTGGCGCTGCGGCACGAGCGGAATATCGCGTGGAATCAAGCGATTCCGGCATTGCTGCGGCGCGGTCAGCTCTTCCGGGCGCTGGCGGTCCCGGATCTGGGCATGCCGGAGGATTTCGTGCGTCCGGAGATCATGTCGGTGGAACTGCCCGGCAGCAATGGCGTCGGTTCGGCTCGCGCGCTGGCGCGCATCTACGCCGCCGGGCTCACCGGTGAGCTGCCGATCGCCGATGAGGTGCGCGCGCGTATCGGCGATCCGGGTCCGGTGCCCGCACCCGATGCCGTGCTGAAGACCACGACGCGTTTCCACCTGGGCTTCCGGAAGTCCTGTCCCACTTTCCCGTTCGGTTCGCCCGACCACCGCGCCTACGGCACGCCCGGTATGGGCGGTTCGCTCGGTTTCGCCGACCCCGAGACGGGTCTGTCCTTCGCCTACGTCCCCAACCGGCTGGGCCTCACGCTCAACGGTGACATCCGCTGCCTGCGCCTGGCGCATGCGGTCTTCGGAAAGTCGGCACGCCCATCGGGCGCTCGCCGTGAACCGCAACGGGTCGCGCTTCGTTGATACGGATGTACCGGTCCTGAACCGGTAGCCGTCCAGATGCGGTCCGGTTACCCCCTGCACCCGGACCCGGGCCCCGCCGCCACTGTCCCGCGGCGGGGTCTTCGCTTACCTAATTGCCCTGGCTAACAGCATTTTTCAGGCAACCATGTGATCTGTGACACGTTGATTAACTTACCTTCGAGTAGATACCTTGTGTGCGATGTATCGCGGACGAGTCAAGCGAAACGGGGGACCGTGTCCGAGAGCAAGCAGGGGACAAGCACCGTGGCCGACCTCATCGTCGAACGCCTCGCAGCACACACCGACCACCTCTTCGGCGTGGGCGGCGCCAATATCGAAGACCTGTACGACGCCGTCCACCGCCACCCGACCCTGACCGGCCTGATCGCCAAACACGAATTCGGTGCGGCCACCATGGCGGACGGCTACGCCCGCGCCACCAACCGCCTCGGCGTGGTGGCGGCGACATCCGGTGGCGGAGCCATGAATCTCCTTGCGGCCCTCACCGAATCATTCGACTCCCGAGTCCCCGTACTCGCCCTGGTCGGCCAGCCTCCCACCGCACTCGAGGGTCGCGGCGCATTCCAGGACACCAGCGGCCTCCCTGGCCGCCTGGACGCCCGCCGCATCTTCGGTGCGGTGTCCCGGTACTGCGCCAAAGTGACCAGCCCGGAAGATATTTCCGACGAACTGGACCGGGCAATAGACGCAGCACTCGGAGGCGGTCCCGCAGTTTTGCTGCTGCCCAAAGACATCCAGGCGACAGCACTCCCTCGTCACTCCGGCGCGCCCTTGGCCGGAATCCAACGCGGCGGTGTGGATCCCGGCCAAAAACACGCCGGGATGACGGGTGAGGTGCACGCCGGGATGACACGTGGGGCGCACGCCACGGTGACGGGTGGGTCGCGCGGCGGGATGACGGAGGTGGCTCGCGCCGCAGTGGAGGCGGTAGTCGCCGATCTGCCGGTGCGGGCGCGAGTGGTCATCATCGCCGGACCGGAGGTCGGCCTGGTCGACGCGCGAGCGGAGTTGGCGGCGTTGGCGCGGGCGATGGATGCCAAGGTGCTGGTGACCCCGGATGCCAAGGACGCCTTCCCGAATCGCGATCCACACTTCGCCGGTGTCGTCGGCGTCATGGGCCACCCCGGAGCGGGCGACCTGGTGGCCACCGCCGACCTGTGCCTGTTGGCCGGCGCAAGCATGTCGATGACAGCCCGCGCCGGACTGGACGGCCCACTGGCCGCGTGCGCCCGCGTGGTACACGTGGGCGCCGAGGATCCGTTCGTCCACACACATGCCCGCGCATGCGGCCCCCTGGCTCCAACACTCCGCGAGGTCGCGGCACTGATATCCACGGATTCGGTTGTGCCGCAACCAGATCCAGCGGTCTCCGAGCCACGCGCCGCCCTGCCTGAGTTGTCGGTTCCGCCGGTCTCGGGGCCCGGTGTCCGGTATCGGGAGGCGGTCGCGGCCCTCGAATCCGCTTTGGAGCCGGGAACGGATGTGGTCGCGGATGCCGGCAACACCGGTGCCGCCGTGGTGCACCATCTGCGGGTTCCCGAGGATGGGCGGTTTCTCATCGCGCTCGGGATGGGCGGGATGGGGTATTCGTTCGGGGCCGGGATCGGGTGTGCGCTCGGGCGTGGCGGTCGGACGGTCGTGATCGCCGGGGACGGTGCGTATTTCATGCACGGGCATGAGGTGCATACCGCGGTCGAGTATCAGGTGCCCGTCACGTTCGTGATCTTCAACAACAACGCGCACGCCATGTGTGTGACGCGTGAGCAGGTTTATTACTCCGGCGATTACAGCTTCAACCGGTTTCGGGCGGCCGAGATCGGGTCGGGCGTGGCCGCCATGTTCCCCGAGCTGCCGACCTGGACCGCTCGCACCCTCACCGAATTCGAGAACGCGTTGGAGAAGGCGCGGGCAATACCCGGGCCCGTCTTCATCGAACTGCAGTGTGACCCCGATGAAATCCCACCCTTCGCCCCCTTTCTGAAGGAGCCCCTCGCATGACCGAGACCGTCAAGGATGAGCCGATCGAGGTTCCGGACCTGGACATTCCGGGGGTGTATCGCATCGAGTCGATGGCCCTCAAGGAGGGCATGCCGCTGGTGCTCGACATGACCCGCGCCGTCTACCCGCACGATGAGATCTACGGGCAGTACTGCACCGTCACGGAATTCATCGACGCGCCGCCGCAGGAGGTGTTCGAGTACCTCGCCGACACCCGCAGCCTGTGCGAATGGACCTACAGCATGCGGGGTTTCGAGCGGACCGAGGATCCGGAGATCTGGGTCTCGGATGACCGCATCGGCTCGCACACCCGCATCTTCACCCGTACGGTCTCCGTTCCCGAGGCGCGCACGGTGGACTACCACTGCGCCTGGGACCAGGCCGACCACCTGTGGATGATCTACCTGATGCGGGTCGTCGACGCGCAACTGGTGCTGAACAAGTCGGGTTCCGTTGTCACCTGGACCAATTGCCATCACCCGTTCTACGACGAGAACGCCTACCCGCAGACCGAGCCCGAGGGCCGTCCGGTGTGGGTGGGTGACTTCTGGCATCTCTTCGCCGCCGGGCACCTGCTGGAACTGCGCAACCTCAAGGCCATCTGCGAGCACCGTCACGCCAACGGCCAGCCGATCAAGCCGGAATGGATGAACTGAGCATGAGCACTGTCAGCCTGATCGACGTGGCCGGGTATCTACCCGAGAACATCGTCCCCGCAGACTATTTCGCGCAGTACGCCGACCCGGACGAGGTCACCTCGAACTTCATGTTCAAGGCCCCCAAGTTCCGCCACCACGTCGCCCCGGGCGAGACCCCCGCCGACATGGCCGAGCGGGCGGTCGCCCCGATCCTGGGCCGTCAGGGCCGGGAAGTGTTGCGCGACATCGACATTCTCATCGTGCACACCCAGCTGCCGGAACTCGGCGTGGTCGGCAACGGCGGCGAGGTGGCCGCGCGCCTGGGCATCAAGCCCGAATGGCTGATCGACCTGCACAACGGCGGCTGCGCGTCGTTCGTCTACGGCATGAAGCTGGCCCGCCAGATCCTGCTGTCCTCCGACGCCCGCTCCGCGCTCGTGGTCACCGTGCAGAACGTGGCCGGGCAGGTGTTCACCCAGGAGCAGGTGCGCGGCAAGGCGCAGGCCGCCATCCCCGGCGACGGCGCGGGCGCGGGACTGCTGGTGAAGTCCGGTGATTCACCGATCCTCGATATCGAGACCCGGCACCTGCCGGAGTTCGCCGGACAGATGACCGTGATCGCCGACCCGCCGCGCCGCTACTGGGAGGCCGGAACCGGCCAGATGCACGTCGGATTCACCGAATCCAAGATCGCCAAGGTGCTGCAGCGCGGCAACCGGCTGGTCCCGGAGGTCGCGCAGGCGGTGTGCAAGCGCATCGACGTGGCCTCGCAGGACCTCGATCTGCTGGTCACCAACCAGCCCAACCGTGCGTTCCTGCGCAACTGGCGTGACGCGCTGCAGCTGCCGCCGGAGAAGCATCCCGACACCTTCGACGACTGCGGAAACCTGTTCGGCGCCGGCATTCCGGTCACCTTCGACCGGGCCGTCGACGAGGGCCGGGTACCCGCGGGTTCGGTGGTGATGCTCGCGGGCTTCGCGCATGCGGGCGACTTCGCCGGGGCCGCCGCGGTCCGCTGGGGTGGGCGCTGAAGGGGGCGAGCGTCATGACCTCGCTGGTGACGGCCGGACATCGGTTGCAGCTCAACGAAATTCCCTACGGGCCGCCGCCGTCGGTGCGGGAGGCGCTGAGCCGGGCGCTGGCCTCGGCCAACCGCTATCCCGAGTTCCTGCCGCTGCGGTTGCCGCGACTGATCGCCGAGCGGCTCGGCTGTGCACCCGACCGGATCGTGGTGGGTGCGGGCGCGACCGGCGTGATCATGCACATCGTGCAGGAATTCGGTTCCGGCGGTGCGGAAGTCGTGATGGCGACGCCCACCTTCGACGGGTATCCGATCCTGGTGTCGATGGCGGGCGGGCGGCCGATCGCGGTGCCGCTCACCGGCGGCGGCCGCCAGGACCTCGCGGCGCTGGCCGCCGCGGTGACCGAGCGGACCCGGCTGGTGGTGGTGTGCAGTCCGCACAATCCGACCGGAACACTGATCGCCCCAAGGGAATTCGAGGATTTCCTGCGGGAGATCCCCGCCTCGGTCACGGTCGTGCTGGACGAGGCGTACGTGGACTTCGTGGCCGAGGCCGACCGTATCGACGTGTTCGGGCTGCTGGACCGCTACCCGAATCTGCTTGTCCTGCGTACCTTTTCGAAGGCATACGGCCTGGCGGCGTTGCGGGTCGGCTACGGCATCGGCGCACCCGAGCTCATCGAGCGCGTCGCCCGCTGGCAATTGCCGTTCGGGATGACCGCGCTCGCCGAGGTCGCGGTGCGCGCCTGCTACGAGGCGGAACCGGAGATCGAGGCGCGGGTGGCCGTGCTCGGCGAACACCGTGACCACCTCACCGCCGGACTGCGCGAGCTCGGCCTGTGCGTCCCCGACAGCTACGCCAACTTCTCCTACCTCACCGTGGCGGGCCCGCAGGCCGAAAGGGTGGCAACCGCGCTGGCGGGCGCGGACATCCACGTCAAGGCGTATCCGACCGGTATCCGCATCACGGTCGGCGATCGCGTGGCCACCGATGCAGTTCTCGCCACGGTCCGCAGTACAGTGCTGTAATGCACGAACATCCGCCTTCCGCACCCGACGGGCATCGGGCCGGAGCGGACGAGGAGATCGACTACGCGCTGCTGTCGCTGAACGCCCAGCTGTGCTTCGCGCTGTACTCCACGTCACGATCCATGACCGCGGCCTACCGGCCGTTCCTGGACGATATGAACCTCACCTACCCGCAGTACCTGGTGCTGCTGGCCTTGTGGGAGCACCCCGGCATCACCATGAAGGATCTGGGCGAACAGGTTCATCTCGACTACGGCACCCTCTCGCCCCTGGTCCAGCGACTACAGTCGCGCGGCCTGGTCGAGAGCGTCCGGAGTGCGACCGACGGCCGCGCGGTGGTCCTGCACGCCACCGACTCCAGCCGTGAACTCCAGCAGGGTGCGCAGAACATGATCCACACGGTGCTGGACCTGGTCGGCGTCCCGCTGGAGGACATCGAGGCCCTGCGCGATCAGGTCAAGGCGCTCGGCGCCCGCCTGGACGCCGCCGCGTCCGCCGCTCGCGCCCGCTGATTCGTCGCCGAACAGGGCGCTGCCGTCAGGCGAATTTGGCCAGGGCGTCCGCCACGATCGCGTCCAGGCGCGCGTGGTGTGCGCCCTTCCAATACGTCTGGCCGCAGTCGACGCACTGGGCGAAGGAGTCGTAACTCTCGCCGGTGTTGCCGGGCAACTGGTCGCGCACCGCCTCCCGTTCGGCGGCGCGCAGCACCCCGTTGCACGCGGTGCAGCGGGTCCAGGGCGCCAGCCGCGGGGCGAAGCGGGACAGCACGTCATCCAGCTGTTCGGCCGGCTGGTGGCTGTAGACGTAAGCGCCGGAATAGATTTCGCGACGGCGCAGCAGGCCGCGGTCGCGGGACAACAGGACGCGCTGCTCGGCCGCTGAGCGGGCCGCCAACGCGGCGTCGCCGATATCCGGATTCTCGTATGCCGCATCGATTCCCAGCAGGCGTAGCCGCCGGGTGAGGGTGCCGAGGTGGATGTCGAGCAGGAAGCGCAGCGGCTCCGAGCTCGGCTGCGGGCGCATCACCGAGGACACCCCGACGGTCTCGCCGTCGGCCGGAATATGCCCGGCCGCAACCGATTCGCCGTCCACCGTGAGCGCACCCACCTCGGTGAGCGGCACGCCCAATGACTCCACCACATGCCCCAGCGTCGAGGTGCCGTCGATACGGATCGGCGAGGCATCGCGCTGCCCGACGAAGACGCGCAACTCGGGCGCGAACTCGACGGTGATTTCCCCTGCGTTCACCAGCCCAGGATCCCAGAAACCGGGCACCTGCGAGCAACTCAATTTCGATCTTGGTTCGCCCGGGCGCGCCCCGAAAAGTGAAGTGGACACCGAATTCTGTGCGGCAGTGGCCTGAAGCACACTCGAAGAAAAAGAGAACAATTCGTTAACCAATTGTTTGCACAGCTAAGGGTTGCGGTATTGGAATCTTGGTGTTTTTCTTGGTGCGCAGGTCGATTACGACCCACCGATGGACGAAGGAGTATTTCCCATCGGGTGCCATTCTCGGCAGCGTCGCCGCCGCACACCACCGACCTGCGACCACCGAGTCGTCGTTCCCCCCGGCGCTCGTCCTGATGAAGGTGAAAGGAAAACAGGCCATGAACGCACCCCGATTGGCCCGTGCGGCCGTACTTCTCGCGGGCATCTGTGTGCCCCTTCTCGCGCCTGCCTTGGCTACCGCCGCGCCGGCGGGCGGCGACGCTCCCGCCCCCGTCGGCGTGGATACCCCTGCACCGCCCGCGCAGTCGTCGGTATTGCCGCAGCTCGGCACCGGCAGCGCCGCCCTCGGCACCGGCAGCTCGACCGCCGCCGGGCTGGCCGGAGCGCTCGGCACCGGCAGTGCGGCGGGCGGCAGTATCGCCGGGCTCTTCCCCGGGCCCGGCACGGTTCTCGGACTGCTCGGCACCGGTAGCGGCGCCGCCAGCGGTTCGGCGCAGGCCGGTGGCACGGCCGCACAGGCATTGGGAACCGGCAGCGCCGCAGCGGGCGCTGGATCCTCCGGTAAGTAGAGCAATAGCTTTCAATTCGCCGGACAGCTTATAAACCGGTTCGGGAGCGAGGGTTTCGCTCGGACTGATTTATTTACGGAATTCAAACAGGCTGTTCCAGGTGGAATTAGATGAGGGAGACCGGTCGTGGATTACACCCATCTGTCCGAATTCGCCGTGCGCCCAGGCGCACTCACCCTGTGGCAGGCCGACCTGGCCGCCGGGTCGACTTGGGTCACCGATGAGCGACCCTTCGCCAGCGTGCACGTGCGGCACTGCCGCGATGCCGATGCCGCCGACCCGCGTCCGGGCCGTGGCCGCTGGATCGGAACCATTTTCGAAATGGACGCGCCGCTCGATGCGGAGCACTGGCGTGAGACGGTGCGGCTGTGGCATGCGCGCCACGAGGGCCTGCGCACCACCCTTGCCCCGCACACCGATCCGGCCGGGTCCGCCGAGCCGGGGCGGCTGGTCTGCGCGGCGGCCGACGTGACCGTCATCGACGAGCCGGTGGCCGATATCACCGGATCCGAGCAGATCAACGAATACCTCACCGGCACACTGGAATCGCGGCTGTCACCGCTGGACTGGCCGCACTGCCTGCTGGCCACCGTGGAACACGCCGACACCGGTGACTTCACCGTGCTGGTGGCCGCCGACCACTCGGTCATGGATGCCTACTCGCAGGCCATCGTGATCCTGGAACTGCGCAGCCTCTACCGTTCCGTCGCGGCGGGCGAGCCGGTGCGTGAATCACCGACCTTCGGCAGCTCGGCCGACTTCGCGCACTGGGAGCGCACCGCCGCCGCGAGTCTCACCACCGACTGCGAGCCCGTGCGCTACTGGCGGCGCTTCCTGGACGGCTCCGCGGGCATGCTGCCCCGGTTCGAACCCGCCATCACCTCGTCCGGTGCCGCGGTCTCGGAGCGACCGCAGGCCAGCGTCTCGCGAAAGCTGCTGTCGCTCAACGAGCTCGAAGCGGTCGAGCAGGCCGTCACCACGCGCGGGCACCGCCTGTCGGTCGCCGTCTTCACCGCGCTCGCCATCGCCTACCGCCGTACCTTCGGGTATATCTCGCTGCGCGCCATCATGCCCATCGCCACCCGGCCGGACCTGCGCTATCTCGAATCCATGGGCTGGTTCGTGAATGTCGTCCCCATCGACATCACCCTGGCCCCCGACCTGGACGCGGACAGCGCCCTGGAAACCACCCGCAGCACCCTGCGCCGCTCCCGAATCGCCAACGACGCCACCTGGACCCGCGTCCTCGAGCTCCTGGACTGCACCGACCACCCCCGCTTCGGCATCTCCTTCCTCGATATCCGCGTCCTGCCCGACTACCAACTCGTGGAATCCCTGCGCGGCCACACGCTGCGCGCCGAGTCCTACTCCGGCGACGAGGTCTTCTTCTGGATCGTCCGAGCCGCCGACGGCCTCCGCCTCTCCACCCGCTTCCCCGCCTCCTTCCCGGCCGTCGAAATGGACCGCTTCCTCGCCGAATTCACCCGAGCCATGGTCGAATTCGCTCACGGCCTCCACCCCGAAGCCCCCACCGCACCCGCGATCCCCACCGCATCGGAAATCCAAGGCCGCGAAACCGACCAGGTCACCGCAGGGCTTTCCGGCGGCGACGCCGGGGTCCGGACCACCGCCGCACTGGATCCCTTCGGAGTTCCGTCCGCTCCGGCCGAGGTGCAAGCGGCAGTTCCCGCCGCCCCGGCACCGCCGCCCCGCACCCAGACCCCGGCTCGGGTGTAAGCCCATGCGCGCCCTGTCGAAGATCTCAGGCGCTCAACGCGATAGCCGCCCGGGTGGCCTGCTCGGTCGCGACCCCTCGGGCCGCACCCACCGGCTCTCGGCCGCGGCCGCACACGCGGCCGCCCGGCCCTGCCTCGGATTCCGTCGCGGGAGCGCACGATGAGCGCGCACTCCACCGTGATGGTGGGCCGTACCTCCGGACGGCTGGCGGGACTGACTCGCACACCGGCCACACCCGGAACGCGTCGCGGGATCGGCGGTGTGCGATGAAGGTGCTGTTGGCCTTCGCCGGGAGTCGCGGTGACGCGCAACCGGGTGTGCTGATCGGGCGCGAGTTGGCGAGCCGGGGGCACGAAGTGACGGTCGCCGTCTCCCCGAATCTGGTCGAGTTCGCTGAGCGGCTCGGGGTTTCGGCGGTTCCCTTCGGAATCGGCAGCGACGAGTTACTCCGCGCCCAGCGCGACGACCCCCGGTTTCACGGGGTGAATCCGCTCGGCCGCGTGCGGGCGGTACTCGATCTGCAACGACGCGGATTCGCCGAGGCCGCCCGCGATCTGGACGCGCTCGGCGAGGACAACGACGTCCTCGTCACCGGGATGGCGTGCGAGGAGGTCGCCGCGGAAGTGGCCCGCCACCACGCCATCCCGCTCGCGGCCGTGCACTTCTTCCCCATTCGCCCGAACCGTGCGGTCCCGGTGATCCCGGCCTCCTGGGCGGGCACTCTGCCCGGTGAACTGCACCGATTCGGCTGGCGTGCGCTGACCGCGGCGCGAGCCCGCGCCTTGGCGCGGGAACTCGCGGCCTTTCGTCGGGCGGTGGCCGGTGCGGGGACCGATGTCCCGGCTCGGGGCGGGCCGGATCGCGCGCCCCGAGAGCTCCCGGCATACACCGCGATTCAGGCATACGACCCAGAGTTGTTTCCGGGCCTCGCCGATGAACTCGCCGACCTGCCGTTCACCGGTTTCCCGGTGCCGTCGGACGCGGGCGACCTCGACCCGGCGCTTGCGCGCTGGCTACGTGACGGGCCGCCCCCGGTCTATGTCGGATTCGGCTCCATGCCGGTGGCCGATCCCGTGGCGGCGGAGTCGATCGCCCGGGAGGCCGGCCGCCGCCTCGGTCGTCGAATGCTATTGGTTGGGAGCATGTTCCGGCCGCGGATCGGCGGCGATTTCGCCGTGGTCGATCAGGTCGATCACGGGGCGGTGCTGCCGATGTGTGCGGCGGCCGTGCATCACGGCGGGGCCGGGACCACGGCGGCGACGCTGCGGGCCGGGATCCCGTCGGTGATCTGCTCGGTGCAAGCCGATCAGCCCTACTGGGGCAGGCAGATCGAAGCACTCGGGTTGGGGGCGACCGCGCCGTTCGCCGGACTGACCGCTAATCGACTGGAGCGGTTGCTGATTCGGGCGACCGAACCCGAGGTGGTTGCCTGGGCGGCCGCCTTCGGTGCGGGGTTCCGGGACGACGGGGTCCGGCGCGCCGCCGATGTCATTGAATCCATTGTTCCGGACAGCGCTGTTCGCGAGACGCCGACCATGATCGGAGGTGTGCGATGAGCACGGAGATCGCAATCGAGACACGCGGGCTGGGAAAGAGTTTCGGGAGTATGAGCGCCGTGGAAGCGGTGGATCTGCGGGTCGAGGCGGGGACGGTGTTCGCGCTGCTCGGGCCGAACGGGGCCGGGAAGACGACCACCGTGCGAATGCTGGCCACGCTGGAGCGGCCATCGCGCGGCACCGCAACGGTTTTCGACTACGACGTGGTGGGGCAGGCCACCGCGGTGCGGTCGATGATCGGGCTCACGGGGCAGTACGCGGCGGTCGACGAAAACCTGACTGCGTGGGAGAACCTGCGGTTGTTCGGGCGACTGCTCGGGCTGAGCAAGCGCGCAGCGCAGGATCGGGCGGCGGAACTGCTGGAGGAATTCGAGCTGACCGGTGCCGCGCAGCGGCGGGTCGGCTCGTTCTCCGGTGGCATGCGGCGACGGCTGGATCTGGCGGCGACGCTGATCACGGTGCCGCCCTTGATCTTCCTGGACGAGCCCACCACCGGGCTCGACCCGCACACCCGTGAACGCATGTGGTCGGTGGTGCGCGGTCTCGTCGGGCGCGGCGCGACGATTCTGCTGACCACCCAGTACCTGGAGGAGGCCGACGCGCTCGCCGACCGGATCGCCGTCATCGATCACGGCAATATCGTCGCCGAGGGCACCGCCGCGGAACTGAAGTCCTCCATCGGCGAGGAGATGCTGCGCATCGACCTGGCCGATCCCGCACAGCGCCCCCTGGCCGACGCCGCCGTCGAACGACTCACCGGCAGCACGCCGCTGCACGGCGACAACCCGGCCACCCTGACCGTCCCGCTCGGCGATATCGGCACCGGCGCCGATGTGATCACCGCCTGCCGGGACAGCGGAATCCGCCTGCGCGGCTTCGGGGTCGAACGCCCCGACCTGAACTCGGTGTTCCTGGCGCTGACCCAGCGCCCGGCCCGCCCCTCGCTCCCCGCAGAAAGGGCCAGCGCATGACCGCCGTCTCCGCCACCCCGGTGCTCGTGCACCCGACCGCGCGCATCGCGCGGCAGCCCCGCCTCACCCGGGTCGGCGCGCGTGCCGCGCTGGCGCAGTCCCTGTTCATGGCGCAGCGCGGCCTGCTGACCTTCCGGCACAGCCCGCAGTTGCTCTATGACGCCGTGCTGCTGCCCATCGTCGGGCCGTTGCTGTTCGGCAGCGTGTTCGGCAAGGCCATCGCGGGCAGCCTGGACGCGTACCTGCCGACCCTGATCCCCGGCGTGCTGGTGCAGATCGTGCTCACCTCCTCGGTGGCCATGGGAGTTCAACTGTCCGAGGACATTCGCTCGGGTGTCTTCGACCGCTTCGTCGCCATGCCGATCGCGCGTTCCGCGCCGGTCGCCGGCGCCCTGCTGGCGGGCGCGACCCGCTACGTGATTGCGGCGCTGATGGTGCTGCTGGTCGGTTTCGGCATGGGATACCGGCCCGACCATCCGTTCGGCCTGGTGGCGGGCGCGGCCCTGGTGGTGTTCGCCACCACCGCCATGAGCTGGCTGTTCGCCTTCATCGGCGTGACCGTCGCCAAACCCGCTGCCGTGCAGGGTATGTCGATGCTGGTGCTGACCTTCGTCAGCTTCGCCTCCAATGCCTTGGTGCCGGTGGCGGCCATGCCGACCTGGCTGCGTCACGTCTCCGACTACAACCCCGTCTCGCATCTGGTGGCGGCCGTGCGTGCGCTGGCCGACGCCGGCACGGTCGGCTCCGACTTCGCCTGGTCGGTGGTCGCCGCACTCCTCGTCGCGATCGTGTTCGCGCCCTTGACCGTTCGCACCCTGCGTGCACGCTGATCCGGAGAATGCCATGACCGCCGTTCTCAACCGGCTCACCGCCGACGACGATCTGTTCCTCAAACTGCACGACCTGTACGGCACCGCCCTGGTCAACCAGCTGGCCTGGCGCTTCGACGAGCCGCTGGAACCGGCTGTGCTGCAACGCTTCCACGACCAGCTGGCGAGTGGCTTCCTGGCCCGGCGGGTCCGGTCGACGTCGGTGCCGTTCGCTCGGCCCTGGTGGGTGGCGGCCGACGGCTCACAACCGCTGGCCTACCAGGCCGAGCCGGTCGCCGAGAGCGGCGTCCTGGATTGGCTTTTCGCCCAGAGCCGGGTGGAATTCGACCCGCTCTCGGGCCGGGTCTGGCGGCTCTCGGCCGCACCCACGACCGAGGGCGGCACACTGGTCTCGCTGGTCACCTCGCACGTCAGCTCGGACGGCGGCGCGGTGCTCTACGCGGTCGGTGACGCGCTGCGCCGACTGGAGTCCGGCGACACACCCGATCCGGCAACAAGTTCGGGACGGTTGGTGGGCACCACCCCCGCGACCGGCCTGTGGCGCGCTCATCTTGCCGACGGGCTCGGCCAGTTACGAGCCGCGGCCCTGAGCCTTCGTGCGGCCTATGCGGCCCGTGATGTCCGTGAGCCCGAACGCAATCCACGGCCGGAGCAACCGCGCCGGCTGCTGCCCGACGAGTATTCCGCGGCCGACGTGGTCGTGGAAGTCGATGCCGCCGAATGGAATGCCGTCGCCGCCGCGCACGACGGCACTGCCAACGGATTGATGGTCGGGGTGGCGGTCGGAATTCTGGGCCGCGCGGGCCGGGTACCCGACGGAGCGGCGGCCCGCGTCGACATCCCGCATTCGATGCGCGGAGTCGACGATCCGCGCGGCAATGCCACCACGGGCCTGCCCATCGCGGTCACCTACCGCAAGGGGGAGCGCACCGATCTGCGCGCGGTGCGCACCGCGATCAAACAGGCCGCCCGCGCCTACGCCGATCCGGCGACCACCCCGGCCCTGCAACATCTGCAACCGGTCCAGCAGATGCTCCCGACCTTCGTGCTCGGCTATTTCTCGCGCACTGCCAAGGCCCCTGAATGCCTGTGCACGAACCTCGGTGAGACCGGTCAGGGCGTGGTGACCATCGCCGGGGTGCGGGCCCGCTCGGTACTGATGCGCCCGGTGGTGTGCACCGGGGCCACCGAGCTGTTCCGGCGGCTCGAGATCGGGCTGAATCTGTCCTGGTCCAGCGATGGTGAGACGGTCACGCTCGCCATTACCGGGGCCGATCCGGATCGTTTCCCGAGCCGGGCCGCGCTGCGTGAGTACATCGTCGACGAGTTCGAGTCCTGGGGTCTGCGACCGCGGTTCTGGTCGTAAACGATCTCTTGTTGACGGCTTGCCAGTGTAGGTGTAACCATGGGGAACAGTTACTTAGGTCACTTCCCGAGAGGCTCTGACAATGACGTCAGCACCCGTACACGCCGATCCCACGCTGGACATCGCCCGGCAGTACGCCGAGAAGCTCCTGCTGTTGTCGCAGGGTTCGGTCGACAAGCACTTCGATCCTTTCACCGATATCGATTGGGACAACCCCGAATTCGCGGTCACCCCGAACGACAAGCGCTGGATCCTGCCCGTCTCCGGTGACATGTTCGCCCGTCACCCCTGGTATCAGGCCCAATCCGAGGCCCGCAAGATCGCCATCGGGCTGTGGCGGCAGGCCAATATCGCCAAGGTGGGCCTGCAGTTCGAGACCCTGCTCATCGGCGGCATGGTGCAGCACACCTTCAAGCTGCGCAACGGCTCGCCGGAGTTCCGCTACTGCACCCACGAGGTCATCGAGGAGTGCAACCACACCCTGATGTTCCAGGAGATGGTCAACCGCATCGGGATCGACGTGCCCGGCATGGGGCCGCTCCTCAAACAGCTCACCTATGTCGTGCCCGCGCTGGCCTCACTGTTCCCGAATCTGTTCTTCATCGCGGTGCTGTCGGGCGAAGAGCCGATCGACCACGTGCAGAAGGCGATTCTGCGCGCCGGCGAGGACGTGCACCCGATCATGCGCGGTGTCATGGCGATTCACATCGCCGAGGAGGCGCGTCATATCTCCTTCGCGCACGAGTTCCTCGAGCATCATGTGCCGCAGGCGAACCCGTTCAACAAGTTCGTGCTCTCGCTGGCGTTCCCGATCGTCATGTGGATCGGCGGGCGGGCCATCGTGATCCCGCCGCGCGCGTTCTTCCGGGAGTTCGACATCCCGCGCGAGGTGCGTAAGGACGTCTTCTTCGGTCAGCCCGAGTCCAAGGAAGCCTTCGCTGGCTTCTTCGGCGACGTTCGCACCCTGGCCAAGCGGATCGGGCTCATGAACCCGGTCGCCAAGCAGGTGTGGAAAGTCCTGGGCATCGACGGCCCGACGACCCGTTATCGCTCGGAGCCGGATCGGCCAGGGCAGGTCAGGGCCGCTTGACCGAGGGGGTTCGGGGGCGAAGCCCCTGAGAGTCCCGAGAGTTGGCTAGTAGACGTTACTAGAAATCACATGTAATACTCGGTGCGCCCGGACGCCGGTGTCCGGGCGCGACCAGAAGCGAGAACCTCGATGACGCGGCATGTCGACGTACTGATCATCGGCGCGGGCCTGTCCGGTATCGGCATGGCCTGCCACCTGACCAGGGAGAAGACCGGGCGCAGCTACCTGATCCTGGAACGCCGGGAAGCCATCGGCGGCACCTGGGACCTGTTCAAGTACCCGGGCATCCGGTCCGACTCCGACATGTACACCTTCGGCTTCGGCTTCCGGCCCTGGCACGGCACCAAGGTGCTCGCCGACGGACCCCACATCCGGCAGTACATCGAGGACACCGCGCGCGAATACGGCGTCACCGATCACATCCGCTTCGGCCGCAAGGTGACCAAGGCCGCCTGGTCCAGCGAGCAGGGCATCTGGACCGTCGAGGTGCTCGACGAGCGCACCGGCCAGACCGAGACCTACACCAGCGACTTCTTCGTCGGCTGCACCGGCTACTACAACTACGACCAGGGCTACCGGCCGGAATTCCCCGGCGAGGAGAACTTCCGCGGGCAGATCGTGCACCCGCAGTTCTGGCCCGAGGATCTCGACTACCGCGGCAAGAAGGTCGTCGTGATCGGTAGTGGCGCCACGGCCATCACGCTCATCCCGGCCATGAGCACCGATGCCGCGCACGTCACCATGCTGCAGCGTTCGCCCACCTACATCGCCGCGCTGCCCGCCGACGACCCGGTCGCGGTCGGCCTCAAGTTCGCGAAAGTGCCTGCCGCCCTTGCCTACAAGGCGGGCCGGGCGCGCAATATCGCGCTGCAGCGAGCCAGCTACCAGCTCTCGCGCACCAATCCGAAGCTGTCGGCCAAGCTCATGCTGGCCGCGGTGCGCGCACTGGTCGGACCCGATATCGACATGAAGCACTTCACCCCGAGCTACAACCCGTGGGATCAGCGCCTGTGCGTGGTCCCCAACGGCGACCTGTTCAAGGTGCTGCGCAAGGGTGAGGCGTCCATCGTCACCGACACCATCGAGACCTTCACCGAGAAGGGCATCCGGGTGTCCTCGGGCGAGGAGATCGAGGCCGACATCATCGTCAGCGCAACGGGTTTGAGCGTGCAGATGCTCGGCGGCGCGGAGCTCGAGGTGGACGGCGCAGCCCTCGCGACCCGAGACCTGGTCGCCTACAAGGGCGCGCTGCTCGGCACGGTGCCGAACATGATGGTGATCCTCGGCTACACCAACGCCTCCTGGACGCTGAAGGCGGACCTGGCCGCCGAATACTTCTGCCGCCTGCTGAACCACATGCGCGACAACGGTTTCACCGAGGTCGTCGCGGTGCCCGAGGAGGGCGACCGCTCCGAGGCATCGCTCATGGGCGGCGCGCTGACCTCCGGCTACATCCAGCGCGGCGACGGCGTCATGCCCCGCCAGGGCACCCGCGGCCCCTGGCTCGTCATCAACAACTACTTCCGTGATCGCGCCATGCTGCGCAAGGCCCCGCTCGAGGACGGCGTCCTGCGCTTCCGCCGGAGCACCCGGGCGGCCGCCCCGGCCGCCGCCGAAACCCGTTCCGCCTGATCATTTCCGGACCCGTGAACCCGGCCGTGCCGTCGTGTACGGTCGGGTCATTCACGGGAGGGGAGCACCCATGAGCTATCCGGTCGAGTCGATTCGACTCCGGGAGAAGGGGCTCGCGGCGGCGCGCGCGGGCCGGGTCGAAGCCGCGGAACAGCTGCTGGGCAGCGCGTTCGACGCCGGGCACGCGGCGGCCGCGGGTGACCTGGCGGATATCGAACTGCAGCGCGGCAATCGTGACGAGGCCATCGGCTGGTGGCAGCGGGGTGCCGAATCGAATGATCCCGCCTGCCTTTTCGAGGTCGGCTACCTCGACGAGGCGCGCGGCGATCTGACGGCCGCCGAAGGCTGGTACCGGCGCGGTGTCTCCGTCGGCGGCGCCAGCTGCCTGCTCAATCTGGCCACCATTCTGGAGAACCGCGGCGCCCGGGACGAGGCCCTGGAACTCTACGAACGGGCGTGGACGGCCGGAATGGACAAGGCCGCGTTCAATATCGGGCGCATCCTCGACGACGGCGGGCGCGGTGATCTGGAGGCCGCCGCACTCTGGTACACCCGTGCGGCGGATCTCGGAAATGCCGGGGCGGCTTTCAATCTCGGTTTCGTGCGTGGCGACCAAGGCGATCGCGAGGGCATGCTGACCGCCTGGCGGCGTGCCGCCGGCCTGGGGCACCCCAAGGCCGCCGCCGCGCTGGCCGAGCATCACGGACGCAACGGCAGCCCCGCGCAAGCGCGGTACTGGTCGGAATTCGCCGACGGGCCAGGCACTTTCAGCTTCGAGTTCGACGCTCTCGGCGGCTGGGGCGCGGCCGCCGCCATCCACCGCCAGGACCTCCTCAACGACGCGTTGGGCGACGACTACCTGCACTACGACCTCAAAACACGCACGCTCACGGCCGGGGACACCGGCTACGGCGGCCTCACCGTGCTGGGCAGCTTCTCCAATCTCGACCGGAGCTGGCTGTGGTCCTGGGCCAACCCGCACCTCGATCACAGCCTCCCGGCTCTCGAGCGGACCGCTGAAATCCGGAAATACGGTGCGCGCAACGGGATTCCGGAGCTGATGGCCGGGCGACTGGACCTGTCGAACTTCCCGAACCCCAAGCAGGCGGCGGCCACCATGGTGATCGCGGCGGCCACCCTGCTGGGCGGCAACGGTGTGAAGGCCGTGGGGATCAACGACGGCGCGGGCGTCACCTACCTGCACGTGGATGATCCACGGTTGCCCGCCGACGAGTACGAGCCGCTGCGGATGCCGCGTTTGATCATGACGGCCGCCGAAGTCTTTCCCGCCGCGGACCCGCGGCTCATCGTGGAGGGCCTGCTGACCAACTACGGTCCCAGCCGGATGCAGATCGGACCGAACGCGATGATCGGCCACCTGCCGGAGGGGCATCGGCTCGCGGTCGAGTTCACCGACGACGGTTTGATCAACGCCATCTCCTCCGAGCCCGCCGGCCGGGAGCCGTGATCAAGCCAGTAATCGTGCGGCTGGCCCTTTCCCGCTGACGGGGCCGGTCGCAGGATGGAGTGATGACCACGACTCCGCCCGCCTTCGCCTCCCTCGTGCGCGACGAATTCGCGCCCGCCACCACCTATCTGAATGCGGCGAGCTACGGGCTGCTGCCGAAATCCGTGGTGGCGGCGGTGACCGCGGCCGAGGAACAGCGCATGCGCGGTGAGTTCGACATTCCGGGCGTGGACCCGATCATCGACGAATGCCGGGCCGCGTTCGGGCGGCTCACCGGGTTCGAGGCGTCGCAGGTGGCGGTCGGATCGCAGGTGTCGCAGCTGGTCGGGCTGGTGGCGCAGAGCCTGCCGCCGGGCGCGGGCGTGCTGGTACCGGAGCACGAATTCAATTCCGTGCTCTGGCCTTTCCTGGTCCGCACCGACCTGAACGTGCGGGTGGTGCCGCTGGCCGAGCTGCCCGCCGCCATCGGGCCCGGCATCGATGTGGTCGCCGCCGCCGTCGTGCAGTCGGCCGACGGTGCAGTCTTGGATGTCGCCGCGACCATGGCCGCCGCGCGGGCGCACGGCGCGCGCGTGCTGTTCGACGTGAGCCAGGCGATCGGCTGGCTGCCCGTGCACGACACCGGCGCCGACTGGATCGTGAGCGTCGGCTACAAGTGGCTGCTCGGCCCCAAGGGCACCGCCTTCCTGGCCGGAACGCCTGCGGCACTGGATGATCTGAGTCCGCTCGCCGCGGGCTGGTACGCCGGGTACAACCCGTGGGAGACCTGCTACGACGGTCCGCTGCGCCTGGCGTCGGACGCGCGGCGCTTCGATGTCGGGCCGGTGTGGCCCGCCTGGATCGGGCAGCGGCGCAGCCTGCAGCTCATCGAAGAGGTCGGCGTCGAGACCATTCACCGCCACGATCTGGCGCTGGCCAATCGGCTGCGCAAGGGATTGGGCCTGCCCGAGGGCAATTCGCCGGTGGTGTCGCTCGAAGTGTCGGAGGCGGCGCTGGATCGGGTGCGGGCGGCCCGCATCGTCGGCGCCATGCGGGCGGGTCGGCTGCGGCTGGCGTGCCACCTCTACAACACCGAGGAGGATGTCGACCGCGCGCTCGACGCCCTGGTGGATTAGATCGGCCGGCTGGATTAGATCGGCCGGCTGGGTCAGATCGGCCGGAAGCCGCTGCCGACGCCCTTGCCCGCGTCGACGGCGAAGCGGACGGTGTCGAACGCGACGGCGATGACGGGGGAGTGGATCGGGTTGCCCGGGTCGGTGCAGCTGAAGCGGAGCGCGCGGGTGTCGGTGAAGAGCGGCGCGGACACCATGCCGACCAATTGGTCACCGGCGGTGACCGGTGCGCCGGAGTCGCCATAGCTCGAACACGCCTGCTCCATGAAGCCGACAGGGCTCGAGGCCCACACCACGCCGCACCCCGTTCCGCTGGTCCGGCCGTTCTGGCAGACCACACTCCAGGCGGGCGGGGCGGAGGCCATTCCGGCGATGGTGCCGCCGTTGACCGTCCGCAACGGGGTCACCACGCTCGGATCGAATTCGATGACGGCGTAATCGAGTTCGGCGTCCGAGTCGCGGACCACGCCGACCACCCCGGCATCCGGGAACTGTTCCCCGCGCACCGGTGTCCCGGCCTCGGCACAGTGCCCGGCGGTGAAGCCGACCAGTCGTCCGGCAGCGTCGTAGCCGATGGTCGTCAGGCTGCACTTGGTGGATCGGCCCAGGACCAGGCCGGAACCGCCGCCGAGCGCGGCGACGGTGTCCCCTGGATCGGCCTGCGCGGCCGGGGCGGCGGGCAGTCCGCAGGCCACGAGCACCGCCGCCGGTGCAATCCAGCGCTGCGCAAACTGCATGAGCCAACCACCCATCCGACTCGAGGTCTATAGCTACACGGTAGCTCCGTGGTTCAACTCAGCCAGATCGGGCGCTGTGCGGCGAACGGATCGGACTGGACGTGCGGTGCATCCGACCAGATCATGGTCTCGCGCCGGTCGAGAGTGTAGCGGGGCCAGGCCGTGCCCGGGTCTCCGTTGCTCACGAACGCCACCCACGCCCGGTGGACAGCATCGGCCAGCACCTGCGGCGGGTTGTCGCCCGCGATCGCGGTCACGCCCTGCGCGCGCAGGCAATCGAAGGCGAACGGGACATCCAGGCAATGGAACGACATGCCTTGGAACTTGGGGGCATTCGAGGCCCAGGTGAACTCGTAGAGCCAGGTCGGCTGATCGCGCCCGGCCCGCATCTCCGCGACCCGGAAGGACGGCATGCGGATGACCGCGTCGCTCTGTGCCTGTCCCGCAAGCTGATTCGCGGTCTGATTCGGATAGGCGCTCCGGAATCCAGCGGCGGTCGACGGTGCGAATCCGAGCGCGCCCAGCGCGACCGGGAGGGTCGCGTCGGTGACCTCCGGCTGCGCACCGCTCAGCGATGCGGCGTTGAATTCCTGTGCGGTGAAGCCGATCATCAGCGGAATATCTTGGTCCGCACCGGATTTCAAGACGTCGGCGCTGGTGACCGGGATGAGCGTGCCGTCCGCCCACGGGGCCAGACCCAGCAGGGTGGCGGCCGTGCTGTCCGGGCCGGGGGCGCGCAGCTTGTCCTCCATGTCCTGCAGTTGCGTCTTGCTCACGTCGCGCAGTGCGGCGGCGGTCGCGGGTACGCCGGTGCGCTTGGTGAACAGCTGCGACATGGTCAGCGCGGTGGCCCGATCGTTGGGCTGGGTGACCGCACCGGACTCCGAGATGCCCGCGCGGAAGAGACCCTTCGCCGAGGGGGTGTTCATCAGCGCCCAGACCGCGCCGCCGCCGGCCGACTGGCCCGCGATCGTCACCTTGGCCGGGTCCCCGCCGAAGCCGGAGATATTGTCGCGCACCCAGGTCAGGGCCGCGATCCAGTCCAATACGCCGCGATTGTCCGGCGCGCCGTCGAGGTGCAGGAAGCCCTGGATGCCGAGCCGGTAGCCCACCGACACCAGCACCACGCCGTCGCGATTGAAGCTCGCGCCGTCGTACCACGGGCTGGCCGGGCTGCCCGCTACGAAGCCGCCGCCGTGAATCCACACCAGCACAGGCAGTTTCGCGGTCTTGTCCGGGTTCGGGGTGAAGACGTTCACGGTCAGGATGTCGTCGCCCGGGATGGACGGCTCGGGGATGGCGGTGACCTCCGCGAGCTGTTTGATCTGCGCGGTCGGGCCGTAGCGGGTGCAGTCGCGGGTTTCCACCCACGGCACCGGCGGCTTGGGCGCGGCGAACCGCAGATCGCCCACCGGCGGCTGCGCGAACGGAATGCCCAGGAACGCGACGCCGGTATCGCGGCGCTCGCCCCGCACCGGCCCCGACCCGGTGGTCACCGTTTCCGCACCGTGTTTGTCCGACCCGGATTTCCCGCTCGAACACGCCGCGGTCAGGGCCAGCACCCCCGCTCCCAGGAGCAGGGTCCGCCGCCCGAACTGTTCCGCCGCCATGCCAACCTCAGATCCAACATTTAAGTCAATGCTTGAAATAATTACTCGACACCATAATCTCAACCCCGTGGACCCCGCACCCCCGCCCACCGACTCGGCCGCCATCCGCCGCCGCAATCTCGGCCTGGTCCTGCGTCACATCGCAGACCACGGCCCCTGCGCCCGCACCGAAGTGGCCGCCGCCACCGGGCTGGCCCACGGCTCGGTCACCGCATTGGTCGCCGACCTCACCGACCGCGGCCTGCTGCGCGAGGACGACGCCCTGCGCTCCGGCACCCGCGGCCGCCCCGGCCGCCCCCTGCGCCTGGAGCCGCGCCGCGCCGCCGTGGCCGCCGTCCAGATCACCTCCGAACATCTGCGGGTCGCCGTCGCCGATCTCGCGGGCACCGTCGTCCAACGCGAGACCGTGCCGCACGATCTGGCCCCCGGGACACCCGCGGCCATGGCCGATGCCATCGCCGCCGTGATCACGCGCATAGCGGCGAACCTCGCCGAACGGACGGACACCGACCGGTCTTCCGATCCGCCCGCGGTCCTCGCCCGTGTCGCGATCGCCATGGCTGGCCCTGTACTCGATGACGCGGCCCAAACCGTCGTGGTCGCACCGGATTTCGGCTGGATGACGGAGGTCCGCCTCCGCGACCTGGTCGCCGCCCGCCTACCCGGCCCGGCCGTCACCGTCGACGTCGTCAACGACGCCAATGCCGCCGCACTGGCGGAATTCCATGCCCTGCAACGCAACTCACGCGGCCTAGTCCTCATCGAAGCCGGTACCGGCATCGGCGGCGGCGTGGTGATCGACGGCCGCATCCACACCGGCAGTCACGGCATCGCCGGCGAGCCCGGCCACATCCCCGTCGCCATGGACGGCCCCGACTGCGTCTGCGGCGCCCGCGGCTGCCTTGCCTGCTACGCCGCCCCCGAGGCCGTCTTCGAAGCCGCGGGCCTCACAGAACTACTGCACCACAAGGGCTTACAAGCCGCCCAATCCGAACTCCTCACGCTCCTCAACTGCGCCGACCCGGTGGCCCTCACCGCCCTCGACACCGCCGCCCAAGCCCTCAGCGCCGCCATCCTCTCCATCACCGCCCTCCTCGACACCGACGAGGTAGTCCTCGGCGGCCTCCTCTACGACTGGTTCCCCTGGCTGGCCCCCACCATCGACGCCCGCCTCTCCGGCCGCCGAGCCCTCGCCCCCCGCCTCGGCCTCCGCATCACCCCCGCCACCCTCGGCACAGACGGAATCCTGTTGGGCGCCCTCGGTTTCGCCCGCCGAGCGGTCCTCGCCGACCCAGCGGTGGTACCAACCGGTTCGAATGAGTGGTGACGGCTCCCCTCCGGCCGTCACCACCACCATCCCCCGCCCGCAGGAGCGGGAGGCCTTCTCTTATCGGCGAGCGCCGCCGTGCCTACGACCCAGCGGGGCTGCCGTGCAGGCATTTCCGGCCGGTTCGGGCTTGCGGTCCCGCTCGGCGGATCGAACCCACAGCAGCACAACGACTTCGCGCAGGGTGAGCCCGAGCTGTGCCGCCCGCATCTCGGCCACTTCGAGGGCATCCTCGGCATCCGCGGGCGCCGGATCACTCAACACCTCGTCGAGCCCCATCCCGATAGCGGCCTGCTCCAGGGTGAGCATCCGGTCGGGCAGCCAGGTGAGCATCCAGCTGTCCATGGAAAGAGTTGTGCGGAAGGCGATCTCGGGTGACTTGTCGGAGCGGATCGTCCATGGCATGAATTCGAGGGCCATTGGGTCGGGCACCTCCTCGAAGAGTGGTTGTAGCACCAAGGATAGTTCAGCATCGTGATGGCACATAGGCAGAAGAATTGCTCATGATCGGTAGGAATAGGGCGAATCATGCTTAGAAATAAGCAAAACGCACTACAGATATCTGAAATATCGCATCTTGCAAGCACTTCGGCATCCGTAAAAGGTGAAGATGCTGCGGGTAAGGCGAATTTGATTGACGGCTCCACCGTCTTCTTTGGTCTGTTTGTCCGCTTAGCCTGACCTGTAAAGGAATCCGGCGACTCCTGCAAGTTCTGTCATAGCGAAAATGACACATCGTGCTTAGGATGGGCTACGCATGACACGTCTGGGCAATGCAGAACATGATGGGAGACGAACATGTCTCGCTCGGCCTCGGACGGCGAGCCTATCGGCGCAGTGGTCAAGCGGCTCCGCCGACAACGTAACCTCACACAGGAGACGCTGGCCCAACGGGTCGGCTGCTCGCGCAGCTTGATACAGCAGATCGAGAACGGCACCCGCACCCCTCCGCGCGCGCAGCGCGAGAAGCTGAGTGCGGCGCTGGGTGAACGCCTGCCCGGAGACGGTGGCGAGACCGACGCCGAGGCCGCTCTCAGTGACATGCGCATCCGCTTCGACATCCTGTTGAACCAGAAGCCGGACATCGCCACCCGGGCCCTCGCGATCGCACAGAGCCTTGCCGCGCTGGACGACACCGACGAGGTGCTCCTGCCGTTGCGGGAGATCGCGGAGCGGCAACTCGACCGGGCCGAGGAGGTGCTGACCCAGATTCCATCGGGCAGTGTCGTTGTGCGAGAGTGGAATACGATCAGCGACTGGCTCACCGTCCTCGGTAGGGCGGAGCGGAGCATCCACGCCATTCACACGGCCGACCTGGGTGCGATCGGCGGTGATGTCGGCGACGAGTACCACCGCGCGATTCTCGGGAAGGCCCGCTCCGGTGTGTCCCTGCAACGTGTCTACATTCTTGATGACATCAAGAATGTGGTGCCCTATGAGACAAAGCTCTGGCAGCAGGTCAAGGCCGATGTCGAAACCATCCTGATCAACCGCGCATTCGCTCCGAACGCGCAGAGCATGCTCATCGTCGACGACGCCTACGTCCTGACCGGTGACTACGATTTCCGTCGACGTGAGCGGGACTCCAGCCGGTTCTCCTCGCTGCGGCACGATGTGCAGACCGCACACCGCAAATTCGACCAGCTCTATGAACTCAAGGACTCCCAAATGGCACTGGTGGTCAACGATCTCATCGAACGGGTGGGACTGACCCGGTTCGAGCGTCTGGACCACGGCGACTGCCGGACACGGTTCTGGGCGGCACTCGAGGCTGCGTGGAACGACAAGGAGTTGCCCGTCGAAGGTGACCGGGGGTGAACGAACCCGCCGGCACGCCGAGTCCGGTCGAGATCGCGGATCGGTCCGACGAGCGCAAGAAGGTCGCGCGCGCCTTCCTCTCTCCGGTCAGTCGGTTTCCCGGCCGGGAGGGGCGAGTCCATCGCGGCATCATCGACGCTTATCACGGTGAGACCGGACTTCCGATGGCGCAAAGCGCCGCCATAGCACTGAATTCCGCGTGGGCGCAGGTCATCGCCGGGCATAATTCGGCCGCCGGTGGGCCCAGCTCGGATGAGTTCCGGGATGTGTCGCTCTACAACAAGCGGCAGCCGATGATCCTTCGGAAGCTGGCGGCGGAACGGCTGTTCCAGCGGTTGTCGGTACCGGTGGCAGGAATGCCTTCGGTCCGAGTCGACCCCGAGGATGTGGTGGTTTGTCCGTACTCGAGCACGGTGCTGCTGGAGGAGGCGATCGCGACACTGGCGCGGCCCGGAGGCGTACTCGTATGCCCCGAGGGCTACTACAAAAGCGTTGCGGGTCATATCACCAAGTTCGGGCTGCGACTGGTGACCTGTGCGGTAACTCCTGACGCTGGATTCCGTATCGACCCGCAAGCCCTCGCCCACACGCTGGAAGAGCATGCGCGTCAGGGGGATCTGTGCGGTGTCCTGCTCACCCTGCCCGGCAACCCCGTGGTCGCGGATTACACGGTCGAGGAATTGGTCGAGATCGGACGGGTCTTGGTCGACGCGGCCGTCCCCGTCATCTGCGATATGTCTTTCGACCTGCTGGTGGAGGGGCATACGCCGATCGGCGCGATCACCGTTGTCACCGCCGACGGACCCGTCCGGCTCTATGACCGGGTCCTATCGATCACGGGAAATTCCAAGGCGTACAACGCGTTCGGTCCGTGCAAGATCGGGGCGGCCTGCTCCGGTGACCGGGGATGGCTCGACGAGATCCGTGCCCGCCTGCGAGTGTCGTTCCAGCGCGAGACCACGCACCTGGCCCGCGCCACGCTCGAGGCCACCCCCGCCGACTACCTCGTACACAACCGGAAACTGTTGCGGGAGCAGGTGGATTCGGCTGACCGGATGGTAGCCGGAATCGACGCTCGGTTCGGACGCCCGCTGGTGCGACGGCTCGGCAGCCGCGACGGCATGTTCGTCACCCTCGAATTCGATGAGTCGATCATGGCGGCGGCCGGCGTGCACTCCAGCTCCGATCTGGAGGATCTGCTCCTCATGGCGGCTGGAGTCGACTGCGTCGCGCTGGATCGCACCGGGTCAGGGCGGATGGGTGTGCGGCTCAATGTCAGCACGCCCCGGCGCGGCACCGGTGAGGACGATCCCGGCCTGCTGGACGAACTCTTCGACCGGATAGAACGCCTGCTCGAGCTTATCGACGGGGGCCTCACCTACCCGGGTGTGCTGCTGGAGCGGCGAATTCCCGCCCGTTCCGGCCGGGTTAGGGCAGTCGGTGTGTTGCGTGAGACGGCCGTTCACGAGCTGCGGGTGGCGTTGGCACCCGATGATGTCGAGCAACTGGTTCGCAGCGGACTGCAGGTCGTAGTGCAGCGGGGAGCGGGGTGGCGGGCCGACTTCACCGATGCGGCCTACGAGGTGGCGGGTGCCTCGTTGGTCGAAGGCCCGGAGTTGGTCTTCGCGGCCGCCGACCTGGTGGTCTGGGTGAAACCGCCTGCCTATGACCTGGAACTGATGCCGCTGCGGCGGGGCCACCTGTTGCTGGGATTTCAGGATCCAGTGCGCCGAGAGCGCCGAATTCGTACCTTGCGCGAGCGCGGCGTGGAATCGCTGTCCTTCGAGCGTATTCAGCCGGATTCCGAAACAGCGCAACCAGATCCGTTGTCGGCCATGAGCAGGATCGCGGGTGGCATCGCCTACCGGGAAGGCCGTGAGCGGTTGCTGGCAGCGTATCCGGATCGACCGGTCCGCGCCCTGGTACTCGGCTGCGGCCAGGCAGGGCTGGCCGCCATGGACGCCGCGGACGCGTACGACGACGTGCCGCCGACCGCTGTGGGCCGACGCACCGAACAGAAGGACGACGCATACGCACACGGTGCCCAGGAATTCCTGCTTGATCCGGCCCCCGAGGAGATCGTCGAGCACATCGCCGCCGTCCAGCCCAATCTCGTGATCTGTGCGGCTGGGCACCGTGGTACCCCCGCGCCGTTGCTGCTGGACCACTCGGCACTGGAAGCGTTGCCGTCCGGTGCCGTCGTGGTCGATCTGACAGCCAAGGCCGGTGGCAACTGCGTAGTGACCTGTTCCGATGAAACCGTGACGGTCGCCGACAACATCACGGTGATGCACCGCTCCAATTTCCCTTCCGCTCGTCCGAAGGCCGCGAGTCGTGCCTACGGCTCAGCCGCAGCCGTCACGATCCTGCGCTTCTGCGCGGCACCGTAGGTTGGGCGGCCGCGAAAGCAGAGGGGCGGTTCGTGGTAGCCGGCCACTTGCGTGTCGCCGGAGATTCGCTGGGATGAGCGGTTTGGGTGGTTCGATAGCGGAATGGACCTGGGTCAGGAGCTGAGCGGGGCTGTTGATGGGTTGATGCCGGAGTTGAAGGGGTTGCTCGGGCAACTGGTGGCGATACCGTCGATTGCGTTTCCGGAGTATCCGAAGGAGAACGTGCGGAAGGCGCACGATCTGGTGGCGGAGGAGTTGCGGAAGTCGGGGGTGGGGGAGATTCGGGTGTTGGATCTGCCGGATACGTCGCCGGTGATCTATGGGCGGATTCCGGCTCCCGAGGGGGCTCCGACGGTGTTGTTGTATGGGCATTACGATGTGCAGCCCTCTGGTGACGAAAGTCTTTGGCATACACCGCCGTTCACGCCGACCGAGAAGGATGGGGCGATTTACGGGCGTGGGGCGGCCGACTGTAAGGCGAATGTGGTGGCGCATATCGGGGCGTTGCGGGCGTTCGGGGGGAAGCCGCCGGTGGGGGTGACGGTGGTGATCGAGGGGCAGGAAGAGTACGGGTCGGTGTTCGATGATTACCCGGCTGAGCATCCCGAACTGTTCAAGGCCGATGCGCTGCTGATCTGCGATGCGGGGAACATTCGGGCGGGGCAGCCGACGCTGGTGACCGCGTTGCGTGGTGTGGCGGATGTGTTCGTGGAGGTGCGGACGTTGGCCGCGCCGGTGCATTCGGGGCAGTTCGGTGGGGCTGCGCCGGATGCGCTGTTGGCGTTGATCGCTGCGCTGGCCACGTTGCATGACGCCGATGGGAACGTGGCGGTCGACGGGTTGCGCCGGGACAAGTGGGAGGGGGCGAACTACACCGACAAGGAGTTCGCCGAGGTTACCGGGATGGAGGCGGGGATGCCGTTGCTCGGGACCGGGCCGATCGGGGAGCGGATCTGGTACGGGCCCGCGATCACGGTGATCGGGTTGGACGCGCCGCCGACGAAAACCGCTGCGTCCGCGGTGGTTCCGTATGCGAAGGCGTATCTGAACGTGCGGGTGCATCCGGAGCAGGATCCGGCCGAGGGGCAGCGGGCGGTGGTCGAGCACCTGAAGAAGGTCAAGCCCTACGGGATCGAGCTCGAGGTGACCGGTGGTGATGTCGGGGCCGGATTCGCTTCTGGCACAAACGGTCCCGCGTATGCGGCGATGAGCGAGGCCATGACGAAGGCGTGGGGCGTGGGCGCCGTTGCGTCGGCCATGGGCGGGTCGATTCCGCTGACCAATTCGATGGCCGCGGCCAATCCGGGCTCCGAGGTGCTGATGCTCGGCGTCGAGGACTCCAACTGCAATATGCACGGCTTCAACGAGCGGGTGCTGGTGAGCGAATTGCGGAATGTGACGCTGGCCGAGGCCGAGTTCTTCCGGCTCTTCGCGGAGAGGATGCGCAAGTGAGCGACACCGCCACCGTCGATACCGCGCCGAAAACCCCTCGGCACCGCAAGAAGTGGACGTTCCCCTCCACCTACACCATTCTCGCCGGGGTCACCGTGGCGGTGTGGCTGGCCGCCTTCGTGATTCCACCGGGCGCGTACGACACCGACGCCAAGGGCCACCCGATCGCGGGCTCGTATCACCGCCTCACCGACGTGAAGGACTTCGGCGCGCGGGTGCGGGACCTGTTCCTGGCTCCGATCAACGGCCTCTACGGCATTCAGGACGACAAGACCGGCCAGGTCGCGCCCGACGCGGCCGGTTCGCTCTACGGTGCCGCCGCGGTGTTCCTGTTCGTGCTGTCGGTGGGCGCGTTCATCACCGTCGCCTTCGCCACCGGGGCCCTGGACAGCGGTATCGGGCGGCTGGCGTTCAAGCTGCGCAACCGCTCCTACCTGCTGATCGTCGGCATCATGGTGGTGTTCGCGGTGGCCGGTACGGTCGAGGGTTTCGCCGAGGAGACGCTGGGCTTCTACGCCCTGCTGGTGCCGCTGACGCTGGCCCTGGGCTACGACCGGATGACCGCGGTCGGCGCGATCATCGCCGGGGCGGGCATCGGCGTGCTGTGCTCCACGGTGAACCCCTTCGCCACAGGCACCGCGTCCTCGGCGGCGGGCATCGCCATCGGTGACGGCATCGTGCTGCGTCTGGCCATGCTGGTGGTGCTGACGGCGGTCACGGTCGCCTACGTCATCTGGTACGCCCGCCGGGTCAAGGCCGATCCCGAGAAGTCCTGGTCGGGTTGGGAACCCGGCGACCGCGATGTGAAAGCCGATGAGCACGAACCGGATCCGATGACCCGGCGGCAGGTGTCGGTGCTGTGGCTGGTCGGCCTCACCTTCGCGTTCATGATCTTCTCGATCATCCCGTGGGGCACCGTGATCAAGGGCCCGGACGCGAAACCCTATGTCTGGGAGCTGGACTGGTACTTCCCCGAACTCACCGCGCTGTTCCTGGTCGGCGCCATCGTGGTCGGCCTGATGGGCGGGCTGGGCGAGGGCAAGATGTCGGAGAACGTGGGAAAGGGCTTCAGCGACTTCGTCGGCGCGGGTTTCGTCATCGTGCTGGCACGCGGGGTCACCGTCATCATGAACAACACCCAGATCACCAGCACGGTGCTGCACGCGCTGGAGGGCGTGGTGTCGGGCACCTCCTCGGCGGTGTTCGCGGTGGCGGTGTTCCTGGTGAACGTGCCGCTGGCCTTCCTCATCCCGTCCACCTCCGGCCATGCCACACTGGCCATGCCGATCATGGCCCCGCTCGCCGACTTCGCGCACGTACCAAGGTCATTGGTCGTGACGGGCTGGCAATCGGCCTCGGGCTGGGCGAACCTGGTCACCCCGACGACCGCGGTGGTGACCGGTGGTATCGCCCTGGCGAAGGTGCGCTACGACCGGTACGTGCGGTTCATCGTCCCGCTCATGGCGATCCTGTTCGTCCTGATCTGTGTGTTCCTCGCCCTGGCCGCGTGGATCGGCTAGGTGCCGGGGAAGGGTTCGCCGCTGAACTGGGCCCAGCACCGTTGCAGGTAATACTCCATATCGAGCGAAGGGTCGATCAGCCAGCGGGATTGCAGACCGTCGGCCAGCGCCATGAAGGCGGTGGCCATCACCTCCGGATCGACGGTCGAGGGCAGCGTGCCCGCGGTCTGCATGCCGCGCAGTAGTTCGGCGAATCCGGCGGTGCCGCGCTCGTAGTGCACGCGCATGTAGTCGTGGGCCGGGTGGCGCGGGTCGGCGGCGGCCGCCTGCATGTGGGTGAACAGTTCGATCAGGCCGGGGACCTGGGTGTTGCGGCGGATGAGGCGGATGAGCGCCTCGGGACCGGGTTCGCCGATGGCGGCCATGTCGATCTCGTCCCGCTTGCGCAGCACCGCGACGAACAATTCCTCCTTGGACCCGAAGTAGTGCAGCAGCCCGCTCTGGCTCAGGCCCACGGCCTCGGCCAACTCGGCCACCGAGGTCGCCAGGAAGCCGCGCTCGGCGATCGTGCGCAGGGCGGCCTCGAGGATCTGCTCCCGGCGTTCGATGCCCTTTCCGTAGGGTCCGCGTTTCACCACCCGGAAATTCTAAGCGGACTATGAGAGTTTCTTGTCCCTCAAAACCGTGCAATGTACGGTTTTCGTTATGCGCTTCCGTCGTCGCACGCTGCCCCTGGTCGTTCTCGCCGCTTCCGCCGCGCTGACCGCCACCGCCGCCCCGGCCTTCGCCCGGCCGGAGCCGCCCGCGCGCATCGCGCCGCTGGGGCCGGACTTCCTCTGGGGTGTGGCGGCATCGGGCTTCCAGTCCGAAGGGCATGCGCCGGACAGCAATTGGTCGCGTTACGCCGCTTCCGGCAAGACCCAGGACCCCTATCACGACTCGATCGACTTCTACGACCGCTACCAGTCCGACATCCAGCTGGCCAAGCAGCTGGGGGTGAAGGTCTACCGGATCGGCATCGAGTGGGCGCGGGTGCAGCCGCAGCCCGGCGTATGGGACGAGGACGGACTTCGCTTCTACGACAAGGTGATCGGCGCGATCGAGGCGGCGGGCATGCGCCCGATGCTGACGCTGGATCACTGGGTGTACCCGGGCTGGGAGGCCGACCGCGGCGGCTGGAACCACCCCGGCATGGTCGAGGACTGGCTGGCCAACGCGCGAAAGCTGGTGGACCGCTACGCCTCCGGCAATCCGCTGTGGGTGACGTTCAACGAGCCGACCATGTACATGATCAACGAGGTGCGCATGGGCATCCTGCCCGCGACCTCGGTCCCGGTCATGCAGGATCGAATCGCGCAGGCGCACAACGCCATCTACGACTACATCCACCAGGTGCAGCCGGGTGCCCAGGTGACCAGCAATGTCGCCTACATCCCCACCGCCGAGGACGCGCTGAACGGGCCGCTCATCGGCAAGATCGCCGCCAAGCTCGACTACATCGGCATCGACTACTACTACGGCCTCTCACCCGACGCCCTGCGCGCCCCCGCCGCCACCGACATGTGGAACAACCCGCTGCAGGCCGACGGCATCTACTATGCGCTGGAACACTATTCGCGCGCCTTCCCGGGCAAGCCGCTCTACATCGTGGAGAACGGCATGCCCACCGAGAACGGCGCACCGCGCGCCGACGGCTACACCCGCGCCGACGACTTGCGCGACACCATCTACTGGGTGCAGCGCGCCAAGGCCGACGGCATGAACGTGATCGGCTACAACTACTGGAGCCTCACCGACAACTACGAATGGGGTTCCTACACACCGCGTTTCGGTCTGTACACCGTCGACGTCCTGACCGACCCGACCCTGACCCGCCGCCCCACCGACGCGGTACCGGCCTACACCGCGATCACCCGAGACGGCGGCGTCCCGGCCGACTACCGTCCGACCCGCGACCCCAAGAGCTGCTCCTTGGTCGACCCGCTCACCAGTTGTCTGGATCCGGTTACCGTGCCGCACTGACCTGGTCACCATGCAGCACCGACCCGGTCGCGTCCATCGCGCTCGCATGACCCATTCTCGCCATTCCGGTGTGTGGCCGACGAGAGGCGGCCGACCGCGATGTCGGGAAAGATGTCCCGAGCGGGTGTGAGTGGAATCGCGTCGCGCTGAAGACCATCCGGCGGCTCGCCGGATCGGCTCGCAGGATCCCGTTACCCGGGTGCTCGGGAGCTTCCCCCCGAACTGTCCGGCCGCGCGTCGGGGTCGTCCCACTGCGAGCCGGTCCGGCGGGCGATACCCGCGAGGTCATAGTCTGATTCTATGGGTGCATCGGAATGGGGTGTCTACCAGCATGTTCACGTCGGGTGAAAAGTAAGGGGTGACCGAATCCCCGACGAAATCAGGACACCATGTACACCCTGCTCTTTGCCCTCATCCTGCTGTGTGTGGTGGCGGTGGTTCGCAGTTGGCCGCGGGGCTATGCGATGGGTCTGTGCTCGGCGACCCTGGCCCTGTCGGTACTCGCTTTCCTTCCCCACGTCACCGGCCATCACTTCGAGGTGGGACTGTGACCACCATCGACGCACCCACCCTGTCCGGCAAGCTCACACCCGCCCTGTCCAACAAGCTCGGACTGTGGTTCGCCCATGTCTACGTGATCGGCATGTGCGCCACCCTGCTGGGGGCCTACACCTTCCAGTTCGGGTTGTGGGAGTATCCCTGCCCCATGTGCCTGCTGCAGCGAATGTTCTTCCTGCTCAGCGCGATCGGGCCCACCTATATCATCGTTCGCTCGCGCACCGGCTCGGTGACCACCCGGGAGTTCGCCTCCGGCTGGGGTTGGGCGATCATGGCCGCCATCCTCGGCAGCTTCGTCTCCGGCGCCCAGGTGCTCATGCACATCGCCCCCGACGATCCCGGCTACGCCGGTGCGCTGTTCGGCCTGCACCTCTACACCTGGGCCTTCATCACCTTCGTGCTGGCCGTGCTAGCCGCGGGCGTCGTGCTCTTCCTGACCGCCTACAGCGAGCCCGGCAGGGCCGCAGTCACTTCCGTCGCCCTGCGCCGCGCCGCCCGGATCACTCCGGCCGTGCTGCTCACCTTCGCGGCCACCAATCTGATCGCCTGCTTCTTCCTGCAGGGCCTGCATTGGAAGATGACCGGCGACCCCACCGGCTACCAGTTCTTCACCGACCTGTTCCGGTAGGAAACGCAATCCGCCCGCTGTCCTCGGAAGCCGAAGGCAGCGGGCGGTTTTCGCGTGTGTCAGCGAAGCGCGGGAATCACTTCACGCTCGAAGAGCTCCACACCGGTGGTGTCGTAGGCGGTTTCGGGGAAGTAGTGGATGGAGTAGCCCAGTCCGAGGCCCTTGACCTCCGAGAGCCGCTCGACGATCTGCTCGGGCGTGCCGACGGCGGGGGAGTTGCGGAACAGATCCTTCACGTGCTGGGCCGCGCCCTCGGCGCCGACGAACGGCACGAGCCGGGCCTCGAGCTCCGAAAGTCGTTGCTGCACTTCGGCCTCGGTCGCGCCGACGAGGGTGTTGAAGTTGGAGCTGCGGGTGATGGCGTCGAAATCCGTTCCGACCGCGGCGCAGTGCTCGCGCAGCAGCGCCGACTTCGCCGTGAAGGTCTCCGGATCGCCCGCGAAGTTGGTGTACCGGGCGTACTTGGCCGCGATGCGCAGCGTGACCTTCTCGCCACCGCCCGCGATCCAGATCGGAATCCCGCCCTCCTGCAAGGGCAGTGGCCGTACGATCGCGCCGTCGACCTGGTAATGCTTGCCGTCGAGGGTGGCCTTGCCGGTGGTCCAGGCCTGCTTGAAGATCTGCACGCCTTCGTCGAGGCGGCCCAATCGCACACCGGCGGAAGGGAATCCGTACCCGTAGGCGCGCCATTCGTGCTCGTACCAGCCGCCGCCGATGCCCATCTCGACGCGTCCGCCGGAGATCAGGTCCACGGTGGCCGCCACCTTGGCCAGGTAGGCAGGGTTGCGGTAGCTGATGGCGGTGCACATCTGGCCCAGCCGAATGCGGGAGGTGCTCGCGGCGAACGCGGACATCAGCGACCACGCCTCGTGGGTGGCCTCCTCGGTGGGGACCGGGACGGTGTGGAAGTGGTCGTAGACCCACAGCGATTCCCAGGCGTCGCCGGCGTCGGCCCGCTGGGCCAGGTCTCGCATCACTCCCCACTGCGCCGCGGGGTCGATCCCGGCCAGGTCGAGCCGCCAGCCCTGCGGGATGAAGATGCCGAAACGCACTAGATGTCTCCTCTGTTCGAATCCGGTGGGGTCACCTCGGCCGGGCCGAGCACCTTGCGCAGCGCCGATGCCACGGTCTCGAGTTCGGCCGCGTCCAGTCTGCCCCCGAAGCGCGCTTGGATGCCGTCCAGATAGTGCGGCGCGGCCTCGCGGAAGCGGCGGCGGCCCGCATCGGTGATGCTCACGAAGGCCGAGCGCCCGTCGTCGGGATTGGATTCACGGCGAACCAAACCGTGGGACTCCATCTCGGTGACCAGGCGTGAGACTCGGGTGCGGCTGAGCACCACGCGTTCTCCGAGGTCGCTCATCCGGAGTCGCTGCGGTCCATCGAGTTCCAGCAGCACGTCGTACCAGCTGAGCGGGAGTCCGGTGGCGCGGCGCAGAGCGGCGTCGAGTTCGGGCACGAGTTTGGCGTGCACCTGCAGCAGTGCTGACCAGGCGTGGACGGCCGGATGTGATCGGGAGGCGGGCACCCGGCCATTCTAACCAGTTGCGTGCGCTCGCACATAAGTAGTAGCGTGCACACGCACACACTTTCGTGCTCGGAAAGGAATTCCCATGACCGCACTCATCACCCGCGACGAACTGGTCCAGGGGATCGAGGCGGGCGCGGTGATCGTGCTCGACGCCCTCGGTGGCGAGTACTACGCCAAGGCTCATCTCCCCGGCGCGCTGGCGCTCGTCGAGGACGAGGTGGAAGCCCGTGCCCCGCAGCTGCTCCCGGACCGCGCCGCGGCCATCGTCACCTACTGCTCCAACGCGGCCTGCGCGAACAGTCAGCACGTGGCCACCAAGCTGGAGCAGCTCGGCTACACCAACGTCCGCAAATACCGTGACGGCATTCAGGATTGGGCCGATGCGGGCCTGCCCGTCGAAAGCTAATTGTCCCAGACAGCGCTAGGATGCGGTGGTTGGTTCGATCCACGACGAAGGGGCTCACCGATGAGCACGATCCAGCTGACCACCCCCAACGGCACCATCGACGCCTTCGTGGCCACCCCGGCCGGGTCTGGACCCTGGCCGGGCGTGGTCGTCCTGCACGACGGGATGGGGATGAGCGCCGACGTGCAGTCCGCCGCCCGGCGCCTGGCCGACGGCGGCTATCTCGCCATCGCTCCGAATCTGTTCGCGCGCGGCCGCGTTCGCTGCGTGCCGGGCATGATGCGCGAGCTCATCGCCAACGGCGACGGCACCACGGTCAAGGACATCCTCAGCGCCCGTGCCCATCTCATCGGCGATCCGGCCTGCACCGGTCGCGTCGCCGTGGTCGGCTTCTGCCTGGGTGGTGGGTTCGCACTCCTGGCCGCCACCAAGGGCTTCGACGCCGCGGCCCCCTTCTACCCTTCGGGCCGTGGCAATTACGACGAGATGCTGCGCGGCTCCTGCCCGATCGTGGCCAGCTACGGCGCCCTCGACCCGGCCAACCCGCGACGTGGCCCGAAGATGGAACGAGTGCTGACCGAGTACGGCATCGACCACGATGTGAAGACGTATCCCGGTGTCACCCACTCGTTCGCGAACCTCACCCCGGCCGAACCGGTCATGCGGGTGACCGGGCTCGGCTACAACGAGGAGGCCACCGAGGATGCCTGGAAGCGCATCTTCGCCTTCTTCGAGACGCACCTGAGCTGAATCACGCCGGGCGGGAACGACTCACGATCGCCAGGCAGACCGCACATCCGGCGGCGAGGACACCGAGCATCGCCGGGTAGCCGATGCCGGTGCTGTCGTGGCAGACCGCCATGACGGCGGGGACGCCGAAGCCCAGGTAGCTGATCGCGTAGAAGACGGCGGTCAGTCCCGCGAGGTCGTCGGGTCGGGCCATGCGCTCGATTTCGAGCAGGCCCGCGACCAGGCCGCTGCCGAAGCCCATGCCCAGGGCGATGGCGGTCAGCACGGTCAGCCACATGGCGAGCGTGGCGGCCGCGGCCGCGGCCAGCAGCATCCCGGTGATGACCAGGGTCAGCGCCAGCACGGGCAGGCGCAGGGTGCCCGGGCGATCGATGCGGCGGGCGACGGACTGAATGCCGAAACCGCAGCCCAGCGTGATGACGGTGATGAGCGCCGAGAACGCGACGGGGGCGCTGTGCACCTTCGGCATCAGGAGGGTCGGCAGGATGGCGTAGGCCACCGCGGAGCAGGTGAACAACCACAGGCAGAGCGGGATGGCGACGGTGCGGAAGCGGTGGTGCGATGCCGCCGGGACCTTCAGGTCATCGAGTAGTCGTCCCGGATTCTCCGGCGGGACAATGGTTTCCGGGACGCGGAACAGCCACACCGCCGCGAGCAGACACAAGGCCACATTGATCAGGTAGGCGAAGGTGTCGGGCCAGGGCGCCCACTGCGCCAGCACGCCCGCGACGCCCGCGCCGATGCCGAAGCCACCCGTCAGGCTCATGGCCGAGCGCCGAGCGCCGGTGCCGGAGACGGTCGCGGCGGTGAAGGGCGACTGCGACAGTTCCTTGAGCCAGCTCGATCCGACGGCCATGGCCAGGCCCAGCGCGATACCGCAGAGCACGCGGCCCGCGGAAAGCATGGCGACGGAATCGGATCCGAAGGCCAGCAGGGTCGAACCGAGTGCCGCGATCAGGGGTGCGGGTCGCATCAGGACCCGGCGGCCGAGGCGGTCGGAGAGCGGGCCGCCGATGAGCAGCGCGGGAATGATGCCGAGCACGTACTCGAACAGCAGCAGGTCCACGGTGGCGACGGACAGTCCGTCGCGCTTGTACATGACCAGCAGCGGGGTGAATTCATTGCCGCCCCAGGCGATCGCGAAGATCGCGGCCGAGACGCTCAGCCAGGCTTTCGGGTGGGTGCCGAGTCCGGTCGCCCGGGTGCCGACGGATGTCAGCGTCGCCATCACAGTCCTCTCAAGGTCACGCCGTGCACGTGGGTCAGGTGCTCGGCGAGTGCTTCGGCGAAACCGGCGGCGTCGGCGGCCTCGATCAGGGTGGTGATTCGGGTGTGCTGCTCGATGATTCGCGCGGGATTGGTCTCGCCCCGGTGCAGCGCAACGCTGTTCATCCGGCGCTGGCGTTCGCGCAGTGAGTCGTAGAAGCCGGTGAGCAGCGGATTGTCGGCGGCCACCACGTATTCGCGGTGGAAATCGGCGTCCACGATGGCGAATTCGTCGAGGTCGCCGGCGTCGGCGAGGTCGCGCTGGCGGTCCAGTGAGGCGCGCAGCCGGGGGATGAGTCCGGCCCGTGCGATGCGGGTGAGCGCGTCGACCGCGCCGGTTTCCACCACGTAGCGGGCGTGGATGACGTGCTCGGCCTCGTGCGAGGGCACCGGGACAACGAGCGCGCCGCGCTTGGGGTACAGCCGCATCCAGCCCTCGGTCTCGAGGCGCAGGAACGCCTCGCGCACGGGCGTGCGGGAGGTGCCGAGTTCACCGGCGATCTCGTTCTCGCTGACCAGCTCCCCGCCCGGCAGGTCGCCGCTGAGGATGCGTTCCTTGATCTCGCGATAGGCCCGCTCGGCGGCGGAAAGAGGCTTGGACACGACTTGCATACTAGTTGCGTCGTAGGATGATTTGCCGAGATGTGGCGGGGTTCACGTGAACCGCTGAGGGAGTTGCGCCACAACCCTCTCACCCACGATGATTCATCCTGTTGGCACTACGTCAGTAAGTGTCCGTATCCAGGACGAGGAGGTCCGCATGGCGAACGACGCCCCGCCGCTGAACGAGGTCGTGAACGGTGGCATGGAATTCACGATTCCGGTCGCGCACAAGATGGGCGTGCGCGCCGAAGAGGTGCGTCCGGGCTTCGCGGCCACCACGGTGCCGATCGAGGGCAATGGCAATCACTTCGGCGTCATGTACGCCGGGGTGCTGTTCACCGTCGCCGAGGTGCTCGGTGGCGCGCTCGCCATCGCGAGCTTCGATATGAGCAGCTACTTCCCGCTGGTGAAGGACCTGCACATCTACTTCCGCAAGCCCGCCGCCACCGATGTGCGCGCCGAGGCATCGATCTCCGCGGAGGAGATCGCGCGCATCGCCGAGGAAGCGGAGGCCAAGGGCAAGGCCGACTACGTGCTGAAGGCCGTCGTCACCGACGCCAACGGGGTCGTCGTCGCCGAGACCGAGGGTCTGTACCAGCTGCGCGCGCACGCCAAGTAGGTCGTGGACAAGTAGGTCGCGGATACGAGCGAGCCCCGGGAAGTCCTCCCGGGGCTCGCTCGCTGTCGCTCGGGCGAGATGGCTCAGGCGACGATGATCCAGCCCTCGCAGCCGGTCCCGGCGCTGCCCGGCCACTCCGAGCCGGACACCTTGAACGGGATCGCGCCGGGCATCGGGGTGCCGAGGTCGATCTTGGTGGTCTGTGCGCCGTAGGTGTCCGGCAGCGCGACCCGCTGGCCGTTCATATCGATCTTGGCGTCGTCGGTGAAGTTGTTGGAGGTGGTGATCTCCAGCGTGGTGGGAGCGAACGAGTGCGCGGTCAGCGTGGTCTGGGCGCAGCGGCCCTTGGAGTAGTCGAGCGTGATCCGCTGCGGCGCGGCATCGGCCGACGCCGGTGCGGCGAGGGCTACGGAAACGGCGCAGGCGAGCGCGGCCAGGGTGACGCGGTACACGGTCTTCACGAAACAAAACCCCTTTCCTATAGTCACGGCTGTAAGCCCCCCGATCGACGACGATCTTGCCGTGACCCGATGCCGGGCACCTCGCAGGCGCGCGGGAAGAATTTCGGCCAGTCGCGCGAGGTCAGCGCACGCGCAAGGGCAGGCTGCGGTGGCGGCGCACGAAAATGCTCGGAAACCACTGCGGCGGGGCATCTTCGACGAGCGTGAATTCGGTGGTGCGCTCCAGCAGCGCGGTGAGGGCGGCGGTGGCTTCCAGCTTGGCCAGCGCCGAACCGATGCAGAAGTGGATGCCCCGGCCGAAGGCGAGATTGTTGGCGCCGCTGCGGCGATCCAGGTCGAGGGTGTCGGGCCGGTCGAAGCGGGCCGGGTCCCGATTGGCCGCGCCCCACGACAGCAGCACGTGACTGCCCGCGGGAATCATGGTGCCGCCCAGCGTCGTGTCCGCGGTGACGTGCCGATGATGGCCGCGGAAGGGCGATTCCAGGCGCAGCGCCTCATCGAGGAAGGCCGGGAGCAGTGCGGGCTCGCGGCGCAGTTCGTCCTGCAGTGCGGGGTCGAGGGCGAGTAACCGGGCGGCATTGGCGATCAGGCCGGCCGTGGATTCGCCACCCGCGCCGACGAGTTGGACCAGCACGAGTACGGCCACCGGTGCGGTGATCTCCCCGGAGCGGCAGGCCGCGGCGAGCACGCCGAGCAGGTCGGTGGGGGAGTCGTCGACCGGATCCGTCAGGGCGGCCTGGACTTTGGTGTACAGGTAGCCCGCCAGGTCGGCCGCGGCGGCGGCCAACTGCCCGAAGCGATCCGCCTCGACGATGCCGCCCAGCATCTCGGTGCTGTCGTAGGCCCACGTAAGCAATTGCGGCACATCGGCGTCCGGCAGGCCGATGATGTCGGCGACCAGGGCCAGGGGCAGCCGGTCGGCCACGCCCGCCGCCCATTCGATGCGATCGCCGCGCAGTTCCTCCTGCCAGAGGCGATCCACCAGGTCGGCGGCGGTGGGGCCGAGGCCGCGAATCCGTTTGGCCAGCAACGGCTGGACCAGTTTGCGTTGGGCTTGATGGCTCGGATCGTCCGCGGTGGCCAGCACGTGGATGGCCTGCCCGCCGCCGTCCATATCGAAAGTGGCGGGCGGCTGGCCGGGTTGCCGCAGCAGCGCGCCGGTCAGGTGGGAGGAGAAGTCCTCGACGCGACTCACCGCCTCGGTCACCAGATCCCACGACGTGACCAGATAGAAGTCGGAGCCCGGGATGCGGTACACCGGTGACTCCGCGCGCAGGCGGTGGTACAGCGGGTACGGATCGTCGAGGTGTACGGGATCGAAGAGGTCGATCGCATCGAGGGCGGGCACGGTCATCGCTGGGACTCCGAACGGTGGAAGGTCTGGTGTGCCCACCGTTTCCCGGCCGTGAACCGGCTGTCAACGACCGTCTCGCGGTGAGACACCGCTGTGTGATCGTCCCACTCGCACGCTGGGGTTTTGCCGTCGTCTCGAGACTCCGTACCCGCGTCTGTACCGGCCGACTAGTATCGAACGCCTACGCGAAAGCGCTGCTGGCCTCGGGAGGCTCGGGTGATCGTGCGCAGACCGGAGTGGGTGGGATTCGGAACCGCGGCGGTGCTCGCGGCGGTCGGTCTCCTCCTCACGATTTTCGTGGTGAATCCCTCGGTGGCTCGGGCCGCACCGGCCCCGGATCTGGTCGCCGTGGACAGCGGCAGTCTGCACGGCGTGGTGACGCCGGACTATCGGCTGTTCAATGGAATTCCCTACGCCGCACCGCCTGTCGGAGACCTGCGCTGGCGGCCGCCGCAGCCCGTCGCGCCGTGGCCCGGCGTCCGGGAGGCGCGTGACGCCGGTCCCACCTGCCCGCAGACCACCGGCCTGGGCGGCCCGCGCTCGACGAACGAGGACTGCCTGTCCCTCAATGTGTGGACCCCGCCCGCCCTGCCCGCCGACGGTCGCGGACTCCCGGTGATGGTGTGGCTGCACGGCGGCAGTCTCCAGGTCGGCACCGGAAGCATGTACGGCGCAGCGCCGCTGGTCTCGCAGCCCGACGGCGACAGCATCGTGGTCACCATCAACTACCGGCTCGGGACACTCGGCTTCCTGGCCGCTTCCGCGCTGGACGAGGGTGCGGGCGCGGGCGATTACGGGCTGATGGATCAGCAGGCCGCGCTGCGCTGGGTGCAGCGCAATATCGCGGCCTTCGGCGGCGATCCGGGCCGGGTCACCGTGGATGGTGAATCGGCGGGCGGGATTTCGATCTGCGCCCAGATGGCCGCACCCGGTTCCGCCGGGTTGTTCGGGGCGGCCATGCTGCAGAGCGGGCCGTGCTCGGATCAGTCGCTTCCGGCGGCGAAGCGTGCGGGCGATGCCTGGGCGGCCGGAGTCGGTTGCGCCGGAACCGATACCGCCGCCTGCTTGCGCGCGCTGCCGGTCGATACGCTGATCGATCGGGCCCCGGAGACCGCGAGTGTGGTGTACGGCAACGATTTTCTTCCCCAGAGTCCGACCGCCCTGGTGAAATCCGGTGGCCTGATGCGGATTCCCACCGTCATCGGCTCCAACCATGACGAAATGGCCCTGTGGGTGTGGATGAAGTACGGCAACCCGCTCGGTCCACGCCTCGACGCGGCCGACTATCCCCGGGTGCTCGGCGCGCAGCTGAGCCTGGACGGGGACCGCCTCGATCAGGTGCTGCGGGAGTATCCGCTCTCCGACTATGCCCAGCCTGCCGTGGCACTGACGCGCGGCTGGACCGACAAGGTCGTCTGCAACCTCATCGATCAGGTTCGCGACATCAGCCGCCGAAACCCCACCTACGTCTACCAATTCGACGACCTTGGCGCGCTGGCCCCGCCCAGCAGCTTTCCGATGGGCGCGTACCACGCGTCCGAACTGCCCTCGCTGTTCGACCTAGCACAAGCCGGCTGGTTGCTGCACGCCGTCATGACCCCCGACCAGCAGCGCCTGCAAGCCGAAATGCGGCGCTACTGGACCCGTTTCATCACCGCGGGCACCCCCGACCCGCAGGGCCTGCAAGCGATCCCGCAATACTCCCCGGACGATCCGACCTATCTGTCGCTGCGTCCCACCGGCAATCAACTCACCGACGCCTTCGCCGCCGACCATCACTGTGCCTTCTGGAACACCCTGGCGCAGTGAGCCGATCACGGGTTCAGTGGTTATAACCATTGGGAAATTCGGTGCCGCTACGGCAATGCCGATGGATCGCGGAATCGACTGGGGCACAAGAGGAAATTCTTTCGTCCTGTGAATTTCCTGTGACGAAAGTTCGACGATGGACGGATGATCAGACGAATTACCCTGCTGGCCGCCGGATCCGCCGCTGCCGCAGCCATGTTGGCGGTGTTGGCCGGGCCCGCCGTGGCAGCGCCGAGCGTGACCGTCAAAGGCAAGAGCGACGGCACTATCACGGCGCAGGGCTCCGGGCTGGAACCCGGTGCCTCGTGCACGCTGACGGATTACTCGCTCGCCCGGAAGGCGGATGGCATCGTCGCCGCCGACGGTACCGCGGTCATCGTGCTCACCAAGGTCCGTCACGGGTCGCACTCGGTCGCCTTCAGTTGCGACCTGGCCGACGGCAGCACCGTCGTGCTCGTCAGTCACGCGACGGCGCCGGTCACCGGCTGAGCCCGGGGTCCGGTATCCGGTTCAGCGATTAGTTCCGGTTCGCAATCCGCCCTACACACACAGGACCAGAGCTCTGGTCCGCGTCGACAGACGCCGATGTAGGGAGCGGGAATCATGCAACCAACCGGAACGACCGAGGGGCTCGCTGGCCCCGGCAGATCCGTCAATCGCTTTGCGGTGCTGGCGTTGGCGAGCGCCGCCATGTTCATGACGGTGGTCGATCTGACCATCGTCAATGTCTCCTTGCCGACCATGGCCGTCCGGCTCGGGCTCGGCGAGGATGCCCTGCAATGGGTGGTGATCGGCTACGGCCTGCCGTTCGGCGGACTGCTGCTGCTGGCGGGCCGCCTCGGTGACATCTGGGGTCGCCGCCGCGTGCTGCGGGCCGGGCTGGTCGTGTTCACGGCGGCGTCGCTGGCGGCCGGATTCGCCGACGGCAGTGTCGTTTTGATCGTGGCCCGCGCGGTCCAGGGGATCGGTGCGGCGTTGATCGCGCCGTCGGCGCTGGCGGTGGTGGCCGACACCTTCCCGGAGGAGAAGCAGCGCAACAACGCGCTGGGCATCTACGGTGCGCTGGGCGGCGCGGCCGCGTCGGTCGGGGTGCTGGGCGGCGGCATCCTGACCGACGGTCCGGGCTGGCGGTGGATCTTCTTCGTCAATATCCCGATCGGGGTGACGCTGGTGGCGGCCACCTATCTGCTGTTGCGCGACAACCGGATCGCGCATCCGGGCGGCAGCTTCGACCCGCGCAGCGCGCTGTCGGTGACGGGAGCGCTGGTGCTGGGTCTGTACGCGCTCAACAGTGGTGTGGTACACGGATGGGCGAGTGCGACAACGCTTTCCACCGCTGCTGCTGCGGTGCTGTTGCTGGCGGTGTTCGCCGGATCGGAGCTGCGGACCCGTATCCCCTTGGTGCCCCGCTCGCTGCGGGAGAACCGTCCGCTGATCATGGCGAACCTGAGCACCGCCTCCGGCTTCGGCAGTTTCTACGGCTTCATCTTCCTGACGACCCTGCTGATGCAACAGGAACTCGGCTACTCGCCGACGCGAACCGGCGTCGCCTGGCTACTGACGTCGATCACCGCCTTCGCCTTCGCCGGTCTGACCGGTGCGGTGCTGGTCCCCAAATTCGGTGCCCGCCCCCTGCTCGCGCTCGCTTCGCTGCTCATGATCGCGAGCGCGAGCTGGCTGATGGCCGTTCCGGCCCACCCGGACTTCGCCCTCCGCCTGCTGCCCGCACTGCTCGCCGCGGGCGTCGCGGTCGGCCTGTTCGCGCCGTCGGTCCAGATCGCGACCCTGGCCGACACCGCCGCCACCGATTTCGGCGCGGCCTCCGGCCTGATGGAAACGGCCCGGGAATTCGGCGGCGCGACGGTGATCGCCGCGACCTCCACCGTTCTATTGAGCTCGCACACCGACTTCCTGCACGGCGTGCACGGCGGCTACCTCGCCATCGCCATCGCGGCGACGGCCGGCGTTATCGCGGCGAGCATCCGTTTCCGCTCCACCGCAGGCGAAGTCACCACTACGGTCACAGTGCCAGTCGGATGACGGTGTGGAGCGCCTCGTCGATGGGGTGAGGCTGCGGGCGGCCGGAACCGTCGAGGCGGTTCCACCGCTGCAGGTTCACCGCGAGGGTCAGTTGACGGGTGTTGTCGGCGCTGGTCAGCGATATCGCGCCGGCGCCCCACACCGAACCCTCGTGGCCCCAATGGATTCCGGAGTCGGGGAGGGTCGTGCGTTGCAGGCCCAGGCCGTAGTCGATGAGCTTGCCTTCGAAGGACACCACCGGGGCCGTGCGCTGCATCTGCTCCAACGCTTCTCGACTCACGATGTCACCGGCCAGCAGCAGGCTGTAGAAGTGGTTCAGGTCCGAGACCGTCGAGATCAGCGAGGCTGCCGGGCCGACGAAAGACATGTTGTACACGCTGAAGTCGCGAGGCGGCTCGAACATGCCGAACCAGGACTCGTAGTGCAGGGCATGGGGTCCGGTGATCGATGTTCCGCTCGGAAACTCCGTGTCGCGCAGGCCGGCGCGTTCGATGATCTCCCGGGTGATGAACTTCTCCGCCGCGATACCGGTCACCGACTCCAGGAGTTGGCCCAGGAGCAGGTAATTGGTGTTCGAGTACACGCCCGGGTGGCCGCCCGGGGTTCCGGTGGCGGGGGCCGAGACGCCCATCGCGATCAGATCGGTGGCGTGGAATTCGGTGAATCTGTTGTCCGCCAGGCTGTCCGGCGTGGTCTGTGCCACGTTCGGGAAGGCCGCGAGGGACGAATAGGCGTACGGGAGGTATTCGTGCAGGCCGCTGGTGTGGCTGATCAGCATGCGGACCGTGATCGCCGACCCGCGTTCGCCGGGAACCGATTCCGGCAGGTAGTCCCCGATGGGTGTATCGAGACCGATCGCGCCGTCGTCGACCAGGCGCAGGATCGCGGCGGAGGTGAACGTCTTGGTGAGGCTGCCGACGCGGAATCGCATATCGGCGGTGACGGGACCGTCGGTGGCGGTATCCGCCACTCCGGCTGTGCCGCACCAGATGTGGTCGCGGTCGCGCACCTCGGCGACAATGCCGGGCACACCCGCCTGGTGCACGGCCTCGAGGGCGGTCTGTAGCTGCTCGGGATCGAATGTGGTGGTCATGCGGACCACTATCGGCCGGACGGTACCGCCCCGTATTGGAAGAAATTCCCCCACTGCGAATACCGGTATCGGGCGATGGCGGGCAGATACTCCGCGGTCAGCGACCCGGGGGTGAGCTCGGCGAATATCCCTACATCCCGGCACAAATGGGCTTGATCGACATACCCGCAATCCACCGCGACCTCGGCCGCGGCCCGCCCCGCCAGCAGCCCGTCCACCGCCGCCCGGAACCGCACCAGCATTGCCGCCCGCTTCGGTGTCAGGCCGATCTGAGCCTCGAACCGCGCCCCCAGCCGCTTGTAACTCCACCCGGTATCCGCGACCAGCTGCCCGATCCGCACCTGCCCTCCCGAGGTGAGGATCCTCCGCCAGCCGTCGAGTACCTCGGGATCGGGCGATGTGCGCTGCCGATCACTTTGCGCCAGAAACGATTTCATCAGCTCGAAGCGCTCGTCCCAGCTCCCCGCCTCCGCCAGCCGCTCCCGCAGCCGCACGGCCCGCGCACCCCACAACTCCTCCAGTGAGACAGCGCCCCGCCCCAGACTCCCCGGCGGTACCCCCAGCATCGAATACGCCCGCTCCGGTGACAATCGCACCTCGATGCACTCCACCCCCGCCCCCTGCAACCGCATCGCGCCGAGTGGGAGCCCGGCGACGAATCCCCCGAGTTCGCGCCGCCCCACCGCATCCTCGACGGTCAGTCCCCGGTCCCCGAACTCCACCAGCACCGTCACCGACGCAGCCCCCGCGACTTTCAGATCCAACCCGGCCCCGCCCACGTCGCGGTACCCGATCATCGCCCCGCCGCGGATGGCAGCCCCGGCCCCGGCGACCTCCCACCCGTCGCCGACCCCTCGCCCCAAGTCCGCATGCCGCACCCATTCAGGCTACGCACGAGGGCCGGAACATAGCGGACTGTCCGAAAGGGGGAGGGCTTTCGAGGTGGATTCGGAATTGTTCACAGGTGGGGTGGGGTATTGCTTTCGCACTGCCCAATGACCGCGGGCACGGCCCCTGGACACCATGCTGGGTGTGAGAATTTCGTTGGGGTGGGCGACGGTAGCGGTAGCGGCCGGAACCCTTGCGGCCCTGGTATTGCCGGTGTCGCCGCGGGCCCATGCGGTCGCGCCGGTGAGTGCCGCGACGGATCGGCAGGAGACGGTGCTGGATCGGCGGGACGGGGTGATCGTCTCGCAGGTCAGCTTCCTGTTGCCGTTGCCCGCGAACGCGCCCGCGCATCCGGCGGAATGCGATCGGGCGGGATTTCTGCGGTATCGCGCGGCGGATGGGCCGACGGATTCCGCCGATGCCGATTCGGTGGTGGTGCAGCAGCAGGGACTCAATGGCGGGGCCATGAATTCCGATGGGGTGGCCACGAATACGGTCCGGTCGGCGGCGCAGCTGGGGCGCAAGGTGGAGTTCTGGGCGCTGGCGCGCCGCAGCAGCTGCCTGGACGAGACCACCGGATTCGACTACGCCCTGCGCACCGGGAATTACCTCGATGCCGTCGACTACTATTTCAATGGGATGCCCATCGACGGCCGGGTCTTCCCGGGATTCAAGAACTCCCAGGATCTGCCGCTGCTGGATTCGATGGGGCTCGAACGGGTGCTGCGGGATCAGTACGAGATCATGCTGCACGAGATCCCGGATCAGGTGGTGCGGCAGCACAAATACGTGTGCACCGGCATTTCCCTGGGCGGGCTGGTGACCGGATTCTTCGCGGACTGGGTTTCGGCAACGGTGACCCCGACACCGCGGGCTACAGCCAGTGCGCGGCGTTCGTGGCGCAGGATTCGATGGTGTCCTCCGACCCGGCGGCCATCCAGAACACGCCGTTCCTGCACGACCTCACCAATGCGATCATCTCGCCGGTCAACGATGTGCTGAAGGCGACCCAGAACATCGGGGTACTGCCACGCACTCTCGGCTCGACGCCGGTCATCGGCACCAAGGCGTTCCTGCTCTACCGTCTGGCCGGATTGGCCGCACACCTGGATCCGGACGGGGAAAGCCAACTGCTGGCGCATATTCCGCGCGATCCCGAGATGGACACCACGCTGAATTTCCTGTTCGCCCCCACCTGGGCCGATTTCGCCACCAATGGCGCGGCCGGTTCCGGGACCATGCGCGACTATCGCTTCACCAATACCGCGCTGCTGGGTGAGCTGCTGGACAACAACTCGTGCAATTTCGAACTGCTGCAACAGGGTATGGGTGCACTCGACGGCGGGCCGGTGCGGCCCAAGAGCTTTCCGAATCCCGGTGACGCGACCCAGATTCCGATTCTCGGCAACTACCTGCGGCTGAGTGCCGGACCGCAGGATCGGGTCGCCCCATCCGACCGGTCGGTGCTCTACACCTGGCGGAACTACGACAATGTCCAGGGCGTGCCCTACACCTCACCCGGCCACGAGGTCGCCGACATCCGTGATGTGGCACGGCAATTGGCGGCGGGCGCGCCCTACGCCTACTGGGAGACCTACTTCCCGCTGCGCGTCGTGCTCGATATCGCGGCCGGATACGGCGGTGCCCGCACCGGCGACATGGGCGACCTGCGCTACCACGGGATGGAACGCACCAAACCGAATCTGGTGCTGTGGGCCGGGGACAGCGTGGTGCAGTTCGGCCCCGGCCTGGTCTTCCCGGTCCCGCCGACCGCCGTCGTGCAGACCCTGCCCGGCTACAACCACGTCGACACCATCGGCGCGGCCGCCGTGCAGAACAACGGCCTCACCGACTACAGCGGGCGCTATCTGGCGGAGTTCCTGCGCTCGCTCGGATGACCTGTCGTGCAGGTACATTCGAAGGGTGACGCTCGGTCAGGGGGAACCGCGTTGGGGCCTGGCACGGACACGCTCGGACGGCCGGGAGCTGTCCGAGCGGCTGCGGTCGGCCATCTTCGACGCACACGCCGAGGCCGTGGGCGCGGTGGCCGCCGCCGAGGCCACGGGCCCGCCGGTCAACCGCGATCTGATCGAACTGCTGGCGCTGCAACGGCGGATCACCGTCCTCGCCGACCAACTCGGGTCCGACGCACCGCCCGATTCGGTGGCCGTGCTCGCCGCGCGCGAGGACGATCGGTCATGGAGGTATCGCTCGCGAAGGGAAGGCAATGCGATGAGTGTCAGTTTGGCCAAGGGCGGCAATGTCTCACTGTCCAAGCAGGCGCCGAATCTGACGAAGGTGGCGGTGGCCCTGGGCTGGGATGTCCGCAGCACCACCGGAGCCGATTTCGACCTGGATGCCAGCGCGCTGGCCTGTGGACCGAATCAGCGGGTCGTGTCCGACCGGCACTTCGTGTTCTACAACAACCTGCGCTCGCCGGAGGGCACCATCGAGCACACCGGTGACAACCTCACCGGTGCGGGCGAGGGCGACGACGAGGTGATCAATGTGGATCTGGCGGCCATGCCGCCGACCATCACCAATGTCTTCTTCCCCGTATCGATCTACGAGGCCGAGACGCGGCGGCAGGCCTTCGGACAGGTCCGCAACGCCTATATCCGCGTGGTCGACGCCGTCACCGGCACCGAACTGACCCGCTTCGACCTCAGCGAGGACGCCTCGAGCGAGACCGCCATGGTGTTCGGCGAACTGTACCGGCACGGCAACGAATGGAAATTCCGTGCCATCGGCCAAGGCTATGCCTCCGGATTGGCCGGTATCGCCCGCGATTACGGCGTCAACGTCTGACCCACCGGCGCGGTTCGCTCGCGCACGGTGCGATCCGCCAGCACGGTGACCACCCGCGCTGCCGGTCCCAGCCGGGATCCGATGCGGATGGCGGCCAGCACATTCGCGCCGGACGAGATGCCCGCGCACAGGCTCTCCTCGCGGGCCAGCCGCCGGGCCATCGCCTCGGCGTCCGCAGTCGACACCGTCACCACCTCGTCGACCAGACTGGCATCCCACAGCGGCGGCGGATATCCGAGGCCGATGCCCGCGATGCCGTGCGCGCCCGGCTCACCGCCCGACAGCACCGCCGATTCCGCGGGCTCGACCGCGACCACGCGCAGCCGCCGTTGCCGGTGATAGCGCAGCAGCGACGCCGCGCCGCGCAGTGACGCGGCCGTGCCGACCGCCTGCACGAAGGCATCCACCCGGCCCTCGCACTGCGCCCAGATCTCCTGCCCCATCGAGTGATAGCCGGTGATGCTGTCGGTGTTGTGCAGGTGATCGGTCCAGAAGGTGCCGGGTTCGCGGCCGAGCCGTCGCGCCGATTCGACCGAATCCACGATCCGCAGCCGGTAGCCCTTGGCCGCGCAGACCAGTGCGAGTGCCGCGCCGGCGCTGCCGCCGGTGCATTCGACCACGGTCGCACCGGGTTTCAGGCGGCCGTCGCGTTCGGCCACTCGAATCATGGCCTGTGCCATGCGGTCCTTCATGCTGCCGGTGGGGTTGCGGCCCTCGACCTTGACCAGGATCTCCGCGCAACCGCGCGGCACCACCTGGTGCAGCCGCACCAGCGGGGTGTGGCCGATCGCCGCCAAGATCTCGTCGCCGACGACCATGATCCGCACCGACCTTCCCCCGCTGGGCCCAGGTCGATTGTCCGCCGGTGCAGGCGGTTTCAGTGCGGGAACGAGGGAGCTCCGCCGTTCCAGACCGGCAGCGGCTCCGGGCGTTTGGCGGCGCGATCGTCGCCCGAGGACAGGCCGCGCAGCCGGCGCATCACCCACGGGCCCAAGGCGACCGCCGCCCACTGCAATTCGTTCGCCATCGTGCGCAGCGCGTTCTGTTCGGGCAGTGCGGGCAGCAGCGGGCGGGTCCAGGAGTCGTCGGCGCCGGGCAGGCGCAGCGCCTCGGCCACGGCGTCGGCGATGCGCTGATGGCCCAACGGGCTGGCGTGCAGGCGGTCCGGATTCCACATCCGCGGGTCGGAAACCACACTGTGGTTGCCGGTTTCGGCCACGATCACCCCGTTGCGCCGGGCCGCCGCGCGCAGGCGGTCGTTGAGCAGGGCGATTCGGCCGCGAATCGGCCGGGCCAGCGGAATGGTGTTGCCGATATCGGGGAAGGTGAGGGTCGCCACCACCGCGCCGGTGGCGGCGAAGGCGGCGAACATGGCCTCGACGTGTCCAGCGATCTCATCGGCGTCGAAGTTGGGGCGCAGCAGATCGTTCATGCCCGCCAGCACCGTGACCAGGTCCGGCCGCATGGTGAGCGCCGCGTCCAACTGGTCGGTGCGGATCTGGTGGGCCAGCTTGCCGCGGATCGCCAGATTGGCGTAGCGCAGTTCGGGATTGGTGACGGCGAGTCGTTCGGCCAGCCGGTCCGCCCACCCGCGCAGGCCGGTCAGGTCGTCGCCATCGCCGACACCCTCGGTCTGGGAGTCGCCCACGGCGACATATCGGGTGTATGTGCCATCGGTCATGGCGGTTCGGCCTTTCGGTGACTGTGGGTGGATCATCCCAGGAAACCGGCGGAGCTGCGGGCCCTGTCTGAGTCATTTCACCGGCCCGCCGCCTGCTGTCACGAACCCGCCGCCTCCCGTTCGATTTGCGCGACGGCCTCACGCTGAATTTGCTCGAACTGTGCCGCCATCGCCTCCGACAGGGCCTTCGCCCCGGACAGCGGACGCACCATCACCATGAACTCGTCGATCTTGCCTTCGGCGTTCAGGTGGATGAAGTCGCAGCCGGTGATCTGCTTGCCGGCGACGACGGTCTCGAAGATCAAGGCGTGATCGGAGGCATTCTCCTCGCCGATCTCCTTCACGTAGCGGAAGTCTTCGAACACCCGCAGGACCCCGCGCAGAATGGCCGCGGTGATCGCCTTGCCCGGATACGGCTTGTGGGCCACCGGACTCGTGAACACCACGTCGTCGGCCAGCAGAGCTTCCATCGCCGCCTCGTCGCGAGCCTCGACAGCCTTGCGGAACGCGTGCATGATCCCTCGATTCGCATAGTCAACTAATTGACTATGCGATAGTAGCGCGGAATCGACGCCCGGCGCGAGGAAGGCCCGGTCCACGGGGGACCGGGCCGTCCTGGTTGCCTACTTGGAGATCACACCGTATTGGGTCAGAAGTTCACCGATCTCATTGTTTCCGAGTCGCTTCGCCACGCCGCGCCACAGCAGTTCGGGGCCGGGGAGGTCGATCGGGTCGCCGTCGCGCAGGCGGGTCATGGCGGTCAGCAGGACGCGGATGTCGTAGGTGGAGTTGAAGACCTCCGGGACGCCGCGTTCGATGTCGAGGAGTTGATAGGCCGCTTCCATGCCGGTGCGGACCGAGTATTCGGTGGTGAAGATGCAGTCGCGGCTGGTTTCGGCGAACTGGCCGATGAAGGCGAAGTTGACCGCGCCCTCGGGGACCACCTGGGGGCGGTCACCGGCCTTGCGGGGCATGAAGAACGCGGTCACGTACGGCATCATGACCGGCACGGTCTTGGCGGCGGTGGCGGCCAGCTCCGGGATGTCCGCCTCGGGAACGCCCATGTGGTACAGCCATTCCTGGGTGATCTCCTCGCCCGTGCACTCCTGCATGGTCTTCTTCACGTAGTCGCCGGGCTTGTCGACGAACAGCGAGTAGACCCACACCACGATCTGGTCCTTGGGCTGCTGCTTGAAATGCGGCTGCCGGTTGACCGTCCAGCTCATCAGCCAGCTGGAGTCCTTCACGGTGACGATGCCGCCGGTGACGACCTTGCCGCTGAAGGGATCCCGCTTGCAGATCTTCTGAATGTATTCGGGGATGCGCTGATCCAGCGTGGTGACGGTGGCCGACTCCCACTTGGTCTCGGGAATATGGCCGCCGAAGACGTCGGGATTGCCGAAAGCCTTGTCCTTGGCCGCGATTCGCCGCCACAGGTCCCAGGCGGGTGCGGGGCCCTCGTCGAGCTTGGCCGGGGTGTGGTGGTCGCCCTCGTCGGAGTTCTCGGTCAGCGAGCCGATGGTCATCAGCAGCAGATCGTCCGGGCCGAGGTCCACGCCGCCCTCGACGCCTTCGGAGACCCAGTGAATCCTGGTGGCCTGCTTGCGATCCTTCTTCAAGTCGAAGTCCACATCGGTGACCGTGGTATCGAACTTGAACACGACGCCCTGATCCAGCAGCCAGCGATACAGCGGCAGCACCAGCGACTCGTACTGGTTGTACTTGGTGAACTTCAAGGCCGAGAAGTCCGGTAGCCCGCCGATGTGGTGCACGAACCGGTGTAGGTAGAGCTTCATCTCGAGCGCGCTGTGCCAGTCCTCGAAGGCGAACATGGTGCGCCAGTACATCCAGAAGTTGCTCTCGAAGAAGTCCTTCGAGAACACCTCGTTGATGCGCTTGCCCTCCATCTCCTCCCGGGTGGCCAGGAAGATCTTCGTTACGTCCTTCTGCGCCTTGTCGTTCAGCGTGAACAGGTCCTTGGTCTGGGCGCTCTGGCCCCGATTCAGGGTGGCCCGCTCGAGGGAGAAGTTCGGGTCGTCCTTGTTGAGCCAGTAGAACTCGTCGAGCACGCTGCCCTCGACCTCGATCGAGGGAATGCTGTGGAAGAGATCCCACAGACACTCGAAGTGGTTCTCCATCTCGCGGCCACCGCGAATCACGAAGCCCTTCTTGGGTTCCTTGATGCCGTCGAGCGCGCCACCGGGGAGCTTCAGCTCCTCCAGGATGGTGATCTTGTTGCCTGGCAGCTGACCATCACGAATCAGGAAGGCCGCGCCCGAGAGCGAGGCGAGCCCCGACCCCACGAACCAGGCCGTCTTCCCGTCCACCCCCGCCGGCTTGCGCGGACGGGCGAAGGCTTCGTAATTGCCATTGCTGTAGTACATAAGAACTCCTGTCCCAAAGGTTGGAAGTGCTTGCGCTGCCGAGGATGTCGAATCAGTACTTGTAGAACCCCTCTCCGGTGGCGATCCCGAGCTTGCCCTTATCGATGTAGTTGGTCTTGAGCCACTGCGCGATGCGCTGCGAGGTCTCGTCGCCGTTGACCATGATGTTGTATGGCGTGGTGAGCCCGATGATGTCGAGGATCCGGAACGGCCCGGCCGGTGCGCCGGTGCCGATGGACCAGGTCTTGTCCACGTCCTCCGGGCTCGCGTACCCGCCCTCGGCCAGGTTCATGGCCGCGTCCAGCAGCGGCACCAGCAGCGAGTTGAGGACGTATCCGGCCTTCTCCTTGTGCAATTCGATCGGCACCATGCCGATGGCCGTCGCGAAGTCGACGACGGCCTGATACACCGCCGGGTCGGTGTCGGAGGTGCCCATGACCTCGGCGGTATTGAAGTGCCACACCTGATTGGCGAAGTGCAGTGCCAGGAACTTGTCCGGCCGGCCGGTGAAATCCTTGATGGCACTGGGCAACAGGGTGGAGGAGTTGGTGGCGAAGATGGTGCGCTCGGGCGCGAGCTTGCCCAGCTTCTCGTAGGTCTCCTGCTTGATCGTGAGCACCTCCGGCACCGCCTCGATCACCAGGTCGGCGTCCGAAACCGCCTGTGCGAGGTCGGAAGTCAGCGTGATACCGGCCGCGGTGGTCTCGGCCTTGCCGTCGCCGCCGCCCGGCACCTGCTCGCGATAGACGACGGCCAGCTTGTCGAGGCGTTTGCGGGCCGCGGCCAGCGCCTCGTCGCTGATGTCGTAGGCGGTCACCTCGAATCCGCGGAAGGCGGTCTGGAACGCGATCTGGGAACCGAGCACACCGGTTCCGAGCACGGTGACCTTGCGGATGTCGATGCTCATTGTTGTTGCCTCCCTGAGGATGTGAGATATCCGGCGATGATCTGATCGATCTGCGCACGCAGATCCGCTACGGCGTCGTGGCCGGGATGCGCCCCGGTGGACGGTTGCACCAGGGCCAGGTGCACCACGGCGAAGATACTGCGCCCGGCTATCCGGGCCTGTTGGGTGTACTGCTCCGAATCGCTTCCACCGCCGGGCATCTCGGCGACGAGGCGTTCGGCGATCATGGTCTCCAGTCGGGCCACCAGCGCCAGGCCCTCGGAGCGGTAGCGGTCCGTCGGCGCGCCGAACAGCAGTTCGCGCTGATAGACGATGGTGTTCTCGGGCCGTCGCGCCGCGGCCCGCAGCAGCGGCGACACCATGGCGAAGACCGCCTCGGCGGGCTCGGTCCGCGTCCGGGCCGCGGCCGTGCCGTCCTCGAGTGCGATGCGCAATTCCTCGTTGTAGACCATGAGCAGCAGTTCGCCCTTGGAGGCCGCATATCGGAACAGGGTGCCCGCGGCGATGTCCGCGCGATCGGAGATCTGCTGGGTGGTAACCCCTTCGAATCCGTACTCGGCAAACAGTGCCGCGGCGGCCTCGAAGATCCTGGACTGCTTGTCGAGCATGGTGCGTTGTCGCCTGCCGACGTGCGCCGATCGGACCGTCGTAGCCATCGGACACCTCCAACCCGGATGGGAAAACTGAGTGGACTCAGAAATGAGCGTACTCCCGGTTACCGATTCCGCAAGGTCATGATGTCACCGGCGCGCGTACCTTGGTCACATGGGCACGCATCTCACTCATTGGGGCGTTTTCGAGGCGGACAGTGACGGCGACCGATTGACCGCGGTGCGGCCCTGGCGCGGTGATCCGGAACCCATGCCGCTGATCGAGAATGTCGCCTCCGCGCAACATCATCCGGCGCGCATCGCGCAACCCTATGTCCGAAAAGGCTGGCTGGAGAACGGTCCCGGGCCCGCTCCGCGCGGCGCGGACGAGTTCGTGCCGGTGTCGTGGGAGACCGCGCTGGATCTGCTGGCCGGTGAATTGTCCAGGGTGTACCGGGATTTCGGTCCTTCGGCGGTATACGGCGGCTCCTACGGCTGGGCCAGCGCCGGACGGTTCCACCATGCGCAGAGTCAGGTGCATCGCTTCCTGAACTGCCTCGGTGGCTATGTGTCGCACCGCAACAGCTACAGCCTGGGCGCCTCGACCGTGCTGTTGCCGCACATCCTCGCCGATATGGGCACCATCATGTCGCGTGCCACCACGAAGTCGGTGCTCGCCGAGCATTCGAAGCTGGTCGTCTCCTTCGGCGGACTGTCGCCGAAGAACGCGGCGGTCTCGCCGGGCGGGGTGTCGCGGCACAATGGCCGCGGCTGGATCCGGACGGCTCGGGAGAACGGGTGCCGCTTCGTCACCGTCAGTCCGCTGCGCGACGATATCCCGGGCGAGGCGCAGGCCGAATGGATCGCGTCCAGGCCCGGTAGCGATACCGCGCTGATGCTGGCGCTGGCGCAGGTACTGGATGCGGAAGGGTTGGCGGACAAGACTTTCCTCGACCGATACACCGTCGGTTACGAGCGTTTCGCAGGTTATCTGCGCGGCGACGAGGACGGTGTCGTCAAGGATCCGGAATGGGCCGAGCCGATCACCGGTGTTGCGGCGGAACGGATTCGATCGCTGGCCCGGGAGATGGCGGGCACCCGGACGCTGGTCACGGTGAGCTGGTCGCTGCAGCGCGCCCAGTACGGCGAGCAACCGCTGTGGCTCGGCGTGGTGCTGGCGGCCATGCTCGGTCAGATCGGCTTGCCCGGTGGGGGATTCGGGCACGGCTACGGTTCGGCCGCGAATGTCGGTCTGGCCGTGCGCCTCACCTCGCCGCCGAAGCTGCCGCAGGGCGTCAATGGCGTCGACGATTTCATCCCGGTCGCGCGTATCGCGGACATGTTGCTGAATCCCGGTGCGCCCTATGAATACAACGGCGAGCACCGCATCTATCCGAATATCCGGCTGGTCTACTGGGCGGGCGGCAATCCCTTCCACCACCACCAGAATCTGGCCCGCCTGCGCACCGCCTTCGGCCGCCCGGACACCGTGGTGGTGCACGATCCGTTCTGGTCGGCCACCGCGCGGCACGCGGATATCGTGCTGCCCTCGACCATGACGATCGAGCGCGACGACTACGGCTCCGGCGAGGGTGACCGCTTCCTGTTCCCGATGCCCGCCCTGACCCGGCCGCACGGCGAGGCCCGCGACGACTACTGGATGTTCGGTGAGCTGGCCGAAAGGCTCGGCGTCGGAAAGGAATTCACCGAGGGCCGGACGGCCGGGGAGTGGCTGCGCCACCTCTACGACGAATGGCGCGAGCGGCTGAGCGACAAGGGCCACGCGCTGCCGGACTTCGACACTTTCTGGGCCGGTGAATCCCTCGACCTGCCGATCGAAGCCGAAGAGCACATCGCCTTCGCCGACTTTCGCGCCGACCCGGCGGCCCACCCGCTGCACACCCCGAGCGGCCGCATCGAGATCTTCTCCGAGACCATCGCGGGCTTCGGCTACGACGACTGCCCCGGTCACCCGGTGTGGTTCGAGCCAGAGGAGTGGCTGGGCAGTCCGAAGGCCGCTCGCTTCCCGATTCAATTGGTAGCCAACCAACCTCGCACCAAACTGCACAGCCAACTGGATATCGGCGCGCACAGCCAATCCACCAAGATCTCCGGCCGCGAACCCGTCCGCCTGCACCCGGACGATGCCGCCGCCCGCGGCCTCGCCGAGGGCGACATCGTCCGCATCTTCAACGACCGCGGCAGCTGCCTGGCCGGACTGGTGATCAGCGACGGCGTTCGTCCCGGAGTCGCACAGCTGTCGACCGGCGCCTGGTACGACCCCGACCCCTCGGACCCCACCTTCTGCCGGCACGGCAACCCCAACGCGGTCACCAACGACCGTGGCACCTCCCGCCTCAGCCAGGGCTGCACCGGCCAACTCTCGTTGGTCGAAATCGAGCCCTACACAGCCGAACTCCCACCCCTGACCGTCACCGGCCCACCCTCGATCGCTGGTTCCTGAGGCTGAAACCTCAAGACCGCAATGCCGTCTCGATCAACGCGCGGGCGCGCGCACCGTAGGCGGCTTGCTTGTGCAGGGTGGTCCAGGCCTTCTCGTAGAAATCGAGTTCGCGTGCCTGGGTGATGGTCAGTGCCGCGGAGATGGTCTCGACCATCGCCATCCGTCGATCGAACAGTACGAAACACGTTGTGGTGTAGACGAACGGTGCGGCGCGCGGAATGATCCCGATGCTCAACCGGGGGAGTGCCATCACCTCGAGGAGGTGTTCGAGCTGGCCTGTCATGGTCGCGTCGTCGCCGACGCGCGAGTAGAGGGTTTGCTCCGCGAGCAGGATGGAGATCTGTCGTTTGCCTTGGCGGAGAATCCGCTGCCGATCCAATCGCGCCGAAACCGCGCGGTCGATGTCGTCCAAGCCGCCGACGAACTCGATGCACGTCGTGAGGATCGCGCGCGCGTACGCCTCGGTTTGCAGCAATCCGGGGATGATCGTCGGTTCGTAGTTGCGGAAGGTCTGGGCCTGCGCCTCGATCTCGATCAGGCGGCGTTGACCCTGGGAATGCCCGGCGGCCGCCAGGCGACGCCATTCCGCCCACAGCGCTTCGACATTGGACAGGGCGGCGCGCAGGTCGGGGAGCAGTAGTCGTGAGTCGCAGATCTGGCACCACGCGACCAGGTCGATGTCGCTGGGCATCTGGCGGCCGAGTTCGATTCGGGAGATCTTCGCGGAATGCCATCCGGCGCGGTCGGCCAGTTGGACGCCGGACAAACCGGCGCCCTTGCGGATCTGCCGCAGACGGGCACCGAAGGCTTGGCGTGCTTGCTCGACTCCCGTCACGCGCCCGGTGCGTACGTGTCATGGGGGCTGGCCATGCCCCACAGTTTGTCGCGGACTTCTCGGCACCGCGACACGATGACCGGGTCGGTGGTGACGGCGACCCCGGTGAAGTCGCCATTGCTGCCGAAGAGCGTGAACGCGACGGTCGCGTCGTCGATCAGCCACCATTCGTCGGCGGTGTACTCGGTTTCGTCGACACTGTGGCGTGGCAGCCAGCGGATGTCTTCGCCGTAGCGCTGGTTCCGTCCGGTGAGGGCATGCAGGAATCGCACGTAGTCGGTGAATGGTTCGGTGACGACGCGGACGCGGCGCATGGTGACGCCACGGCCGGTCACCTCGCTGATGAGGTCTTCCCAAGCGCTCCAGGTCGGCGGGTAGTCGCCGTCCTCGAACGGCGGCAGTCCGGCCAGCACCCGGTGCATGGGTCCGCTCTCGTCGGAGACGTCGGAGTGATCGTCGGAGACCTCGAGGTGGAACGCGTCGTGCCGGGCTGTGCGGATCAGATCGTTGGTCTCGGAAGCCGTGAGGTGGAGCATGTTTCACCAGTTCCAGCGACTCTTGGCGATCGGGGCCTCGACGGCGGTCTCGTGTGCGGGGATGTCCATCTGCCGTAGTGCCTCCGTGTCGGCGACGGGTGTGCCGGTGACGGTGAACGCCCCCCGTCCGGAATCATGAAGCCGCACACCGATATACGTTCCGGGTCTCAACCATCGCAGGAGCATCTGGGGGATCTCGACCTGGTTGTCGTGGCCGGGGACGCGGTAGCCCTGAACGATGTACAGCTGACGTTCGTCGTCCACCCAGAGTCTAGGTGATCCGCTGTTCTGGGTCGGTCCGCCGAGAAGCTGAACAGGCATGACAGAACCTCGATCTCAGTCGTAGGTATGCACCGTGTATTCAGGATACGACCAGGTCAAAGCCATGCACCCAAAGTTACCGCGCAAAATGCTGCAAAATCGATGTTCACGATCGCTGGGGTTTCTAGGTTCGGCATACGACATCGGAGACGAACTTCGGAAGGAGGAGCGGGCGATGAAGTTCAGGCCAACGGCTGTCGGATACGTGCGCAGTGATATCTCGGGCGCGGGACAAGCCTGGGACGAGGAGCAGATCCGAAGTCTGGCAAGGCGATTGGGATACGACTTCGCGAAGATGGTCGTGGTCGACGGTCGCTCGGGCAAGTCTCCCCTGGCGGTGTTGAAGGCGACGGTCACGCGCTTGGCCGCCGAGGCAGTGGTCGTGCCAACCGCCGATCATTTCGACAGTGAGGCGGCGCTGACCGATCTGGTCAAGGCCGCGGACGTGATCACCGTGAACCCTGAAAACACCTATGCCCGTTGGGTGATACCCCCGATGCCCAGCGGCGCGTGATCAGGCGGTGAGGGCGTCGATGACGGTGCGGGCGGCGTTGGAGGGGGTGCGGTCGGTGGCGTGGCCGATGCAGAGTTTCCAGGGGAGGGGGCGGGGGGCGAAGTCGGAGTAGGGGACTTCGGGGGAGAGGAGCGCTACCGACCGGGGGATCAGCGCTACGCCGAAGTTCTTGGCGGCCAGTTCGACCGCGAAGGATTGGTCGGCCACTTCGATGACCGGGTCGCGGGTGGGGAAGAGGTCGTCGGCGATGCTGCGGATGCCCCAGCCGGGTGGGTAGTCGATGAACCGGACGTGGTGGAGGTCCGGGGCTCGGAAGGGTTTGCCCGCCAATGGGTGTCCGGGGGCGGTGCACAGCACCAGGGTTTCGGCGGTGATGAGGTGGGTGGTGATACCAGGGAACTGGTCGGTACGGCCTGCCAGCAGGGCCAGTTCGAGGGAGTTGTCGCGCAGGCCCGCGAGGTTGCCCGCCATGCCGGAGATGCTCTGGCGCATGCGCAGGGTGACCCGCGGGAAGCGTTGGTGCAGTTCGGCGATGCTGCCCGCGAGATCGAAATTGTGGACGTTCATGAGGTTGCCGATGACCACTTCGCCCTGGATCTCGCCGCGGGCGGCGTCGATGGCGTCGACGATGTCGGCGCGGGCACGCAGCAGGGTGCGGGCTGGGGCGATCATGGCGCGGCCCGCCTCGGTCAACTCCAGCGTCCGGGGTGTGCGATCGAACAGCCGGGTGCCGAGTTCGTGTTCGAGTTTGGCGACGCTGGTGGAGACCGCCGACTGCACCAGGTTCAGGGCGCGGGCGGCGGCGGTGAAAGACCGGTGGTCGCAGCAGGCCAGGAAGCATTCGATCTGACGCAACTCCATGTCGGGCAGCCTACCCGTGCCATCGATAGTAGAGATAGCGCCATCAAAATGTATCGCTTTTGTTGATCCCGGCGAGCGCTCACCATGAGGTGGTGACTGTTTCGATGACCCGTGGGGCCGGGGAGGCTCGGCCCGAGGTCGGCACCGCATTACCCGAGGTCGGCACGGCCCTGAGCCGGACCACCGTGCTCGTCTTCGCCATCACGGCCGGTTCGTCCGCGGCCGGGAACTACTACTTGCAGCCTCTGCTGCACGAGGTCTCCGGAGACCTGCGTATCTCCACGGCGACCGCCGCCCTGCTCGTCAGCGCCGCCCAGATCGGCTACCTGTGCGGACTGGCCTTCCTGGTGCCGCTGGGTGACTTCTTGCGCCGCCACCGCATGGTCCCGGCCCTACTGGTGGCTTCCGTTGCGGCCCTGACGATCTCGGCATTCGCGCCCAACTTCCCCGTGTTGTTCGCGGGCGTCGTCGCCACCGGCGTGACGGCCTCGGCGGCGCAGGTGGTGGTCCCGTGGGCCTCCGCGCTGGCGCATCCGGAGCGGCGCGGGCAGGTGGTCGGCACGGTGATGAGCGGTCTGCTGCTGGGCATCCTGCTGTCCCGGGTGCTGGCCGGGGCGGTCGCGCAGGTGGGCGGCTGGCGGTCGGTGCTGTTGGTGGCGGCCGGTTTACAGGTGGTGATGGCGATCAGTCTCTACCTGCTCGCCCCCGCCACTCCGCGCGCCGCGTCGGGCGAGAGCTACCGGCAGGTGCTGGCCTCGATCCTCACCCTGATCCGGCGGCATCCGGTACTGCGGCATCGCATGGCGCTGGGATTCCTTGTGATGGCGAGCTTCTCGCTGGTCTGGACCGCGATCGCGTTCCTGCTGGCCGGATCGCACGGAAGTCCCTACCACTACTCGGAATTCGTCATCGGCCTGTTCGGCCTGGCCGGGGTGCTCGGCGCGCTCGGCGCACCCGTGGTGGGCCGCCTGGCCGACCGTGGCCACCTGCGCCGGGTGACCACCCTGACTTGGCTTGTCCTGCTGGCGAGTTGGGCGCTGGTGGCCTGGGGTGGGCACAACGTGATCGCGCTGATCGCCGCGCTGCTGGTGTTCGACTTCGGCATCCAGGGCTCGCACCTGACCAATCAGAGTGCGATCTACGCCCTGGACCCGGCCGCGCGCAGCCGCTTGACCACCGCCTACATGGTGACCTACTTCCTCGGCGGCGTCGCGGGTTCGGTGACGGCGGGCGTGGCCTATCAGGCGGGCGGCTGGGCGCTGGTGTGCGGTATCGGTGCTGTCGCCGCGGCGGTGGGGCTGGCGCTGTGGGCGGTGTTCGCACTCCGGCAGACCGTGGCCCGCGCAATCTGAAAAGCCGGTGATCATCGGGGCTTGCGAGTGGGTCCCAGCGGCCTATATTGAGATCCCCAGGCATTGCCGCCTGCGGTTCTCCTTACGGCACAGGGGTTTTGATGGACGCGAGTTACAGGATCAGGTGGGTCGCGGAGCACGGGTTGCCGCGGCTGTCGTTTCTCGTGCTGCGTGGCAGAGGGGATACGTTCGCGCGGCTGATGAGCGGGGACGAAGGCGCTACGGATCCGTATCCGCTGATCGATGAGTTGCGCGGTGAGGGCGGGGTGCGGGCCACCCCGGTGGGTTATGCCGTCTACGACTATGAGCTGTGTCGGGAAATTCTGCGCGACAGGCGATTCGGGGTGCGGCGGTCGATCGATCCGGGCGTGCCCGGGCCGTTGCGCCGCTATGCCGAGCGAGTCGTGTTGCCGCCCAGCCCGATCGAATCGCCGTCCATGCTCGCGGAGGATCCGCCAGCGCACGAACGCCTGCGCAAGCCGGTCGCCTCCGCCTTCACTCCCCGCGCCGTCGCGCGCCTGGGCGATCTGGTCCGCGAGGTCACCACACAGCAGCTCGACGCGATGGCCGCGCACGAATCCGTGGATCTGATAGCGAATTTCGCCGCGCAGGTGCCGGCCGCGGTCATCATGGAGATATTGGGTTTCCCGGCGGCCGATCGCGAGCAGTTCTTGCGCTGGGGGTCCACGGGCGCTCCGCTCATGGATGTCGGAGTCTCCTGGCGGACCTACCGCAGCGCCATGGCCGCGAGCGAGGCGATGCAGGCATACCTCGTCGCCCACATCGAGAAGCTGCGCCGTGAACCGGGGGACGATATCTTCAGCGTCCTGGTCTCCACGAGCGATCTGACCGACGCCGAATTGATGGCCAACGCCAACCTGCTGATGGCCGCGGGTTTCGAGACCACCATGGACCTGATCGGCAATGGCGTCGCGCTCCTGCTGTCGCACCCCGATCAGCTCGAGCTGCTGCGCGCCGAGCCCGACCGCTGGCCGCTGGCGATCGAGGAGCTGCTGCGCTTCGACCCGCCGTTCCAGATGACCGCCCGTCGCGCCCTGGAACCCGTGCAATTCGATGGCGGCGCTCCCCTCGTGCCGGGAAAGTCGGTGCTCGTCTCCCTGTCCGGCGCCAATCGCGATCCGGTCAAATTCCCTGACCCGCACCGTTTCGACATCACCCGCCCCAATGCCAGGGAACACCTGTCCTTCGGCAGCGGCATCCACGCGTGCCTCGGCGCGAGCCTGTCGCGCCTGGAGGTCCTGCATGCTTTGCCCGCCCTCTTCGAACGTTTCCCCGACATCCGCCTCGACGGCGAGCCGGCCCGCCGCCGACTGTTCAATGTGCGGGGTTACTCACAGATGCCCGTTCGGCTGAAGTCCCGTTGATACTCGGTGGTAAGTTCCCGCTGTAATACGACGATCCCCATTGAAGTGGTGTCGGTGAGGCGGGTCGTCCCGCATCACCTTTGATGGAAAAGATTGAGGCAGTGCGGGGTTCGCCCCGAGGCTCGGGAGGGTCCTTGAATACCGAGGCGATCGTGCTGGATCCGACCGGCGCCGATGTACAGGCCGAGAACGAGCGGATTCGCCGGCGCGGGCCGGTCGCGCTGGTGGGGCTGCCCGGCGGGGTTTCGGCGTGGGCGGTCACCGATGCGGCGGTGCTGAAAGAGCTGCTCGCCGATCCCCGGGTATCCAAAGATCCACGCCAGCACTGGAATGCGTTCAAGAACGGTGAGATCGATCAGCGGTGGCCGTTGCACCCGTGGGTGGCGGCGGACAGTATGTTCACCGCTTACGGTCCCGAGCACCGCCGCCTCCGCAAACTCGTGGCGCCGACGTTCACCAATCGTCGAACCACCTTGATGCGCCCGAGGATCGAAGCCATCGTCGACGGGCTGCTGAGCCGACTGGAGGCCATGCCCGCCGGTGCGGCCGTCGACTTGCGGTCCACCTACGCATACCCGGTGCCGATTCGAGTCATCGGTGAATTGCTCGGCGTGCCAGAGCATTTGGATGCCCGGATCCATGCGTGCGTCGACAGGTTCTTCGACACTTCCCTGTCGTCGGCCGAGATGCGGGCCAGCGTCTTCAAAATGGTCGGACTGATGGGGCAGTTGATCTTCTACCGGCGCGCCAACCCCGGTGACGACATCACGAGTGCGCTGCTGTCGGCCAGCGACGAGGACGCCAACCGGCTGTCGCAGAAGGAATTGATCGACACCCTGATTCTGATCATCAACGCCGGTCACGAGACTACGGTCAATCTGCTCGACCATGCCATCGTCGCTTTGCTGACCAACCCGGAACAACGGGCCGAAGTACTCGCCGGCCGGGTGCCATGGTCGGAGGTGATCGAGGAATCGCTGCGTTACCAGTCGCCGTTCACGCACCTGCCCCTGCGATACGCGGTCGAGGAGATCGAGATCGCCGGCGTCCGGATCGCCGCGGGCGAGCCGATCCTCGCCTCCTACGGGGCTGCGAGCCGCGACCCGGGGATTCACGGTGGCACCGCCGGGGAGTTCGACGTGCACCGGGAAAACAAGGAGCACCTCGCCTTCGGGCACGGAGCTCACTACTGTCTCGGCGCACCATTGGCCCGGCTCGAGGCGGGGATCGCACTACCGGCACTGTTCGCGCGGTTTCCGAACATGCGACTGGCGGTGGACCCCGCCGAACTCCGGCCACTGGGCAGCTTCGTTTCGAATGGTCACCAGTCGGTCCCCGTCCTGCTCTAGGAGGTTGCATGGGAAACGCCGGCTGGTTGCGTTCGTTGTCTGCCGCATCGGAGCCTGACGCCCACACTCTGATCTGTTTTCCCCACGCGGGCGGATCGGCCCTTTCCTACGGACCGCTGGCCAGAACGCTGGGGCCGCGATTCCGTGTGCTCGGCGTGCAATACCCCGGGCGTCAGGATCGCAGGCGGGAGCCGTTGCTGGACAACATCGCCGACCTTGTCGAGGGTGTGCTGCCGGAACTTCGTGAACTGCTTCCGCAGACCGCGGGCTACTCGCTGTTCGGCCACAGTATGGGTGCGGTGGTGGCGTTCGAGACTTGCCGTCGTCTCGAACAGGATCGGGCGATGCCGCCGAGCACGCTGTTCGTGTCGGGTCGAATCGCACCGGCACGGAAGGGCTTTCAGGGTGTCCACCGGTACAGCGATCAGGAACTGATCCGGCACCTGCTGGACTTCGGCGGGACGCCGACGGCGCTGCTGGAGGATCCCGAGTTCCGGTCGATCATTCTCGCGGTCACGAGAAGTGACTACCGCGCAATCGAAACCTACACGTGCGCACCGGAAGCCGCGGTCGAGTCGCCGCTCGTCGCACTGGTCGGCGACAGCGATCCCGCCACCAGCATCGCCGACCTGAACGAGTGGCGGACGCACACCACCGGACCGTTCACGCAGACGTCGTTTCCCGGTGGCCACTTCTACATCGATGCCAATTCGCACGGTGTGGCCCAACTGATTCGTGATCAGAGAGAAAGCAATTATGCCTGAGACCGCTGGCCCTGTTTCGCATGTTTCGGACACCGCCCACTGGGTGGCCGCGCACCGCGCGATCGAAACCGCCCGGCCCAATGCGCTCTTTCGCGATCCGCTCGCGGAGCGGCTCGCCGGAGAAACCGGTAAGGCGATTGTCGCGAACGAGAAATGGTACGCGCTGATCCGCTGGTCCTTGGTCACCAGAACCAAGGTCATCGATGATCTGATCGCCGAAACCGTCAGCGAGGGTTGCGATCTGGTCATCAATCTGGCGGCGGGCCTGGATGCGCGGCCGTATCGTCTCGACCTGCCCGCTGACCTCCGCTGGATCGAAGCCGACCTCCCCGACTTGATCGCCGAGAAGAATCGTCTGCTGGAAGGCGAGACCCCTCGCTGCGACCTGACCCGCGTCGCAGTGGATCTCGCGGACCCGGCAGCGCGCGAGGAATTTCTGGATAAGTCGCTCGACGGCGTGAAGAAGGCGCTCGTACTGACGGAAGGGCTGGTGTACTACCTGTCCGAAGACGAGGTCTCGGGATTGGCGGCGGCACTCGCCCGGCCCGAAATCAACTGGTGGATCATGGATGTGATCAACAGATCCATTGTCGATCGGAACAATCGAGCGAACAAGAATCTGCTGAAGAATTCACCGTGGCGGTTCGGCCCGGCCGATCCGCTGCGATTCTTCGCCGGGAAGGGCTGGACCTCGGACGAGGTAGTCGGATTGTTCCGTGCGGCAGCCCGATTCCGCCGGTTGCCCGCGGTCCTGTGGTCGTGCGCTTTCGTGCCCGTAGGCCCCCGGAAACCGGCCGGCACCTCGTGGCTGCCGTGGTGTGCGGCGGTTCGGCTTACGCACGCAGCCGATCCGACGGCATGATCGGACCGGGAGGGCGAATCGCCCTCCCGGCCGAATCGTCACTCCAGGCTTTCCAGCCACTCGTCCATCGCCGCGGCGACCTGACCTGAGCCCTCCTGCAGCACCGTGAAGTGATGGGCGTCCACCTCGACCACGTGATGGCTGTCGTTCCACGGCTGGGCTTGCCACTCCAGGAAGTCCTCGGGGACTCCGGGAATGCGTTGTGCGCATTGAAGGAACAGGACGGGCGCGGTGATCTTGCCCGGTGCGATGGCACGGAGCACCTGGGTGTACTGACCCATGGCGGTCAATCTGGCGGGGTCGAATCGATCGAACGCCGCTTCGTTGGTCACCATGTTCTCGGCGACCGGGCCGAGAATCCACTCGGTTCCCGCGGCCTCGTCCGCCCGGTAGCTGTCCACCAGCACCACTCCGACCGGTGCGGGTCCGCCGAGAGCTTCCATTCGCTCGGCGACGTTGTGGGCGAGCACCCCGCCCGAGGAGAAACCGAACAGGATGAACGGCTCACCCTCGGCGGCATCGAGGATGGGCTGGATCAAGGCCGTGGTGGCGGCGGCGTGGTCGGCGGGCAGCGGCTGATCCGCGTGGGACCCGATCGGTGCGACGCCGACCACGTCGCGGGCGGTCCGCAGTTTGGCCGCCATTCTGGCGTACTGGCGCACACCGCCCGCCGCCATCGGCGGGCTGATGCAGATGATGCGCGGCGTGGCTGCGCCCGAGGTCAATCGGATGATCTCCGGATTGATGGGCTGCTCGTCCTCGGCGTGGAATTGGTCGCGCGTCTGTGCCGCCGTGTACAGGAGCAAGAAGCCGATCGTGTACTGCGCCCGCCCCACCGCGGTGCGGAACATTCCATACAGCGAGTCGTCGGCGACGCCTTCCATCCGATCTCGTTCGGTGGCCGTGCGGACATCGGTGGCAAGAGCGGATTCGTTGCCCGCCAATCTTTCCGCGAGATGCTTCGCGAGAATATGAGGCGTCGGATAGTCGAAGACGAGGGTGCCGTGCAACTGCACGCCCGTAGCGTCGCGCAGTGAGTTGCGGAATTCGATCGCGGTGACAGAGTCGAATCCCATTTCGCCGAACACATTGTCGACCTCGATGAGTTCGACGTCCACGTAGCCGAGCGTCGCGGCAGCCTGCTGGCGCACGAACTCCACCAGTCGCGAAAGCTGCTCATCGGGCGACAGACCGGCCAGCTGCAGCAGCGGTGACGTCACCGCACGCTGCGCCGTCAGCGGTACCAGCCCGCGGACCAGGGCGGGTGCGTGTTCGCCCCGCGTCCGGAGCACGGCCCGGTCGACGGGCAGCGCGGCCACCTGGGCGGCGCCGGAGGCCACCGCGGCATCGAACAGGGCCAGTCCGTCGGATTCGGACAGCGCCGGAAAGCCTTGTCGCCGCATCCGTTCGAAGTCTTCTTCCGACAGTTCCGTGCCCAGACCGCTCGATCGTTCCCACAGGCCGTAATCGATCGACGTGGCCGTCCACCCGGCCGCCCGGCGGTAGGTGGCGAGGGCATCGAGGTACACGTTGGCCGCCGCGTAGTTGGCCTGCCCGGCGGCCAGCACCAAACCACCGGCGGAGGACACCAGGACGAACAGCGACAGCGGCTTGTCAGCGGTGAGTTCGTGCAGATGCCATGCGGCGTCGGCCTTGGGCGCGAAGACGGCATCGATGCGACGGCTCGTCATCGATTCGATCAGGCCGTTGTCGGCGACGCCCGCAGCGTGCACGACACCCGTCAGCGGGTGCTCGGACCCGATCTCGTCGAGTAGTGCTTTCAGTGCGTCGCGATCGGAGACGTCGCAGGCGGCGACAGTCACCTGCGCACCGAGTTCGGTCAACCGGGCGCACAATTCGTCGGCACCGGGAGCTTGCGGCCCCCGCCTGGACGTCAAAACCAGTCGCCGCACACCGTATTCGGTGACCAGGTGCCGTGCGAACAGTGCACCCAGCCCGCCGGTTCCGCCGGTGATCAGCACGGTGCCGGTGTCCAATGGCTCGACCGGCTCGCGGTTCGCCTCGGTGAGTTGATGCGGAACCAGCCGCGGCACCAGGAGTTTCGCGCCGCGCAGGGCGCCCTCCGGCTCGGTCGCCAGGGCTGCGGCGGCAGTGGTGACGGCGGCCGGATCGTGGTCGGCCGAACCCTCGAGGTCCAGTAGTTGCAACCGGTTCGGATGTTCGGCCTGGGCCGCGCGCACCAGGCCCCAGACCGGTGCTTGCGCCGGGCGCAGCTGCTCGTACTCGCTGGTGCGTACCGCGTTGCTGGTCAGGATCACCAGGCGGGATTCGGTGAATCGAGGGTCTGCCAACCACCGTTGAACCGTGGCCAGCACGCTGTTCAATGCCTCGCGGGCGGCGTGCGGGGAGGCGACGCCGGTATCGGCGCAATGGAGCAATACGAGTTCGGGGACGGCGGATTCGCCGGCTGTGTCGAGGTCGTCGACCAGCGCCGCGAGGTCGGGATAGCCGCCCGGTGCGCCGATGATCGCGGTGCGCGCCGGGGCGACCGAGCCGGTGGCCGACGTCGGGGCGGTCCACTCCACGGTGAACAAGGCATCGGCCACGCTGTCGGCACGCAGTTGGCCCGCGGAAACCGGTCGCGTGTCCAGCGAGTCGACCGACAACACCGGGCTGCCGGTGCCGTCTGCCAGCTGGAGCGCGAAACGGCTGTCGTGCAACTGGATTCGCACGCGGACGGCACTACATCCGGCCGCATGCAGTGCGATGCGGCGCCAACTGAACGGTAGTTCGGGCGCGTCGACGCCGCCGGTGCGCATGCGATGCACGATGACCGCGTGCATCGCCGCATCGAACAATGCGGGGTGCAGTCCATATCCCGCGGCGGCCTCCGCGTCCGGCAGGGCCACCTCGGCGAACAGCTCGTGACCATCGGCGTCGTGATTACCGCGTCGCCACATTGCCCGCAGGCCCTGGAAATAGGGGCCGTATCCGTAACCGGCATCGAGCATCTCGGTGTACGCGTCGGCGACGTCGATCGTCTCGGCGTCGGCCGGAGGCCAGCTCGCGAGGTCGAAATCGGGCTGGACGTCCTCGGCGGTGAGGTCACCCTCCGCGTGCAATGTCCAGGTGACGGCATCCGGCTGGCGCGAGTGGATCCTGATGCGCCGTCGGCCGGAATCATTCGCCGCGCCGACCACCACCTGTACCGTCACTCCGTCGTGCGCCGGGAGCGTCAAGGGCGCCTGCAGGATCAGCTCGTCCACCACGGGGTGACCGATCAGTCCGCCCACCTGGGTAGCCAGCTCGACGAAACCGGTTCCCGGCAGCAGCGTGGTGCCGAGCACGCTGTGATCGGCCAACCATTCGACCGAGTCCAGTGACCAGCGGCCGACGAAACTGATCCCGCCCGAATCGGGCTGCGGGACAGCCGCTCCCAGCAAGGGGTGGGCGACCGGATCCAAGCCCGCGGCGCCGGTGCCGTCGGCGCCCAGCCACGTCGTCGACAGATACCGCTTCGCATCGAGCCAGAACCGCTCGTGCTGAAACGCATAGGTGGGCAGGTCGATCGGTTGCGCACCTGAATAGAACGCGGGCCAGTCCACCTCGGCGCCCGACACGAACAGCTTCGCTACCGCGGCCGCCACGGTGGCGGTCGACGCCTCGTCACGGCGCGCGACGGCGACGGTGGCTTCCCCAGGACCGTCGTCGACGGTCCCGGCCACCATCGGCGTGAGGACCGCGTCCGGTCCGACCTCGGCGAAGCGCACTACACCCGCGGCCGCCATCGTGGTCACCGCGTCGGCGAACCGCACCGTGGCGCGGACCTGACGCACCCAGTACGCCGGGTCCGACATCTCATCGGTCACCCGAGCGCCGGTCACGGTCGATACCAGCGGGATGGCGGGTCGACCGAAGCTCAATCCCTCGACCACCGACGCGAACTCCGTCAGCATCGGTTCCATCATCGCGGAATGGAAGGCATGCGAGACCCGCAAACGGCTGGTCCGCCAACCCTTCTCGGCGCATACTTCGGCCAGCGCGTCGATCTCGGTGTCGACGCCGGACGCCACCACCGAACTGGGGCTGTTCACCGCGGCGATCGACACACCATCGGTGAGCAGCGGTGCGACCTCGGATTCCGGAGCTCCCACCGCGAGCATCGCGCCGCCCGCGGGCAATGCCTGCATCAACCGGCCGCGCGCGGCCACCAAGGTGCAGGCGTCCGACAGCGACAGCACTCCGGCGATATGCGCGGCGGCGATCTCGCCGATCGAGTGACCCGCCACCAGGTCGGGGCGCAGTCCCCACGCCTCGAGCAGGCGATACAGTGCGACCTCGAAGGCGAACAGTCCGGCTTGCGCGAAGACCGTCCGGTTGATCAGGTCCGTGTCGTTCAGCGCGTCATCGAGCGAAATCGTTTGATCGAGTGCCGGATTCAGCTCCGCGACGATCGTGTCGAACGTCTCCGCGAAAACCGGATGCGTACGCAGCTGCCCGGCCATACCGGCCCACTGCGCGCCCTGACCGGAGAAGACGAATCCCGTCGAGCCCGACACCGCGCGACCCGACACCACACCGGGTCCGGAGTCTCCGCGGCCCAATGCCTCCAGACCCGACAGCAGTTCGTCGCGATCGGCACCCAGGACCACCCCTCGATGGCCGAGCGTGGCGCGGGTGGCGGCGAGGGAGTATCCGACATCCTGTGCCGCCAGGTCGTTTTCGCGGACGTGCGTCCGCAAGCGAATCGCTTGCTCTCCGAGTGCACGTGCATTGGCGGCGGTCAGCACCCAGGGGGTGACCGGCTCGGCCGGGGTGGTCGCGGCGGCGGGCGCCTGTTCGAGGACGGGAGCCTGTTCGAGGATGACGTGCGCGTTGGTGCCGCTGATGCCGAAGGACGAAACCCCCGCGCGGCGTGGACGATCGGCCGACGGCCACGGCATCGGCTCGGTCAGCAGCCGCACCTCGCCCGCGGACCAGTCGACCTTGGTCGACGGCCGATCCACATGCAGGGTGCGCGGCAGCGTTCCGTGGCGCATCGCCATGACCATCTTGATCACGCCACCCACACCGGCGGCGGCCTGTGCGTGCCCGATGTTCGACTTCAGCGAACCCAGCCACAGCGGCCGCCCCGGCGCCCGATCCCGGCCATAGGTGCCCAGCAAGGCCTGTGCTTCGATCGGGTCGCCCAAAGTCGTTCCGGTGCCGTGCCCTTCGACCGCGTCGACGTCGATGGCGGATATTCCGGCATTGGTCAGGGCCTGCTCGATGACGCGCCGCTGCGCCGGACCGTTGGGCGCGGTCAGACCATTCGAGGCGCCGTCGGAGTTCACCGCCGAACCGGTCACCAAGGCGAGAATTCGGTGGCCGTTGCGTTGCGCGTCCGAGAGTCGTTCCAGCACCAGCACACCGGCGCCTTCCGCCCAGCCGACGCCGTCGGCGCTGTCGGAGAACGACTTGCAGCGTCCATCGATGGACAGTCCCCGTTGTCGACTGAACTCCACGAACGTATCCGGACCCGCCATCACGGTCACGCCGCCCGCCAGGGCCAGGTCGCACTCGCCCGAGCGCAGCGCGGCGGCGGCCGAATGCATGGCTACCAGCGATGACGAACATGCGGTGTCGACGGTGACCGACGGCCCCTGCAGGCCGAAGGTGTAGGAGACCCGGCCCGACGCCAGCGATCCCGTGTTCGCGTCGCCGGGGTAGTCGTGATACATCTTGCCGATCCACACGCCGGTTGCGCTGCCGCGCAGGGTCGCCGGGGCGATTCCGGCGCGTTCGAATGCCTCCCACGAGGTTTCGAGCAGGAGGAACTGCTGCGGATCCATGGTTGCCGCTTCATTCGGGCTGATACCGAAGAACGTCGGGTCGAAATCGCCTGCGGTGTGCAGAAATCCGCCGGATCGAGTGTGGGAGCGGTTGGGTTGTTCGCCGGTGGGGTCGTAGATGCGGTCGATGTCCCAGCCGCGGTGGGTGGGGAAATCGGTGGTGGCATCGACGCCGTCGGACACCAGTTGCCACAGGTCTTCGGGTGATTCGACGCCGCCGGGGTATCGGCAGGCCATTCCCACGATCGCGATCGGCTCACGTCGGGCCGCGTCGAGCTGCCGGTTGCGCGCCCGCAGCCGATCGGTTTCCTTCAGCGAGGCCCGTAGCGCGTCGGCGAGTTTTGCGGTGCTCTCGGTATTGGTCATATCGCTGTCAGTCCTCGGAGTTGTAAGCCAGATTGATCAAGTCGTCGATATCGAGTTCGTCGATGAATTCGTCGGTGCCGTGCTCATCGATCTCGCTGGGGTTTTGCTGCCCGTGAGCGAGGTGCAGCAGTGCCTCCAGCAGACCGGCTTCGCGGAGCTGGGTGAGCGAAATCGTTTGGAGCGCACTGCGAATCTCGTTTTCCGACGGATCCGCGGACGCGTCGGGGTGGTGGCCGATGAACTCTTCGGCCAGGTATTCGGCCAGCATCTCCGGTGACGGGTAGTCGAATACCAGGGTCGCCGGCAAGGGCAGGCCCGTAGCGGTTTTGAGGGCGTTACGGAATTCGATGGCGGTCATCGAATCGAAGCCCAGCTCGTTGAAGGCCCGGTCGGCCGCAATGGCATTCGCGTTCCGATGCCCCAGCGCCGCAGCCACATGGTCCCGAACGAAGCCGGTGAGCACACCGAGGCGTTCGCCCTCGGGAGTGTCGGCCATCCGAGCCCGCAGTGCGGCCGGGGCGTCCGATGCTCCCGACGCGGTTGCGCGGCGATCGGGGACGAGCCCGGACAGCAGGGTTGTCGCGAACCCCGCGCCGCGCAGTCCTGCCCGGTCGAACCGGGCGAGAACGGTTGTCGCCGTGTCGATTTCGGCGGCGGCGTCGAACAGCGCCAAGCCCTGCTCCGCCGACAGCGGCAGCAGCCCCGAACGGGCCACGCGCCGCCGGTCGACGTCACCGAGCTCCGCGCCCATGCCGCCGTCGCTGTTCCACAGCCCCCACGCCAGGGACTGCCCGCGGCGCCCGGATGCCCGGCGGTGCGCCGCCACCGCGTCCAGGCAGGCATTGGCCGCGGCATAGTTGCCCTGCCCCGGATTGCCGAGCGCTCCGGCCACCGAGCTGAACAGCACGAACGCCTTCAGCGGCAGCTCGGCGGTCAGCTCGTGCAGGTGCAGGGCCGCATCGACCTTGGGCCGCAACACCGCATCCATCCGACCCGGGGTCAGCGAGGTGATGGCGCCGTCGTCGAGCACACCGGCCAGGTGGAACACACCGGTGAGGGGGCGGTTCGCGGGGATGGCGGACAGTGCCTCGTCGAGCGCGGCACGGTCGGCGACATCGCAGGCGACGAAGTCGATTTCGGCGCCACCACCGCGTAGCTCGGCCGCCAACTCGGCGGCTCCGGGAGCCGATCCACCACGCCTGCTCAGCAGCAGCAGGTGCCGGACGCCGCGGGTGTGCACAAGGTGCCGGGCGAACAACCCGCCCAGGAATCCACTGGCACCGGTGATCAGCACGGTCTCGTCCGGACCGAAAGCGACGCTCGGGGCCGACCCGGTTGTCGCCGCCCGGACCAGTCGCGCCCGGTGCACTTGCCCGCCGCGCACGGCCACCTGCGGTTCCCCGGAAGCCAGAATGCCGCCCAACGGCCCGGCGGCGTCGGAATCCATGTCCACCAGGACGATTCGACCCGCGCTCTCCGCCTGGGCGGAGCGAACCAGGCCGGCGATGGCGGCGCCGGCGAGATTCGTAATATCCTCCCCGGCAACGGAAACCGCGCCGCTGGTCCGAATCACCAGCGTGGAGTCGATGGATCGACTGTCGGCGGTCCAGGCCTGAAGTACCCGCAGCACGGCGTGAGTCGCCGCACGAACAGCGTCGGGATCATTCCCTTCCGGACCATCCAGCACCACCGCGGCCGGAACCTCGTCACCGAGATCCGCCCACGACACGGTGCGTATCTCGCTGTCGGACACCGACATCGGTGTCCATTCGACCCGGTACAGGGCGTTATCGACGGTGGCTACGCTCACCGCGAGCTGCGCGGGATCGATCGGCCGGGCGGCCAGTCGGCGCACCGTCGCCACCGGCGCACCGGTCGGATCCGCGAGATCCACACTCACCGTATGGTCGCCGATGCGGGTCGCCCGAACGCGCAAGGCGTCGGCTCCCGCCGCGTGCACGGTGACCCCGGACCATTCGAACGGCAACGCCGGTCCGGCCCCGTCAGCGGGCCCCGAGTCGCCGATGAGCAGGGCATGCAGGGCGGAGTCGAGCAGTGCGGGATGGATACCGTAGTTCGCGGCTTCCCGCGGGTCGGCAAGCGCGACCTCGGCGAACACTTCGTCGCCGCGCCGCCATGCCGCTCGCAAACCCTGGAAGGAGGGCCCGTACTCGTACCCACCGGCGAGGAGTTCGTCATACACGCCGCCGACCGGCAGCGGCTGCGCTCCGATCGGCGGCCACGCGGTGAGTTCGGCAGCCTCCGAAGCCGCCGAGGGGTCGGCGGTGAGCGTGCCCTCGGCATGCAACGTCCACGACGCTGCCGGGTCGATCTCGCCTTCGGGGCAGGAGTAGACCCGCACCACGCGCTGGCCCGTCTCGTCCTCGGCACCGACGACACTGCGCACCGCGACCCCACCGGCCTCCGGCAGTACCAGTGGCGCCCGCAGGACGAAGTCCGTCAGCGTCGAAAGGCCCACCCGGTCGCCGGCCCGCAGGGCGAGTTCGACCAGACCGGCTCCGGGGAACAGCACCGTGCCCAGCACGGCGTGATCGGCCAGCCAGGGATGCGTCTGGACCGACAGGCGGCCGGTGAGGATGACCCCGCCGGTGTCCGGTTGTGCGATCACCGCGGGAACCAGTGGGTGTCCGGTGGTGACGAGGCCGAACGATTGGGCAGCACCTCGGCCGGCGGATCCCCCGGGCATCCCGCCGACGCCGGGTTCGAGCCAGTAGCGCTCGCGTTGGAAGGCGTAGGTGGGCAAGGCTGTTCGCGGTGCCGGGCGGTCGCCGAACAGGGGCTTCCAGTCGATGGCCAGTCCGGCGGTGTGCGCGTGGGCGAGCATGGTCACGAATTGCTCGACCTCGTCGCGGTCGCGGCGAGCCGCCGCCGCGACCACCGCGCGGGCCTCGATATCGGCGGGCAGGGTCTGCCGGGTCATCGTCGCCAGGACAGCGTCCGGTCCGATTTCGAGGAAGCGGCGCACGCCCGAGGCCACCAGCGTCTCCACGCCGGGTGCGTACCGCACCGCGCCACGCACCTGCGCCACCCAGTAGTTCGGCTTCAGGATCTCGTCATCGGCCATCTCGCCGGAGACATTGGATACCAGGGCAATCCGCGGCGGGTTGAAAGTGACCGCGGCGGCGACGGTCTCGAACTCGCCCAGCATGGGCTCCATCAGGTGCGAATGGAAGGCGTGTGACACCCGCAGCCGGTTCGTCCGGCGGCCCCGCTCGGTGAACCGCGCGTCGAGGATGTCGACGGCGTCGGCGTCACCGGAGATGACCACGGCCGCAGGCGCGTTCACCGCCGCGATCGAGACCCGATCACGGTACCCGGCGATCGCGGCGACGACTTCGTCCTCGGGTGCGGCGATCGCGAGCATGGCACCGCCCTCGGGCAGTGCGTCCATCAGGCGGCCGCGGGCCGCGACCAGCTCGCAGGCATCCGCCAGGGACCAGACGCCGGACAGGTACGCCGCGGTCAGCTCGCCGATCGAATGTCCCACCAGGACATCGGGTGTCACGCCGAAGGACTCCAGCAGCCGGAAGAGCGCCACCTCGAACGCGAACAACGCGGGCTGGGTGAAACGGGTGCGATCGATCAGCTCTCCGGTGAACATCACCTCCCGTAGGGAGATGTCGAGCAGCGGATCGAACTGCGCGCACACCTCGTCCAGCGCGGCGGCGAAGACGGGGAAGGTCGCGGCGAGTCCCGCGCCCATCCCGGCCCGCTGCGCGCCCTGGCCGGTGCAGAGGAAGGCGGTCTTCCCCGCACCCACGGTGCCGGAAACCACTCCGGCAGTAGCCGTTCCGGCCGCCAATTGCGCCAGGCGGGTGAGCAGTTCGTCGCGATCGGCGCCCAGCACCGCCGCCCGCACCTCGTGCTGGGCGCGGGTGGTGGCGAGCGCGTGCGCGACCTGCGCCGGATCGGTGTCGGGGTGCTCGATCAGCCACCGCTGGAGTTTCGCCACCTGCGCCCGCAGTGCGGTGTCGTTCTTGGCCGACAGCAGCCAGGGCACCGTACCGAGCTGCTGCGCAACGGTTTGCGTCGGAACGAGGGTGCGGGGCGCCTCTTCGAGGATGGCGTGCGCGTTGGTGCCGCTGACACCGAACGACGACACCCCGGCGCGCCGCGGCCGGTCACCGGCGGGCCACGGGTGCGCCTCGGTCAGCAGTGCGACGTCGGCGGCGGTCCAGTCCACGTGCGGGCTCGGCTCGTCGACATGCAGTGTCCTGGGCAGGGTTTCGTGCCGCAGCGCCTGCACCATCTTGATCACGCCGCCGACGCCCGCGGCGGCGACGGTGTGGCCGATATTCGACTTGAGCGAGCCGATCCGCAGCGGGTTCCGTGCGCGGTCGCGACCGTAGACCGCCATCAGCGCCTGCGCCTCGATCGGATCACCCAGCGTGGTGCCGGTGCCGTGCGCTTCGACCGCGTCGATATCCGACGGCGACAGCCCGGCATTCGCCAGCGCCGCGGTGATCACGCGTTCCTGGGACGGGCCGTTCGGCGCGGTCAGGCCGTTGCTCGCGCCGTCGGAGTTGATGGCCGTGCCGCGCACCAGGGCGAGAATGGTGTGCCCCAGGCGTTTCGCGTCGGAGAGCCGCTCGAGCACCAGCACCCCGGCGCCCTCGGAGAAGGCGACGCCGTCGGCCGCCGCGGAGAACGCCTTGCACCGGCCGTCCGGCGAGAGTCCGCGCTGCCGCGCGAAATCGACGGACAGATACGGGCTGGCCGCGACCGTCACGCCGCTCGCCAGCGCGAGGGAGCTCTCGCCATTGCGCAGCGCTTGAGCGGCCAGGTGCAGCGAGACCAGCGAGGAGGAGCAGGCGGTGTCCACGGTGAGCGTGGGACCCTCCAACCCCAGCGCGTAGGCCACCCGCCCCGACATCACGCTGCTCGTGGTGCCGGTGAGCCGATAGCCCTCCAGATCGCCGCCCACCAGGTCGACGTAGCCGGATGCGCCCGCCCCGACGAACACACCGGTATCGGTGCCCCGCAACCAGTTCGGATCGATACCGGCGTCTTCCAGTGCCTCCCAGGATGTTTCGAGGAGCAGGCGCTGCTGCGGGTCCATGGCCGACGCCTCGCGGGGACCGATCCCGAAGAAGCCGGGATCGAAATCACCTGCCTTGTCGAGGAATCCGGCGCGCCGCGCGTAGACGGTCCCGGGCTTGTCCGGATCCGCGTCGAACAGTCGCTCCAGATCCCAGCCCCGGTCGGTCGGAAAGTCGCCGGTCGCGTCGATTCCGGCGGCAACGAGATCCCAGAGCTGATCGGGTGATTCGACACCGCCGGGGAACCGGCAGGCCATGCCGACGATGGCGATCGGCTCATCGGCCTTGACCCGGCGCACCGCCTTCTTGACGGGTTCGCCTGCTGCCGGCTCGACACGGGCCAGCACCAGCTTCGCCACCGCCGCCGGAGTCGGATAGTCGAACACCAGCGTCGACGGCAGTTGCAGACCGGTGGCCTTCCCCAGCCGGTTGCGGAACTCCACGCCGCCGAGCGAATCGAAACCGATCTCGTCGAAACGCTGATCCGGGCGGATGTCGGCCGCGGAGTCGTGACCCAGGACCGCTGCAGCCGCGGACAGCACGGTCTCCAGCACCAGGTCGCCGCGGCGTGCCTCGGGTAGTTCGGCCAGGCGAGCAGCGAGCGTCCCGGCCGCCGCGACCGTGGTCGGCGTGGCGGCACGAGTCTTGCGGGGGAGGAATCCGCGCAGGACCTCGGGTAGGTCTGACTCATCAGCGGTGCGCAGTGCACCGGCATCGAACCGGATCGGCGACAGTCGCGCCGAGCTGTGCACGAGGGCCTCGTCGAACAGGCGCACACCCTCGGCGTCGGCGAGTGGGCTCAACCCCAGCCGTTCCCACCGCGCCAGCGCACCACGATCTAGTACGCCGGTCATACCGCTGGACTGATTCCACGGCCCCCACGCCAGCGAGGTCGCCGCCAGACCCGCATCGCGGCGGCGCTGGGCCAGGGCGTCGAGTGCGGCATTGGCGGCGGCGTAGTTCGCTTGGCCCGAGGTGCCGAGGACGGCCGCGATCGAGGAGAACACCACGAAGGCCCGGACATCCCGGCCCCGGGTCAATTCGTCCAGATACCAAGCGCCGTCGACCTTCGGCGCGAATACGCGGTCGATCTGCGCGTCGGTCAGTGCGGAGACGGTTCCGTCGTCGAGCACACCGGCGGTGTGCACCACCGCAATCGGAGTATCGGACCCGATGTCGTCGAGCAAGGCGCGCACCGCCTCGCGATCGGCGACATCGCACGCGACCACCCGCGCCCGCGCCCCCAGCCCGGCCAATTCCGCTACCAGCTCGGCGGCTCCCACCGCATCAGGGCCACTGCGCGAGGTCAGAACCAGTTCGCGCACACCGTAGTCGGCTACCAGATGCCGAGCGAACAGCGAACCGAGGCCGCCGGTGCCACCGGTGATCAGTACCGTGGCTCCGTCGAAGGTCGCCGCAGTGGCGACGGATCCCCCTGCAGCACCGGTCAGTTCGTCGGCGCGCCGGAGCCGGGGCACCAGCATCCGGTCCGCACGCAGCGCGACCTGTGGTGCGCGCGCGGCCAGTGCGGCGTCGATCCGATCGGGGTTCGCGGGTTCGGTGGGGTCCTCGTCGATCAGTACGAATCGATCGGGATGCTCCGACTGCGCGCTACGCAGCAGCCCCCACACCGCGGCCGTTGCGGGATCGGGGGTTTCCCCGGGGAGACCGGCCCCGCCCGCGGTCACCACTACAAGCCGGGAGTCGGCCGGTCGTTGCTGCGTGAGCCACGAGCGCAGGTGCGCCAAGGTCGAGAGCACCCACTCCCGTACCTCCTGTGGCCCACCGGAATCCGTTGTGGCCGAGGACGAACCGACACGGATGACCTCGGCCTGCGGGAGTTCAGCGGCGGCGAGATCGGAGACCTCCTCCCAACGCACCTCGTAGAGCGCGGCGGCGTCGGCCGACAGCCCACTGCGGAATTCCTTGACGTCGTAGGGCCGCATCACCACGGCGTCCACCGAGACGACGGGATTGCCGTCCGGGTCGACGGCCGCGACTGCCACGGCCTCCGGCCCCTGGGTGACCGCGATGACCCGCAGGGCGGTCACGTCGACGGGCGCGGTGGTCGAGGCATGGTGGAATCGCGCCCCGGCCCAGCGGAAAAGCAGTTTGCCGGTGTTCGGATCGGGGTTGCCGTCACGCCAGATCAGCCGCGAGAAGGCGGCATGCATGACCATGTCGAGCAGCGCGGGATGCAGGGTATGGCGCACCGAATGTGTTGCGGCCGTGCCGAGATCCGAGTTGAGGGCGATTTCGGAGAAGACGGCGTCGTCGCGCTCCCACACCTGCTGTACGCCGAGGAACGCCGGACCGTATTCGAGCCCGGCGTCCGAGGCGATCTGCGCGGGTAGCCCGGCACTGTCGAGGTGCTGGGTGTCGGCGGGCGGCCATGATTCGGCGCGCAGCCGGGAGAGCACTTCCGGTTCGGGCCCGGCGGTCGTGGCGAGCGATCCCGTCGCGTTGTGGATCCATTCATCGGAAGTCGATGTGCGGAAATGGAATTCGAACGACCGATGCCCGGTGGCATCGGGGGCCTGCACCAGTACCTGAAGTTCGATCTCATCGCCGTCGGCGGGCACAATCGGTGCTTGCAGGGTGAGCTCTTCGACTGCCTGGCAACCGATTCGGCCACCGGCGACGAGCAGGAACTCGATCAGTGTGGCGCTCGGCAGGACCATCGTGCCGTACGACCGGTGGTCGGCGATCCACGGATGCGTCGCCACGGATAGTCGGCCGGTGAACAGCCACTCGTCCGAACCCGCCAATCCGAGCACGCCGGTGAGGATCGGATGATCCGACAGGTCCGCGGCCACCCCGTGGTCTTGGTTCAGCCAGTAGCGGCGACGCTGAAAAGCGTACTTGGGCAGGGTGATCGGTGCCGCACCCCGCTCGGCGAAGGTCGAGCGCCAGTCGACGCGCGCGCCGGTGACCTGGATCTGCGCCAACGCCGCGACGAACTGCCCGACTTCCTCGGCGGACCGTCGCGCCAGGGCCACCGTGGCCGGGGGAGCCGGGAGATCGGTGTTCTCACCCAGGCATTCGCGGGTCATGGCGGTCAGTACCGCGTCGGGCCCGACCTCGATGAAGCGGGTGACCCCGTCGGCGCGCAGGGTGTCGATCGCGGGCGCGAAGCGCACGCCGACGCGGACCTGCTGAACCCAGTACTCGGGATCGGTCACGGAAGCCCCGGCCGACTCTCCGGTCACGGTCGAGACGATCGGCAGAGTGGGGGCGTTGTAGGTGAGTTTCCTTGCGACCACGCGGAACTTGTCGAGCATCGGCTCCATCAGAGCCGAGTGGAAGGCATGGCTCACCCGTAGGCGCTTGGCCCGGACGCCCGCGGCGATGAGTTCGCGCTCGAGGCCCTCGATCGCGTCGGCATCGCCGGACACGACCGTCGAGGTGGGACCGTTCTCCGCGGCGATCGAGACGCGATCAGACACTGCCGCAATGATTTCGGACGCGTGCGTCGCGTCGACGGCCACGGCCAGCATCGCGCCGCCCTCGGGCAGTGCGCCCATCAGGCGGCCGCGGGCCGCGACCAGCGCGCAGGCGTGCGGCAGCGACAGCACCCCGGCGACATGTGCCGCCGCCAGCTCGCCGATGGAGTGGCCGGCCAGCACATCCGGTGTGACGCCGAAGGATTCCAGCAGCCGGAACAGCGCCACCTCGAAGGCGAACAGCGCGGGCTGGGTCCATTCGGTGCGGTCCAGCAAGCCCTCGGAATCGGTGAACATCACCTCCCGCAGCGACCGTCCGAGCACCCGATCGAACACCGCGCACGCCTCGTCCAGTGCGGTGGCGAAGGCCGGGTAGGCGCGGTAGAGGTCAGCGCCCATCCCGGCGCGCTGCGCGCCCTGCCCGGTGAACAGGAATGCGGTGGCACCGGAATCAGCCTTCGCCACCGGCGCATCCGCGGCCAGAGACGCCAAACCGGCCAGCACTTCGGCCCGGTCGCGCCCGGTGACCGCGCCGCGCCACTCGAGCAACGCCCGCGAGCTCACCAAGGCCCGCGCCACCTCGTGCACATTCACCTCGGGACGCTCGGTCAGCCAGTGCCGCAGCCGATCCGCTTGCGCCCGAACGGCGGCGTCGGATTTGGCCGAGACCACGAGCGCGACACTGTCGGCCGAAACACGCGGCGCGGCAACGGACTCGGCCTCGATCTCCATCGGGGCCGGAGCTTCCTCGAGAATGAGGTGCGCATTGGTGCCGCTGGCACCGAAGGAGGACACGCCCGCCCGGCGCACCCGTTCCCCCTGCGGCCACGGGTGACTGTCCTGCAGCAGCCGGACGGTATCGGCGGACCAATCCACGTGCGGCGTCGGCTCATCCACGTGCAGCGTCTTCGGCAGCACACTGTGACGCATGGCCTGCACCATCTTGATCACGCCGCCCACGCCCGCGGCGGCCGAGGTGTGACCGATATTGGATTTCAGCGAGCCCAGCCGCAACGGCTCACCCTGGCGACCCGCGCCGTAGACGCCGATCAGCGCCTGCGCCTCGATCGGATCGCCGAGCATCGTGCCGGTTCCGTGTGCCTCGACCGCGTCGACGTCGGCGGGATCCAATCCGGCATTGGCCAGCGCCTGGACGATGACCCGCTCCTGCGACGGGCCGTTGGGCGCGGTGAGACCGTTGCTCGCACCGTCCTGATTGACCGCGCTGCCGCGAATGACCGCCAGCACCTGGTGGCCCGCGCGCTGGGCGTCCGAGAGTCGTTCCAGCACCAGCATTCCGAGTCCCTCGGAGAAGCCGGTGCCATCGGCGGCGGCCGCGAACGCCTTGCACCGGGCGTCGCCGGACAGGGCCCGCTGCCGGGCGAAGGCGATCAACAGCGACGGGTCCGACATCACGGTGACGCCACCGGCCAGCGCCACGTCCGTATCGCCGGAACGCAATGCCTGGCAGGCGAGATGGATCGCCACCAGCGATGACGAACACGCGGTGTCGACCGCGATCGCCGGGCCGGTGAACCCGAAGGTGTAGGCGATGCGCCCGGCCAGGACGCTGTTCGAAACACCCAGGTAGGCATGGCCTTCGGTCTCCGCACCGATGGTGGCCGAACCGATGCGCGGACCGTAGTGCTGATGGATGACACCCGCGAAGACACCGGTTTCACTGCCGCGCAGCGATATCGGGTCGATCCCGGCGTCCTCGAGGGCCTCCCAGGCGGCCTCCAGCATGAGCCGCTGCTGCGGATCCATGGCCGCCGCCTCGCGCGGACCGATGCCGAAGAAGGCGGCGTCGAAATCGCCGATGTCGTCGAGGAATCCGCCGTCGCGCGTGTAGATGGTGCCCGCCGCGTCGGGGTTCGGGTCGAACAGCCGCGCGAGGTCCCAGCCGCGATCGGTCGGATAGCCGCCGATGGCGTCGACGCCGTCGGCGGTCAGCTGCCACAGCTGCTCGGGGGAGCGCACCCCGCCCGGGTACCGGCACGCCATACCGACAATGGCGATCGGTTCGTGCAGGCGATCGGTGAGCGTGCGCAACCGCTGCTTGGTGTCGTACAGCTCCTTCGCCGTCTTCTTGAGGTACCGGCGCAGTTCGTCGTCGTCAGCCATCGGTGAAACTCCTGGTCTATCAGCTCAGAGGCTGTCGATGAAATCGAAAAGCTCGTTGTCGTCGGCGGATTCGAGATCGTCGGCGTGATCGCCGGGATCGGTTCGATCGGCCGCTACGTCCTCGAGCTTGCGTAGTAGCGCGGACACCTTCTTGGCCAGGTCGGAACGTTCCGACGTGGTCAGTGCCGCATCGGTGAAACTTCGGGTGAGCGAGTCGACTTCGGCGGCGAGCGCTCGCGCGGCCGCGTCGGCGGGCACCAGCTCCTGACGCAGGAACTCGGCCAACGCCGCCGGTGTCGGGTGGTCGAACATCGCGGTGGCCGACAGGTGCACTCCCGCAGCCGATTTCAGCCGGTTGCGGAATTCCATCACCCCGAGCGAGTCGAACCCGATCGCGCTGAACGGTCTATCCGGCTCCAAGGTCCCGTCACCGGAGTGTCCGAGGACAGCCGCGGCGTGCACGCCGATCACGCCGAGCAGGACCCGCTTCTGCTCCTCGGCCGACCGACCCAGCAGGCGAGCGACCAACTGATCCGAGCCGGCGGCGGTCTCCGCCGTCGCCGGTTCGGCGACCGGCCCGCGGCGCACCGTGGGCCTGGACAGTGCCCGCATGATCGGGCGGACACCGGCCGGATCGCCCTCGCCCAGCGCGTCGCGATCGATTCGGACCGCCACGAAGGTGGGACGGCCGGTAGTCGTCGCCGCATCGAAAAGGTCCATGCCCTGCTCCGCGTCGAGCGGGAGCAGGCCCTCTCGGCGCAGCCGCGCCAGATCGGCCTCGGTCAGATCGCCGGTCATGCCGCTGCTCTGCTGCCACGGCCCCCAAGCGATGGAGGTCGCGGGCAGTCCTTCGCCGTGCCGTTGGTGTGCCAGTGCGTCGAGGAAGGTGTTGGCGGCGGCGTAGTTGGCCTGGCCCGCCGTACCGAGCACCCCCGCGATCGAGGAGTAGAGCACGAAGGCCGAGAGGTCCAGGCCCGCAGTCGCTTCGTGCAGATTCCAGGCGGCATCGACCTTGGGGCGCAGGACCCGAGTGATCTGCTCGTCGGTCATGGTGGCGAGCAGGCCGTCGGCCAGCACACCGGCCGCGTGCACGACCGCGGTCAGCGGATGCCGCGCGGGGATCGTGGCGAGCAGCCGGTCGAGCGCAGCCCGATCGGCGGCATCGCAGGCGACGACCTCCACGTGCGCGCCGAGCGCGGTGAGTTCGGCGACCGTTTCCGACGCACCGGGCGTCTCCGCCCCGCGCCGGCTCGCGAGCACGAGCCTGCGCGCACCGTGGGCGGTGATGAGGTGGCGTGCGACCACCACACCCAAACCGCCGGTGCCGCCGGTGATCAGCACGGTGCCGTCGACGTGGAGCGGTGCCGGGACGGTCAGCACGTTCTTGCCGACACCGCGGGCCTGGCTGAGGTAGCGGAAGGCGTCGGGGGCTCGCCGCAGGTCCCATGCGGTGATGGGATAAACCGTCAGCTCGCCGCGGTCGAACAGGTCCACGAGGGCTGTGAGGATCTCCCGCAGCCGCTCGGGTCCCGCTTCCATCAGCATGAAGCTCGCGTAGCGCACGCCGGGGTGCGTCGCGGCGACCTCGACCGGATCGCGCCGGTCGATCATCCCCATCTCGACGAATCGGCCGCCGTGGGGGAGCAGGCGCAGCGAGGCGTCCACGAATTCACCGGCCAGCGAATCGAGCACGATATCCACGCCCGCGCCGTCGGTGCGCTCCAGGAACTCCTTCTCGAAGTCCAGGGTTCGGGAGTCGGCGATATCCGCATCGTCGAAATTCATGTCGCGCAGTACGCTCCACTTGGGTTTGCTCGCCGTCGCCAGGACGCGCAGCCCCAGATGTCGGGCGAGTTGCACCGCGGCCATGCCGACGCCGCCGGTCGCCGCGTGTAGCAGCAGCGTCTCACCCGAGCGGGCGTCGGCGAGGTCGACCAGACCGTAGTAGGCGGTCGCATACACGATCGGAACCGCGGCGGCCTGTGCGAACGACCAGCCCTGCGGCATCGGTGCCAGCAGTCGCCGGTCCACCACGACCACCGAACCCATACCGGGGGTGAAGCCGAAAACGCGATCACCAATGGCGAATTCGGTGACATCGGCCGCGACTTCGAGCACGACGCCCGCGCCCTCGCCGCCGATGCGGCCGAGCGGATCCGGATAGGTGCCCAACGCCATCAGCACATCGCGGAAGTTCAGGCCCACCGCCCGCATGCTCACCCGTACCTGGCCCGGTTCGAGAGCGGCTGTCGCGCCGGTGGTTTCGTCGAGTCCGAAGTTCTCCGCGGCCAGGGTGCCCTGGTCACGGAGGGTCAGCGCCCAGGCCGCACCGTCGGGGGCGGTCAGGGCACCGGATTCGCGGGTAACTCGCGGGACGTAGACCGTCGAACCCCGCACGGCCAGCTGGGATTCGTCGGCGATCGCCGCAGCCGACTCCACGCCCGCGCGATGGGCACGGTCCCCGCCGACGTCCACGAGCCTGATCCGGTTCGGGTTCTCGCTCTGCGCGGTGCGCAGCAGGCCCCACACCGCGGCACTCGCCGGATCGATGTGCTCGCCCGCCTCGGCCGCGACTGCTCGCCGGGTGACCACCACAACGGGATCATCACACTCCAGCAGCCGCCGCATGCGCGCGGCGACGCCGATGATGTTCTGGTACACCGAATCCGGCACGCTCGGCCCGGTCGCCGGTGCGACGTAGGCGACCACATGCTTGCGCCCGCCGATCGTGGCGATCTCATAGTCCGCGTCGGGCGTGGTGTCCTCCCAGACGACATCCACTGTGCCGCCGTCCGCTTGCGTCGGGGCCACCCAATCGACGTGGTAGCCCGGGCGGTCGCGCTGGGATTCGGTGAGCGCGCCGGTCGCGATGGCACGCAGGCTCAGTGCCCCCACCTCACCTATGGGTGTGCCCGCCTGATCGGTGAAGGACAAGGTGATGCGCTCGGTGCCAGAGTCGGAAACCCTGGCGTGCACCCGCAATGCGGTCGATCCGGTGCCGCGCAGGTCGACGCGTTCCCAGGAGAACGGCACGGCGACAGCACCATTCGGCGGCGCGGGAATCAGCCCGCCCAGCAGGATGGTGTGCAGCGCCGCATCCAGGAGAGCGGGGTGCATTCCGTACTCCCCGGCCTGGTCGCGCACCGAATCCGGGAGGGCGATCTCGGCGAACGCCTCCCCGGTGCGCGCCCACAACGACCGCACACCTCGGAAGGCGGGGCCGTATCGGTAGCCGCGTTCCTCGAGCGCCGCGTATCCGTCCTCGACGGCGATCGCAATCGTGTCCGTGGGCGGCCATTCATGCGAGCCGCCCGGGGTCGACGGTGCCACAGCGTCGGTGAGGGTCGCGGTGGCGTGGCGCACCCACTGCGATTCGTCTTGTCCGGCGTTCTCGATGCGTGAATAGACCTGTGCAGTAACGCTGTTCGAGTCATCGGGTGCGCCCGCCACCAGGCGCAATTGGATCCCCGCAGCAGCCGGTATGGGCAGTGGTGCCTCGATCACCAGTTCGGCCAGACGCGGCCGTCCGGTGACCGCACCGGCGTGGAGCGCGAGCTCTGTCAGGGCGGCTCCCGGCAAGAGCACCGTGCCCGCGACCATGTGGTCTTCGAGCCAGGGCTGCGTGCTGCGCGACAGCCTGCCGGTGAACACCACCTGCTCCGAACCCGGCACCCGGACGATCGCGCCGAGCAGCGGATGTCCGGCGGCTTCGAGTCCGGAACCCCGGACGTCGTTGGCCACGACGGGCCGCGCCCAGTAGCGCTGACGCTGGAATGCGTAGGTGGGCAGGCCGACACGGACCGCAGGCTGTTCGTGAGCCTGCGACCAGTCGACGGGAACACCGGCGGCGTCCACCCGCGCCAGCGCGGTGACGAACGCGGTCGGCTCGTCCGTCGATCGCCGCGAGGCCGCCACCGCAAGGGATCTCGACTCCACCTCGGGGTGCTGCGCCAGGCAGGCCGCCGTCATGGCGGTGAGCACCGCGCCGGGGCCGACCTCGATGAACTTCCTTACGCCGCCGGCGATCAGGGTGTCCACGCCCGGCGCGAAGCGCACACAGCCGCGCACCTGCGCCACCCAGTACTCCGGGTCGAGGACGGCGTCGCCCGCTTCGGTGCCGGTGACATTCGAGACGATCGGCAGCAGCGGCTGTCGATAGCTCAATCCTTCGGCGACGGTGCGGAATTCGGCCAGCATCGGGTCCATGCGCGCCGAATGGAACGCGTGGCTGACCCGCAGCCGACTCGTCCGGACACCGCGCTGCTCGAACAGCCGGTCGACCTCGGCGACGGCGTCCTCATCGCCCGAGAGCACCACGGCGGCAGGACCGTTCACTGCGGCCACCGAGAGACGATCGGAATGATCGGCTATCACCGCGACCGCTTCCTCCTCGGAAACGGCAACTGCGAGCATGGCCCCGCCTTCGGGCAGGCCACCCATCAACCGTCCGCGTGCCGCCACCAGGGCGCACGCATCCTGCAGTGACCACACGCCCGCGACATACGCCGCGGCGAGCTCACCGATGGAATGTCCGGCGACCACGTCCGGCACGACACCGAAGGACTCCAACAGCCGGAACAGCGCCACTTCGAAGGCGAAGAGCGCGGGCTGCGTGAATTCCGTTCGATTCAAACCGCTTTCGGGCGCGTCGAACATCACCGCGCGCAGCGATCCGCCGAGCCGGCCGTCGAATTCGGCGCACACCTCGTCGAGGGCGCTCGCGAAGGCCGGGTAGTCGCGGTAGAGCCCGGCGCCCATGCCGCGGCGCTGCGCACCCTGTCCGGTGAACAGGAACGCCACTCGCCCCGGTGTCGCCGTGCCCGCGACGGCGGTCATGGTGGCCTGCCCGTCGGCGAGGGCCGCCAATCCGGCCAGCAGTTCAGCACGGTCGTGGCCGATGACCCCGCCGCGCCAGTCCAGTCGTGCCCGGGTGGCGACCAGTGCCGAGGCGATATCCCGCGCGGCGAGTGCCGGGCGTTCGATCATCCACTGCCGCAACCGATCCGCCTGGCTGCGCAGGGCCGCCTCGGAGCGCCCGGAGATCATCAGGCCGGCGACGGTCGGGTTCGCCGGGGCGACAGCGGGTTCGGCGGTGGCCGGCGGCTCCTCCAAGATGACGTGCGCGTTGGTCCCGCTGATGCCGAACGACGAGACACCGGCGCGGCGCACCCGGTCACCGCCGGTCCACGGCTCGGCGTCGGTGAGCACGCGCACGGCCCCTGCCGACCAATCGACATGCGGTGAAAGCTCTTCCGCGTGCAGGGTGCGCGGCAGGACGCCATGGTGCATGGCCTGCACCATCTTGATGATGCCGCCGACGCCCGCGGCCGCCTGCGCATGCCCGATATTGGATTTGAGCGAGCCGATCCGCAGCGGCTCGGCTCGATCCTGCCCGTAGGTGGCGATCAGCGCTTGCGCCTCGATCGGGTCGCCCAGGGTGGTTCCGGTGCCGTGCGCCTCGACGGCGTCCACCTCGGCGGGCGTCAGACCGGCCGCGGCCAGCGCCTCGGCGATCACCCGCTGCTGCGCCGGTCCGTTGGGCGCGGTCAGGCCATTGCTGGCACCGTCCTGATTGACCGCGCTGCCCCGGACGACCGCGAGCACGGTGTGCCCGAGCCGCTGTGCGTCCGAGAGCCGTTCGACGACCAGCACGGCCGCGCCCTCCGACCACGCCACGCCGTCGGCGGCCGCGGAGAACGACTTGCACCGCCCGTCCGAGGCGAGACCACGCTGCCGGGAGAAGTCGAGGAAGACCGCGGGCGTGGCCATCACCGTGGCCCCGCCGACCAGGGCCAGGGAACTTTCCCCGTCCCGCAGCGCACGGCACGCCAGATGCAGCGCCACCAGCGAGGACGAACACGCGGTGTCCACCGTCAGCGCGGGGCCTTGCAGTCCCAGGGCGTAGCCGATCCGCCCCGAGACCACGCTGCCCAGCGATCCGGTGAGCGCGTAACCCTCGACCTCCGGACCCGCGTTGCGGGTCAACGTTTCATAGTCCTGGTACATCACGCCCGCATAGACGCCGGTATCGCTGCCGCGCAACGAGGTCGGGTCGATTCCCGCGTGTTCGAGTGCCTCCCAGGACACTTCGAGCAGCAATCGCTGCTGCGGATCCATGGCGACCGCCTCGCGAGGGCCGATGCCGAAGAAGCCCGCATCGAAATCGGCGGCGTTGCTGATGAATCCGCCACGGCCCGAATAGGTGGTGCCCGGGTGATCGGGGTCCGGGTCGATCAGCCGGTCCAGCTCCCAGCCGCGGTCGGCGGGGAAGTCGCTGGTCGCGTCCGTCCCCGTGAACACCAGATCCCAGAGTGCGTCGGGAGATTCGACACCGCCCGGGTAGCGGCAGGCCATACCGACGATCGCGATCGGCTCGTCGGTGCGCGACTGGCTCGAAACCACCTGCTTCGGGGCTCGTTTCGCCGACGGCTCCGGCGCGACTCTCGACCGGACCAGCTTCGCCACCGCCGCAGGCGTCGGATAATCGAAGACCAGCGTCGAGGGCAGGGACAGACCGGTGGCCTTACCGAGCCGATTCCGCAGCTCCACTCCACCCAGCGAATCGAGACCCAATTCCCGGAACGGCGTCCCGGCATCGATGGTGTCCCCGGAGTCGTGTCCGAGGATAGCGGCGACCTGGGCGAGCACCGTCTCGAGGGTCACCTCGGTACTACGGTGCACCGCACCGACGGATTTCACGATCGCGGCTCGACGGCGCACGAACCCGCGCAGGACCGCCGGCAGCGTGCGACCGTCGGATCCGCGACGCAGTGCGGTGGCATCGAAACGCAGCGGAACCAGCCGCGCTGCCCGATGTGCGAGTGCGGCATCGAACAGGCGCAATCCCTCGGCGCGTGCAATTTGCCCGAGCCCGAGGCGATCCCACCGCGCGACGGCAACGCGGTCGAGCTCACCGGTCATTCCGCCCGCTTCACCCCACGGCCCCCACGCCAAGGACATCGCGGCCGATCCGGCCGCGCGTCGCTGCTCGGCCAGCGCATCCAGGAAGCTGTTCGCGGCGGCATAGTTGCCCTGTCCGGCCGAACCGATCACTCCCGCGACCGAGGAGAACAGCACGAAGGCGGAGAGGTCGATACCTTCGGTCGCTTCGTGCAGATTCCACGCACCCGCGACCTTCGGCGCCAATACCCGGTCGACCTGCTCGGTCGTGAGGGAACCGATGGTGCCGTCGTCGAGGACACCCGCGGTGTGGATCACCGCACTCAGCTCCAGGCTATTCACCAGCCGGCGTACCGATTCCCGGTCGGCGATATCGCAGGCGATGATCCGAGCCTTGGCCCCCAAGTCGGCCAATTCTTCGAGCAGGGCCGCCGCACCGGGAGCGTCGAGGCCGCGGCGCGAGGTCAATACCAGGTCCCGGATGCCGTATTCGGTCACGAGATGCCGGGCGAACAAGGCGCCCAATCCGCCTGTCCCGCCGGTGATCAGCACCGTTCCGGTTCCAAACGGGGTGGTGTCGGCCTCGGCGGCGGAGGTCTCGGCGCGAACCAATCGCGGTACGAGCACCTCGGAACCGCGAATCGCGACCTGCGGTTGCCCCGTACGGGCCACGGCGACAAGCGCTTCGGCATCCAGTGGCGCCGCCGGGTCCTCGTCGACGAGGACGAAGCGATCCGGATTCTCCGACTGCGCGGTGCGCACCACACCCCACACCGCCGCCGCGACGAGATCGGGGGTCTCGTCGGCGACTCCCACCGCGCCGCTGGTGATGACGGCCAGCCGGGCCTCCGAGGGCCGTTCTTCCGCGAGCCACGAATTCAGCAGGGCGAGCGTCTCGTTCACGACCTGTCGGATCGTCGAGGGGATATCGGCCGCTGCGCCGCTGGGGACCTCCACCCGGTGTGCCACCGGGGTCGGAATCGGGTCACCGAGCACCTCGTCGCCCGCACGCTCCCAGCGCACCCGATACAGATCGGCCGTGTTCTCGGACAGCCCTTCGAAGAACCGTCGCACGTCATAGGGGCGCATGACGACGGCATCCACTGAAACGATCGGCCGGCCGGCGGAATCGACTGCGGCGACCGAGATGGTCTCCGGCCCCGTCGCAACCGCGGCGACTCGAAGCGAGGTCAGCGGCGATCGGTCGGCCATCGGCCGGTGGAATCGTGCACCGCCCCAGCGGAACAGCAATTTGCCCGAGCCAGGCTCGTGATCCGCTCCACGCCAAAGCAATTCGGCGAGTCCGGCGTGCACCGTCATATCCAGCAGCGTGGGATGCAGACCGAAGGCGTCGGCCGCGTCACCCGGCTCGGTGCGCAGGGAGATCTCGGAGAAGACGGCGTCGGCCTGTCGCCACACGGCATCGATGCCGCCGAACGCCGGGCCGTATTCGAGCCCGGAGCCCTCTGTCATCAGTCGCGGAATCTCCGTCGCGTCGAGCGCTTGCGCGGCGGCGGGCGGCCACGCCTGGCCGAGCAACCGCAATGCCTCCGGTTCGCCCGAATCTTGCTGTGCGAGCGCGCCGGTCGCGTTCAGCACCCACGGAGCATCCGTGGACTTCCGGAAGTAGAAGTCGAAGGGCCGACGCCCGGACTCGGAAGCCCGGACAGCGACCTGGAATTCGATCTCATCGTCGTCGGCGGGCACGATCGGCACCTGCAAGGTGAGCTCGTCGAGCACGGCGCAGTCGATCCGCGTGCCCGCGACGAGCAGGAATTCCACCAGGACCGCGCTCGGGACGACCACGACGCCGTGCGCCGCATGGTCGTTGATCCACGGGTGTTCGCGCAGGGACAGCCGGCCGGTGAACAGCCACTCCTCGGTGCCCGCGACACCGACGACACCGGTCAGTATCGAGTGGGCGCCGGACGTGCCCGCGGCGGGAGCCGGGCGCAGCCAGAAGCGCTGATGTTGGAACGCATAGGTTGGCAATGGGATTCGTCGCTCGGCGGCGGGCAGCAGCGGCCGCCAGTCGACCGAGCCGCCGGTGACATGGAACTGAGCCAAGGCCGAGAGCAGCTGCGGTACCGGATCATTCGACCGTCGCGAGGTGGCCACGACCGACGTCGATGACTCGATGGCCGGGTCGGTCGCCAGGTACCGGTTGGTCGCCGCGCTGAGGATGGCATCCGGTCCCACTTCGACGAATCGCCGCACGCCGCTCGCGAGCAGCGCACCGATCGCGGGGGCGAAGCGGACGGTGTCCCGCACCTGCCGCACCCAGTATTCGGGGGTCGCGATGGTCTCGCCCGCGAGGTCCGCGGAGACGGTGGAAACGATGGGCACCCGCGGCGGGTGGTAGGTGAGGCGCTCCGCGATCGTGCGGAACTCCGCCAGCATCGGATCCATGCGTGCCGAATGGAAAGCGTGACTGACGCGTAGTCGGGTGGTCTGAATTCCTTCGGCGGAGAGCTCTCGTTCGACGGCGTCGATAGCGTCGGAGTCACCGGAAAGCACCGTCGCGCCAGGGGAATTGACCGCCGCGAGCGAAAGGCGGCCTGTGCGTCCGGTATCGAGATCGAATCCGGCGATGATGTCGTTCGTGCGTGACTCGTCGATCCCGACGGCGAGCATGGCTCCGCCCTCGGGCAGCCCGCCCATCAACCGGCCTCGGGCAGCCACGAGCGCGCAGGCGTCGGGCAGCGACAGCACTCCGGCGACGTGTGCCGCAGCCAGCTCGCCGATCGAATGACCAACCAGGACATCCGGTGTGGCACCGAAGGATTCCAGCAGTCGGAACAGCGCGACCTCGAAGGCGAAGAGCGCGGGTTGCGTCCATTCGGTGCGATCGAGCACGCCGGTCGCATCGGCGAACATCACCTCGCGCAGGGATGCCCCGAGGAGCGGATCGAGGTGTGCGCACACCTCGTCCAGCGCGGTCGCGAAGGCGGGGAAAGCGTTGTAGAGATCGGCACCCATGCCGACACGCTGCGCACCCTGTCCGGTGAAAAGGAACGCGGTCTGTCCTGCGACAGGGGTTCCGGTGACGACGTCAACGCCCGCATCGGCTGCGCCACTGCCCGTTTCGGCGAGGGCGTGCAATCGTTCGAGCAGCTCGTCCCGATCGCTTCCGAACACCACCGCGCGCGAATCCAGTTGTGCCCGAGTCGAAGTCAGCGCAGCGGCCACTTCGGCGACGTTCAGCTCCGGGCGTGCCGACAACCACGTGCGCAGGCGGGCGGCCTGTGCGCGCAGCGCGGCTTCGCTCCTACCCGAGACGACCAGCGGCACCTCGTGCGGGAGATCCCGGCCGTCGCCGGGCGTCTCCGAGGTCGCCGTGTCGACGGGCGCTTCCTCGAGGATCACGTGGGCGTTCGTTCCGCTGATCCCGAACGACGACACCCCCGCCAGGCGCGGCCGATCCCCGTGCTCCCACGGTTCGGCCTCGGCCAGCAGCCGTACCGCACCCGCATGCCAATCCACATGCGGCGACGGCGTTTCCGCATGCAAGGTGCGCGGCAGTTGTCGATGCCGCATTGCCTGGACGGTCTTGATCACACCGGCGACACCGGCGGCGGCCACGGTATGGCCGATATTCGATTTCAGCGAACCGATCCGCAGGGGTTCCCGATCGCCGCGATCTTGTCCGTAGACGGCGATCAGTGCCTGCGCCTCGATCGGATCGCCCAGCCTGGTCCCCGTGCCGTGCGCCTCGACGGCATCCACCTCGGCCGCCGAAACACCGGCGTCGGCGAGGGCCTGTTCGATCACACGTTGCTGCGACGGCCCATTGGGTGCGGTGAGACCGTTGCTCGCGCCGTCCTGGTTGACCGCGCTACCCCGCACCACCGCCAGGACCTGGTGCCCGAGTCGGCGAGCATCGGAGAGCCGCTCCAGCACGAGCACTCCCGAGCCCTCGGACCAGCCGACACCGTCGGCAGCGGCGGAGAAAGCCTTGCAGCGGCCGTCGCGCGACAGCCCACGCTGCCGGGAGAAATCGACGAACAGGTCGGGAGTCGCGGCGATCGTCACGCCTCCGGCCAGCACCAGCGAACTCTCGCCCCGGCGCAGGGCCTGACATGCCGAATGCAGCGCCACCAGCGAGGACGAGCACGCGGTATCCACCGTCACCGCCGGACCCTCCAGGCCGAGGACATAGGCGAGCCGTCCCGAGATGACGCTGTGCGAGGTGCCGGTCAGCCGGAAACCCTCCAACTCGCCGGTGACGAGACCGGAATACCCGGACGCGCAGGCTCCGACGAAGACTCCGGTATCCGTGCCCCGCAGCGTGGTCGGATCAATCCCAGCGTCTTCGAGTGCCTCCCAGGCGGTTTCGAGAAACACCCGCTGCTGCGGATCCATCGCCAGCGCTTCACGCGGGCTGATCCCGAAGAACCCGGGATCGAAATCCCCTGCGCTGCCGAGGAACCCACCCCGCCGCGTGTACACGGTCCCCGCCTTGTCGGCATCGGCATCATAGAGCCGATCCAGATCCCACCCGCGATCCTCGGGAAAGTCCCCGATCGCATCCCGTCCGGCCGCGACCAGCTCCCACAGCTCCTCCGCGGACGAGATCCCGCCCGGAAACCGCGCCCCCATACCGACGATCGCGATCGGCTCCTCCGACGAGGTACGCCGCGCGACCCGGCCGCGCTTCACACCGGCCGCGGTGGCGCGGAGTATCAGCAGGTCCGCCACCGAGGCGGCAGTGGGGTGATCGAAGATGAGCGAGGGCGGCAATTCCACACCCGTCGCCCGGCTCAGGCGTTTCTGCAGCTCCACGCCACTGAGCGAGTCGAACCCGAGATCGGTGAACGGCAGGTCGCCGCGAATCGACTCGGCCGACTCGTACCCGAGCACCGCCGCCGCCTGCTCACGGACCACGCCGAGAACCGCTGCGCGATGCTGATACTCGGGCAGCGCCCGCAGCCGGTGGGCCAAGACGCTGTCGGCGGGCGTGCCGCGTTCGGTGTCGTCACCGGCATCGCGAGCCAGGTCCGCCGGGGCGGGGGCAACCGGCGGCGACTCGACCGACGCGCGCGACTCGGCGTTGTCCCGGCGGCGAAACGCATAGGGAGGCAACTCCACCCGGCCACCGGAGATCGCCCAGGCCTTCGGATCCAGCGGTCCGCCGGCGAGGTAGGCCTCGAGCAGCGATCGGCGCGAGTGCCGGGGGCTGCCGTCCTGCTGAGCGACCGCCGCCGAGCCGCCACCGACGAGCGCCTCGAGATCGACGAGCAACTGATCCCGGTCGGACGCGAAAAAGCCTGCACGCCAGTCCATATGGGCGCGTGCCGTGAGTAGCGAATGCGCCACATCGGCGAGGGCTGATTCCGGGTGGTGCACCAGCCAGTCCCGCAGCCTGCTCGCTTGCTCGCGGAGGCCGACCTCATCGCGTGCGGAGATCAGGATCGGTACCCCGTCGGCATCTTCGGGCGCGAGGGTCGTTGGCGCGAAGTCCGTGATCGGGGCCTCGTCGAGGATGAGGTGGACGTTCGAACCGCCCATGCCGAAGGCGGAGACGCCCGCACGTCGGACGGTGGGGGCGGCCCATTGCTCGGGGGCGGTGACTACTCGTAGGCGTAGTTCATCGAGGGGAATCGCTGGGTTGGGGCGTTCGAAGTTGAGGCTGGCTACGAGTTCGCGGTGTCGTAGGGACAGTGCGGTTTTGATGAGGCCGATGATTCCGGCGGCACCCTCCAGATGGCCGACGTTTGTTTTGACCGATCCCACCGCCAGCGGCGAGTTCGGGGCGCGGTCGACGCCGTAAGTGGCGCCGAGTGCGGCGGCCTCGACCGGGTCGCCCGCAGGCGTTCCGGTGCCGTGCAATTCGACGTACTGCACGGAATCGGCGGGCACGTCGGCAGACTCGAGCGCGGAGCGAATCGCGGCGACCTGGGCTTCGCGGCTCGGCGCGCTCAGCACCCGCCGCTCGTTGCCGGTGGTGACCGCGCTGCCGCGGATGACCGCGTGAATCCGGTCGCCATCGTCGATCGCCTGTGCCAGCGGCTTCAGCACGATCATGCCGCCGCCCTCGCCGCGCACGAATCCGTCGGCGCGCGCATCGAAGGTGAAGCAGCGCCCCTGCGCCGAGTGCGCACCGAAGTGCTCGATTCGTTCACCGCTGGTCGGCGAGAGGATCAGATTGACGCCACCGGCCAACGCGATATCGGTCTCGCCCGCCCGCAGGCTCTCACACGCCAGGTGCACCGCGACGAGCGAGGAGGCCTGAGCGCTGTCGACCAGGAGGCTGGGGCCGGTGAATCCGAAATAGTTCGAAACCCGATTGGCGATGATGCCGCGCGTCGCGCCCCATAGCGAATGCCGCGTGATGCCGGGCCCTTCGGCGGCCGTGACGAGTTCCGCGAAGTCACCGCCGGTACAACCGAGAAATACGCCGCCCCGCCGCGATTCGCGTGCCACCCCGGCCAGCCCCGCGTCTTCGAGCGCCTCCCAACTCAGCTCCAATGCGAGCAATTGCTGGGGATCGATCGAGCGGGCCTCGGTGGGGGCGATACCGAAGAACTCCGCGTCGAAATCGCTCACGGAATCCAGGAAACTCGCGCGCTCACCGAGATTCGCCCGCGCCGCCGGGGCGGAGCCGACGGTGGCGCGTCCCGCGCCGAGCAGCCGCCAGAAATCGTCGAGATCAGCAACTCCCGGCAGCCGACACGCCATTCCTACGACAGCTACAGGGAAATCCGACCGGGTCACCACTCGAGAACCTCTCTCACGACGAGCACGCACCTGCGCATCTCGTCACCGCGCATGTGTGAAATGGGTACTGCAACCACAAGATTCAGGGATTGTTCGAGATTGCCCAGCGGTCCGTTACGGCAGTGGCAATGTCATGCACAGAGTCTCCTCGGTAACTCGAATCCCCCCGAGAAGTGATGTGCGGGAACGCACCCCGCGATTTCGGCTAGATGTGACGCCACACACCTATTCGCGCGCAACAACATTCAAGTCCAGTCTGGCGCGGCTGATCGTTATCACGCCGCGCCGCACGGCAAATGACAACCCCGACTGGCTGATCAACACCTGCACCCTACCCTGCCTTGCTTCGCCCGACCTCCCCGTCGGACTGTCCACCGTGCCCACGCTGGACCGTTACTTGGAACGAATACTGGCGAGTAGCTTACCTGAGGGTAGAGATGGACGCTTGCTTAGTTTTGTGCGGTATTCCATTTCGCCCGGCATTGATTTGCGAGGGGTCATCACCTACGGTGCCGCGTCGACTCACGTTGTCGCCCAAGTGAATTGACTCAGACAGTCCTCGTCGGCCGTTGTCGACCAATACTGTGATCAGACACAAGCCCCGGAAATTGAGGTCTCTCGTACGCGGCGCTCTAAAGCGATATGGCTTCGTTTCGGTCGGGTAATCCAGCATTCCCATAGAGTGGGAGCGTGGCCGCACTTCTCACCCAGGGGCAGACCGGGGAACTAGGCGTCGCGGACGTCACCGTGACGGTGCATTTCAGCGCGGGTATCGACCTGTCCGCGCTGATGCTCACCGACCGCGGCATGGTCCGTGGTGACAATGATCTGATCTTCTACAACCAACCCGCCGGGCCCGGCGTACAACTCGTGCCCGGTCAGAACGCCGTCGCCGTCAGTCTGGCCGCGGTACCGCAGGGGGTGGCGCACATTCGGATCGTGATGACCCTCGACGACCGCGAGGGTCGCCTCGGCGACTATCCGGCACCGCACATCGGCATCGCCGATGACCGGGGAAACCAGTTGTACGAGTACGTGGTTGACAATCTGGGCAATGAGACGACGGTGGCCGCGGTGGACCTCGACCGCGGCGACGACGGTTGGTACGCCCGCGCGGTTGGCTTCGGGCATCCGCGCGGCTTCGCGGCGCTGCTCGCCGATCACGGCGTTTCGGTGAGCAGTTCCGCCCAGCCGGCCCGCCCGCCCACGCCGGTAATCTCGCCGGTGCTCAAGACCGGCGACACCGTCGCGCTGCGGCGGCAGGGCACCGATCTGTCCTTCGTCAAGATGGGGCTGGGCTGGGATCCCGTTCACGTCCAGCACAAATGGGGTTCGCGCCCCGCGGAGATCGACCTCGACGCCTCGGCCCTGGTCTACGCCGGGCACGATCTTGTCGATGTCGCCTACTTCAGCCAGCTGGTCACCAAGGACGGCGCCATCCGGCACTCCGGCGACAACCTCACCGGTGAGGGCAAGGGCGACGACGAGGTGATCACCGTCGACCTGACCCGGATCGGCCCGCACGTCACCGCGATCGTCTTCGTCATCACCTCCTACGCGGGACACACCTTCGAGCGGGTGCGCAACTCCTTCTGGCGCTTGATCGACGGCACCACCAGCACCGAGCTGACCCGTTCGAATCTGAGCGCGGGCGGCGCTCACACCGGCATGGTGGTGGCGAAAGTGCATCGCGAGGACGGCGTCTGGAAGGTGCAGGCCCTGGGGCATCCGATCCAGGCCAGTCATCCGGTCGAGGCGGCCGCTCAGGTCGCGCCGTTCCTCTGACGGAACCCTTCGAAGAAATGGCCCCCGGCCGCACGATGCGGCCGGGTTGCCCGGCGGGTCGCCGGTGTGCCGCGGGTAAACAGGGTCATCCCGCCCCAACCGAATGCTGATTCCGGCCATACTGTCGACGTTCTCGTGGCTCTCAATCTTGTGCTGTTCTACCCCCTTCCATGTTGAAACGAGGTAGCTCACATGTTGCGCACGTCCCGTCGGCTTGGCTCGGTGCCGAAAGCGATCTGCTATCCGATATTCATCGCCATTGCCGGACTAAGCCTCAGCGCCTGCGCCGGTGCGCACGGCTCCTCCGCCGTCGCCGCAGGCGCCCTGGACTCCGGCTTCGGCACCGGTGGCAAGGTGTCCACCGATCTGGGCTCGGCGGCCGACCGTGCGAATGCCGTCGCCGTGCAGCCGGACGGCAAGATCGTGGTGGCTGGCAGCACCCAGGATCCGGCCCAGGGCGACAACTTCGCCGTGGTGCGATACACGCCGGATGGCAAGCTGGACAATGGTTTCGGCACCGGTGGCAAGGCGATCACCGATTTCGGCGGCAAGTCGGACGTGGCCGCCGCGGTCGCCATCCAGTCCGACGGCAAGGTGGTCGTCGTCGGTACCAGCCACGGCACCACCACCGGTGACAATATCGCGGTGGCCCGTTACGGCTCGGACGGCAAGCCGGACGCCGGTTTCGGCACCGGCGGGCAGGTGAGCACCGACCTCGGGACGTCCGCCGACCACGGTAATGCCGTGGCCGTGCAGTCCGATGGGAAGATCCTGGTCGCGGGCAGCACCATGGACGCGACGCAGGGCGACAATTTCGTGGTGGTGCGGTACGCACCGGACGGCAAGCTCGACAGTGCCTTCGGTGACGGCGGCAAGGTGTCCACGGACTTCGGCGGCAAGTCGGATGTGGCGAAATCCATTGTGGTGCAACCCGATGGGAAGATCGTCGTCGCGGGTACCAGTCACGGCACCACCACCGGTGACAATATCGCGGTGGCCCGTTATGGTTCGGACGGCAAGCTGGACGCCGGTTTCGGCACCGGCGGGCAGGTGAGCACCGATCTGGGCACGGCGGCCGATCACGGCAATGCCGTCGCGGTCCAGTCCGATGGGAAGATCCTGGTCGCGGGCAGCACCAAGGACCCGGTGCAGGGTGACAACTTCCTGGTGGTCCGGTACCAGCCGGATGGCAAGCCGGACACCGGTTTCGGCGCGAACGGCTGGGTGACGGCGGACTTCGGCGGCAAATCCGATGTGGCGGCCGATGTCGCGCTCGCGACGGACGGGAAGATCGTCGTCGTCGGCACCAGCAGCGGGACGAGCACCGGCGACAATATCGCGCTGGCCCGTTTCACCTCGGAGGGCAAGCCGGACAACGGATTCGGTTCCAGCGGCCTGGTGAGCACCGACCTCGGGACGTCCGCCGACCACGGCAACGCCCTGGCACTGCAGGCCAACGGCGAGATCGTGGTGGCGGGGACGACCAAGGACGCCACCCAGGGCGATAACTTCGTGGTGCTGCGCTACGGGGCCTGACATCCAGGATCGACCGGCCTGGGGCGTGTCCGTACGGGCACGCCCCAGCTCTCATTCGACGGTGATGAAGCGGCCCAGCTGCGGAACCGCCTCACCCGGATGCTTGGCCTGGAAGCCTTCACCGATGGCCTCCAGCCGCCATTCGCCGCCGGCCCGCAGCACCTTCGCCATGGCGATCGCGGTGAACGGCATGCCGCCCGCCAGCGCGTAGCGCGCCAGCTCGGCCTGCGTGGTGTCGTCGACCAGTCGGCAGTAGGCATTGCTGACCTGCTCGAAAGTGTGGCCCTGATAGGAGGTGACGATGAACAGCAGCGTATTGACGTGGCGTGGAACGCGGGTCAGGTCCACCGCGATCTGCTCGTCGTCGCCCACCCCGCTACCGCCGACCAGATTGTCACCGGAGTGGCGGATCGAACCGTCCTTCGACGTCAACTGCCCGTAATAGGCCACATCCACCAGATGCCGGTCGGAGAACAAGGCCACCCAGGCGTCGAGGTCGATGTTCACCGCGCGCCGCCCGAACAATCCGCCCTGCTTGGCCGGATCCCAGCCCAGCCCCATCCGGATCCGGGTGAGCGCGACACCGCCCTCCTTGCGGAGGGTGACGCGCTGGCCCTTGGACAGATTCACCGGCCTGGCGCGCGACAGCTCGCCGTTGCCGGTGTGCGGGGGAGCGGCGACCGGCCCGGGCTGCTGGTTGGGCGGAAAGGTCGAATGTGGCTGCCGCGGAGGGGGATACGTGGCCGGCGAGCTCGGTGCCACATAGGTCGGTTCGACGGGCGGCGGATATGCCGAGGGCGGTGGCGTGCTCGCGGCCGGTGTCTGCGCCGGGGGCGGGGGCGGTTCGTCGACGCTGACCCCGTGGTCGGTGACCAGGGCCGCGAACCCTCCGGCGTAGCCCTGCCCGACGGCGCGGACCTTCCAGGCCCCGTACCGCCGATACAGCTCCATGGCGATCACGATGGATTCGTGCTGCAGATCCTCGATCCGATACTCGTAGAGCCGATTCCCGCTCTGATCCGCCACCGCGGCCACCGGTGGCGCGATCCGCCCGAACGTCGCCCCGGTCCCGTCGAGCGTGATCACCGCCCGGATCTGCGCAATGTCCGCCGGGACCTGCGCCAGCGACACCACCAGCTCGGCGGGCTGCCCGGCCACCCCGTTGCGCAGCCGCACCCCCGGCCCCGAAGGCTGGTTGTAGAACACGAAATCGGCGTCCGAGCGCACCTTCCCCTGCTCGGTCACCAACAGCGCGGACAGCTCGGCGGTCGCCGCGACCTGCACGGAAACCACCACCTCCGCGGCATTCAAGGCACCGTTCTGACCCTTGACCAGCGTTGTGTACAAGGCCGCCCTCCCGTATCGAAACGCCCTTCTGCCACTCTAGGAGTCTCGGTGCCGCTCAGCACCCGAGCTGGTCGGCGAGATCCAGGAAATCCACTGCATTGATATCGAACTCGGCGGAGAACTCGGCGTCGCCGAGGGCTGGATCGCCGTACTCGAGGGGCCGGGCCACGAACGCCGTCGCGAACCCCAGCTCCCGGGCGGCCCGGATGTCGTACTTGTGGCTGGCCACCATCATGATCTCCGACGGCTCGAAACCCAGGTAGCGCGCCGCGAGGTGGTAGGTCCGCGGATCCGGCTTGAACACCCCGACCATCTCCGCCGCGAAGATCGCGTGCCAGGGCAGGTCGCCGCGCCGCGAAATCTCCACCACCGCACTCACATCCGCGTTCGACAAGGTCGCCAGCGTGAACCGGGTGCGCAATCGCGTCAGGCCGGGGACGGTATCCGGCCAGGGTTGCAGTCGGGCCCAGGCCCGCGCGAGCTCGTCGCGCCCGGCCGTGTCCAGATCGACCCCGTCGGCGTCCAGCAACGGGTCCAGGGTCTTGCGGTAGATCGAGGCCACGCTCACCCAGGTATCGCTCTCCGGGCGCTGCGAGGTCTCGGTGAAATACGCGGCGCGCCACCTGTTCACGAACTCGGACCAGTCGTGGCCCGGTGCCAGTTCTCCCGCGATCGATTCGGCCGCGCTTCGAATCGTCGAATGGAAGTCGGTGGCTGTTCCCTGCACATCGAACAACAAAGCCTTCAGCACAGGCTGATCCAACCACGGCTGGCTACGATGGCGATCATGGAGACCGGGAGGGCCAGCCGGACCGCGCTGGCGACGGCGTACGCGCGTGCCTATCACCAGCTTTCGGGGGAGCCGCGGGTATTCACCGACCCGCTGGCGGCGCGAATCCTGGGGGTGCCGCCGGAACGGATCGGCGATCTCGATACCGCGACTCTCGATCAGCCGGGCGGCAACGATCCCCTGCGCAAAGGACGGCGCTATTTCCTGGCCGCGCGGGCCCGGCTCGCCGAGGACGTGGTGGCCGACGCCGCCGCGTCCGGGACCCGGCAGGTCGTCATCCTGGGAGCCGGACTCGACACCTTCGGCTATCGCAATCCCCATGCCGGGCTGCGGGTTTTCGAGGTCGACCACCCCGACACCCAGCAGTGGAAGCACGAGATGCTCGCGGATTCGGGCATCGAGATCCCCGAATCGCTCACCTTCGTCCCGGTCGACTTCGAAACCGGCACGCTGGCAGCGGGTTTGGCCGCCACGGGGTTCCGCCGCGACGAACCGGCCGTCTTCGTCTGGCTGGGCGTGGTGATGTACCTGACCGCCGAGGCCATCGCGGAAACGCTCCGATTCATCGCCGAGCAGGGGCAACCGGTGCGGGTGGTGGCCGACTACCTCAGCTCGGGCACCGATCCCGCGGAACGCGAGGCACTGCGGCAGCGCATCGAACGCATTTCGAAGCTGAACGAACCCATTCTCAGCTGCCTGGATCCCGACGAGTTCACGGAGCTGCTGCGGTCCTTCGGCTTCGACGCGGTCGAACACTGGACCTTCGCCGAACTGATGGCCCGCTACCTGGGCGACGCCGCGGACGTGGGCTCAGCGGCCGGAACCGCGCGGCTGCTGTGCGCGAGCCGGGGTCTGAAGATTGACTGAAACTCCGTGAGACACCGCCCGGAACCGGCCTCCGGGCGGTCGATACTCGGAACATGGGCCTGACACCGGACTGGATGCGTACCGCGCGAGTACTGCGGCGAGCCGGTTTCGGGGCGACCGGGCCCGAGATCGACGCCGTCACGGATGTGGCGGCCTACCTGCGCACCGCGCTGACCACGGACCCGGAGTCCGATCCCGGCGCGTTGACCACCCCGATGCCGCGCTTCACCCCGATCACCCGGCCGGGCAAGAGCGCGAACACCGACGTGCGCAAGCAATACCAAGCGCAGCTCACCGCCCAACAGGACACGCTCACCTACTGGTGGCTGCGGCGGATGGCGGCGGTGCGGGTGCCGGTCCGGGAGAAGCTCACCCTGGTCTGGCACAATCACTTCGCGACCTCCGCCACCAAGGTCCGCGATGCCGGGGCGATGGCCGCGCAGAACGCGACCCTGCGGGCGCACGGGGTCGGCGACTTCCGGACCCTGGCCTACGCCATGCTCATCGACCCGGCCATGCTGCGCTGGCTGGACGGCACCGCCAATACCGCGAAAGCGCCCAACGAGAACCTCTCGCGCGAGTTCATGGAACTGTTCGCGCTCGGCCACGGCAACGGATACACCGAAGCCGATGTGCGCGAGGGGGCCCGCGCCCTGACCGGCTGGACGGTGACCGGCGGGGTCGCCGCCTTCGCCGCCGGGCGGCACGACGGCGGCTCGAAAACCGTACTGGGAGTGACGGGTCCGCTCGACGCCACGGGCTTCTGCGATGCCGTGCTGGCCCGGCCCGAAGCCGCCGGATTCGTGGCCGGGAGCCTGTGGCAGCTGCTCGCCTCCGACGATCCGCCGTCGGACGCCGTCCGAGCCCGGCTCGTCACCGCCTACGGTCCGGGCCGCGATCTGTCCGGGCTGCTCACCGCCGTGTTCACCGACCCCGAATTCACCACCGCCCGCGACACCGTCGTGCACGGCCCGGTCGAATGGCTGATCGGCGCGGTGCGGGCGCTGCGGGTTCCGCTCACCGACGACGCCCAGGTCCGCACGCTCGCCACCACCCTGCGCACGCTGGGCCAGCTGCCCTTCTATCCGCCCAGTGTCGGCGGCTGGCCGCGCGGCCAGGGCTGGATGTCCAGCGCGGCGGCACAGGTAAGGCTCACGGCCGCAACGAATCTGGTCAAGCAGGCCGATCTGTCGCCGATCGCGCAGGCGAGCAAGGCCGATCGCCTGGACGCCACCGCCCATCTGCTCGGCGTCGGATCCTGGTCCGACCGCAGCGCGAAGGTGCTGAACACCGTCGTCGATCAGCCGCCGCGCCTGGCCGCCCTGGCCGTCAACACTCCCGAATACCTCACCAGCTGAAGGTGATACACCATGGCTCGAGTCAGTCGCAGGCAATTCCTGGTCGGCACCGGCGTGCTGGGTGCGCTCGGGGTGGCCGGCGCCTCCGCGATCACCTGGGACGAACTGCATCAGCGCGCGAGTACGACACCGCTGGCCGCCGGATCGGGAATCCTGGTGGTACTCACGCTGTACGGCGGCAATGACGGCATCAATACCGTGATTCCCTACGCGGACAACGCATATCACGATGCCAGGCCTGAATTGTCTTACCGTCCCGAGGAAGTCCTGCGCCTCGATGACCAGCTCGGCCTGAACCCGGCACTGAAAGGGCTTTCCGGGCTCTGGCACGACCGGCAGCTCGCCATCGTGCGCGGCGTCGGCTACCCCAAACCCGACCACAGCCACTTCCGGTCCATGGACATCTGGCAGACCGCCTCACCCGACGAGCCGGTACCGACGGGCTGGATCGGCCGCTGGCTGGACGCCACCGGCGACGACCCGGTCCGCGCCGTCAATATCGGGTCGGTGCTGCCGCAGCTCGCACTGGGTGCGAAACACACTGCGGCAGCACTGGATCCGGCCTCGGCACCGCTGTCCGCGGAATCGGCGGCGGCGCTGTCCGGTCTCGCCGCCACCGGCCCCGCCGACAGCCCGGCGCGGCTGCGGGTCTGCACCGGCTATCAGGCCGAACAGACTGTCCGGCAAAGCCTTCCGGTCCCACAGCGGGCCGGGAAGCAAACCGATGCGCTGACGGCCCAATTCGACCTGGTCTCGCAGTGCATCAAGGCCGGTGTCCCGACCCGGGTCTACTCGGTGAGCCTCGGCGGCTTCGACACTCACGCCGACGAACGCCACACCCAGGAGCAGCTGCTGGGCCGCCTCGACACGGCCGTGACCGCCTTCCTGAAGGACCTGTCCACCCACCCCCGCGGCCGCGATGTGGTCCTGCTGGCCTACAGCGAATTCGGCCGCCGCGTGGTCGCCAATGCCTCCGAGGGCACCGACCACGGCACCGCCGGACCGGTCTTCCTCGCAGGCGCACCGGTGTCCGCCGGTTTCCACGGTGCCGAACCCAGCCTCACCGACCTCGACAACGGCGACCTGAAGGCCACCGTCGACTTCCGCGACATCTATCACGAACTGCTGCACCGGGTCCTGGACGCCGACCCCACCCCGGTGGTCGGTGCGGGTCGGACCGACCTGGGCCTGCTCTCGGCCTGACCGGAATCAAACTCCGCCGCCGGCGTTGGCAATGGGCATGACTCCGGCATGGCAGGCGATCCGCTTCTCGATCCTGGACCGTTCCCGGGTCCGCGAAGGTCAGCCGCACCCCGAGGCCCTGCGCGAGACGGTCGAATTCGGCCGCCTGGCCGAGGATTGGGGCTACCACCGCTTCTGGGTATCCGAGCACCACAGCGTGCCCGGCGTCGCCGGATCCGCGCCGACCGTGCTGGCGGCCGCAGTCGCGGCCGCCACCTCGCGCATCCGGGTCGGCACCGGCGGGGTGATGCTGCCCAACCATCAGCCGCTGGTGGTCGCCGAACAGTTCGGAGTGCTGGAATCGCTGTATCCGGGCCGCATCGATATGGGACTGGGCCGGTCGGTCGGCTTCACCGACGGAGTGCGTCGTGCCCTCGGCCACGACAAGCGCGACGCCGAGGACTTCGACGCGCAATTGGCCGAGCTGCTGGCCTATTTCGAGGGCGGTCGCCAGGGCGTGCACGCCTGGCCCGCCGAGGGCCTGCGGGTGCCTGCGTTCCTGCTGGCCATCGGCTCGGGCGCAGAGCGGGCCGCCCGCTTCGGCCTGCCACTGGTCATCGCGGCCGCGTCCGGTGAGGACGCCATGGTCGAGGCGATCGAGGGCTACCGGTCCGCATTCCGGCCCGGCCCCGGCGGCGACACCCCGTATGTCGTGGTGTCGGGTTCGGTGGTGATCGCCGACACCACCGAGCAGGCCCATCGCCTGCTGCTGCCCGAGGCATGGTCGGCCGCCTGGTCGCGCACCCGCGGTGAATTCCCGCCGCTGCTGCCGCCGGAGGTCATCGAGCGCGAACCCATGACCGAGCGGCAACGCCGGATCTTCGAGGAATCCCTGCGTGGCCACCTGGCCGGGACCGAAACCGAGGTGCTCGCCGATCTCGACCGCCTGCTGCGCCGCACCGAGGCCGACGAATTCCTGGTCCACACCAGCACATATGACCGCTCAGCCCGGCTGGAATCGCATCGCCGGCTGGCCGAGGCGGTGGGCTTGCGGGTGACCGCCATAAGCTCATGAAGGTGAACAGAAGATGAACAAAATTTGACTGGTCGGTCGAATCTAGGTAATAATGGCCGTTCTGTGCCTCGTGAAGACGAGGCAGGTCAATCGGTATCACGGCGAGCACGAGGAGGTGAGGGACGAATGAATCACGGCGACAGTCCGTGTCCGAGACCGATTCACGCACTCTCATCTATCCCGGCCCACCGCCTCGGAGTCGTATCTCCGTAGCAGGATGAGCCGGCCTATCTCCTGAAGGAGGGCTGTCATGGCTTTCATCAACTTCTCCCGTAACCCACTCACCGTTCTGTCGGTACTCGGCGATGCGCCACGGCGCTCCCGGTCCACGCTGAGCGCTCAGGAGCGCGCCAACCTGCGCGCCTCGCTCGCCCGGCCCGCGATCTTCACCGCCGCCCTGGGTGGACACGTCGCCCGCTGAGTCCGGGTAACACGATTTCCCGCCAACTGCCCCGAATCGCTCGGGGCAGTTGGCCTTTCGTTATTGAGCACAGTGTTATTGAACGCAGCACTATTCGGCGGTGCGATGCAGCCGGGCGTTCAGCTCGGCCGGGGGCGGCACCCGCCACTGTGTGAAGGCTTCGGCGGGCGTCAGCGTTCGCGGGTCGCGCGCGGGAACCCGGCGCAGGAACGGCGCGGCGATCGGGGCGGTCGACGGCGAGAGCCAGGCCAGCAGCGTCAACTGCAACCGGCCGCTCTTGGACAGTCCCCAGAAGACCGGCTTGGCCAGCATCCGTACCGCCAGATCGGCCATCCGCCCCTGCCGGATCGCGGCCAGATCGCGCTGCCAGTGCGGCAGGGTCGCGATGGTGGCCGTACGCAGGAATTTGTTCGCCACCCACGCGAACGGCCCGAGCTTGCCCAGCAGCGGCGGATACATGACCCGGGCGTTGAGCAGGTGATCCATCATCTGCTGGGTGATCTCGCTGGCGGCCAGGCGCGGCCGGATGTCCTCGAAGTAGGCGCGAATCCCCTCGCGGGTGCGCGGCACCTGCTCGGGATCGCAGGTCTGCAGCTGTGCGGCGATCGCGCACTCGTTCCAGAACTGGTGCTCCTCGGCGTCGGAGAGCGGGCCGGGTCCGAACTGCTCGTAGACGTAGAGGATCGAATGCCACGCGGTGAGGTGGATCCACAGCTGTGAGTCGGGATCATTGGCGTCATAGGGCAATCCGGACAGCGGTTCGATGCCGACGCCGGTCTTGGCGTGGATCTTCATGAGCACCGAGGACGCCTTGGTCGCGGTCTCCGTATCGCCGAACAGCACCGTCGAGAAGTACGCGAGGGTGTGGTCGTAGCGAGTTCTGGCCTGGCTGTACACCTTTCCGGTGTGCTGCACCGAGGCCACCAGGAACGGGTCCAGCTCCTCGATGACCACCGCCCGCTGGAATCCCACCGATAGTCCGGTCGGATAGCCCCAGACCTTCCAGGTCACCGAGCCGGGCCCGAAGAATCCGTTGTCCCCGGCGGGTTCCACCGGGGCCGTCAGCCACGCCAGTGGTTTCGTTCGCGCACTGCCCGTTTCGCCGCCCGTCGACACCCAGTCAGTCATAGCCGAAAAGTATCAGTTCCGGGCATTGTGCGGCGGGATCTGCCGCTCGGTTCCTAGGTTGTTACCAATGTGCCATTGACAACTGGCACATTGAGCGGCGATGCTTCGCTCATGAGTACAAGGTCAATGGCGACCTTCCCGTCCGAGGCGGTGCCCACCCGGGCGGCGACGCGCACGCGCATCGCGGCCGCCGCCTCGGTGGTGGGGTTGCGGCAGGTCAATGGGTTGTTGCCGAACAATCGAATCGGAATCGAGGCCGGGCGCGGGCTCATCGCGGGCATCATGGCCGCCTTCGGGCCGACCCTGCCCGGAACCTCGGTCATGCCGGTCGACTCCGGCGGCGTGCGTGGCGAATGGGTCCGGGCGGCCGGGGTCCGGCACGGGAATCGCGCCATCTACTACCTGCACGGCAGCGGCTACGTGGTGTGCTCGGCGCGCACCCATCGGGGACTGGCGTCGCGATTGTCGAAGGTGACCGGGCTGCCGGTGTTCGTCGTGGACTATCGGCTCGCGCCCGAGCACCCCTTTCCCGCGGCGGCCCAGGACGCGGCCGCCGGGTACCGGTGGCTGCTCGAACACGGTTACCGTGCACACGATCTGGTGATCGGCGGCGATTCGGCCGGATGCCATCTCACCCTGGATCTGTTGCTGCAGAACGCGATCGCGGGGGTCGCGCAGCCTGCCGGGGCGTTCATGTTCTCACCGCTCATGGATCCGACCCTGACCCTCGCCGAACGCCGTGACCGGGTGCTTCCTGATCCCATGGCCCCGGCGTGGGTCGGCCGGCGGCTCATCGAGCTGTATACCGCTGCCGAACCGGCGGATTCGCCGCGGCTGGCCTTGCGGATCCCGCTCGGTGCCGCGCTGCCGCCGTTGTTCGTGCAGGCCAGTGCGGGGGAGATGCTGGCCGACGACGCCCGGCACCTGCGAGATATGGCCGCGGCGGCCGGGGTTTCGTGCGAGCTCGAACTGTGGCCCGGCCGGATTCACGTGTTCCAGGCGCTGCCGCTGCTGGTTCCCGAGGCGGCCGCGGCGCTGCGCCGGACCGCGCACTTCGTGACTTCGACACTGGCACGGTCGGATTCGACCGTGCGGAAGCAGGTGAGCTGAGATGTGGCCGATCGATGAGGTGGTGTTCGCCCTGGGCGGCAAGCGCCGCTCGCACCATGCCAGGGCCGTGGTCACCGGCGCGGGCAGTGGGATCGGGCGGGCCTTCGCGCTCGAACTCGCCGCGCGCGGTGGGGAAGTGGTGTGCGCGGATATCGACAAGGACCGCGCCGATGAGACGGTGCGGTTGATCGAGCGCCACGGTGGCACCGCCCACGCGTTCTTCTGCGACGTGTCGCGGCGTGAGGACGTGGCGAGCCTGGCCGCGTACGCGGAGTCGGTATTTCGCGGTGCGCCGACCCTGGTGATCAATAACGCCGGTGTCGGCATCGGCGGAAAGCCGGTGGGGGACATTGGTTTCGGTGACTGGGAATGGGCGCTCGGGATCAACCTCTGGGGTGTGGTGTACGGCTGCGAGACTTTCGCGCCGCTCCTGCGCGCCGCCGAGCGGGGCGGCATCATCAATGTCGCCTCGGCCGCAGGATTCGCGGCGGCGCCCGGCATGGCCGCCTACAACGTGTCCAAGGCGGCGGTGGTGTCGCTGTCGGAGACCATGGCGGCCGAACTGGCGGGCAGCGGGGTGGCGGTCACCGCGCTGTGCCCGACCTTCGTGAAGACCAATGTGGTTGCCGATGGCCGGATCACCTCCGGCTCGTCGCGGCTGGCCGACGGGCTCATGCGCTGGACCGGGTTCTCGGCCGAACGGGTCGCCCGCACCACCCTCGACGCACACGACCGGGGCGTGCTCTATGTCGTGCCCCAGCTGGATGCCCGCGTGGTCTGGCACCTCAAGCGGCACTTCCCGGCCCTCTACACCCAGGCGCTCGGCGTCCTGAATCGCGCGCTGCCGCAGGCAGAGCCGGCGCCCTCGACCACCCTGAAGACAGGAGTCTGACATGTCCTTCGACTTCGACAATATGCTGGCCAAGATCAAGTCCAAGCAGTGGGCGCTGGCCGACATCGACTGGGAAGCACCGGGAGCCGAGCTCATCGACCCGGCCCTGCACGCCAAGCTCAAGCCGTTCATGGCCGATCTCATGTGGATCGAGAATGTGGGCGCGCGCGGCTTCGCGGCCATGGCCAAGAAGGCCCCCACCCCCACGCTGGCCGAGATCTACCGCTACTTCCATGCCGAGGAGCAGCGGCACGCCAATGCCGAACTGGCGCTCATGCGCCGCTGGGGCATGCTCGACGGCGACGAGATCCCCGAGCCGAATATCAATGTCAAGCTGGTGATCGACTTCCTGGACAAGTACGCCGACGGGATGTCGCTGTCGTTCCTGGGCACCGTCATCCCCATGCTCGAGGTGGCCCTGGACGGCGCGCTGATCAAGTTCATCACCGACGAGATCTCCGACCCGGTCGCGCAGGAGGTCTTCAAGAAGATCAACAATGACGAATCCCGGCATCTGGCCACCGATTACGCGGTCATGGAGCTGCTCGGGCACGGCAGTGCGCGCAAGCTCGCCATCGATCTGGTGGGCGGCTGGGCCAAGCCGTCGCTGATGATCGGGGTGCTCAGCTATGTGCCGCTGCTGAACAAGATGCGCGACAACATTGTCGAGATGGGCGTGAACGAGGAGAAGCTCTACGCCGCCATGGCCCGGTTCAAGCAGGTCGGTGAGCGCGCGCCGATCGCCAATCGGGTGCCCATGTACCGGATCGTGAAGATGCACTCCGGCTGGGTCATCAACCGCGATCACCCGTATCACCTGGTCGCTGACGCGCTGGTCAAACTGACCGGGGCCATACCCCACCGGCTGCTGCCGAAGCAGCCGACCTGGTCGCAGGAACTCACCTACGAGCCGGTCGCGTGAACGCCGTGAGCAAGCCACTGGACGTGGCGATCATCGGAGCCGGATTCGCGGGCATCGGCGCGGCCATTCGACTGCGGCAGAAGGGGATCGGCGACTTCGCGATATTCGAACGCGGCGACCGGGTGGGCGGCACCTGGCGGGACAACACCTATCCCGGTGCAGCCTGCGATATTCCGTCGCGGCTGTACTCCTATAGCTTCGCACCCAACCCGGACTGGTCCCGAACCTATTCCGGCAGTGGCGAAATACTCGGGTACATCGATTCCATGGTCGAGGATTTCGGCATCGCGCCCTATATTCGGTTCGGCCACAATGTGACCGGGCTGGTGTACGACGAGGACGCGGGTCTGTGGAGCTTGTCCTTCGGTGGCGGCCGTCGAAAGGTGCAGGCGCGCACCGTGATCCTGGCTTCGGGTCCGCTGTCGAACGCCGGATTCCCGGACATCCCGGGGATCGAGAACTACGAGGGTCGCAAGATCCACAGTGCCCGCTGGGATCACGACTACGACTTCATCGGCAAGAAGGTGGCGGTGGTCGGTACCGGAGCCAGTGCGGTGCAGATTATTCCGGAGTTGGTGAAGCAGGCCGCGGCGGTGAAGGTCTTCCAGCGCACGCCCGGTTGGGTGCTGCCCCGGATGGACCGCCGGACGTCCGGGCTCACCAAGCAGCTCTACCGGCAGCTGCCGGTGACGCAGTCGCTGGCGCGGGAGGCGTGGTTCTGGGGGCACGAGTCGGTGGCGCTGGGTGTGGTGTGGAATACGCCGCTGACCCGGGTCGTCGAATCGGTGGCGCTGATGCATCTGCGGACCCAGGTGAAGGATCCGTGGCTGCGTCGCCAGCTCACCCCCGATTTCCGGGCGGGCTGTAAGCGCCTGCTGATGAGCAGCGACTACTACCCGGCGCTGCAGAGCGACAACTGCAAGCTCATCACCTGGCCGATCGCGGAGCTGTCGGCGCAGGGCATCCGCACCGCGGAGGGCATCGAGCATCGCTTCGACTGCATCGTGTTCGCCACCGGGTTCGAGGTGTCCAAGGCGGGCACGCCGATCCCGGTGACGGGTCGTGACGGGCGGTCGCTGGCCGAGGAATGGCGCGGCGGCGCATACGCGTTCAAGAGCGTCACGGTCGCCGGGTATCCGAATCTGTTCCTCACCTTCGGGCCGAACTCGGGGCCGGGCCACAACTCGGCGCTGGTCTATATGGAGGCGCAGATCGAGTACCTCACCGACGCGATCAAGATCGTGCTGGATCGGGGGCTGCGCGGCTTCGAACCGCGACAGGATCGACAGGACCGCTACAACCGGCGCATCCAGCGGCGATTGAACGCGACCACCTGGAATTCCGGTTGCCGCAGCTGGTATCTGACCGAGGACGGCTTCAATGCCACCATGTACCCCGGTTTCGGTACCCAGTACGCGCGGCAGCTGGCCACGGTCGACCTGACGGATTTCCAGCTGCGCTAGGGTCGTGACCATGGCGGACTACCGCATCGACGATCTCGCGCAGGCCGCCGGCACCACCACCCGCAATGTGCGGGCGTATCAGGAGAAGGGCCTGCTGCCGACGCCGACCCGGCGTAGCGGGCGGGCCCTGCTCTACGACGACGCGCACCTGGCGCGGCTGCGCATCATCGACGCGCTGCTGCAGCGCGGATTCACCATCGCGCACATCGCGGATTTCATCACCAGCTGGGAGACGGGCAAGGATCTCACCGAGATCCTCGGCCTGCAGAGCGCGGTCACCGACACCTGGGGCACATCCCATGAGCCGGTGGAACTTCCGCGTGAACTCGTCGACACCTTCTTCGGCGACACTCCCGAACATCAGGTCGACGGGGCGCAACTGGCCCGGCTCGAAGAGCTGGGCCTGCTCCGCCTGCACGGCGACACCGCCGAGCTCACCCGCCCCGACCTGCTCGAAACCTTCGCGGGCCTGAGCGCCTACGGCATCCGCCTCCCCGGCCTGATCGACCTCTACGCCTCGGTGGTCGGCCGCCTCGAGGACATCGCCCAACTCATGGTGGTCGCCGCCAAGGACCACATCGTCGAACAACACGGCCCCGGCTGGCTCCCCGACTCCGACGCCGAAATCGCCGAAACCACCGAAATGCTCAACCACATGCGCGAACTCGGCACCCGCGCCGTCCGAGACGGCCTCGACCAAGCCCTGGACAAGGTCCTTCAAGCCGAACTGGGCACCTACCTCGCCACCGCCGCCGAACGCCGCACCAAGGACTCCTGACCTCTCCAGCGGTGGACCGATGGCGAGGATTCGTCCTATGATCAATCTCGAATTCCGTTGTACGGATAGATAATTCCGATCTACGGAATCGTATCGGTGGTAAATCGCTGGGCGAGGGGTCATTCGATGAACGTCACTGTATTCGGTGCAGGCGGGATGGGGCTGTACTTCGCGGCCATGCTGGCTCGCGTCGGGCATCAGGTCACGGTGGTCGGCCGTGCGAGCACGGTCGCGGCGGCCGCCGAGCCGTTGGTGCTCGGCCATGGGGCGGTGGAGATTTCGGTCCCCGGCATCCGCGCGGTCACCGAGGTCCCGGCCGATGCCGAACCGGCGGACCTGATCGTGGTCACCGTGAAGGCATGGCAGGTGGCGGAGGCGGCGAAGACGTTGCAGCCCCTGATCGGCCCGCGCACCGCCGTCCTCCCGGTGCAGAACGGCGTCGAGGCCGCCGCCGACCTCGCCGAGGTGCTGGGCGAGGAACACATCCTCGGCTGCACCTGCGTAGTGATCGCCCAACGTCTCGGGCCCTGGCAGGTGCGCTGCCTCGGTGCGCACGCCACCGTCGAAATCGGTGCATTGGCAGCGGATTCCAGCCGACCGGTAGGCGTCGGCGCGTGGGATCCGGTCGAGGACGTGGCCGCCGTGCTCACGGCCGCCGGCATCGGGGTGACGCGGTCCGTCGACATTCAGGCGACGTTGTGGCGCAAGCTGATGCTCATCGCCTCCTACGGCGGCGTGGGCGCGCTGGCCCGGCAGCCGGTCGGGGTGACCCGCTCCGAACCGGCGACGGCGGAGTTGGTGCGTGCGGCCATGCAGGAGGTGGCGGCCGTGGCACGGGCGCGCGGCATCGCGCTCGGCGACGCCGACGTCGAGCAGATGCTGGCGGTGTATCGCGGATTCAGCTCCGACACAACATCATCCATGCAGCGCGACCTGGCCGCCGGGCATCCCTCGGAGCTGGAGTACCAGAACGGCGCGGTGGTGCGCTTCGGCCGCGCGGCCGGAGTGCCGACCCCCATCCACCAGACCATCTTCGCCTCGCAACTTCCGGGAGAACAGCGCGCCCGACAGTTGCGGTGACGCGCGCGCAAATGATCTCTGCGCTGTGCCGAGGAGGTCAGTGCACGTTAGAGACCCAGCACCGCGCAAGACCGAACGCCGCGCAAGGATCCGGCGCGGCGTCGCTGCTCAGCGCGGCGCGAATAGCCTGGCGTGCGGAATGGTGCGGCGCGCCAGGTGGCCTCAGCGGAGGGCGGCTCGGGCTCCGGCGGCTTCGAGTTTGATGCGGGCGGATTCGGCGGAATCCTTGTCGACCTTTTCGAGGACGGCCTTGGGGGCCGATTCGACGAGGTCCTTGGCTTCCTTCAGGCCGAGGCCGGGGATGATCTCCCGCATGGCCTTGATGACCTGAATCTTCTTCTCGCCGAAGGATTCCAGCACCAGGTCGAATTCGCTCTGCTCGTCGACCGCTTCGGGCGGTGCGGCGTCCGTCACCGCTTGCACGGCCACCGGGGCCGCGGCGGTGACGCCGAACTCTTCCTCGAACGCCTTGAGGAACTCCGAAAGCTCCAGCAGCGTCATATCTTTGAACACGTCGAGCAACTCGACAATGGTCATCTTGGCCATGATGCACCCCTTGTAACGCTGACCAGGCGATACAAACAAGTCTAACCGCGCGGGGCCGCCAAGGTCATCAGATATTCGCGTTCGCTATCGGTCAGCGGGCGTGGCGCCGCGCCGGTGTCGGATTCGGTGCTGTCGGCGATGGCGACCAGGGTGGAAGTCGCGGACAGGTACAGGTATTCGCCGTCGCGGATCTCGTGGGTCAGCGTGAACGACGTGGTGCCGACGCGTTCCACCACCGAGGTCACCGCGACCGGCGTGGTCCGGAAGATCAACGGCATGCGATAGCTCAGTCGCTGGCCCGCGACCACCACCCGCCAGGGCGTGCCCGAAGATGCATGGCCTTCCAGCAGATTCGTGCGCGCGTCGTCCAGGAACTGTGCGAAGACCACATTGTTCACATGGTTCTGGGCGTCGATGTCGGTGCGGCGCAACTGAATGTCGTAGGTATGCATCAGACTCCCAAATCCTTCAGCAGCACGCGCTGGTCTTCCGGCAGCGGCCGCGACTTCTGGGTCTCCTGATCGAAGGCGACCATCGTGCACACGGCCGACGAGTACACCACGTCGGTATCGCGGATCTCGTGCTGCAGCACGAACGACGAGGTACCGACCCGGGTCACCCAGGTCTCGACGCGCACCGGCTCGCGGCGGTAGCGCAGCGGAGTCAGGTAGTCGATGTCCATCTGCGCGACCACGTTGGACCCGCCGAAGCCCCGCGACCAGAACAGGTCGATCCGGGCTTCCTCCAGGTAACGCAGGTGCGCTGCGCCGTCTACGTGCCCGTCGGTGTCCATATCGGACCAGCGCAGGGGGCATTGAAAGAGATGTCGGGCCACACCGCATTCATATCAAGCGCACGCTTACCGCTACCGCTCGGCCACCTCGCCATGGCCGAATTTGCAAGAGTCGTGTCATTGACGCCATGGTCGGCGGGCCGCAGGCTGGATGACATGCGGGTGGTGCTGATCGTCGTCTTCGACGGTTTCCAGTTGACGGACCTGGCCGGACCGGCCGACGTCTTCAGCGGTGCCGCCCTGCTGGGCGCGACCCCGGGCTACCGGGTCGAGCTGGCCGCGGCGCAGGCCGGTCCGGTGCGTTCGTCCTGCGGCATCGAGGTGACGGCCACCCATGGCCTCGACACCTGGGACGGTCCGGTGGACACCCTGCTGGTGGTCGGCGGCGCGACCGTGTGGGTCGCGGCGCAACTGCCGGAGCTGATCGCCGGCATCCAGCGCATGGCGGTGTGCTCGACCCGGGTGGGCTCGGTCTGCTCGGGCACCTTCCTGCTCGCCCGCGCCGGACTGCTCGACGGCCGCCGCGCCACCACGCACTGGGCGGGCGGCGAGCTGCTGGCCCAGCAGTTTCCCGCGATCACCACCGAACCCGATCGCATCTACGTGCGCGACGGGCCGATGTGGACCTCTGCCGGGGTGACCGCGGGCATCGATCTCGCGCTGGCCATCGTGGCCGCCGACCACGGCCCGGATCTGGCGCGGGAGGTGGCGCGCTGGATGGTCGTCTACCTGCACCGGCCCGGCGGCCAGAGCCAGTTCAGCGCCCCGCTGGCGGCCAATCCGCCGAAACGGGATTCGCTTCGGGCGCTACAGGTCTGGATGGAGGAGAACTTGGAATCCGACCTGTCGATGCCCGCGCTGGCCGCGCACGTGGGGATGAGCACCCGGCACTTCTCCCGCGTCTTCACCGGCGAGACCGGCAGTACGCCCGCCCGCTATGTCGAACAGGTGCGGGTCGCGGCCGCGCGGCGGCTGCTGGAGACCACCGATCACCCGATGGATCGGGTGGCCGCCGCGGTCGGCCTGGGCAGTCCCGAGACCCTCTATCGAATCTTTCACCGTCACTTGGGAATACCGCCGGGCGAGTATCGGTCCCGGTTCACGAAGTTCTGAAAGGCAGAGCAGCCCATGACATTCCAGATAGCCATCGTGCTCTATCCCGGACTGACCGCGCTCGACGTGGTCGGCCCCTACGAGGTGCTGCGCGGCATCCCCGACGGCGAGATCCGGTTCGTCTCCAACGAGGTGGGCCCGATCGTCGCCGACAGCGGCGTGCTGGCCCTGGGCGCGACCCACACCTTCGCCGAGACTCCCGCGCCGGACCTGGTGCTGGTCGGAGGTTCGGAGGCGGCGACCACCGGGGCCATGGCCAATGGTGAACTCATCGAGTGGCTGCGCGCGGTGCATCCGAAAACCCAGTGGACCACCTCGGTGTGCAGCGGCTCCCTGATCCTGGCCGCCGCCGACATCCTGCGCGGGCATCCGGCTACGTCGCACTGGGCGGCGCAGTCCGGGCTCGCCGCCTTCGGGGCCGAATCGCGCCCGCACGACCGCATCGTGCAGAGCGGCAAGATCGTGACGGCCGCAGGGGTTTCCGCCGGTATCGACCTGGGGCTGTGGCTCGTTGGCGAGATCGCCGGGCGGGAGGCCGCCGAGATGACCCAGCTGTACATCGAATACGACCCGCACCCGCCCTACGACACCGGCCACCCGGACAAGGCGTCGCCCGCGCTGCTGCGCAAGACCCGGATGCGGGCGGTCAAACTGTCCGCCTCACCGCGTATTCCGGTCGATATGGCCACCACGTTCTGGCGGCTGACCCTCAACCGGATGCGGGATCGGGCCGCCGCGAAGCGCTGAATTCCCGTACCGTCGGAAGGGTGACCGAGCTGCTCGGCGACCACTTCTTCGCCAATCCGCATGCGTACTACCGGCTTTGGCGCGAGGACGGCCCGGTGGTCCGGGTGCACTTCGGGGACGGGGTGCCGCGCTGGCTGATTCTCGGCTACGAGGAGGGCCGCGCGGCGCTCGCGGATCCACGGCTGTGCAAGGACATCGACGGCCTGGAAGCGGTCATCGCCCGCAAGTATCCGGGGCGCTGGCAGGGCCCGCCCACCCACGATGGCCTGCGGCACATGCTCAATGCCGATCCGCCCACCCACACCCGGCTGCGCAAGGCGGTGTCGCGGGCCTTCACCCCGCGCCGGATCGCGGCCCTGCGACCGGTCATCGAGCAGACCGCGCTCGGCCTGCTGGACGGCATGGCGGACCACGACGAGGTGGATCTGTTGCAGGCGTTCGCCTCTCCGCTGCCGGTGGCGGTGATCTGCCACCTGCTCGATGTCGACATCCAGGACCACGCCACCTTCCGGGAGTGGACCAAGGCGCTGGTCGGCACGCTGGAGCCGGGCGTGGATCAGGCCCGGGCACTCCAGGAGATGGTGGCCTTCCTACGGAAGATGTTGCAGCGCAAGCGGCTCGACCCCGGTGAGGACATGCTGTCGGCGCTGGTCGGCGATGACGCCGAGCTGGACGAGGGCGAACTCGTCGGCATGGCGTTGCTGCTGCTGATCGCGGGTCACGAGACCACCGTGAACCTGATCGGCAACGGCACGCTCGCGCTCTTGCAGGACCGGTCCCGGCTGGATCGTCTGGTCATGGATCCGGCCTTGATCCCCGACGCCGTGGAGGAGCTACTGCGTTTCGACGGCCCGGTCAATATGGCTACCCTGCGCTTCACCGCGGAACCGATCACGGTGGGTGACACGGTGATTCCCGCGGGTGAGATGGTGCTGGTAGGTCTCGCCGCAGGCAATCGCGACCCACGGCGTTTCAGCGACGCACACGGCTTCGACCCGACGGCCGAACGCACCGCGCACCTGGGCTTCGGCCACGGCATCCACTATTGCGTCGGCGCGCCGCTGGCCCGTCTGGAGGGCGCCATCGCGTTCAGCACCTTGCTGCAACGCTTTCCGGACATCGAGCTGGCCGTCGACGAGTCCGAGCTGCGCTGGCATCACAACGCGATCATCCACGCGCTGAAGCGATTGCCGGTGCGGCTGCGGAAATAATCGGCGGCTGAAGATCATTCAGCGATGACTTTCGGTCGGTCGGCGAGTCTATCTTCTGTGAACAGACGTTCGAATTGTCCGTCGAGTCGAAGAAGTTGATCTCTCATGGCCGTTTTCGCCATTTACGGGGCCACCGGTCACACCGGTCGCCTGGTTGCCGCCGATCTGACCGCCCGCGGGCAGGAGGTGGTGGTGTCCGGACGGGATCCGGACGCGCTTGCCGCGCTGGGGTATTCGCGGGTGCTGCCTGCCGCTCTGGATGATCCGGGTGCGTTGCGGACGCTGGCCGAGGCCGCCGACGTGATCATCCATTGTGCGGGACCGTTCGCCGTCACTGGATTGCCCGTCGCCACCGCCGCCGTCGAAGGCGGCAGCCATTACGTCGATCATGCGGTGGAGGTACACCACGTGAAGCGGCTGTTCGACGAGTTTCAGGAGCCCGCCCAGCGGGCCGGGATCACCATGTTGCCCAGCGTGAGTTTCTATGGGGGACTGGGTGATCTGCTGGCGGGTGCGGTCGCGCGCGGTGTCGCCGATATCGACCGGATCACCGTCGCCTATCACGTCACCAACTGGATGATGACCCACGGTGCGGTGGAGACGGCGCGGCTGCTGTTCGCCGACACCGATCGGATCGGGTACGAGGACGGGCAGCCGCGGTACGGGTTCGTGGAACCGCGGCAGGCCATCTTCGCCTTCCCGCCGCCGGTGGGTCCGCGGCCGATGATCGCGCCGGTGCCTTTCCCCGAGGCGGTGACGGTGCCGCGGCACACTCGCGCCAAAGCGGTGGAGGCGCAATTGACCTCGCACACTTTCGCGGAGGAGCAGGCGTTCGCGAGCGAGGAGGTCGACCCGGCCGCGCGGGCCGCCAGCCAATTCATGATCGCCGCACAGGTATTGGCGGGGTCCGGTTCCACGGCCGGGACGGTGAGTGGCCGGGATCTGTGGTCGGTGGCAGCACTGGCCTCGGTCGAGGCGGCCGTGCGGCTGGCGGAAGGCACCGCCAAGAGCGGTGTCGCCAGTCCCGCCGAGGCTTTCGACGCCGTGGACTTTCTGACCGGTCTCGCCGAGCGTGGGGTCTTCGACCTGCGGCTGCCGGAACAAGCGTGAGGAGTACAGTCGATATGACAACAACGACGGAACCGATTCTCGTCACCGGCGCGGCCGGTGGAAGCCAAGGCGGCACCGGACGACTGGTCGCCGAATCACTGCTGCGTGAAGGACTGCCGGTGCGCGCCTTCGTGCACAGCGACGATGGTCGCGCCGCCGAGTTGAAGGATCTCGGTGCCGAGGTGGTGGCCGGTGACCTGCGTGAGATCAGCTCGGTGACCCCGGCCTTGCAGGGTGTGCGGCGGGCCTACTTCACCTATCCGGTCACGGCCGGAATGATGGATGCCGCAGCGGTTTTCGCTGCCGTCGGCAAGTCGAGCGGATTGCAGCGGGTGGTCGCGACCTCGCAACTCGGCTCCGATCCGCAGGCGGGCACCCCGCATATGCGGCGGCACTGGGTGGCCGAACAGGTCCTCGACAATGCCGGGGTCGGCGCGGTCCACCTGCGGGCGGCGGTGTTCTACGAGAACCTGAAGGTCGCCGTCGGCGACCGGGGTGAACTCGCCCTGCCGCTGGGCTCGCCCGACACGGTCCTCCCGCTCATCGCGGGCGCGGATGTCGCCGGTGTCGGGGCGGGCGTGCTGCGCACCGACGGCCCGGTCGATCCGGTGCTGTGGCTCGCGGGCGAGATCATGACCGTCGGGGAAGCCGCCGAATTGTTCGGTGTCGCATACCGAAACGTCGATCCCGGCGAATGGTCCGAATGGGCCATGACGGTCTACCGCGACGAGGTCGCCGTGGAACACCTGACCCACCTGTGGACCATGTTCGCCGCCATCGGGTCCGGGCACGAACTGTTCCGGGTCACCGAAGCGATCGAGCGGTACACGGCTTGCCCGCCGATCACGCTGCGCGAGTTCGTCAGTGCGGGGTGACGAAGTCATCCAGGAAGTTGCCCAGGCGCTCGGCCTTGGCCGCGATGCTGCGCTGCGATTGCAGGTAGTCGTCGATGCCTTGCTCCTGGGCATCCTTGAGGTAGGCCGGTAGCGGCTGCTGGATCTCGGTGTCGATCACCTGGGCCAGCAGCGGTTCCATGGTGGCGCGCAGGGGATTTCCGGTCGCCGCCTGATTGTCGAGTTCGAGGCGGCCGTTGTCGGTGGAGTAGTCGTAGAGTTCGAACTCCTGCTCGGCGGAGGCATCGATCTGGATCCGGCCGTCGACCCACTTCGAGTAGGACGCGAACTTCGCGTCCGTGGTCCGCACCATGGTCACGTGACCGGGGGCATTGTGATCGAACAGGATCGCGGCCTCCTCGATCGTCGACTCATCGGTGGTGTGCGCGATCCACGGGCGGCCCGCGGCGGATGCGTTGCGGCACAGCGCGGTCAGGTCCAGGCGACCCTGCAGATGCTGATAGCGGTCCTGGCCCCGCCAGTCCGAATTTCCGGTGGCGATGCTCAGCAGCAGCGGCGCGAGGTCGACGCTGGAGGTGAGTTGGCTTCGGGTGCTGGTGGAATCGGTGGGGCTCAGGTATCCGCGCGGGTCGTGGACGTAGAGCGGCACTCGCACGGCCTCGTCGTAGGCGCCACCGCCCTTGCCGTGCAGGCCGTGGGAACCGGCGTAATCACCGTGGTCGGAGGTGAACACGATGACCGTGTTGGCCGCGACGTCGGGGCGCGAGTACAGGGTGTCGAGGACGCGGCCGATCTGGGTGTCGACCTGCTGCTGCAACCATAGGTACAGGTTGCGCATGTCGATCCAGGCCTGGGTGGCCTCCGGGGTCCCATTGGGAACCAGCCCGAATGCCACGGTCGACACCTGCACCAGGGCCGTCTGCAGCCGCGGCTTGGCGGAAAGCTGTTGCAGCGATTCGAAATTGCCGGGTAGCTGGTCCATCCACTTCGGGATGTCGAAGTTGGCCTGATCGCGGCGGGTCCAGCGCGGCCAGTACTGGATGTCGTGCGGGTTCACCAGGGAGACCGTGGTGCACCAGGGGGAGCCGCCGGAGTCGTGGTCGAACCAGTCCACGAAATCATCGACGATCTTCGGATCCGCTTGCAGGCCTTGGCCGGGAGCGCCGTTGGGGGAGGGGTAGGTGCCGCCCCCGAAACCGTAGGCGTCGAGCGCGCCCGGAGTCCGGTCGGGATAGTGGCCCAGATGCCATTTGCCCCACCAGGTCGTCTCGTATCCGTGGTCGCGCAGCATCGAGCCCCAGGTCGGGAACCTCGGGGAGAGTGTGGATTCCGAGACGACCATGCAGCCGGTCTGGTGGCTGTAGAGGCCGGTCACCAGCGCGCCCCGGGAAGCGGTGCAGTCGTTGGCCGCGGTGTAGTGCTGGTCGAACGACACGCTGCCGCGCCGGATTCGGGCCAGGTTCGGGAGCAGCTGGTCGAGAGTCTGCTGATCCGGGAACCAGACCGGGGCGCGCATCTCGTCGACGATGACCACGAGGATATTCGGCTGGTCGGGACTGACGTCCGCTCGCGCTCTGGCGGCCGGTCCCGTCGCGGTCGTGGCTACCGCTGCGGTGACGGAAGCAGCTGCTCCCGTGATAAATCCGCGTCTGCCGAACAAGGGGTCTCCTCTAGCCGAATTGGCGATTCGTGAGGAGCGTAGGGCAGTGAGGTGTGCTCGTCATCACGCCTGCGCGGGATGTCGCGTCCCCCGTTCGGGGGATGAAAGGAGATCGGTGACCTGGACGGTCGGGGTGAGACGGTCGCGCAACGTCAGGTCGATCTGCCCGGCGACCGGGATCACCACGGCCGCCGCGGAGGTCGCGACGGCGTCGATCAGGACGGAGGGCCAATCCGGCTCCCGGGCCGCGGCGAGCGCTCGGATCACCGCCGCTGCGGCGGCATCACCCGCACCGGTCGGATTGCCCGCCAAGGATTTCGGGAGGCGGGCCGACCAGGCTCCGGAGGCGGTGACGGCGATCATGCCCGCCGTGCCGCGGGTCGCGATGACGGCGCGGACACCGGCGTCGAGCAGTGGACGGGCCGCGCGGACCACGGCTTCGGGGCGTTCGGCGACCACGCCGGTGAGCCGTTCGAGTTCGTCCTGGTTGGGCATGAGGACAACGCCGGGTACGGCGGCCGCCAGTTTCAGGGCCGGTCCGTCCACATCGCAGACCGTGGGGACTCCGGCGGCGACGGCCGAGCGGGCCAGCTCGGCCGGAACACCGTCATCGATGCCGCCGGGCAGCGATCCCGACACCACGACGCCGCGCAGTTCGGGCAGCAGGAAGGCGATGCGGTCGGCCAGCCGGTCGACGGCGTGCGGTTCGTGGACGTACGCGCCGGGCTCCCACAGCCCCGTCGCGGTGCCGTCGCTGGATTCGCTGATCACCAGGGTTCGCCGGACCCACGGCAGGGCGGGCACGAAATCGGCCGGGAACTCGGCGGCGGCCGCGGCGGCGAAGGTGTGGTCGGCGAATCCGGTTGCGCGCGCACCGCTGCCGAGCTGAGTCAGAACGCGCATGACGTTGATGCCCTTGCCGCCGAGTCGCTGTTCGACCGACAGCACGCGCTGGGCGCGGCCGCGTTCGAGCCTTTCCAGGCGGTAGGTGAGGTCGTAGGCGGGATTCATGGTGACGGTGAGGATCACGCCAGCCACCGTCCGCGCCGCAGTACTCGCAGCAGGTTCAACTCCTCGTCCAGCACGACGGCGTCGGCGTACATGCCGGGCCGTAGATCACCGACCTCGTCCAGTCCGGACGCGGCGGCGGGGGTCGCGGTGACGGCGGCGACCGCGTCCGCCAACGGCACCCGGCATTCGCGGACTGCCCAGCGCAGGCCCTGCAGCAGGGTGGAGGTGCCGCCCGCCAGCGAGCCGCCCGCCACCCGGGCCACCCCGTCGGTCACGGTGACCGCCTGCGGGCCCAGCTGATATTGCCCGTCCGGCATTCCGGCGGCCTGCATGGCATCGGTGACCAGCGCGACGCGCTCGGGCGCGGTCGCGAAAACCAGTGCGCCGAAACCGGAATCGACGTGCACGCCGTCCCCGATGAGTTCCACGTACGCCTGATGTTGCGCCGCCGCGACCAGCGCCGCCGCCACCGGTCCGGGCGCGCGATGGTGCAGGGCGGGCATGCCATTGGCCAGATGGGTGACCAGGGTGGCGCAGCCTTCGGGGCTCAGTGCCTCCCGGAAGCGGGAGAAGCTCGAATCACTGTGGCCGATGGCGACCACCACGCCGGCGTCGGCCAATTGTTTGGCGGCGGTGTCGAAACCGGGTCGCTCCGGGGCCAGCGTCATGACGCGTAGTCGTCCGCCGGCGGCCTGCAGCAGGCGGTCGACCAGGGCGGTGTCCGGATCGATCAGGTAGTCGAGATCGTGTGCCCCGCACCGGGTTCGCGCCAGGAACGGGCCTTCGATGTGGATTCCGGCGATCGCGCCGTCGGCGGCCAGCGCGCGGAGCGTGGTTACCTGGGCGATCATGACCTCGGGTGCGGCGGTCACGATGCTGGCCAGCACGGTCGTGGAACCCTGGCGATGATGGAAGGCGGCGGCGGCACGCGCCTGCGCCGCGTCCTCGGTGTCGAAGCGGTGTCCGAAGCCGCCGTGCGTGTGGATGTCCACCAGTCCGGGCACCACCGTCCCGGCGTACTCGGGCGGCAATTCCCGGTGCGTGGTAGCCCAATCGGTGGCCGGACGCACCGCGGCGACCCGCTCGCCCTGCACCGTGACCACGGCATCCTCGAGGATGCCCGCCCGGGTCACCACCCGGCCGCGTAGCTCCAGCCCGCGCCGGCCGTTCACAGCAGCGACCCCGAGCGGGCCAGCTCGGCCGCACCGATCAGTCCGGCGCGAATGCCGAACTGGCCCAGCGTGACCCGGGGGACGGGAATCACCCGTAGCAGTTCCGTCAAACGCGTGTGCAGGGCATCGGTCAGCACGGTGCCCGCCCCGGCCAGACCGCCACCGAGGACGATCAGTTCGGGGCAGCTCGCATGAAGTACGCCGAGCAGGCCCGCGGCCAAGGCGTCGACGGCATCGGCCACCACGGCCCGCGCCTCGGGGTCGGTGTCGAGGGCGGCGAAAACGACGTCGGCGCCGGTGATTTCGCGTCCGGTGCGTCCGGCGTAGGCGCGCGCGATTGCGGGACCCGACGCGACCGTTTCCACACAGCCGACATTGCCGCACGGGCACGGCAGCCCATCGCGATAGCGGACCGGGATGTGGCCGAATTCGCCGGTCTGCGCGACACCCGACTGCCCGGCCGGTCCCCGCACCAGCCGTCCGCCCACCGACAGGGTTCCACTGATCCCCGTGCCCAGGATCAGCACGCACACATCGTCGACCCCGCGGCCCGCGCCGAAGCGTGACTCCGCCCAGCCCGCGACGGTCACATCGTGATCGATCAGCACCGGCATGCCCCAGCTGTCGGCGAACCGACTGCCCACCTTCACATTTCGCCAGCCGAGATTGCTGCTGAACACGGCGACGGCCTGCTCGGGATCGACCAGTCCGGGCAGGATGACCGCCGCCCGGGTGACCTGATCGCTGACGGCAGGCGGCAATTCGTTCAGCAGCCGCGTCCCGAGACCGTCGATCGCTTCGAAAGCGGGCTCACCGTACGGGGTCTCGATGGTGGCGGCCGCGAGCACCACACCATCGACATCGGTGATCTCGCCCTTCGTGGTGCCGCCGCCGACGTCCACGGCGAGCACCAGATCTCCTACCGTGTCAGCCATCACCACGCACCCATCAGCCCAATATGACCGATCTGCTCAGGTTGCGTGGGCGATCCGGATCCAATCCCAGGTCGGCGGCCCGCAACAGGCACAGCCGGTGCACCCGGACCAGTTCGACCATGGGGTCGAGCGGCCGATGCTCGAAATGCGCTCCGGTGGCTCGAATCTCGTCGGCCAGGCCCGGGGTCGGGGTGCCGAGCGCCCATACCGCGCGGCCCGGACCGGCGATGCTGATCGGCCCGTGCCGGTATTCGGTGGCGAGGTAGGACTCCGTCCAGGCGCGCGCGGACTCCCGGAGTTTCAGTGCCGCCTCATCGGCCAGCGCGGCCGCGAAACCCATTCCCACAAACGTGATCTGCTCGGCATGCCGGACATTCGCCGACACCTCCGCATCCCACTCCGTCAGCACCGCGCGGGCCTGGGCGATGACCGGGGTCAGATCCTCACCCAGATGCCAGCGCAGCAGCGCCAGCGTCGTTGTGGCGAACCGGGTTTGGACGACCGAGAGCTCGTCCACTTCGTCGATGAGGATCGGCCGCGCCAGCTCCAGCGCCGGCGTGCCCGGACTGGAGCTGATCACCGTGCGCGGAATCGATTCGGGCAGTGCGGAGATGGCGTGCAGCACCTCGGTAGTGGTGCCGGAGCGGCAGATCACCAGGTACCGGTCGTACTCGCGGCCGGCGGGTACCGCGCTCGCGGGCCAGGCATCGGTCAGTCCGTGACCAGCCGCTTCCCGCAGTGCCGCGAAGGCGCGGGCCATGAACAGTGAGGTGCCGCAGCCGAGGACGGCGACCCGCTCGCCGGGGGTGGGCAGCAGGTCGCGGTGGGCAGCGGCGACGGTGGCGGCGCGGCTCCAATCATCGGGCTGGGTGGCCACCTCGGCGGCCAGATGAGTTGCGGGGGCGGAGATTCGATTCGCATCGGGCGACACCCACCCAGCATCGACCCAGTGACCGTTCATGTCAATTTTACAGATCAAACGATCACATTCGGGCACTGTTCGCGTTAGATTCAGACAAAACGAATCATCCGCGATTCGTGTCGCGGGGGGTGCAGATTGAGAGGCCTTGACGTGAAACGTCCACTGCGCAGCGCACTATCCACGGTAGCGCTGACCACCGGCCTGGTCCTGACGATGTCCGCCTGTGGCTTCGGCTCGAGCAAGTCCGACGATTCGGATCCCAACACCCTCACCTTCCTCGCGCCGATCTACAGCGACGGCACGAAGTCCGAGTGGAGCGCCATCATCGACGACTTCCAGAAGGTCAACCCCGACATCACGGTCAAACTCTCGATGGAATCCTGGAAATCGATCAATAACGTGGTGCGCACCGACCTGCAGGACACGCGCAGCACGCCCGACATCCTGAACATCGACGCCTACTCGACCTTCGCCACCGACGGCAAGCTCTATCCGGCCTCCGATATCGTGGACCCCTCGGTGATCAGCGATATCCAGCCCGGCTTCGCCAAGAACGCCTCCATGAGTGGAACCCAGTGGGCGCTACCGCTGTTCGCGTCCACCCGCAGGCTGTACTACAACACCGACCTGTTCGCCAAGGCGGGTATCGCCGCGCCGCCCAAGACCTGGGCCGAACTCGCCGACGCCGCCAAGAAGATCCAGGCGCTCGGCGGCGGGGTCTCCGGGTACGGGCTGCCGCTGGGCAGCGAGGAAGCCCAGGGCGAAACCTCCATCTGGACCTTCGGTGCGGGCGGTGACTGGTCGGCCGGTGACCAGGTCACCGTCGACACCCCGGCCAACCTCGAGGGCGTGAAAGCCATGAAGGCCATGGCCGATGACGGTGTGACCGAACCGAATCCGGGCGCGACCAACCGGCTCGACGTGATCAACGCCTTCATCCAGGGCCAGATCGGCATGATCGAGGGGCTGCCGCCGACCATCAGTCAGATCGCCGACAAGAACCCGAGCCTGAAGTACGCCACCGCGCCCTCGCCGACCAAGACCGGTGATCTTGTCACCCTGGGCGTGGCCGATCACCTGATGGCGTTCAAGAAGGACGGCAAGAAGGCTCCGGCGATCAAGAAGTTCCTCACCTACTTCTATTCCGCCGCTGTGTATTCCAAGTTCGTGAGCAGCGAACACTTCATCTCGGCCACCAACAGCGGGGCTACCGCGCTCGCCGATGATCCGGTCACCAAGGCGTTCCTTTCCACGCTGTCGGTGGCGAAGTTCTATCCGAGCAACAACCCGAAGTGGGGTGCCGCGCAAGGGGCGATCCAGCAGCAGATCGGCACCATCGCGCAGGGCAAGGATCCCGCTTCGGTGCTGCAGCAGATTCAGCAGGCGGCGAGTTGAGGGGCGTCGCCTCCCATCGATCCACGGCTACGCTGCGGGCGTTGCCGTGGATCGGCCCGGTGCTCATCCTCATCGCGGCGGTGGTGGCCTTCCCGGCCGCCTACATGTTCTGGACCTCGACCCGGGATCTGAGCGCCTACGGGCAGGATCGCGGTCCGGCCGGATTCGCCAACTTCCGAAGGCTTTTCGCGATCGACGAGTTGCCGTCGATCCTGCTGCACACGGTGGTTTGGGTGGTGGCGGTCGTGGTGATCACGCTGCTGCTGTCCGCCGCGCTGGCACAGTTTCTGAACAAGGATTTTCCGGGGCGCACGGCGGTGCGGCTGGCGATCCTGGTGCCGTGGGCGGCGTCGGTGGTCATGACGACGACCATCTTCGACTACATGCTGGATCCGAATGTGGGGATTGCCAACCGGTTTCTCGTCGATATCGGCGTGCTGGATCGGGGATTCGGGTTCACCAAGGAGCCTGGACCGGCGTTCCTGGTCGCCATCGGGGTGGCGGTGTTCGTCTCCGTGCCGTTCACGACCTACACGATTCTGGCTGGGCTGCAATCGATTCCGGCCGACATCGATGAGGCGGGCCGCGTCGACGGGGCGAGTCCGTGGCAGCGCTACGCGTATCTGACGCTGCCGCAACTGCGTCCGGCCATGGCGGTCGCCACGGTCATCAACATCATCAACTCGTTCAATTCGCTGCCCATCCTGCAGGTGTTGACCGGCAGCATCGCCGGATTCTCCGCGGACACCACAACCACGTTGACCTTCAAGCTGATTCAGCAGAATCAGCAGGTCGCGACGGCGGCGGCGATGAGCGTGCTCAACTTCGTGCTGATCCTGGTGATCATCGCGATCTACGTGAAGCTGATCCGGCCCGCCGGCGAGGAGGCGCGATGACCACGCGGCGACGCTGGGGCCTCACGGCCGTGGGCGCGGTGCTGGCGGCGATCTTCCTGCTCCCGTACCTGGTGATGGTGGTGGGCTCACTCAAACCCCGCTCGGAGATCCTGCGCATCCCGCCGACCTATCTCCCCGAGCACTGGCGGCCCGACAACTACGCCACCATGTGGCACACCCCCGAAACCCCGCTCCCGTTCAATCTGGTGAGCACCGTGGTGATCTCGGTGTTCGGCACGATCCTGGTACTGACCGTCGCCATCCCCGCCGCCTACTACACCGCCCGCCGCCGCTTCCCCGGCAAAACCCTGTTCCTAGGCCTGGTCCTGGTAACCCAGATGCTGCAACCAACGGTGCTCGTGACCGGCCTGCTCCGCGAATTCTTCACCCTCGGCATCAACGACACCTGGCTCGCCATGATCCTGGTCAACGGCGCCTTCAACCTCTCCTTCGCGGTATGGATCCTGCACAGCTTCTTCGCAGGCATCCCGATCGAAGTCGAGGAGGCCGCGCAGTTGGACGGCCTCAACCGCTGGCAGATCTTGACCCGGGTAAGCCTGCCGCTGGTGTGGCCGGGCATCGTCACCGCAACGGTGTTCGCCTTCGTCTCCTGCTGGAACGAATTCGCCGCCAGCCTGGTAATCCTCACCACCCCCGAAAACCAGCCCCTCTCAGTAGCCCTCACCAAATTCATCGGCCAATACGACACCGCCTGGCAATACGTCTTCGCCATCTCCACCGTCGGCATAGTCCCGGTAGTAATCCTCTTCGCCCTCATCGAAAAGCGCCTCGTAGCCGGCCTAACCGCCGGCAGCGTCAAATAGCCGCACCCGAACCAATCTCATAGAGCGGGGGCCGAAATCTGTGTGTGCGCTGCTCCGTCAGGAGGATCCTCAACGCCCTCGTCGCGGACGGGTCAACGGCCTGGACGAGTTCGGCGATACGGCGCAGGGTGATTGCGTCGACGCCGCGGCCGCGCGCTTGGACCGCGTGGTCGTCGATGATGTCGAGCGACTTCGACGAAGGCATGCGAACCTCGGCGCGCTCCCCTGCCGCGCGTCGGCGTTCGACGTCGAGTTCGCTTCGGCCACCTCGACGTTCGCGCAATGTCTGCTCGGCTTGGTCGAGGCTGGTCGTCGACAACAAGGGCCCGGCGAGCGAGGACTCTGTCAGCCTGCGAGCGTCCACTTCGAAGATGCGGGTCGCGTCATCGGCGAGCTCAACCAGCGCATCGCGTTGAGTCTCGACGAGACCACGCCACCCGCCTGCCGCCGCCGCCAGCAATGCTGTTGCCTCCGAGGGGTGCCAGGTCCAGATGTCTTCGAACGGAGTGGCATCGGCCGGAGTCAGTTCGCAAACCTGATGGCCGCCGAGCACGTCGATCTGTGCGCGCACTTCGCCCGGTGACAGCTCGCCGTCGAGACCGGGCCCGGCGATCAGTACGCGGGTGGGGATACCTGATCGGATCGCGGCAGCCAGGGCCAGCGAGTCGGCCAGCGGGCTACGGAGCGATGCCTCATGGCCTTCGGCGACGATGTCGCCGCCAACGTCGATGACCAACAGCTCATCAGCGTCGAATTCGGCTGCGGCAAGCCGCATCAGCTCGCCCATGCCGGCAGCGCCGCCCTCAGCCTCGAGCAGCAGTAGTGGATAAGCGAGAGACCGCGCCAGCGGCGGCAGTGTGGATTCGCCCATTCGCAGCCCGGCCGTCTCCGGAATCTGGCATACGCCGCCACGCTCGATCAGGCCGAAGAAGTCGCGTCGGTTCCTTGGTCCGGGCGTCGGGTCGATCATGAATCGGTCCCACGAGTAGCTCATGATCGTGGCGACCTGCAGCTCGGGCATCGCGGTCGCGAGCATGGCGGCGGTGATCGCATCACCGCCGCCACCCGCAGCAACGGCTAGGGCAGTGCCCATCGTCTCCCGGCCTCGGTCCGTATAGTGGCTAGTGGCCTATGGTAGTTGACGGAGGTGTCCGGGTTGCCTGAGATCCAAGAGGTATTGCCGAAGTACAAACAGATCTTCGGCTACCTGAAAGATCAGATCATCCGAGGCGATCTACGGCCCGGTGCCGAGGTTCCGTCCGAGCGTGAGCTGGCTGCCACGTGGAAGGTTGCCAGGCCGACGGCGGCCAAGGCGCTGCAGGCACTGCGTCAGGACGGACTGGTCGAATCACGCCAGGGCTCAGGGACTTTCGTGCGCGAGCCGCACGCTGCCCCACGGGCTCGCGAACGCCTCGAGCGTGCCGCGACGCTCGGCACCGCCTACTCCGACGCCGAGGACGTCGAATTTCCGTTTGTCGGCATTGTCGACGGCCCCGATTATGTGACGGAGGCCCTCGGTCGTCCTTCGGGTAGCCGGGTCATCAAGCGACAACGGATCATCAGCAGCGAGACGGGCGGCCGCATCGAGTTGTCGACGTCTTGGTTCCCAGCTGAACTCGCAACTTCAGCCCCGAGGCTTCTGCTCGGTGAACGTGTCGGTCATGGCACGCTTGGCTATCTGGCCAAGGCTGCAGGGATTCGAGCAGCGTACGCACGCGATCGAGGTTGTTCCCGCTTCGCGTCCGAGGATGAATGTGCCGCACTCGGTTTGCCGGATCCCTCGCCTGTGCTGGTCCACAGGTTGGTCGCCTATGACGCATCCGACGTAGCGGTTCAGTTCGACGAGGCCGTCTACCCTCCTGAACGCTGGGCATTCGAGCAGGAATACTCCGTCGACCTGTAGTCGATCCCCGCGAGTCATCCTCAAAACGCTGCGGAGCCATTCCGTTACTGGCCTATGCCACTTACTATTCAGTGGCATAGGCCACTTTGCTCGTCAGTGATCGTGAGGGGAAGCAATGGCGCTGACCGAACCGGAGGCGAAAGTGCTTGGTGCACTGCCGACTTCGAAAGCTGCTGCAGCGCTCACCGTGCGCGAACTGGGTCGTGAGACCAGACTCCCTGAAACCTCGATCCGTCGGGCGTTGTTGCGGCTTGCACGGTCCGGCCTCGTGGTCGCGACGCTCCACGGGCCCGCGCGCTGGCGATCGACCGAACGCGGGCGTCTCGTGATCTTCAAGCCGGAATACCGGGAGTACGCCGGGGTCGCACGATGAAGGCGTTCGGATTCATCCTGCGTGCAGCCTCCGGTGAGAATGTCAGGCTGGACGAGGACGCCATGATGCGCGAGGCCGCGCGCCTCGGATTCAGCTGGTCAGCAACGTTTTTCGAGGATGACCGCCGGGAGGGCAATTACATTCGAATGGTCAGCCGGATCATGCGCGAAGGCGTCGATGCCGTGTTCCTGCCCGCTGTGGATCATATGAGCGAGCAGGACATCGAGGTCATGGCGACACATTGCGATGTCTACTGTCTCGCGGAAGGTCGGCGGCACCCGCGAGCGGTCGGCGATCGGTCAGCGTGAGTCCGTGCGCGACCATTCGATCTCGGGATGGTCGGTGGGGGGCAGCCTGTCGAGGGCGGTGGTGATGCGGCGTTCCTCCCATTGGAAATGGGATTCGACAATGGCGGTGAGGCCGCTGATCTCGGATCGCACGGCCGCGAGATTGTCGGTGGAGACGTCGGTGAGCAGTTCGGTCATTCTGGTGAGGATGTCGGCGATCAGGCGATGGTCGGCGGCGAGTTCGGTGAGGACCGGCGCGAGGTCTGGAAACTGTTGGGCCAGAACGGGGAAGACTGTCGTGTCTTCGCCGGTGTGGTGGTCGGTGACTGCTTGGCAGAAGGTGAGGCAGTGGGCGCGTAGGTCGCGCAGGGGGCGTATGGAACCGCCGTTGTGTTCTTCGAGTTCCTGGCTGACTCGCCGGAGTTCGCGGCGAAGCCGGTTGTGGGTGTTGATGAGTTCGCGGCCGAGGGCACGGGCGCGGTGGTTGTCGGGGGACATGAAGAAGCTTGTTCTCCTGATGTCTGTGCCTCCATGCCGACCGTCGTCCACCTGACGCCGACACGCGACGGGACCCGCCTTACCTGGGTGAATCGGTGTCAGCGGGCGTGTCAGGTTGGTGTCAGGGCGGTATCAGCCGGGGCGGCGACAGTACTCACATCAACAACGCAGCAGCGAATGAGGAGTACAGAGACATGACCGTTTTCCAGACCCCCGCACCGATCGATATCACCCTCGAGGTTGGCGCCGGGACCGTCAGCGTTATCGCCTCCGACCGGATCGACACGGTCGTCGAGGTTCGGCCGGCCGATGCCGGGAAGAAAGACGATGTGAAGGCTGCGGAGCAGTTGAAGGTGGAATTCGGCGCGGGTGGCCTCGGCGTGAAGATGTCGAAGGGGTGGAAGGTGATCGGGCCGTCATCCGGTAAAGGCTCGGTCGATGTGATCATCGAGGTGCCTGCCGGGTCTCGGGTCCACGGGAACCTCGCGCACGGAAAGTTCCATACGGCCGGCGAATTCGGTGAGAGCAGTGTGGAGGTGGCTATGGGCGAGATCGTGATCGATCGAGTGGTTGCGGCGGTAACCGCGAAGATCGCCAAGGGCGACATCACTATTGGGGACGCGGTGCGCGGCGTGCTGCGCCTGGAAACTTCCGTCGGCGATGTACGCGTCGGAATCCACCCGGGCAGTGCGGCGACCGTGGAGTCCAACACCCTGGGCGGCGCGATGAACACCCAACTGGGACCGGTTGATCCGGCCCAGAGCAAGACCAACGTCGTGGAAGTCCACGCGCACACCGCCTCCGGCAACGTCGCCGTCGGACACTCCACTGCGGTCTGACCCGCCGACACCCGCCACTCCACCCAGCACGCGGCGGCACCACCCACGGTGCCGCCGCTCGTCACTCCGACCCAGATTTCGGCCCCACAGTGCGCAGCTATCCCCAAAGGCTGCGCTGTATGCCGAGTCCCGGATGCTCGACGAGCATGCATGCTGGAACGCAATTATCGAGAAGACTTGTACCCCAACGCATTCTGGTGATGCATGAGCGGGTGTGAGTGTCCGGAAATGCCGCATGCTGCGCTAACTGGATCGGCCGGCGCGGGACGCGAAAGATCAACCAGCCGTGCCGATCGTGTCTCGCTGGTCCAAGCACATGTCGAACATCAACCACGATACTGACGTCCCCGACAGCGTACGACTCGGCTGCCGCTCCCGGCTGCCTTGCGCGGCCTGGGGTTCCATCGTGTCGGGCATCGTTGCAGTTGACTAGATCTTCGGATCCGTGCCATCGGATCGGCGTACATTTGTCGGCACACAACGCCTCACGAAAGCTGCCACGTCGTGGAACTCATCGTTGGCGCCGTTTGTATCGGCGGCGGTATTGCCCTTTTCGTCATTCTTGCGATGCTCGCCGGCAAGAAGGAGAAGTCGGACGCCGAGCAGGAGAGACAGGCGGTCGAGCGGTCGGCCTCGCGTGCAACCGGCTGTCCGAAGTGCAAGCGGGGGGTTACGGTCAGCGACATCGCGTGCTCCAACTGCGAAACCGTCGGGGCGATAAGGGAAGTGGGCCAAAAGGTGTCCTATTACAAGACTTACTATTGGACCTGTCGCGCCTGCAACTGCTATCCAGCATTGAACTGCCCAGATTGTAAAACGAATCTTATTGGTCTGTTCCCTAACACAGTGGACACGCCGAGACGGTCCGCCGGCCTCTAGAGCAAGCGCCATTGTTCTCCCGCGGATGAGTTGCCCACAGCCCGTGAATGTTTCGCCCGATCCTCCCGGGGCTTGGTGATCCGATCCAGCAAGGCCCCGATTGCTCCTCGGCACGTCCGAAGGCCAACGGGCCGAGGCTATCGCAGGTAGTCGGGCTCCGAGGAACGCCGCGGTGAGCACCTGGCGGTCAGCTCATTCGGGGTGGTTGGAGATCGCGCGGCAGGACGGTCAGGTCTCGACGGTAGGCGGGGGTTCGGACGGCCTTGCGGATGCGGTCGAGAGTCTTCTGTTCGCCGATGGCCGGCCACAATGCGAACAGTTCCCCGTCGCGACGGCGCATCGTGGCCCTGTCGGTTGTCGGGTCGATGGCGATGAGACGGTCAACGACCGTATCCAGCAGTGGGTGATCGTATTCGGGATTGCGTGGGGTGGCGGCTCGCAGGGTCGCGGACAGCACCGTGAGCTCATCGAGTTCGGGCAGGATTCCTGCTGCGGCGCCGGACAATACGCGCTGGAGCCCCTCGACATCGGCCGCGTCGATGAATCCAGAGAAGGTTTCGATGACGAAGCCCGGTCCGATGCGTTTGTCGGCGGTTACCTGCTGGGCTGCTTGCCGTCCGTGCCGCCGAGCAACACCTGCGACCAGTTGTTCTTTGAGCCTGGTCATATCGGCGCGTTCCTGACCGGCCGCATAGTGTTTCCAATCGGCGAAAAGCTTCGCGCATCGCCGCGGCGGGCGAGCTCGATGCCGATATCCCGGAAGGAGCGCCAGCCGTACCCGTCATCGATCCGTCCAGCCAGCGTGCGAGCGGCTTCGAGATCACCGTCGGCGATTTGGTTGAGCACGAGTTGTCGGCGAAAGCCGATGTGCTGTGGCAGGAACGGAGCAATCTCCTCTATCTGCTCCGTTGTCAGCGCCCCGACCGCGATCAGCGCGCACGTCGCCTCCCCGAATCCGAAAACGCCGTGCGAGAGGTGCATCAGCTTCACCTGGCTGCGATATGACTGCACCGGGCCCAGCACCGTCATCACGCTCGGCGGCCCCTCGCTGTTCTCAGGGAGCCGAGCGTCGAGCTCTCGCAGGATCTGCTCACGCAGAGGGATCATCACCGTGGGGGTCGGGTATGGCGGATTGGACGCGGCCCACTGCTCCGCGTCGGTGATCGTCGCGGTGAGTCCGGCGATGAGGACGTCTTTCAGGGACTGGTGACCAGGTGCCATACAAACAATCCTGCATTGCCGCATACCGCGCTGACCGAACCGGCCGACGCGGGAGCCAGTCGGCCGCGGTGGCGCTGCGGCACAAGACCGTCCGCTCATGCCGGGTTCGGTGCGATAGGTGCGGTCCCTCAGCCCGCAGCGGAATCGTGGTTGTATTCCGCGACAGATCCGAGCAGGGCCGCGGTGGCATTGCGATAGAGCGACGACTTGACGTGGCCGAGGGCGGGCCCGCTGGTCGCAGCCAGACTCTGCGCATACTCCACAGCGGATTTCAGGAGATCGTGCTCATCGGCGACCGAGTCGACCAAGCCCGCCGTCATCGCTTCCGTCCCGCCGTAGCGGTGCCCGGTGACCAAGGCGCGACGAGCCACAGGTAGCGGCAACTGCGACTGTGCCAGCTCCACCATCCCGGGAGCGTAGTTGACGCCGAGCGTGACGCCGGGAAAACACACATAGCCACGATCACCGCGCATTATCCGGTGATCATGTGCGACAGCGAGAAAAGCCCCGGCGCCGTAGGCATGACCATTGATCGCGGCGACGGTCGGTATCGGCAGTGTGAGAATTCGGGCGAACAACCGCAGCAGATCGGCAACATTCTCGTTGATCCGCTCCGGGTTTCGCGCAGCCCACTCCACATCGAAGCCGGTGGAGTAGAACTTCCCGTCACCGATCGTGACCAGCCCGCAAGGACCAGAGCCCGCAGCGACCTCATCGAGCAGGGCCTCCATTTCGCCAACCCAATCCGGATGAAACCGGTTCTCGGTATCGCGCTCACCCCGGTTACCCAACTGGAGGATGAAAACCTGTCCCTCGCGCTGCAAGTACGGCATCGCGCCAACATATCCCACCAGCCGGACGGGCTTCACACCATGGCAAAGGTCACCAGTTCGCACCTACCAGGTGAGGACACCTGCGCAATCGGGTACAAAGCGCAGCGCGTTTCGACCGGCCAGACCCACCTGCGGAAGATCAACGGCTGGAGGTGAACTCGGGCGGCTATCTCAGGTAGTCGGGCTCTGAGGAACGCCGCGGCGAGCGCCTTGCGGTCAGCCCATTCGGCGTGGTTGGAGATCGCGCGGCAGAACGGTCAGGTCTCGACGGTAGGAGGGGGTTCTGATGGCCTTGCGGATACGGTCGAGAGTCTTGTGCTCGCCGATGGCCAGCCACAATGCGAACAGTTCCCTGTATGGCAAGCAGCCCAGCAGGTAACCGCCGACAATCGCATCGGACCGGGTTTCATCATCGAAACCTTCTCTGGATTCATCGATCGATCCGTCCAGCCGGCGTGCGAGCGGCTTCGAGATCACCGTCGGCGATTTGGTTGATCACGAGTTGTCGGCGAAAGCCGATGAGGTGGCGTGGTTGTCGTCCGGCTTGCCCGACGCAAACTGCAGGATTCGCCGATCGATATCGGCCGGAACGGTTGCGACACACCACCACTGAACCCCGGTCGTCCGGTACGGTGTCCAGCACCCGGCCGCCTGCGGGCGGGTGTGAGCGAAACAGGCGGTACCGCACTACATGTCCCGACAGAATCTTCCTGCCGCAGCGTCTTTGGCGCAGTGGGAGACCTTACTCAGCAGCGACGTGGTGCCGATCGCGGTGGAGCCGTTGGCGGGTAGATCGTTTTCCGGGAGTTTCTCCTCGGTGGTGGCGGCGGGCGGATTGCGGATCGGGACCGGGCGCGGCGGCGGCCTGCAGGGTCGTCGCACCGCACACCATGTCGCCCGCACCGAGGGCCGCTACGTGGTGGCCATCGCCCCCACCGCGGGCTCGGCGCTGGTGGTCGGCGAGGACTGGCGCGAGATGGCGCTGACCGCAGGCTCATTCGTGCTGATCTCGACCGACCGGCCGACCATCTTCCGGATCGAGAACTACTGCGCCACGGCCATCGTGCAGGTCCCGTGGTCGATGCTGTTGGCGCGCACCGGACTCGCGCAGGAGCGTTTCGCCGGGTTGTTCGCGCAGCCGCTGTCGCTGCCGGGTGCCGGTGCCGCCGCGATCGCGGCCGGGTACTGCCGTGCGGTGGCTGCGCTGCCCGACGATTACGCCGCCGACCGCATTGCCATGGGCAACCACACCGTGGACCTGCTCGCCTCGGTCGTGTCCCTGATCTCCGGCGAACGCCCGCTGGAAGGGCCCGCGATGGCGCAGGCTCGCGAACGGGTACTCGCGTATCTGCGGGAGCATTTCGCTGATTCGGGGCTGAGTGTGGAGCGCATCGCGGCGGCTTGCTCGCTCTCGCGCAGCACGCTGTATCGCGCGACGGAGGCAGACGGCGGTGTGGTGGCGGCGTTGCGGCGGGTGCGGCTGGCGCACGCGCGCACACTGCTGCTGACCGGGTCGGCGACGATCGCGGCCGTCGCGGCGCGCTGCGGGTTCGGCAGCGAGCGGCAGTTCTATCGGGCGTTCCAGGACGAGACCGGGATGTCGCCCGGGGAGTTCCGCGCCGCCGGGCATGCCGCATCCAACTGAGTACCGCACATAAATCGTTCACGACAGTAATTCACGTGTGCGCTCGAAATCGGTAATTGATTTCCTTTGGGACGTCGTGTCAATGAATTGGTTCCCGATGTCAGTCCATACCCCTGGCGCCGGATATTTTTCAATCCGCTGACACGGCATGTGGTGATCGAGTACAGTTTCGCCACTTGTTTCGTATTTATTGAGGGTGGGACGCGGGGTTATGAGCCGTGCCCATTCTCATTTTGATATCACCGAAATATTTTCACACAGTTGAAACATGTTCTTTTCAATGGATATCGTGTGCGGCGTTACGGAGGTCAGATTCACCGGCCTCGATTCGGAAGGTATTTCTATGCAAGGCACGCCGCATAACAAGCAGTTCGGCTCGTCGGTTTCGCGCCGGAGTTTTCTGGCGGCCGCGGGCCTGGCGGCAGGCGCAGCGGGCGCGATGGCACTCATGCCCGCCCAGCTCACGGCCAAGGCCTCGGCGGCACCGAACACGATCAGCGACGGCGACCACGTCCCCAACCTGATCATCGGCTCCGGCTACGGCGGCGCGGTCACCGCGCTACGACTCACCCAAGCGGGCAAGAAAGTCGCGATGGTGGAGAAGGGACAGAACTGGATCACCCCGGGATCCGACGGCAAGATCCATCCCACCCTGCTCAACCCCGACGGCCGCTCCTACTGGTTCAAGACCAAGACCGAACAGCCCATCAGCAATGTCCTTGGCTTCCCGATCGACAAGAGCGTCCCCAGCGACGCGGGCATCCTCGACGCCGAAGACTTCGCGGCCATGCGCGTCTACCAGGGCCGCGGCGTCGGAGGTGGCTCACTGGTCAACGGCGGCATGGCCGTGGTCCCCAAACAGTCCTACATCCAGACCATCCTGCCCTCGGTCGACATGGGCGAGATGTACGCCAAGTACTACCCCCGCGCCAAAGCCGGCCTGCAGGTCAACAGCATCGACCAGAACTGGTTCAACTCCACCAAGTGGTACCAGTTCGCCCGCGTCAGTCGCGACGTCGCCAACAAGGCCGGATTCAACACCGTCTTCGTCGACAACGTCTACGACTTCAACTACATGAAACAGGAAGACGCGGGCAGCGTGCCGACCTCGGCACTGGGCGGACAACTGCTCTACGGCAACGACTACGGCAAGAAATCCGTCGACAAAACCTATCTGGCCACCGCCTCCGCCACCGGCAACCTGTCCATCTCGCCCCTGCACACCGTCACCGCCGTCACTCCCGCCAGCGGCTCCGGCTACACCGTCACCATCACCCAGTCCGACGTCAACGGCAAAACAGTCGCCACCAAGACCGTCACCGCCGACAAGGTGTTCTTCGCCGCGGGCAGTGTCGGCACCAGCAAACTGCTGGTCTCGATGAAAAGCCAGAACAAGCTGCCGCATCTGGACTGCACGGTCGGCACCGGCTGGGGAAACAACGGCAACGTAATGGTCGGCCGGGCGGGCTGGGACGCCACCGGTACCAGCCAATCCACGGTGCCCTGCATGGGCATCGACGCGTGGGACGCCAATTCGGTATTCGCCGAAATAACCCCGTTCCCGGCAGGCATCGAAACCTTCGCCAATCTGTACCTCGCCATCACGAAGAACCCGAACCGCGCCAATTTCGCCTTCAATTCGACCACCGGGGGTGTCGACCTGAATTGGACGGCGGGCATGACCCAGCCCTCGATCGACCAAGCGAAAGCCGTCTTCGACAAGATCAACGCCAGTGCGGGGACGATCTACCGGTACGACCTCTTCGGCGGCAACAGGATATGGGGTGACTTCTTCACCTACCATCCGCTCGGCGGCTGCCTGCTCAATCAGTCCACCGACAATTACGGACGGCTCAAAGGATATCCGGGGCTCTACGTCACCGACGGATCACTGATTCCCGGCAGTGTCGGAGTAAATCCGTTCGTCACCATCACGGCGCTCGCCGAACGCAATATCGAGAAAATCATCGCCACCGATCAGTTCTAGGAGAATTTCGATGCGCATCACACACTATCGGCGCTTCGGCATCGGACTGGCCGTCGCCGCCGCCACCGTCGCGCTTGCCATACCGTCCTCCGCTGACGTCGTGTCCCTGTCGGTCTCCGACCAGAACCTGCAGACCAACCGGACCTACACCATCACCGCCACGGTCAGCGGTTCCACCATCGGCCTGTCGGTCTTCTTCGCCGACAACGGCCAAAACCTCGGCCCTGCCGGTGGCGTCACGCCGAACTCACTCAAAGGCATGGCCACCACCACCTGGACGCCCACCAAGTCGGGTAGCCACACCCTGACCGCATCCCAGGGCAGCACCACCCAGACCATCACCGTCACCGTCACCGACGCACCCGTCACGACAACCCCCACCACGCCACCCCCGCCGGGAGGCTCGTGCTGACCCTCATCCCACAAGGCTGAACGTTGCTCGGTCCGCGCGCCGAGCAACCTCCACCCTTGCTCTCGCTCGTCGTGCAGTAGAAAGCGATCGCCGGTGAAAACACCCGACACCACCCCACCGTCGAAATACATTCCGGAGGAACGCGTTCGGCGCCGCGGTCCCCACGCCGCGGCCACCGGCTTGCTGCTGATTCTGATCGTGGTGGTCGTCTTGGCCGCCGATTCGCGCGGCGACGACACCGTCGGCAATATCGCCGCCTCCACCGACACCGGGGAAACCTCCGCCCTCGACGCTGTGACCACTCAGTACGGGCAGATTCAGAGCGTCGATATGGCCGAGGTGTCCCTCACACCCAGTGACATACCCGTCCCCACCGACACCACGACAACCGACGTCGAGACCGCACTGCCTTCGACACCGGAGGTCAGCACCGACCCGACGACGACCGCCGACACCCCGATCACGACTACGGTCACCAGCGTCCCGACCACCACCGTGGATACACCGAGTTTCTCGATCACCGTCAGCGCGAACGCGACCCTCGGTGGAGGTTTGCCGAGTTTCCCGTCGTACCAGCCCGACCCTGGCACCCAGGTCCCGTACACGACCATCTCGACCGTCACGGTGACAGCCGGTCCCAGCACCGTCATCGTCGTCCAACCCCCGGTCATCGCGACGACCATTGCGGCGACGAGCGACACACCGCCGCCGACTACGACGGTGGTCGCGACACCGGTGACTACGGTGCCGCCGACCACGACCACGCTGCCGCCGACCACGACCGCATTGCCGAAGACCACGACTGTGTTGCCGCCGACCACGACGACCGCGATGCCGCCGGTCACGACGACGAGTTGCCCGACGACAGTCAGGCGCGCCTCGGCGACCTCGACACCGACCATCGCGCACCCGCCGGCGACGACGACACTGCACCCGACGACGGTGCCGCCCAAAACCGGCACGACGACCCCGGCTGCGCCGAGCAAGACCACCTCGCCGAAGCCGACCACCACGCCCAACCAACCGCGCCCGTGCGGATGAGTGCGCGCAGCCGAAACATTGGTGACGACAACGAATTCCGAGGAGCGTCCATGACCGACCAGGCCGATAGGACGACCGGGCGCGGCGTGAGGGTCGCCTACACCGCCGCGGTGCTCGCCCTGGCCGCCCTGGTCGGCACCCTGTATCCACACAACGCGCAGCCCCCCGACGCACCGCCACCAGGGGCGGGAGGCCGGCTGCCCGCGATCCGGCTCGACGCCGCGAGCCACCCGATCGATCAACTCCGCGACTGGGCGCAGACGCGAGCCGCCCGATCAGGGATCCCGGTGCGGGCGGTGCAGGCCTACGGGTACGCGACGGTGGTCATGGCCCGAGCCCAGCCGGGCTGCCACCTGGGCTGGACCACCCTGGCCGGGATCGCGCGCATCGAAAGCAACCATGCCCGATTCGGCGGGGCGCTCATCGCCGCCGACGGCACGGTCGCGCCCCCGATCCGGGGTATCGCTCTCGACGGCACCGGCGGCAACGCCGTCATCACCGATCCCGTCGCCACCGCCCACGCGGGCCGCACGGTCTACGCGCGGGCTATGGGACCGTTCCAGTTCATCCCCGACACGTGGCAGCGCTGGGGCACGCGCGCCGACGTCGACTACCAAACGTTGGCCACCGCACTACAGAACGCCACCCCGGTCACCGCCACCGCACTGTCGGGTAGTCCCGACAATATCGACGACGCCGCACTCGCGGCAGGCCGCTACCTGTGTGCCTCAGGCGGAAACCTCGCCACCGGCCACGCCTGGCGCACCGCGATATACGCCTACAACCACTCGAGCGTCTACGTCGACCAAGTCCGCAGCGCCGCAACAAGTTACGACGCCGGAACCTCCCCCTGACGGCTGCTCGAACCGGCCAGAAATCGCGCTTACGACCCTGAATATCGTCCTGGGTCACGTCCGATCAGGCCGGATTACCTCGCGAGCGGCGGCCGGCACCGTCGGCGCGTTTTGGTCGGCTGTCATCGCATCGATCTCGGCGTCATCGGCACCTTCGACGGTGTGAGGGTCGACCCCCATGGCTGAATCGAGCGCATAGATCCAGGTAGGCAATGCGGCACAGCATGGACGTGTTGGACCTCCGGTTCTGCCGTTGACCGGGTGACCAAACCGGCAACGCGGGCCGTGGAAGATCAATGGGCAGAGCGCCGTACGGCTGTCGGCAATGCACGCTCATGCCGCCTACAGGGTCGTTCGGTCTGGCCACTGGTGGGCCGACACTGCCGCGAGGGACCTCCTGAAAATCACCCGCATTCCTTCAGGTGGGTCGGCAGCGACAAGATCAGGGAGCTGTCAGCGAGGGAAAGTGGACAAAATTCCGCAATGAGTGCTCCCTGATCTTCATGGCGCACGCGCGGGGACGTCGGATCAGCCGGCCGTGGCTATTCGGGGCTGTGCGAACGTGCTGAATTGCCGAGTTTCGGAGGAAGTTGCCGGGCATACTCGCCGTGGCGACTGTTTGGTCGGGTGGGCTACCTATTTCTGGCGACGGAAGATACGAGACGAGGCGAGGGGTCGGTGTGGGGTTTAGAACTGTGGTGATCTCTGAGGATCTGCCTTCTGCGTTGCCGTTCTGGTTCGTCGAGGCCCATCCTGAGCTGCACTTCGGCAAGGACGGAGACGGATTGTCTCGCCTGCCGATCGCGAGTCGCTTCGAGAGCAAGTTTTACGGCTCCAAGGATGATCCGCTCTTTCTCGACCTGCAGCGGGTGTTGAACGAAAATCCGTCATGGGGCCGCAATGTCGAGCTGATCCTGTTCCACGAATGCGGTGGGATTACCAAGGTGCTCGTCACGCGCGACCGGATACGCATGGCCGAACCCACCGGCTGGTCCGAAGTCGACGGGATCGAACACTGGTTCTGCGGCTGCTCATTCGACTCTCAAATTGAGCCCGAACGCTGAACCCGAAGATCAACGGGCCGAACGTCTTCACCGCGGTCTGATGAATTCAGGGTGCTTGCTGCTGGTCTTCGGCTTCGAGGGGGACCATCGAGTAGACGTACCACTCGCGGCGCGGTTGTTCGCAGCGCAGGAGTTGGACGTGCATGCTTGTCCACTTGCTGCCGTCGATCGGTCGGATACGGACTGGTCGCCAATCCATTCGTGTGGGATCGATGTCGGTTGACCATAGGCGTTGCCAGTCGGGGGATTGCGCGCACTGGTGGGTGATCTGGTCGATGCGTTCGGGTGGGGTGAGGCCGGGGGCCATGTATCGGAATGCCTGGACCATGATGTGGGCCTCGCGGTTCCAGTCCTCGACGACCTGGCGGGCGCGTGGGTCCAGCAGCATCCACGCCATGATGTTGGCGCCGGGTTCCAATCCTGGAAATGCTTGCAGGTAGGCGGTATTGGCGGCGATCAGGTCCTGGGCGGGGGCGGTCTGGTAACACGCCGGGTGCGGCAGGCTCGCCAGGAAGGCGAGTTCGCCGGGGCTGGGGCCGGAGTCGCCGCCGGTTACCGTGGTCAGCTCGGGCTGCAGCACGGTCGCGGCGTACTCGCGGTAGACCGCCGGGATATCGAGGGCGCGGAACAGTGCGCCGAGCGCGGTGGAGGTCGGTGGTCGGGTACCTTGCTCGAGCTTCTGGATCAGCGCCTCGGACACATTCGCCTTGTGGGCCAGCTCCGCTCGGGTCAACCGCGCCGCCTCCCGACGCTCCCGCAAGTAACCGGCAATGGTCGTATGCGACTCCTCCACGTGCGAAACCTCCCGAACCGGCCCGATGACTACGCGATGAAAATAGTCGACGGCGGTCGCGGAGCTAATGGCCGGATTGCGCCGAGTCGCGTTGTTCGGCGATTCGGCGGCGGATCTCGTCCCACGACAGGGGCAACTCGACGACCGGCGCGTCGAAGAACACGAAGGTCGCTTCCCGCATGACTTTCCGCTTGCGCGCCACCGTCGACTTATGGGGCTCGGCACCCGCGTAGGCATAGATCGCTGCCTTGTTCTCCCACGCCGAGTAGGTCCAGAAGACGCCCTTGAACATCTCCGCCTTCAACGCCACACCCAGCGCTCCGGGGGAACGGCGAGCCTGCCACCACAGCGCCAATGAAGCCATGAGGAAGCCGGGTGCGCTGCGCAGATTCTCGACCTCGAGGCGCGAGGCCATGCACTGAACCTCGGCCGAGGCCGGGGTACCGACTGTCATCCACGGAATCGTGGGCATCGATCTCTCTTTCGATCAGGAGGAGGCAACGGATGTCGGCTCCTCGAGGCATCGAGCGAGCCTATCCGCGAAGGGATTCCGGGCACATGCCCCAAAAGCTCGAGCCGATATCCGAATCGCCCAGCGAGTTACGGGCAGTGCGCTCCGGGCACGGCGCCCTCGAATTTTCCGACGCCACCGATCTGCGCCAGGCCCTGCTTGCCGAAGGCGAGGGTGCCGTTGGCCAGGCGGTTGTCCGTACCGCCGGTCGCGCAGTTGATTTGTACGAAGTAGCCACCCTCGGGTAGCGAGACCTGAAGGGTTCGTGCCACCTGGTTGTAGGTGTTGAGTAGGTCGGTCGGGTCCGCGCTGGTCGTGGCGACGCGGATGTCCTTGCCTTGGATGTCGAGCGTGTACGGCGGCGGCTCGGGGAAGCCGGCCATGGTCGAGGTGGCCTTCGTGGTGGTCGCCGGTACGGACGTCGGCGCAGCCTTGCCGGCGTCGCTGGAGGAGCATCCGGCGACGGCGGTGGCGGCAGCGGCCATGCTGCAGGCGAAGACGGCAATCCGGGCAGGTTTCATAGCACGCATCCTGCCAGTCACACCCGGTAAAACCCGGCTGGCTGGGCGGTCTTTCGGCAGAACAGAAGGCGCTACTCACTTAAAAGTAAGCACTTGTAACGATGTAATCATCGGGCTTACATGAATTCCCATGAAGGTCATTACATTCGACAAGTTCAAGCCCGGCGTCACACTCGAGACCATCACCCCGTTCCTGCCGGAAGAGGTCGCCAATGTCTGGCGGTTGTGGAAGGCGGGGATCGTGCGGGAGAACTACGCGCGGGCCGACGAGCCCGGGGTGGTCATCGTGTTCGAGGTGGACACCGTCGAGGAGGCTCGGCGGTACATCGACGACTTCCCGCTCACCAAGAAGGGATTCCTGGAGTGGACATGCATTCCGGTGATGGCGCCATTGCCGCTCGAGGCGTTGATGGACGCGTCGGTGGATGTCGCGGAACCCTACGACCGCACCGCGTGAGGGCAGCATGCGACACGCTTACGGATTGACGATTCCGCAAACCGTCGAGGACGCTTGCCATCCCGAGCGGATGGCGGTGCTGATCTACGACATGCAGGTCGGCATCGTACGTCAGCTCGCCGAGGGCGAGCGCATCGTGAAATCATGCCTCGAACTGCGGGATGCGGCGCATGCGAACGGGTTTCGCGTCTTCTACACCCGCCACATGTCCCTGCCGCCCGCCGCGGCGGGGATCTCGCAGCTGCGCACGGCCATGGAGTGGCAGCACCTGGACGACCCGGGTCAGGTCCGGGCGTCCTTCCCGCAGGGCTCGCCGCAGTACCAGATCGTGCCGGAGCTGGCCCCCGGCCCGGACGACGTGGTCCTCGACAAGATCACCATGTCGGCATTCGCGGGCACCCCGCTCGATATCGCCCTGCGGGACTTGGGGATCGGTGCCTTCGCCGTCGCCGGGATCGCCATGGAGGTCGGCATCGAACCGACGGTGCGCCACGCCACCGACCTCGGCTACCTGCCCATCATGGTGACCGACGCCTGCGGCGCAGGGCATCCGGAAGCGGCCGAACGCTCGTTCGCCGCACTGGCTTTCGCGGGTGGCTCGCGCACCACCGACACCACCGCTCTGACCGCGCTCATGAATCGGCGTTAGCGGGCAGTATTTCCTTGTAGGACAACGGGATCGCTGACGGACCGCGCAGCGTCACGTGCTCCCGATACGGTGGCTGCCCGGTCAGTCTGGGCTCACGCACCCGGCGGGCGAAACGGGTCAGGGCGATATCGGCCTCGAGCCGGGCGAGCGGCGCGCCCAGGCAGAAGTGCTGGCCGAGCCCGAAGGCCAGGTGCCGGTTCTCGCGGGCCGGGTCGAAGCGCCCCGGATCGTCGAACATCTCCGGATCGCGGTTGGCGGCGGCGAGCAGCATGACGATCATGTCGCCCGAGGCGATCTCGATGTCCGGCAACGAGATCGCGTCGCGGGCAATGCGCGGCACCAGCTGCACCGGCGGGTCATAACGCAGTGTCTCCTCGATCACCGGCCCGGCGAAGGCTCCGGCGGTGCGCAGGATGGCCAGGTGATGGCGGTGACCCAGCAATGCGAGGGTGGCATTGGCGATCAAGTTGACGGTGGTCTCATGCCCCGCGATGAGCAGCAAGCCGCAGGTAGCGATGAGCTCGTCGTGGGTCAGCGCGTCACCGGACTCCTCCGCCGCGATCAACGCGGACAGCAGATCATCGCCGGGTCGCCGTCGCCGGGCGCGGGCCAATAGTTCGAAGTACTCGTGCACCTCGTTATTGGCCCGCACCAACTCGGCAGGGTCGGGCCGGCCGGTGACAGCCGTCCCCGACACCGGATCGAGCGTGCGCGCCAGCATGCTCGACCAAGCCCGCAACCGCGGCTCGTCCTCGACCGGCACCCCGAGCAGCTCGCAGATCACCGTGATCGGCAGCGGATACGCCAGATCCGCCACCACATCCAGCCGCCCGCGCTCGGCGGCACGATCCAGTGCGGCATCGGCGATGGCGGTGATCCGCGGGGCCATCGCACGCACCACCGCCGGAGTGAACGCCTTGGCCACCAGCCGCCGTAACCGCGTGTGATCGGGCGCGTCCCGGAACAGGAACGAATGCGTCCCCGCGAGTTCCGCCGCCCGCTCCCCGGCCAGATCGTGGGTCGGTGTCGGCCCCAGCGGCAGCGCCGCGTGCCGCCGATCCACCACCGCCGCCGGATGCCGCAGCACCGTCGCACAATCCCGATAGGAGGTCAGCACGACCACCGGACCGCCGCCGAGCCGCACCGGACCGTGCTCGCGCATGCGGTCGTAGAGCGGATACGGATCGGCGCGATTAGCCGGATTCAGCAGCCCGGCGAAGAAACCCGGGGAGGACGCGGTGGTCATGGATACCGCCTGGAGGTCAGCCGTGCCGGATGGCGCGGTGGGTGAAGGTGGGCGAGGTGCCGGGGTTGAGCAGCGCACCGGTCAGCTCGCTGGAGGGGAAGAACTGCAGGAACCTGGAATCCTGTTGGGACACATCCACGATTGTCTTCTCGATGACGAGCGAGTTGTACTGCTCGTAGGTGGTCTCGAGGGTATTGGCGTTCAGGATCACCTCGTGCCCCCAGGATTTCGCCGTGTGCGCGAGGCCGGGGATGCGGGAACGCTCGGGGGTGAGACATTCGGTGGCGATGGCGTTTTCGCTGATCGCCCAGATACCGGTGTCGGTATTGAGCACCAGTGACTGATTGCCCATGGCGTGGCCGGGTGTGCGGATCAGCGCGACACCCGGACCGAGCAGCACGCTGCCGTCGAGCGGCAGGATCTGCTCCGGCGGCAGATCGACGAAGGTACCGGGCTGATACCAGGGCCGCTGGAACGGGTGCAGATCCGCCATGGCCTCGAGCTCGTCGCGCTGGGCGAGCAGCTTGGCATTCGGGAAGGCCGCCGCCACCGGCTTGTCCGGGCTGATGTCGGGCTGCGGCCGGGTGGTGCCCAGCCAGCGGCGCACGTCCTGGGTGTGCAGGTGGTCGAAGGCGAGGTAGTCGACCTCGGCCGGATCCACCCCGGCCTGGCGGCACGCGGTGAGCACATCGGAGTGCTCGGTCACGAACAGCCCGCGCAGCGGTCCCGGGACCATCTTGTCGAGTTCCGCGAAATACGGTGTGTAGGAATCGAGTTCGTGGTCGCTCGGTTCGAACAGCAGGGTACGCCGGGTGCCGTCGGTCTCGGTCCAGCGCACGATGAGCATGCGGTTGCTGATGGTGAGGAACGGCGTCGGGCTGATCGCGGCCCGGAACAACCCGTAGCGGGTCGGGTACGGCAGCGAGATCAGATCGTGGGTGCGCACCGAGTCCGGGCGGCCGGTGGCGGCGAACTCGCGTTTGAAATCCAGTGCGGCCGTGCGCACCGCGCGCAGCCGGGCACCGAAACCGCCGGTCGCGGCCAGCGCCTTGTCGAAGGTGTCGATGCGGGCGAACGGCGCGGTGGCGGCCGGGCGCGGAATGGCGATCGGTTCGGTGGCGAGGCGGTCGGCGATGCTCATGCGAGCCTCCTGGGTGCGATGGTCGACGCGGTCACAGGATCCGCGGCCGCATGCGAGTCATGGTGAACAGCGGGGTGAGTGGGCGCAGCGGAATCGGCGGAACCCACACGCCCAGCAGGTCGACCCGGTGCAGGCGCGCCTCGAGGACACGGCCGATGCCCATCTGGTCGAGCGGATCACGTTCGGAGCCTTGGACTTCGAGATAGAAGTCCTCGATACGGCGCACCTCCACCACACTCTCGCGCGGGGTGAAGCCCACCAGCCAGGACGGGAACAGTCCGCCGAGACCGACGACATTGCGATGCGGGCGGGCCAGGATCGGCGGCGGATCGGCGATCACCTCGCCCAGCCGTCCACCCATGCCGAGCAGCTTGTGCCCGCGGCGGGTGGCGGTGGCGTGGATCTCGGAATCGGTGAGCGTCCAGTCGACCTCGCCGAGCTTCTTCGGATAGCCGAGCAGTTCACGGCCGATGATCAGGGCCACATCATCGTCGAGAATCATCCAGGGACAATGGATTCCGGTGCCCTGCACGGTCTTGATGTGCACGAACAGCCCGGCCTCGTGGTAGCCCGGTGACTCGAAGTTATTGTCCGGGAAGCACGCGGTGAACAGATCCGCGCGCGCCGGTTCGGTCAGCTGGACTCCGGCGGGCAGCCACTGCTTCATGCGCTCGGGATCGATTTCGACTGTGGCGCTGAAGTAATGGGCGTCGCGGTAGAGGCTGCGGCGTGGATCGCCGATCGCCAGCGCTCGACGCAGATCCTCGCCGATCGAGCGGCCCATCGTCCGGATGGCGGGTTCCCAACCCATGATCACTTCACCTTTCGGTAGACGGTGCGCAGGATCGGGCCGATCAGCGCACGCGGGGTGTACTGGCCGCTGATCGTCTGCACCTTCGCGAAGGCCCCCGGCACCACGCGTCGGCGACCAGCGGCCAGGCCCGAAATTGCTTCCCGAGCAGCCTGTTCCGCGCTCACCCACAGGGGCCCCGGAACCAGCTTGTCCAGATTCGGGACCTCGGCGACCTCGGCGTACTCGGTGCGCACCGGCCCGGGCGCGAGCAGCGTGCAGCTGACCCCGGTGCCCGCGAGCTCGGCATGCACCGATTCGGCGAGCGTGTTGGCGAACGCCTTGGTGGCCGCGTAGGTGGCATTTCCCGGACCGGGCTGATTACCGGCGGTGGAGCCGGTGATCAGAATCGCGCCGGTGTCCCGCTCCAGCATGCCGGGCAGCACAGCCAACGTGAGATCGTGCACCGCAACCGAATTCAGTGCGACCTGCTGGCGCTCGCGAGCCGGATCCGCGTTCGCCAGCTCGCCGTAGGTGGCGAACCCGGCGTTGTTGCACAGCACCGCGATATCCCGAACGGACAACTCGTCGCACAGTTTTCCGCGCTCGCCGCCGTCGGACAGGTCCACGCCACGGATCTCGGCCTCGATGCCATGGCGGGCAGTGAGCAGCGTGGCCAGCTCGCGCAGCCGGTCTTCGCGCCGGGCTACCAGGATCAGCGAGTGGCCCAGGCGCGCAAGCTCTTCGGCCAAGGCGACGCCGATACCGGAGGAGGCCCCCGTGACGACGGCCCTGGACGTGGCCGTGGGTGTGGGTAGGTTCATCGCGGACTCCTTGATCGGCAGTGGGACAGCGCGCAGACGGTCACGGTCGTGTCGGCCGCGAGTGCGGTGCGCGGTGCGCCAGGGGCATTGAGGCTCATGGAGATTCCTCGGCTCAGAACTGGGTGAGTGCACGGACGGTCACGGCGGCTCCGGCCGCGGCCAGGGTGCGGACCGCGCCCGGCCCGCTGACCTGCTTGTCTCCGGCCGCGATTCGACGGAAGTTCGCCGCGTGCCAGGCGAGCTGGAGATAGGAGTTCACCGGTGCGAGGGGCAGCGGGATGCGCGGCGCGGTGGGCAGCACCTGCGGTTCGGCGGTGCCCGCCAGCAGGTCCGCGGCGATGTCCGGGCGGATCGCGAAGGGCCGGCCGAGGCCGATCACATCGACCGCGCCCTGGGCCAGGACATCGTTCATGAAGTCCAGGGTGCGGATGCCGCCGGTGAGCATGAGCGGCATCGTCGAACGAGCGCGCAGGTCCTCGGCGTAACGCAGGAAGTACGCCTCGCGCTCGCGCGTGCTGTCCTGCACCACACCGGTCATGGCGGGGGCTTCGTAGTTGCCGCCGGAAATCTCGAGCAGGTCGATCCCGGCCTGTTCCAGCGCGAGCGCCACGTCCAGCGACTCACCTTCCTCCAGCCCCCTGCGCTGGAAGTCGGCGGAGTTCAGCTTGACCGAGAGAATCGCGTTGGGGCCGATGGCCTTCCGGGCATCGGCGACCACCTCGAGCAGCAAGCGGCGACGATTCTCGGGGGTACCTCCGTACGAGTCGGTGCGCTGATTGGCGAGCGGCGACAGGAACTGCGACAGCAGATATCCGTGCGCGGCATGCACCTGCACACCGGAAAAACCCGCCGCCACAGCCAGTTCCGCGGTGCGTGCGAACCGGCGGCGCAGATCGGCGATATCGTCGAGCGACAGGGCACGCGGCTTGCGCAGGTTGTAGCCGATCACCTCGGGACGCAGCGCCGACGGCCCGACCGGGCGCCGATGCAGCGAACCCACCGCCACCCGGCCGGGATGGTTGATCTGCATGACCATCACCGCGCCCGCGCGGGAACCCGCCCGCGCCCAATTGCTCACGGCCTCGAGCTGCCGATCGTCCTCGAGAGTGACGTTGCGCGGTTCTACATAGGCCCGACGGTCGATCATGACATTGCCGGTGATCAGCAGGCCGACGCCGCCGCGCCCCCAGGCGCTGTAGAGCCGGGTCAGGGTCTGGCTCGGCGCGCCGGTGATCTCGCCGAGCTGTTCGCTCATGGCGGCCTTCGCCAGCCGATTGGGCAGGGTCACACCGCAGGGCAGCGTGAGCGGACTGCCCACGGCGACGATGCGGGGTGTACGGGACTTGGGTGGCATGGATGGCTCCTGTTGTCGCGGAGAAGGATTGGTGTGATCAGGCGATCCGGCGGGCGGCGGCGAGCAGCGGGCGCAGCACGCCGACGGATAGGCCACCGGGTGCATCACCGGGCGAATCAGCGGCATCGGCCGATCGGCCGCCGGGCTCCGCCCCGCCGGACAGCAGTGTGCGAATCGTCGCGAGCCGGGTCGCGCCGCGCACCAGCCAGCGACCGCGCCGCGCCTCCCAGCGCAATTCCGGTCCGCCCGCGAGGATTTCGGCCGACGGTTCGGAAAGCAGGGCGTACAGGTCGCCGATCGGGGTGCCGAATTCCTGCTGCAGCAGCGCGGCTTCCGCGATCAGCCGCGAGGAGTTCATCAGCAGCATGCCCGCCCCGGAGCGCGGCGCGACCAGGCCCGCGAAATACAGATTCGCCAAGCCCGGGGCGAAGGTGTGCGCCACCAGCCGGGGCTGGCCGTGCTCCCACTCGAGCAGCCCGTCGCGCAGAAACGGGAAGGTGGTCCGGAACCCCGTCGCCCACACGATGGTGTCGAACTCCCCGCTGGTGCCGTCGACGAAATGCACGGTGTGCCCGTCGAATCGGGCGATCTCCGGCCGGACCGCGATGCGCCCGTGCTTGAGGAAGTACGGCAACTGCTGATTGACCACCAGATCCTGGTCGAAGATGCGGTGCTGCGGCTTCTGCAGCCCGAAACTGCCGAAGCTGCCCATGCCCAGCGCGACGATGGACCGGAACACGGCCTCCTGCGCGGCCTTCGGTACCGGCACCGACCCGAAGTCGAATCTGCCGCTCGGGATGCCGAAGACGTATTTGGGGATGAACCAGTAGCTGCGGCGCAGCGAGATCTCCGAATTCCCGAACGTCACAGCGGCTTCCACGGCCAGATCGCAGCCGGAGTTCCCGGCCCCGACCACCAGCACCCGCGAGCCGTCCAGATCGGCGGGCCGCTTGTAGTCCTTCGAATGAATCTGCTTGCCGGCGAATTCGCCCGGGTACGGGGGGATATTGACGTCCCAGTAGTGGCCGTTGGCGACCACCACCCCGGTGTACTCGCGGACCTCGCCGCTCTCGAGTTCGACTCGCCACCCGGCGGCTCTGGTCTCGTCCAGCGGCGCGACCTCGGTTACCAGTGCGCCGAACTCGATGCGGCGGTCGATCCCGAACTCCGCGGCGAAGGACCGCAGGTAGTCACGCATCTGCGCGGCGCTCGGGAAGTCCGGGTAGGCGTCGGGCATCGGATAGTCCAGGTATTCGGTGACGTCCTTGGAGCTGATCAGGTACGTCGAGTCGTACACCCCGTGCGACCAGTTGCCGCCGATCGCGTCGGTGGCTTCGAGGTGGTCGTAGTCCAGGCCGAGATCGGTGTAGGCCTTGGCCACCGCCAGGCCGGTGTATCCCGCTCCGATGATGCAGTAACGACGCCCCATTGCGACCTCCCTAAAAGCTACGGTCAATGTAGCTACAGTGAGTGTAGTATTTGCGGAGCGGCGTCCGATGTCAAGACCGGCCATCTCGGGGAAGATCCGGATGGCCGCCGCCGCGGAGATTCGACAGACTGGATCCTGTGAATCGGATACCGCGCGAACAGGTACGCGCCGAGGGGGAGTCGTGACAGCGCTCGCGCGCGGGGAGAATCGGCCCGCACCCGCCGATCGGCTGACGATCACCGTGACCTGCTCGGTCGCCGTCGACGTGTCAGCTCTGCTGCTCGATGCGAACGGGCGGGTGCGCTCCGACGGCGACTTCGTGTTCTTCAATCAGCCGGTCGCGCCGGGCCTGGTATATCGCCACGGCCGCGGGGCCGGGGACATGGTGGAGGTGCGGACCTCCGCGCTGCCCGCCGACGTGGACAAGGTCGCCATCACCGCGAGCCTGGACGGCAGCGGGCCCGCGACCTTCGCCGGGGTGGGCTCGCTGGTCGCCACGATCGGATCCGACGCGGGCACACTGACTTTCCCGATGGATCGGCTCAGCACCGAGGCCGCCGTGGTCTGCGTCGAGATCTATCGGCGCGGCGGCGCCTGGAAGGTCCGCGCGGTCGGCCAGGGCTACGACGACGGGCTGGCTGGACTGGCCGCCGCTTTCGGCGTCAACATCGACGACGAACCCGAACCGGCCCCGCAGCCCGTACCGCCGCAACAGCCTGTACCGGCGAGCCGCCTCGCGCCCACACAGGTGCTGTCGCGCCCACCGTCTTTCGTGCCACCCCCGCCGCCGGTCGCGCCGACCATGCCGAATCCCCGCGCCCCACAAGGAGTCCCGTCCGTGCAGAGCGAGCTGTTCCATCCGAATCACGCCGAGGTCACCGGGGTCGGCATTCAGAAGCAGGGCAGCAAGATGATTCGGGTCGCGGTGAACGGGGAGACCCTGGCGCGGGCCGGATCCATGGTCGCCTACCAGGGGGATCTGCAGTTCAAGGCGCTCGGTTCCGGCGGCATCGGCCGGGCCATCCAACAGCGGCTCACCGGTGAGGGTGTCCCGCTCATGCAGGTGTCCGGGCGCGGAGATCTGTTCCTGGCCAATGCCGCCGCCGATGTGCACACCGTGGACCTGGACGGCACCGACGGCCTGACCATCAACGGCGCGAATGTGCTGGCCTTCGATTCGACGCTGACCTACAACATCCAGCGGGTGCAGGGCGCGGCCGGATACGCCAGCAACGCGGGCTTTTTCAACTGCGTCTTCACCGGTCGCGGCCGCATCGCCATCACCACGCACGGCTCGCCGGTGGTGCTCAATGTGGATCAGCCGACCTATGCCGACCCGCAGGCCGCGGTGGCCTGGTCGTCGAGCCTGCAGACCGGCATCAAGCGCAACGACTCGTTCGGGTTCAGCCGTTTGATCGGCCGCAGCACGGGAGAGGGCCTGACACTGGCGTTCTCGGGCCACGGCTTCGTCATCGTGCAGCCGTCCGAACTGCCGCCGGGCGGCATGATCGGCGGCACCGGCGGCGGTCAGGAGGCCGGGCAGTCCGGTGGCCTGCTGGGCGGACTGCTCGGCTAGGGGCGATCGGCGCCTGCCGCATTCGGGTCAGGACACGTTGGTCAGGGGCAGCAGGTCGCGCTCTCCGAAGACCTTCTTCGCGACCAGGGTGGCGTTGAGGGAGCGCGGCACGCCGGCGTAGACGGCGGTGTGTAGCAACGCTTCCGAGATCTCGGTGGCGGTGAGTCCGACATTGAGTGCCGCGTTGATGTGCACATCCAGCTCGAGCTCGCAGCCGCCCAGCGCGGCCAGCACGCCGAGGGTGACCAGTTGCCGGTCCCGGGGCGCGAGTTCGGGGCGGTCGTACATATCGCCGAAGGCCCAGGCCACCACCTGATGTCCGAGCTCGGGCGAAACGTCGGCCAGCGACGCCACCACCCGTTGTCCCGCTTCGCCATCGACGCGGTTGAGGACCTCGAGGCCGTGGGCGTAACGCTGTTCGCGGTTCATGATTTCTCCTTGCGGTGATGCTGTCGGTGTGACTTCTCAACTCTCGCGCACCGAACGGTCGAATCAGCCCTACGGGCATCAGTAGCTATGCTTCCCATGCTCTGGAGGTATGGATTGATGGATCTTCGAATGCTCGGCTATGTGGTCGCGATCGCCGAGGAAGGCTCGGTCAGCGCTGCGGCGCGGCGCTTGCACCTGACCCAGCCGACCTTGAGCAGACAGCTGCGGGACCTCGAAAGACGGCTCGGTGTCGCGCTTTTCGAGCGGGAGGGTCGTGGGCTGACGCCAACGGCGGCGGGAGTGGCCCTGGTGCGGCGGGCCACTGCGGTCCTGGCCGAAGCCGACGCCGCACTGGAGGATGTCCGCCTGGCCGCGCAGGGCATGACCGGACGGCTGACCATCACCTTCGCCGGATCCGGGATCAACGGTCAGCTCGGGACGGTGTTGGGCAGGCTGCGCAGGGAACTGTCCAAGGTGGACCTGCGGCTCGAGGAGAGCTTCAGCGACGCGGAGATGTCCGCGGGTGTACTGGACGGCCGCTACGACGTCGCCGTCCAGCGACTGCCGGCTCGCGACGCCCGGCTCGCGACCCGCGTCTGGTGGAAGGAACCGATGACCATGTTCCTGCCCGCCGCCCACCCGCTGGCCCACGCGGCCGGACCGGCACCGCTGTCCGCGCTCGGCCAGATCCCCTTGGTCATCTGGCCCCGCGACGTCTCCACCCGCTCCTACGACGAGATCATCGCGCTCTGCCATCGAGCCGGGGTGGTCCCGCGCATCGGAGCCGAAGGGCGCAGTGCCCAAACGCTGCTGGCACTCGTGGCCGCCGGATTCGGGGCCGCCGTACTGCCCGACTCGCACCGCGCGCTACGTCGGGTCGGGGTGGCCCCGAGGCCACTGGCCGACACCTCGACGACGATGCATGTCGCGTGGCGCGTGGGCGACCCGAGCCCGCTGGTCGCGCGGTTCCACAGCGTGCTCGAGCAACACGGTCAAGACCCGCTCACCCGAACAGACGGATGAGCCAGGCTGCGCTGATCACGGTGGTCACACCGCCGATGCGGGTCGAGATCTGCGCGAACGGCATGAGATTCATGCGATCGGCGGCCGAGAGGATGGCCACGTCGCCGGTGCCGCCGAGCCCGCTGTGGCAGACGGTGACCAGGGCGGCGTCCACCGGATACATGGCGATCGCGCGGCCGACCAGGAAACCGGTCAGCGCCATGGCGAGAACCACTGCGGTGCAGGCGATCACGTAGCCGATCGACAACACCGACATGACATTGTTGAGCGGTAGGTACACCATGCCGAGACCGATCATGGTGGGAAAGATGAACCAGCGGGCAATGATCGCGTACACCGCCCGCGCGTCCGCCTCCACCGACGCCGGGAACACGCCGCCGAGTTTGCACAGCACCGCGAGAATGATGACCAGCACCGGGGCCGGTAGATGAACCGGCTTCTCCAGTAGCGAGGCGAGCACGAACAGTCCGGTGATCATCAGGACACCGAGCGCGTAGTTGGGTTCCCGGGTCACGGTGGAATCCGTTGGAGCTACCGCGATCTCGGGACCACGCACCAAACGCCCGCTGCCGTCCAGCTCCGGCTTCCGATCGCCGAGCCGGCGCAATACCCCCGCGGTGATGATGGCGGCGATATTGCCGATGATGGCCGCCGGAATCAACTGCGCCACATAGCTACCCGGCTCACCGCCGAGCGCGGAGGCGTATGCCGAGGACAGCGGGATGACGCCCTCACCGATGCCGCCGCCCAGGATCGGCACCACGATGTAGAACAGTGCCCGGTGAAAGCTGTTGCCGAACAACATCGCCACCGCCAGCCCCGCCGCGACCGCCGCCACCGTGCCCGCCAACAGCGGCGGGAAGATTCGGATCAGGCCGCCCACCATGAGCTTGCGGCTCATGCCGAGAATGCTGCCCACCACCAGGGTGGCGATCACGAAGTACAGGAAGTTGGCCTGCTTCATCAGCGCGGTCACGGCGCGCACCGTATTGCCGTCGAACACCTTGGCGTACACCAGGATCGACGGTGTCAGCAGGCATGCGAGCGCGCCCCCGCCGATGCGCGAGACCAACGGCAGCCGATTGCCGAGCGGCCCGAGCAGCATGCCCAACCCGACGATCACCGCCAGCCCGCCGATCATGTTCTCGGGAATGGCTCGGAAGCGCCCGGCGAGCAATACCGCCGCGGTCAACACCACCGGGATGAGCAGTGGCGCACCGTCCAGCTCGGGCATCGACTGCCGGGATACCCGACGGATTCTGTCAATGGAACTCATTGCCGCTCACCGGATTTCCAGCGCTGCCCGCACGGCCTTGCCGAGCGATTCGGTGGTGCCGCTGCCACCCATGTCGGGCGTGAGCGCCGCACCGCCGGTGGCGAGCACGGCTTCGATCGCCGCCAGCACGGCGGCCGCCGCGGTGTGCTCGCCGAGATGCTCGAGCATCATGGCCGCGCTCCAGATCTGGCCGATCGGATTCGCGATGCCGCGCCCGGCGATATCGGGGGCCGAACCGTGCACGGGCTCGAACAGGCTGGGAAACCTACGCTCCGGGTTGATGTTCCCGCTCGGCGCGATCCCGATGGTGCCGGTGCAGGCCGGGCCGAGATCGCTGAGAATGTCGCCGAAGAGATTGCTGGCCACGACCACGTCGAACCAGTCGGGGTGCAGCACGAAATTCGCGGCCAGAATATCGATGTGGTATTTGTCCACCTCGACTTCCGGATAGGCGCGGGCCATTTCCGCGACGCGCTCGTCCCAATAGGGCATGGAAATGGAGATGCCATTGCTCTTCGTCGCCGACGTCAGGTGTTTGCGCGGCCGCCGCTGCGCGAGTTCGAAGGCATAACGCAGGATCCGGTCGACGCCGGTGCGGGTCATGACGGTTTCCTGGACGACCGTTTCCCGGTCGGTGCCTTCGAAGATCCGCCCGCCGATGCTGGAGTATTCGCCCTCGGTGTTCTCGCGCACCACATAGAAATCGATATCGCCGGGTGCGCGCCCGGCCAGCGGTCCGGTCACGCCGGGCAGCAGCCGCACCGGCCGCAGGCTCACATACTGGTCGAAGTGCCGGCGGAACTGCAGCAGGCTGCCCCACAGCGAGATGTGATCGGGTACCACCTCGGGCCAGCCGACCGCGCCGAAGAAGAGGGCGTCGAAGGATTTCAATCGATCGAACCAGTTGTCCGGCAGCATTTTCCCGTGCGCGGTGTAGTAGTCGGCGCTGGCGAAGTCGAAATATTCGAGTTCCAGGGTGAAATCGCAGGCGGCCGCCACGCCCCCCAATACCCGGATGCCCTCGGGGACGACTTCCTTCCCGATGCCGTCGCCGGGAATAACCGCAATGCGGTGCACGGTCGCCATAATTCCGCCTTCCTCGCTGCCGATCGAACGTCGTTGCTGTCGGCTGGATCACAACGGTAGGCTCGGTGATCCGGCGCGGAAAGTACGTACGGCGCAAGAGACCTTTTCCGAAAGGGAAAGAATCACAGGAGGTTCCGATGCGGGGCGGTGGCAGTGACGACATTCTGTTCTTCGACGTCGTCGCGCGTTCCCGCAGTCTCACCGAGGCGGCGCGCGAATTCGGGCTGTCGGTCTCGGCGGTCAGCAAGCGCCTCGCGCAACTGGAGGCCCGCCTCGGTGTGCCGCTGATCCAGCGCACCACACGGCGTTTCACGCTGACGCCGGAGGGGGAGCGGTATGCCGCCGGTGCCGCCCGCCTCGCCGCCCAGCTGGAGGAACTCGAGGATTCCATCGCCGAGCAGCACGACGAGCTGCGCGGCCGGCTGCACGTGCGCTCCACCATCGGACTCGGGCGCGCCCACATCGCGGATCTGGTGGCCGCATTCGTGGCCGCGCATCCGCTGGTCCAGGTCGATCTGGAGCTCTCGTCGGTGCCGCTCAATATCGCGGGCACCGGGTTCGATCTCGACCTGCACGTCGGCACGCTGCCGGATTCCCGCCTGAACGCCCGGCGGTTGTGCCGCAATCGCCGAATCGTCTGCGCCGCACCGGAATACCTCCGCGCGCACGGCGCACCACAGCGCCTCGCGGAGCTGGAGCGGCACAACTGCATCGTGCTGCGGGAGAACGAAAGCGATTACGCGCTCTGGCGTTTCGAGCAGCCGGAGACGGCGGTGCGGGTCGCCGGGAATCTGGTCAGCAACGACGGTGATGTCATCACCCGCTGGTGCCTGGAAGGTCGCGGACTCATCATGCGGTCGCTGTGGCAGGTGGCCCCGATGTTGCGCGATGGCCGACTCATCCAGGTACTGGCCGACATTCCGACCCCCGGCGCCGACATCTACGCCACCTACACCGATTCCCCGGCCCTGCCCCGACGCACCCGGACCCTGCTCGACTTTCTCGAGCAGGGCCTCGATGCCCGGATCACGCAGTCTTGACGGCCGTCACGAACTGCACAGCGCCCGACGACTTGCGGCCGGTGATCTCGCAACCCGCCGCCGTGAGCAGGTCCGGCACCACGTGGTGGGCGAGGCTGCGCGCACCGCTGAGCTGGTAGGTGCGGCGGAACAGCGGGAAGTCGAGCAGTTCCGGATGCGCCAGGGCGGTCACCGCGATCCGCCCGCCGGGCGCGGTGACGCGGGCGATCTCGGCCAGCGCGCCCTCGGCGTCGGGGAAGAAGTGCAGGGCGAAAAAGCAGGCCACAGCGTCGAAGGTCTTGTCGGCGAAGGGCAGTCGACCGGCGTCCCCGCGCACGAATCCGACCGATCCGGTGGCATTGGTGCGGGCCGCCTCGGCCAGCATGGACTCCGACGCGTCCAATCCGATGGCCAGCCCGGATTCACCCGCGGCCGTGCCGAATGCCCGGGTGAACAGGCCCGGCCCGCAGCCGACATCGAGCACCAGCGCACCCTCGGTGATGCCGAGCGAGTCGACCGCGCGCTGCTTCTCCCGGCGCACTCCGACGGCATTGCTGCCCATGGCGAGCCGGAAGAATTTGCGCCAGATGGGTTCGTAGATGCGGGACACCAGCGGCACCCGCATGGCGGCCTGCCCGATCCCCTTGATGGGCGGCGTGTTCGCTCCGAGCACGTCGAGGTAGCCGTCCACGACGGTAGATTCGGTGTCGAGCAACTCCGCGATGCGCTGCCGCGAAGCCTGTGTCGTGATCATGGTGGGCAGCCTACGCACGGATCGATGCTGGTGGAAGGATTGTCTGGGACAGAAATTCGGTGTTAGGTTCGTTCTGCACGTCTCGTTCTGATGGAGGGGTTTTGCGCACTGTCACCCGCGTTCTACTGATGCTGGTCACGCTCGTTTTCGGGCTGGCACTACTGCCGGCGCAAGCCATGGCCACCCCCGCCGACCCGAGCCTGGACGACGCCACCTCCCGGCAGATCGACGACCTGCTCGCCCTGCGCAACTCGCTGACCGGCCCGCGCACCGATGCGATCGCGCAGCTGTCGGGTCGCTTCATCGGCACCCCGTACCGCGCGAACATGCTCATCGGCTCGGCCTCCCAGCCGGAGCAACTCGTCGTCGACTTCCGCGGTGTCGACTGCTTCACCTACCTCGATTACGTGGAGGCGTTGAGCCGCTCGGCCGATCGTGGCCAGTTCGTGCAGAACCTCATCGCCACCCGGTACACCGACGGCCAGGTCGAATTCACCCACCGCAAGCACTTCTTCACCGACTGGGCGTACACGAACCGCGTCGCCGCCAACGACATCACTGCGTCTCTGACCCCCGGCGCAGTCACGATCACCAAGCACCTGAACGCGAAGGCCGGGGGCGGAAACTACCTCCCCGGACTGCCGGTGGTGGACCGCAACATCACGTACATTCCCAGCGGGGCGATGGACAACGCGGTCATCGGCGGGCTGCGCACCGGTGATTTCCTCGGTGCCTACACCGACGAGGCGGGCCTCGACGTCTCCCACGTCGGCATTTTCATCAGCACCCCCAACGGACCGATGTTCCGCAACGCTTCCTCGCTTTCCGCGAACAACCAGGTGGTCGACACCCCGCTCACCCAGTACCTGACCACGGTCCCGGGCCTGGTTGTGCTGCGCCCCAACTAGTCCGGTCCGCCGCCGTGGCGATCCGTTACCGTCGGATATGGCTGGTAAGCGGTACAACTGCCCGGTTGAGGTGACCGTCGATCTGATCGGGGGGAAGTGGAAGCCGGTGATTCTGGCGCATCTCAAGGAGGGGGTGCGCCGATATGGGGAATTGCGCAGGCTGATGCCGGATACCAGCGAGAAGATGCTGGTTCAGCAGTTGCGCGAACTGGAAGCCGATGGGCTGGTACGGCGCACGGCTTTTCCGACCGTTCCCCCTCAGGTGGAGTACGAGCTCACCGATGAGGGCTGGAGCCTGGTGCCGGTGCTGACCGCGCTCTACGAGTGGGGTGAGAAGCGCGGTGCTCGAACGGGGCTGGTGATCCAGGCCCCGTGATCCTCAGGCGGCCTCGCGGTGGTCGGTGCGCTCGGGCAGCAGCCCCTCGGCCTCGCACTGGGCGCGGTGCATGGCGCACCGGAATTTCGGGCCCGGCTTGATATAGGCCGGATCCAGGCGCTGGGTGAACGTGAGGTTGTCACGCCGCCAGCAATCGATGCACACGGGCTCAGACATGGCGTCCTCCTCGGTTCTCGCTCGCGAAATGTTTGCGAGAGAGGGATTCCCATTGAAGGCTCGATTCGGATATAGGTTGTGGCTCTCTTGCGTAACGGATGCGGTCAGTTAGCCGACCGGTCGGTTGTTTAGCAGGTGGTTCCGGGCGGCCTCGAGGATGCGCTCCGAGAGTTCGTCCCCGTCGCTGGCACGCGACAGCATGAGCGCGCCCGCCATCAGTGCGACCTCCACCAGCGTCTCGTCGTCGACTGTGCCGGGGCGTTCCCCCAGGTCGCCGAGTTGGCCGACCATATCGTGCAGACCCTTCGCGTACGTCTGCCGCAGCGCGCTGTCGGCTTCGGTGCGCGCGACATCGCCTGCGAGCGCGGCGATTCCGCAGCCCTGCGACGGGGCGTCGCGATGCTTGGTGGACAGGTAGCGCTCCAGGAAGGTCCGGCGGGCCGACGCCGCATCGGGCGCGACCGCGCGAATCCGCTCGCGCTCCTGGTTCATCTCCTCGCAGGCCGCGGCGCAGGCTTGCGCGACGAGGTCCTCCTTGGATTGGAAGTGCCGGTAGAACCCGCCGTGGGTGAGCCCGGCCGCGGACATCACCTCGGGCACGGTCACGCCGTTCACCCCGCGCCGGCGGACCAGTGCCGCGGCCGCGTCCAGCACGTCTTGCCGATTCGACTCGGCCTGAGCTCGCGTGGATCGCGGCATGGTCTGTCTCCTTTTCGGTCTTGCTTCCCAGCTTAGATGATGCTCATAATCTAAGCGATAGATGATGCTCATAATCTAAAACTGGGAGGCATCGACATGACCGATATCGACGGCGCGGTAGCCCTGGTCACCGGCGGGCAGCGCGGACTCGGGCGGGCATTCGTGGACGAACTGCTGCGGCGCGGCGCGAGCAAGGTGTACGCCACCGCGCGCAACCCCGAGCCGAGCGCGGACCCGCGGGTGGTGCCGTTGGCGCTGGAGGTCACCGATCCGGAGTCCGTGGCGGCGGTCGCGGCGGTCGCCACCGATGTCGGCATCGTCGTCAACAATGCGGGCGTGCTGTACCCGTCACCGTTGCTGACGGCCGATATCGACAATGTGCGAGCCACTTTCGAGACGAATGTGATCGGCCCGCTGCGCATCGCGCAGACCTTCGCGCCCGTCCTGGCCGCGAACGGCGGTGGGGCACTGGTGGATATCCACTCGGTGCTGTCGTGGATCGCGGGCGGCGGGGCCTACGGGGCCTCCAAGGCGGCGTTCTGGTCGCTCACGAATTCGCTGCGCACGGAGCTGACCGGGCAGGGCACGCAGGTGGTCGGCGTGCACCTCGGCTTCGCCGACACCGACATGGTCAAGGCCATCACGGCCGAAAAGGTCAGTCCCGCACAGGTTGCCACCGCCGTGCTCGACGGGCTGGAGAAGGGCGAGAACGAGGTGCTCGTCGACGACCTGACGCGGCACGTGAAGGCCGCGCTGTCCGGGCCCGTCGAGAACCTCACCATTCGCATCGGGCGCTGAAACGCTGAAACTCGAAGAGACGGAGACACTCTCATGCCGCTGTGGCACATCTACCATCCCGTCGACACCTACACCGAGCAGGACAAGCAGGACTTCGCGGCCGACATCACCGAGATCTACACCCGCTTCGGGCTGCCCGCGTTCTACGTGATCGTGCAGTTCCACGAGATGCCCGGCACCTCGGTCTTCGTGGGCGGCAAGCCATCCGGCGACACCGTCCGCGTCGTCGTCAAACACCTCGCCCGCCACCTCGACGATGCCGGGCGGCGCAAACGCATGACCGAGCATCTCGACGGCGTCATGCGCCCGTACACCCATGACCGTGACCTGCACATGGAATTCCATGTCGAGGACACGCCCCGCGATCAATGGATGATCGCGGGACTGTGGCCACCGGACGAGGGCAGCGACGCCGAAAAGGCTTGGGCGCAGGCGAATCGGGCTATGCCGTACTGACGGCCGGTGTACGCCGCAGCCGGTAGACGACGCAGCCCACGATGACCGCGTACACGATCACATAGCAGTTCAACAGGATCTGTGAGATGGGCCAGGACGGCGGGAACAGGAACCAGCCGACCACCACCCAGGTATCGGTCCAGTGGTAGGCCCATGCGCCGGTGGCCAGGTACAGGAAACCGGCGGCCGACCACCAGCGCGGGTCGGCCTGCGCGCGATGGACCAGATACACGAACAGCGGCAGGAACCAGACCCAGTGATGGTTCCAGGAGAACGGTGAGACCGCGCACGAGGTCAGGCCGGCGAGGGTGACGGTGAGCAGCTTCTCGCCGCGGTTGTACAGGGCCGCGGCGAGAAGCAGCCCGCCGATCGCCACCGGCACCGCGATCAACAGCCACAACCATTGCGGCACTTGATGACCCGTGAGATGTGCGATGGCCCCGCGCAGGGATTGATTGGCGGGCTGGGTATCCGGGGCGATCCGGTCGGACTCGAAGAACGTCTTGGTCCAGTACTGCTTGGAATCCGACGGTAGGACCGCACCGGCGATCACGATGGTCAGCACGAAGACCGACGACGCCGTCACGGCTGCCCGCCACTGCCGCAGCACCAGGAACTGGGCCACGAAAAACAGCGGCACCAGCTTGATGCCCGCGGCCAATCCGACACCGATACCGCGCAATCGGCTGCGTTCCGGGCGCGCGAAATCCCACAAGATCAACGCCATCAACACCAGATTGATCTGCCCGTAGTACAGCGTCGTGCGGATCGGCTCCAGGAACATGCAGGTCGCCGTCAGCAGCGCACTGAGCCCGGCGAGCTGCCAGGTCAAGCGGTAGCCGAGGACCCGCCAGCACAGCAATACGCAGCCGTAGAGCACGCAAATGTTCAGTGCCAGCCAGGAATTCGTGACCATGGCCCACGGCACCGCGAGGATCGGCAGGAAGACCAGCGTCGAGAACGGCGTGTAGGTGTAGGACAGTCCGCGATGTGTCGTCTCGGTGTACAGCGGATGGTCGTGGTAGATCTTCCACGCGCCGTCGCGGTAGACGTGGACGTCGAAGCCGCCGGCCAGGAACCCCACCTCGTCCAGCCACGGATCCACCGTCAGGAAGATGAGGACCAGCGACAGCACCGCGCCGAAGGCCAGCACCCACCAGGTCCGCGCGCCCCACTCGGGTCGCTGCGTGCAGGAATCCTCAACGCCCGCACGCTCTTCCGTTCTCGCACCGATCAACACCAAACCCACCTCAGATGTGTCAAACACTCTGCAGAGCTCGATAGACGCTGAACACGAACGCTTCAGCCCGCCCGCCTGGCCGACCCGCGCACCCCGAGGCGCGGCGTCGGATTTTCAAGCACCCTACCGCTCGCGGCGGGCCCAGCGGTCACATGCCCGACCGCGTGGTCTGGACTGATAGGCGGCGGGCATTGGTCGTGATGGCGTCGGCCAGCGCCTGCTGCGGATCCGACAGCCGGGTGCGGCGGTGCATGAGGACGAAGTCGAGATCCCCCAATTCGGGCAGCCGGGGGTCGGTGAGCGGCACCAAACCCTCCGGCAGCACGCCCGCGGCGTGCACGATGACGCCGAGCCCGGCGAGCGCGGCGGCTCGCAGACCCAGCAGGCTGTCGCTGACACAGGTGACCCGGCAGGTGCGGCCCGCGTGCTTCAACGCACGCAAGGCCAGCTGCCGGGTCAGGCTCGGCTTCGGGTAGGTGACGAACGGCACTGGATCGTCGAATTCCGTTGCGGCCGAACGACCCGCCCATACGAGGCGATCCCGCCACAGCAGGCTGCCGTGCGGCTCGCCGGGCAGACGCTTGCCGAAGACCAGGTCCAGTTCGCCCGCGGCCATGCGCGACTTGAGTGTTTCGCTCAGGCCGACGGTGAGTTCCAGATCCACGCCGGGATGTGAATGCTGGAACTCCCGCAGGATGTTCGGCAGTTCGCTGGCCATCACATCGTCGGACGCGCCGAGTCGGACCAGGCCGGTGAGGGTGGAACCGGAGAAGTAGGCCTGCGCCTGGGCCTGCGCGTCGAGGATGGCGCGGGCGAAACCGATCATGGCCGCGCCATCGGCGGTCAGCGCCAGATTGCGGGTGTCGCGGCGGAACAGTTCACGTTTGGCGGCCTGCTCCAGGCGAGCGATGTGACCGCTCACCGTGGACTGGCGCAGACCCAGTTGCCGACCGGCGGCGGTGAAGCCGCCGGCCTGCTCGACGGCGAGAAAAGTACGTAGCAGCTCGGGTTCGAACATGGAGTAATTATCACGCTTCGCGATCAGAGATAACGCATCGAACGACTATCGCGATCGATGTCCGGGATCCTACCGTCGAAAGAGTGCAGCTCCTCGCCAAATTCCGCATCGACTCCTTCATGCTGGGCATCCTCGCCACCGTGGCGCTGGCCGCCCTGCTGCCCGCGCGCGGGACCGCCGCCGACATCCTGGAGTGGGCCACCAAGATCGCCATCGGAGTGCTGTTCCTGCTCTACGGCGCCCGCCTGGAACCACGCGAGGCCCTGGCCGGGTTGAAGCACTGGCGACTGCACGCCAGCGTGCTGGCCGCCACCTTCGTCCTCTTCCCGCTACTGGGTCTGGCCCTGCGCCTGCTGGTCCCGTCGGTGCTCACCCCCGACCTCTACACCGGCGTCCTGTTCCTGTGCCTGGTCCCCTCGACCGTGCAATCCTCCATCGCCTTCACCGCCCTGGCCCGCGGCAATGTGGCCGGCGCGGTGGTCAGCGCCTCCCTCTCCAACCTGATCGGCGTCTTCGCCACCCCGCTACTGGTGATGGCCTGCATGAGTACCACTGCGGGCGTGCACATCTCACCGTCGGCGATCCTGTCCATCGTGATCCAGCTGCTCCTGCCCTTCCTGGCCGGACAACTGCTACGCCCCCACCTCGGCTGGATCCTCAGCCACCCCGCCGCCACCAAAACCGTGGACCGAGGCTCGGTCTACCTCGTCGTCTACTCCGCCTTCAGTGCCGGTGTGACAGAAGGCATCTGGCACGGCCTCTCCGCCCGCACCCTCATCTCCACCACCCTCGTCTGCGCCGCCCTCCTGGCCCTGGTCCTCACCCTCACCTCACTCGGCAGCCGCCTCCTGGGCTTCTCCCGCGCCGACCGCATCGTCCTCACCTTCTGCGGCTCCAAAAAGTCCCTAGCCACCGGCCTCCCTATGGCCTCGGTCCTCTTCGTGGGCCACCCCATCGGCCTGATAGTCCTCCCCCTCATGCTCTTCCATCAGATCCAACTCTTCACCTGCGCCGCCCTAGCCCAGCGCTACGCCCGCCGATCCGACCCAGCCCCCGCCGAATCACCCAGCCCCGCAGCCGAACTGGTGTAACCGCTCAGGCCACCCGCAATCGCAACGCGGCAAGCGGAACGAAGCCCGGCGCATCGCCGACGGCCGAGCCGTCCGCCGAGGTCAGCCGCTTCAACATCGACACCGCGATCCGCTCGCCCTGAGCCTTGGCCCGCTCCGCGTGCCGCTCGCGGCCTTTTGCAAACCGGTCGGTTTACGATCGACGCATTCGATCGGGCGACAACAGTCAGGGGCTCGATGAGTGAGGATCCGGTTCTCGGGGAAATGTTCGAGTTGGTTCGGCGGATGCCGGAGCTGGTTCCCGTGCGGTTGCGGCTGATCGAGCTGCTGATCGAGCGGAAGCGGTATGCCGAGGGGCTCGAGCAGTGTGCGCAGGTGTTGATCGCCGATCCGCGCAATGGCGAGGTTCAGCACCTGATGAAACGGTGCACCCAGGGGTTGGCGGGGGAAGGTGGCGATGCCGTTGCCGACGCGGGGGACAGCGGTGATCAGTTCGATTGGCATGCGGCCGAGAGTCAGGTGGCGGATATCGTCGGGCCTGCGTTCGTCGACGACGTGCCGACCTCGGCTGCCGGGGGTGACGATGCCGATCGGCTGGACCGGCCGCACCTCACCCTTGCCGATGTGGGTGGCATGGAGGCGGTGAAACGGCAGCTCGAACTTTCACTGCTCGGGCCGCTGCGCAATCCGGAGTTGGCCCGCGCGTACGGGACCAGCGCGCGCGGCGGGCTGCTGCTCTACGGTCCGCCGGGGTGTGGGAAGACCTTCCTCGCGTCCGCGGTGGCGGGGGAGTTGGGGGCGAACTTCTATCCGGTGCAGATCAGCGACGTCCTCGACATCTGGATCGGGGCCAGCGAACGGAACCTGCACCAGATCTTCGAGACCGGGCGACGCAACGCGCCCTGCGTGCTGTTCTTCGACGAGATCGACGCCCTCGGCCACAAACGCAGTCAGCTGCGCAATTCCTCGGCCATGCGCGCGGTGGTGAATCAGCTACTGGCGGAGATGGATTCGATGTCCGCCGACAACGACGGCGTGTACGTGCTCGGCGCGACCAACCATCCGTGGGACATCGATGTCGCGCTGCGCCGGCCAGGGCGCTTCGACCGCATGATCCTGGTGACCCTGCCCGATCCCGAGGCCCGGCGCGCGATTCTGCGCCATCACCTGCGCGACCGCCCCGTCGCGGGCATCGACCTGGGGGCGATAGTGCAACGCACCGAAGGCTTTTCGGGCGCGGACCTGGCCCACGTGTGCACCTCGGCCACCCAGCTGGCGCTGGCGGAATCCATCAGCACCGGCACGGTCCGGCCGGTCACCATGGCCGATATGGTCACCGCGCTCGGCCGGATCCGGCCCAGCGCCGGCCCCTGGTTCGAATCCGCCCGCAATATCGTCGATTTCGCCAATGCCGACGGCAGCTACGACGAGCTGGCCGAGTACATCCGGAGCCGGAAGCACCGGTGAACCCGCGGATCCAGCGGGCCGTCGCGCTGCTCGATATCGGGCGGCCGGAGGCGGCGCTGGAACTGCTGGTCGAGGTGCTGGCCGCGGAGCCCGACAACGTGGACGCGACCGCCTACGCGGCGAGCGCCGCATTGCGAATGAAGCGCTATCCGCGCGCGGCGGAGTTCGCCCGGGCAACGCTGCGGGTCAGCCCTGATCACCAATTCGCTTTGCGCGTACTGGCATTGGCGGCGAACGAGCTCGGCAATCATGCCGAGGCGGAGACTGCTGCCCGGCGGGCCGTCACACTGGGACCCGACACGGCGGTCAACCATTTGGCGGCAGCCGTAGTCCTGCGGGAGATCTCGTCGGATCAAGCTTTGGCGGCCATCGATCAGGCGATCATGCTGGACCCCAACTCTTCCGCCGCGCATCAGGTGCGCGGGTCGATACTGCTCCGACGCCGCCGACTGGGCCGCTTGTTGCCCGGCCCCGCCTCGGAATCCTTCCGCACCGCGCTGCGACTCGACCCCGAGAACGCCGAGGCCGCGCACAATCTCGCACTGCACCAACTTCATTCGCACCATTGGCTCCGGGCGACGCGCGGATTCCTGCGGGCCGGGGCGATGGATCCGGGCCTGGCGGACCTGGTCCGCCACAATGTCGGAGTCGTGCTGCGCATGGCGTTGGTCACGCTGCAATTCCTCGCGTTCGCAGTGTCATTCGCGCTACTGGTGTTCGGCACCGCCACACCGGCCTCGAACGACGTGGGCGGCACCGACGTGGTGACTCCGGCGGGTCGCATGATCGGAATGGCTGGGGTGCTCGGTGTACTGGCGGTGTTCGCCTGGGTGTACCGGGCGCTGCCGCGCGGGCAACGGCGCGTGGTCTGGTCGGTGCTGCGCTCCCGGACGGCGTCCCTCGTGCAGGTGGCGCTGCTGCTCGCGATGGCGGTGTTGATCGGTGTCGCGGTGGCCACGGGCAGTGCACTGCCGGCTGCGCTGGCCCTGCTGCTCGGCGTCTTCGCCGGGATCGTGCAGTGGTGGATTCGGGCATACGCCGCACGGGCGCGGCGCTGACGCCGAAGCGCCTGGCCGGTAGGGGGGATTCAGCGGTGGGTACGGGGTGGTTCGGTGCGCTCGGATGCGGCGGCGAAGAGGGTGCCGAGGGTGGCGGCTACCGGGTCGGTGCGGTGGAAGGTGTAGCCGAGGTCGCGGGCGTGGCCGTCGAAGAGGTGCCAGGTGGAGGAGGTCAGCAGGCGGGCCAGGGCTTCCTGGGCGGGACGGTTGGAATCGTTCGGGGTGGAGAGGTATTGGGAGATGACGCCCTCGACCATGCCGACCACGCCGTAGATCATCGGGTGGAAGGGGGTGACGTCGATGCCGAGAACTGCTGTCCAGGAGGCGAATCGGTGCCAGAGGGTGTCGGCTACGCGCTGACGGAAGGTGGTGAGGGCGTCGGCGGTGGGGTGGCCGGGGAGGGGGCCGAGTTGGGCGAAGTGGTAGAGGTTGGGGTGGTCGGTGGTCCAGCGGACGACGGTGAGCAGGACGTCGAAGATGATGTCCTCGGCGGTCTTCGCGGGATCGAGGATCAGGATCTCCTCGAATTCGGCCAGGTAGCGGTCGAAGACGAATTCGCGGGCGCGGGCGTCGAGATCCTCGCGGTTCTGGAACTGGCGGTAGACGACCGAGCGGGCCAGGCCCGCACGGTCGGCGATCTGCTGGGTTGAGATTTCCGCGCCGGGCGCATGCTCCTCGATCAGGTCGAGGGCCGCCTCGAGGATGGCGGTGCGGCGCGCGGTGTTGTGCTCGTCCCAGCGCTGACCGCCCGACCGCCTGCGGTGCGGGCGCAGATGAGGGGGCGGTTTCACGAGATTCGACTATACGGCGGTGTCGACGGGGCGGGCCTGCGGCAGGAACCGGGGGCGCATGGGCAGGGGACCGTCGGGGCCGCCGGTGAAGGAGATCTGGCGGCGCACCCGTTCGGGGGAAACCGCGTCGAACTCCAGGTGCTGGGCGAAGGTCGCGACCACCAGGGTGGCCTCCATACTCGCGAAACCCGAAGCCACGCACATGCGTTTGCCCGCGCCGAAGGGGATGGCGGCCCGCTTCTGTTCGCGTGCCAGGTTTTCCGGCAGGAACCGGCTCGGATCGAACTCGTCGGGTCGCTCCCACACTCGCTGGTGATGATGCAGCGCGTGCAGGATGACGGCGACCGTGGTGCCGGGCTTGATGGCATAGCCGCTGAGCACGTCGTGATCCTTTGTGGTCCTTGCCAATCCGATCACCGGCGGCAGCAGCCGCATGGTTTCGGCGACCACGGCCTGCGTCCACGGGAGATGCTCGAGATCGGCGGCCGTGGCGGGCCGGTCGCCCAGCACCGCGAGCACCTCCTGCCGCAGTCGCTCGCGGGCCTCCGGATTCTCGGACAGCAGCTGCCATACCCAGCTCAAAGCCGTTGCGGTGGTTTCCATTCCGGCCCCGATGAAGGTCATCAGCTCGTCGTGGATCTCCTGATCGCTGTAGCGGTAGCCGGTTTCGGGGTCCTCGGCATCCATCAGCAGGGCCAGCAGGTTGTCCTTGCGGGCGATCCGCCCGGCGCGATGGTCGGCGATGAGCCCGTCCACCACCTGCTCGGCATGCCGCAGATCCCGCATGGCGCGCGGCTCGATCACCCAGCCCGCCTTCCGCATGATCCGCAGGGGCACACGGGAATTCGCGGCGTCACCGTGGCCGCGCCGTTGCATCACCCAGGTCGAGACATGGTGCAGCGGATGGCTGAGATTGGTCATGAACCCGCGCCCGAAGAAGCGCAGCAGCCGCTCGAGCACTACCTCGGACATGGGGCCGGTGATATCGGTGCCGAACATGGTGCGCGAGGTGACATCCAGGGTGAGCCGATTCATTTCGGCTCCCACATCGACACTCTCGCCGGTCGCGCTCAGCGTCCGGATCCGCTCCACCGCGTCCCGGGCGGCCGCCACCATCACCGGCGCGAAACCGTCCACATTGCGTTTGGCGAAGATCGGCTGCACCAGCCGCCGATTACGTTGCCACTGTTCATCATTGAAGTCGGTGACCAACCCGCGTCCGAAGGCGACGGCGAGCATGTCGTACTCGGGGCTCTTCGCATAGTTGTTCTGATTGGTGACCAGCACCTGGCGCACCAGTTCCGGGCTGCGCACCACGACGAATCGGGCGAAGGGCACCCGGGCCACCATCACGTCGTCCGCGCCGGGCAGGGCTGTGGCGTAATCGAGCACCGTGTGATCACGTACCCGGGGGAGCGCCCCGAGTGCGAGTCGCCAGGACTGCCACCAGCCGATGCGGGTGTCGTGCCAGCGCAGGAAGGTCGGGGCCCACCGGGGTGGGTACAGCTTCGTCGAGGAATCGGTCATATCGCGGCCCCCTTGCCGAACGACTATGAGACATGCTGTCCCACTCAAAGTAGTGAGACAGCATGCCCCAGTCAATGGGAGCCCGCGGCCGGATCAGTGCGGAGCGGCCGCGACTTCCTTGATGTCTTTCCGCTTACCCGCACCCCAGTGGTTGAACACCAGATTCAGCACGAACACCACGATCACCGCCGAGGTGATCGGGCTGCTCGCGATCATCTGGAAGTTGGTCGGGAACTTCGTGTAGATGTTCGGCGCGACCGCCGGCAGCAGCGCCACCGACAGCGTGACCGCGATGATCAGCATGTTGCTGGTGCCCTCGAACTGGACCTTGTGCAGCACCCGCAGCCCGACCGCGGTCACCATGGCGAACATGACCGTGGCCGCGCCGCCGACCACCGGACCCGGCAGCGCGGCAACGACACTGCCGACCTTGGGCACCAGGCCCAGTGCCACCAGCATGCCGCCACAGGTCGCGACCACCCAGCGGCTGCGCACACCGGTCAAACCCACCAGGCCGACATTCTCGGCGAAGGCGGTGTCGGGGAAGGAGTTCATGAATCCGGCCAGCACCGCGGACAGACCGTCGGCGGCCAGACCGCGCCCCAGATCGGCGGGTTCCAGTTCCTTGTCGACCATCTCCGCGACGGCGACCATATCGGCGGTGGACTCGGTGAAGGTCACCAGCATGACCACGCACATGGAAATGATCGCGCCGATATGGAATTGGGGCGCGCCGAAGATGAACGGCTTGGAGATGCCGAACCACGCGGACGGCCCGACATTCGACATGTCGACCAGGTGCATGGGCCAGGCCACCAGCGTGCCGATGGCCATGCTCAGCAGCACGGCCAGCTGGCTGAGCAGTCCGCGGGTGAAGCGGTGGATCACCACGATCAGCGCGATCACCAGACCGGCCAGGCCGATATGCGAGATCTGGCCGTAGTCGGCCGATTTCGGGTCGTCACCCGCGATCAGCCCGGCATCCGCGCCGATCAGCGACAACCCGATCACACAGATCACGCAGCCCGACACCAGCGGCGGGAAGAATCGCACCACCTTCGCGAAGAAGCGCGCGATGATCAGGCCGAACACGCCGGACACGAGGATCGCGCCGTACACCGTCGGCAATCCGGCCTCGCCGCCGCCGAATTCCTGCGCGATCAGGATCATCGGCGAGACCACGGTGAAGGTCGCGCCTGCCACCACGGGCAGCCGGACACCGAGGATCCGGCCGATGCCGACCGACTGAATGATGGTGACAATGCCGGAAACCAGCAGGTCGGCATTGACGAGCAGGCCGATGGTGTGGGGCGAGAGTTTCAGTGCCCCGCCGACGAGCAGCGGCACCGCGACCGCGCCGGCGTACATGATCGCCAGGTGCTGCAGACCCAGCAGGGCCAGTCGTGGCGGCTTGGGGATTTCGTCGACGGGATGCCGTGGTGGTGTCGAACCGGTCGGCGTGAGTTCGCCGAGCTCGGGTCTGCGGGAGGGGCGCGAAAAGCGCATTTGCATGAGAAGCCTCCTGGAACGCGTGAACTACGACCGGGGAGGCCGCGACCACGACCCGAATAATGGCGCAGTAAATACCTGTCCCGCAGCAGATTGTTCGATTATCCAGCCGGGTCGGCGTGGCTACCGGCCCTACTCGTATTTTCCTACAGAATCGGCTCGCTCGCCGTAGCCATTTCTGCGCTCGACGGTGCTGGGGCGGGCCAATCTCGTCGGCCGGGTGCGGCCGCGCAATGTCACCGATTCGCCCAGCCGCCAATGCATCTGCTCACGCGTCGCGGCCGCGGCAATGGTGGTCGCGGAGGTCAGGACCCGCAGTTCGTCGTTCTTCGCCAATTCGCACAATCGGGCGGCCTCATTGACGGCGTCGCCGATGACGGTGAATTCGTAGCGGCGATCCGATCCGACATTGCCCGCGATCACCCGTCCCGCCGCCACGCCGATGCCCGCGTCGAATTCGGTGGCGGCCGAGGCCAATCGGCGGCGAATATTGCGGGCGGCCGCGAGTGCGCCCCCGGCGGCATCGGAATGCGGTGCGGGAGCGCCGAATACGGCGAGTGCGGCATCGCCCTCGAATTTGTTGAGCAGGCCGCCACAGCGTTCCACCTCGTCGACCACGATGGTGAAGAAATCATTGAGAATGGCGACGACTTCGGCGGCCGGGCGAGTGGCGGTCAGTGTGGTGGAACCGATGATGTCGATGAACAGTGCGGCGGCTTCGGTTTCGGTGCCGCCCAATTCGGGATCGCGGGCCAACGCGACCTCGGCGACATCGTGCCCGACATGGCGGCCGAACAGATCGCGCATCTTCTCGCGCTCCCGCAGGCCCGACACCATGTGGTTGAAACCGCTTTGCAATTCGCCCAATTCGGTGCCGTCGTAGACGGTGACCGCCACCCGCAGGTCGCCGTCCTCGACCCGGCGCATGGCCGTGCGCACCGCGCGAATCGGGGCCACCGCCGCCGAGAGTGTCAGCACCATGAGCAGCAGACCGAAGAACAAGGTGGCCCCGCCCAATGCCAGCACCACCACTGCCAGGCGTTCGCTACTGGCATGCCAGCCGGCCAGCACCAGCACCGCCACCGACATGAGCAGCGCCACCGGCACACCCGTGCCGAGCACCCACACCACTACCGTGCGGCCGAAAACGCCCAGCCCACGCCGCTGCCGCGAGGTGGCGGCATCCAGCACCCGCGCCGTGATGGGCCGCAGCGCGAACTCGGTGATCAGATAGCTGTTGGCGCACACCACGATCGCGCTGAACCCGAAACCCAGCACGATCTTCGGCACCAGCGCCGGATCCGCCCGCCCGTAGAGGGGGGTCAACACCGCCAGCCCGCCCAGCCACAGCAGGGCCTGCGAAACCACCAGCTTGCGCGGCAACGCGCCCGCCGCAGCCCGCTCGGCCGCGGTCGGCACCTGATCGGGTTCGCGTGACCACCGCAGCGTCCCCAGGCCGTAGGCGGTGCCCCACCACAATCCGCCCACCAGCGCCGCGAAGGAGTACAAGGGCGCGGCCACGAAATTCAACAGCACCAGTTCCCGGGTGAGGATCGGCGGCCCGGGCAGCACGAACGCGATCAACGCGATCGCCACGGCCATCCCCGTCAGATTCGCCACCGTCAACCCCACGGTCAGCAGCACCTGCACCCGCACCCGCTGCATCCCGGCCTTCTCCTCGGCCGGACCCAGCAGCCGCGACCCCCACGGCGAGGGCCCCAGCGCATCGGTCGTGACTTCGTCATCGGCCATCCTCGCAGCGTAGGCGGTGCGGTGGAGGAACCGGCGGACCGCCTGCGGCTATCGGGTGGCCGGGTCGGAGATCCGAGGGGGCTCGTGTCCTAGGGGGCGGCGGTTCGTGGCGGGGTCAGTGGGTGTTGGCGAGTTGTACGGCGTGGGTGCCGGCGCGGCGGCCGGAGTAGACGCAGTCGGCGAGGGAGAGGCCGCTGACGTAGGAGTTGGAGCAGATGCCTACGGCGGCGCGGCCCGCGGCGAAGAGGCCGGGGATGGACGAGCCCGAGTCGGTGCGGACTGCGCCGGTTTCCTCGTCGACCAGCAGGCCGCCGAGGGTGAGCATGGGCATGGGGTAGGTGAGGTGGGATTTGAACGAGATGTCCAGGAGGGCAAAGGGGCCCGAATGCAGGGGGCGGCGCAGGTCGTCGGGTTTGCCCATCGGGTCGGGTTGGTTGTGCTCGATGGCGCGGTTGTGGGCGTCCACGGTCTTGCGCAGCGCCGCGGGTTCGATTCCGGCGCGGGCGGCGACCTCTTCGACGGTCCGGCCGGAGGCGCTGCCCATGCGCATGAGACGTTCGGCCTGCATGCGCTGGAACCACACCGATTGCTTGCCGAGCTGGCGGCGGGCCTCGGCGGCCAGTGCGGCGTCGACGAGCAGCCAGGCCCGGTGGCCGGGGGCGGCGGCAATGGCCTGGCCGAGGGCCGCGCCGTAGCGGGACTCGTCGATCATGCGATTCCCGTTGGCGTCCACCGCGATCGAACCGAAGAACGCGCTCGGCGGGGCGATGAACCGCCAGGTGGACAGCACATCCATGCGGCCGGTGGCCGCGCCCAGGGCCTGCGCCATGGCGATGCCGCTGCCGTCGTCACCGGCGGTGCCCAGCGGCAGGCCCTCGGCCCACGGGTACTCGGGCGCATACTGCTTCACCATTTCGCCGTTGGCGATGAACCCGCCGGTGGTGAGGATGACGCCCGAGCGGGCCTGGATCCGCACGGGCACGCCGTAGCGGCGCTCGATGCGGGCGAGCAGCGCCTGCACGGCCCGGCGCAGACCCTGGTGGTACACACCGGGTTTCGCGGAGATCTTCGACAGCGCGGCGAATCGGCGCTGCACCGCGAGCGGCGCACGGCTGATCGTGGTCGCCTCGATGCCGGTGACCCGGCCGTCCTCGAGCACGAGTCGTGTTGCCCGGGTGCCGATCTGGACGCGGACACCGTGCTGCGCGGCCGATGCGGCGAGCGGCCCGAACAGCTTCTTACCGGACACTCCCCGCCCGTGTGCGCGGTGGCCGCGCTGCCGGGGCGTGGCCAATTCCCGGAAGCCGCCGGAGTTTTCGCTGCCCGAGTAGTACAGGTAGTAGTCGTCGGTGGGGTAGGAGGTCTTGAACGGGCACAGTGACGGCTGGAACGGCACCCCGTGGCTGGTCAGCCAGTCGATCATGGCCGGCGATTCTTCGCAGAACCGCCGCAGCGTCCGCTCGCTCACCGTGTCGCCGACCTCGGCGCGCAGGTACGACAGCATGTTCTCGACGTCATCGGAGACCCCGGCGGCGCGCTGCACCCAGGTGCCGCCGCCCGCGTAGACGATGCCGCCGGACAGCGCGGTCGCGCCGCCGCCCAGATACCGATCCAGCGCGAGCACATCGGCTCCGGATTCCCGCGCGGCGAGCGCCGCCGCGACACCCGCGCCGCCGTATCCGACGACCACCACATCGGCCGAAGAGTCCCAGGTCCGCACCGTTGCGACCGCCTTCCCGAACGAACAAAGCCAGTTGCCGAGAACTATAACGTGTTCTAAAACGTGGTGTTGTGTCATGCGCGCGGCCGCAATGCCGGTTACCGTCGGACGGGTGGCCAGCAAGTCAGCTGCCCCGGCGGTCGAAATACCCGTCGGTGAGCACACTGTGCGCGTGTCCAATCCGGACCGGGTGTACTTCCCGGATACCGGGGCGACCAAGCTCGATCTTGTCCAGTACTACCTGAGCGTGGGCGACGGCATCGTCAACGCCCTGCGCGATCGCCCCTGCATGCTGCATCGATTCCCCAAAGGCCTGCCCGGCGGCAAGGTGCATCAGAAGCGCATCCCCGGCGGTGCCCCGGACTGGATTCCGACCGTGCAGCTCTACTTCCCACGCTACGGCCGCACCGCCGACGAGGTGTGCGTGGAGAAACTTGCCGACGTGATCTGGGCGGTGCAGATGTCCACGGTCGAGTTCCATCCTTGGAACTTACGGCGTTTCGACACCGAACGCCCCGACGAGTGGCGCATCGACCTCGACCCCATGCCGGACTGCCCGTGGTCGCGGGTACAGCGGGTCGCGGAGGTCGCGCACGAGGTGCTCGATGATCTCGGCGCGGTCGGCTGGCCGAAAACCTCCGGCGGCAAGGGATTACACATCTACGTGCGGATCACCCCGGACTACGGCTTCCAGGAGGTGCGTCGGGCCGCACTGGCTTTCGCCCACGAGGTCGAGCGGCGCGCACCCGCGGACGTCACCACGGCGTGGTGGCGCAAGGACCGCGATCCGGCGCAACTGTTCGTCGACTACAACCAGAATGCGCGCGACCACACCATCGCGGCGGCCTACTCGGTGCGCGGCGTGCCGGAGGCGACGGTGTCGACCCCGGTGCGCTGGAACGAGATTCCCGATATCGTCCCCGCCGACTTCACCATGAAGACCGTCCCCGCGCGATACGCCGAACTGGGCGATCTGCATGCGGGCATCGACGAGGCGGTCTTCGACATCGCACCGCTGCTGGAGTGGGCCGACCGCGACAAGATCGACGTCGACCTCGACGAGGACGCCGACTAGAGCTCGGCGCGGAAGTAGCCGCGGCAGCAGAACTGCAGGTCCAGCTGCCCGTGGGGTTGGGCGTAGCCGTCGTGGAGCATGTTCTCGGTGGGGGCGATGTAGGCCTCGCCCGGATGAATGGCGATCTTCGTGACCGGATAGCGCGGGAATACCTCCATGAAGCGTTTGCCCAGGCCGCTGCGTGGGCCGTCCGCGCCGTCGAGCAGGCCGCGTTCGCGGAGCGCTCGCTCCATCACGTGCAGCGGAGCGTTGACGCAGAGCAGCCACCGGTCGTGGTGACCCAGGTTGACCGACAAGCGGTTCGGTGCCGTTGCGCGTGCGGCGAGTGGGCTGTCGTGCCAACTGTCGACGTGCAGTCCGACCCGTTGCCCGTGGCTGCCCGTGGTCAACGTCAGATTCCCCACGGGTGTTCTGCTGTAGAACATCGGGTTCTCGACACTCAGCCGTGCCGGATCGCTCAGCGTCATAGCCCAGCGGATCGCCTCGACCAATGCCGTACGGCCGCAAGGCCCGTCGATCAGGGACCGCATCGTCTGCTCGTTGCCACCGGCCGCTGCGGTACGCAAGGCGGTGAACGCCGAAAGCACCTGGGCGGGTACGGGAATGACGGCGATCCAGTCACCGGGGCGAGCACCGAAGGCGGCGCGACCGTACAGCAGCGTGCGTTCGTGACAGGTCGGCGGCCGCCACGGCCCGCGGGGTACGAATGCTTGCTCGGAATACGTTGTGGAGCAGGGTGCTTCGCTCGCCGGTAGGAAGCCCGCACTCAATTCGACTCTGCCGGCGGCAGGTGCGCCGGAGGGGAGCAACAGGGTCAGCCCGTCGAGGAGGCCGGGATGGTCGATATCGGTGATCATGCCGGGGTGTCCTGCCGATGCCACTGCGCGACGGTCTCGGGTACCCGGCCGCGCAATTGTTCGACGATGTAGGCGATCATCGGCCGGGCGGTGCACAGCAGGGTGCCGTGGCCGTCCTGATCGCGATCCCGGGTTTCGGTATCGGCGACCAGCGATCCGCCGCAGACGTCGAAGAACGGGCAGGACAGGCAGTTTCGGGCGACCCGCCGTTCGGCCTGGACCGCGCAGCGTTCGAAGACCGGGCCCGCGAGCATATCGGCGAAGCTCTCGGTGAAGATATTGCCGATCGACCACTCCGGATCGCCGTAGGGTTCACCGTAGGTGAAGCATGAGCCGTCGGTGTTGACCAGGATCAGCGGCAGCCATTCCCGGCGGTCGCGGTAGTCGCACGGTTGGTTTCCGGCGAGATGGCGGGCCGCCAGCTGGACGTAGCCGTCGAGTGGGGCAGGGGGCCGCTCCAGCGTCTCGCTGCTCAGCCACAGGTCCACCAGTTGCGCGAGCGCGGACAGTTCCTGTTCCCGGCTCACTTCGAACGGTGTGGTCTGCCCGGGTGCACCGGTGTCGAAGAGCGGCAACACCCGAAAGTGCAGATTCCGTTCCTCGAAGTAGCGGAACACCTGATCGACGGCGTGGATGTTCTGCGCGGTGAGCACCGAGATGCATCCGACGCCGACTCCGTCGGCCCGCAGCGTTTCCAGGTTGCCTGCCACGCGGTCGTGCGAGTCCCGGCCCGCAGCGTTCACCCGCAATCCGCCTGCCACGTCCAGGGATACACCCACGGAGTCGAAGCCTTCACGCAGTAGTCGGCGGCGATCATCGTCCAGCACAACCAGATTCGTCTGCACGCTGTTGCTCGTCGCGATCTCCGCGCCGAAGATCTCCCGCTGGTCGGCCCAGGTCTGTCGATAGAACTCCGGGGGCTGCAGCAGCGGTTCGCCACCGTGCCAGATGAATTGCAGCCGCGTGCGCGCGCCGTCTCGGCGGTCGGCCATTGCGATGTAGTCACGCAGGGTGCGGTACATGACGGCCACCTGCGCGTTGGACATCGCGGCACGATTGCCGAGTTCGGGATATTCATAACAGTATCGGCAGCGCAGATTGCAGAACTTCGAGACCTTCACCACGATCTGCAAGCTTCGATCGGTCGAATTCACCTGGGCACAGCCTTTCTCGGGTGGTGCGGATCAGGGATCGACGAGCTGTTCGAAGGGGTCGGGCGGCGGATTGTGCGGCGGGGGCGCCTCGTGGAACGGGGGTAGCTGGTTGAACCCGCCGCCTTGATGGAATGGACTCTGGTGGAACTGGTGGAACGGATTCGGCTCGTTGGTGTCCTTCTGCACGCCGTGGCCGGCGGGTATCACGCTGACTCCCTGGTCGAACAGCGTCGACAGATGAGTCAGTGCCGCCGCCCCGACTGGGATGGGTTGCGGCGGTGCGGCCGCTTCGGCGGGACCGGCGATACTGGCCGCGATGGCGGGCACGGCGGCCATGGTCGCGGCGATCGCGGCCAGTCGCGCTATCGCCGCTGCTCTGCTACTCGGAGATGGCATTCGGTTTCCTTCCGATCGAGCCCCGCCGATGCCTGTGGATTCGGCGGGTATCTATCGATACGGCACGGGGTTACACGCCGACCGGTCAGAGCTCGTCGGTGGTGATGAGGCCGTCTCGGATGGCGCGGGCCACCAGGGCCGCCTTGGTGGGGGCCGAGCGGCCCACCGAGGCGTACTTGGCGCGGATGCGCTCCAGGTAGGTGTTGACCGTGCCGACGGTGATGTAGAGCTGTTGGGCCACGAGGGCTTTGGACTCGGTCTGGAACCAGGCCAGCAGCACCTCGCGTTCGCGCTGCGAGAGTTTGGGGCGGTCGTCGCCGTCGGTGCTCATGGCGCGGGCCATGGTGGGGCTGAGGTAGGGCCGGACTTCGGCGGCCGCGTGCAGGGCGGCGATGAGGTGTTCGCGGCCTTCGGTTTTCGACAGGTAGGTGACCGCGCCCAGGTCCAGGCAGTCGCGGACCAGATGCGGTTCGGTGTACTGGGAGTAGACGACCACCCGGTGGCCGCGCGCGCAGATTGTCGTCAGGGCTTCGAGATCCGGTGCGCGCTGGTCGAATTGGAGGTCCAGCACCACCGCGTCCAGGTCGCCGCGATCGGGTCCGGTCGACGCCAGGAAGGCGGCCGGATCCGGATGGTCGGCGGCCACCTGGATGTGCGGTTCGGCGGCGGCGCACCAGCCCCGGACCCCGTCCCGGATCAAGGGATGGTCATCGACGATGGCGATGCGGATCAACGGGCTTCCTCCAACTCGAAGCGGTGATGCAGTCGCGCCCAGAGCAATTCGCCCGCGGTCACCACTTCGGTGTGCACGGCGGTGTCGGTCAGCGTGGACAGCCGGTCCAGGGTTTCGACCGGGCAGTCGCCGAGCGCGCTGACCGTGCAGCCGTCCGCGTCGGCGGTGACCACCACGCGGGCGCGGGAACGGCTGGCGTCCAGCATGATCCGGGTCGCGGCCACCAGATGTCCGCGCACGGCGTCGGGCAGGTCACGGCCGGTGGGCGCGGCCTCCACGGTGACCGAGACCCCGCGCCGTTCGGCGGCGTCGATACCGGTGCGCAGATCGGTGAGCAGCGGATGCCCGACCCCGTCCTGCTGGGTGAAAAGCCGTCGCAGTCGGGCGTATTCGGTGCGGGCGGCGGCGCGCACGGCCGGATCCTCCGGATCATGGGTCCCGTCGGCGAGACCCTGCAGCAGTGGGGTGAACTCGGTCAGCAGTTCCCGGTAGCGGCGTAGGCACTCCTGCTCGTGCAGCAGCGCGACCGCGTCGGTGGTGCGGTGCCGTAGCCGTTCGGCGTGCAGGGCGGCCGCCTGCCGGGCCGCGCGGTCCAGCGTGGCCGCGAACCAGGCCGTGAAGACCTGCAGGAAAAAGATTGCCGCCGTGTGATAGCCGAGCACCGTGAGGCTCTCCGCGCTCGGCGCGCGCACCAGTACCACCGCGCACACCAGCAGCCACCACGCCGTCAGCGCGGACAGCGACAGCCGCGGCGAGAGCCGGAAGCCGAGCGCCACCACGGTCCAGCCGGACGCGCCGATCGACCAGTTCGGGCCCGCGAGAACGGCATCGGCGGGCAGCCAGGCGGTGAGCACCAGCGCGGCCGCGATGGCCGCGCCCATCAGGGCGAGGGTGACCGATTCGCGGCGGCGTGGGATCAGCGCGGCCAGCGCACCGCCGATGTTCACCGCGACCAGCAGGGCGTCGACGGCGGCCGGGGGTGACGCCGGATGTGCGGTGAGCGTGGACTGCAGCAGCGTGTCGGCGACGGCGATGCCGACCATGCCGTAGCCGAAACTGCGCCCGATCCGGTCGATTCCGGTGGCGGTCTCGGGTTCGTCCACCGGATCGGGCGGGGCGGCAAGGGTTTCAGTAGAAACTTCAGCCGGCAGCGGCCAGCCGAGCCGGATCTCGGTGCCGTTGCCGCGGGCGCTGATGATCACCGCGTCGCCGCCCACCGCGCGCATCCGCTCCACGATGGAATGCCGGATGCCGTAGCGGTCGGGCGCGGGTGGCCCGTCGAAGCCGATGCCGTCGTCGGCGATGACCAGCCGCCCCGCCCCGGCGTCGACCGTCACGCCGCTCGCGTGCGCATGCCGGTCGATATTGGTCAGCGCCTCGCGGGCGGCCGCGGTGATCGTCCAGGCCAGCCCGCGCGGCAGTGGCAGCGGGCCGCTGATGCGCAGGGTGACCGGGGTGGTGCAGGCGGTGCTCAACTCCCGCAACAACTCCGACAGGTCGGCCTCGGAGTCGTCGCCGGGCAGCGGGATGCCGGACTCGAGCACGGTGAGATCGCGGGCGGCCTGCCGGGCGATGCGCTCGGGATCGGCGGCCGCGCCCTGGCCGACCATGAGCAGGGTGGCGGCGGCGGTGTCGTGCATGACCGCCCACTGCTCGTGTTCGTAGCGCCGTCGTGCCGCCGCCACCTCACTGGCGACGCGGGCGTCCGCGGCGGCGGTCACGGTCTGATCGTGGACGGTGGCGGCCCGCAACACGACCCGGCGCACACCCATGGCCAGCAGCCATTCCACCAGCAGGTAGGCGATGGCCAGATCGGACAGGAAGCGCCACGGCGTGAGCCCGGGCAGTCCGGAGTTGGCGTAGTAGAGCAGCACCAGCACGAGCGCGGTCACCGCCGCGGAGATCCGCGCCGTTTCCGCGATGCCCACCGAGATCACCGTCGCCGCCACGACTTTCACATCGATGAGGTCCTTGGTCGTACTGGCTTCCGCGGCCACCGACACCGTGCCCAGCAGGTAGACGGCTACCACCGCGATATCCGCCGCGGTCCACCACGGACCGATCCGACGCCACCACAGCCGGCCCGCCGACCACACCGCCAGCCCGATGGTGACCGCCCGCCCGGGTCCCGGATCCGCGACGCCGCTCGCCAGATGCACGAGCGTGAGCAGCAGGTAGGCCGCGTGCCGGAATCGGATGGCCAGCCAGGTGGCTTCTTGCGCGACCGCTGCATGGGTCGGGTCAGGGTCGCGCGGCACCGGGACACGGTACCGAACGGAATCCGAACCAGCATGGCATCCGGCCGTTCACCTCACTGTCCGTCGAACATCCGACAGACATACCGGGCTGATTCCGGCACCTTGGATGGTGCGCAAGGGTGTGCAGGTCCGGCCGTCCGCCCTTGCGCCTGCGGCCGTTGGCGGGCGGGGAGTCAACGGCCGCGCCCGGCCGTACCCACCCGGGCCTCACGGCTTTCGCGCCTTCGGCGGCACACGCTATCCGGTGATTTCGATCAGGTAGTCCCTCCCTAGTACAACGCTGTCTAAGGAAGAGGCCTCGATGAGTAGCGAAATCTTCAACCTGGGTTCGTCCGCGCTGGACTTGGCGAGCACCGTCACCGGCATCGTGTCGAATGTGGTCGGCATCCTGCGAGCGTTCATTCCGCTGTGAGGTCACCGGTTTTCTCGGGGCGCGCTTCGGTCGTACGGCGGACATAATGCGGCATGGGATTTTTTCGGCCGCGCCCTCCGGTGGACGAGCTGGAGCGGATCTGGGTCGAGGAGATGCTGCGGTGGTGCGCGGCGGAATTCGGCACCCGCACCCTGCGCAGCCCGGTGATCCTGCCGACCTCCGATTTCTTTCCCGGCACCTATGACGCGTCCGAAATGGATGTGTTGTCGGTGGTGGAGCGGGTGGCCGGGTACATGGGCGTGAACCGGGATCGCATTGTGGTGGAATTCGATTCGGAAGGTTCCCCGCCGCCGGACCTGCCCGGTTTCCTGGAGCGCTCCGGGAGCGGGGAGGCCGGGCACTATCGGCTCGAGCACGGGCGGGCCGTGGTGTCACTGGATCTGGACCGGCTGCGCTCACCGGTCACCCTGGTGGCGACCATCGCCCACGAACTGGCGCACGAGCGGCTACTGGGGGAGCGGCGGATTCCGGCGGATCGGCACGACGGCGAACAACTCACCGATCTGGCGACCGTCTACCTCGGGCTGGGCGTCTTCAATGCCAATGCCGCCTTTCAGTTCTCGCAGAGCAGCATCGGGTGGCGGTCGCAGCGGCTGGGGTATTTATCGCAGCCGATGTACGGGTACGCGCTGGCCTGCTGGACGGTCATGCGCGGGGATTCGAAACCGGGGTGGGCCCGCCACCTCGATACGAACCCCCGCGTCTACATGAAACAGTCGCTCAAGTACCTGCGCGCCCATCCCGACGCGCTACCCGAATGGCATTCCGCCGCTTTCGGATCCTGAGCGATCAGACGGTACTGCTGGCACTCCCGTTCTCGAGGTGGCCCGCGAAATGCCTGCGCCAGTTCGAGTTTCCGGTCATGGTGATGGTGAGGTCGTACCAGCCCTCGTCGAGTGGCGCGGTGAAGTCGTGGCGGCCACCGGCATCGATCGTGGTGTGGTTGCCGCCCACGTCGACGGTCATCGAGGCGCTGCCGGAATTCGCCACTGTCACAACGAAGGTGGGCGATCCGCCGCTGCCGCCGATCGCGGCGGTGGCGGTCAGGGCGGCGCTGTCGGAGCCGCCCGCCGCCTCGACCAGGAAGCCGTTCGCCGCGTGGATCGCGAAATCGTAGGAGCCGCCGACCTGGAAGCGTTCCTGCGCGCTCCCGCCGGGGGCCACCACGGTCTGCCGGATCGAATTATCCTGGTAGGCAAAGGTTTGGAACGCGACCGCCTCCGTGCCCTGATTACCGAACCGGGCCGTCGCCGCCGATCCCGCGATCTCCAGCCACGCGATCGGCTGGTACGGCAGCGGGCGAGCCTTGGCCCGGCCGCCGTCCTGCAACGGCATCTGCTGCCCGGCCGGGCTGGGCGGCATGGCCTTGGGCAGGTTCTTGTTCCCGGCGGCCTGCGCTCGCAAGGCGTTGGCGTCGGGCAGCGTGGGAATGCTGGTGTCGCGCTTGCCGAAATCGAAGCAGCTGGTGAGATCGCCGCACACCGCGCGCCGCCACGCCGAGATGTTCGGCTCCACCACGCCGGTCCACTGCTCCAGGAAGCGCAGCACCGAAGTGTGGTCGAACACTTGGGAATTCACCCAGCCGCCGCGGCTCCACGGGGAGATGACCAGCATCGGCACCCGCGGTCCCAGCCCGATCGGCGACTGCCCGCCCAGCAGTGCCCCGGCCCGATCGATGAGCGTGTTCATCGCGGCCGAACCCGTGCCCAGTCCGAGCGTGGCCGAGCCGGAGCTCAGGTCACCGCCGATCTCGAGCGCTGCCAGGGTCTCGTCGGGGGTGCCGGGCGGGGCGGTCGGCGGCACCACGTGATCGAAGAAGCCGTCGTTCTCGTCGTAATTCACCAGCAGGACAGTCGATTCCCACAATTTCGGGTTGTCCCACAGGGCCCGCAGCACCCGCTGGATGTAGGCGGCACCGTCGGCGGGACGGTAGGCCGGATGCTCGGAGTACCCGGCGGGGGCGACCACCCACGACACCTGCGGCAGGGTGCCCGCCGAGCAATCGGAAATGAACTGCTGCAGAACGTAATCCACGTTCGTGCCGTCCACTCCCGCCGGGGCGGGCGTCATTCCGGCGGAGGTGACTCCGGCGCGGTCGGCCAGCTGCCGAACGGCGGGATCGGCGGAGCTCGCGGCGTCGTGGTAGGCGCGGAAGAGCCACAGCGGATTGTCGCCGAAGTCTGCGAGGAAGTCGCCGCCACTGTGGTTGTCGGCGTACACCTGCCACGAAATCCCGGCCTGCTGCAGCCGTTCGGGATAGGTGGTCCAGCTGTAGGAGGCCCGGTAGTCCGGGGGATTGGACACCGCCGGACCGCCCGCTCGCCCGGCCGGATCGATGGTCCCGGTCCAGTGGAACAGGCGATTCGGTGTGGTGGGCCCCTGAATCGAGCAGAAGTAGTGGTCGCAGATGGTGAACGCGGAGGCCAAGGCGCGATGGAACGGAATATCGGCCTCGGTGAAGTAACCCATGGTCATCTTGGACTTGGCCGCGATCCACGAGTGGTACGCGCCGTCCGCCCAGGCCATGTGCGTGGTGTTCCAGTCGTGCGCGAGATCGCCGAGATCCTGACCGTCCACCCGCGTGGTGTCCACATGCCAGGGCAGCAGAAATCCGGTGCTGCTGAAGGCATCCGGCTGATGGAAGGCGTCGCGGTCACCGCCCGCGGAGCCGCTGCTGGAGCCGGATCCGCTGCCCGAACCGCTGCCGGAGCCACTGCCACTGCCGCTGGCCGACCCGCTGGCACTGCCGGTCCCGGCCGACCCGCTACCCAGATCGACCCCGAGCCCGCCGCCCACCGCGGAATCCATGGCCGCCTGCAGGATCGGGTCGTAGCCGCCGGACGGCAGTCGCACGGCCCGCTTGTCGCCGAATCCCCGGACCCCGCTCATGGTTCCGAAGTAGTGGTCGAAGGAGCGGTTCTCCTGCATCAGGATCACGACGTGCTGCACCTGATCGAGTGAGCCCGAGCGTCCGGGTTCCGCCAGCGCCTCCGCCATGCCCTCGGGTAACCCGGTCACGCCGGCCGCACCGGCGGCCAGCATCGATCCGAGTACGGTTCGCCGGTTGGTCCTGGCGAATCCACGTCCCATCAGAAATCTCCGATCCGTCGGCTCTGTCCCCAGCCTCGCGGCGGAGAGGCTACCGGTACTCGGCGAATGAAGTTGGTCAAATGATCACTTAGTGGTCATCTCGCAGTGCGACGGTGGTCGCGTGCAGACCGAGACGGTAGCGCGGCCGGTACGCGCGATTCGCTGGTTTCACCTGGTGTGCGACCGTGTCGTCGCGCTGCTGCCGTTCGGGCTGGGCCGGTTCGTCGCGCCGACCTTCGTCGGATATCTGCTGGTCAGTGGATTCACCTTCACCACAGATCTTTTGGTGCTGACCGGGTTGCACGGCACGCTCGGGGTGGCGCTGCCGATCGCGGTGACGGTGGCCTACTGCTGTGCGTTCGCCCTGAGTTATCTGCTCAACCGGGTACTCAACTTCGAATCCCACGGAGCTGTCGGCCCACAGGTCGCCGTGTATGTCGTTGTGGTGGTGGTGAATTACCTCATCTTCATCCTCGGCGTCACCAGTGGCGTGGCGGCCCTCGGCCTCGACTACCGGATCGCCCGCATCCTGGGCGGGGCCGGTGAGGGCTTGTTCATGTACGCGTCCATGCGCCTGCTCGTATTCCGGACGCGGACCGGCAAGCAAGCCGACCGCTAGGTCTCACAGCGTTCTACCAGCGATAACGAGTCAGTGGGCTGGACGGGGGTCGACTGGACTGGGATATAGGTATGGCTTACCTTGGCACCCGTGAGTGTTGCCGACGCCGTGCCGAATCTCCTGATCTGCCTGCGGGAGGGCCTCGAGGCCGGACTCGTGGTGACCATCCTGTTGGCCGCCGTCCGGAGACTGTCCACGCCCGAACGACCGGTGTCGACCACCCCGGTCTGGCTGGGCGTGCTCGGGGCCGTATCGGTGGCGGGCAGTTTCGCCGCCGTCCTGACCTACTCGACCGCCGTGCTGACCAGTTCCGCGCGCGCGGCCGTCGCGGGCGTGCTGAGCGTGCTCGCCGTGGGCTTGGTCACCGCGATGATCTTCTGGATGCGGCGCACCGGGGCCACGTTGTCCGGGCAGCTGCGCGGCGAGGTCGCGCGGGCCGCCGGGCTGGGCGCGGGCGTGCTCGCGGTGACGGCCTTCCTGGCCGTCGGGCGTGAAGGGCTCGAGACCACGCTGTTCGTGTGGACGGCCGTCAAGGCGGCCGGGTCGACCGCCGCGCCGCTGGTGGGCGCAGCCCTGGGTCTGATCATCGCGATCGCGCTGTGCTGGTTGCTGTTCCGGCAGTCGGTGCGACTGAATCTCGGCGTCTTCTTCAACCGCACCGCCATCCTGCTGATCATCATTGCCGCGGGCGTGCTCGCCTACGGCCTCGGTGATCTGCAAGAAGCGGGCTGGCTGCCCGGTGCGCGCTGGATCGCCTTCGACCTCACCGCGCACATCGATCCCAACTCGTGGTGGGTCTCGCTGGTCACCGGCATCACCGAGCTGGCACCCAAGATGACCGTGCTGCAGGTGGTGGCGTGGATCGCGTACCTGGCCACGGTGATTCCGCTGTTCATCCGCGCGGGTCGCACCCCGGCCGCCGCCCCGGAGGCCAAGCCCGAACCTGAAGCCGCATCCGAAACCGAGGCCGCACACGCGGACTGGTGGGAGCGGATCGCCGGGCCGCGTCCGGTCCTGGTCGGTGCGACGCTGGTGCTGGTGCCGGTCCTCGCGGCCGGGACTGCCATCGCGCTGCTGCCCTCCGGCGACTCGAACACCACCCGCACGGTCACGGTCACCGCCGATGCCTGTGCCCCCGAATGGACTTCCGCGCACACCGGCACCCAGACCATCTCGGTGCACAACACGTCCGGCAAGTCCGGTGAGATCGATCTGGTCAACGCGGACGGCGCGATCGCCGGTGAGATCGAGAGCATCGGTCCTGCCACCACCGCCGAGCTGACCGCCACCCTGAACCCGGGCACCTACACCTTCGTCTGCCTGATGTCCGGCCGTCCCTCGCTGTCCTCGGCGCGCGTGCAGGTGACCGGTCCACAGGGCGAAGCGCCCGCGGTGTTCAAACCTGCTCGGGTGAGCGAACTTCGCGCGCCCAACGACGCCTATCAGGTGTATGTGCGGCAGGTGCTGGCCCGGCTCACCACCGCGCTCGGCGCGGTCGGCCGGGATGTGCGGGCTCATAATATTCCGGCCGCACAGGCCGATTGGCTGCTCGCGCAGCAGGAGTGGGAGCGGGTCGGCGCGTCCTACAACAGCTTCGGGGATGCGGGCACGGCCGTGGACGGGCTGCCCAACGGCCTGCCCGAGGGCGTCAACGATCCGGGCTTCACCGGCATGCACCGCCTCGAGTACGGGCTGTGGCACGGCCAGGGCCCCGAGCAGCTGCTGCCCGTGCTGGACAAGCTCGGCACCGATATCGCCGCCATCGGCGACAACCTGACCACCAGCGATATCGCCGGTGATCCCACCAAGCTGCCGATCCGCGCCCACGAGATCCTGGAAGACGCACTGCGCGATCACGTTTCGGGCCTCGACGATCAGGGTGCGGGTGCGGCCTACCCGATGACGCTGGCCGATATCGATGTCACCCGCGCGGTGCTCGATCAGCTCGCGGTGCCGCTCGACGATCGCGATCCGCAACTGCGCCCGCAACTCTCGGCCGAGCTCGACCGCCTGCGCACCGCGCTGCTGGCCACCCAGGACAGCGGCCGCTGGCGTGCGCCCGCGCAGACGCCGCCGCAGGCCCGGCAGGCGGTGGCCGCCGCGCTCGGTGCAGCCCTGGAGTCACTGTCCCGGGTGCCGCGCCTGCTGGAAACCAAAGCGAACTGACTCTCGAAAAGGACTGCTCACCATGACTGTCAGCCGCCGCCGATTCCTCTCCGGTGCCGCCGCGGGCGCGGCCGGAACCGCCCTGACCGCGGGCGTGCTCGCCGAGGGTGCCCGAGTGGACGCTGCCGCCGCAGGCACCGGGCCCACGCTGCGTTCGTCCTACCCGTTCCACGGGGAACACCAGGCGGGCATCCTCACGCCCGCGCCCGCCGATCGCCAGAACGCCTCCTGCTTCGCCGCTTTCGATGTGACCGCCGCCAATAAGGCCGAGTTCACCGAGCTGATGAAGACGCTCACCGAGCGTGCCCGCGCGCTGAGTGCCGGTGGCCCGCCGCAGGATCTGGGTCCGAGCTATCCACCCGCCGACAGCGCGGTGCTCGGTCCGGACATCCCGGCCGACGGCCTGACCATCACCACCGGGGTCGGTGCGAGCCTGTTCGATCAGCGTTTCGGGCTGGCCGATCGCAAGCCCGCGCACCTGACTCCGATGCGAATCTTCCCCGACGATTCCCCGGACCCGGCCTGGATGCACGGCGATGTGCTGCTGCAGCTGTGCGGCCACAATCAGGACACGGTGCATCACGCCATCCGCGATATCACCCGCCACACCCGCGGCGGGCTGCAATTGCGCTGGAAGATCCAGGGTTACAACTCGCCACCGCGCCCGTCCGGCACCGGCCGCAACCTGCTGGGTTTCAAGGACGGCACCGCCAACCCGACCGGTAGCAGCGCCTCCGACCTGATCTGGGTCGACGGCACCGACGAACCGGCCTGGACCAAGGGCGGCACCTACCAGGTGGTCCGGCTCATCCGCATGCTGGTGGAATTCTGGGACCGGGTCTCGATCGCCGAGCAGGAGAACATGTTCGGCCGGCGCCGCGAATCCGGCGCGCCCCTGGACGGCAGCAAGGAATTCGACACCCCCAACTACGCCGCCGACCCGGACGCCACGGTCATTCCGAAGGACGCCCATATCCGGCTGGCCAATCCGCGCACGCCCGAGACCGCGAACCAGCAGCTGCTGCGCCGCTCCTACAACTACGACCTCGGTGTCGACGCGAACGGCAATCTCGCCACCGGCCACATCTTCACCTGCTTCCAGCAGGACATCCAGCGCCAGTTCGAGACCATCCAGGAACGGCTGGCCGGTGAGCCGCTCACCGATTACGTGCAGCCTTTCGGTGGCGGCTACTTCTTCGTCCTGCCCGGCGTCACCGACGAAAAGGACTGGTACGCGCGGACATTGCTCAGCTGAGCGTGAAATCCTCCGGATCCGGCTCGGCGAGCATGGATTCCATGTGCGCGCGGTCGAACGGGAGCAGGTCGATCGACCCGCCCTCGGTGAAGTACCAGGAGTTGCAGCCGGTGTTCCACACCGTCGGTCCCATGGCTTCGGCGACCTCGTCCTCGAAGCGCGTCGTGGCGTCCTGGGTGACCTCGACGGTGTCGAATTCGCCCGCGCTCCAGCGCTGGATCCACCGGGTGATGTAGCGCGCGGTCACCTCCGCGGCGTGATGCAGCGGAATCGATCCGGTGGGGGAGTGCGGGCCCAGCACCGTGAACAGGTTGGGGAAGCCCGGAATCGCGGTCATCCGGTAGGCGCGCGGGCCCTTGGCCCAGGCGTCGTCGATCGAGAGGCCGTCGCGGCCCGTCAGATTCATCGGGCGCATGTAGTCGTGGGCGCGGAATCCGGTGGCCAGCACGATCACGTCGACATCGTGGTGGCGGCCGTCGGCGGTGCGGATGCCGGTCGGGGTCACCGCCTCGATGTCGGTGGTGATCAGCTCGGCATTGCGGGCGCGCAGCGCGCGATAGTAGGTGCCCGAGAGCACCTGCCGCTTGCATAGCGGCTCGTAATCGGGGGTGAGTTGCTCGCGCAGCCCCGGTTCGAGGATCTGGGCCCGCAGGCTCAGCCGGGCGTACCCCTGGACCACTCGCCGCCGCCAGCTGGGCCGGGTGACCACATCGGTGAACAGCTTCGCCCCGGTCATGCCCGCCTGGTACAGCGCGCGATTGACCTGCGGCAGCCGGTTCAGCACCGCGCCGACGACGGCGGGCTGCGGAATCTGCATGGGAGCCCAGATCACCCACTGTGGGCTGCGCACGAAATGCGTGATGTGCTCGGCCTTGCGCTGCAGCGCCGAAACCACCTGGACGCCGGTCGATCCCGTGCCGATGACCGCGATCCGCTTACCGTCGGTGGCGAGCGAGTCGTCCCAGCGCGCGGTGTGCACCACCGGGCCGGTGAACTCGGAGAGTCCCGGCAGATCGGGTACGGCCGGATGATGCAGCACGCCGGTCGCGGCGATCACGAAGTCGGCCTCGTAGCGGCTGCCGTCGACGGTCTCGACCGTCCATCCGGTCCCGGTGAAGGTCGTCGCCACCACCTCGGAGTTCACCCGCACGTGTGCCCGCAGTCCGTACTGCTCGACCACGTCGGCCAGGTACCGCTGGATCTCCGGGCCGGGCGCGAACACATGCGACCAGTCCGGCTTCGGCGCGAATCCGAACTGGTACACCTGCGACGGCACGTCGCAGGTCAGCCCCGGGTAGTGGTTCCAATGCCACACCCCGCCCACGTCGGATCCCTTCTCCAGGATCACGAAGTCGTCGAAACCGTTGCGCTGCAAGGTGATAGCACTCGCGATGCCGGACACCCCGGCCCCGATGATCACAATGCGAGGCCGCCGCACCGCAGCACCCATCCCAACCTCCTCGTTGGATACCCTCAGAACTCAAATACTGACGGTATTTGTAACCGGAGGTGATGTCAATCGGCCGGGTCAGGCGGTCAGGACGGTTTGGATGCGGTTGCCGGGGTCGAGGCTGCGGCGCAGCGCCGCCAAGCGGGGGTAGTTGTGCGCGTAGTAGCGCGACAGGGGGTCGCCGGGTTCGAGGTAGTTGGCGTACGCGCCCGCCGAGGCCGGGGCGAAGAGTTTGTGTGCGGCGGTGACCCAGGCCAGCGCGACATCGTGCGAGATCGGTTGGTAGGCGCCCCATTCCACGAGGGCTGCGTGGGATCGCCACGGGAAGGCGGTGGCGTCCGGCGCGGTATCGCGGATCGCGCCGTCGAGGGTGTTGATCTGCACCCAGCCGGTGCCGCCCGCCAGGGAGAAGGTGGTGAGGGCCTCGATGATGCGGTCGATCGCGTCGGGGGTGAGGTCGGTGACGACGTCGGAACCGTTGGTGAAGCTCGCGCGCGGGGAGGTCGGGCTGCCGCCCGCGAGGTAGGTGACGGTGTCCATGTGGTCGAGGGTCTGGGTTTCGACGGTCAGCGGTGAGGTGCCGATCGCGGCGGTGAGGGCCGCGACGGCTGTTCCGCCGGTACCGGCCGGGCAGATCAGTTGCATCCAGCAGTCCAGTGCGCCGTTGCCGTCCGCGTCCACGCTGACATCCGCCCACTGGTCGCGGTCGGCGGTGGCCAGCCAGTTCAGCCAGCCGGAGATGACGCGGGCCGCGCTGTCGCCGGTGAAGGTCAGGCGGACAACGTCTTTCGCCGTGGCCGGGAAGGTGTCGAAGGTGAGGGAGGTGACCACGCCGAACAGCGGGCCGCCGCCGCGCAGGGCCCAGAACAGGTCCGGCCGCGACGTCGCGGAGACCTCGGTGAGCGTGCCGTCGGGCAGGACCAGCGTGGCCGCCGTGAGTCGGTCGCAGGTGACGCCGTAGGCACGGGATTCGAAGCCGAGCCCGCCGCCCAGGGTGAGCCCGGAGATGCCGACGTCCGGGCACATTCCGGTGGGGATGGTCAGATCGTATCGATCGAGTTCGCGATACACCTCGTAGAGGGTGTGACCGGGCCCGACGGTCGCGCGGCCGTCCTCGACGCTCACTCCGGTGAGCCCGCGCACGTCGATGATCAGTGCGCCGGTCGTGGTCGAGACCCCGGCGTAGGAGTGTCCGCCGGAGCGGGCGGCGACCGGCAGGCGGTACTCGGCCGCGAACTTCAGGGCGGCGACCACGTCGCCGGCATCGGCGGCCTGCACGATGGCGGTGGGGGTCGCGGCGTCGAAGCGGGTGTTGAAAACCTGTTTGGCCGCTCCGTAATCGCTGTCCCCGGCCCGGACCACCCGGCCCCGCAGGAGGCGTTCGAGCGCACTCCAATTCGGTTTCTCCCGCCCCGGACCCGAGGAGATCGACACCGGATCGGCACCGGACGTGCCGTCCAGTCCCCATAGGGTCAAGGCGAGTCCCAGTGCGCCGCCGAGGAATTCGCCGCGCGTGAGCCCAGGCCGGCCCGAACCCGATCTTATTGCGCGCATGTGCCCTCCAAGCCGTGTTCTCGCTGGAAAATCCATGTCGGGCAATGGATGCGTGCCTGCCCGGGTCTGTCAATTGTGCCGATGACCTTGCTCGGTTACCTGGCTTCGAGCGTGGCCTAAGGCAACTCACAGGCAACCGTGACCGAACGCGCGGCGAGTCGCCGCTTGCGTCGCGGCGACCGGACCGATCGGTCCGATGAAAGCTCCTACGCGGCAGTAGCTTTCGCCGGTGAGCTTCCTCACCGCAATCGGTGCGCCGTCGGGGGACACAGCTTTACAGCCGGTCATCCGAATGCCATCCGGGTGTCACCGTCCGGGCATGGTCGGTGGTCGAGACTGTTGTCGCACCCGGTGCCGGACGACGAGCCTCCAATCGCCCGGTGTCCGCCTTCGACGCGTCACCTCCGTTCATGCCCTCGCGTCGGCCACGGGATCCGCGGACACCTCCGGTACCGGGTGCACCCCATGCCGCGTGCCCGGAGGTTCCGATGTACGAATCCTGCTGTTCCCCTCACGAATCGGCCCATGTCCTGCGCTCGCGCTACGGGCTCCCGGTGGAGATGTACGCCGATCGCCCGCTGGTCACCGTCGGCGCCGCGATCGAGGCGCTGCACCTCCCCGAAGCACTGGCCGAACGGGTCCGCCTCCGACTGTCCTGGGTGCCGTCGACCCCGATCATCGCCGACCCCCGCAACCGCTTCCGGATCTTCCTGGTCGCACCGCCGCTCCCGTATCACCCGATACCCCCGCGCCTGCGCACCTTCCTGCGTGAACACGGCGTCACCGTCCCGGAGCGCGGTGGCCGAATCATGTTGCCGACCACCGATCGCGCCCCGGGCTGGACCTGGGTCAGCGAGCCCGAACCCGGCGGCCTGCGCCTGCCGCACCGCTCGCTGGTGCTGGCCGCCGTCCGCCTGGCGATCCTGCACGGACCCGCTCGCGTCGACGATCTGACCCAGCTGCCGGTGGCTTGATCACCGGCGATCGCGAGTGGGGACGGGGCAGGCGTCGACGGCGTGCATGACGGTCTGGGGTTCGGTGCAGATGTCGACCACGGCTGACTCCGGTGACCACTCGGATCCGGTGAGCGGCGTCGCGGTATCGAGAACGGCCAGCTCGGCGGGGTCGAAAACGCGTGCGCGGCTGAGGAAGCGGAGGCCTTCGGGGGCCTCGAGGCTGAAGCCGGAGCCGCGGCCGGGGACGGCGTCGAGGACGAGTTGGGTGTGCCGCCAGGCGGCGAATTGCGGGCCGGAGATCCAGACCGGGACCTGATCGTCGGGGGTGGGGGCGGTGGTGGCGAGTTCGCCGGGGGTGAGGCGGAGGTCGAGGACGCCGAGCAGGATGTCTCGGTCGCCGATGATGAAATCGCCTGCGGGATAACACATCGGGGCGGAGCCGTCGCAGCAGCCGCCGGACTGGTGCAGCAGTAGCGGGCCGTGCGTGGCGCGGAGGCGACGGAGCAGGTCCATCGCCTCCGCGGTGATGCGCACGCGCCGCGGGACAGCGGGCGTGGGCGACATCAGAAGAAGCCCTGGGCCTTCTGGGCGTAGCCGACGAGCAGGTTCTTGGTCTGCTGGTAGTGGTCGAGCATCATGCGGTGGTTCTCGCGGCCGATGCCGGACTGCTTGTAACCGCCGAACGCCGCGTGCGCGGGGTACTGGTGGTAGGTGTTGGTCCAGACCCGCCCGGCCTGGATGTCCCGGCCTGCGCGGTACGCGGTTTCGCCGTCGCGCGACCAGACGCCCGCGCCGAGACCGTAAAGGGTGTCGTTGGCGATCTTGATGGCGTCGGCGTAATCGTCGAACGAGGTCACCGAGACGACCGGGCCGAAGATCTCCTCCTGGAAGATACGCATGGAGTTGTCGCCGGTGAAGATGGTGGGCGCCACGTAGTAGCCGCCCGACAGGTCGCCGCCGAGGTCCACGGGCTCGCCGCCGGTGAGCAGCTTCGCGCCCTCGCCCTTGCCGATCTCGATGTAGGACAGGATCTTCTCGAACTGGTCGTTGCTGGCCTGCGCGCCGATCATGGTGTCGGTGTCGAGCGGATTGCCCTGGCGCACAAGCTCGGTGCGGGCCACCGCGCGGGCCAGGAACTCGTCGTAGATGTCGGCCTGGATGAGCGCGCGCGACGGGCAGGTGCACACCTCGCCCTGGTTGAGCGCGAACATGGTGAAGCCTTCGAGGGCCTTGTCGGTGAAACCGTCCTCGGCCGCAAGGACATCGGAGAAGAAGATATTGGGGCTCTTGCCGCCGAGTTCCAGGGTGACCGGGATCAGGTTCTGCGACGCGTACTGCATGATGAGCCGCCCGGTGGTGGTCTCCCCGGTGAAGGCGATCTTGCGGATGCGCGGGCTGGAGGCCAGCGGCTTGCCCGCCTCGACGCCGAAGCCGTTGACGATATTGACCACGCCCGGCGGCAGCAGATCCGCGATGAGCTCCATCAGGAACAGGATCGAGGCCGGCGTCTGCTCGGCGGGCTTGAGCACCACCGCGTTTCCGGCCGCCAGCGCCGGGGCCAGCTTCCAGATGGCCATCAGGATGGGGAAGTTCCACGGAATGATCTGCCCGACCACGCCGAGCGGCTCGTGGAAGTGATAGGCGACGGTGTCGGCGTCGATCTCGGAGAGCGAACCTTCCTGTGCGCGTACGGCTCCCGCGAAGTAGCGCAGGTGGTCGATGGCGAGGGGGATGTCGGCGGCGAGCGATTCGCGGATCGGCTTGCCGTTGTCCCAGGTCTCGGCGAGCGCGAGCGCCTCGAGATGCTGCTCGATCCGGTCGGCGATCTTGTTGAGGATGCCCGCGCGCTCGGCGACGGGGGTCTTGCCCCAGGCGGGCGCGGCGGCATGCGCGGCGTCGAGGGCCAGCTCGATGTCTTCGGCGGTGCCCCGGGCGATTTCGCAGAAGGTCTGTCCGGTGACCGGGGTGGGATTCTCGAAGTACTGCCCCTTGACAGGTGCGACCCACTGACCGCCGATCCAGTTGTCGTACCGGGACCGATAGGACATGACGGCATCCGGGCTGCCGGGGCGGGCGAAGACGGGCACGGGAACTCCTCGTGACGGCGGATATGCGGCTGGTGTGATCCACGACACTACGAGCGGGCCTGTTGCAGCACCGTTGCAAGAAACTGGTCAGATGCCCAGTCGCTGATTGTGCAGCCGGACCTGTTCCCGCACTTGGGGATACAGTGCGGAACCGGTGTCCAGGGCGTTCAAGTAGGCGGCCCAGGCGGCGGTGTCGTCCCGCCCGTCGGGAGATCCGGTCCAGCGCGACAGCAGCCGCCAGTCCCGCGACCGCAGCAGCGTGGCGCGCAAGCGGCCGCGTACCTCGGCGCGAATCTCGTTGATACCCGGCGAGGTCGAGCGTGGCAGCAGTGCGCCCGGGTACGCGCGCAGCGCGGCATGCAGATCGCCGCGATCGAGCGCGCCCACCACATCGCGTGCGTCGGTGCCGAGTTCGGTCAGCAGCCGGTACGGGCGCGAGCCGATGACGTTCGCGCCCAGCAGTTTCCGTAGCCGCGACAGCTCGGCCCGCACCGTCACCGGGTCGAGCTCGGCTTCGTCGAGCAACAGTGCGAGATGGTCCGCGCTCAATCCCTCCGGATGCTCGCCCAGCAGCATCAGGATCTCGGCGTGCCGCTGCGACAACGGGATTCGCTCGCCGTCGCGGATCAGCGCGGGGCGGCGCGCGCCCAGCGCCTCGAGCCGGATGGGCTCGCCGGAGTGCGGTCCGGCCGGATCGAGCAGATGCAACCGCAACTCGGCCTCGGCCGCGCTGACCGTGGCCCGGATCAGCGAGAGCGCCTCGGGCGCGGCGACACTGGGCCCGCCGGTGATATCGATCGCGCCGATGATCTGCCCGCTGCCCGGATCGTGCACGGGGGCGGCCGAACAACTCCACTCGTGCACGACGCGGCTGAAGTGCTCGGCCGCGAAGATCTGCACCGGATGATCGAGCGCCAGCGCGGTGCCCGGGGCATTGGTGCCGACACGGTCCTCGCTCCAGTTCGCGCCCTCGGTGAAGCCGATACCGTCCGCACGGGCCTTGACCGTCGGATCGCCCTCCACCCACAGCAGCCGTCCCGCCGCGTCGCTGATCGCGACCACCAGCCCGGAATCGGCGGCATCCTCGACGAGGAGTTTCCGCACCACCGGGCGGATCAATGAGATCGGTTGCGCCGCACGATAACTGCGCAGCTCCCGGAGATCGATCTCCACGGCCGGGTCGCAGCCGTCCGGATCGATGCCGCTGCCGCGACTGCGCCGCCAGGAATCCAGCACCACCGACCGCACCGGCCAGCCGAAACCCTGCTCGGGGCTGTCGAGGAAGGACCGATGCGCCGAGGACACACGCTTGGCCAGCCGTGCGACATCCTCGCCCGGCCGCACGGCCATCCATGGATTGCGCTGCGCTGCGGTGCTCATCGGTGCCCTCGGGTTCTCTCTTCTCGCCACTGTAGCTCTGCGACCGGACGGCCGGTTCGGGATTCCGGTGTCGCCACAAAAGTAGAATGTGTTCTATTTCTGCCGGAGGGGCGCGAGGATCGTGGAAATCGCGGAGTTGCTGGTTCGGTCGCGGGAATTGCTGGATTCCGCGCTGGAACAGCTGGGCGGTGCGGGCGACGCCGCGGCGCGCGTGACGCCCCAGCAGGACTGGGGCACGACATTGGAGCAGCGCCTGCGCGAGGTGCGCGAGGGGGTGGTGCTGGCGATCTCCGATCCGATTCACGCGCGCTCGGAATACTCCGGCGCGGAGAAACTGATCAGCGGGCTGATCGAGGACGGCAAGCAGGTGCAGGTCCTGATGTCGGCCCGCTATGTCGACGATTACGGCCTGGAGTCGCTGCTGAACAATCGCGCCCTCGGCGACCGAATCCGGGTCGCCGAGGCCGAATTTCACAACACCATGGTCATCGACCGCCGCGTGGCCGTGCTCTGGACCCGGGTCGAGGGCCGGCCTCGGGCGTACTTCGCCAGTGACTACACCCTGATGGGGGCCATCTACCAGTTCGTCACCCAGACCTGGGCGACCGCGCTGCCGCTGCGCGACTACGTCGCCCTGCGCGGGCGGGAGTTCGACAGCCTGGCCGTCGAGGTCTTGCGTCTGCTCAACGACGGGTTGACCGATGAGGTTGCGGCCCGCCGTCTTTCGGTGTCCACGCGCACCTACCGGCGTTGTATCGCCGACCTCATGGTGCGGTTGAACGTCTCGACCCGATTCCAATTGGGCTCTCGGGCAGCGGAGTTGGGCTTGTTGAAGGATCCGCCGTCAGCGCGGTGAGCGCACCAGCTCGGGGTGCGCGGCGGCATGCTGCTTGGCGGCCGGATAGTTGGCCTTGCCGCTGGGCTGGCGCATCATCTGCTCGACGACCCAATATCCGCGCGGCGCTTTGTAACCCGCGACCTTCGTGCGGACATGCGCGTCGAGTTCTGCCAGGTCGAGTTCGGTGTGCTCGCGGGGCTGCACCAGGGCCGCGACGGAGTTGCCGAATCGTTCGTTCGCGACGCCGATCACCAAGGCGTCGAACACATCCGGATGCGATTTGAGCGCACCCTCGACTTCTTCGGGGAACACCTTCTCACCACCGGTATTGATGCATTCGGAGCCACGTCCGAGCAGGGTGACGGTGCCGTCCGCCTCGTACCGCGCGTAGTCGCCCGGCACCACGTATCGCACTCCCTCGATCTCGACGAAGATGGTCGCGGACTTCGCCGGATCCTTGTAGTAGCCCAGCGGCACATGCCCGCGTCGCGCCATCCGCCCGATCGCGCCCGGCCTGGGCTCCACCAGTTTTCCGTCGTCATCGATGAGCGCGGCCTGCGCGCTGTAGTTCACCCGTGGGCCCTGCGAGTGGTCGGAGTCCTTGCCCACCACCGCGAGTCCTGTACTACCGCTCTCCGACGAACCGATCACGTCGGTGATGAACACGTTGGGGAACAGCTCCACGTACTGCTGCTTGAGGCCCTGCGAGAACAAGGCCGCATGGCTGCAGAAGGCCCACAGGGACGAGACGTCATAGTCGTCGGCCCGGTAGGCATCCAGCAGCGGCTTGGCCATGGCATCGCCGACCACGGTGAGCGCGTTGACCTTTTCGCGTTCCACGGTCTGCCACACCAGCTCGGCGTCGAACTGGGGGATGAACACGACGGTGCCGCCGGAGTTGAGCCCCATGAACGTGGCCCACTGCGCCGCACCGTGGATCAGCGGCGAAAGCGGCGCCATCACAATCCCATTCGGCGCGGAGGTGGCATTGTCGGCCAGTTCCCATTCGTCGGCCACGTATTCGCCGGTGACGTGGTTGATGCCGCCGCCGAGCGAGCGCCAGATGTCCTCGTGCGTCCACATGACGCCCTTCGGATACCCGGTGGTGCCGCCGGTATAGAGGATGTAGAGGTCATCGGAGGCGCGTTCCCCGAAATCGCGCACCACGGACTGCCCGGCCCGCGCGTCGTCGTAATCGATCCCGCCGAATCGCGAGTAGTCCTTGCCGCTGCCGTCCTCGACCACGATGAGCTCGGTCAACGCCGGTGTGGCAGGCACGACCTCGGCCACGGTATCGGCATACCCCCGCTCGAACACCAGCGCCTTCAGATCCGCGTTGTCGACGAGGTAGCGCACCTCCTCGGCCACGTACCGGTAGTTCACCGACACCGACACCGCCCGCAACTTGTAGGCGGCGATCATCGCCTCGAGCGCCTCGATCGAATTACGCGAGAAGACCCCGACATGATCCCCCTTCCCGATCCCCCGCGAAGCCAGATAGTGCGCCAACTGATTCGCCCGCTCATCGAGCTCCCGATAGGTAACCCGCCGCCCCTCGCACACCACCGCCGTCCGCTCGGGCACCGCGTCCACCGCATGCTCGAACAGGTCTGCAACATTGAAAGCCATGCGGCAAAACTAGATTCGCCCTCGGACCGGAACAACGAAAGTCCCGGCCGACAATTGGCAGAAAGCTGCCAACCCAGCACCGCCCGCAGCCCCGGGACTTCTCCTGGGATCATGGACGGATGGGTAGCGAGCCGGTGGCCGGGGTGCGTCGGGTGCGATTCGGGAATGCGGAGTTGTCGGCTGATCCGGAGCGGCCAGGTGGGTGGTTATTGCGGGTCGACGGTATTGCGCAGTCGTATGTCGATTTGGATGATCCGTCGTATCTCGAGCTCGAATACCTGCGGTACATGGGGTATGTCGTCGATGCGGTGGAACCGTTCGACCGGCCGTTGGACGTGGTGCACATCGGTGGTGGCGGTGGCACCTTTCCCCGTTATCTGTCCGCCGTCCGTCCCGGGTCCCGGCATCTGATCATCGAGGCGGATGCTGCCCTGGCCGAGTTCGTCGACGAACGCCTCGGGCTGCGCGCGGTTCCCGGTGTGGATCTTCGAATCGGCGACGGTCTGACCGAACTCGCCACTCTCCCCGACGCTTCCGCCGATCTGCTGGTGGCCGATGCCTTCGAGGGACTGCGCATGGCCGCGGGCATCACCGGTCCCGTGTTCACCGCCCAAGCCGCCCGAGTCCTCCGCCCCGACGGCATCTACCTGGTGAACCTGGTCGGCACCCGCCACCACCTGGACGAGATCCGCGCGAGCTTCCCCTACCGGGTGCTCCTCGACGGCGACGTCTTCGCCGGCTACATCGGCAACCAGGTCCTCGCCGCCAGCCGTATCCCCCTGCCCCTCGACGCCTTGCACAGGCGAACAGACCAGGAGATGCCACCCGTTCGCGTGGCTCCCGACCCCTCCCGATGAGAAGCCCTCGGCTATCGGGCGGTGATCAGGTCGCGGAATGTCGTGATGACCTGGTTGTGGTATTCGCGCATGACCAGTTCGACCACCGATAGGTCGGGGGCTTCGAAGTCGGTGGACATGTCGCGGATTTCCTCGAGCTTGCGGCCGATCAGGACGTGGCCTGCCGGTTCGAGGGGTTCGTAGAAGGCTTGGGCCGCTTCGGGGATGGAGACGAGGATTTCGCCGACGGTGTTGAACAGGCTCAGGACGCCGGGCTTGCCGAGGGCGGCGAGGGCGCAGCGCAGCATGTGAAGTTCGGCCGCCATGATGTCGTTGAGGGAGGAGTTCTTGTCGGCGATCAGTAGTTCCATGCGATCGGTGGCCTGGATGGCCTGGGTGAGGTCGTACCGGCTCGGGTCGGCGGCGAAGGTGCGCAGGGCTTCCATGATGAGCATGTGGTCGATGTCGATGATGTCGGAGAAGAGCCGGGCGGCCTGATCGGGGACTTGGTGCGCGAAACGGAAGAGGTAGCGCCAGGTGTCGATGCCGGCGAAGACCTGGATATCGCGGACCGTGTAGCCGAGGCCGCGGCGCACGTCCGCGAAGCCGAGCGCGGCCAGCCGGCCCAGCGCACTGTTGGCGCTGGGCGTGCTGGCCCCGAACTCGGTGGCCAGCTGGCGAACCGAGGGCAGCAGCTCACCGGGCTGGTAGATGCCCGCCGCGATGCGATAGGCCAGTTGCTCGGTGATCGCGTCCACGACCGTCGGCTTCGACACCGCACGATTGTTCCAGGCGCTGTCGCACGCGATGACATCGCGACCGGTCACCGTGACCGCCTTGCTGTGCGGGCCTACGCCGTCGTCCGGTAGCTGTAGTCGTCCAGCGGGAATTTCCGGTTGCCGCGCTGCGCCTCGTAGAACCCCGAGGGGCGGAGATAGGTGCTGTCGCCCTGGGAGTTTCGGTAATAGGTCGGTACGTGCCCGTTCAGTTCGTTGAAGTAGAACCGCACCGGCTCGTTGCGTCGGTAGACCTTGCGGTGGTACGCGTCCATGGCGTCCCTGCGGATCTCGACCACCCGCGCGCCCCGGCGCAGACCTTCGGTGATGGCGCGGACGGCATGGTCGGCCGTCATCTCGACGAAGGCATGCCAGCCGGACCCGGTCCACGAGTACGGGCCGACCAGCGTCCACCGGTTGGGCAGACCGTGCACGGACACGCTCTCGTAGGCTTGCAGCCCTTCCTCGTTGTAGAACTTGCCGAGGTCGAATCCGTTGCTGCCCAGGATGGTTCCGGGCCGGTAGGTCTCCGGATCGGAGAACACCTCGTAACCGGTGGCCAGGATGATCATGTCGAATTCGCGCTCACCGTCGGTGCGGGTCTTGATGCCCCGGGCGGTGATGGTCTCGATCGGATCGGTGACCAGCGTGACGTTCGCGCGGTTGTAGGCCCGGAGGTAGCCGTTGGACATGGTGGGGCGCTTGGCGATCACCCCGAAGTTCGGGGTGAGCTTGCGGCGGGTCTCCGAGTCGTCGACGACCAGTCGCAGATACCTCTCGTACGCCTTGATGGTGATCGCGTCGAACCGGGTGAGCACCTTCTTGGTCGGCCCCACCGGCGCGCCGACGGCCAGCCGCAGCGCGAGATCGACGAACACCAGCGCGAATCCGTGCACGGCGGCTTGCAGACCGGGTACCGCCATGATGCGCTTCCCGAACTCCGGCATGACGAAGTCGGGCTTGGGGATCGACCACACGGGTGTGCGCTGGAAGACGGTCAGCGATGCCACCTCGGGTGCGATGGACGGAATGATCTGTACCGCACTGGCTCCGGTGCCGATGATGGCGACCCGCTTGCCGGCGTGATCCCAGTCGTGGTCCCAGCTCGACGGCCGCTGGTACTTGCCCCGATAGTCGGTGCGGCCGGGAATTCCGGCTTCTTCCTTGGGCCGCACGAACGCACCGACCGCGCTGATCAGGAACCGCGCGGTTATGACCGCACCGGAATCGGTGATCAGTTTCCAATAGTGGTGGGTGTCATCCCATTCCTCGCGCACCACCTCGGTGCCGAACTTGATGTGCGGGTAGAGACCGAACCGGTTCGCGATGTCCCGGTGGTATTCCTTCACCTCCGCGCCGTACGGGAACATGCGACTCCAGTCGGCCTTGCGTGCGAAGGAGTACTGGTAGGCGATCGCCGGAATATCCACGCCCAGACCGGGATAGGTGTTCTCGTGCCAGCTGCCGCCCACATCGTCGGCGCGTTCGAGGACGACGAAATCACGCAGCCCCGCCTGCTTCAGCTTGACCGCGGCGGCGAGCCCGCCGGGTCCCGCACCGATGACGGCGGTCTGGAAATCTGGTGCTGTCATGATCGAAAGCCCTTCTCGGGTAATGGAATCGCGCGCCCGAGCCGCTCCAGCTCCGGCCCGGTGGCCACCCGCATGATCGCCCGGTGCGCGGTCGGCGAAAGTCGCGACAACCCATAGGAAAGCCACGCCTCGGCGCGGACGGGTTTGACGGCCTGGTTCTTCTTGATCGCCGACACGATGATGCGGCCCGCCTTGTCGGGATCCATGGCGACCAAGGCCATGGCGCGGGCCACGACCACCTTGACGGCATCGGACTGGCCGTCGGTCAGGGTCGCCATCTCGGCGGTCTCGGCCAGATTGGTGGCGATCAGGCCCGGGCACACCGCCGTGACGCCGATGCCGTGCGGCGCGAATTCGGCTCGGACGCAATCGCTGAAGTGCTTCACCGCGGCCTTGGACACGCAGTACGGCGTCCCGAGTCGGTAGGGCGCGAACGCACCCATGGACGCGATGTTCACCAGATGCCCGCCCTGACCGCGCGCGACCATCCGCCCGCCGAAGATGCGGCAGCCGTGAATCATCGCCATGGTGTTGACGGCCATGATGCGCTCGAAATCGGCGAGCGGAACATCCAGGATCGGCCCGCCGACCAGGATGCCCGCATTGTTGACCACCACGTCCACCGGGCCGTGCTCCGCCTCGATGTCGTCGGCGAGTTTTTCCAGGGCCGCAGTGTCGGATACGTCGATCCGGTAGGCGACGGCCGTGCCGCCCGCGGCCTCGATGAGCTCGACCGTCCGCTCCGCTCCGGCCGTATCCAAGTCGGCGACCACGACTTTCGCCCCTTCGGCGGCCAGCGCTTTGGCGGTGCCCCGGCCGATGCCGCTGCCCGCCCCGGTCACCACGGCCACGGCTGAATGTAGTCTTCTCACGATTCCGTCCCCGCGTGACGTGTCGAACTCGAGTCCAGCAGGCGGGCGAAGTCCGGGCTTTCGGCGGGGTTGCCGACGTCCTTGCTGCCCATGCGGCCGACCAGAGCCGCGACCTGTGCGGTGCTGTCGGGTCGGGCCAGAAACCCGCGGCCCAGCGCTTCCAGTTCGGGCCCCATGGCCACCCGTGCGAGGCCGCGCCAGAGTCCGGGCGCGACCCGGCCGACGGCCTGAAAGGCATACGCCTCCGGCCGGATCGGCCGGATCGGCAGATTCCGGCGCATCGCGTCGACCACGATCTGCCCCGCTTTGTCCGGATGCATGCCGAGCCTCGTCATCAGCCGCCTGGCCGCGACCTTGCCGACACCGGCCTGCGCCTCGTCGATGCTCGACACGGCCGCGGTGTCGGCCAGATTGGTGGCGATCAGCCCGGGGCAGATGGTGGTGACACCGATGTCATGGTGTGCGAATTCGGCGCGAAGACAGTCGCCGAAGTGCTTGATCGCGTACTTGCCGACGCTGTATCCGCTGGTGAAACGGGCCGGTCCGAACGCGGCCAGGGAGGCGACATTGGCCAGTTGCCCGCCGCGTCCGCGCTCCACCATCTGTGCGCCGAAGATCCGGCAGCCGTGGATCATCGCCATCATGTTGATGTCGATGATGCGTTGGAAATCAGCGTCCGGAGTCTCCAGAAACGGCCCGCCCACGAGGATTCCCGCATTGTTGAGCACCGCGTCCGGCACGCCGTGTTCGACCTTGACCCGAGCTCCGAGATCCTCGAGCGCTGCCGTGTCGGAGACGTCGACGGTGTAGGCGACCGCCTCGCCGCCCGCCGCCTCGATGATCGCGACGGTCTCGTCCGCGTGCGCCCGATTGATATCGACGACAACGACTTTCGCACCGATACCGGCGAATGCCTTGGACGTGCCGCGGCCGATGCCGCTGCCTGCGCCGGTGACGACGGCCAGCTCCGGATAAAAGGGTCTCTTGGACATGGATTCTCCCTTCGAAGGATGGTCAGGCGGCGCTGGAGCGGCGGGCCGGGGCGGAGTCGGCGAGGCATTCGCGCACGAAGTCCCCGATCACCGTGATGGCCTGACGAGCGTCCGGCAGCAGGTCCGCGCCCGCGTGGAAGACGTGTACGGCCTTGTCCCAGATCTGCATCCGGTACGGCACTCCGGCCTCCGCGCAGCGCTCGGCCAGCTGGTAGGCGTCGGCCAGCAAGACCTCGGTGGAGCCGACCTGGATGAGAACCGGTGGCATACCGGTGAATTCGTGATTCACCGCCGACCAGGACGGGTCGAGCTTGCCGTCGCGCAGCAGCCCGAACCGGGCGGGGGTGTCGAGGGCCTTCGCGCCGAGCATCGGGTCGATCGGGTCGTTGGGGTGGGCATATCGCAGGGTCGAGTCGTAATTCGCCCACGGTGCGATGCCGACGATGCCGCCGGGGACCGGCAGTCTCCGGTCGCGGGCGGCCAGTGCGGTGCGGAAGGCGAGGCCGCCACCGGCGGAGTCGCCCGCCATGATGATGCGGTCGGCCGGAAAGCCCTGTGCGAGCAGGTATTCGTAGGCCTCGACGCAGTCCTCGATGGTGTCGGTGACGTGCGCTTTGGGCAGTTGGCGGTAATCGACCTGCAAGACCGGCACGCCGCCGGCGCGGGCGATGCGGGACACGATGCGGCGGTGGGTGTTCAGGCCGCAGGAGACCAGGCCGCCGCCGTGGAAGTAGAGAATCGCGGCGTCGGCGACCAGATCCGGCGCGGAAGTGTCACGGTGCCAAACCCATTCGGCGCGGAATCGGGGAAAAGTGATGGGCCGCAGGCTGGTTCCGCGAATAGGCACCAGGAATCCGGCCAGTGGATCGAGGGCATTGCTGAGGTGGAAGATGCGGACCCCGCGTACCGGAATGCCCCGCCAGGCCAGGCCGACGATCACGTTCATGCCCCGCCGCAGCACGGCATACGAGACGGGATGCGCGGCGCGCTGGACCCAGCTGGCGCGGCGGGGGAATTCCACCGTGACGCGGGCGGATCGAGGCGGGACGGAGGTCGGCGACTCGCTGGACATGGCGACTCCTTCTGCAACGGCATCCTTGCCGTTGTCGGCACTGTGTTACACAGTATATAGTTGTCTGAGACAATGGCAAGACCGACCGCTGCACAGCATGTTGTGGCTGAGACAGTTGCACGATGATGTGCGAATTCGAACCGAGGTAGACATGGCCACATTCGAGAACAAGCTGGTTGTCGTGACCGGCGCGGGCAGCGGCATCGGCCGGGCGACCGCCGAGCGCTTCGCGGCCCAGCGTGCGCGGGTCATCGTGAGCGATCTCAACGGCGACACCGCGGAGGACACCGTCAGCCGGATCACCGCGCGGGGTGGAACCGCATTCCCGTATGCCGTGGACGTGTCCGATGTCGAGGCGATGACGACCTTCGCCGCGCGCGTCCACGACGCCCACGGCGCACCGTCGGTCGTGGTCAACAATGCCGGATACACCACCGCCGGACCGTTTCTCGGCCACACCGTCGAGGACTGGGACCGGATCATGGGCGTCAACTTCTGGGGCGTCGTGCACGGCAGCCGCCTGTTCGGCCGCCAGATGATCGACGCCGGTCACGGCGGGCGCATCCTGAATGTCACCTCGCCGGCGGCGGTGCTGCCGATCCCGCTCTCCACCGCCTACTGCACGAGTAAGGCCGCGGCGCAGATGTTCACCGAATGCCTGCGCCTCGAGTTCGCGGGCACCGGGGTCGGGGTCACGGCCGTGCTGCCCGCCTTCATCAATACCGGCTTCTACCCGAACGCCCAGGTCGTGGAGACCGAGAACAAGTCGGTCGGGCGCGGCAAGAACATCTCGGTGCTGGCCGCCCAGCTGATCGCGCGTAGCCCGGAGACGGTGGCGCGCAATATCGTTCGCATCGCGGGCCGTAATCCGGCCATCGCGCCGACGCCGTTCGAGTCCCGCATCGCGTGCACGAGCGGGCGGCTCTCGCCCGCCGGTGCGCGGCTGGCCGCGCGCATGATGGATATCGACTCACTGGTCGGCTTGGTCGATCGGGTATTGCCCGCCGCCGTCGTCCGCAAGCTCGACGAGGCCGCTGCCCGGGCGGTGTCCAATGTCTGAGGCTCCCACGGTGATCCGGCCCGATCATGAGGTTCTCATCGTCGGCGCCGGCTTCGGCGGCATCGCCGCCGCGATCGAACTGCGCGAGGCCGGGATTCACGACTTCGTGCTGATGGACAAGCACGACGGCATCGGCGGCACCTGGTATGTCAACACCTATCCGGGTATCGCCGTGGACATTCCGGCGGTGTTCTACAGCCTGTCACGCATGCCGTTCACCTCCTCGTCGCGATTCTTCCCGCCCGGTCACGAGATTCAGCAGTACATCGAGCGCGTCGTCGACGCCTACGGCCTGCGCCGCCGGATCCGATTGAGCACCACCGTGGACGGTGCACGTTGGGACGAGACCGACCACCTGTGGCGGGTCACCGTCAACGGTGGCGAGGAGGTCACCGCCCGCTATGTCATCGGCGCGCTCGGACTGCTGGAAGTGGCCAAGCTGCCCGATATTCCGGGCATCGACACCTTCGCCGGACACAAGGTTCATACGGCGCGGTGGGATCACGATTACGACTACGACGGCAAGCGGATCGCCATCATCGGCACCGGAGCCACCGCGCTGCAGCTGATTCCGGAGCTGGCGAAGGTCGCCTCGCATCTGACCGTCTTCCAGCGCACCCCGATCTGGCTGGCCCCCAAGCCCGATTTCCGCATCGACTGGGGATTGGACAAGGTGCTCAGCGGCGTGCAGCCGGTACGCGCGGCGGTGCGCGGCGCGATCGCCAGCGGCATCGATATGGGTCTCATCGGCGGGGTGCTGTCGCTGCGTCGGATGCCCAAGGTCATGCCGTACGTCACCAAGGCGGGCGGGGCCCTCTACAAGCTGTGGCTACGCGACCCCGAGCTCGCCGAAAAGCTCACGCCCACTTATGCACCCGGCTGCAAGCGCCCGTCCATGTCCAACGAGTACTTCAGCACCTTCAAGCAGAAGGACCGGGTCGCGCTGATCACCGAGAAGATCGTGCGGATCACCGAGCACGGTGTGCTCACCGCCGACGGCGTCGAGCACGAGATCGACGTCCTGGTGTGCGCCACCGGGTTCCGGGTCGGCGAACGCGGCTTCGCGCCCGCCTTCCACATCTACGGCGAGACCGGCGAAGAGCTCGGCGACTTCTGGCACGAGCACCACTACCACGCCTATCAGGGTGTGAGCGTGCCGAACTGGCCCAATATGTTCATGGTCGGCTGCGGCCCGAACTCGATCATCCCCAGCTCGATCCTGGTCACCATCGAGAACACCGCCGCCCACGCCCGGCGCGCGATCGTCGAGACGCGCCGCCGGGGCGCCACCAAGGTCGATGTGAACCGACCGGCCTACGACGACTGGGCGAAATTCTGCACCGAGCGCACCGAGGGATCCATGTGGGTCACCGCGCCCTGCGCGGGCTCGAACACGTATTACGTGAATTACCAGGGTGAATTGGCGATCCGGCCCACCACCGGACTCAACCAGTGGTGGGGCAACCGGCATTTCCCGTTCCGGCACTACACCTTCAGCACCCGGCTCGGTCAGACTCCGGTGCCGACCGGCGTCTCGGCCACGGTCGGCGTCTCGGAGGTCGTGGAGCCGCGGCCGCCGGCCACCCGGCTGCCGAGGAAGGCCACGTAGGCGGCCAATCCGATCACCCCGAGGACGCGGGTGCGGCGGAAGGTGATGGCCAGGCCGAGCAGCAGTTCGGAGGCGCCGTTGCGGTAGGTCCAGCTGCGGGTCGAGCGCGGGAAGGCCACACCGGTCAAGCGATCGAAGGTCTGCGGCGCGGTGAAGTGGGCCGCGCCGGTGCCGGCCAGGCCCAGTCCGAACAGCCGCGCCGCGGTGCTGTCGGGTGTGCGCGCGGTGATCACCACGGGGTGCTTCGGTGTCTTGCCCTCGACGAGCGCCTGAGCCGCCTGCCGCTTCCGCTTCCTGCTACCCATATGTCACTCCTCGTGGCTGCCGGTGAGGGCGCGTGGACCACGCGCACCAGTTGTCTGGGACACTACACCTGTCGGCCGGTCCGGTTGTCAGCCGATGCTGATGGGCTGCAGGAAGTCGTCCATGGGCAGCGGGCCGTCGATGATGGCGTTCACGGAGAGACCCTGCATGGTGATGTCGCCACCGTAGTTGGCGAGGAAGGCGATATCAGAGGCGTCGCGTCCGGTGGCGATGCGCAGCATCGCGCAGCGCGGGGCGAGGCGGGTGGGGTCGAACGTCTGCCAAACGCCACCCACGTGGACTTCGGCGACGGAATGAAAATCCATCGGCGTACAGCCGGGCGCGTAGACGGCGGCGACGCGCGCGGGTATCCCGACGGCTCGCAGCAGCGCGACGACCAGGTGGGTGTAGTCGCGGCACACCCCGGCACCCGACAGCATGGTCTCGACCGCCCCGTCGATGGGGTGGCTGCTGCCTGCGATGTACTTGATCCGGCGGCCGACCCACTCGGAGATCCGGGCCGGCATGCCGGGATCACCTATCCCGCAGCCGAATTCGGTGGTGGCAAAACCGAGCAGCTTGTCGGATTCGGCGAATCGGCTGGGCCGCAGGTACATCGAGAGTTCGTAGGCGGAGGCCGGTGCGGGGATCGCGGACCCCAGTGCGGTCGCGCGATAGCTCGCCCGCAGCGCGCCCGCGGGTGAACGCACCACATGAATGCGGGTGCCGTGGGCCCCGAGGATCTCCTCGGCCTGCAGGCATCGGCCGTCGAGCAGGAACTCCAACGACTCGGTCAACTCGATGCCCGGCTGATAGGCGACCGCGATCTGGAATTCGAGCACCGTATCGGCATGGACCGTGAGGTCGATCGTCGCGGACACGTCTCGTCGCACGGGCGGGCCGTTGCCCCAGGCCCCGTCGCTGGTCAACGGTACTCCGTCATCGCCTCCAGTTTAGTCGGCGATCACCGAAACACGGTGTGTCCGAGCCGCCCTGGCCCGGCGCGAGGAAAGGACGGTCGGCGCGCGACCGGCCCGGCGTTCGGCCCGCGCCGCGGGGAGGGCACCGGGTGGCGGCGGGATCGCCCGGCGGCTCTACTGTTGGGATCGTGCCCGTTGCCCCCTCCCTCGCACTGACCGGCCGGTGTCCGGTCGCCGGACCGACCGCGGCGGCCGTGAGATGACCGCCTCGATCGACAGGTCTCAGCGCTGGAATCGCCTGCTGGAGTTGCTGGCCGAGAGCGGGCGGCTGACGGTGGAGGACGCCGCCGAGCAGCTCGGCGTCTCGCCCGCGACCGTCCGGCGCGATTTCACCGCGCTGGCCGAACAGCAGTTGGCGACCCGGACGCACGGCGGGATCGTGGCCAGTGCGGTCGCCTACGACCTACCGGTCCGCTACCGGCAGGGTGACGGGGCGAAGCAGCGCATCGCGGATTACGCGGCGGCACTGGTGGAACCGGGCTGCGTGGTCGGCATCAACGGCGGCACGACCACGACGGCGATGGCTCGCGCGCTCGCCGGGCGGTCCGATCCGACCGGGTCGGGTGACGATCAGTTGACCATCGTCACCAATGCCCTGAACATCGCCGCGGAACTGGTGCTGCGGCCGCATCTGCGCACCATCTGCCTGGGTGGCACGGCGCGGCGCGAATCCTACGAGCTGTACGGACCGCTGGCCGAGCGATCCCTGGCCGAATTGCGTTTCGACACACTGATATTGGGAGTCAACGCGATCTCGGCCGAAGGTGGGGCGCAGTGCCGTCACCTGGGCGAGGCCGGGGTGAACTCCGAGATGGTGCGGCGCGCGCAGGAGGTCATCGTGGTGGCGACCGCCGACAAGGTGGGGCGCGCCGCACTGGCCAAGATCTGCGACATCGGCCAGGTGTCGAGGCTGGTCACCGATGTCGAGTCCGATGCCGCGGCGGTCGCCGAGATCCGGGCCGCCGGAGTGCGTGTCGATCTGGTGTGAGGCCCGCTTCACTCGGCGAGCACGCGCAGGAAGTGCGCCACCTCCTGTTCGATTCCGGTTCGGCCGGGGCCCAGGTACTTTCGGGGATCCGAGACGGCGGGGGAATCGGCGAGCATGGCGCGGACCGCCTCGGTGAGAGCGATATTCAGCCGGGTGCCGATATTGACCTTGGTCATGCCGTGCCGGACCGCTGAGCGCAGGCCGTCGTCCGGGACGCCCGACGAGCCGTGCAGAACCAGAGGGACGGGCAGGGTTTCGGCCAGTGCGGCGATCAGGGCGTCGTCGAGTGCGGCGTCACGGGTGTGCATGGCGTGGGACGAGCCGACCGCGACCGCCAAGGCATCCACTCCCGTGGCGGCCACGAACGCGGCGGCCGCGCCGGGCTCGGTGCGCACTCCGGGGGCGTGCGCACCATCCTTGCCGCCCACCTCGCCCAGTTCGGCTTCGACGAAGACTCCGCGCTCGTGGCACCAGCGGACGATTTCCGCTGTGGTGGAGACGTTTTCGCTGTAGTCGAGCGTCGATCCGTCGTACATGACCGAGGTGATGCCGGTATCGACGGCCGTGCGGATCAGCTCCGGGTCGGTGGCATGGTCGAGGTGGACCGCGAGGTCGGCCGAGCTGTCGGCGGCGATGCGCAGGCAGGCCAGGGCCAGTGGGCGCAGCGCGCGGTGGTACTTCACGGTGTTCTCGGAGATCTGCAGGATCGCCGGGCGGCCTTGGGATTCCGCGGCCGTCGCGATGGCCTCCGCGTGTTCGAGCGTGACGACATTGAATGCGCCGAGCCCACCCGGGCGGGCCAGGTCGATCAGCTTCGGAACGGGGATCAGGGGCATGGTGGATCTCAACTCTGATTGGTAATGATCGGTATTAGCGTAGATGAATCATAAATGAGCAGATAGACTTCGGGCCTATCGCTCTCATCCCAGTCGGTCACCGATGCCCGGCCCGAGCCGTAGGACAGCTCATGGATCAATTGCCTGCCCCCGACCTCCTCGGCACCCTCGTCGGCTACCTGTTGATGTCGCCGAACTCGCTCCTGCACAACCTCGGGCTCTTCTTCGGGGTGATTCGGTAACCATGTCGACCACGCTCCGCACCCGGCTGCTGTGTACCGCCGCCGCGACCGTCCTCGCCGCCTCCGGCCTCACCCTCGCCGCGACGCCCGCCGGGGCCGTCCCGATTCCCGGCGGCCAGGCCACCACCATGTTCATTCCGGGAGCGGGGGTTTCGCTCAACGCGGTCATCACCGCGCCGCCGGATATCGCCACCCACAAGAATCCGCTCGTCATCGAGCCCTCCGGCTGGGGCGTGCCCGCTATGGGGAGCCTCGGGTCGGCCTACAAGCTGTCCTCGGGCGAGAACTTCGTCGCCATCGAATACACCGCGCGCGGCATGTACCTGTCCGGCGGGGACGTCGACATGTTCGGGCCGAACGATGTGGCGGACACGTCGGCCGTAATCGACTGGGCCATAGCGAATCTCAATGTCGATCCGGACCGCATCGCCGTGGCGGGCGGCTCGTACGGCGCGGGTCTGGCCCTGATCGCGGCGGCCGCCGATCCGCGCATCAAGGCCGTCATCGCCGACTCGCCGCCGGGCGACCTGGCGGATGCGCTGGCCCCCAACGGGACTCCGAAGACCGGTGGACCGATCGCGCTCGCGGCCGCGGGCGTGGCGACCAATCGCTTCAGCCCGGATCTGGTGCGGCGCGGCATGGACGCGATCCTGCACAACAACGGGTACGCGTTCGCGGGGCTGCCCGCACAGCACCTGCTGGCGGATGCCATCCCGAAGCTGAATGCCAATGGCACCGCGGTGTTCCTGGTGCACGACTGGCAGGATTCGCTGCTGCCCTCGGGGCCCGTGGTCACCTCGTTCGACTCGCTCACCGGACCGAAGATGCTCTACCTGCAGGCGGGCGATCACTCCACCGGCGGCGGCGCGGGCCAGATCGTGGGCCTGCCCAATCCGGCCTGGGATGCGGGGGAGCGGTTCCTCGACCACTACGTCAACGGCGCGGACAACGGCATCGACACTGAAGCCGCCGTGAATATCTCGCCCGCCAACGGCGGGTTGGGCAATCCGTATCTGCGATTCCCGTCGGTGGCGGCGGCCGAGAGCGCACTGCGATCGTTCCCGCTGTCCACACCCGCGGACGGAGTCATGGGCGGCGACCCGGCCGAATCCTGGAGTCGGTCATTGATTTCCGCCGCCACCACCGCGGTGGCGGCCGTGCCGTACGTCAACGGCGTGACCGCACAGCTGGGTATCGCCCCGGCGCTCGCGCTGGCGGGGGTGGACCGTAATGCCGCCGGAGTCTGGCGCACCGACCCGTTCACGAACGGGGGCGTGGTGTCCGGGGCGGTGCAGGTGAACCTGACGGTGACACCGTCGAGTCCCGACCTCACCATGATCGGCATACTCTACGACGAAGGTCCCGACGGCATGGGCAAGGAGATCAGCTATTGGCCGATCACCCGGCACGGACTGGCACCGGGCGAGGCCGCGCAGGTCGCCTGGGATCTCGCACCCACCTACTGGGATCTCGCACCGGGACACCGGCTCACGCTGACCGTCACCACCCAGGACCCGATTCCGTTCACCAGCTCGACGCCGCTGGGCAGCGTCGTGACCTTCGCGTCGCCCTCGACCGTGGATATCCCGGTGAACGCGTCGTGACCGGGCGGGTGCGCGCGCTCGCGGTCACCGTACTGACCGCGGTCCTCTCGCTCGCACCGATGCTGCTGCCCATGCCCCGTGCCTGGTCGGAATCGACTCCGCCGCTGCCTGTTTCGGTGCCAGGCGTGCGGCAGTGGCAGCCGGCCGCCGGCGGGTACGAGCTGCCCGGTGAGGTCCGGATCGTGGCCGCGCCGGGAGCCGAAGCGATCGCCGGGCGATTCGCCGAGGATCTCACCCGCGCCGGCCGGAACGCGTCCGTGGCGTCCGGTCCGGCACGGGCCGGGGACGTGGTGATCCGCGTCGACGGCTCCGGGCCGGACCGGGACGAGTCCTACCGCCTCGACATCGACGAGACGGTGACCGCGACCGCGCGCACCCGTGCAGGTGCCGTGCATGCCACGCAGACACTGCTGCAATGGTTTTCGCAGGGCACGGCCCTGCCGCACGGTACCGTCACCGACTGGCCCGACTACGCCGAGCGTGGACTGCTGCTCGATGTGGGGCGCGAATACATGAGTGTCGGGTTCATCGAACAGCGCATCCGGGAACTGGCCTACTACCGGATGAACATGCTGCACCTGCACCTTTCGGATGTCGGTGGCTTCCGGCTGGAGAGCGCATCCCATCCGGAGATCACCTCGCCACAGCATTACAGCAAGGCCGAGATCGCCGAGATCGTCTCGTACGCGGCCGATTACGGCATCGAGGTGGTACCGGAGATCGGTTTCCCGGGCCACATGAACGCCATCCTCGCCGCACATCCCGACCTGGTACTGAATCCGGCCACCACCGGCCCGCTCGACGCCGCCACCGACAACCTGCTGACCGGCAGCGCGGCGGGCCGGATCGATCTGTCGAAACCGCAGGCGCGCAGCCTGATCGAGGATCTGCTGCGCGAATTCGTGCCGCTGTTCCCCGGCCGCTACTTCCACCTCGGCGGCGACGAGTACGTCAAGGATTTCAGCCGCTACCCGCAGCTCACCGACTACGCCCACGAGAGCCTCGGGCCCGGCTATACGGCGGAGGACGCGGTCGCCGCATTCTTCGATCACGCGGCCGGAATCGTCGCCTCCTACGGCAAGGTCGCCCGCATGTGGAACGACGGAATCCCGCACGGCGCACGGGTTGTCGTCGATCCGGCGATCATCGTCGACCACTGGACCGGCGGCAACGGCATCCTGCCGTGGGCCGGGAACGAGAACGGCCCCGAACAGCTCGTGGACGCCGGCCACCGCATCAGCAACGCCGCCTTCACCCCCACCTACTGGGCCAGCGGCGGCTACGCGGCACCCCTGAACGCGCCGCCCGAACTGCTCTTCGCCTGGGACCCCGGCCTCTTCGTCAACGGCTCACGCCTACGACCCGATCAACGCGACCACCTGCTCGGCTCAGCCCTCAACATCTGGTGCGACGACCCCACCGCCCTCACCGAGGACCAGATGGTCGCCCCCATCCGCGCCCGCCTACCGATCATGTCCCAGCAATTGTGGTCCGGCACAGCCGGTCTCGGATACAGCGAATTCACCGACCGGGTGCGCACAGCGGGACTACCCCGCTGATCGGCATCATTTGCGGGCTCGGTTCAGGTCGGCGGGGACGTGGGCGAGTAGGTCGTCGACCGACCACTGGTCATCGGCGTGGACACCATGCTTCGCGGCGAGCACGCGGCCGTTGGGGGCGATGAGGAAATCGGCGGGCAGGCCCAGACGGCCACCTTCGGGAGTCGACGGCGGCATGGGGATCTCGCCGCGTCGGACACGGCGTAGGTCGCGCAGGACGCCGCGGACGATGGCGGGCCAGCTGCGGGGGTCGAGTAGGGCGCGGGGGCGGGATTCGACGCCGAATTCGCGGTAGAGCTCGCGCTGTGGGTCGGCGATCAGTTCGAAGGGGAGTCCCTCGGAGTACTTCCGCAATTCCGTTGCGCTGGAGTGGAAGACGACGACCTCACGGATGCCGGCGTCGACGATCTCCTGGTGCCGGACGGTGATCGTGCGCAGGTGGAGGTTGCAGATGGGGCATCCGGCGAAGCGGCGGAATTGCAGGTGTATCAGGCGATTCGGATCGGGTACGGGGATCTCGGCGCCGGTGATGGTGGTGAGAACCCGATTCGGGATGGTGGTGAGCAGTGGCATCTGATCATCCTCTCGGTGTAGGCGTACGCGATACGCCTACACCGAGTATGCGCGTATCTTGTACGCTGTCAATCCATGCCCCGCCCGAAGTCGCTGACCAGCTCCGATCTCGCCACGGCCGCACTCGTGGTGATCGACCGCGACGGCCTGCCCGCACTCACCATGCGCGCGGTGGCTCAGCAACTACAGATGGCCACGATGGCCCTGTACCGCTACGTCTCCGACCGCGAACAGCTGGAAATCCTGGTCGCCGACACGGTTCTCGACGCGATCGACGTCACCCTGCCGCCGGACTCCGATTGGCGCGACCAGGTAGCCGTCCTGCTGGACCGACTGCGCGCCGCCGTCTCCGCCCACCCGGCCGCAGTCCCCCTGGTCCTGCGATACCGCCAGGCCTCACCCGCCACCATGCGCTGGATCGAGGCCATGCTGACCGCCCTCACCACAGCCGGTTTCACCGGCCGTGACCGAGTCATCGCCCAGCGCTCGATAGTCGACTTCGTCCTCGGCTTCCTCCAGAACGAGCACTACGCCGCCCTCACCGGCCCCGGCACGGCCGCCATCGCCGAACTACCGCCCACCGAATTCCCTCTCCTCGTGGAGACGGCCGCACAGGCGCGGGAACTGTCGGCCGACGACGAATTCCGCGGCGGCACGGACCTTCTCCTCCTCGGGCTCGCGGACCACCTCCGTCGGCAATAACTTCCATTCGGAAATTATTGTCGGACAGTGTGATTCGGCACCGAAAATTCGCTTCGGGATTTCCACTCGGCGCGGTTGACCGGATATAGTCGGCGCGAATCCCGCCCGTTTTCTGTTCGCCGCTGTGAAGGTTGTCGTCAATGGTGTCACGTGTTTGCGCTGGTGACCCGTCGCGCGATCAAGTCAGAGGCGGTCTCGCTGGAATTCTGTGCGGGCTATTGGCAATCGCCGCACACGGATTCGAGGGCGAACTTCCGCATTCCTCGGCACTGGCGTTACTGCTGTTGATCAGCGGGGCCGTCGGGGCCGCGGTGGGTTCGCCCGCCGGACGCGGCCCGGTGCGGTTGTTCGCGGCGCTGGGTACCGGCCAACTGCTGGTGCACAGCGCGCTCACCGTGGCCACCGGTCCGGCGCATCCGCACGGGACACCCGAGGGCCTCGGTGCCACGGGCGCAGCGATGCTCACCGCCCATATCGCGGCCACCGTGCTGTGCGTCCTGCTGATCACCGCCGTGGAGCGGCTCTACGCAGCGGTTTCCCGCGTGTTGTGGACGCTGCTGAGCCGGTTCGATCCGCTTCCCGCCGACCGTGATCGGGTGGTGCTCGCGGCGCGCGCCATCGCCCGGAGGCATCGCGCCGATCTGCTGTGCGCGATCACCCTGCGCGGACCACCCACCCTCCTCGCCTCCTGAACACGCGCTGATCCCACCGGGATTCGCGTGTTGCCCGAGGCTGCTCCGCACCCGCCCCGGCCGGTGTCTGTGCCCGTCACAGCCTGTACCGCCGCGGCGGAAGACATTCGGTAATGAATTGCGGCGAACTGTCGCCGTCGATTGCGCAGCGTAAACGGTCCCCATTCCCGACCGTTCCTTTGTGCTGCGCGCAATACGAATTCATGCTGCCCGGAAATCGGAATTCGATGCCGGGTGGAAAGGAACTGTCTTGTCGAGCAATAAATTCAGGTCGAGAGTCACCCTGCTGGCCGCCGCATTCGTGGGAGCGCTGGTGCTGAGCACCGGTGTGGCGGACGCGCATTCGCACGTGACCCATTCCGAGCCGGGCGACGGCGACGTCGTGGCGGCGGAACCGGCGCAGGTGAGCATCACCTTCAACGAGAAGGTCGACGATCCGCAGCTGACGGTCACCGGACCCGACGGCAACGTCTGGTCGCAGGGTGACGTCCAGGTCGACGGCCGCTCGCTCAGCATCGCTCTGGCGCCGCAGGGCCCGGCCGGGGTCTACACCACCAAGTTCGTAATCACGTCCAAGGACGGCCACGTGGTCGAGGGGCAGCGCAGCTTCACCGTCGCCCCACCCGCTGACGCCGCCCCCGCTCAGTAATAACGACTTCCCTTTTAAGGACACCTGATGAAGACCATGAAGTTCGCCGCCGTCGCCACCCTCGCGATCGCCTCCCTCACCGTCGCCGCCGGCACCGCTGCCGCGGATGTCCCCGCCGAGAAGCCGGGCTCGACCGTGAGCACCGATATCGCCCCCGGCATCCACTACACCGCCAATGTGGTCGACCACTCCGTGGTGCTGCGCACCGACGCGGGCCGGATCAATGTGCGCGGCACCCAGTTCGAGGTGCTCGACGGCAATGGCAACCTGGCCTTCGGCATGCCGCTGACCTACAACGTGGACAGCAAGCAGTGGCCGATCGCCGCCCAGGTCGACGCCGACGGCCACGGTGTGACGCTGACCCCGAGCACCGACCCGGCCGCCGCCGTCGCGGTCGACCAGCCGCTGAAGCCGGTCTTCTCCCAGGACGACTTCAATGACGCGCTGAGCGTGGCGGGCACCCAGATCGGCCTGGCCACCGCCATCGGCGGCATGGTCGGCGCGGCCATCGGCCTGGCGGGCGGCTGCATCGCGGGCGCGGTCGTCGGCACCGAACTGATGCCGCCGGTGTTCATCATCGGCGCGCCCGGCGGCTGCCTCGCGGGCGCGGGTGTGGGCGCGGGCCTCGGCACCGCCATCGGCACACTGGCACTGGGCATTCCGGTGACCGTCGTGAGCGTCATCCAGATGTACAACACCCTCAACGCCGCCAAGAATTGATCCGCGGATGTCTCAGTCGTTCCGCACGCGGGCGGCCGTCACGGCCGCCGTCGGCGTCACCGCTCTTTTCGCGGGCGCGGGTATCGCCTCCGCCCATGTCACCGTCTCCGCGCCGGGCGCGACCCGCTCCGGGGACGCCGTCCTGACCTTCCGGGTGCCCAACGAATCCGGAACCAATAGCGCGAGTACCGCACTGACCGTGCAGTTCCCCGCGCTGCTGGAGGTCGACACCCAGGCCGTGCCCGGCTGGAAGTCGACCGTCACCAAGGACACGGCCGGGAAGGTGACCGCCGTGACCTGGACCGCCGATCCCGGCGCGGGCATCGCCCCGGGCCAGTTCGGCCAATTCCAGGTCCTCGTCGACGATCTGCCCGACCAGGACAAGCTGACCCTGCCCGCGACCCAGACCTACGCCGACGGCGAGGTCGTGAAGTGGGATCAGGCCGGCAACCCCGACGGCACCGAGCCGGAACGCCCGGTTCCGACGCTCACGTTGGCGGCCAAGGGATCCAAGGGCGGCAACGCCGCTCCGGCCGCCGCCACGCAGTCCGACACCACCGCCCGTTGGCTGGGTGGTGCGGGTCTCGGTCTCGGGGTACTCGCCCTGGGTGGCACGGGCCTGCTGGCCCGCCGCCGCGCCTGACGAACGGGCGGACGAGGTTCAGACGACGCTGAAGTTGCCCCCGGTATCCAGCGCCTTCTGCACCTCGTCCGCCTGCAGTTCCCGATCGGCCTCGACGGTCACCCTCGACACGCCCTTGATGTCGAGATCGACACTGACCGACCGAACATCCGCCAGCACCGAGAGGCTCTCCTCGACCGTCCGGACGCACCCCTGGCAATGCAGTCCGTCAACGGAGAATGTGGCTTTCGACATGACACTTCCCGAGTCAGAAGAAATGAGCCGGGCCACTCGCGGGATCCACACCGACCACCCGGGCCGACCCGTCCCCGATCCTACTGCGCCCCATGTGCATCTGCTATCAAAGCCGACGCACCGGTCGATGCGGGAAGGGCCGACACCGCCGCCACCCGGGGGCTCAGGCCGGGTGGCGGCGGTGTCGACTCGGAGAATGTTAGGGCGGGATGGTATGGGACTGAAACACTAGTTTCTGTGCGGTTCACAAGGGGGAGTTGTTAATCCCCCGGGGGGTTAGTGGAGCTTGCGGCAGTACAGGGCGTCGGGGTGGGCGTGGCGGGAGTTGGCCCAGGAGAAGGCGATTCCCGCCGCGTACTCGTCGGCGTTGCATTGGCCCTTGTAGTAGCCGTTCGCGTAGTCGCCGCCTTCGCCGGAGGACGGGCGGTTGTCGCCCTTGTCGTCCCATACGGTGCGGGCCGCGCCTGCGAGGGGGATGCGGGCGGGGGCGCAGAGGACCGCGGAGGTGGCGTCGCCGCGGAGGCTGTAGCCGATCATGAATTGTCCTTCGGCGCACTGGTATTTGGTGAAGCCGTTGGCCCAGTCGGTGGTGACCTTCTCGTCGGAGACCTTGGTCGCGGTGGTGCCGGGCTGCCACAGGTCGCCTTCGGTGGCATCGGTGCACAGGCCGCCCTGGCCGGTCGCGCTGATTCCGATCAGGCGCTGATCGTCGGGGCAGGTGAGCTTGTGGGCGCCCGAATCCCAATCGGCCGCGGCCCGCAGTGATGCGTTGTCGTCGTCATGAATGGCGTTGAGCATGGACCAGGCTCGTACCGGCGCGATTTGGCCGGTCTTGCCATCGGCCGCCAGCAGGCGTTGCACCTGTGCGCCCCGCCAGTCGTCGGCGTCCAGCACGCTGCGCTTGCTGCCGTCGGTGTCGTAGCGCAGCAGACCCCAGTCATTGCCCTGGTCCTGATGCTGGAAACCGACGATCGGCCAGTAGGCGAAGTCCAGGTCCCGGCTGATCAGGTAGTCGACCATGTTCGGGAACCAGGCCTTGTCCAAACCTGTTGCACCCTTGCCGATTCCGAACTCGCTCACCCACACCGGCGCGGTGAAATGCTGATCCGCCGTGGTGGCCACATACCCCGCGAGTTCGTCCATGGACTTGAACAGGTCGTCGCGGGACATGTCCCGGAAGCGGGGATCATGGGTCTCGCCGCCGCTGAGGCCGGTCCCGCCGGTGTGGTTCGGGCCGATATAGCCGTAGAAATGCACCGAGTAGACCAGCTTGTGCGAGCGAACCAGCGTCTCCGACAACGACTTCAGGTCACGCAGCATGGGGCGCTGATGCCAGGTCAGATCGGTCGGGATGCCGGACCAGTTGACGCCCTCGATCATGATGAGCAGATTCGGGTTGGCGTCCTGCAGGATCCGATCGGCCGCCTGATGCGCGGCCGCCTCCCAGTCGTGACTGTCGCCCAGTCCCCAGTTGGGATTATCCCAGGTGTCGCGCCGCACCTCATTGCGCAGATCCGCCCCGATCACCCCCGGATCGGACTTGTAGCGGTCGGCCATGAAGGCCCAGTCGCTCACCCAGGTGTCGGTGTCCTGCCCGGAATTCCAGCGTTCGTTGCCGTCGACGCCGCAGCACCAGCGCGTGGTCGTGGTGTGGTTGTTGAGGATGACTCCCAGCCCCGCGCCGGTGAGCGCGGCCACCGCCCGGTCGTAGATCCCCAGCGGCGTCAGGCCGTTGAGCGCCGGATTCGCGGTCAACCCCTGGACCGGCCGGTAGTCGGTGATCATCTCGTTGGAGAACGGCAGCCGAACGCTGTTGAGCCCCAAGGCCTTGAAGTCCTGCACGATCTTGTCGAGCGGGACGCGGTCGAGGCCCAGTGGCGCGCGATGGCCGGTCTCCTGGGCGAAGTTGTTCGCCGGATCGTCGTCGTCCCCGCTCCCGGTCCAGGTGCCGCTGGCCCCGTGCCAGTTGCCGGACTTCAGCTTCACCCGATTCCCGGCCGTGTCGACGATGTACCGGCCGCGGGTACTCAGCGGACCCTTCAACCCGGTCGGCGCGGCCTGCGCCGGCGGAGTGAAATGAGCCGTGGGGGCCAGGAGCAGCCCCGCGGCCAGTAGGAGAATGGTGAATGCCCTCATTTCAAAGAAGTTAAGAGGTGCGGGATTCGAAGAGAAATCAAACTTCCGGATCCATTCACAACCTCTGGTTGTGACTGTCGCCGTCCGATCAGAGATGGGGCGGCACAGTGCAATCCGTGAAATCCGGTTGCTGTAGCTGGGCGACCAGATCCGGGTGCGTGTCCCGGATACTGCGGGCGACCTCGACGAACGAACGGACCAGCGCCGATTCGTGTGCCCCGCGCCAGCCGACCGCCACCTCGTTGGGCGGAGCGTCGGCGATCGGCAGCAGGCGCACACCCGGGAACGGGATCCAGCGCGCACACGCCACGGTGAGCACCACCCCGACCCCGGTGGCCACCTTGTGCAGCTCCTCGAGCAGCGAATTCGACCGTGACACCACCGGCGCGGGGACCCCGTCACGGAAGGCGTCCAACTCCCAGAAGGCATTCCACACCGGATCGGTGGTGACGGCCCCGAGCAGCGGCTCCCCGAGCAACTCGTGCGCGAACACCTCGGTGCGCCCGGCCAGCCGGTGATCGGCCGGCACCATCACCATCAGCGGTTCGGCGAACAACGGCTCGAAATGGACCCCCACGTCCAGGAAGGGGCGGCGGGCGAAGGCCACATCCACCGCACCCGAGGCCAGTCCGGCCGACGGGTCCTCGTAGGTGAAGTGGCGCAGCTCCACCGAGATTCCGGGATGACGCTGACGGAAGGCCGAGAGAATCGGCTCGGTCAGGGTCAGGGCCGCGCCCTCCAACGCGCCCAATACCAGACGGTCCTTTTCACCCCGGTGCACCGACCGCGCCCGCTCGATCGCGACATCCAGCCCGGTGAGCGCACCGCGCACATCCTGTAGGAACACCGCTCCCGCCGCGGTGAGTTCGACATTGCGCGTGGTCCGGGAGAACAACACCACGTCCATCGCGTGCTCCAGCTGCTTGATCTGGGTGCTCAGACCCTGCTGCGACACGTGCAACCGCTGCGCCGCCCGCGTGAAGCTCAGCTCCTCCGCAACCGCGATGAAGTACTGCAAATGGCGGGTGTGAACTTCCATGGCGCGCAGTCTAGGTCGAGGCCGGCCGGAACCGGACCTTCTCGTCGAACAGTCCCATTCATTGACAAATCAGCCTTGTGAATTGCCCGCGAAGAATGATTTCTCTTGCACCTCGCGGTCCTTTAGCGTTTTCAGAGCCTATTGCCGGTGTCGCGGTGCGACGGCCGGTTCAGATGTGCGAGCCCCGCTTCCCGTTCGGGCTCGCGCTCGCCTCGAGTGGTGTCGAGGCAACGTCGGCACCGCTGGCCATCGTAGCGAGGAGCCGGGGACAGCCAGCGGTGCCGACTTCTTTTCACCATCGACAATCGTCCCCGGCGTCAGGATCTATGACGAATTGGAATTCCCTGGTGGGGTCGCTCTACGCGGTGCAATACGGGGCAGCGGAACGCTTGGGCGAGCCGGGGCTTGCCATGCCGCCCAACCCGCCGGCCGCCGAGGCCGCGCTGGCGGCGGCAGAGCGGCGTCTCGGTGTGTACTTCGATGTCGCGTTCCGGGACTTCCTGCGGGTCTGCGACGGATGGCCCCGGTTCGGGACCATCCAGTTGTACGGCAGCGGCGATTACGCGGCGGGTGAGAAATGGCGGCGGGACTCGGCGTTCGCCGAGGCGTACTTCGCCCACGAGACGCCGGGAACGCTCGCCGTGCCCGCCGGGTATCGCCGGGTGCTCGTCGGGAAGACCACCGTCGCACCGCGATTCATCATGATGCTGTTCCCGGCGGAACCGGGTGTCGGCCCGAGCGCCTGCTGGGACTGCACCGCCGGAATCGATCTGCGCTACCCCGACTTCGGCGTCTGGGCCGAACATGAAGCGGCCGCGATCTCCTACGCGTTGAGTGAGGAGATCGCGGACCGCAGATGTCTGCGCTGACCGCCGTCGTGTGCGGCGGTCCGGGTGCTACTTGCTCGAGCCGAAGCCGCCGAGCAGCGAGGTCAGGTTGCTGCTGCCGGTGCCGGTGCCGCCGCCGGGGGTGCCGCCGACGGTGATCGAGGGGCCTCGGGTGGAGAAGTCCGATTGACCGGCGCTCGAGAGGTACGCGATGCCGGTGTTCAGCGCGGTACCGGGCGTGCACGAGCCGACCTGGTATTGCGCGCTGAAGGTCGGCGACGGTGTACTGCCGGCCTTGGCGACCAGCTTCAATCCGGCGGTGGTGAAGTCGCCTGCGATGAAATTGGGATCGATCTGCAGGTAGGGCTCGACCTGATGGGTGCCGGTGGAATCGGTCACCGTGGCGCTACCGGTCACATATGTCAGGCACGAGGGATGGAAATCCTTGAACCAATCGTAGGTCTCATCGGGGTCCTGGGTGCGCGACAACGTCGTTGTGACGGTGATGGTTTCACCCACGGCAGGGGTGCCGTCGCTGACCGTGTGGGTGTACTGGGTGCCATTGTTGTTCCAGGTGAGGGTGGCGGGAGCGGCACCGGCCGTGCCGCTGCCGATCAGGGCCAGGACCCCGATCGCCGCGGCGGTGGTCCCGGCGGTGCGTGTCATTGCGCGTCTTGCCATGGTGAATTCCTTTGTGCTTCTTGTAGTTACAACGTGAGAATCAGGCGAGGAACTTCGCCCGCAGCGCGTCGATGGTGGCCTGGTCCAGGCCGAGCCCGTCGCGCACGTATATGTCGACGCTGCCGTAGAGTCGGTCGACTTCGCCGAAAGCCGCTTCCAGCCAGGACAATTGGACCGACTTCGGGTCGCCGAGTTCGGTATTGCTGGCCAGGTAATCGGCGTTCACCACATCGCGTGGCACGCCGAGCAGCGTGAGCAGGACCGCGGTGGCCCAGCCGGTGCGGTCCTTGCCGGAGGTGCAGTGATACACCGTCGCACCGGGATTCGCGGCGAGCGACCGCAGCAGGGTGCCGAACGCGACGTCGGAGCCGTGGAAATCGACCATGAGCGGATAGTCGACCGATTGGACGAGATCGGACGAGCCGTTGATCAGGCCGTCGATCACGCCACGCCCCAGGGTGATCACCGGGAACTCGTGGAACGAGACGCCGCTGTCGAAGCTCACCACGTCGGCGACCTTGTATTGCGCGCCGGTCGGCACCCGGTCCGGCGCGCTACTGCGCTCGGATCCGTTGCGCAGGTCCACATCCAGCGCAATGCCCGCAGTCGTCAGCTTGGCCAGGTCGGCGTCGGTGAGCCCGGCCAGCCGGTTGGAGCGGAAGGCGACACCGGTGCGCACGGTGTGTCCGTCGGAGGTGCGGTAGCCGCCGATATCGCGGAAATTGGCCGCGCCGTCGAGCCGCAGTGCGGTCACGGCCGGGGCGGGCAGCGTCGACACCGGATCGTTCGCCGCGCCGGATCCGGAGTCCGTTGACCCCGATGACCCCGATGAGCCGAGACTCCCTGAGCCGGAACCGGATCCGGACGCGATATCGGCGGGCTGCGCCGAGGCGGGTGCGTCCGCCAGGGTCGCACCGAGCGCGAGCATTCCGGCGAGTGCCACGGCCGCGGTGCCGGCGTGGCGTGATCTTCGTGGTGACATGTTCGAAAAAGTTAGTGGGCCACGAGGATCGAATAGAAACAGTAGTTCCGTTTCCATTGACAAGGCCACGTTGTCAATGGCTCCGAAAATAGGATTTAAGTTCTCTTACGTTGTGCTCTAGCGTCTCCGTCGTGAGCGAATGCTCGAATTCCCCTCGGCTCACCGGTAATCGGTTCCGTGTTTCTCCCGGGACCGTTGGAAGGAATCATGCGTAAGACCTCGAAATCGGCTGCCGGAATCGCGGCGACGGCCCTGGCGATGTCCGGGGCGGGCATCGTGCTCGGCACCGCGCCCGCCGTCGCGGACACCGGCTCCCCGGACTGCGTCCAGACCCAGCATGTCGACTACAACCCCGGCATCAGCAGCGCCTGGATCACGCACAAATACGACAAGACGGTTGAAACCACCACGGCCGCACCGGGAACCCTGGTCACCTACAAGATCGTGGTCGGCACCACCAGCATCGGCAATCCGTATGTCAATCGGATCACCGACTTTCCGCCGCCCGGATTCGACAAGCCGACCAAGGTCGTGGTCACCGCGTATCACTTCGGGCAGGGTGAGCAGCCCGCCGAGGTGACGCCGGAGCCGGACTCCGGCGGCTGGCAGGTGACCGGAACCGGTTGGTTCGTGAACTCCGGCAATCCGGTCACCGCTGAGTTCACCTACCTGGTGCCGTCGTCCGTCACCGACGGCCAGCAGGTCCTCAGCGGTGGCATCGGCGTCGGCGGCACCGTCGGCGTCGGTTCCAACCAGCCGAGCATGGGCGTGTGCTTCACCGGTCGCGGCGCGAATCCCGGTGAGGCCCTGCTGGGCAGCCTCGACCAGGGCGGCTTCGGATCCTCGCAGAATCAGCTCAGCTCGACCGGCTCGGTGACCGACACCATCGCCAATGTGATCAAGCGCCTGATGGGCAGTTGAGTCACCGTCCCCAGACTCCTGGGCCGCGACGTGCGCGCGGCCGGCGCGGCCCAGGACCCCTTTCTTCCCAGGAGTCGGTCGTGTCGCGAACGCGGTCCCTTTCGTCGCTGGTCGTGTCGTGCACGGCGCTGGCGGCGCTGCTCTATGTCGCCCCGGGTGCGCTACAGACGTCGCAGGCCGAGGTCGCCTCCCATCTCGATCACATCGATCGCGAGGGGCAGCGGCAGGAGATGTTCTACGTGTATTCGGCTGCCATGCAACGAATCATCCCGTTGCAGGTACTCGCCGGCCGGCCGAACGCGCCGACGCTGTATCTGCTCAACGGCGCCAGTGGCGGGACCGATATCACCAATTGGTACAGCCGGACCGATATCGTCGCGTTCCTCTGGAAGAAGAACGTGAACGTGGTGACACCGGTAGGCGGCGAGTTCTCCTATTACACCGACTGGCAGCGCGACGATCCCACGCTGGGCCGCAACCGCTGGGAGACCTTCCTGACCCGGGAACTGCCGCCCATCATCGATGCCGCCCTGCACACCTCCGGCGCGAATGCGATTGCGGGCGTTTCCATGTCGGCCACCTCGGCCCTGGACCTCGCGACGGCCGCACCGGACGTCTACTCCGCGGTCGCCGCCTTCAGCGGCTGCGCCTCCACCTCCGATCCCGCCGGGCGGGCCTACATCCGGCTGGTGCTGGGCCGCGGCGACGCCGACCCCGCGAACATGTGGGGTCCGGATGACGATCCGGCTTGGCGTGCGCACGACACCGTGCTGAACGCGGACAGCCTGCGAGGCAAGGCGATCTATCTGTCCAGCGGCACCGGTCTGCCCGGACCGGCCGAGAGCTTGGGCGCGGCGCCCACACCCGACCAGGTGATCACCAAGGCGGATCAACTGGTGCTCGGCGGCATGATCGAGGCCGCCACCAACGCGTGCACCCATCAGCTCGCCGATCGCCTCGCGGCCCTGGATATTCCGGCGCAGGTCGACTTCCGGCCCGCCGGTACCCACACCTGGGCCTACTGGCAGCAGGACATTCACAATTCCTGGCCGCTGCTGGCGGCCGCGCTCGGCACGGAATAACGTGATCGTTCGAAAGGGCCCGGAACCTGTTGGTTCCGGGCCCTTTCCGTGCCCATGGGAGCGAGGGAATTACGACTTGCTGCCGCCGGAGCCGCTCAGCAGCTGCTTGGTCAGCTGCGAAATGAGAGCATCCAAGAGGAAATTGGCGACGGAACCCATTTGTTCTTCTCCTTCACGTTTTCGAATGAGCTCTGTGCTCACCTCGAAAAACGTTATTGCACAAGGGAAAAGAATAGAAATCAATTGTGGAGGATGATCGACAACGAGTGGTTGTGAATTCAAGCGGGAACGGCGCTGGTGTCGCGGACCCGGCGGTGCGGTGTCTCGAGCCGGGCGATCAGCTCCGGATTCGCGGCGCGCACCCGCCGGGCGACCTCGACGAAGGACCGCACCAGCGGGGTCTGGTGCGCGGCGCGCCAGCATACGGCGACCTCGCTCGAGGTGGCGTCGGAGATCGGGATGACGCGGACGCCGGGGAAACGGATCCAGCCCGCGCACGGCACCGTCATCGCGATACCCGCGCCGGTCGCGACCTGATGCAGCTCCTCGAGCAGCGTCTTCACCGGGAGGACGCCCGGGGCGGCGCGCCCGGCACGATGGGATTCCAACCGCCAGAAGGCATTCCATACCGGATCGGCGGGCCCCGACGCGAGGATCGGGTCATCGAGTAGCTCGCCGACCGTCACCGTGGTGCGGTCGGCGAGGACATGATGTGCGGGCAGCATCGCCATCAGCGGCTGGGTGAACAACGGCTCGAAGCGCAGCCCCTCATCGGCGAACGGCCGGCGCACGAAGGCGACATCCACCAGTCCATCGGCCAGACCGGCGGACGGGGTGTCGTAGGTGAAGTGCGTGAACTCGATCGTCACCTCGGGATGGGCCGCCCGGAAGGCGGCCAGAATCGGCTCGGTCAGTGTCAGCGCCGCCCCTTCGAGACACCCCAGCACCAGCCGATCGTTCTCGCCGCGCTGCACCGCCCGCGCCTCCTCGGCCCCGAAACTCAAGCTGGTCAGCGCATCCCGGACGTGTCGCAGGAATCCGGCGCCGGCCGCGGTGAGCTCCACGTGCCGTGTCGTCCGCGAGAACAGTGTGACGCCCATTTCGTGTTCCAGCTGTTTGATCTGGGTGCTCAAACCCTGCTGTGACACGTGCAGCCGCTGTGCGGCCCGGGTGAAGCTCAACTCCTCCGCCACCGCGATGAAGTACTGCAACTGCCGGGTGTGAACTTCCATACGACGCAGCTTAGGCTGGTCAGAGATTTGAAACATGACGATTTAACAGACTGTTCCGGTACGTCAGCAATTTCGTGGCAGTACCGGAACAGTCGACGGTGTCAGTGGTCGGTGAAGCTCGTGTCGTCCCAGCCCGCATGGTCCTGCCAGGCGCGGATGTAGTCGGTCGTGAAGATGGGACCAGGCAAGGCGGGGATGGCGAACGCAGCCACCAGGGTTGCCAGATTGGGGATCAGGGTGCGGTGGTGGCGGTGTAGTTCGGCCGCGAGCTCGGCGGCGCGGTCGGGCGTCAAGTGCCCGTGGGAGATGTACCACGCGGCTCGGGTGTGGATACGGTCCAGCCCGTAGGCCGCGGCCGCGGATGCGATGAGTAGTCGAGCGGTCGGATCGCTCGCGGTCTGCACGGCGGAGTACAGCGCCGTTGCCGCGAGGCGTTCGGCGATCGCGGTGGCAAGTTCGATTGCCGCCGAGTCGGGCCCCGGCGCAACGCCGTTGGACAAGAACGTGCCGTCGCGCAGATCCGCGGACAGCGCGCGTTCTCGTTTGTCGAGTAGATCGATGTACCAGGGCAGCTGTCCGGAGGCGCCGGGCAAGCGCAGGGGTGGACCGTCGACGGCGCGCTTTCCTGCGGTGACCTGAAGGATCTGGTTCTCACCCTCGGCGGTGATGATGGCTTCCAGGTTGCCGATCCAGTCGAGCAGGTGATTGATCCGCAGCGCCCCCTGGGCCGCCGCGCGCTGGCGGCACATCAGCAGTACCTGATGAGCGGTGTTGGACAGCAAGGGTTTTGCCAGCATGGACCACATCGCGTGGGCCGGATCGGCGGAAGCGTCGTCGGCGCGCATATCGCGGATGCGGCGGCCCAGCGCGCTGGTGGCGTACACCGTGGTCACCGCCGAGACCAGCTCACGCTGTACCGCGTCGCGGTCGGCCATCAGGATCCCGGCGCCCGGGCGGCGCTGCCGGGTGTAGTTGACCAGTCCGGTCAGGGCGGCGCGAGCACTCGCGATGGCCGCGTTGGCGAGATCGAGCCGACCGTTGCCGAGTACCGCGACCGCCTCGTGGAATCGGCGCCGCGGCGGCAGCGCGCAGTCGAAGTGTCCCGCGGCGTCGATACTGGCCCAATCGCCACCGAGCAGTGCCGCACGCGGCAGCCGGACATTGGTGAAGCGGATCATCGCATGGTCCATCGGTGCCGATCCCTTGTCGGGTAGTGGCACGACATCCACTCCCTCGGCCAGCCCGTCCGCGGTGCGCAGTTTGAGCAGAAACGGCAGCACGCCTTCATCTTTGCCGTCGACGATCAGCCGCGCGGTGACCACCGCGGTCTTCGAAGTCGCGGGGTCGGCGACATTGGGCATGAACTTGATCGCCGCCGCCGACGGGGTGGTCAGCAGGAAACCGTCGATGGTGGGATCCCACGTGGCCGTGGTCTGCTGATCGGCGCCGTTGGTTCCGCCCAGCTCGGTCAGCATCAAAACGCCCAGCGCGGCACCGGAATCCAGTTCGGCCAGGCAGTCCTGCTGATATTGCGATTGGTTGCCCAGCGCGAGGATCGCGCCGATGGCGAGATCGAAATGCCCGGTGAGCACCAGCAGCAGCCGGGGCGAGGCAACCTGCGCCCAGTCGCACAGCGCACCCCGCAGTTGGGTGTCGGCAGCGATATCGCGCGCGGGCCGACCGAGCCCCGCGATCACCGCGCGCAGCAGATCGGGTGCGTAAGTGGCTTCTTGGCCGTAGGTGGCACCGGAACGGGGAAGATCGGACAGTCCGACCACGAGGTCACGGACTCGGGTGTGCAGTGCTATGTGCTTTCCGAATATAACCTGCTGCAGCGCAGCGACAGTCGGGGCGTACTCGGTCCACACGGGCGACGCCGTGGGAACCCGTTCGGCGGGAACTTGATCGGAGAACAGATCTTGCGTTGTCATGCTGCACCACTCCCGGGCTGCCGAGGTCGTCGGCAACCGCTATATCCAATGGAAACCCCTCAGCTGTAGCGCAGAGGGGGGGACGGGGGGAAGACGACCGGTAGCGTCGTCAGCGCGCGGTGGAACGGTCCCGGCCGCCACACCAGCTCCTGCGGCGACACCGCCAACCGCATCTCGGGCAGGGCGTCCAGGAGCTGGTCGATGGCTTCTTGCACAATGAGAACGGAGGCGGCGCGGGCCTGCATCGGACAGGCGTGCGGACCCGCACTCCACGCCAGATTCCAGCCGTTGCGCGCATAGTCGCCGTTGTTCATGGCGGGGTCGTTGTTGCAGGCCGCCAAGGAAATGACGACCGGCTGGTTGGCCGGCAACCACACCTTGTCGACGAGGATGGGTTGACGGGGATAGGACAGGCAGTAGTTCGCCAAGGGCGGGTCGCTGGCGAGTACCTCGTCGATCGCGCTACCGGTCGGGGGCTGGAATCCGGCGCTGTTCGCGACGAACCGCGAATCGGTGAGCATCAGCAGCAACGTGCTGGCGATCAGATTCTGTGGAATCTCCACGCCCGCCGAGTAATGCGTGACCAGCTGGTGGATCATCTCCACATCGGTCAGTTCCGCCGGATGCTGCACCAGCCGTGTGGTGACGTCACCGCCCGGCGTCTCGCGTTTGAGCTGGGCGAGCTCGAGCAAGGCCTCGTTGAGCATCGTGTTGACGGTGGCCGTGTCCACGCCCTCGAACATCGCCGCGCTCGCCGCGGCCACCCGCTGACCGATCTCCGGCGGGCAGCCGAGCACGTGGTTGATCATCGAAAACACCAGCGGCAGAATGTATTGGCTGATCAGATCGGCGCTGCCGGTATTGCAGAACTCACTGATGAGCGGCCCCGCGATGCGTTCCACCGCGGCGCGCACATCGTGCAGGTTGAGGTCGGCCAGGGCTTCGCTGGTCGCGGTGCGGTACCGGGCGTGCACCGCGCCGTCGGACCGCAGCGCGTTGGGCCGCCACTCCACCATCGGCAGAAACGCCAGATCCGGGGGAATGGTTGCCTGCCAGGGCCGCGGATCCGCGGGAAAACGCATGGGGTCGTTCAGAATCGCCACGGCGGTGTGGAAATTGATGACCAGGGTCGCGGGTACACCCGGTGACAGCTCGACCGGAACCAGAGATCCATAGTGGCTGCGCATGGCCCGGTAGGCGGCATGCGGGTCGGCGGCGAATTCGGGAGCATGCAGAGGCACTCGCGGCCCGAGGGCCTCGATCGACGAGTACGCCTCATCTGCCTCACCGGCAGGCGCCTGCAGCGGATTCACCTGGGTTCATCTCCTTCAGAGATCAGTCAGCGGCGGGTGAGAAGGCACCGATCCGCCAGTCATCGCGGAAGCCGTCGTCGGCACGAGCTCTTTGCTGTTGAGAAGCCTCGGCGAGATGTATAAGTTTGCTGTGCAGCGGAATACGTCCGTGCAGTGTTCAGGCCGCCATCGGCACTCCACGCTCAGGGCAGCGCAAGGCTCGCATGTCTGGGAGGGGCCAATTCACCAAACATGTTTTGCTATAACATGTTTCGAACACTGTGCAATGGTAGCCCCAAACTGTGACCTACGCAGGCCGAAGTCTCTCAACTCGAGGGCTGCACGAGCCGCTGACAGGCGCGGCGCGAAATGTGATGGCCCCCACCGACTTGTCAAGGGTGGTCGAAGCCGGCTCGACGCGAGCATCGACGTTCAACGGTATGTCGCCAAGTGTTCACGACATGGATCGCGCGCATGTCGCTGCGATCCCACCGTGAAGAAATGTCGGGCGGTGGGCTTGACCTTGACCCTGCGTCAAGGTTGGAGGGTTGCCGCATGACGAACAACAACATCTCCCGCACCCGGGTAGCCCCGCCCATCGGCGGATTCATCGAGATCGACGGCCGACGGATCTTCGTGCACCGGGCGGGCAGCGGGGGCCCGGCCGTCGTGTTCCTGTCCGGCGCGAGCGCGGTCGGGCTGGACTATTTCGCTGTTCAGCAAGGGGTTTCGGAATTCAGCACGGCCGTGGTGTACGACCGCTGCGGTACCGGCTTCAGCGATCATCTCCCGCTGCCGCGCACCGCGGCCGCCGTCGCCACGGAACTGCGGGAACTCCTGCGCGCCTGCGACATTCCCGGTCCGTATGTCCTCGCCGCCCACTCGCTCGGCGGGCTCTACGCGCACCGGTTCGCGCAGCTGTTCCCGTCGGAGGTGGCGGGCCTGATCTGGCTCGACGCACTGCACCGCGAGTGGGACGACTTCATGCCCGCCGCGGTGGGGCTGGCCGCGACCGAGCGGATGGCGGCGGATCCCGACCAGCTCGAGCAGCTGCGCCCGATACTGCGGGAGTGGGCGGACGAGTCGCTCGCGGACTATCCGAAGCAGCTGCGGGAGCAGTTGTTCGACGCCAAGATGACCGAGGAGTGGATCCGTTCGGGCATTGCCGAGCAGAGCACGCTGGTCGAGCTCGCCGCCGAATTGCGCATCGGCCTCGGCATTCCGGACGTGCCCGTGATCGCGCTGACCGTGCTGGGTGGCGACCCCGAGCGGATGCCGACCCTGCGGGCCGTCTACGAGGCCAAGACGAGAATGGATGCCGCCCTGGTGAACTCGGTCGAGCACGGGGAGCAGCGCATCCTCACCGACACGCTTCACCACCGGCTCTGTGTCGACCGGCCGGACGCGGTGGTGGCGGCCGTCCGCGACATCATCGCCCGGGTGTCTCGCTCCTAGACTCGAGTCAGACCAGACCGACCAGTAGAGGTGACCGGTGCTCACGATCAGCCAGCTCGCCGCGGCCGCCGGCGTGACCGTGCGCGCCGTCCGCCACTACCACCACGTCGGCCTGCTGCCCGAACCCGAGCGCGACGCCTCCGGCTACCGTCGCTACAGCGCACAGGCGGCGGTGGACCTCATTCGAATCCGCACCCTCGCCGACGCCGGGGTGCCGTTGGCCCGCGTCGACGCCCTCCTGCACGCCCAACCGGCCGAATTCGGCGCTGCCATCGCCGATATCGACCGGGACCTGCAGCACAAGATCGACCAGCTCACCGAATACCGCCGCCGCATAGCCGAATTGGCAAGCGGCGAACGACTGCTCCTACCCGCCGAGATCACCGCGATCCTGGACCGCATGCGCGGCCTCGGGGTCAGCGAACAGCGAGTGCTGCTCGAACGGGACGCCTGGATCCTCTTGCAGGCCACGGACCCCCGGGCGGTGCCGCGGCGAATCGAGGAGAAGACCGCGAGCCTGGACGACCCCGAGACCGTGCGCCTGTACCTGGCCTGCGACGAATCCTTCGACTGGGACCCCCACGACCCGAGACTCGACCGGCTCATCGACGACCTGGACGCCGTCGAGATCGCCAACGAACGCACCGGCGAGCCCAGCACCCCGCTGATCAGCTCCCGAATCGCCGAGGCCGCACCGGCCTGGCAACGCGTAGTCGAGGCACTCGCCCACCGAGCCGAACGCCGTCGCACCGCCTGACCACGCTGCCTGCTGGGATCGCGAATGGGGATCGGCCGGTACACCTCTCGGAACTGATTAATGAACGCCGGGGTCGCCGGTGTCGGGTCGGCGGCGGGGGCGCCAGCCGGGGCGGGGGACGCTGTCGAGTAGGGCGCGGGTGTAGGGGTGTTGGGGGTGGCGGAGGAGGTCGTCGGTGGGGCCGGATTCGATGATGCGGCCTGCCTGCATGACGATGCTGTGTTCGGTGACCTGGCGGACTACCGCCAGGTCGTGGGTGATGAAGACGTAGGAGATTCCGGTCGACGCGCGGATGTCGTCGAGCAGGTTGAGGATTTGCGCCTGGATGGAAACATCCAGGGCGGCAACGGCTTCGTCGAGGACTAGCACTCTCGGATCGGCCGCGAGCGCGCGGGCGATGGCGACCCGCTGGCGCTGGCCGCCCGACAGGTGCGCGGGCAGCGAGGCGAGCAGGCGGGCGTCGAGGGCGACCATATCCGCGAGTTCCTGGACCCGCTCGGCGGTGGGGTCGGACCGATGGTGGTGCAGGCGAACGGCTTCGGTGAGGGTCTGCTGGACCGTGCGTTGCGGGTCGAGACTCGTGTACGGGTCCTGGAACACGATCTGCGCCTCGCGTGCTCGTTCGCGCCGGGCGCGGGTGGAGCGGGAAGGACGGGAGCGGTCTCGGCCGCAGCAGGTGATGCTGCCCGTGCTGGGTTGCTCCAGACCGATGATCATGCGGGCGACGGTCGTCTTGCCCGAGCCCGATTCGCCGACGATGCCGATCGAGGAGCCGGTCGCCAGCTCGAAGGAGACGTCGGAGACCGCGGCGAAGGTCCCGAAGTTCTTGCCCAGCCCCGAGACTCGCAGTGCTGTGTCCGTCATTCGGTATCTCCTCGCAGCTGTGCTTCCAGGTCGGCCGCGCGCAGGCACCGAACGGCGTCGCCGGATTCGTAAGTCAATGGCACCGGCCCGGATTCGGTGCAACTGGGCAGCCGGTGCGGGCAGCGCACGGCGAACGCGCAGGTCGCTTCCGCCTCCCAGGCCCCGATCGGCCGACCGGGAATCGCGGCGAGGCGGGTACGGGGTCGCTCGAGATCCGGCCGCGCGCCCGCCAGTGCCGCGGTGTAGGGGTGACGCGGATTGTGGTGCAGTGCTTCGGATTCACGTGACTCGACGATCTGGCCTGCGTACATGACGGCGGTCCGGTCGCAGACGGCGGCCGCGAGATCCAGGTCGTGGGTGATGAACAGCAGCGAGACACCGGCGTTGTAGCGCAGTTCGTCCAGGATGGCCATCACCTCCGACTGGGTGGTCACGTCGAGCGCGGTGGTGGGTTCGTCGGCGAGGATCAGTTTCGGTTCACCCAGCAGCGCGGCGGCGATCATGACGCGTTGCAGCATGCCGCCGGAGAGGTCACCCGGGTACTGCCGCATTCTGCGAGCGGTGTCGGTGATGCCGACCTCCGAGAGCATCTGCTGCGCGCGGCGGGTCGCCTCGTGCCGGTCGGTGCGGCCCAGGGTGCGCAGTTGTTCGGTGAGGAAATCACCGATGCGCCGGACCGGATTGATGTACGCGCGGGGGTCCTGGAAGATGACCGCCAGGTCACCGCGCTTGCGGCGCAGCGCGTCGCCGCGCAGGCTCAGCAGGTCCTGTCCGTCGAATCGGATGCTCCCGGTCGTCTGAGCGCGCTCCGGCAGCAGCCGAGCCAGCGTCCGCAGGGTCATGGACTTCCCGGCACCGGATTCGCCGACGAGCCCGAGCGCTTCGCCGCGCCCGATGGTCAATGAGACATCGCGCAGGACTTGACGTTTCTCGCCGCCGACCTCCAGCGTCAGATTCAATCCTTCGATCGCGACCAGCGGCTCCTCGGAGCGTGCGGACCCGGGGCTGCGCGCCCCGGATACGGTCTGGGGGATGGCGGCGGTCATGAGTGGTCCTTGCTCTGCTTGTCGTTGAGGCGTTCACCGAGGATGTTGAACGAGACGATGACGAGTACGAGTGCGGTGCCGGCGATCAAGGATTCGGCGGGGAACCCTTGCAGCACACCGGTTTCCCCCTCCGACACCATCACGCCCCAATCCGCCTGCGGCGGTTGGACACCCAGCCCGAGGAAGGAGACCGCCGCGAGATCGAGTGCGGCCCAGCCGAAGAGGATGGTGGCCTGGGCGACAAGCAGCGGTGCGATATTCGGGATGAGATGACGGACCCCGATGGACCACGCACTACTGCCCTGCACCTCCAGCGCCTCGATATAGGGCAGCGATCGTTCGCGCAATGCCGCACCGCGCACGATCCTGGCCACATACGGGGTGTAGGCGACGGCCAGCGCGAGCGCGGCCGACCACTGGCTGGGACCGAAGACCGCGGCCCCGAGCACCGCGAGCAGCAGTCCCGGGAAGGCGAACACGAGATCCGAGCCCGACGAGATGACGCTGTCGGTCCAGCCGCGCCGCCACGCCGCGATCACCGCGAGCGCGGTGCCCGCCGTGATGGAGACGGCGACCACGATGAACGCGCCGAGCATCGAGGACCGTGCACCGACGAGCAGCCGGGACAGCAGATCCCGGCCCTGGGAGTCGAATCCCAGTGGGTGCGAGGCGGTCCCGCCGACGAACGCGTGGGAGAGGTCGCTCTGGTTGGGCGGGAACGGCGCCAGTAGCGGACCGAACACGGCAACGATGACCGCCGCCAGGATGATGGCCGCGCTCGCGTACCCGATCCAGCCGACCCCGCGCAGCCGCCGCAGCGGCAGGCTGCGCCCCGGCGTGGTGATGGTGCCCGTGGCGGGCAGGTGCCCGGAGGTGAGGGTCATACCGCCGCCGTTCCGAGACTGACGCGTGGGTCGAGCAGTGCGTAGAGGAAGTCGACGGCACTGTTGACGATCACGAACGCCACCACCATGAGCAGCGAAATGGCTTGCACCACTGCGAAATCCTTGTTCTGCGCGGCCGTGACCAGGCTCGATCCGAGCCCGTTGAGATTGAACGCCTGCTCCACGATGGACACCAGCACGATCAGCGACGCGATGGCCAGCCCGGTGACCGTGGTGATGGGGATGGCCGCATTGCGCAGAATGTGCCTGCGCAGAATCTGCCGCGCGGGCAATCCGCGGCTGATAGCGGTCTGGACATGCTCACGCTTGGATTCGGTGCGCACCGAAGCCCGGGTGATGCGGGCGACGAGAGCCAGCGACGAGCAGGCCAGCGCGATGGCGGGCAGCGTGAGATGCACTATTCGGTCGGCGAAGCCGACCCCGTCGCCCATGGCTGGGAACCAGTGCAGCTTGACGGCGAAAACACTGATCAGCGCCAGCGCCGCGACGAACGAGGGGAGCGCGGCGAGAACGGTTGTGGTCAGTAGGGCCACGGTATCGAACAGGCCGGGTTTGAGCGCACTGACGATGCCGATGCCGATGCCCGCCACCACGATGATCAATGAGGTGTAGACCACCAGCAGCAGCGTGGTCGGTGCCCGTTGCGCGATCAGCGTCGACACATCCTCCCTGGTGCCGATCGAGTAGCCGAGATCGCCGTGCAATGCCGAGGTGAGCCAGTACCAATACCGCACCGGCAGTGGGTCATTGAGGTGATACCGCTCGGTCAGCACCGCGCGCGCCTCGGGAGTGATCTGCCGGCCGCCCGTCAGCACCGCGATGGGATCGCCCGGTGCCAGATACATCGCGGCGTAGATCGCGACACTCGCGATGAACAGCGTGGCGAGCAGCAGGGCGCCGCGTCGTAAGAGGAAGCGGCGCATGTCATTGTCCCCGTCCGAGCTTGGCCAGCCACGGCGCCTGCATATAGGCGAACGACGACGGGGCGCCGGTGAGCTTCTTGTCCAGGATCAGGAACAGCGGGGGATGGACGATCGGGATCCACGGCAGATCGGACATGACAATCCGATCGGCGTCGATCGTCGCCGCGGCCCGCTGATCCGGATCCGCCTGCGTGCGAGCGCGTTCGAGCGCGGCATGCAGTTGCGGATTGTCGTATCCCGAATAGTTCTGCGCGCCCTTGGGTTCGGTGTAGCTGGCGATGAGGGCCGCGGGATCGGCGTAGTCACCGTAGGTGGTGGTGCTGAACGCGTCGACGCCCTCGCGGGCCTTGGGATCGGTGAAGAAGTTGATGTAGTTCTGCGGAGAGACGTTGGACAGACTGGCCTTCAAGCCGATCGAGTTTGCCGCCTCGAGCCAGGCATTGGCGACCGTATTGACCGAGGCCAGCCCGGTGGACGTACCAATGACCATGGTCTTTCCGGTCGCACCGGCGTCCCGGATGAGTTGCTTCGCCTTCTCGAGATCGGGGGCGGGATCCGCCGCCGCGTTCCAGGCCGCGGTGAAGGCGTCCTTCGCGTAACCCCAGGTGCCCGGATTGGTCGACATCCGTGGCCCGACCGCGTTGCCGCCGTACACGGCGTTGCTGAAACTGGTGCGGTCGAAGGCCAGCGACAACGCCTGCCGGACCCGCACATCACCGAGCACGCCGGTGAGATTGGCGGGAATCAGGAACTCCGTCTCGCCGGAAGTCCCCATATGGATGTCGACATTCTTGATCTGCTGTAGCTCACGGAATGTCGAGGTGTCGGTCAGATACGTCCCGCTGATCTCGCCGGTCGACAGACCGGTGGTCAGCGTGGCCGCATTGGAGACCCCGCGGAAGTCGATCTGGCGGGTCAACGGTCTCAGCGTCGGATCCCAATAGTCCGGATTCACTGCCACTTTGAGTGATTTCCCGGCCGTCCACTCCGCCAGCTTGTACGGACCGGTGCACATCGCACCGCCCTCCGGGGTGCCGTAGCGCTGTCCTTGGTCCTGCGCGAACTTCGCCTCGATGACCACCCCGGCCATCGACGAGAGTTCGCCGGGCAGCCAATAATCCGGGCTGTTCAGGGTGAGCCTGACGGTGTCCGGACCATCGACGGTGACCGCGGAGATGCGGTTGAGCACTGTGCTGTAGAAACCGCCGGTCTGCGTATCCATATTGCGCTGCAGGCTGAACACCACATCGGCCGGAGTGACCGCCTGCCCATCCCAGAAACGAACGCCCGCACGCAATTTCATGACCAGCGAGGTCGGGGTGGCGAAGTGGTATTCGCTCGCCAACCCGGGGGCCAGGGAACCATCGGGCTGCTGCCGCAGCAGTGATTCGCACAGCGTCGAGACGACGGTGTTCTCCGGGTAGTCGAACGCCAGGGCCGGATCGAGGGTCGTGGGATCGCGGTACAACGCCCAGGTAGCGCTGTCCGCGGGCCCGGCCGCCGCGGTCGTCATCGAGGGCAGGGCAAGGAATTTCGAGTTCGGGATGGCGGTGGCGGGGGACTCCGACCGGCCGCCGCAGCCGGCCAGCAGGGCCGTCGTACAGGTGGCCAGAGCCACCAGTTTCATTGTGGTGATACGCATTTCGATCCCTCGGGAGATAGTGGGCCTAGCTGGTTGTTTCGGCGGTGAGATCGCCATAGCTGGCGGGGCGGCGGGTGTCGAACATGCCGAAGGTCAGCCAGTCGCGGCGCTGGTCCAGGTCCAGGTCCGCGACCAGGACGCTGTCCCGATCCCGTGGAGCCCGCACGAGCGTGCGCCCGTAGGGGTCCGAGATGAACGAGGATCCGTAGAAGGTGATGCCGTCCTCGTGCCCGGTCCGATTGACCGCGACCATGAAGGTGGCATTGGCGAGACCGTTGGCGGCGATCATCTGGTGCCACATCGGCAGCGTGTCGAACTCCGTCAGCTCCGGATCGCTGCCGATCGCGGTCGGATAGACCAGGATTTCCGCGCCGCGCAGCGAATACACCCGGGCCAGTTCGGGAAACCACTGATCCCAGCAGGTGGGGAAGCCGAATCGGCTGCCCGCCGCCTCGATCACCGGGAATCCGCTGTCGCCGGAGTCGAAGTAGCGATCCTCGTGATAGCCGGGGAATTGGGGAATGTGCAGCTTGCGGGTGCGGGCGAGGACCTCGCCGGTCGGGGAGACGAGGATCGCGGTGTTGTACCCGCGCCCGGTGTCACTGTGCTCGTAGAGCGAGGCGTGCACCAGGATGTCGTGGCGGGCCGCGAGTTCGCGCGCGAACGCGGTGGTCGGTCCGTCGGGGATGGTCTCCCGATACGCCGCCGCATCCGGGCTGTCCGGCACGGTCGCGAAGTACGGGCTCAACGTGAGTTCTTGCAGGCACACGATCTGCGCGCCCAGCGAGGCCGCGCGGGCGACGCCCGCGGCCAGGACGGCGCGGTGTTCCCGCGGATCGGGATGCCAGCTCGTCTGCACCGCGCCGACCCGGATCGGTGTCCGCGTCGGCGGATTCGTGCGCGCCGGGGAGGGCAAGGGTTTGCCGACCGCCGTAACGGTCACGAAAGTCCCGTCATCGCTGACGTCCTGCCCGCGAATATCGAAGTCGCTCATAGGTTCACCGCCGCGGTGATCTCGGCGGGGATCTGCTGGGTGATGCAATGGACGCCGCCACCGCCGTAGGCGACGATATTGCCCGGGACGCCGACGACTTCGCGGTCGGGGAAGGCTTTTCGCAGCGTCGCCAGGGCCGATTCGTCGAGCTCGTGCCCGGCGGTCGGGGTGATCACCGCGCCGTTGGCGACATAGAAGTTGGCATAGGCGACCATGGTCTCCGTGCCGTCGGGGAGGGTCGTGACCGGGAACTCGGGCAACTCGAAGATGTCGAAGGGACGACCCGCGGCGTCCGTCGAGGACCGCAGCACCTCGAGGTTCGCCGCCATCCGCTCGTAATCGGGCAGGGCCGGATCCGTGCAGGTCTGGGCGACCACCGCACCCGGCCGCACGAACGTGCAGACACCGTCGACGTGGCCGTCGGTGTGACTGTCGTCGAAATGGCCGTAGGGCAGCCAGATCACGGTGGTGACACCGAGCCGCCGCCGCAACTCCTCCTCGATCTCCGCCTTCGACATCGACGGGTTGCGGTTCGGATTGAGCAGGCACTGCTCGGTGGTGATGAGCGTGCCCTCGCCGTCGACGGTGATCGAGCCGCCTTCGAGCACCATGTCCGAGGCACGGCGGTCGAAGCCGAGTTCACGCAGCACCCGACCGGCAATCGCGGCGTCCTGGTCATAGGGCAGGAACCGCTCGCCCCACGAGTTGAAGCGGAAGTCGACGCCCGCGCGCCGGCCGTGCCGATCGTGCACGATCACCGGTCCGGAATCCCGGATCCAGGAGTCGTCGATGGGCATCTCGATCACGTCCACCGCGGTGCCGCACGCCTTGCGCACCTCATCGGCCTGACCGGGGTTGGCGATCATGAGGACCGGCTCGAACTCACCGATGGCGTTCGCGGTCGCGGCGTACTCCGCCTTCGCTTCGGCGAAGTAAGGGCCCCACAGGCTTTCCCGGGTGGGCCACGCCATCAGGCATCGCTCGTGGGGTGCCCACTCGGCCGGCATGCGCCAGGTCGTCGTTGTCTTGGAGTCCATTGGTTCTTCCGATCGGTCGTCGAAATCGTATGAGCATCGTCACCTTGACTAAAAATTTAGTCAAGGTTGGTGGGTAAGCGGTCCCCCTGTCATCACGCCGGAGAAGGCGGGAGCACAGTGGGATGTATCGAACAGTGTGAACGGATCGTGTCCTGGATCACCTAGCCGAAATGGCCAAATAGTCCGTCGGTATTCGCCGGATCGTCCAGTGGCGGGTGGGCGGGTCCGGCCGGGCCGGTGAGTCGACACGATCATCTGGCGGCAGTGTTGATTGACTATTTAGTCAGCGTTACGATCCTGTTAGCCGTGCGACCGGACCCATCAGCGGACGAAGACGAGGAGTGATGCGATGCGTCGGCGGGGATTCATTCGAGCGGGCATGGCGGTCGCGGGTGGTCTACTGCTGGCGGCGTGCGACGACTCGGGTTCACCGGACACCATCGGCACGCAGCCCAGTCGGGTTCCGCACGACAATCGAACCTGGCTGATGCCCGAAGAGGGCGACCCGCACGTGCGGACCTGGATGGCCTTCGGCCCCGGCGAACACGTGTGGGGTGCGGAGCTGCTCCCGGTGGTCCGCGGCAACCTGGCGGCCATCGCGCAGACGATCGCGCGCTTCGAGCCCGTGTCCATGCTGGTGCGCCCGGACGAAATGGACTTGGCCCATGGGCTTTTGGGTGACTCGAAGGTCGAGTTGGTGCCCGCCGCGCTCGACGACCTGTGGATGCGCGATACCGGGCCGGTGTTCGTCAAGGGCAACGGGGTGATCGCCGGGGTCGACTTCAACTTCAACGGCTGGGGCGGCAAACAGCAGCACAGCCAGGATGCGAAGGTCGCCGAAATCGTCACCGGCCGGGCCGGCGTCGAAACGCTGCGCACCGGCCTGGTGCTCGAGGGCGGCGGCATCGAGGTCGACGGTCAGGGCACCGGTCTCATCACCGAAAGCTGTGTGCTCAACGACAATCGGAATCCGGGCTGGAGCAAGGTCGAGGTCGAGGCCGAGCTGAAGTACCTGCTCGGCCTGGAGAAGATCATCTGGCTGCCCGGCATCAAGGGCAAGGACATCACCGACGGTCACACCGACTTCTACGCCCGCTTCGCCCGCGCGGGTGTCGTCGTGGCGGGCCTGGACACCGACCCGGATTCCTACGACCACGACGTCACCCAGCGTCATCTCGAAATCCTCCGGGGCGCAACGGATGTGCATGGCAACACCCTGCAGGTCGAGGTGATCGAAGGCCCGACGCAGGTGCGCCCGCAGTACAAGAACCAGAAGGATTTCGCGGCAGGCTACATCAACTTCTACGTGTGCAACGGTGCTGTCATCGCCCCGCAATTCGGTGACCCGGACGGTGATTCGGCCGCCAAGGACACCCTGGAGCGATTGTTCCCCGGCCGTGAGGTCGTGCAGATCGACATCGACGGTATTGCCGCGGGCGGTGGTGGGATCCACTGCGCCACGCAACAGCAACCGGTGGCCTGACGTCCGTACGGGGGGCGCTCAGCCCCGGCCGAGTTCGGCGACGACCGCGCCGGACAGCAATTCGCGGGCGCGTTCCAGGGTCAGGGACCCGCTGAGCCAGCGCTCACTCAAGCCCTCGACGAGGGCGGTCAGGCGCTCGGCGGCCGCGGTCGGGTTGACGTCGCGGATCGCGAGCCCGGCCTCGCGGGCACGGTCGATGAGGGTCGCCGCTTCCTCGACCCACAGTTCGGTCGTGGCCTTCAGCTGTTCGCGCAGGTCCTCGGAGAAGACGGCGCTGGCCCGCAGTTCTCCCCAGGCGATGCTGTTGTTGCGCACATCGGGGGCGTCCTGCAGTTCCAGCAGCAGCATTTGTTCGAGTGCCGCACGCGGATTCGTGTGCGCGAACGCGTCGTCGGTGTAGACCTGCGCCTGGCTGTTGATGAACCCGAGTGCGCTGTGCAGCACACCCGCCCGATCCTTGAAGTGGTAGTAGATCAGCGCCGTGGACACCCCGGCTTCGGCGGCGAGCTTCTCGATCCGCAGCCCGCGTACCCCGTCCTGGGCGATGACGCGAATGGCTGCTTCCAGGATCTGAGTCTGACGGTCGGACACGGAACCTCACTTTACGGATATACCGAATGATCTGACGGGTACGGGTCCGCGGGCTCTTGCTGGGTGGTGCAGTGGATGCCACCACCGCCGGCGGCGATCCCGTCGATGCCGATCTGGGCGATGAAGCGGTCGGGAAACAGGCGTTGCAATGTCGCGTGTGCCGCGGAATCCGCTCGGGGATCACCGAATTCGGGGGCGATGACCGCGCCGTTGCAGACGTAGAAGTTGATGTAGCCTGCCGCGAAATCATCACAGTCGTACTGCGGGCGGACCTGTGCCGGTCCCTCGATCACCTCGACCTGCAAGGGGCGGCCCCTCGCGTCGGTGGCCGAACGCAGGATGTCGAGATGCGTGTGGGTGACCTCGTAGTCGAAGGAGTTGGGATCGGTGTCCAGTCCCGCGACCACGACACCGGGCCGCGCGAAGCGGGCGTAGAAGTCGGTGTGACCGTCGGTGATATCCATACCCTTGATGCCCGGCAGCCAGATGATCTTCTCGAGCCCGAGCAGATAGCGCAGCTCGTCCTCGACGTCCTTCTTCTTCCAGCCCGGGTTCCGATTGTTGTTGAGCACACAGCTTTCGGTGATGATGGCGGTGCCCTGACCGTCGACCTCGAGCGCGCCGCCCTCGAGCACCAATTCGGCCGGTAGCGACTCCACCGCCGCCGCACGGGTGACGAAGTCGGCCACCTTGCGATCCTGACGGGCCTTCTGCTTCCCGCCCCACCCGTTGAAATTGAAGTCGACCGCCGCCCGATTCTTGTCGCCGTGCACGAATACCGGCCCGATGTCGCGCATCCAGATGTCGTCGAGCGGCGCGGCGATCAGTTGGACGTTGGGGTGGGTGATGAGTCGGCGAGCCAGACCCATATCGTCCGGGCGCACCACCACCGACACGGGCTCGAACCCCGCGATGGTCTGCGCGATCCGCGCCAGATCATGCTGCACCTGCGGCAGCAGCCGCCTGCCCCACACCGCGTCGCTCGCGCCGAACGCCATCCAGGTCCGCCGATGCGGATCCCCCTCGTCGGGCATGGCCCACCGCCGCCCGTCATCCTCGAAGTCGCCGGAATCTCCCAGCAGCCCGCTGAGCGCGTCGCCTATCCGCCCGAATCGGCCGATGCCCATACCGCTCCCTTCTCCTGATGCAACGGTAGTGCTGACTGAAAATTCAGTCAAGGAGCTAGATCGCCAACAGGTTGCCGGGGCGTGGAACGGGTTGCTGTGGGCGGAGATGCGGGGAGCCCGCGGTACGGGCCTGCGGCCCGCGGGGGGATGTGTGCGCGAGGCGGGACTTGAACCCGCACGTCCTAGGACACCAGAACCTAAATCTGGCGCGTATGCCAATTTCGCCACTCGCGCTAACGGTACGACCGTCCAAACTTTACCGGGTCTAACCGGTAACGCGAAGCACCCGGGGGGTGTGGCGTACTGGTCGGTAACCCTAGCTGGGATTATAACGATTTGATAAACGGCAATGTGAGGGGGCCTCACATTTCCTTCACGGGTGTAACTCGGCTCACCAGGGGGTTCAAACATGAGGGAGGGTCATGTTTCGGGGCATTCTGGTACGGGCGTACGGAAATACCTTCGAGTAGGTAGTCCGGCGGTAACCAAACATGAGGAGATCCTCATGATTTTGTGGAATCCTCGGCGTCTACCAGGGCCTGCGGGCCGAGGGGATACCTGCGCACCGTGAGCGCGGCCCAGTCCTGTGGGGGCGGGCCGCCAGGAGAAGGAAGTCGAACGTCTTGACGATCAACGAGAGCACCGGGACCGGATCTAAGGCCAGGGCGGCGGGGAAGTCACGGGAGAACGGGGTCAGGTCTTCGCTGTTGGACCGGTTGCTGGGTGGCGCGCCGTACGCCCTCGCCTTCGGTGGACAGGGCGCGCAGTGGCTGCGTGAGCTCGAGGAGATCGGGCGCGATTCCGCTCTCGAGCCCGAGCTGACCGCACTGGTCAACGAGGCTGCGAAGACGCTGGAACCCGTTGCGTCCCAGCTGCTCGTGGTCCGGCCGGTCGGTTTCGACCCGATCGCCTGGATGCTGGAAGAAGAGATCGCCGACCCGGACCAGGGGGAGGTGTCGGGAGCGCCGTCAGCGCAGGTGTTGCGCTCCGCCGCCGTCTCCATGCCCGGTGTGTTCCTGACCCAGGTCGCCGCGCTGCGTGCGCTGCGCCTGCAGGGCCTCGACATCGTCGCGCACGCCCCCACCGCAGTCATCGGCCACTCGCAGGGCCGCATCGCCGCCACCGCCGCCGAGGCGCACGGCCGTCGCGATGCCGAACTGCTCGCCATCGCCCAGTTGATCGGCGCCGCAGCCGGTCTGGTCGCGCGTCGCCGCGGCCTTTTGCCGGTCGGTGAGAAGTCGCCCATGGTCGCTGTCTCCAATGTCGATCCCGAGGCGCTGGAAGCCGTTGTCGCCGAGGTCATGAACGGCGTCGCCCCGGAGAAGGCCGCCGTCCTCTCCATTCGCAACGGCCGCCGCCGCGCCGTGCTGAGCGGCCCGGTCGCCCAGCTCGACCGGGTGCGCCAGCGCGCCGCCGAGATCAATGCCGAGCAGGCCAAGGAACGCGACGCCAAGAAGCGCGGCGGTTCCGTCTTCGCTCCGGTCTTCGAGGACATCCCGGTCGAGGTGGCCTTCCACCACCCGGCACTGTCCGAGACCGTCGAGCTGGTCAAGGGCTGGGCCCAGCAGTGCGGCGTGGACGCCGAACTGGCCGCCGCTCTCACCCAGGAAGTACTCGTCGACCCGATCGACTGGGTCTCCATCGTCGACGACACCGTCACCGCGGGCGCGCAGTGGATCCTGGACCTCGGTCCCGGTGACCTGTTGTCCCGCCTCACCTCCGGCTCGCTCAAGGGCACCGGCGTCGGCGTGCTCGCCGCCTCCACCCGCCCGGGCCAGCGCAGCCTGTTCACCCCCGGCGCGGCCCCCGAGGTCGCCCCGGCGTGGAGTGAGTTCGCGCCCAAGCCGATTCGCCTGCCCAACGGCCGCATCGTGGTCGAGACCGCCTTCACCAAGCTGACCGGCCGGTCCCCGATCCTGCTGGCGGGCATGACCCCCACCACGGTCGACGCGAAAATCGTTGCCGCGGCGGCCAATGCGGGCCACTGGGCCGAGCTGGCCGGTGGCGGCCAGGTCACCGAGCAGATCTTCGCCGACCGCGTCGAGGAACTGAAGAGCCTGCTGCAGCCCGGTCGCGCGGTGCAGTTCAACTCGCTGTTCCTGGACCCGTACCTGTGGAAGCTGCAGCTGGGCGGCAAGCGCCTGGTGCAGAAGGCCCGCAGCGCCGGCGCCCCGCTGGACGGCGTCATCGTCACCGCCGGCATCCCGGAACTCGAAGAGGCCGTTGCCCTCATCGAGGAACTCGCCGAGGTCGGCATCACCCACGTGGCCTTCAAGCCCGGCACCGTCGCGCAGATCCGCTCGGTGCTGCGCATCGCCGACGCGGTCCCCGGCTACCCGGTCATCATGCACATCGAGGGCGGTAAGGCCGGTGGCCACCACTCCTGGGAAGACCTCGACGATCTGCTGCTCGAGACCTACGCCGAGCTGCGCGGCCGCGACAATGTGATCGTCTGCGTCGGCGGCGGCATCGGCACCCCCGAGCGCGCCACCGAATACCTGACCGGCGAATGGTCCACCCAGCACGGCTACCCGGTCATGCCGCTGGACGGCGTCCTGGTCGGCACCGCCGCCATGGCGACCCTGGAGGCCACCACGGCCCCCGAGGTCAAGCAGCTGCTGGTCGACACCCCCGGCACCCCCGACTGGGTCGGCGCGGGCACCGCCAACGGCGGAATGGCTTCCGGCCGTTCGCAGTTGGGCGCGGACATCCACGAGATCGACAATGCCGCCTCGCGCACCGGCCGCCTGCTCGACGAGGTCGCCGGTGACGCCGAGGCCGTGGCCGACCGTCGCGCCGAGATCATCGCGGCCCTCGACGGCACCGCCAAGCCGTACTTCGGCGACGTCGCCACCATGACCTACCTGGAGTGGCTGGAGCGCTACGTCGAGCTGGCCATCGGCCTCGACCGTCGCAAGGACTTCGACTGCGGCGGCGACTTCGCCGACGCCATCGCCGACGCCACCCGCTCGGTATGGCTGGACATCACCTGGCGTGACCGGTTCGCGGAGATGCTGCGCCGCACCGAATCCCGCCTCAACCCGGCCGACCGCGGCGAGATCGCCACACTGTTCGCCGACGACGCCGCGTTCGAGGCTCCGGTGCAGGCCATCTGCACCCTGAAGGAGCAGTACCCGGCCGTCGCCGAGGCCGTCCTGCACCCGGCCGACGTCCCGTTCTTCGTGAGCCTGTGCAAGACCCCCGGCAAGCCGGTCAACTTCGTCCCGGTCGTGGACCAGGACGTGCGCCGCTGGTGGCGTTCGGATTCCCTGTGGCAGGCCCATGATCCACGCTACAGCGCCGACCAGGTCTGCATCATCCCGGGCACCGTCGCCGTCGCGGGCATCACCCGCGTGGACGAGCCGGTCGGTGAACTGCTGGACCGCTTCGAGCAGAACACCGCCTTCGCCCTGGTGCGGGACGGTATCGTCCCGGCCGCCGTGGACGGCCGCCGCCGCGCCGAGGTCGCCAACGGCCTGCTCGACATCGTGCTCGCCGCACCGGATGTGAACTGGGCCGGCCGCACCACCGTCAACCCGATCCACCGCCTGGGCAACCTGGACGAGTGGGAGATGAACGGCAAGGGCGCCAAGCACCCGCGCACCGGCGCCACCCTCTCGGCCACCGAGGGCCCCGAATCCGATTCCGCCTACGTGGAATTGGCCGTCCCGCTGCTGGGCAAGGACGCCGTCAAGATCCGCCTGACCGTCCCGGTCTCCGTGTACAACGGTGGCGCGCCGGTCATTACCGAGGACGACGCCGAGGCCGCCATGAGCGCGCTGCTGGCCGTCGCCGCCGGGCAGTCGCTGCCCGAGGTCAAGACCGTCGACGGGGCGAAGGTCGCACACTTCAATGTGGCCTGGAACCCGGATCTGGTCGCCGACCACGCCGGCGTCACCGGCGCCGGACTGCCGGACACCCTCTCCACCATCGGCCGCACCGTCCCCGACGTGCTGGTCGGCGCCTGCTGGCCCGCCGTATTCGCGGTGCTGGGCGCGACCCGCACCGCCGAGGGCCAGTCCGTCATCGAGGGCATGCTGGATCTGGTTCACCTCGATCACCAGATCGAACTGAACGGCGAACTGCCTTCCGCCGCAAGCGTGCTCGCGGTCCGCGCCGAATCGGTCGAGACCCTCGACACCGATCTGGGTCGCGTGGTCGAGGTCCGCGTGCGGGTGGCGGGCATGCTCGATCGGCTGGAGACCGGCATGTCCATGCCGACCGTCGCCACCCTCACCGAGCGCTTCGCCATCCGTGGCCGCACCGGTGCCGGTGAGCTGGTCGACCCGCCGCGCGCCGCCGGTTCGCTCTCCGACGAGGCCACCGACACCCCGCGTCGCCGCCGCCGCGACGTGGCCCTGGTCGCCCCGCGCGCCATGGGCGCCTTCGCCCAGGTCTCGGGTGACTTCAACCCGATCCACACCTCCGAGAACGCCGCCAAGCTGGCCGGTCTGGGCAACCCGATCGTGCACGGCATGTGGCTCTCGGCCGCCGCGCAGCACGCGGTCTCGGCGATCGACCTCAACGACAAGGTCGCGCCGCGCACCATCACCGCCTGGACCACCCGCTTCCTGGGCATGGTCCGGCTGGGCTCGCCGGTCGACGTGCGCGTGGAACGCGTTGCGGTGGACCACGGTTCGGAGATCGTCGAGGTCTCCTGCCGCATCGAGGGCAACCTGGTGATGACCGCCACCGGCCGCATCGCGCCGCCGAAGACGGTCTACGCCTTCCCGGGTCAGGGCATTCAGGCCAAGGGGATGGGCCTGGAGGCGCGTACCCGCTCCAAGGCCGCCAAGGACATCTGGGACCGCGCCGACAAGCACACCCGGGAGGCCCTGGGCTTCTCGATTCTCGCCGTGGTGCGCGACAACCCGACCTACCTCAAGGCGCGCGGCGTCGAATACCGCCACCCGCAGGGCGTGCTGCACCTGACCCAGTTCACCCAGGTCGCCATGGCCACCCTCGGTGTCGCCCAGGTCGCGGAGCTGCGTGAGGCCGGTGCCTTCATCGAGGGCGCGATGCTCGCGGGCCACTCGGTCGGTGAGTACAACGCGCTGTCGGCCGCAGCGGGCGTGCTGCCGCTGAACGCGGTGCTGGAGGTCGTCTTCCAGCGCGGCTCGGCCATGCACGAGCTGGTGCCCCGGGATGCCCAGGGCCGCAGCGACTACCGCATGGCCGCCATCCGTCCCTCGCAGATCGGCATCGCCGACGACCAGGTCATCGACTGGGTCAAGGGCGTGGGCGATGCGGCCGGGGAGTTCCTCGAGGTCGTGAACCTGAACCTGCGTGGCGCGCAGTACGCCATCGCGGGCACCGTGAAGGGCATGGTCGCGCTCGAGGACGAGATCGAGCGCCTGCGCGCCGAGACCGGCGGCAAGCGCGCGTTCGTGCTCATCCCGGGCATCGACGTGCCGTTCCACTCCACCGTGCTGCGGGCCGGTGTGCCGGAGTTCCGTGGCAAGCTCCTCGACCTGCTGCCGCAGGACCTGGACCCGAGCCTGCTCATCGGCCGCTACATCCCGAACCTGGTGCCGCGCCTGTTCAACCTGGAACGCGACTACATCCAGGAGATCGCGGATCTGGTGCCGTCCGAGCCCCTCGCGGAGGTGCTCGCGAACTGGGACGAGTGGACCGCCAAGCAGGTCGAGCTGTGCCGCGTGGTCCTGGTCGAGCTGCTGGCCTGGCAGTTCGCCAGCCCGGTGCGCTGGATCGAGACCCAGGATCTGCTGTTCACCGATGTCGAGCACGGTGGCCTCGGTGTCGAGCGGTTCGTCGAAATCGGTTTGGCCGCAACGCCGACCGTCGCCAACCTGGCGTCCAACACGCTGAAGCTGCCGCAGTTCGGCAACGCGGTGGTCGAGGTCGTCAACATCGAGCGTGAGCGCGGCGTCGTCTACTCGACCGACACCGATCCCGCTCCGGTCGAAGAGCCGGAGGAGACCCCGGCCGAGACCGCAAGCGCCGCAGCGGCTCCCGCAGCCGCTGCCGCCCCGGCCCCCGTGGCCGTGCCGACCGGCGGCCCGATCGCCGACGACATCGCGTTCTCCGCCGCCGACGCCACCCGCGTGCTCATCGCGCTGTGGACCAAGCTGCGCATGGACCAGATCGGCCCGGTCGACACCATCGAAGGCCTGTGCGACGGCGTCTCCTCGCGCCGCAACCAGCTGCTCGTCGACCTCGGCGCGGAGCTCTCGCTCGGTGCCATCGACGGTGCCGCGGACGCCGACATGGGCGCGCTGTCCGGCACGGTCGAGCGTCTGGCCCGCACCTACAAGCCGTTCGGTTCGGTGCTGTCGGACTCGATCGGCGATCACCTGCGCAAGGTCTTCGGCCCCTCGGGCAAGCGTCCCGCCGCCATCGGCGAGCGCGTCAAGAAGGTCTGGGGTCTGGGCGACGGCTGGGCCAGCCATGTCACCGCCGAGGTTTCCCTCGGCACCCGTGAAGGCGCTTCCGTCCGCGGTGGCGACCTGGGTGGCCTTGTCTCCGGCGGGCTTTCGGACGCCGCGTCCGTGGATGCCGCCATCGACGCCGCCGTGCAGTCCGTGGCCGCGCGCCGCGGAGTCGCGGTCTCCATGCCGTCCGCCGGCGGCGGTGCCGGTGGTGCGACCGTCGACGCGGCCGCCCTCGGCGAGTTCACCGAGGCGATCACCGGCCGCGACGGCGTGCTGGCGCAGGCCGCCCGGGTGATCCTGGAATCCCTGGGCCACGCCGAGCAGGTGTCCGCGCCGGAGACCACCACCGACACCCTGGTGGACCTGGTCTCGGCCGAATTGGGTTCGGACTGGCCGCGACTCGTCGCGCCCGCCTTCGACGCCCGCAAGGCCCTGCTCATCGACGACCGCTGGGCCAGCGCCCGTGAGGATCTCGCCCGCCTGTGGTTCGGCAACGACGGCTCGCTGCCGGTCGAGCCCGAGGTGGACGGCTTCCGGGGTGCCGGTGCAGCCGTTGCCGCGCAGGCCGACTGGTGGCGCAACCGGGCCATGAAGGAAGCCCGCTCGGTGCTGGCCGGGGTCTACGGCGCGATCGCCGAGGCTGCCCTGTCGACCGAAGACGTCGGCGTCTGGTCCTCCGACATCGCCGTGATCACCGGTGCCAGCAAGGGTTCCATCGCGGCGGCGGCCACCGGCCGACTGCTCGCGGGCGGTGCCACCGTGGTGGTCACCACCTCCAAGCTGGACGACGACCGCGTGGGCTTCTACAAGCAGCTCTACCGCGACAACGCCCGCCACGGCGCCGCCCTCTGGGTGGTCCCGGCGAACATGGCGTCCTACACCGATATCGACGCGCTCATCGAGTGGGTCGGCAACGAGCAGGTCGACAATGCCGGTGGCGCAAAGGTTCTCGTCAAGGAGGCGATGACCCCCACGCTGCTGCTGCCCTTCGCCGCGCCCCGCGTGGCCGGTGACCTGGCCGACGCCGGCGCCCGCGCCGAAATGGAGATGCGGGTCCTGCTGTGGTCGGTGGAGCGCCTCATCGGCGGTCTGTCCAAGATCGGCGTCGACCACGACGTGGACGCGAAACTGCATGTGGTGCTGCCGGGTTCGCCCAACCGCGGCATGTTCGGCGGTGACGGCGCGTACGGCGAGTCCAAGGCCGCGCTGGATGCCATCGTCGCCAAGTGGCGTGCGGAGAAGTCCTGGTCGGAGCGGGTCACCCTGGTGCACGCGCTGATCGGCTGGGTGCGCGGCACCGGCCTCATGGGCGGTAACGACCCGCTGGTCGTGGCCGTCGAGAAGGCCGGCGTGCACACCTGGTCCACGCTGCAGATGGCCGACGAACTGCTCAAGTGGTGCACCTCGCGGGCCCGCATCGTGACCGCGGCCGGACCGCAGCAGATCGACCTGACCGGCGGTCTCGCCGGTGCCAAGCTGGATCTGCCGGAACTCGCGCGTCAGGCGCGGGAGCAGGCCGAGGCCGAGGCGGACGTCGAAGACGTTGACGGCGTCACCATTTCGGCTCTGCCCGCCCCGCCGACCCTGTCCTCCAAGCTGCCCACCCCCGAATGGGGCAGTGTCACCGCCGATCTCGACGACATGGTCGTCATCGTCGGCGCGGGCGAGCTCGGCCCTTACGGTTCGGCGCGTACCCGCTTCGAGATCGAGGTCTCCGATCAGCTCTCCGCCGCAGGCGTTTTGGAGCTGGCCTGGACCACCGGCCTGGTGACCTGGGAGAACGACCCCAAGCCGGGCTGGTACGACACCGAATCCGGTGAGTACGTCGACGAATCCGAGGTCGCCGACCGCTACCACGACACCGTGGTGGAGCGTTGCGGTGTGCGCCGCTACGGCGACGACGGTGCCATGATCGACAATGCCGCACCGCTTTTGACCTCGGTGTTCCTGGACAAGGACCTCAGCTTCGTGGTCAACAGCGAGGCCGAGGCGCGCTCGTTCTTCTCCGCCAACCCGGAGCAGACGGTCGTCACCCCGGTCGCGGGTACCAGCGACTGGGAGGTGACCCGTAAGGCGGGCACCGAGATTCGGGTGCCGCGCAAGGCCAAGCTCTCGCGCACCGTCGGCGGCCAGATCCCCACCGGCTGGGATCCCACCCGCTGGGGCATCTCCGCCGATATGGCGAGCTCCATCGACCGGGTGGCGCTGTGGAACATCGTCTGCACCGTGGACGCGTTCCTGAGCTCCGGCTTCAGCCCGGCCGAACTCATGAGCTGGGTGCACCCGGCCATGGTCGCCAACACGCAGGGCACCGGCATGGGCGGCATGTCGTCCATGCGCTCGCTCTACATCGACAACCTGCTCGGTGAGCCGCACGCCAACGACATCCTGCAGGAGGCGCTGCCCAACGTCGCTCTGGCGCACGTGGTTCAGAGCTACGTCGGCTCCTACGGCGGCATGATCCACCCGGTCGCCGCCTGCGCGACCGCGGCGGTCTCCGTCGAAGAGGGCGTGGACAAGATCAAGCTGGGCAAGGCCGATCTGGTCGTGGCCGGTGGTTACGACGATCTCGGTATCGAAGGCATCGTCGGCTTCGGCGACATGTCCGCCACCGCCGACTCGGCGGCCATGTCTGCCAAGGGCATCAGCGACCGCTACTTCTCCCGGGCCAACGATCGCCGCCGCGGCGGGTTCGTCGAATCCATGGGTGGCGGAACGGTATTGCTGGCCCGCGGCTCGGTCGCCCTGGAAATGGGTCTGCCGGTGCTGGGCGTCGTCGCCTTCGCACAGTCCTTCGCCGACGGCGTGCACACCTCCATCCCGGCCCCCGGCCTGGGTGCGCTGGGTGCCGGTCGCGGTGGCCCGGAGTCCAAGCTGGCCAAGGAACTCGCCAAGCTCGGCGTCAGCCCGGACGAGATCGCGGTGGTGTCCAAGCACGACACCTCCACCGCCGCAAACGATCCCAATGAGTCCGAGCTGCACGAACGCCTGGCCGACTCGATCGGCCGCTCGGCGGGCGCCCCGCTGTTCGTCGTTTCGCAGAAGACCCTCACCGGTCACGCGAAGGGCGGCGCGGCGGCCTTCCAGATGATCGGCCTGTGCCAGGTGCTCGAGTCCGGCGTCATCCCGCCCAACCGCAGCCTCGACTGCGTGGACGAGAAGATGCAGGCGTACCCGCACCTGGTGTGGCTGCGCGAGGCGCTGACCGTGGGAGATCGCTTCCCGCTCAAGGCCGGTCTGGTCACCTCGCTCGGCTTCGGCCACGTGTCCGGTCTGGTCGCCATCGTGCACCCGCAGGCGTTCGTCGAGGCCATCGCCGACGCCGACAAGCGGGAGTCCTACCAGCGCAAGGCGCAGGAGCGTCAGCTCGCCGGCCGTCAGCGCTTCGCCGAGGCCATGTGCGGCGGGGCCCCGCTGTACGAGCGGCCCGCCGACCGCCGCCTCGGCGGGGACGGCACCCCGGCCAAGAAGTCGCGTCAGCTCGAGGCCGACATGCTGCTCTCGCAGCAGGCACGCCTGGGCGCGGACGCGGTGTACGTCGCCGTGCCGAAAGGCCCGGCCTGCCAGTAGAGAACGGGCCTGCCGGTAACGAGTAGCTCCCCGGCAGGTCAGACACGGCGGGCTCGCGTCCCGCGCTCCTCACCGGGCGCGGGCGTGAGCCCGCCGTTCCCATGTGCGTGCCTACGGTGCCGTAGGTCCGCTGGTATGTTCGCAGCCAATTCGACTGCACTAACGAGGAATCTAGGAGTCCCGCAACGTGACGATCCTGGGTATCGGCCTGGACTTGGTCACCATTTCCGAGTTCGCCGAACAAATGGAACGCACCGGAACCACCATGCTCCGGGAAAGTTTCACCGCCGGAGAACGGCGCTATTGCCAAAGCAAGGGCACCGATCCGGCACGCAGCTACGCCATCCGCTGGGCGGCCAAGGAGGCGGTCATCAAGGCGTGGGCGACTTCTCGCTTCGCCCGCAGCCCGCAGATCGGCGACAATCCATACCCGCTCATCGAGGTCGTGAACGACGCCTGGGGACGCCCCAGCATCAAATTGCACGGCCTGGCAGCGGAATTCCTGCCCCGGGTGCGAGTTCACCTGTCGCTCACCCACGATGGCGATACGGCGGCGGCAATGGTCGTGCTGGAGGATCCGGGCGAACTAGCCGACCTGATCCGCGATTAATCCGGGTCGAAGGTGGTGCGCTGCCCGCCCGAGCGCGATTCCTTCTCCGCGATCAGCAGATACGCCACCATGAGGCGCTTGAGTTCGGCGACGGCGTCCTCATGGCTCAGGCCGTCCTGCACCGAGAAATTCAGCATCGAGTAGACGACGTGCACCAGCACCTGCGCCATCATGGTGCGGCGGCCGCGGGGGGTGCGCGGCATGAGCGGGCGCAGCATCTGCGAAACCGCTTCGGCGAACTCCTTTTCGTGGATCGCACCGGTCGCGCGCGTGGACGGCGTGGACTGCATGGCCAGCCACACCTCGCGCCGGGACGGGTCGGTCATCCACAGATCCGCCAGGTGATCGACCAGCTGCGTCATGTGCCGCAACCAGTCCATGGACGGGATCTCGCCGTGGAAGTCGGCCAGCTCCTGCGAAACCGCCACCAGGTCTTGGCGATTCAGCTCGCAGACGATGACATATTTGTTGGCGAAGAACTGATACAGGGTGCCGATCGGCACTTCCGCGCGGGCCGCCACCTCTTCACAGGTGAAGGATTCGAACCCGACCTCGACCAGCAATACCCGGGAGGCGTGCAGCAGGGCGTCGAACTTTCGTTTCGATCGTTCCTGCGTGGGACGGCGCCGGGGCATCAGCTCCTGGGGGTCGTCCTGCAACTCCAACGCAGGGTCCGGTCGTCGAGTCGACCTGGCTCCCGTGCGCGCTTCCACGCACAACAGCCTACGGGTAGCGACACGCGCATGACACGCTGCGGTACTTCGTGTGTCACCGATTCCGGCCCATCCACGCCGCCGTCGGCACCGAACGACCATTGCAGCTGCCTCCCAGCTGCGTCTCTGTGCTGAGGGCTGTGCATCTGTAGAGAAGCGGGTTCATTGTCGGCATGACCTTGGAAGGCTGATTGTGGTTTCTTCGAGTCTTGTTCGTTCCGCGGTGACCATCGGTGTAGCCACCGAGCGCGGCACCGTGCGCGCCGTGGCGCTCGCCGATGACGGCGACAAGCTGCCCGAACGGGTGGTGCTCGAGCGGGTCGTTCCGATCACCGGCGAGACGAAGGCCGATCTGGCCCTGGCGGTGGAAACGGCGATGGAGGACATCGCCGACAAGATCGGCGCGGATCGTCAGATCCTCGGCGCGGCCGTCGCTTACCGCGATGCCGCCGAGCGCCGGGCCATCGTGACCAAGCTGGCCGCCGGCCCCTGGCACGACGCCTCCCTGGTGTCGGCCAAGGCCACTCATCTCGCGGTCGCGCGCGCCATGACCTGGGTCGACGAGTTCGAGGACCTCGCCATCTGTGAGGTGGTGCCCGGCTTCCAGGCGTTCTCACTCATTTCACCAGATCGGGGCCGGGTGCTGGCCGCGGTGACCCTCGGCGGCAGCGCGGCCACCGAGGAAACCATGCGCACCGCCGTCACCGCCGCCTGGGATCAGTTCGACGCGGCCGGGGTGAAGCCGGACGCGGTGGTGCTGATCGGCTCGGCCGCAACCGAACCCGCGGTGGTGGCCGCGCTGGAATCGGGTTTCGGCGCGCCGGTCATCCCGTGCTCGGTGGCCACGGCCGCGCCCGCCATCGGCGCGGCGCTGACCGCGCTGCCGGAGGCGGAGTTCGCGGGGGAGGCGGCCGAGCGCATCGGCCGGGCCCGCGGCACCGCCGCCCTGTTCGCGGCTGCCAGCGTGCTGGCGGGTGGCCTGGTGGCGGGCGGAGTGTATGCGGCGGGCAGTGATTCGAAGAAGGTGCCGCAGCCGATTCTGATCGACTCCCGGGTGTCCGCGGACGCCCGCAATCCCGGGCCCGAGCATCCGGTCGGCGACGCGCCCGCCGCCCCCGCACCGGACTCCGGTTCGGCGGGTGCGGGTATGCCCGCCATGCCCGGCATGGTCACGCCCACCGACGCGGTCACGCCGAACACGGATCAGCAGCCCGCGCCGCCGCCCGGTGAAATGGTGACCATCGACCCGGCCACTCTCAACTGGGGCCCGCACTCCGACGGTCCGAAGGCCCACCCGCGACCGCTGATCAAGGCGCAGCCGGAGCCGGAGGTCGCCTCGAATCCGGAGTCGATCATCCCGGCCCCGACCCATGCGGTCGGTGCGCCCACCGAATCCGGCCTGTTCCCCGGCGAACTCGCGCCGCCCCCATTAGGCAGCCCCGAGTTCGCCGACTGGTGGGATGGCCACTGGCGCATGATGCTCCAGTGGGCCGCGCAGATGATGCCGAAGGTCTGACGACCGACACCTCTCACGCTGAACCCCGGCCCTAATGTGGCCGGGGTTCAGTGTTTTTCCGGTCAGACCGACAGGTCGCGGCGGAGTTTGGCGACGTGGCCGGTGGCCTTCACGTTGTACTGGGCGACCTCGACCTTGCCGGTCTCATCGATCAGGAAGGTGGATCGGATTACTCCGGTGACCTTCTTGCCGTACATCATCTTCTCGCCGAAGGCCCCGTAGGCGCCGAGGACTTCCTTGTCCGGGTCGGACAACAGGGGGAAGGTGAGCTGCTCGGTGTCGCGGAACTTGGCGAGCTTGGCGGGCTTGTCGGGGGAGATGCCGACCACCTCGATGCCCGCGCCCTCCAATTCGGCCAGGTTGTCGCGGAAATCGCAGGCCTGCTTGGTGCAGCCGGGGGTGCTGGCGGCCGGGTAGAAGTAGACGATCACTTTGCGCCCGCGATAGTCCGACAGCGAGACGTCCTTGCCGTCGGCGTCGGGGAGGGTGAAGGCGGGGGCGGCGTCGCCGGGACTGAGTCGGTGATTCTCGGTCATGCCGCCACGCTAGTCGATGCACCGGCAGGTCAGGACTCGCGTGTGAGTCCCGGAGCCCGGCACGGTATTGGCGATACACTCCTGTTCGGGTCCGCCTGCCGCGCGAACGAACCGGCGCGGGCGACCCCTGAGACGACGGTCGCCGCCGGTAGCGCGGCATTCAGACAGGAGTGTGACGTGGCGAGAGACACCGAGGCGATCGAGCGCGAGATCGAGGCCGCCCGCAACCGGCTCGCAAGCACCCTCGACGAACTCGCGGTCCGCGCCGACCCCCAGCGCCTGGCCGACAACGCCAAGCAGTCCGTGGTGGCCAAGCTGAACGAGCCGAAGATCAAGTACAGCTTGATCGGTGCGGGCGCCCTCATCGCGACCTTGGTCGTGGTGAAGATCTTCCGCCGCTGAGTGGGTTCTGACGCGCAACGCCATGCGGCCCGGTCCGAAAGGACCGGGCCGCATTGGCTTTTGTGGGTCTGGCTGTCCCGATCAGACGGTCGGGCAGGCCATGCCGGTGCCGTCGGGATCCAGGTGCGGGCTGTAGCCGGGCTGACCGCGGAAGAGGGGAGCGACACCGGCCGCGCGGGCCTGGTCGCAGTTCTCGTAGACGGGTCCGCCGGCCGAGCCGGTCTGCGACAGACCCGCCGAGCCGGTGGCGGCGGAGCCGGTGTCGATCGCGGAAGAACCGGTGCCCGAGGAACCGGTGGGGACGTCGGCGAAGGCGACGGCGGACTGGGCTGCGATGGTCGTCAAGCCCGCGACGCTGGCGGTGACGAGAAGCCGGCGAACGTTCATGTATTCCTCAATGTCGGCGCAATAGGGTGGTAGCTGGCCCGGTTCGGCGCGGAGGTGCCACCGCCGCCACGGGGTCGCGGCGCGGTGACCGGTCCGGGCTCGGCGTCGAGTTTTCTGGCGCAACGTTGCATTGTCAACCGGATGGGCTATCCATCCAGGTGGATTAGGGGATTTGCCCCGAACGCCGGAACCTCTTCTGCCGGAATATGTCTCATTCGTCCCATATGGAAACCTGCTGTCGCATTGATGATTTCCGCCAGAACTACGCAAATCGAACCGTCGCTACTGTACGTCAGCGCGCCGATCGGGGTCCGCCCCGATTCGCGGTGAGGTTCCTGTGGATCCTCATAGTGTCCATGTCAACTAACCGTCGATACTATGGAGCCTATGACGCGCTGGCTGAGCGATGCGGAACAGGTGACCTGGCAGTCCTACATTCGCATGCGGCAACGGCTGGACTCCGCCATCGCCGCCGGACTGGCCCAGGACGGGATGTCCTTCTCCGACTACGAGGTACTGGTCGCGCTGTCCGCGGCCGGAGGCCAATTGCGCGCCAAGGAATTGGGCGCGGAGATCTGCTGGGACAAGAGCCGCCTGTCCAAACACCTCACCCGGATGAGCGCGCGCGGCCTGATCGACCGCTGCCAAGCCGTCGAGGACGCGCGTGGCCGCGAGGTGCGACTCACCGACGCGGGCCGAGCGGCCCTCGACGCCGCCGCGCCCAACCACGTCGAGCTGGTGCGGCGACTGTTCATCGACGACATGACCCCCGCCGAGGCCGCGGCCCTGCGCTCGCTCGCGGGCCGGGTGGTCGCGGAGGTCGAGCGCACGGACGTCGAGGGCATCGGCTGAGGTTCACTCCTTCGGCTGCTCGAACTGCGCGCGCTTCCAATCTCCGAACGGTTCGTCGCGTTCGCGCACGGCCTCCCGGAAACCGGCGGTGGCCGAACGCAATTGGAAGGCGTACCCCTCGCGGGTGTGCCGGGAGATGCCGTCGAACACCGTGCTGATCATGCCGGAGTTCAGCACGCCCTGATTGAGCAGTGCGCTGTTGAGCGCCAGCTTCGCCATCACCAGCTGGTTGATCGGCACCCGCGAAATGCGTTCCAGCAGTTCCTCGGTGCGCGCGTCGAGCTCGTCGGCGGGCGGGGCCTCGATGGCCAGCCCCCACTCCTCGGCCTGCTTGCCGCTGAGGCTGTCGCCGGTGAACAGCAGCCGCTTGGCCCGCTGATCGCCGACCCGGTGCGCCCACATGCCCGCCGCCGGAATGCCCCAGGTGCGGGTGGGCGGGTAGCCGAAGCGCGCGTCATCGGCGCAGATGATCTGGTCGGCGTACAGCGCGATATCGGTGCCGCCCGCGATGGCGAACCCGTGCACCTTGGCCACCGTCGGCTTGTTGGCATGCAGCAGGCTGGAGAAACCGCGGTTGAAGCGCGACATCATGGCGTAGTCGACCATGGGATCCCAAGTGCCCCAGGGATTGTGGTTGCGAGCCTGCACGACCGGATCCAGCACGGTGCCTTCGGTCGGCTGCGCGCCTTCGGCCGGAGCGAAGCTGTTCTCGGCGAAGATCGACAGGTCGTATCCGCCGCAGAACCCCTTGCCGCGCCCACTCACCACGATGACGTGCACGCGCGGATCGAGGTCGGCGCGCTCGACGGCCGCCGCCAGTTCGATCGGGGTATCGGCGGTGATGGCATTGCCACGCTCGGGCCGATTGAAGGTGATGCGGGCGATGCGCCCGGTCACCTCGTAGGTCAGTGTGCGGCCGGTGTATTCGTCGACCGGCTCGGGGCGGCCCGCGAACAGCGAGTCGTCACCGCCGGTCAGATCGTCGCGCCAGGCGGCCGGGCGGGTGCCGGAGTGGTTCTCGTAGTCGGGGGACACTCAAGCAGTGAACTCCCGTTCATTTCTTGCTGTCAAGAGACCGGGTAGTACGCTCCGGGAGCGATTAGGGGAGGGAAAGAAATGAACGACGATGTGAAGTCCGGGGAAAACGGTTCGCGCGGACGGCGCTTCGCGCTGATCGGCACAGCGGCGGCACTGGTCGTGTTGCTCGCGGTCACGGTCATCGGCGCGGTGCTGATGAACAACGACCGTAATCGGGTCGCGAGCGAGCGGGATCGCGTCACCGCCGAACTCGCGCAGTCCAGAACCGAATTGGCACAGGCCAAGGACGACGTCACGCACGCCAGGGCACAGGCGCCGGACGACGAACGGCATGCCGAGCAGGTCGCGACGGATTACGCGGTCGGTGCGGCCACGGTCGACTATCGGGACTTCGACGCCTGGATGGTGCGCGAGAAGACGAACATCGCGCCGCAGCTGGCGGCGAAGCTCGACAAGTCCGCGCCGCAGCTGCGATCGCTGCTGGCGCCGTTGCAGTGGGTTTCGACCTCCACGCCGATCACCGCCAAGGTGATGAGCGCGTCGAACGGCGTCTACCAGGTCGATGTCTTCCTCAACGAGAGCACGACCAGCACGCAGAGCGCGACTCCGAACCAGACCACCGTGGTGTACAACATCACGGTCGATCGCGGCGCGGGCTGGCAGATCACCGACATCGGGGGCAACGGGATCGGTTCGTAGCCCCTACTCCCAGGGTTTGACCGGCGGTTTCACCCAGAGGATCTTCTCGTCGAGTTGCTCGCGGACGGCGGCGGGATGGGCCGGATGGCGGGCCGCCCACGCGTCCTTGTCGGTGAGCAGCCGGGCCACGACCTGCCAGGTCTCCTCGGTGCTCGGAGGATTCGTTTCGGCTGCCCGGGCCAGTTTGCGGCGTTGCGCGACGGGCATGGCGAGCAGTTCCTCGCCGGTGATGCCGCGCGCCCAGATGTACGCGGCCAAGCGCCGGGCTTTCTCTTCCCGGCTGCGGCTGGCGTGATCGGAATGCGCGTAGTCGGCCATGCTGTGCCCGACTTTACCGCCACGCGCTGCCCGACTTCACCGCCACGGGTTGCCCGACCCCGCCGCCACGCGTTGCCCGACCCCGCCCGCGTGCCGGGTTATGGTGACCGGGCAGTTGATGGCCGCTCCACCGACTGAAAGGCCCTGCCCAATTGAAGGGATCGCCGTGACCGCGCCGATCGTGCTCAGTTGCGTCACCATCGATTCGGCCGATCCGAGCCGGCTCGCCGAGTTCTACAGTGCCCTGCTGGATTGGCGGATCATGCACGCCGAGGACGAGTACGCGCTGATCACCGATGGGAAGTCGGTGCTGTGCTTCGGTTTCGTGCCCGGGCATACGGCCGCGCCGTGGCCGGACGATGCCGCCCACCCCAAGCGCGTGCACCTCGACATGAATGTCGCCGACATCGATCAGGCCACCGATCTCGCGGTCGCCCTGGGCGCGACCATTCCCGAGTTCCAGCCGGGCCTCAATCCGGATTGGGACAATCAGCTGCCGTGGGGTGTCGTGCTGGATCCGGAGGGGCACCCCATCTGCTTGAATCTGCGCGAGTAGCAGAGGTTTTGCCGCTACCGTGAGCGCATGCCGGATGCCGTGCGTATCGATGATCTGGTCATTTCCCGTGCCACGCCGTCGCAATGGGCCGCGGTCGTGGGGTGGGCCGCCGCCGAGGGCTGGAATCCCGGGGCGCGTGACGTCACCGCGTTCTTCACCCAGGATCCCGACGGGTTCCTACTCGGGCGGGTGAACGGCGAGCCCGCGACGGCGGTGTCGGTGGTCAACTACGGCAACGAATTCGCCTTTCTCGGTTTCTATCTCGTGCGCCCGGACCTGCGCGGGCGCGGCTTCGGACTGGCCACCTGGGCGGCCGGGCTGAAGCATGCGGGCGACCGCGTTGTCGGGCTCGACGGCGTGCCGGATCAGCAGGACAACTATCGGCGCAGTGGGTTCGAACTCGCCTATCGCAGTGCGCGATTCACCGGTGTGCCGCGTCTCCCGCTGCCTGACGACACCGTAATCGCGCTCTCCCCGGACGATTTCGCGGCACTGCTCGCCTACGACGCGGAATGCGTTCCGGCGGATCGGCCCGCCTTCCTCACCGCGTGGCTGACCGAGCCGGGGCATCGCACCTTCGCCCGGATCGTCGACGGCGCGGTGACCGGTTACGCCACCCTGCGTCCGGCTCGGGAGTCGCTGCGGGTGGGCCCGCTGTTCGCCGACACTCCGCACGACGCGCGCCAACTGTTCGCGGCGCTCGCTGCGCACGCGGCCGGAATACCGCTGACGATCGATGTCCCGCTCGACAACGCGCCCGCGGTGCGGTTGATGACCGAGGCCGGGTTGCGGCCCAGCTTCGAGACCGCCCGCATGTACACCGGGCCGGTGCGCCCGTTCCGCCGGGAACGCGTGTTCGGGGTGACGACTCTCGAACTCGGCTGAGCGGTAACCGAATTCACCAGGCCGACGGTCGTACCCGTCCGGGTACGACCACCTGGGTGAGTGCGTTCCGGAGATGCACCGTCGTCTCCGCGCCGAGCGTCGCCGCCCAGTGGTCGGTGAACCGGGCCAGCGCGGCATCGGCCGCGCGCGTGCATGCCCAGCCGCGCTCGGTGAGCGTGACGATCTTGGCGCGGGCGTCGCTCGGGTGCGGATTGCGCTGGGCGTAGCCCTTTTTCACCAGCTCCTCGACCAGTTGGCTGGCGGCCTGTTTGGTCACGCCCAGATGCTCGGCGATCTCGCCGACGGTCGCGCCGTCGGGTGCCATGCGCACGAAGGCGAAGCCGTGGCTGGGCCGGATGTCGGTGAATCCGGCGGCCACGGTGGCGTTGTGGACGGCGTCGGTCACCTGCGCGGCGGCCGCGAGCAGCAGCAGTGGCAGGTCCTGTGCGTATCCGGGCATGCCTGGAATCTTGGCACTTGACAAGAAAGTCAACAAGCTTGACCATATAGTCAATCTGCTTGACTAAAGGAGAAGGCAATGCCCGTCATCCACGCCACCGACGCCGAATCCCACGAAATGCACGGCTCCCGCTTCACCCCGCTGATCCGCCCGAGTATGGGCAGCAGCGAACTGTGCCTGTGGCGACTGGAGATCGCACCCGGCACCGAAGGCGTCGCGCACCGCATCCACCGCGAGGAGGCGTTCGTCGTCCTGTCCGGCGGCATCACCATCACTATCGAGGGCAAGTCCGCGCAGTTGTCCGCCGGTGACGCGGCGGTGGCCCCGGCGGAATCCGTCATCCGCCTGGACAATCCGGCCGCCGTCGCGGCCGAGGTGCTCGTCAACGCGCCCGTCGGTTTCACCGGCGAACTCCTCGACGGCACCGTCGTCAACCCGCCCTGGGTGAACTGACCGCACCTCGCTCCACTGACCGGTACCTGCGCCTACCCTCACCGTTCTGACACGTGTTCTAATCTTGGTGATCATCAATCGGTAGGGGAGGCAGCATGGTCGCGTTCTTCACCCAGGAGAACGGCCGCTACATCGCGGGTCAGATGGCGGTCAGCGCGTGGTCGGACAGGCAGTTGGCGGGTACCGCCGTGTGCGGCCTGCTGGCCCACGAGCTCGAAACCCACAGCCCGGGACCGGACTTCACGCCCGCTCGCTTCGCTGTCGATCTGTTCAGTCCGGTCCGCAACGAGCCGCTGGAGCTGCGCAGCTCGATCGTGCGCGACGGCCGGCGCATCCGCGTCGTCGACGCGACCATCGTCCAGGGTGACCAGGTGCGCGCCCGCGCCACCGTGCACTACCTCGCCCTCGCCGACGAGCCGCCGGGGGAAGTCTGGCAACCGTCCCACGACCTGCCTGTCCCCGCGACCCCGCTCGACGGACCCTTCGGCAACCCGCCCCTGTTCAAATCCGGCGACCTGGACTGGACCCACGACTTCGCCTCGGGCGTGAATTCCCTCCGCAAGGCTGCCTGGAACAACGTCCCGGCCGTGGTGGAGGGTCTTCCGATCACCGCCTTCGAGCGGGCCGCTTTCGTCGCCGACACCGCGAACCTGGTGTGCAACTGGGGAACCGGCGGCGTCGGCTATATCAACACCGACGTCTCCCTCACCCTGTCCCGCCTCCCCGAGGGCCGCGAACTCGGCCTCTTCGCGCAAGATCACATGTCCGCCAACGGCATCTCCACCGCGACCGCGACCATGTACGACCGCACCGGACCGCTCGGCACCGTCACCGTCACGGCTCTGTCCAACGCGATGCGCCGAGTCGACATGGCCGAATTCGCGGCCTCCCGCTCCTTTGCACAGGAAAGATAACGATTCGGCAACTTGCCCTACTGGCCGGTAGGCCGTCTCGTACCGTCGGTGGCTACTCGCCCGAGCCCCACCTACGAGGACGTCTATCGTGAAACTGAAGCATTGCCTGTCCACTATTGCGATCGTGGCCGCCGGATCACTGGTGGGGATTGCCCCCGCCCATGCTGACGGCGGTAAGTATGTGGCGCTGGGGGATTCGTACGCGGCGGGGGTCGGGATCTCCAATATTCTCGACAAGACCTGCTCGCGGTCGGATCGCAACTATGCCCACCTGTTCGCGGCGGCACGCGGTTACAGCCTCACCGACGTCACCTGCGGGGGCGCGACCACCGATTCGGTGACCAGCACCCAGCTCTCCGCGGTCACCTCCGACACCAACCTGGTCACCCTCGGCGTCGGCGGCAATGACATCGGCTTCACCGATATCGTGCGCAGCTGCGTGGAAGCGGGCACCCTCGGTACCGGTTCGGGGACGGGCAGTGCGGTACTCCAGACCCTCGGTACCGGAAGCACCAGTGGCAGTGCCGAATTGCTGCTCGGCTGCAAGAACAAGTACGACGCGTCCATGCCGGGCCGCCTGTCCGATGCCTCGGCCAAGGTCGCGAAACTGGTCTCCGACATCAAGTCCCGCGCACCCCAGGCCCGCGTCGTCCTGGTCGGCTACCCGCACATCCTCCCCGACAACGCCGCCCTGTGCGCCGGCCGCCAACCGGTTCTCCCCGCCGACGTCGACTGGGCCCGCGACACCGTCATCGGCGGCCTCAACACCATGCTGAAGTCCCAAACCGGCATCGAATACTTCAGCACCTACGAGATCTACAACGGCCACGACGTCTGCGAGGCCATCCCGGACCGCTGGGTCAACGGCACCTCCGTCGACAACGGCGAAGGCGCCCAATTCCATCCGAACCAGTACGGCCACGCCGCCACCGCCCAGAGGATGGCCGCCACCCTCTGAGGTCGCTCATGCCTCGCGGTGGGCGAGGCAACTGCGGACGAAGTCCTGGACCACCGGGTCGGTGTCGGCGCCGGGACGCCAGACGACGCCGACTCGGGTGGGGCTGACGCCGGTGACCGGGCGGTAGACGATGCCGGGGCGAGCGAAGAAGCGGGCCGCCGACGCGGGCGCGAGGGCAATGCCGTAGCCGTTGGCCACGGCGCTGAGCCAGTCGTCGGTGCGGTCGGTGATCGCGCCGATGCGGACCGGATGGCCCGCGCGTTCGTCGGTCGCCAGCCAGAAGTCGCGCCAGGCACCGGTTTCGGGTGGGGCCGCGACGAAAGGCTCGTCCCACAGTTCATGGAACTCGATGGCCGCCCGGGTGGCGAGCGGATGCGCGGCGGGCAGCGCGACCCACCGGGGCTCGGTCAGCAACCATTGGGTCCGCAGGGCGTGGTCGCCGGGAAAAGGCAAGCGCAGCAAGGCGACATCGACCTCGCCGTCGATCAGCCCGGCGGTCGGATTCGACCAGGCCGCCGCCTGCCGCATATCGACCCGCCACCCCGGCCTGCGCCTGGTGAACTCGGCGATGATGGGCTGGGTGGACTCATTGGCCGCGCTGGCGACATAGCCGACGCGCAGCACACTGGCCGCCCGGCTCGCGGCGCTCCGGGTCTCCGTCAGCGCCTCGTCCCAGCTGCCCAGCACCCTCGGCGCCCGGGCGGCGAGGGCCCGGCCCGGATCCGTCAGCGCCATACCGGCTTTCGACCGGGTGAACAGCTGCACACCGAGCTGAGCCTCCAGCTGCTTGATCTGTTTGGTCAGCGCGGGCTGTGACACGAACAACCGCTCGGCGGCCCGGCTGAGGTTCCCCTCCTCCGCCACGGCGGCGAAGTACCGCAGCAAGCGCGTGTCGACATCCATGCCATCAGGTTATAGATGCAGGTATTGGACGTGCGAACCCTGTCCGGCCAGGCTCGAATCATGTTCATCGCCTACCTGATCGCCGCCATTGTCACCATCGTCATCAACGGCGGCATGGCCGTCGCGGACTTCGCCCGAGCCGATTTCGTACTGGCCAATTCCGACGCGGTCAGCTTCCCCCGGTCCTGGATCCCGCTCGCCGGGGCGCTGAAAATGGCCGGGGCCGTCGGTGTCCTGGTGGGTCTGCTGGGTGCACGCCCCCTCGGCATCGCTGCGGCACTCGGCCTCATGCTGTACTTCGCCGCCGCCCTGATCGTTCACGTCCGTACCCGGGTCATCGGCAACATCGCTTTTCCGGGAGCGTATTTCGCGTTCGCGGCGGCGACGCTGGTGCTGGCCGTCGCACAGTAGCGTTACGGTCCCGTGGGATTCGTCAGCAGGCGACGGCGCACTCGGGCGTGTGCCGGTGTGCGGTCCGGCGCAGGCGGGTCAGGGCGCGGCCGGAGTCCCGATGCACGTCGAGTACCCGGATACCCAGTGCGACAGCCGTTTCCAGGGGTGAGAGCCCTACTGCTACGCGCAGGGTGAGGATTTCGCGCTGCTGGTCGGTCAGCTCGCCGGGTAGTCGAGGACGTGACGTTTCATAGCGGGCGAGACGGGTCGCGCGGTGCGCGGTCGAATGCAGGAATTCCAGGAAGTCGCGGCGCGCGGCGTGCGCGGTGGGCCAGCCGGTAGCGACGGTGGCACTGACCTCGGTGGCCAGCCGATCGGCGTCCGGGCTCGCGCCGAGTGCCGCGCGGCAATAGGCGGTGGCGAATCGGCGGGTGTAGTTCAGTACCTCCGCCAAGGCGTATCGGCGGCCGAGTGCGGCGGCGGTCAGAGTGTCCAGCGGGGGGACCGGCGGGCGCGAGTCGACCGGGGTCGGTTCGGCGGCGGTGCGGGGAAGCAGGGGGGAACGGCCGGGCATGGGAGGTCCTCTGGTCAGCCGGGCAGCCGCCCGGTTATCGGATCTCCCCCTCTGTCACGGGACCTGAGAGCTTCACCGCGGGATACGCGATTTGCACCGTAGGTGAGGCGTGGATACGCCTGCTTTCCAGAGTTGCCTGGTCGAAACGGTATCTGTACCTGAGAGATTCCGGGGAGGTTGCTCCTTCGGTACCCCGGGTTCCGGGGTTCTCCCGCCACGACTCATAGCGGCCGAGTATTCGATTGTCCGGGCGAGCCTAGTCGACAAGCGGGTTGCTGGCCAGGGACCAGCAACCCGATGGCATCCGAAACGTGGCCTATCTCACCGCGTCCTACTTGGGATCGCTGAGCAGCCACTGGTCACGCGGGGTGCGGCGGCGCTCCCGGCGGCTGCCGACCCGGGCCCGCATGGCATAGCGCGCGGGGGAGTCCTGGGCGGTCAGCTGATGCCAGCCGCTGCCGCCGGTGATGTCGAAGACGCCGATGTAGCCGCCGGGCAGCAGCTGGAACGGCGTGGTGATGTGCTTGCCGAAGTCGAACTGGGTGCTGCCCGCGGTCCGGAAGTTCTCGAACCAGGCCGGAAATACGAAGTCCGACACCGTGACTCCGTCGATCTGATAGCCGTACTGATCCGCCTCACAGGCGTCGGCGACCTCGTAGGCGTAGATGCGGCCCGCGGTCCCGGAGGTGAACACATAGGCGGCCAGGTTGATGTCGGGGTCGGCGAGCATCTCGAGCAGTTCGTGGCTCGCGGTCACGCTCCACTGCAGCCCGGCGTCGAGGTCGCTGCGCGCGAACACTTTTCCGATCGGCAGGCCCTCGGAGGTGAGGTCGTGGTAGCCGAGCGCGCCGGCCTGATCCGAATCATCGGAGACGACCAGCCACCAGGCGCCGGGCTCGGGCTGCTGATTGCTTGCCACAAAGGTCAGGTCGGCGTCACTGCCCCAGGCGGGGGCCCAATCCCGGTGCACCTGCGTCTGCAGGGCGGGCACCACGGCGGATACCTGGGCGTCGGTCAGTACGGTACTGCGGTTCAACACGGCAATATGTATGGCAGACATGGCGATTCTCGAATCTTGTAGTGTTCCCAGCCTCATCGGCGCGGCGTCATTCGATCTTGCTGCTGTCATCTTCGCGCGAAAATCACAGGGAGGCAGGCGGAAAGTGCGCATCATCGATCTTTCGGTACCGATCAGGTCCGGTATGCCGGTGTATCCCGGCGACCCGGAGGTCACGCTCCGGCCCGCGCTCACGGTGGCCGTCGACGGTGTCAATGTGCTGCACCTGGACATGGGTTCGCAGACGGGGACGCATGTGGACGCGCCACGACATATCGACGACTCGCTGCCTACCCTCGACGAGCTGCCGCTGGAACGATTCGTCGGGCCCGCGGTCGTGATCGACGCGCGCGCGGTGGGGGCGGGCGGGGCGATCGGGCGCGAGTTCTTCGAAGGCCGGGTGGCGGCGGGACAGATCGTGTTGATCGTCACCGGGTGGTCGCGGCACTGGGGCACCCGCGAGTATCTGAACCATCCGCATCTGACGGTGGCGGCGGCCGAGTATCTGATCGCGGTCGGGGTGCGGACGATCGGGGTCGACGCGCTGTCCGTCGATCCGACGCCTACCGAGGAGATTCCCGTGCATCGGATCCTGTGCGGCGCGCACGGTGTGATCGCCGAGAATCTGACCGGTTTGTCCGAACTACTGGCGCTGCAGGAGGCCGGACGGCCGATCGAGGTCTCGCTGTTCCCGCTCAATCTGCCCGGGGCCGACGGTGCTCCCGTACGGGCGGTCGCGCGCGTCGAAGGGTGAGGTCAGGGCCCCGAAGTGTGAGAGAAACGTCAGTGTGTCGCATTTTGCCGCGCGGCTCACACGATCTTCGTAGACTGCTCTGGAAACTGGGGGTGTCGGGGCCCCCGACCCGCGCTCGATCAGAAGGACTCCGCACGTGAATCGTTGTGCCGTAACCACTTTGCTAGCCGTTGCGGCTATCGTGACCGCCGCGCCGGTCGCGTCGGCGGAGATTCCGCTCATCGACGTCTCCACGACCACCACCACGCCGGGCGCCACCACGCCGACCCCCACCTCCACCGACCCCGATCCGAACGCGCCGATGGAGGCCAACGTCACCGGATCCTCGGGCCTCAAGCTCGGCGGCGCGTTCGGCTCGGCGAGCACCGGATCCGCCGGACCGGGCGGCCCGTGCACGGTGCTCGGCACCGCGTCCGCGCTCTCGGGCTTCGCGGCGCTGGGCTGCGACGGCTTCAAGAGCAACAACATCCAGACCAACCCCAACCAGGTGCCGGGTACTACCAAGTAGAACCGCCACCCGGAGATTCCTGTCGAGCACGACCGAGGGGCACCGACAATCGAGTCGGCGCCCCTCGGTCGTGTCGTCTGTCAGCCGCGGTCGGCGTTCCCGGCCTTCCACTGCTCCCACGGAATGTTCCAGTCGCCCAGCCCGTCCACGCCCGAGAGCGTGCCGCCGACCGTGTTCTTCACGATGGTGATGTCACCGCGCTTGACGTTGTCGTAGACCCACTTGGCGTCCGCCGGGCTCAGATTCAGGCAGCCGTGACTGGTGTTGACCGAACCCTGCTGGCCCACCGACCACGGGGCCGAGTGGAAGAAGATGCCCGAGTACGAGATTCGCGTCGCCCAATCGATCGGCGTCTTGTAGCCGCCCGGCGCGTTCACCGGGACACCGTAGGTGGAGGAATCCATGATGATCCGGTCGAACTTGTCGCCCACGATGTAGACGCCGTTGTCGGTGGGCGTGGAGTTCTTGCCCATCGAGGTCGGCATGGTCCGGATCACCTCGCCGTTGCGTTCGACGGTGACCATCTTGGTGTCGTCGTCGGCGGTGAAGATGGTGGCGTCGCCGATGGTGAAGCTGGAGTGGATGTCGCTGTCGCCGACCAGTCCGCTGCCGAGATCCCGGCCGTAGGCCTGCACGGCGATATCGACCTTGGTGCCCGGGGCCCAGTAGTGCTGTGGCCGCCAGCGCACCTCACGGTTGTTGACCCAGTAGAACGCGCCCTCCACCGCGGGCGTCGTGGTGATCTTGATCGCGTTCTGGGCGGCCTGGCGATCCGGGATGTTCTCGTCGAACTGCACGGCCACCGGCTGGCCGATCCCGACCACATCGTTCTCGGCGGGCAACAGATAGGGATGCGTGCGATTGTTCGGGGTGATCGTGGTGAAACTCATAGTCGTGGTGGTGGATCCGCCCAGCCCGATGGCATTCGCGCTGAGCTTGTAGGTCTTGCCGAACCCCATCTGCTCGGTCAGTTTCCAGGAACTGCCGTCCTGCGCCAGCTCACCCCCGACCGGCTTACCGTCCGGATTGGTCAGCGCCACATCGGTGAACTTGCCGTCCTCCACCTTCAAGGTCAGCTCACCCGGCGAAACACCCTTGTCCCCGTCCTTGACCGGCGCGATCACCTTCGGCTTGATCAGCTCACCGATCGGATTGGAATCGATTGCCCCCGCCGTGGATTGGTGCTTGCTCCCCGACGAGCATCCGACCACCGCCAACGCCAGTACGGACACCACCGCCCCCACACCCAGCAACCGCCTAGCCCGTCGCCGACCCTTCGCGCCACTCATCGCAACCCCGTTCACGTATCGGCGCCCGACCGCGCGCCTGTGCCGACCCACCACGCTTCTCCCCAAACATCCGAGATCACCCCCGCCGCGTTAACAACCCTCGACCCCCCGGAAAACCCCCAGCTCAGAGGGGCGATTTCACTTTCCGTGCAGACTCCTGTTAATGTTCTTTCCGCACCGCAGAGAGCCAAAGCGAAAGCCCAAGCCCCCGGCGGCGATACACGCGCCATTAGCTCAATTGGCAGAGCAGCTGACTCTTAATCAGCGGGTTCGGGGTTCGAGTCCCTGATGGCGCACAACAAGAGGAGCCCCGACCAGGTAATTCTGGTCGGGGGCTTCTCTCGTTCAATGGGATCAACGGGTCTCGATATCACGAGCTGTCACAACCGCCCCCCCAAAGTGGCCGCTGCGTCCGCCAGGGCATCCTTCCGCGAGTGCGCATAGGTCCGCTGCGTGAAACCGGCATCGGTGTGGCCCAACCACTCCGCGATCACGGCGATGGGCACACGTCGCAGATGCATGAGCGTCCCCGCGCTGAGCCGGCAGTCGTGCAGCCGAATGTGCCGCACGCCCGCCGCCTTGGCCGCCTTGCCCCACAAGTGCGTGATCGTCGAAGGGAGGTATGGCCGTCCCGCTTCATCGCGGGCCGCATAGCCGCCCCTAGCTGTAGGCATCCCCGACCGCCGGCTTCTCGCCCGCCTGTCTCCGATGTGCCCGCCGCAGCGCCTCCACCAACTTCTCGTCCATCGGCACGTGCGCCGCGACGCTTCGGTTGTGGGCGGGTCCTCGACCACCATGCCGTCCCGCGCATCGGCCCGACCGATCTCCATCGAGAGCGCCTTCGCGACGAAATCGACATTACGCCACCGCAAACCACCGATTCGGCGCGACGCAATCCGTGTAGCGCCAGGTGCCGCAGATGCGCGTTTCGGTCCTTCGCTATGCTGTCGATCACCTCCTCGGCGGTGAAGGTCTTGTGCTTCCTGTGCCGCCGCGGCACTGCCTTGATCTGATCGGTGACGTTGCGCACCAACAGTTTCCGGTCCATCGCGTGTTCGAGCACCATCAAAATGTCGTGTGGGCGACGGCGCTACGATGCACATGGCTGCTGATGGTGCGCCGCGCCTGGTCCCTCGGCATGTCGGCAGCGCGCAGCGCCGAAAGCCCTCCCGACACCCGAGATCCTGTGGAGCGGTAGAGCATCGGAGTGGCTCGCTGCCGGAGCGAATCGGAGGACGAGCCAACGACCGCCAGCCAGCGGCCGCTACGCGGCGCCTACGGCATCCTTGACACGATCCCGTCCGCGGAGGATGCCTGTATTAGTAGTCAGGGCAGCCGTTGTCATAACGGGCTCGAACGGCACCTATGCATACGTCTACGACGCGTCATCACGGTCGGACGATGTCTTCGTGGGTTTGCCGGTCAGGAGCGTCTTTTCGCGATCCACATTCACGTTGTAGTCCTGCACAATCTGCAATGCCATCGGAGTCGACCGAGACGCTGAGCCACCACCGCTCGCCCTCGTGCGTACCGAGTTCTGCTTCCAGATCGTCGGGGAGCCACCTTTCTTCAATACCTTGATGAGCCGCGCATCGTCTGCGAGTTCCCAGTTTCCTGGCCAAGTCAGCACCATGGCCACCGCCCGCAGAATGATGTTGTCCCAGGTGCTGGCATCGCGACCCCAGGCCGTACTGACCACCTTCAAGACTCGAGTAACCATTCCCGGTGTCTTGCCCATTACCAGCAGAGCCTGGACGGCACCAACACGGTTAGCGCTCGGGGAGGCAGCTACCTGGAGGTCGTCGCCGAGGGCCTGCACTTCATCGTTTACACGAATCGCGATGGGGTCGCCCGCCGTAAGCGAGACCCGGAAGTTATCGAAGGGCCTGACCGGCTTGCGATGCTTGTTCGCGGCAAGGAAGAGTTTTGCCTCCTGCTTGATACTCAGCTGCTCGTAAACCATCACGTCGCGCAGGAAGTCCGGGCCCTCCTTGAGGATGGCGGCCTGGTTGCTGTGCTGTCCATCGATGATCACTAGCTGGCCATCGCTTCGCTTCGAAACCAGAGCCGGGAGAAGCATCTCCACATCCCAACCCTCGGTGATCTTTGCAGTCCAGGCGGCGATCTCCTCTCGTTGCATATAGAGACGCCCCGTGTCCATCGACGGATCGACCGTGAGCTTGCCGACCTTGATCTGTTCGAAGTGCTTGTCCAGTGCCATTTAGTTGCTCCAAAGGTTCGTTAGTCGCCCTCCCGGGCCGTCTCTAGACAGCCTAGGTCAATCCGATGACCTAGGCAATATTCTATGGCCAATGAATTAGGCAAGGTCCGTTAGCGCGTGGAGGTCTGCCATCTTGCAAAGGTATCGGGGTTTCGGCTGTCGAACTGCTCCGCGGAGCGAACGCGCTGGTCCACGCGCAGTCGGTGCACACGGCCGTCACAAGTGACACGGACGCAAAGTCATGGCCACGAGACTCCGTCGAGCGGTCAAATACCCCGCTGTCCGGGCCCGATCCATCTCTTAATCAGCGGGTTCGGGGTTCGAGTCCCTGATGGCGCACCACAGATGAAGCCCCTGACCGGAATCGGTCGGGGGCTTCATTTGGTTGGGGCGGTCGTAGGGTGGGCTCGTGGATACGGGTAGCGAGTTGGAGGGGTTGCGGTCGGTGCTCTCGTGTGTGTTCGAGAAGCTTGGGGCGGAGAGCCTTACCGAGGCTGATCGGGTTGAGTTGGTGGCGCGGGCCGGGGTGGTCGAGGAGCGGATCGACGCGATTCAGTGTGGGCTCGGCGATGAAGCTGGGTAGTCAGCGTTGGCGGGTTGGGCGGAGGATTATTTCGTTTACGTCGACCTCGGTGGGTTGGTTGATGGCGTAGGTAATGGCTGCGGCGATGGTGTCGGGGGTGATGGCGTGGGCTCGGTAGGTGTGCATGGCTTGGGCTGCGGCGGGGTCGGTGATGGAGTTCGCTAGTTCGGAGGTGACTACGCCGGGGGAGATGGTGGTGACTCGGATCGAGGGGGCGCATTCTTGGCGGAGGCCTTCGGTGATTGCCCAGGCGGCGTGCTTGGTGCCGCTGTAGACCGCGCTGGTCGGGACCACCTCGTGTGCGCCGACGCTCGCGATCGTGACGAAGTGGCCTGAGCCCTGTGCGGTGAAATACGGTAGGGCCGAGGCGATTCCGTGCAGGAGGCCGCGGATGTTCACGTCGATCATCCGGTTCCATTCGTCGACCAGCAGTGAGTCGAGCCGCGACAGCGGCATCACCCCGGCATTGTTCACCAGTACGTCGACGCGGCCGGTTCGCTGGTGGGCGGCCGCTACGAAGGCGGCGACGTCGGCCGGGTCGGTGACATCGAGCCGGATCGGGTGCAGGTCGCCGTCGGTGCGTTCGGCCAGTGCGTGCAGGCGGTCGATGCGGCGGGCGCCCGCGATGACGCGATGTCCGGCACCGGCGAGCCGGGCGGCGACGGCCTCGCCGATTCCGCTGCTGGCGCCGGTGATCAGCACGGTCTTCTGTTTCGTGGTCATGCCGACCACCGTGACTCCGATGAGAGCGCGGGGGCAGGACGCCGTTCTCCTGGGAGCAACGCACCCAGGATCATTGCGCGGGAGCGACTTACGATGACCGATATGGCACCCACCGAGCTCGGCGAATACTTGCGCGCCCGGCGCGCGCAACTACGCCCCGAGCAGGTCGACCTGCTGTCGGCGGGGCCGCGCCGGGTTCCGGGGCTGCGGCGCGAGGAGGTGGCGCTGCTGGTCGGGGTCAGCGTCGACTACTACATCCGGCTCGAGCAGGGCCGGGAGCGCGGGCCGTCGGCGCAGGTGGTCGATGCCCTGTCCACCGCGTTGCGGCTCGACGCCGACGGCCGGCAGCATCTGTTCCGGCTGGCGGGGCTCGCCCCGCGCACCCGGATGTCCGTCGCGCCCGACCGTGTCGACGCGAGCCTGTGGCAGCTCATGGGGGCCTGGCCCGATAATCCGGCCATCGTCTACAACCGCGCCTTCGACGTCCTCGCCTCCAATGCGATCGCCGACGCGCTCTTCCACGACTGGACCCACTCGCGCAACCTCATGCACATCGTCTTCACCGACCCCGCCGCCCGGCAGTTCTATGCGGACTGGCCCGACGTCGCCCGAAACTCGGTGGCCGGCTTTCGGTTCGGCCACGGCGAAGCTCCCGACGATCCGCGGATCCAGCAGGTGCTGGGCGAACTACTCGCTCGCAGTGCCGAGTTCACGCGGCTGTGGACTACCCATGATGCTCGGGGAAAGTCCCTGCAGAGCAAGCGGTTCCACCATCGTGATGTCGGCCCGCTCACCTTGACGATGCAGACCTTCGATGTCCGTTCCAGCCCCGGGCAGGCACTCGTCGTCTATCACGCCGCCCCCGACACCCCCAGCAGTCTCGCCCTCACCCTGCTGGGTTCCCTCGCTGCCACTGCCCGCCGAGACTCCTGACCCGCACGGCGGTGTCCGGCCTCAACTTGCTGCCGCCAGCGCCCTCCACACTTTGCGGGAACGCGAACGGGCTTGTGGGGCCGCACATTCGATTCGGCGGCGGGCTTCGTGTGCGCTGATGCGCAGTAGGTCGGTCAATAGCTCTACGGTGTCCCGATAGCCGGTGTCGACCGCCAGGCCGCGGCGTTCGGCTTCAGCGACGGCGGCACGCATGGCGGCGTCCAGTCGCCTCCGGCGGCGTTCGGTTTCGACGAGGGTGCGCAGTAAGTCGACATCGGCCAATTCCGGCCATCCTCGAGCTGGTGCAGCCGGCGCCAGCACGGTCGAATGTATGGTCACGCGAAGCAGCCTACCCCAGGAATAGAACGTATGTTCGATAACTGGCGGAATCGGCGGGCGGCTAATCGTCGGGCGCGGCGCGGCGGTTGCGTTTGGTGACACCGCGCCGCTTCTTCGCGGCGATCCGGCGTTCCTTCGCTCCGCGTGAGGGTTTGGTGGCGCGGCGAGTGGGCGGCGGGGCGGCCGCAGCATCCCGTAGTAGCGCGGCGAGGCGTTCGCGGGCGACGGCCCGGTTCTGCAACTGTGCGCGTTGCTCCGATGCGGCGACCGTGAGCACCCCGTCGACCAGGCGAGTGGCCAGGCGGTCGAGCATCCGGATCCGCAGCGGTTCCGGCACCGAGGGCGAGTTGGCCAGGTCGAACGACAGCTCTACCCGGCTGTCGGTGGTGTTGACATGCTGCCCGCCCGGGCCGGACGACCGTGAGAACCGCTCGCGCAGCTCGGACGCGGGGATCACCAGCGCCCGAGTCACGGTCAGGTCCGCTGCCATGGTCGTTCACGATAGCGACGAGGGAGAAAGTTGGGATCGGTAGGGGGCGGGGCCGGTATTTGCTTGCCGCATGACATCTTCTCAACCTCCTGCCGACCGGCCCCAGTCCGCCGGAATGGATAAAAAGACCAGTGCGATCCTGTCCTATGCGCTGGGGTGGCTCACCGGAATCATCTTCCTGTTCGTGGGGAAGAACGACCCCGATGTGAAGTTCCATGCCGCGCAATCGGTCGTCTTCTTCGGTGCGGTCTCGGTGGTCAATATCGTGCTGAGCATCGTCGGGTCGCTGCTCGGGGCTGTGGGGATCATCTTCAGCCTGGTCGGACTCGTGGTCGCGGTCTTCGCGGTCGTGGTCTGGATCATGGCGATGATTCAGGCCAACAACACCGGCGGCGTCCGCGCGGAGCTACCGCTCGTCGGGAAATACGTTGCCCCGTATGCCGATCGGCTGGCGGCCTCGATCAATTGATGGACCGTCCATGGCCCGGCCTGTGCTCAGGCCGGGCCATGGGTAGTTTCTCGAGGGCGGCCCGTGCGGGGTCGTAGCCGGCGCGCGCGGATTTGCGGTAGGCGCGTTCGGCGGCTTCCCTGCGGCCCAGGGCTTTCCATTGGTCGCCGAGGGCTTTGAGGGCGACCATGTCGCCGTCGTGTTCGACCTCGCGGTAGAGCAGTTCGGCGCGATCGGTTTCGCCGCGGGCCTCGTGAACGGTTGCCAGGTGGACCTTTCCGAGGATGTGACCGTTGTCGATGTAGCGGCGGTACCAGTAGGCGGCTTGGTCCAGGTCGCCCGCCTTCATACACATATGGCCCAGGGTGAGCATCGAGAGCGTCTCGCCGTTCTCGGCGGCCCGCCGGTACCAGCGTTCGGCTTCGGTTCGAGCACCCCGGTTTTCGAGCAGGCGCGCCAGGAAGGACATGGAGAGGGCGTCGTCCATCGCCGCGGCCTGGCGGAGTAGTCGTTCGGCCTCGCCGATGTCGCCGCGCTTCTGGTGATCGCGGGCGCGAGCCAGTATCTGGCCGACCTCGCGTCGCCGCCGACCGGCTCCGGGTGGTCGTGAATTCTCGGCCGGGGCTTCCTGTTTCGGTGTGAGGGCCGGTGGTGTGGGCGAGGTGAGCAGGGTGAGTGCGTCCGGGATGGAGGGGCGTCGCTCCGGCTGCTTGTCCATCAGCCGGGTGACCAGCCGCCCGAGTTGCCCGGCGCGCACGGGCGGGGGAGCCGTCCCGAACATCACCGCCTTCATGGTGCCGTGAATGGTGTCGCGGCGGAACGGCGACACCCCTTCCAACGCGTGGTAGAGCGTGACGCCGAGGGAGTACAGGTCACCGGCCGGTGTGTCCTCGCCGTCGATGCGTTCGGGCGCCATGTACTCGAACGAGCCGATGATCGACTCCTTGGCGGTCAGCGTGTGATCCGAATGATGGCGGGCGGTCCCGAAATCCGTGAGCAGCACCTCGCCCTCGGTGGAGAGCAGAATGTTGCCGGGCTTGACGTCGCGGTGGACCACACCGGCCTCGTGGGCGGCCCGCAACGCCTGCAACAGGGCGTCGGCGATCGCGGTGGCTTCCGCGACCGCCACCGGCCCGTCACTGTCGAGTCGCTGTTTGAGGGATCGGCCGGACACCAGACGCATGACGATCCAGGGCGTCCGGCCGTCGGTGACGACATCCAGGACATTGACGATGTTCGGATGGTCGCGCAGCCGTGCGACATTGCGGGCCTCGCGTTCGGCACGGGCGACCCGCTCGGCGTGCTCGGCGCTCGATTCGGCCTGGGGGAGCAGCACTTCCTTCACCGCGACATCGATCCGCAGCCGGTCGTCGCGCGCCTTCCAGACGGTCCCGAAGCCGCCGCTGCCCAGTTTCTCGATCAACCGGTAGCGGTCGGCGAGCACCCAGCCCGGTCGTCCCAGCGCCGACATGAAGGCCCCCAGCAGTTCTGTGCCCCAGCAACATTCGGAACGAGTCAACCGTACTCGAATCGGGGCGGTGCCGTCCGGTGCCTGCGCCCACGACAGTGATGTCAACATCGTAGGTCTACGGCTTCGGTGCGGCGTAGGCTGAACATATCGGCGGCAGCTCGCATCCGGTTGTATCCAGACCGTTTCGGCAGTCGATTCTCGAAGACCCGGCCCCGCTCGGGGCTGAGACAGGACGACGTCACATCATGGCGACGCAGTCGATCCGCACGTCACAGCCGACTCACATCGGTGCCGTCGCCCGATTCGGGCTGGGCGAACCTCGTCCAAGGGTGTTGATGAAACCCCGTGCGCCGAAAACCGGCTACGTCGACGGTGCCTGGTGGCCGTACACCGCCGACCTCGTGGACGAGCTCCCCGGCCTGATCACCGCCCTCGCGGATCGACTCGGCCCGGTGCTGTGGGTGGCCTACTACCTGATCGACTGGGATACGCCGACCCGTGCGCTGGTCGTCGACGGACAGTCGGTACGGCTCGACTGGCACGGCTACACGCCGGCGCACACGGTCGAACTGATCGATGCCCGCAACCGCAGGCTCGTGGTGTTGGTGGTGCCGCCCGAGGCCGATCCACGCGACGCGTGCGCGGCGATGACCGCGGCGGCCGCGGCGAACGGCACCCCGACGGTGAACGAACTACTCGGACAGGGCCTTCGGCGCAGACGAGCACGTGCCGGAAGGAAGATCGCCGCACGGCGGTGGGCGGATCGCACCACCTCGGCCAACTGATGTCCGCCGGGTCAGTGGGGAGTGGTGGCGGTCTCGTTCCGCGACGCATGACGCCGAAGCCGATGTCGTCGTCGACGCCGAGTCGCTGCTCGATGTCGCGGCGAATCGCATCGAGCTCGTGCCCGAGCGCCGCGACGTCCTCGGTGGCCAAATGCGCGTAGACCGCGACCTGTGTGATCGCCATATTGCCGGCTTAGGCGCGTACTACGATGGATGTCTACGGCGTAGACTAACAGTGTGGACGAGCGCAGGGCTCCGCTGACCCGGACCGCGATGTTGACCGCCGCGCTCGAGATCATCGACCGCGACAGCGTCGACCGGCTTTCGATGCGCCGCCTCGGGCGCGCGCTCGGTCGCGACCCGATGGCGCTCTACCGGCACGCCGTGAACAAGGCGGCACTGCTCGACGGGGTCGCCGAGCTCGTGCTCGCGCAATTGACCGTCGATGCCGACGACTCCGACTGGCGTCATCAGTTGCGCAGCATCGCCCGCGATTTCCGCAAACTCGCTGTCGCGCACCCGAATACGGTGCCGCTACTGGTCACCCTCCCGCTGGCGACGCCGCTGGCGTTGCGCCCCCTGGGCACCCTGCGACCGCTCGAACACATCCTCGAACTACTCACGCGGGCGGACTTCAGCGGCCCCGACTCCCTGCGCATCTACCGTGCGCTGTTCGGATTCCTGCACGGCCACATCCTCACCGAACTGCAGGAACTCATCGAACATCCCGAGGAGACGGATGATCTGCTGCGACTGGGTTTGTATCACCTCCCGATCGGCGAGTTCCCCCTGCTCCGCGCGCTCGCCCCGGCGCTGGCCCGCTACGACGGCGCGATCGAGCTGGAACGTGGCCTCGACATTCTGCTCAGCGGCCTCGCCCGCACCGTTCCCCGCCTCGTCATCCCGGTCGGAGACGCCGACATGATTGCCGCACAACAACGTTGGGAATCCGAGGGCGGGGCGGGCCGCTCGGCGACGGTCAGCGGCCGGGCACGGGCAGCGTCGCGGTGAGGCCGGTCAACAGGATGTCCAGGCCGCGTTCGAGTTCGGCCGCGCCGTCATAAGAGGCCAGCACCGGCGCGAGAGCGCGCACCAGCGGAAACTCCTCGAGCGGAAGGCGATACAAGCCCAAGCGCAGTACCTCGTCGGTCTCCTCGGGCCGCTCCACGATCTCTTGCAGCTCGTTGAGTACGTGCCCGTAGAGGAATCCGAACAGCGCACGGTACACATGAAGCGCGTCCGCGCCGGAAAACCCCGCGCGGGTGAGCAATTCGAGGATGTCCTCCAGCGGGCGCACCACCGACGGCGGGCGCAGGCCCAGCGGCGTGGACAGCGGCCGGGTCACCAGCAGCGGCACCACCCGCGGATGTGCCAGCGCCAGCCGGCGGAAATTCCTTGCGACGACCCGTAACTGATTGCTCCAGTCGGTGTCGGTGGCATCGACGGAAAGTTGGGCGAAGACGATTTCGGCGACCCCGTCGAGGACCGCCGCCTTGTTCGCCACATGCCGGTAGATCACCATCGGATCGCGCCCGACGGCCTCGGCCAGCCGCCGCATCGACAACCCGTCGACACCGTCGCGATCGATCAGCTCGAGTGCGGCGGTCAAGACGACCGCCCTGGTGATCGGGCCGTTGCCGGGTTCGGCCCGCCGGTTCGCGGATCGCGAGGTCTTGCCGGTGTCGCGCTCGACCATGCGGAGGATCCTCCGTTCCCTTCGGACCATCCGAATGCCATGATCGTAGACATACGCCGTTGACAGCGCGGTACTACCGCCGCCGGGGTGTTCGAAGTTGCGCAGCCCGCCGCATCTGCTCGTCGGCGAGTTGGACCGGGGTGTCGAACGGGACGATGCGCAGGATCAGCAGGCTGCCGTCGATTCCGGTGAGTCGCATGACCGCGGGCGGCTGATCGAGGCCGGGGCTGTACAACTCGATGCCGTTGGCGTGATCGATGCCGCGCTGGGCCAGACTTCTGGCATTCCAGTCGAATCCGATGCGCGCTATCGACCCCATGCGCGGAGTGACGGCGTCGATCAGATCCTGCAGTTCGGCGGTGAGATCGGAGGACCAGGGCCACCAAGCGCCGTCGACTTCGCCGGTCCCGGTGCGGAGCTCCTGCAGCAGCAGCCGTGGCGCACGGGTCGGCACGGGGAAGGGTCGGGTCCGATCCGGGTCCGGCCCGATGTGGGGGGTGTAGAAGTGGAACATCTCAGACCTTCGAGTCCAGCAGGATCGCGCGGGCGAGGTTGCGGTCGGTGGCCGAGGTGATGACCCGCAGGACGATCATGCCGCCGCCGCGGCCGAAGACGTACATGGTGTTGCCGAGTTCGAACGAGTGGGCATCCAGTTGCACCGGCCGGTCCCCGAGGACCAGTCGACCGCGGGCCGGTGACCAGCTGGTGCGGTCGTAGACCACGCGTCGCGCAGGTCCCAGGCGGCTTGCCAGCGACGTGAGCAGGCCCGGCAATTCCGCTGCGAGATCATCGGATCGGGGCCACCACACGCCGTCGATGTACCCGGCGTCCTCACCTCGCGGCTCCAGCCGCAAGCGCGGTGCGCGGTCCGGCGGACCTTCCGGCCCGGCCGCGTGGTCGTGTCCCCACCTTCGGAGGACACCTTCAAAGATGATCATGAGTGCTTGCCTACTTCCGAGCTGTTGGTGGCATACGGTGCCGCGGAGGCGGTTTCGCGCGCCAGGAAGCCGCTGATCTCGCCGATCGCGCTCATCAGCGGCGCCGGGAAGACGATGGTGGTGTTCTTGTCGACGCCCAGTTCGATCAGGGTCTGCAGATTGCGCAGTTGCAGGGCGAGTGGGTGCGCCATCATGGTGTCGGAGGCATCGCCGAGTGCCGCCGCTGCCATCGATTCACCTTCGGCGGCAATGATTTTCGCGCGCTTCTCGCGCTCGGCCTCGGCTTGCCGTGCCATCGCCCGCTTCATGCTCTCCGGTAACTGGATGTCCTTGAGCTCGACCAGGGTGACCTCGACACCCCATTCCAGGGTGGTGACATCGAGAATCCGGCGAATATCGACATTGATCGAGTCGGTCTCGGCCAACGCCTGATCGAGGGTGTGCTGTCCGACCACCTTGCGCAGCGTGGTCTGCGCGATCTGATCGATTGCGGCGTAGACGTTCTCGATCGCCACGACCGATTTCTGGGCATCGACGACCCGGAAGTAGGCGACGGCGGAGATATCGACGCTGACATTGTCACGGGTGATGATGCCCTGCGACTGGATCGGCATGGTGATGATGCGCAACGACACCCGCGGTAGCCGATCGACCACCGGGATGATGAAGTTCAGCCCCGGTTCCCGGACCGCGATCACCCGCCCGAGCCGGAACAACACTCCCTTCTCGTACTGCGTCACCACCCGGATCGACAACGCGAGCCCGATCAGAACCACCACGAGTACGACGATCGCGACACCGAGTATGTTCACGGCTCCTCCTTACGAAGGCGAGTGTCATACCCCAGCGTAGGCCGATTCTACGGTGGATGTCTACGCTGTAGAATTACGGAGTTGACACCACTCGGGACGGCCTGCTCGACCAGCTTGTCAGTGGGCGCTCAGATAGGTGGTCCAGCCGCCGTGCTCGGTGATGTCGAGGGCGGTGGCCGTCGCATTGTGGGTGGCGGTGAAGCCGACCACGGTGCGGCCGTCGGCCAGGTCGATGGCGGTCAAGGCCATCGGGGCGGGCAGGGCGGCCAGGAAGCGGCCGAGGGCGGCGGGGGAGAGCCGATACAGTTCGCCCGAGATCGGGGCTCCCGCACCGGGCTCGGTGCGGACCAGGCCCGGCTTGGGCGGGGTGGTGTCCATGGCGGTGAGGCGGTAGGCGTCGGTGGTGTGAATCGCGCCCGCGAAGCGCGCGCCGAGGTCCTCGAGTTGCCAGTGCAACGACTGGCCGCGTAGGTGCGCGCCGAACACGGCCAGATCCACGCCGGAAGACACGAACAGCGGTGCGGGCCCGGCATTGTGGAGGCGGGCCGCGATGTCCACGGCGACCTGGTCCGCGAACCCTGGCACCACGACCATCACCCCGAAGGGGGCGCCCTCCGCCGTCGGCGCGCCGGGCACGGCGACGGCCGCCATATCGAGCAGGTTGCAGAAATTGGTGTAGGTCCCGAGCCGCCGATTGGTCGCGACCGGGTCGGCGGCGACCTCCTCGAGCGAGGGATGGTCGGTGGTGGTGGGCAGCAACAGCGCATCGAAGGGTTCCAACAGCACCAGTGCGGCGGCGCGGGCGCGGGCCAGGGTGTCGAGGTCCGCCGCGAAGGCCGGGCCACCGGTCGCGGCCGCCGCGGCGATGATGGCCGTCACCGTCGGGTCCGCGCCGGCGGGCCGGGTGTCGAGGAAAGCACCAACGGCGGCATGACGTTCCGCGACGATCGCGCCGTCGTAGAGCAGCCCGGCGGCCTCGAGCAGCACGGTGATGTCGACGGCCTCGACCTTGCAACCGGCGGCGACCGCGGCGGCCACCGTCCGATCGAAGGCCGCGCGGTACTCGGGACTCGCGTCGGTCAGGTTCATCGGATCGGGGATCGCCAGCCGCGGCTGCCGGGGCGCGGCCAACCGGACATCGGCGGGCCAGCCGCGGCTGCGCGGATCACGGCCTTCCGGACCGGCCATGATCGCGGCGGCCGCGACGGCGAGATCCAGGTCGGCGGCGAAGACGGTGACCGCGTCGTAGTCCGCGCACGCCGGTACGACACCGTCGGCGGGAATGATGCCGAGCGTGGCCTTGAGGCCGACGATGCCCTGGAAGGCGGCAGGCACGCGCCCGGATCCCGCGGTGTCGGTGCCGATTCCGAGATCGGTGAGCCCCAGCGCCACCGCGACCGCCGATCCCGAACTCGAACCGCCGGAGATCAGTCGCGGATCGTGGGCATTGCGGACCGCTCCATAAGGGCTGCGGGTGCCGACCAGTCCGGTGGCGAACTGATCCATGTTGGTCTTGCCGAGCACGATCGCCCCGGCGGTGATCAGCCGCTGCACCGCGGTGGCGGATTCGACCGGCGGGTAAGCGAATTCGGGGCAGGCGGCGGTGGTCGGCAGTCCCGCGACATCGATATTGTCCTTGACCGCGACGAGCAGCCCGGCCAGCGGCAACTCCGCTCCCGCGGCGAGCCGCTGTTCGAGCAGCACCGCCTCGGCGCGGACCTGCGCCGGATCGCGCAGGGTGATCCAGACTTCGGGCCGATCGGTCGCGGCGATCCGGGTGTAGGCGTCCTCGACGCGAGCGGTCGGGGTGAGGCGTGCGGCGGGCACGGACGGCTGGGTGCTCATTCAGTCGACTCCGATCACGGCTAGGGGTGTTCCGGGTTGCACCTGGCTGCCGGGTGCGGCGAGAACGCGCAGCACCGTGCCGGTGGCCGGACTGACAACGGGCAGTTCGAGTTTCATCGCCTCGAGGACCGCCACCGGTTCACCGGCGCTCAGGCGTGCGCCGGGGGTGACCTCGACGCGCCACACATTGCCCACCATGGGCGCCGTCACGACGGTGGCGCCCGGTGGCAGGTCGGCGAGCTGGTCGTCGCGGGCAGGCGGGGCGGGGGCCGGGGCGGGTGCGCGGTCGAATTCCCCGGCAGCGTGCCAGGCGCGTTTCTCGGCCTCGAACGCCGCCAGTTGGCGCGTCTCGAACGCCGCGATATCGGCGGCATTGTCCCGCAACAACTTCAGATGATCGGCGAGCGCGAAGCTGCCCTCACCGACCTCGATGTCCAAGCGCCCGGCACGGGCGGCGGCACGGTACTCGAGCAGCTGCTCGGCCGAAACCGGCTCCCACACAATGCGATCGAAGAAGCGGAACAGCCACGGGGTGCCGTCCTGGAACGGCGGGCTCTGCCGGTAGCCGGCCCAGATCGGGACGGTGCGGCCGATGAGCTGGTAGCCGCCGGGCGATTCCATCCCGTACACGCACAGGTACTTGCCGCCGATCCCGACCGCGTCCGAGGGTGTCCAGGTGCGGGCCGGATTGTATTTGGTGGTGACCAGCCGGTGCCGGGGATCCAGCGGAACTGCCAGGGGCGCACCGAGATACACGTCGCCGAGACCCAGGACGAGATATTCGGCTTCGAAGACCGTGCGCCGCACCGCGTCGATATCGTCGAGACCATTGACGCGGCGGATGAATTCGACATTGGACGGCAGCCAGGGCGCGGTATCGCGAATCCCGTTGCGGTAGCGGTCGATCGCCTCGGCGATCGAGGGATCGTCGAACGACAGCGGCAGCCGGATCGTGCGCGAGGGCACCACCAGATCGGCGGTGGCGGGCAACTGCTCCTCCAGCTCGCCCAGCAGGCCCAGCAGCCGCGACTGCGACAGTGCCTGGGGGTCGAAATGGATGTGCAGCGAGCGCACGCCCGGGGTGATGTCGAGGATCCCGCGCGGCGCGGCCGTGGCCAGCGCACCCGCCAGCGCGTGCACCCGCATGCGCAGGCCCAGATCCAGCACCATCTCGCCGTATTCGACGAGGATATTGTCGTCGCCGCCGCGCAGGTAGGACACCGCCGGGCGATCCGGGTCCGCGGCACGGTGACCGAGCACGCCTCGATCCCGCAGTGCCGCGGCCTCATCGGGAAGCAGCGCGCTCGCCGGGGCGCGGCGCAAAGCCGTGGCGGTGTCGTCACCGACGGGCCGGAAGCGCAGCCGGTCACCGGGACGCAGCTGGCCGAGTTTCCAGCGGTGGGCCGAGACGACCGTGAGCGGGCAGGCGAACCCGCCGAGACTGGGGCCGTCGGGGCCGAGCAGGATCGGGGTGTCGCCGGAGACGTTCACAGCGCCGACGCTGTAGGGGTTGTCGTGCAGGTTGGACGGATGCAGTCCGGCGTCACCGCCGTCGGGGCGCGACCACTCCGGCTTGGGGCCCTCCAGCCGGATCCCGGTCCGATTCGCGTGACTGCCTACGCGCCAGGTCTTCTCGTAGAACTGCGTCATATCGGCGTCGGTGAAGTAGGCCGGAGCGGTCTGGGGTCCCTCGCCGACGGCCAGCTGCCATTCATGGGTGAACAGCGGACGCCGTTCCAGGGGGACGGCCGCGGCCGCCCGCAGGGCATGGGTTTCCGGCGGCGCGACCGCCAGCACGTCACCGTCGATGACCGCGCTGCCCGTCACCCCACCGAACCCGCCGAGCGCGAACGTGCTCGAACTGCCGTGATAGAGCGGGGCATCGAGGCCACCGCGGACGGCCAGATAGGTGCGCAGGCCCGCATCGGACGGCGCGCCGATATCGAGGACGGCGCCCGCGTCGACCGCGACGGGCTCCCACATCGGCACGGGAGTGTCGTCCACGGTCACCACGGCGGGTGCGCCGCTCACGCACACCACGGCCGGACCGGAGAACCGCAGCCGTGGACCCTGCAGGGTGCACTCCAAACCCGGTGCGCCGGAAGGATTGCCGACCGCGATATTGGCCAGCGTGAACGACAGATCGTCCATCGGGCCCGAGGGCGGAATTCCCACCTCCCACAGGCCGATTCGCCCCGGATGGTCCTGGACGGTGGTCATGGTGCCCGCCCGCAGCACATCGATACGGCGACTCGCCCAGTCGATTCCGGCGAGACTGCTCGTGACGTGCGCGGCCGTGCGCACCACCGGCGCGGCCGCGGCCGCCCGCAGTTGCGGCAGGTTGGTCTGCACCCCGTACACGCGGGTGGCGGCGAGCGCGTCGGTCAGCCGATCGAAGGCCGCCTCGCGGTCGTCCGCGTGCGTGATGACCTTGGCCAGTAGCGGATCGTAGTACGGGCTCACCTCGGTACCGGTGCTCACCCAGGTGTCCACGCGTGCGTTATCGGGAAACTCTGCGTGGGTGATCAATCCGGCGCTGGGCCGGTAATCGTTGCCGGGATCCTCGGCGTACACGCGCGCCTCGACCGCCCAGCCCCGGATCTCGGGCCCGTCGTCGGCGACGCCGTCCAGCACCGTGGTGTCGCCGCCGGCCAGGCGCAGCATCCACGCCACCAGATCGACTCCGGTGACCGCCTCGGTCACCGGATGTTCCACCTGCAGACGGGTATTCATCTCCAGGAACGAGGCCGCACCCCGCTCGGTGTCGTAGACGAATTCGACCGTGCCCGCGGACCGGTAGTCCACCGACCGCGCCAAAGCCCGTGAGCTGCTCAGCAATTGCGTCACGACGGCATCGGGCAGGTCCGGTGCGGGCGCTTCCTCGAGCACCTTCTGATTGCGCCGCTGCAGCGAACAGTCGCGGGTGCCCAGGCTCACCACCCGTCCGCGGCCATCGCCGAAGACCTGCACCTCCACATGCCGGGCGCGGGTCACGAACCGTTCCAGGAACACGCCCGCCGAGGCGAAATTGGCGGCGGCGAGCCGCTGAACCCGGTCGTAGGCGACACGGACCTCGTCGGCGGTGCCGCAGGCCTGCATGCCGATTCCGCCGCCGCCACCGACGGCCTTGAGCATCACCGGATAGCCGACGCGCTCGGCCTCGGCGACGGCGTGCTCGAGCGAATCGAGGATGCCGCTGCCGGGGATCAGTGGCACGCCGACCGCCCGGGCCGCCTCACGGGCCGTGTGCTTGTCGCCGAACACGCGCAGCTGCTCGGGCGTCGGTCCGACGAACCGCAGCCCGGCCGCCTCGACCGCGGTCGCGAAATCGGCGTTCTCCGAAAGGAATCCATATCCGGGATGGATGGCACCCGCCCCGCAGGTGAGCGCGGCCTCGAGCACCCGGTCGGTGCGCAGGTACGACTGCGACGCCGGTCCCGGCCCCAGCGCGACGGCCGCGTCGGCCATCCGGACGTGCGGTGCACCGAGATCCGCCTCCGAATACACCCCGACCGTCTTCAGCCCCAATATCTTCGCGCTCCGCATGATGCGGCAGGCGATCTCACCCCGGTTCGCTATCAACAGGGTGTCGAAGTCCGAGCTCACCGGCTACTCCTGCACGTCGGCGAGGGTCATCGCGATCATGGCGCGCGTGACGCGATCGACGACCACGTCCAGCGATTCGCCGATATGCCGGCGCAACAGGTCGTGGGCGAGCTGAAGATCCTGCGCCAGAACGGCATCCAGGATCGCGAGATGCTCGGCAATGGTCACCTCGACCCGGTTGTTGACCATGAAGTCGAACATCCGAACGTGCCGGATGCGCGCGTTCACCGCGACCAGGGCCCGCACCAGCTCCCGATTGCCCGAGGCGGTCAGCAGGGCGACGTGGAATTGTTCGTCCACCACCACGAATCCCGGCTCCTGCGCGGGCGGATCGACCCGCAGCGCCAGCCACCGCTCCCGTTCCTGCCGCAGCGCGTCCAGATCGTGGCGGACCGCCGGATTGTCGATCGCACGCTGAATACCGCCGAGCTCGAGGGTGATTCGCAGTTCGTACAGGTCTCGCACCAGCGGGATGCTCGGCCGCACCGGCGTGAATCCGATCTCGTCGCGCTGCAGCAGACCGTCGGACCAGAGCATCGCCAGGGCTTCCCGCGCCGGTGTGCGCGAAATACCGAACCGCGCCGAAACCTTCGGCTCGGTCAGCCGCTGCCCGAACTTGATCCGCCCGTTCATGAGCTCGTCGCGCAACGCGGAGTACACCACGTCCCGCAGATGACCACTCACGCCTTCGGTCTGTGTATCCACTGGGGTCGACATGCCGGTATACGGTATGAAGCGGCCATTTCCCTTGTGTCACTGCACGTTACCGTCAGGTAAGAGGGAACTCACCGCCGGTTCGACCGCACGGCGGCGGGTCAGGAACTCGGCAGCAGCGCCGAAACCAGGGCCGCCGTGACGAACTGCTCTGTCTCCGAACCGGTCCAGCCGCGGTCGATCATGAGTGAGCGATAGACGTCGTAGGTGGTCAGGGCGTACATTATGTCGGCAGCGCGCTCGGGTGTCAGACCGGGTTTGAGTGCGTCCGCGGCGGCGAGCCGCGGGGTGATGTGGCGGGGGCCGTCATAGCGGCCCTGCTCCGCCGCGGTCAGGAAGGCACTCACCTCGGCATCGACCGCGGCGGTGACCCGCATGATGTCCAGCAGCCCGAGATAGCGCTCCGAGACCGTGCGCATGTGCGCCGCGTAGAGCGCCAGTTGCCGCGCGGGATCGGGTTCGGCGAACAGTTCGCGCACCCAGGCCCGCTCCGGCGGCGGGGTCGAGGCCTCCTCGTCCGGACCGGCGACCAGTACCGCCGCGGTCTCGGCGAGCACGCCGACCTTGGTGCCGAACGCCTGGTAGATGGTCTGCACATGCACCCCGGCGGCATCCGCGATCGCCTGCAGAGTCGTTGCGGCATAGCCGCGTTCGGCGAACAGCAGGGCGGCTGCCTCGGCAATGCGGCGACGCGTCGCCAGGCGGCGGCCACCGCCTCGGGGTGCGGTTGACATGCTCACCATCGTAACTATAGTTCACTATATAGTTTGCTATACCAAGGGAGGGTTGGTGGCATGCGCATTCTCATCGCGACGACGCCCATGGAAGGGGTGTTCGCCCCCGTCGCCCCGCTGGCCGCAGCACTGCAGGCGTCGGGACATCAGGTGCTGGTCGCCACGGCACCGCAGCTCACCGCCCGGGTCCGCGCGGCCGGACTGCCCGCGGCGGAGGCCGGGCCGGACGCACCGGACGCCGCGGCCGAAGCGGTGACACTGCCGGAATTCGGGGCGGGAATCCAGCCCTGGCGCATCGGGGCGGTGATGTTCGCCAAGGTCATGGCCCCGCGAAAACTGGCCGATCTCACCGCGATCGCCGAACGCTTCCGGCCCGACCTGGTGCTGCACGCACCGGTCGATCTGGCCGCACCGATCCTGGCCGCCGAACGCGGCATCCCGTCGATCACCTACGGCACCGGCCTCATGCTCGAACCCGAACTGGTCGCGGCCATGGCGGAATGGGTGGCGCCGCTGTGGCATTCGGCGGGTCTGGAAGCCGACGAGCACGCCGGGCTGTATCGGCACGGCTACCTGGACCCGGTCCCGGCGAGCCTGCAACCCGATCTCGGTGTGGCGGCGGCGATCACGCAGCCGATCCGCCCCGCCGTCTCCGGCCGTCCCGTGGATGAACTGCCGGAATCGCTTCGCCGCCTGGGCGATCGGCCGGTGGTGTACGTCTCGCTGGGGACCGTTCCGATCTTCAACCAGCCGGCTGCGTTCGGCCCGCTACTGGCCGGGCTGGCGGACTCGGGAGCGGATGCCGTGGTGACGGTCGGCGCCGGTACCGACCCGGCCGAACTTGGACCGGTGCCGTCCAATGTGTTTGTGACACAGTGGCTCTCGCTGTCGGCCGTGCTTCCCAGATGCGATGCCGTGCTGTGTCACGCCGGCGCGGGGACCACCCTCGCGGCGCTGTCGTACGGGCTACCGCTGGTGCTCTCGCCGCGCGGTGCCGACCAGTTCCCGACCGCCGCGGCCTGCCGGGCGGCGGGTGCGGCGCAGGTGCTGGCCCCGGATGCGGTCTCCCCGCACGCCGTGCACGCCGCCATCCGCGCCGTGCTGACCGACGAGTCCTATCGGAACTCCGCCGCCCGCCTGCGTGTCGAGATCGCCGCCCGCCCGTCCCCGGAATCCGCCGCGCAATCCCTGCTCGACGGATTCGCCGTCGGGGCTTGATCGTCAAGTCGGTTGCCGGTCGGGTTTACCCCGTATGCTGCTCGAACTGGTCGGGGAGTTCGAGGGAGGATCGACGTGAGCGAACAGTTTCCGGCTTATCCGGGGCCGTACAACTATGAGCCGTTCGGAGCCGGGGCGGGATATCCGGGCGGGCCGGTACCGGGTCGGCCGCCGCGACCGCAGACCGTCGACTACGCGTTTTATCTGATGCTGGCGGGGGCGGCGATGACACTCGTCGCTTTGCTGTACGGCCTTACCCAGATTTCACGGATGCGGGAGAAAGCAGTCGAGGCGTCCCACGCCAATCTGACCGACAGTCAGATCGACATGATCGTCACGGTCACCATCATCACCACCATCGTGTTCTCGGTGATCTCCATCGGCCTCTGGATCTGGATGGCGTTCATGAATCGTGCGGGCCGGAACTGGGCTCGCATCACCGGAACCGTATTTTTCGGTTTGTACACACTGAGCGAGCTGTTCTCGGTCATCGCCGCCAAGGCCGGCGCGATATCGAATGTGATCAGCATCGTGACCTGGCTGGTGGCGCTCGCCGCCGTAATCCTGTTGTGGATCAAACAATCCAGCGCTTATTTCCGCCCCGCGCCGGCGCCTTTTTACCCGCCCTACCCGCACGGCTAATATCCACCCTCATGTCTGAACAGCAGGAAACCCGTCAACTGTCGAACCGATGGCAGGAACGCTTCGCGTTCTACGATGCCTACGGGCTACCGAATTCCTCACCGGCGGGCCGCGCCGCGTTCAAGGCGCTCTCGTTCGGGCAGCGATTCGCGCTGAATTCGAACTTTCTCGCCTTCCTCTTCGGGCCGTTCTATTTCCTCGTCAAGGGCATGTGGCGCAAGGGTTTGACGCTGCTGGGCGTGAGCCTGGCCATCGGGGCGGTGACCGTCGTGCTGAACCTGCCCGACCGGCTCTCCACGGGGATCGGCTTCGCGATCGGCGCGCTCGCCATGACCACCGCGAATTACGCCTACTACCTGCACGTCGTCAAGGGCAGCCAGTCCTGGAACCTTTTCGAAGGCTTCGGACGCGCTTCGCGGTGATCCCCGGCCGGGTCAGGCACGGGCGGTGACGAGCCAGCAGGCGGCGGTGAAGACCGCTTCGGCGTCACGGAAGTAGGGGGTGAAGGCGGGGAGGATGGTCTCGATGACCTTGGTACGGGTGGGGGAGCCGGCGGCCGCGAGGGCCAGGCCGACGGGACCGAGGCGGGAGATATAGGGGGTCAGATCCGCCTCGGGCATGACGCACTCGACATCGATCGGGGTGAGGGCGACGTCCGTCCAGCCGCTCTCGGACAGGATCGCGGTGGTGTGTCCGGGGTTGGCGAGGCCGAATTGGCCGGGGGTGTCGGGGATTCGGGCGGGCAGATCGAGCAGGGGAGCAGCCGCCCGTTCGGCGGCGGTGAAGAAGGGGTTCTCCTCGGGGGTCCGCCAGACGATGCACGCGAGGGTGCCGCCCGGGCGGGCCGCGCGGCGGAGATTGATGAACGCGGCCACCGGGTCGGGGAAGAACATCACGCCGAAGCGGGACACGATCAGATCGTGGGTGGCGGCGAAGGGATAGGTCTGGGCGTCGGCCTCGATGAAACTCACCGGGAGAGAGTCGATTTCGGGGTCGGCGAGGGCGGCGGTGATCATCGGTTCGGAGATGTCGATGCCGGTGCAGCGGGCATTCAGGGCGCGGGCCACCGCGAAAGTGGTGCTGCCGGTGCCGCATCCGACATCGAGCACGGTGTGGGCGTCGACGGCGCGGGCCGCGGTCACCAGGATGTCCTCGAAGGGGCGGAGGACCCGGGTGACGATGTCCTGGAGGTCGACCCAGGCATTGCCGGAGGTGCCGTTCCAGCGGGCGGACTGATCATTGTCGAGTGGTGTCGTCATGGCGCTGTCCTCGATCGGTTGGACGGGCGGAGAGCTACACTGTCTCAATTCAAGCCGACTTGAGGTCAAGGGTCGAACCACATCATGAGCAGCCTGGATATCGCCGAAGTCGTGCGCCGATCCGGTGTTCCCGCCTCGACGCTGCGCTACTACGAGGAGCGCGGTCTCATCGTGTCGACCGGCCGGCGCGGGCTGCGGCGGCAATTCGACGAATCGGTGCTCGAGCAACTGGCCCTGATCGCGCTCGGCCGGACCGCCGGATTCGCACTCGACGACATCGTGCGCCTGTTCGGTCCACAGGGCGAGCTACAGGTCGACCGCGGTCTGCTGCTCGGCAAGGCCGACGAATTGGACCGCACCATCAAGGAATTGAGTGCGGTGCGCGACGGCCTGCGGCACGCCGCCGCGTGCCCCGCCCCGAATCACGGTGACTGCCCGAGCTTCCGGCACCTGCTGCGCGAGGTCATGACGGGCCGGATCGCCGCCCTCGAAGCCCTGATCCCCTGACGATCCGCGGCCGTCACACCGTCTTGTAGCCCGGGTGCACGCCCGGGATCAGACCCTGGTCGGCGGCGACGCGCACCAGCAGGTCCGAGAGTTGCTTATGCTCCTCCGGCGTCAACGACCGGCACAGGTACGCCTCGGCTTCGCGTGCCACAGCACCCAATTGGCCGAGCATCGTGCGGCCCTCAGCGGTCAGGTACAGCGCGTGCTGCCGCCGGTCCTCGGGATTGCGTTTGCGTTCGATGAGCCCGCGCTCCTCGAGCTTGTCGGCGAATTGGACGAAGCGACTCGGCGGCATGCCGAGTTCGTCGGCGAGCTCGCGCTGGCTGCGGCCGGGCTGGGCGATGAGCAGCCGGAGCAGTCCGGCCTGGGCGGGGGTGAGGTCGAGGGCGGCCGTGCGCTCGGCGAATCGGTTGGCGGCGTAGGCCCCGACCTGGGCCAACAGGAACCCGACGGCGGTCAGGGCGCGCTGCGGCGCGAACTCGTCTTTCCCATCCATGGGGGCAATGATAGCAGCGACGAAATAATAGACGCTTGACAATCGTTACAGATTGTAATCATTATTGGGGCAGTACGGTTCGCCCCGAGATTGAGGAACCCGCGATGAGCACCACCGCCACTCGCACCACCCCCGCCACCCGCACCGACCTCACCGTTCTGGCCCCCGCTGCCGCGTTCGCGGCGCTGTCCATCGCCTACGTCGCCGCCAATGCGCGCACCCCGCACCCGGATGCCAGCGGGGTCGACGTCCTCGCCTACACCACCGCGCACACCGGGCTCATCGACACCGGCGCCCTGCTGCTGATGCTGTCGGCCGCACCGCTGGTCATCCTCACCGGACTGATCCAGCGGTTGCTGAGCGGGCCGTCGATCCTCACCATCGGCGGTGCGCTCGCCGCGGGCGGACTCACCTTCAGCGCCTTGTTCTCCTGGACCGGCGCGCGGTTGAACGCTTCCGCCGCACCGGATCTGGCGCGCACCATCGCCGACCTGGGCTACATGTCCGGCGGTCCGGCCTTCGCCGCCGGCTTCGGGCTGCTGATCGTCGGCATCGTGATTCCCGCACTGCTGCAACGGAAACTGCCGATCTGGCTGATCGGGATCGGGCTGGCCATCGCCCTGGCGGCCGCGCTGTCCACCTTCGCGCTGGTCGCCTCCGGGTTCGGGTATCTGCTGCCGGTGGTCCGTTTCGGCGGGCTGCTGTGGCTGGTCGCCGTCGCCGTCATCCTGTCCCGTCGCTGAATTCACCGCTCTACCCATCGCATCGCTCGCTCAACCGCATCGAAAGGTTCACCGCCATGCTCAGCACCTACTCCGACCTCGAAGGCAAGACCGCCGTCATCACCGGGGGCTCCCGCGGAATCGGGGCCGAGACCGCCCGACTGCTCGCCGCCCAGGGGGCGCGGGTGTGTGTGGTCGGCCGCGACAAGGAGGCGCTCGACAGCGTCGTCGCCGAGATCACTGCGGCGGGCGGCATCGCGATCGGCGCGGTCGCCGACGTCACCTCCTCCGCCGCGCTCGCCGATGTCGCGACCCTGGTGGAGAGCGAATTCGGCCGGGTCGACATCCTCGGCGCGTTCGCCGGTGGAATGGGTTATCCCACACCGGTCTCCGAGCTCTCCGAACAGTTCTGGCGGCGCGTACTGGACTCGGACCTGACCTCGACCTTCCTCACCGTGCAAGCCTTCCTGCCGATGCTGCTGGCCCAGGGCTCGGGCAGCATCATCACCATGACGTCGTCGGCGGGCCGTCAGCCCAGCCAGGCGAATATCGCGTACGGGGTGGCCAAGGCCGGGGTCGTCATGCTGACCCGTCACCTCGCCACCGAACTCGGCCCGCAGGGGATCCGGGTGAACGCCATCGCGCCGTCCTCGATCCTGACCGAGAAGGTCGCCACCAACATGCCCGAAGCCGTCCAGCAGCAGGTGGCGGCCATGCATCCGCTGCGGCGGCTGGGCGTGACCGACGATGTCGCGCAGACCGCGCTGTTCCTGGCCTCGGACGCGTCCGGGTATCTGAGCGGCATCACCATCGATGTGGCGGGCGGGCGGATCACCAACTGACGCCGCGATATCCGTACAGCGGTGGCCCGGACGGGTCACCGCTTTCCGGTGTCGGTAACTTTCGGCGAGCCCACCCCGTCATATGTGTATGAGCACCGAGGACTCCGCATGAGCACCGAGGATCGGCAGCAGCCCGACGACCGCTTCGCCGCGGCCTGGCGGCGGCAGCGCGCGTACGTGGTGGACCTGGCCTTCCGGCTGCTCGGCGATATCGGGGCCGCCGAGGACGCCGCGCAAGAGGCGTTCACCCGGCTGGCCCGCACCCGGCCCGGCGAGGTCACCGACGAACGCGCCTGGCTGACCGTGGTGACCAGCCGGATCTGCCTGGACGAATTGCGCAGCGCGCGTTCCCGACGCGAACGGGCCGACGATCCGGAACGGCTGGAATCCGCCGCACCCGTCGCCACGGCCCTGCCCGTCGATCCGGTCGACCGCATCACCCTCGACGAGGAGGTGCAGCTGGCGCTGTATCGGATGCTGCAGCGGCTCGGCCCCGCCGAGCGGGTGGTGCTGATCCTGCACGATGTGTTCGCGATGCCGTTCGAGCTGGTGGCCGATACGGTCGGGCGGCCGGTCGGCACCTGCCGGCAGCTGGCCCGGCGAGCCCGGATCAAGATGACCGAGGCCCGACGGCCCGACGGCCCGGTGGCGCCGGCCGAACACCGGGCGGTGACCGAACGATTCATTGCCGCCTGTGCCGGTGGGGATCTGGCGGAACTGCTGGTGGTGCTCGATCCCGAGGTCTGGGGTCTGGCCACCTTCCGGCCCGATTCGCCGATCGTGGCGCCGATCAGCCGGGGGCCGGAAGTGGTGGCCGCCAATATGATCGCCTTCTTCGGGCCGGGGACCACCCTGGTGACGCATTCGGCATTCGGGCGGCCCGCGCTGCTCGCCTTCCGCGACCGGGAGCTGTTCGGGGTGCTGGTGCTGACCGTGTCCGACGATCGGATCGTGAGCATCGAGGCGACGGTGGATCGGTAACTTTCCGGGCGGCCGTCTCGTCCTTGATGGCATGACACACAAAACAATTCGTGCACGATACGGAAAACTGGCGATCGCGGCGGTGTTCGGTTCGGCGCTGGCCTGGGGTGCCCCGGCCGCGCACGCCGACGATGCGGCGCAGTACCTGGGCACCTGGAACTATGACCAGCCACAGCGTTCGGACATGACGAATGTCGCCACCGCGGGGAAGTTCGGGCTCGAGCCGCTGACCTATCCGCAGGTCGGGACGGTCGTGTTCGCGCGGACCGCGGACGGGGACATCACCGGCCACACCGATCAGGGCTGTACCTGGCATTTCCGGGTCAATGGTGACGCGCTGGATCTGACCAGCACCGATCAATACTGCTACAACCACGTCATCGACTCCGGCTACAACATCACCTACTGGCATGTGACCGTTCGCGACGGGCACGAGCAGGAGTTCATCCGCGCCAACAGCTATCTCCCGTACGGCACTTTCGATTTCACCCTCGCCAATGGCAAACGCTCCCGGGAGGACGCCGCCGCTCCGGGTGACGCGGCACGGCTGTTCAGCGGCTCCTGGGCCTACGATCCGGTCAATCTCGTGTACATGAACAACCTCACCTCGCCGGGATATCAGACGAAATCCGGTGTGGTGCGGATCGATTCGGGCAGTGGCAGCCAGTTGGTCGCGCACACCGACGACGGCTGCGCCTGGACGCTGGACGGGCACGGCAATACCGCCGAACTCGCGCCCGCCGACCAGACCTGCGAGGTGCCCGGCGGGGTGGAGCGGATGTCGTTCTGGTCCATGTCCACCGACGGAACCCGGCTGATCTCCGCCATGAACAGCACCGACCCGCAGGGCAATTCGACCTTCCTGGGCAGTGGCAGCTCGACCAGGCAGTCCTGACCGGCCGTCTCAGTGTTCGACCCGTCATCTCAGTGCCGGGCGAAAGCCTCCTGCAGCCACCAGGATCCACCGTCACTGCTGATCTTCGCATCCAGCAGCAGGGGCGTATTCCGCTGGCCTGCCAGCCATTTCGGGACAATGTCGAGGTCGTCGACGCAGCGGACGACGGCGGCCTCGCAGCCCGCGCCCCGGGCCAACGCGGCGATATCGGTGTCCGGGAAGGTCACCGCACCGAGGTCCGTGTCGCGGAAATGATGAACCTCCGCGCCGTAGGCATGGTCGTTGTAGATCACGATGAGCATCGGAAGACCCAGGCGCACTGAGGTTTCCAGCTCGGCGATGCCCATCAGCGCTCCACCGTCTCCGAGGGCCGCCACCGGCAGCCGGTCGGGACGGGCCAGTGCCGCGCCGATGGCCGTCGCCAGCCCCAGCCCGATCGACTGGAACGCCTGCGTGAAGCAGAAGCCGTACTGGTCCGGCACGTCGAGATAGGCGCTCGGATAACCCATGAAATTGCCGGAGTCGACGGACACGATGCGCTCGGCGGGCAGCAGGTCGTCGAGCGCGATGGACAGCACACGCGGATCGATGCGGTCGCCGGTGGACACGTCTTCGAACGCCACATCACGCCACTTGCATGCGGCCGCAAGGTGTTCGGCGACCCGCTCGATGCGATAGCCGGGCCGAGGTGACACCCGAGGCAGAACATCGCGCGCGGTCTCACCGACATCCCCGTGAATGCCGAGATCGACCGGGCGGTGCGCGCCGAGCGCCGCCGCGTCCGAATCCACCTGGGCGACCACGGTTCCAGGCCCGATCAGGTTCCCGTGCCGCATGGTCCACATATTGAGCGCGCAACCCCACCCGACGATCAGATCCGCCCCGGCGATGAGCTCCGCCGCCGCGGGCGAGGCGAACCCGCCCGAAATACCGAGTGACCACGGGTCGCTGTGAAACAGACCGTGCGCGACCGCGGAGGTGGCGAGCAAGGCCCCGGTGGCCTCGGCCAATGCCCGCAGCTCCGGCCCGTACGCGCGAGCGCCACGACCGGCAACGAACACCGGCCTGGCCGACTCCGCCAGCAGCCCGGCCAGTTTCGCGACCGCCGCCGCGCCCGGCCGTACCGACTCCGGAAGCTTCGGCACCGTGAGCGTTTCCGGCACGGGGATATGAGCCGCTTGGATATCCAGCGGAAGATTGAGAACCACGCAGCGGCGCTGGTCCCGGGCGATGCGGAATGCCCGGAGAGTGTCGGCGACCGCGGTGTCCGGGGAATGGATGCGTTCGGGCGTCGCGCCGACGGCGGTGGCCAGGGCGGACTGATCGACGCGGAAGTTCGACAGGACCGATGCGCCGGGGGTGTCGGCGGCCAGGATGAGGAGGGGGGTGCGGCTTTTCGCGGCTTCGGCGATGCCGGTGAGGGCGTTGGTGAGGCCGGGGCCCTGGTGCAGGGAGACGGCTGCGACGGTGTCGGTCATGCGGGCGTAGGCGTCGGCCATGACGGTCGCGCCGCATTCGTGGCGGGCGGCGATGTAGTCGACGCCGTGGGCGCGCAGGGCGTTGGTGAGGTCGAAGTTGCCGCTGCCGACCACGCCGAAGACTTTGGAGATGCCCAGTTCGGCGAGGGTGCGGCCGACGATCTCGCTCACGGTCGGCCCCTCGTTCCTAGGAGGCACCGTCGCTACCGGTCGATGAGGGCGAGAACGCGTGCGGGACTGCCGGTTCCGCCCTTGATGGGCAGCGGGCTCACGATCAGGCCGGCCCCGGTCACCGGCAGCCGGGACAGGTTGCGCAGCTGCGTCAGCCCGCATTTGCCCGAGCCGAGCAGGAAATGGTGACACGGGAACGGCGGGTCGAAGCTGTGTGCCGTGCCCGCGTCGGTGCCGACGGTTTCCACACCCATGCCGAAGATCGGTTGCTGGGCAAGCCATTCGGCGCAGTCGGCGGAGAGGCCGGGGGAGTGCGGCCCGGTCTCGTCGGCATTGAGGAACCGCGCCGCATCGTCGGCGTAGGCGTCCCAGCCGGTGCGCAGCAGGACCCAGCCGCCGTCGGGCAGTGGGCCGTGCTGCTTCTGCCAGTCCAGCAGATCATCGACTTCCAGCAGGAAATCGGGATTTCCGGCAACGCGCGCCGACACATCGACGACGACGGCGGGCGCGATCAGCCCGCGCAGCGGAGTGCCGAGCACATCGAAACCCTGCTGCCCGGTGACCCAGTGGATCGGCACATCCAGGTGTGTCCCGGTGTGTTCCCCGGTGTGAATGTTGTTCCAGTACCAGCCCGGACCCCGCTCGTCGTAGTGACTGATCTCCTCCAACCCGAACGGGATGGTGTTCGAGAACGGCGGTGGCAGTTGCAGAATCGGGGTTCCGGCGTGCAGCGGCGCGGTGAGATCGATGAGGTCGGTGGAACCGTCGGCGAGCGCGGCCAACAGTGCGGTGACAGCCGTCATGGGCTTACCTCTTCCCATTTCGAGGCTGCCAGCATAGCGCTAGTGCACGGCTCCCACGGCCGCCTTGGCGACAGCCGCCACCAGCGGATTGTCTGCTGCGGCAGCCTGATCGGTGGGTTTGGTGGTCAGCACCACGATCACCAGGGGTGCGCCGCCGTCGCTGGGCCAGGTGACGGCGACGTCGTTGGCCTGGCCGTAGTCGCCGGTGCCGGTCTTGTCGCCGGTCTTCCAGTCCGCCGGTAGTCCGGCTCGAATGCGCTGGGTGCCGGTGGTGGTGGCGATCAGCCAGTCGGTGAGCTGCTTGCGTTCGGGGGCGGGCAGCACGTCGCCGAGGACGAGCGCGCGGTAGTCGGCGGCCAGGGCGGCCGGGGTGGTGGTATCGCGTTCGTCGCCCGGGATATTGGTGTTGAGCTCGGGTTCCCAGCGATCCAGATGGGTGATCTGATCACCGATCGAGCGCACGAAGTCGGTGACGGCCCCCGGTCCGCCGAGCAGCTTCAGCAGTTGATTGGCCGCGGTGTTGTCGCTGGCTTCGATGGCGGCCGCGCACAATTCGCGCACCGTCATCCCGGTGGCGACGTGATCCTTGGAGACCGGAGCACCCACCGCCAGGTCGGCCTCCGTGAAGTGAATGACCTGATCGAAGTAGCCGCTGCTGAGCGGGTGCGCCTTCAACAGTGCGCCACAGGCCAAGCCCTTGAACGTCGAATCCATGGCGAACCGTTCGTCCTGCCGGTAGCCGAGGGTCTTGCCGGTCCCGGTGTCGACGGCGAACAGGCCGACCCGGGCGTTGTGGTCGCGTTCGAGGGCACTGAGTGTGGCGTCATCGCTGATGGTGGTCGGAGCGGCGGTGCTGGTCGATCCGGCCTGTGCCGCTTCGCTTTTCGAGGCGGAGTCACAGCCCGCGACCAACGGGGCGAGCAGTAGCAGCGACGCCAGCGCGCCGTATTTCAGGGTCGACAAAATAAGCCTTTCCATCTGAACTGGGAAAACGGAGTCGGTAAAGGGTCAGCGTGCGGCGCGCAGCATGGGTCCCGCGGCCTGCACGGCCGGTTCGGAACTGCCCGCGTCACTGATGAATACGGCGAACGCGAGATCGCCGTCGATGCCCACGAACCAGCCGTGGGCGTGCTTGTCGTCGATGTACTCGGCGGTGCCGGTCTTGCCGAGCAGGCCGGGGATATCTTTCAAAGCGGTGGCGGTGCCGCCCGTAATCGTCTCGCGCATCATGGATTTCACCTGATCCGCGATGCCGGCCGGGAGCGCCGGGGGCTGCTTGTCGGGCTTGCCGGGCTGCCCCTGGACCAGGGTCGGCGGTTGCACCGAACCCTGGGCGAGGGCGGCGGCCAGCAGCGCCATGCCGAACGGCGACGCGGTCACCTTGCCCTGGCCGATGCCCTCCTCCACCCGCAGCGCGGGAGTGTCGGCGGTCGGCACCTTGCCGGTCACGGTGGTGAGACCCGGTGTCACATAGTCGATTCCGAGTCCCAGCTGGGCCGCCGCGTTGGTCAGCCCGTCCGGTGCGAGCTGCACCGCGAGCCGTCCCATGGTGGTGTTGCAGGACTTGGCGAAGGCGGTGTGCAGCGGCACCTGCCCGAGGTCGAAGTTGTTGTCGTTGGGGATTTCCCGGCCCTCGATGTTCTCCTTGCCGGGGCAGGCGACCATCGCATCCGGGGTCACCTGACCGGCCTGCAACGCCGCCGACACGGTGACCGTCTTGAAGGTCGAACCGGGCGGATACAGCCCGGTCAGCCCGATCGGGCCTTCCGCGTCCGCGGCCGCGTTCTGCCCCATGGCCAGCACGTTCCCGGTGGAGGGTTGAATCGCCACGATGGCCGCGGGCGTGGTGATCGGGGTCAGTGCCGCCTCGGCCGCGCGCTGCAGGCCGATGTCAAGGGTGGTGCGAATATCGGTGACCGGCTTGGGATCCGGGCCACCGACCCGCTGGGTGCCGTCGGTGCCCTGGGCGCGCACCGCCCAGCCCGCGGCCGCGTCGGCCTGCTGCTGCCACAGATCCGACAGACCGGAGAACGTCGGCGAGGACAAAGTCTTGTCGACGGTCAGCAGCCGGGTCTGCTGGGCGGCGGTGACATTCGCCAGGTTGGTGAGCGCGGCCTGCACGGTGGCGTAATCGGCGTCGCGCAAGGTGACCGCGGTGATCGGCTTACCCTGTGCGGCAGCTAGATCCGACTGCAGGCTCGCGGCCGTGACATCCGGTGCGACCGGAGCCAGGGCGGCGGCCACGGCGGCGGTGTCCGCGCCGGGCGCGACATTCACCAGCGTCACGACCTGCTGGGTGAGCAGCGGGCCGCCCGAGCTGTCGAGCACCTTGGCCGGATCGGGATAGGCGATCGCATAGGAGAGCGGACCGATGTTCAGGCCCGGTGCGACGGTGGCCGGATCCCATTGGATCTTCCAGTCGTTGCCGGAGCGGTCGGCGCGGCCGGTGGTGGTGTAGGTCCACTCGTTCTTGCCGTCGGCGCCGAGCTTCCAGGTGGCGTCGAGGGTGAAGGTGCCGCCGCTGTCCTTGGTCTCGACCTTGCTCGCGGTGAATCGCACCTGTTTGCCGAGGCTGTCGAACAGCGTGCCCAGCGTGCCGGAGGCGGTGCCCGGGTCGCTGGTCGCCGCGGCGGCGGCCTGCAGGTCGTCGCGGGTCAGCGCGTCGGCGAAACCGTCGACCGTCTTGGACAGCCCGGAAGTGGAATTCGAGGAGCATGCCGTCGCGGTCACCAGCATCACCGCCGCGCAGACACCCGTGAGCGTCCGCCTGCTGAACTCTGCCATGCCTGCCACCCCAACACGGATCACCGGTGGCTGTCCAAGACCAACACGGTCGGAAACCGATATAGCAATCGATATCGTTGCTGCGTGCGGGGGATCGCGGCGGGTGGTCAACTGCCCGATTCGGGGACCGGGGATGCTGGACGGGTGGACGAGATCTTCCGGACGGCCGGTGTCGTGGGCCGGGTGCATGCCCGCTGTTTCGACTGCGACGGCGAATTCGGCTGGGACGCGGACGAACCGGTGGTGCTGTCCTCGGTGGTGAAGGTGCCGCTGGTGCTGGAGTTCGCGCGGCAGGTGGCGGCGGGGCAGCTGGATCCGACCGATCGGGTCCGGGCCACCGCCGCCGACCGGCTCGGCGGGGTGGCGACCGCGGGCTGCCTCGACGATGTCGAGTACAGCCTGCGCGATGCCGCCTACTTCGCGCTCACCGTCAGCGACAACACCGCGGCGGATCTGCTCTTCGCTCGGGTCGGGGTCGAGAATGTGCGATCGCTGGTGCGGGAGCTCGGGCTCGCCCGGACCCGGATCGTCGGGTCGCTGCGCGACATCCTCTACAGCATGGCCGAGGACATCGGGGCCCGTGACCTGCACGAATTCGCCAGGCGCTATCCGGAATCGAGTGCCGCCGACGTGTTCGGCTCGCGTGCGGTGGATCCGTTGCGCACCACCGCGAGCACCGCGCGGGAAATGACGCGGATGCTGTGGTTGATCGGCGAGGACCGGGCCGGGGGACCGGAGGCGTGCGGATGGGTGCGAGATCTGATGCGGCGGCAGGTCTTCGGGAATCGGCTGCCGTCGGGGTTCCCGCCGGGCACCGATATCTGGTCCAAGACCGGGACCATGCCCGGCATCCGCAATGAGATCGGCGTGGTCGGCTACCCGGACGGAAGCCGCTGCGCCGTCGCGGTTTTCACCGTCTCGCGCAGCCTGGACGGGCGGCAGCCCGTAGTGGATCGGGCAATCGGGGAGGCGGCGCGAGCAGCCGTCGAACGGATCGCGCACAACTGCCGGAACGGGTCGCTCGCGGCGGGCTGAGCGCCGATGCCTCAGTGGCGGCCCGCCACCACATCCCAGGGGCGGCGTCGCGGGGTCTCCGGCATCGGGGCCGGACGGGACGCGCCGTCGCCCTGCACCACGGTCACGATGAGTTCGGCGAGCTCCCGGACCAGGGGGTGCGGCGCGGCGGCGGGCCAGGTCAGTGCGAACCGCCAGCTCAAGGTGCCTTCGGGCAGCGGTCGCCACACCACACGTGGCTCCTTCTGCGCCACCATCCCCTGATCGAAGGCGACGCCGCGACCGGAAAGCACCATGCCGAGCACGAATTCGGGGTTGCGGGCGTGCTGCACCGAGGTGGGGCGGAAGCCATGCTCCCAGCAGGTGCGCAGGGTCGCGTCGTAGAGGCCCGGCGCGGCGGCGCGCGGGAAGATGACCAGACCGTGGCCGGCCAGATCGGCCAATGTCAGGGTGGCGCGAGCGGCGAGCGGAGAATCGCGCGGCAGCACCACACCGAGCGGTGTCTCCACCGCCGGACCCGATTCCAGGCCGACCGCGTCCACCGGGTACTGCAGTAGTCCCGCGTCGAGCTGCCGATCCGCCAGCAGCCGAACCTGTTCCGCGGTGGTCAGCTCCTGCAGATCCACCCGCACCTCGCGGGTTTCGAACGCGGTGAGAATGGCCGCCAGCACCCGCCCGGCCAGCTCCGGCGGCACCCCCACTCGCAGCGCGTCGATCTCCCCGCGATGCGCCTTGCCGACCAGCGAGGTCGCCCGCTCCCAGCGCGCGATCAGATCCCGCGCCTCCACCAGCAGGATCTGCCCCGCCTCGGTGAGTTCGACCCGGCGGCTGTCGCGATCGAGCAACCGCGCCCCGAGATCGCTCTCCAGCTTGCGAATCCGCTGACTCAAGGCCGGCTGCGCAATCCGCAACCGCTCCGCCGCCCGGCCGAAGTGCAGTTCCTCGGCCACGGCGATGAAGTAGCGCAACTGACGCAGCGGATCCATCCGACCGACGATATCGCTTTCCTTATCGCCGGGCGTTCGGGGCCGGATCCGGCCGGGTGCGGTTCAGCTCCGGGCGCGGACTTCGAGGATCTGCAGGCAGCGGCCGATCGGCCCCTGCTCGTCGTGCAGCACGGTCGAGCACATGCCGACCCCGTCGGGACCGATGGAGGTCTGTACCTCCAGCCCGATCCACTCGCTCTCCGGAAGCCGGAACAGATCGATGGTCAGATCGGTATTCATGAAGGTCCACCGGTACGGATCCAACTGCGCACCAATGCCATTCGCCAGGTCCGCGATCGCGAACACCCGCACCAGCGGCGAGATCTCCTCGCCTTCGACCACCTCGACGAGCGGGCGCACCCACACCCGGCGGGTGGTCGCGTCACCGTTCACCACCCGAATCTCCACCGACTTCACATAGCCGACGTCCCACCCCGGCGGCACACCCCAGTCGGCCTCGCCGCTCTCCGGCACCGGTGGCAGCGCGGCGTCCGCCGTATGCACCACCGAGGAACTGTCCGAGGTGGCAATCCGCCATGCCGCGGCCTTGGCCACCACCCGGCGGCTGCCATCCGGCTGCACGGCCACGAGTTCCGCCGCGACCAATTCGACCCGCTTGCCCGGCCGCTCGACCCACGCCCGCACCTCGATCTCGTCGACCGGCATCGGCCCGAGAATCTCCATCGTCAACCGCACGATCCGAGCACCCGCCCGCGGCTCGCACTGCTCGACGGCCCGAGCCAGCAATGCCGAAGGCGGCGCACCATGCTGCATCGACGCCGCCCACACGCTCACCGTCGACGCGGTCGCCAGATACCGCTCGAACCCATCGGCCCCCGCACCACGCGCGAGGTAGTAGGCCACGGTCCCGGCCGCGTCGACCGCATCCGCCTCGTCGACAGCTGTCACGTCATGCATTCTGGTCACGGGCCCAACGTATCAGCCCACGTCGAAGCCACTAGACGGTGTACGACAAAACCGCCACGCGCGGGCTCACCGCAGCGCCAGGATGTCCCGGTGAATCCGCTCCACGACCGCCTCCGCGCTCCAGCTCGCGTCGATCCGTGTCTCGGCGGCGAAGGGCAGCGGCTGCCAGCCGTGATACCACCCGGCCATCTGCTCCGGCGTGAACTCCGTCCTCCGGGTGCCGTCGAGGTGCCGCGCGACGGTCTCCTCGAAGGTGAGATCGAAGCTGTAGTGCAGGGCGTGGTCCGCCGCTGCGGTCAGGCGCTCGAGCGTCGCGCCGTAGCGGTCGACATTGAGGATGCCCTCCACGATCACCACCAGATCGCGCGCCAGCCCGAAACCCGCAATCTGTTCCAGCAGTTCGATATTGGCCATACCGGCCACATCCGGTTCGCGAAGCAGCTGCCGCCGCACCACATCCTGTGGAACGAGCAGGCACGCCCCCCGCGCGAAGCGCCCCTGCACCGCAAGGGCAGTAGTCGACTTCCCCGAGCTCGAATTCCCGCGAATCACAACCAGCACGCTCACGCCTCCCCAAGCTACGCGCGTCCAAAACAAGATCAGGGAGTTGTCAGCGAGGTGAATCGGGCAGAATTCCGCGCTGGTGACTCCCTGATCTTGAAATGCGGCGGGGGTGTGGGCGGCTGGGGTCAGTGTGGGGGTAGGGCGTTGGCCAGCTTGCGGGTGAAGCGGGTGAGGTGGGGGTCGGAGGCGGGAAGAGGCTCGGGGGCGAGGGGCCACCAGGTGCCGCCGTCGAATTCGCCGGGGTCGAGGGTGTAGGGGTGGGATTGGCTGCCGCGGAGGATGTACCAGAGTGAAACATCCACGTGCCGTGCGGGTTTGGTGACGGTGGTGATGGTCAGGAAGAGTGGCTGTTCGCCCACGATGTCGAAGGTTGGGGTGATGCCGATTTCCTCGTGGGCTTCGCGGTGGGCGGCGGTGAGGGGGTGTTCGCCGGGTTCGACGTGGCCGCCCATGGGGAGGCGGAGGCCGGATTTGCGGTGTAGCCCAAGGTAAATGGCGGGATTGTCGGGGTCGGTGAGGACGGTGTAGGTCACCAGGTGGGGGGACGGGGTGGAGGTTCCGATCCGGCGGCAGATGTCGTCGGTCGAGGCCAGCCAGGCCAGGGTGCGGGTGCGGTGGAGGTGTTCGAGGTCGTCCCACGGGTCGATGGCGGCGACGAGGTCGGCTACGACAGCGGTGGCGGGCTGCATGGCGTGGCAGCCTACGCGCGGGGTGTGACAGGCGAATTGGCGTATGGGGCTACTGGGCGCTGTCGGGTGCGTCCTCGCCCAGGAGCAGGATCGATGCCAGGATGCGGCGTCTGCGGCCCGCGCGCGGTCCGTTGGCGGCCAGCGGGGCGAGGACGCGGGTCAATCCGGTGAGTAGTTCACGCAGTTCGTCGTCATCGAGCCACAGGCCGTTGAGCTGATAGGTGACCTGGTCGCGTTGCAGATCCACGTCGGCGCGGTCGAAGTAGCGGTCGGCGTCGGCCATCAGCCCGGCGACGAAGGACGTGAACGCTTGTCGATGCTCGTCCGCGCTCATGGACGCGGCCTCTTCCGGGCCGATCGACGCCGCCGCGAGGCGCAGTACATAGGTGCGTTCCGTGGTCCCGCGGACCTTGCGTTCGGCGACTACCGAGAGCACCTGGGCCTGCGCGAGGCGGGCGATGTGCCGGTACAGGCTGGCCGGTGGGACGTCGGAAAGTTCTTCGCGCAGTTGGGATGTGGTCAAGGCGCGATCGCCGAGGAACGCCTGCACGATGCGCAGGCGTACGGGGTGTAGCAGCAGATCCGCGGAACCGGCCATGTCCGGACCCTACCGCTACCAGTATCAGTTGTGATAAAAGTATTGATATCAATAGTGATAACGATACGTTGGGAGGGCGGGGGAATGTCCGAGTCGAATCGGGTGACCGCAGGGGAAGCGCTGGAATGGTTGATGGGCGCGACGGTGCGGGTGCCGTTGGCGGACAGTGAGATCGGCGGCCGGGTGGCGACCGTGCTGATCGACGCGGTCGGCGGGGTGGACGGCTTCAATGCCGTGCTCGCCGGCCTCGGCCGGGTGGCGGTCGGGGAGATCCGCAGATCACAGCCGGACGCCGTCACGGCCACCATCACCGGTGACGCCGCAGGACTGCTGGTCATGCATCTGGACGCCGACGGGCTCATCGACGGCGCACGGCTGATTCCCGAGGCCGCCGATATCACGGTGCCGACCTCATGGTCCGAAATCGATACGCGGCTGGCCGAATTGGATGGCCGGGTCGCCTTCGCCGCGGCGGAGATCGACGAGGCGGGACAGCCGTCGCTGCTGCACGCTCTGGACGCCGACGCCGTGCACCCGATCGGCTCGGGCTTCAAGGTGTACGTGCTGGCGGCGCTCGCGGACGCCGTTGCCACGGGCGCGGCCGACTGGCAGGACACGCTGGCGATTCGGGAGGAGTGGAAGAGCTTCGCCTCGGGCGTCCTGCAGCATCGGCCGATCGGCGAAAAGCTCACGCTGGCAACCTATGCCGAGCGCATGATGTCGATCAGCGACAACACCGCCACCGATCACCTGATCCATCACCTGGGCCGAGACACCGTGTACCGGCAGCTGGCGGTGCTCGGCCACCATCGCCCGAGCCTGAATGCCCCGTTCTTCACGACCAAGGCGATATTCCAGTGCAAGGTTCCCGATGACGACGGCCACGCACAGCGGTATCTCACTGCTACACCGGATGAAAGGCTCGGTGTGATAGAGGAATTGGAGAAGCTCGCCCTGCCGGATCCGACTTCCTCGAGCTGGATCACGCAGCCGCGGCCCCGGTATGTGGACGAGATCGAATGGTTCGCGACGCCGATGGACATCTGCCGCGCCTACGCCGTGCTGTCACGGTCCGAACAACCCGAGGTCGATCACGTCCTGACCCGTGACGACCACGGGCTGGGCCTGGACGGCACGCAGTTTCCGACCGTCTGGTCAAAGCCGGGCAGTGAACCCGGCGTACTGACCCTGAACTACCTGGCCCGCACCGCCGATGATCGGATCCTGGTGACCAGCCTGATGGTGTCCGACCCGGACACCGCGTTCGACGAGGCCGTCACGGCCATCAAGGGTCTGCGGATCGTCAAGGGCGCGTTCGAGCTGCTCGCCGGCGCGTGAACGGTGGGCGCCGGAGGTGTACCAGTAGACGGCGCCCACCAACAGACCGCCGCCGACGATATTGCCGGGCACGGTGTAGAGCAGGTTGCGCCCGAGTTCACCGAAAGTGGCTTCGCCCTCGAAGATTCCGATGGTGTAGAGCGACATATTGGCTACACAGTGCTCGAACCCGACGGCCACGAACACCAGCACCGGCATCCACAGCAGCGCGATCTTGGCGCCGGACCCGCGCACCCGCGAGAACATCCACACCGCCAGGCACACCATCATGTTGCACAGCACCGCCCGCCAGAACAGCTGCCCCCCCGCCAGTGCGTTCTTGGCCGAAAGCAGTTCGCCGAGCATATTTTTCGCGGTGGAGGAGGAGAGTACCCCGGAGGCGTGCACCATGGCCGCGAAGGCGAGGGCACCGACGAAGTTGCCGAAAAGCGTTGCCGCCCAAGCCACAAGCATGTCCTTGATGCCGGTGCGGCCGGACAGCACGCCGACCAGCATGATCATCACGGCGGAGGTGAACAGCTGGGCTCCGGCGAACATCACCAGGGTCAGCGCGATGGGGAAGACCGCGCCCTCGAGCAGCTTCACGCCGGCCGAATGCTGTGCCACGAAGGGCGACACCGCCACCAGCAACAGCACTTCGCCGACCGCGATGAAGGCTCCGGCCAGCATCGCCGAGACCAGGAATCGTCCGGGACTGCGTAGTTCTTCGGCCTTGTGAACCGCCTGGTCGACGGTATTCGCGACATTCTCAGCAACGGTATTCACCATCACGACGTTAGAGCCGGCGATGTCGCGGCAACACTGACCAATGTCCCGAATTCGCAGCTCCGGCGGTACGTCACGACGTCTGTGAGGGGTAACGCAACCCCCGCAAAATGCGGCCTCGACGTGGGAGCCAGAGGAAGCGTTAGCTGTCAGCCATGTTCATTCTCGATCTGAATTATCACGACGGTGTCCTCGACCAGCTCGACACCCTCATCCCCGAGCACTATGCCTATCTGGACCGGCATCTGGCCGACGGGACGTTCCTGCTGGCGGGGCGGAAGAATCCGCGTACCGGAGGGTTCATTCTGGCGCAGGGTGATGATCGCGCCGCCATCGACGCGATCATCACCGAGGATCCCTTCCACCGGGAAGGGCTCGCCGTCTACACGGTCACCAAGTTTCAGCCGACCCGTTCGGTGATCTCCGAGGTCACCGTCTGAGGCTCCGAGACCGGAGGCTGCTGCTTGCCCAGCACCGAGTGCCGGCGGCTGTAGGCGAAGTAGATGACGATGCCCACGGCCATCCAGATGACGAACCGCAGCCACGTCTCGATGGACAGGTTGAGCATCAGCCACAGGCAGGCCAGCGCCGCCAGAATGGGGACCAGGGGGACAAGGGGGACACGGAAGCCGCGCTTCAGATCGGGGCGGGTGCGGCGCAGGATCGGAACGCCCAGGGAGACCAGGACGAACGCCACCAGGGTGCCGATATTCACCATTTCCTCGAGCGTGCCGAAATCCACGAATCCGGCGAGCAGGGCGCAGACGACGCCGACGATGACGGTCAGGCGGACCGGCGTGCCGTGCTTGCCGGTGTGGGCGAGGCCGCGGGGGAGCAGGCCGTCGCGGGCCATGGCGAACAGCACGCGGGTCTGACCCAGGAACATGACCATGACGACCGTCGACAGGCCCGCCAGCGCGCCGATGGAGATGATGTTCTTCACCCACATGTCACCGTGAATGGCGAAAGCGGTTGCCAGGGTGGCGTTCCCGCTCGACAGCTCGGTGTAGGGCACCATGCCGGTGAGCACCAGCGACACCGCGATGTACAGCACGGTGACGATGGCCAGCGCGCCGAAGATGCCGCGCGGGACATCCCGCTGCGGGTTGCGGGTTTCCTCGGCGGTCGTGGCGACCACATCGAAACCGACGAACGCGAAGAACACCAGCGAGGCCGCGGCCAGCAGCCCGTACCAGCCGAAACTCGTTCCGCCCGAACCGGTCAGGAACGAGAACAGCGACTGGTGCACCCCGCCCGCCTGCGTGGAAGGCTGCGACGGCGGAATGTAGGGGGTGAGGTTGGACGCCTTGAAGTAGGTCGCGCCGACCACCAGCACGAGCGCGATCACGGCCAGCTTGATGGCGACCGCGACGGCCGACACCCGCGAGGACAGTTTGGTTCCGGTGGCCAGCAGTACGCCGACGACCGCGATGATCAGCACCGCGCCCCAGTCGAACGAGATCGACCCGACGTGCGCGACCGGACTCACCACCCCGTGCAGCACCTCACCGAGATACTGCGACCACCCCTTGGCCACCACCGAAACGGCAAGGGCGAACTCGAGAATGAGATCCCACCCGATGATCCAGGCGATGACCTCGCCGAAAGTGGCGTACGCGAACGTGTACGCACTGCCCGCCACCGGCACCGTCGACGCGAATTCGGCGTAGCACAACGCCGTCAATCCGCAGGCGACGGCCGCGAACACGAAGGCCAGCGAGACTGAGGGCCCCGCGACCGTGCCGGCGGTCCGGGCGGTGAGCGTGAAGATGCCCGCCCCGATCACCACCGCGACACCGAAAATGGTGAGATCCCTCGCCGTCAGATCCTTGCGTAGCTTGGAATCCGGTTCATCGGTATCCCGGATCGATTGCTCGACCGATTTCGTGCGAAACATTCCGCTCGCGAACGCCACTTTGCGTTTTCCTCTCTTCAGCTGCGATCTAGAGGGCCCGCGGGATGGCGTCGAGACGCCGCTCCGCGAACCTGTTGGCCGCCGCACCGGTGCCGATGCCCTCGGCCTTGGATTCCGCGATGATGTCGCGGCAGCGGTCGAAGATGCCCCTCACCGCGTCTTCGACCTCGACCGGCGCTGCCTGGCGCAGCTCACCGGCCACCTGAATGAGCCCACCCGCATTGGCCACGAAATCCGGGACCCAGGTGATACCGCGCTCGTTCAGGGTGTATTCCACTGCGGGCGTGGCCAACTGGTTGTTGGCCGCACCGCAGACGAGTTTCGCCTCGATGGCTTCGGCGCTCGACATGGTGAGCGTGCCGCCGAGCGCGCAGGGGGCGTAGACGTCGACCGGAGCGGCGGAAACGGTGCTCAACAGTCGAACCGAAGGGTGATCGTTCGAAAGACGGTCCAGCGCGGCCTGATTCACGTCGGTGGCGCAGACCTCCGCGCCGTCGGCGAGCAGCAGGGCGATGAGTTCGCTGCCGACCTTGCCGACCCCCTCGACGCCGACCGTGCGACCGGCCAGTGTCGGTGCGCCCCACACGGATTCGGCGCCGGCGCGCATGGCATTGAACACGCCCAGCGCGGTCAGCCGGGCGCTGTCACCCGAGCCGCCCGCCCCGGCGCTGCGGCCGGTGACGTGGCTGGTGTAGCGGCCGATGGTATCCAGATCGTCGGTGTTGGTGCCCACGTCACCGGCGGTGATGTACCGGCCGCCAAGGGATTCCACGAACCGCGCGTAGGCCGCGAACAGTTCCTCGCTCTTGTCCAGCGCCGGATCGCCGATGATGACGGCCTTGCCGCCGCCCAGATCGCACCCGGCGGCCGCCGCCTTGTAGGTCATGCCCCACGACAGCCGCAGCACATCATCGAGCGCCGCCGACTCGCTCGCGTACGGGTACATCCGGGTCCCGCCCAAGGCCGGTCCCAGCGTGGTCGAGTGAATCGCGATGATCGCCTTGAGCCCGCTCTTGTCGTCCTCACAGAACACCACCTGCTCGTGTCGCCGAGCGCTCAATTCGTGAGAGCGCCCGAAAACCCCTGCCTCGGTGTGCATTGCGGTCACAATCGATTCCTTTCAATACGCCGCTTGTGGCGGCTGATGGGTGGCCGCGTGGTGGGCGGCCGGGTCTCGCGCCGAATTCACGGCACGGGGCATCGCGGCACGGCGGACGGATGCCGCCGTACAGCGTTGGATATGTGGTTGGGGGAGGGCTGGTCTCAGCCGTCGAGGCCGAGGTCGCGCAGGCGGGCTCGGTAGAGCTCGATATTGCCGAGTTTCACGTCCTCGTAGCCGCGGACCAGGTCGGGCAGGGCTGCTGCCTCCGTGGCGGTGGCGTAGGTCTGGTCGGTCAGGCCGCCTGCCAGACGGTGGACCATCTCGGTGTAGTGGGACAGCAGCTCCCGCTCGACCTTTCGGACGTGGGCGTAGCCGAAGGGGTCGAGTTTGGTGCCGCGCAGGGCCTTGCCCTTGGCCAGGAGTTTCAGGGCCACATGGGATTTGGGGGTGAGGCCGATCTTCTTCTTGCGGCCCATCGCGCGCAGCGCCGGGGGATGCAGCTTGTAGGTGAGGTTCTCGCCGCCGGGGACCTGCGCGGAAACCTCGGCGAGGAAGGCAGGATCCACCAGCAGCCGGGCCACTTCGTATTCGTCCTTGTAGGCGGTGAACTTGTAGAGTCCCCGCGCCACCGCCGCGCTGAACTCGGTGCGCTCGGTGACCGCACGCTCGGCGATCCAGACGGCCTGCACGGTATCGAGGTAGCGGCGGGCGACCTTGGCGTTCTGGTAGTCGACCAGCTCGGCGGCGCGGAGTTCGGCAATGCGCCGGACCTCACCCTCGAACGTGGTACCCGCCAGCAGCTCGGCGGAAACGACGCGCGGAACACGCCGGGCCGCAGCCGATTCGGTGGCCACCGCGAAGGCCTCGGGATCGGCGATGGCGACCCGGCCCCAGCGGAAGGCCGCGATATTGGACGCCACCGCGACCCCGTTGATGCCGATCGCCTCTTCGATCGAGGCGGCGGGCAGCCGCAGTCCACCGGTCTGGAAGGCCGCGCCGACCATCAGGAAGTTGGCGGCGGCGGTATTGCCGAACAGCTGCTGCGCGGCCGCCAGCGCATCGAAGTCGAACAGCGAATCCGACACGGCGGTAAGGCGATCCAGCAGCGAACCGGTCTCCGGGTAGGCCACCGACTTGTCGTAGACCATGTCCCCGGTCGGGGTCTGGCTGGTCGAGGCGACCACGACGGTCGATTCCGGATTGCCGTACTGCAGGTTCTTGGGATCGGCCGCACCCAGCAGGTCGATGGCCACGATGCAGTCCGCGCTGCCCGGGGTGAGCCGGTTGGACGGCTCCAATTCCGTTGCGGAGAACCGCAAGTGCGACAGCACCGGCCCGGCCTTCTGGCTCAGCCCGATCTGATCGAGGCTCTCCACCGCGTACCCGGCCCGCAGCGCGGCGGTCGCCAGCACCTGGTTGACGGTCACGATGCCGGTGCCGCCGATGCCCGCGATGAGCACGTTCTGAGTACCCAGCGGCGCACCCAGCCCGGGATCCGCCACGGTCGGCGGCTCGGCCGTCTTGCGCTTGGAACCCTTGCGGCCCTTGCTGTCCGGGTTCACTTCCACCGTGACGAAGGACGGGCAGTCGCCGTCCAAGCAGCTGTAATCGGTATTGCACGAGGTCTGATCGATGCGCGTCTTGCGCCCGAACTCGGTCTCGACCGGCTGCACCGACAGGCAGTTGGACTTGGTGCCGCAGTCACCGCAGCCCTCGCACACGGCTTCGTTGATCACCACGCGGGTATTGCGCACCGGCAGGGTGCCGCGCTTGCGCTGGCGACGCGCGTCCGCGGCGCAGTGCTGGTCGTAGATCAGCACGGTCACGCCCTCGATCTCGCGCAGCATCTTCTGCGCCTCGTCGAGCCGGTCGCGATGCCACAGCAGCGTGCCCTTGGCGAGCGCTTTGCGATTGTGCCGCTTGGGTTCATCGGCGCAGATGACGATCTTCTTGACGCCCTCGACGGTCAGCTTGTGGGTGAGCTGCGCGACCGACAGCTGCCCCTCCACGTCCTGCGCGCCCGTCATCGCGACGACCTCGTTGTAGAGCAGCTTGTAGGTGATGTTCACCCCCGCCGCCACGCACGCCTGCACGGCCAGCTGCCCGGAGTGGAAGAAGGTGCCGTCGCCGACGTTCTGGAACAGGTGCGGCACATCGGTGAACGGGGCCTGCCCGATCCACTGACTGCCCTCACCACCCATCTGGGTCAGTCCCGTCACCGCGCTGTCACTGCGCCCCGACAGCGTGACCAGGGTGTGGCAGCCGATGCCGCCGCCACCGATCGAGCCCTCCGGGATGGCGGTGGAGCGATTGTGCGGGCAGCCCGAGCAGAAGTACGGGGTGCGCTTGGCCGACAGCACCTCCAGCGAAAGCGCGGGCAGCGGAGCCTTTTTCAGCTCGACATGATCGCGCAACACCCGCCGCAACGGAGCGAGCAGACGGCCCGCGGTGAGCTCGCCGTCGAACGGCATGAGCGGCAGGCCGTTCCCATCCAGCTTGCCGAGGATGCGCGGGGCATCGGCGGTGCCGTACAGGATTTCGCGGATCTGGGTCTCGATGAAGGCGGTCTTGTCCTCGACCACGATCACCTGCTCGAGGCCGTGCGCGAATTCGGTGACCCGCTGTGCCCCGACCGGATACGGCATCCCGATGCGAAGCAGGCGAATGCCCGCCCGATGCATGGCCGCGTCGTCCACGCCCAGATCGACCAGCGCCTGGCGCACCGCGTCGAAAGTGGTTCCGGTGGCGGCGATTCCGAGCCGCGCCCCCACCGGATCCACCTCGATCACATCGAGTTCATTGGCCGCCCCGAAGGCGCGCACGGTGGCCCAGCGCGGCCCGTACAGATCCGCCTCGGCCAGCACGCTGTCCGCCGGAGCCGCCATCGGCCGCTGCCGGTAGGCGAAAGTCTTTCCCTCCCACTGCACTTCGGGCACCGAGATGGGCAGTTCCGCGACCGAGGAGTCCACCGTCCACGCGCCGTCGGCGACATCGGCCACGATCTTCATGGCCACGATGCAGCCCGAGGCGCGGGACAGGGCCACACCCTGCATGCCCATGGTGATGATCTCGCGGGCATTGCGCGGGAACAGCACCGGCACACCCATGGCCGCCAGCGACCGCTCACTCACCGCGGGCACGGTCGAGGACTTCGAAGCCGGATCATCGCCCACCAGCAGCAGCACACCGCCGCGGGCGTTCACGCCGTACATGTTCGCGTGCCGGATGGCATCGGTGGCCCGGTCCACGCCGGGGCCCTTCCCGTACCAAACCCCCACCACGCCATCGTGTGTCGGCGTGCCGGCGGGCAGATCGGCCTGGCTGCCCCACACCGCGGTGGCCGCGAGCTCCTCATTGAAGCCGGGCGTGAACGCGATGTCGTGCTCGGCCAGCACATTCGGCATGCCCAGCAACATCTTGTCCACCCCGCCCAGCGGGCTGCCCTGATACCCGGACACGAAGGTCGCGACCCGGTGTCCGGCACGCATATCGCGCACATGCTGCTCGACCAGCAATCTGGCAATGGCCTGCACGCCGGTGAGAAGGACCGGACCCGCGCCGGACCGGTAGCGGTCGGCGAGGTCGTAGGGCGTAGCCGGTTCGGCCTGACGGACAGGCGCCCAGGCAACGTCGGTCATGGACAGTCACCAACTCTCCACAGCCTTGTGAGCTGCACACGAAGGGGATCAAGCGATCGGTGCAGCGAAATCTGCCGTGATGTGTGATCTGTGTCAACCATGGCGCGAAAAGTTGATCAGATTGCTCAAAAGTGATCTGGAGCACTGTGACGCGCGCATCAATCTGTTCAGCGTCACAGCGCTCGGGTGATCAGTCGCCGACCGGCTGACTCGTGAGGTGCTCGACGAGCGGCAGCGACCGGTATTCCACCGGAGTCGCCAGCGCCAGCATGGTTTCCGTGTGCTTCACCCCGGGAATCGAATGCACCCGCTGAATGATGGACAGCAGATCCGGCTGCGAACGCGCGGCTATCCGCACCAGCAGATCCCCGCGCCCCGTGGTCGCATGCACCTCGAGCACGTTCGGGAACTCCCGCAACGCCTCGACGATGTCGTTCATCTTGTTCTGATTCAGCTCGATCCCGAGGAACGCGTGCACCGCGAACCCGATCGCCTCCAGGTCCACATCCGGCGGATACCCCCGCACCACCCCGGACGCCTCCAGCCGCTTCATCCTGGCCTGCACCGTGTTCCGCGCGATCCCCAGCCGCTGCGCCAATTCCAGGATCGGCGCCCGCGGATCGGCCGCCAACTCCGCCAGCAACGCGGAATCCAGCCCGTCGATCTTGATGCTCATAACGCATTCTCGCACTCCGGAACGCGTGCGACAGGAGGGCCGGGGATAACGCGAATTCCGCCTTGCTCGATGATCCAGTCGTGCAACGTGAGCGGAGGGGAATCATGAAGGCCAGGTCAGCGGCGCTGGTTTCGGCGGCGGCAGCGGTGATGCTCGCGGTCAGCGGGTGCGGTGGCGCGTCCACCACGGCGGGGGGCTCGACGACGGTCGCGACGGTCGCGCAGCAGCAGGCGGCGCCCGCGGGCAGCGGGCACGGGTCGTGTTTCGACCTGAATTCCGATCTGGCGCAGGCGGCCATCGCCAAGTTGGCACCGGCTCCGCTGGGCAAGTGGCAGACCGGTCAGGCCAGCGACAATCCGATCTCCGCGGGCTGTGACGGGGTGCTGTCGTGGATGGAGGTCAGCTCGACCATCAATCACCCTTACACGCACCTGCTGTTCTTCACCGGGGGCGCCTACCTGGGTACCGCCACCTCCGAGCCGTACATGTACACGCAGATCACCGGCAAGACCCGCAATTCCGTGACCCTCACCTACCACTGGATCAAGGACAACGAGGCCATGTGCTGCCCGGCGGGTGGGCCCAGCGTCGTCACCTTCACGCTGAACGGCACCAAGGTGACCGCGGATGGGCAGTTCCCGCCACACAACTGATCGGTGATCAACACTCGATCAACGTGCGTGGATCCGGCGGCCATTCGGCCTTGATCGCGGCGGCCGACGATCGGATTCATGAATACACAATCGTCAGTCGAGGCCGGGCCGGAAATTCAGGAAATGGTGGTGGTGCACCGCTGGCTGCGGGAGTTGCTGCGGCGGACACCGGATCTGGTGCGGGCATTGCGGCCGGGGGATCGGGCCCGCACCGAATTCGTGGTCGGGCATCTACGCGAGGTGCTGCAGGCGGTCGAAGACCACCACACCAATGAGGACGACCACCTCTGGCCGGTGCTGTCGCCGCGGGTGACCCTGCAGGCCGGGGCGGTGCACCGGATGGAGGAACAGCATCGCAATATCGAATGGCTGGCCACCGAGGTCGCGAACCTGCTGCCCGCGCTGACCGCCGACCCGGAAACGGGTGTGCGGGAGCGGGTCGCGGGATTCCTCGAGGATCTGCGGTCGGCCGTGAGCACGCACATGGACGATGAGGAGCGCACCATCCTGCCGCTGGTCTCCCGGTATCTGACCGCCGCGGAATGGGCGGACTTCGGCCGGGCCGCCGCGGCGAAGACGGTGCGCAAGCCGCCCAAGGAGAAGCTGGCCGAATTGAGCGGGTTGCTGGCGGTGGCGACGCCCGCGGAACGCCACATCTTCCTGGATCGAGTGCCTGCGCCGGTGCGGCTGCTGTGGCGTTTCGTGGGGAGATCGGCGTACCGCCGGAACCGTGAGCGCCTCTACGCACCCGTGGAACAGCAAGTCTGACAACGGTTTCGAGGGGTAACCGTCAATGCGGTGACACGGCCGCCATGACCCGGTCGTGCAGCAGCATCGCCTGGGCCAGATGGGCGGGCCCGGCGTGGTCGGTCAGGATGCGGACGGCGGTGTCGGCGGCGGACTCGGCGAGGTCGAGACGGTCGGCGCGCAGGCCCGCCTCCGCCAGCCGCAACAGCGCCCAGCCCTCGTGGCGACGTCGGCCCCGGGCCCGGGCCGCCGCCACCGCCTGCCGGGCCAGGTCGATGGCCCGCTCCGGGTCCGCGTCCCGTTCCAACGTGACACGGCTGAGCTCGCCCAGCGCGAGTGACTCGAACTCCGAGGCCGGTTGGGTGTGATCCGGGTGGGTGCGCACGATCAGCAGTGCCCGCTCGGCGGCCTCGGCGCAGCGATCCCACTGCCGTGACTCGCCCAGGCACAGGGCCAGGCTGGCGACGGCCATGCCCTCCAGCGAGGTGTCGGCCGCGGCCCGATAGTAGTCGATGGAGGCAGCCAGATGCGTTGCGGCAGTGTCCAATCCGCCCTCCAGGAAGACGGCGATGCCGAGGTCGTATTCGACGGTGCCGAGGATGAAGGGGTCGGTGGTGGTGGCGATCGTGCTGTCGGCGAGCACGCGGCGAGCCTCGTCACGCTCGTCGAGATCCATCACCAGCAGCAGTCCCAGCACCGCGCGGGCGGCGACCTCCGCGGCTCGATCGCCACTGCGGCGGGTCACGTCGATGAGCAGTCGCAGGGACTGTGCGCGATGCGGGGAGTACTCGCTGGCGTCGAGGAGTGCGGCCATCGCCAGGGTGAGATCGATGGCGGCGGCCGCGTGCGCCGGGTATTCGGTGGCGATCTGCCGGATCACGGCGGTGATGCCGGGCTGTTCGAGCCCCACCCAGCCGGTGCCCCGGGCGACATCCGGGATCGCGGTGCCGGGATGCGTGGTCGCGGCCAGATGGTCGATACGGAAGCCCGGGCACTGCACGCGCAGCAGGTTCTTGGCCGTGGCCAACAGGAAGTCCAGCAGGCGCGCGGGCGCGAGCCCGGCTTCGGGCTCGTCCTCGCGAATCGCGAACAGGCGCAACAGATCGTGATAGCGGTAGCGGCCCGGCTGCGGGGACTGCAGCATGCCCAGATCCACCAGGGTCTCGCAGAGCTGCTCGGTATCGGTCTCGGCGCGGGCGAGGACCGCCGCGGCGGCCGCCACCGAGAGATCGCCGGCCGCCGGCACCGCCAGCAGCCGGAAGGCCCGGGCGGTTTCGCCGTCGAGCTGGCGGTAGCTGAAGCGGAAGGTCGATTCCACCGCGGTCGCACCCAGGCGCAACTGGCTCAGCCGGGTGCCCTCATCGGCCAGCCGGGCGGCGACCGAGGCCAGTGACCAGTGCGGACGGGCCGCCAGCCGCGCGCCGATGATCCGCACGGCCAGCGGCAGCAGGCCGCACGAATCCACAATGCGGTGTGCCGCTTCGTCTTCCGCCGTGATCCGATGGTCACCGATGATGCGGGCCAGTAGGGTGAGCGCCTGCCCGGTGTCGAGCACATCCACCGGAACCAGTTGCGCCCCGGGCAGTTCGGCCAGTATCGAGCGGCTGGTGATCAGGGCGGTGCTGCCCGCGGCAGTCGGCAACAGCGGGGCCAACTGTGCGGCATCGCCGGCATTATCGAGGACCAGCAGCACTTTTCGGTCCGCCAGCAGGCGTTGCAGCAGGGCCGAGCGTTCGGTCCCGCCGGGCGGAATCGCGCCTTCGCCCACGTCGAGAGCCCGCAGCAATACGCCGAGCACGGCATCCGGTTCCGCGGGATGGTCACCGACACCGTCGAGATCGACGTAGAAACGGCCGCCGGGGTAGCGGGCGGTGAGCCGGTGCGCGAGGTGCACGGCCACGGTTGTCTTGCCGATGCCGCCCATACCGGTGATCACCACGACGGTGGGTGCCGTCGCGGAGGGTGTCAGGCGTGAATCCAGTTGGGCCAGTAGTGCTTCGCGGCCGGTGAAGTCGCTGATATCGATCGGTAGGGCGGCGGACGGGGTGGGTGCGATCGGCGCTTCGCCGCGGGACCGCTCGCCGGGGCCGGCGGTAACCTGAACGGGCAGTTGGTCATTCAGGATGCGGCGGTGCAGTTCGGCCAGTTCCGGACCGGGTTCGATGCCGAGTTCGTCGACGAGGGTGCGGCGGATCTCGTGATAGACCGCGAGCGCGTCGGCGCGGCGTCCGGTGCGCGCCAGGGCCGTCATCAGCAGTCCGCGTGGGCGTTCGCGCAGCGGGAACTCGGCGCTCAACGCGGTCAATTCACCGATGGCCTGTTGTCCCCGGCCCAGTTCGAGATCCAGTGCGAGCCTCGATTCCCGGAGCCCGACCCGCAATTCGGTGAACCGGCGGCGCTGGGCCTCGGCGAACGGGCCGGGTACCCCGGCCAGCGGCTCGCCGCGCCACAATCCCAGCGCCTGGTCCACCAGTTCCTGTGCCTGCTCGAATTCGCCTGCCCGCCGGGCATTCTCGGCCTCCGTCGCGAGCGATTCGGCCCGCAGGCCGTCGACCGCGTCACGTCCGGCGCGCAGTTCGTAGCCGTCGCCGACCGAGACGATGACGCCCGTCGGCGTGCGCGGGGGACGGTCGGGTTCGAGTTCCTTGCGCAGCAGGGCGATATGCGAGCGCAGCGAACCGATCACCCGCTCCGGCGGTTCGTCACCCCAGACCGCGTCGATCAGACGGCCCGCGGGCAGCGCCCGTCCGTCGGCCAGCAACAGGGCAGCCAGCACCGCCTGGGTGCGCGGCCGCGCCATGGTGATCTCGATGTCGCCGCGCCGGACCGTCATTCGCCCCAGGATCGTGAACCGCAGTTCCGCATCCGTCACCGCGCACACTCCAGTCCGAGGCCGTTGATCCGGTGTTGATCGACGACAGGCTTCGCGTTGATCTACTCAGCCGACGATAGCAACCATGAAACCAGGAGAGATCAGCATGATTCGACGCGTATCGGCCGCCCTCGCGTTGACCGGCCTGGCGTGTGCCGCGCTCGCCGGATGCTCGAGCGACAGCAAGGACAAGGCCGCCCCGAGTTCCGCCGCGAACGCCCCGGCGAGTGTTGCCGCCGCCCCGGCCACCGACTTCTGCTCCGGCATGCGCGACCTGGCCAAGTCCACCCGCGAGATCGCCTCGAAGTCGACGATCACGCCGGCCGAGTACAGCAAGACCGCCGACCAGTTCGACGCGTTGAAGGCGTCCGCGCCCGCTGACGCGGTCGCCGATATCGAGACCATGAGCGCGAAGTATCGGGCGATCGCCGCGGGTACCACCACGGTGACGGCCGAAGGGCCCACCTTGGCCAAGGCGACGCTTCATCTGCAGGAGGTTCAGGTGGCCAACTGCCCGGTCCCGACCAAATAGCCATGGTCTAGCCCGCAGGGGCGGTCGGCGGGCGTGAATGGTGGCCCCCAAAAGCGGGGGCATGCGAGGGGACGTCGATCGGTGAACAGTGCGATTCGCAAACTGAAATACAAACCATTCACATCGTCGCCGAATCGAGAATGACCGCTTCATGCGTACCCGGACATCAGCCCGTGCCCTCGCCGCGGCCGGTATCACCGCCGCAGCCTCCACCCTGACCGTGCTCAGTGCCGGAACGGCGGCCCACGCCGACGTTGTCGGTACCGGAATGACAGTGCAGGGCAGCAACTTTCAAGCGGGGCAGACGTACAACGTCGTAGTGCCGGTATCGGGTTGCTCGGCCCCCGGGCTGTCGGACACCGTTGGTGGCGTGACCGTCCGGTCCGGCTGGGCCGTCACGTCGAGTATGGCCGCGGGCACACCGTGCAGCGGGACGACATCCACCGAGACCATCCAGTGGACGCCGCTGGTTCCGGGCACGCATGTGCTGGGCCTCGGCTACGGCAACAACAACGCGAACCTCCCGCCCTACACCAACCTCGGCACCGCGACCGTTGAGGTCGGCGGCGGCGCGAGCACGGACCCCGAGTCGTGTGGCAACGCGGCCTCGACGCTCTGCACGACCGTCCACGGCACCCCCGAAGCGGGATGCGCACTCACCGTGACCATTTCGAACATCCCGGCCTCGCTGGCGGCGTCATCGGGTTCGGCCGTGCTGTCGAGCCTGAGCGCGGGATCCACCGTCCGCAACGCGTGGGTCGTCGACAACGGGACCAACACCGGCACGACCGCGATCAACGGCAACTCCGTCAGCTTCAAGTGGACCCCGGCGGCAGCCGGACTCCACCACCTGACCGGCCAGTACGACACCGGCGCCCAGCCCGGCTTCCTCAGCGACGCAGTGATTTTCCCCGGCTTCGCCGGTGAGATGTGGTTGCCGGTAGCCGCCGCAGGCACCCAGCCCTGCGCCTGACGGTCGGCGTCGCCGGTCGCTACGGGATGAGGCGGATCTCCGGGCCCAGGAAGGGGCGCAGTGGGGTCGGCGTGACGATGATCCTGGGTACGGGTGCGGCCGAACCCAGGTGAATGACCGGACCCGCGAAGGGGCGTAACGGGGTCGGCTGGACCCAGGCGATGTCCGCTGCGGTCGGGGGTGAATCGGTATGTGGGGTCTCGGCCGCAGCCTGGCCGGCCGAGACCGTGGCCAACGCGCACGCGCCTGTGCACAGCAGCGCGGCCCGCAGAACGGGACGTTTCGGCCGGGGCGATTTCGGGTCGGTGCTTTCCTGGGTGCTGTGGAATCTCATGGCGCCGAAGCTATGCCGGTCGCCGCCGGGCCCGCATCGGTCGAGATGTGGGTAATCGGAGCGGGCCGCGCTCGCTGCCGGACTACAGCCGGGGTGAACCCGACGCTATCGTTCGACGGTGCACACCGAGGCTCAGGCAATGCAATCCGCGGCCGGGACCCGGCTCAATCGACGGGGGCGCGAGACCCGGCAGCGACTGCTGGACGTCGCGATCGGCTGTCTCGCCGAGGGATCCGGTGAACCGTTGTCGGCGAACCGGGTCGCGCGCGAGGCCGGGGTCAGCTGGGGCACCTTGAAACATCAGTTCGGCGATATCGACGGGTTGTGGGCCGCGGTGCTGATCGAACTGACCGATCGGAGCGGCGGCAACAGCCCCGAGGTGTGGCCGCGGGTCTCCGGCTCGATCCGGGATCGGGTGTGGGAGATGGTCGATGCGATGTGGACCATCCTGGACACGCCGGAGGGGCGGGCGGTCGAAACGCTGCGCGGCGGTCTGCCCACCGGTCAGACGGAACGGTTGGCGGACTTTCCACTGACCGCCGCGGCCATGGCCGGGTACGAGGATGCCTGGCTGCGGGCCTTCGAATACTTCCTGGCGGACCTGTCCCTCGACCCGGACAAGGTGCGCGGCGTGCAGCGGCTCATCCCGATGGCCATGCGCGGCATCAATAACGAGCGGCGGTTGTCGTCCCCCGCCGAACTGTCCGGCGCACGCCACTGCCTGGTCGACGCGATAGCGGTCTACCTGGAGTGATCCACATTCTTTGAGAACCCTCGTTGACAATTGCGGAGGGGAGGTCCACTGTTACCTCCAGCTTTTCGCGATCAGTCAGGAGTGATCCATGTCTCCGTCTCCCGATGATCAGGGCATGCGCCTGCAACGCAGCAGCCGCGATACCGCCGCCCTGATCCCGCGCCTCACCGCATGGCTGGCCACCCAGCTGCCCGAGGGCGCCGAGCCGGAACTCACGCTGGGGTCCGGCATCGACAGCAACGGCATGTCGGCGGAGACCCTGACCTTGACCCTGGCCTGGCGCGCGGACGGAGCACCGCAGGTCGCCGACCTGATCGCGCGAGTGGTCCCGGCCCCCGGGGACTTCCCCGTCTACGAGCACTACAACCTGCCCGACCAGTTCGAGGTGATGCGCATCGTCGGCGAGTCGGGTGCCGTCCGCGTCCCCCGGGTGCGGTTCCTCGAGCCGACCGGTGACGTGTTGGGCACGCCCTTCCTGCTGATGGACCGCATCGACGGGCTGGTGCCGCCGGATGTCATGCCATACACCTTCGGCGGCAACTGGCTCTTCGACGCCGACGAAGAGCAACAGCGCCGCCTGCAGGACAGCACGATTCGGACCCTCGCCGCCCTGCACGCGATCCCCGACGCGGCAACCACTTTCGCCTTCCTGGACCAGGGGCAGCCCGGTGCCACCCTGCTCGAGCGGAACCTGAACCGCGCCCGCGCCTGGTACGAGTACTCGGTGCGGGACACCGGTCCCTCGCCGCTGGTGGAGCGAATCCTGGCCTGGCTCACCGCGAATCTTCCGGAGACCGCGCCGGAGGATGCCGTGCTGTCCTGGGGCGACGCTCGCCTGGGCAATGTGATGTACCGGGACTTCACGCCGGTCGCGGTGCTGGACTGGGAGATGGCGACGATCGGCCCCCGCGAACTCGATGTGGCCTGGATCATCTTCGGGCACCGCGTCTTTCACGCCATCGCCGAGAACTTCGGCTTCCCCGGGATGCCGGAGTTCATGCGCGAGGACGACGTGCGGGCCGCCTACGCCGAGCACTCGGGCGTGCGGCTCGCCGACCTCACCTGGTACACGATGTACGCCGCGCTCAACTACAGCGTGGTGTTCCTGCGCGCCGGTGGCCGCCAGATCCACTTCGGTGAGATGGAGCGGCCCGCGGACATCGAGGTGCTGCTGCACCACCGGGCCCTCGTCGAGCAGCTGCTCACCGAACTCGGTGCCTGACACCGAAGTTCGACTTCACCGTTCCGAAAACCCGTGGGAAAGTGCGACTCTCGTGACCGAACAACTCAACGAATTGGCCTACTACTGCATCACCCGCCACCCCGCCGACGCCCGGGTGCTGCTCCCGGAGGCCCGCGACGCGGAGCGGCTCGGGCTCGGCTCGTGCATGATCGGCGAACGCATGACCGTGAAGGACTCCGCGGTCCTGTCCGGCGGCCTCGCCGGATGCACGACCGATCTCGGAATCGCCGCGGCCGCAACCAATCACCACACCCGCCACCCGATGGTCACGGCCACCATCGGCTCCACCATGCAGGCCATGACCGAGGGCCGGTACGCCATGGCGTTCGGGCGCGGGATGGCGGCGAACTGGAAGGCGATCGGCCTGCCCGCCGTCACCGAGGCGCAACTGCGGGATTTCGTCGGCATCCTGCGCCGGCTCTGGGCGGGGGAGACGATCGTGAATCACGATGGCCCCGCGGGTAAATGGCCGGTCCTCTATCACCAGAACGGTCTGGATGACGCGCCTCCGATCGGCTTCGTCGCGGTGGGCCCCAAGACCATGGAGCTCGCGGGCGCAATCGGCGATTTCGTCGTCCTGCACACCTTCTTCTCCGACGAGGCGACCGCGAATTCCGTTGCGGCCGTGCGCCGCGGCGCGGAGCGGGCGGGCAAGGATCCCGACAGCGTGCGCATCTGGTCCTGCCTGGCGACCGCGAGCGACGCGCTCTCGCAAGAGGATCAGCTGCGCCGCCGCACCGGTCGGCTGGTCACCTACCTGCAGGCGTACGCCGACATCCTGCTCACCACCAATGGCTGGGACCCGCAGGTGTGGGACCGTATTCGCGCCACGCGGCTGTATCAAGACGCTGCGGCGGCCGGACCCATCGACGCCTCCGCTTCGTTCGAGACCCTGCAGCGGATCGACGAGCTCATCCCCGACGAGTGGCTCGCCCCCGCCGCCTACGGCACCCCTGAGCAGTGCGTGAAGAAGATCTCCCGCGAATACGACCTGGGCTGCCACTCGGTGATCATGCACGGGGCCAGTCCGCACGAACTGGAGTCGGTCATCGACGCCTACCGGGCCAACCGTCCCGCCCTGCGCCGCGCGGTGTCCGCGAATCCGGGCAAGTTCGCCTGACACGCCGGAGCGCTCGGCTGGTCGAAATCCCGGTGAGTGCAACCGGTTCGGGTACTAGTACGCCAGGCTAACGTCTTAGGGTCGGACGCCTGATGCGGAGGAGTGTGCCCTTGACCACGGAGTCGGCCATCGATGTCGAAACCTCGTTGCACCCGCTCGACGACCCGGTGCGGTCGTCCCTGCACGGTGCGCACCGGCGATTCGCCACCTGGGAAGGCAGGGTCGGACGCTACGACCCGGAGGTCGCCCGGTTCTTCGGGCATCCCCAGGTGCTCGATGAACAGGACTGGGCCGATCTGGCCACCCTGCTCGGACCGGGCGGCGTCACCGCGGTGCGCGGCCGGGGGCACGTGCCGCCGGACGGCTGGACGGTGCTCGACACCATCGGGTCGGTGCAGATGGACGGCTCCGGCCTGCGCGTCGCGCACGATCCGGACCTCGAGGTGCTCACCGCCGCCGATGTGCCCGAGATCCTCGAGTTGATCGCCCGCACCGAGCCTGGCCCGTTCGCGCCGCGGACCATCGAAATGGGCACCTATCTGGGTCTGCGCTCCGAGGGCAGGCTGATCGCCATGGCGGGCGAGCGCCTGCGCCCGCAGGGCTGGACCGAGATCAGTGCCGTCTGCACCGACGCCGAATTCCGCGGCCGCGGCCTGGCCTCCCGCCTGATCCGCGCGGTCGGCGCGGGCATCCGCGCCCGCGGCGACATCCCGTTCCTGCACGCGGTCGCCCACAACACCACGGCGATAAGCCTGTACGAGACTTTGGGATTCACCCTGCGCAAGCGCTCCGAGCTGGCCTTCGTGCAGGCGCCGTAACCGCGTCCGGTCAGCCGATGCTGAAGGGCTGGCCCCAGAGGGTCTGGGTGACGTCCATGACGTTGTCCTGGACCAGAACCGTTGTGTACGAGCGGGCTTCGGCGTAGCCGGCGCAGCCGTCGATGGTCAGGTCGTGGCCCACGTATTGGGTGACGCCGGAGGTGCCGGTGAAGTTGTAGGTCTGGATCGCCTTGGTGCCGACCTTGCCCGGCTTGAGCGTCAGCGACATGGACGGGTCGGCGTAGGGGGTGATGCCGCTGGGGGAGATGCCTGCGCCGAGATCGCCGGTGCCGACGGTCAAACCGCCGCCGTTGCCTCCGCCGCCGCCGTAGCCGCCACCCCCGGCTGCGCCGCCGCCGTCGCCCGGTGTCTGGCCCCCGCCGTTGCCCGGCTTCGAATTGTCGTTGCCCGCGGCGTTTCCGCTGCCCTCGACCGTCGACTTGCTGCCGAGATCGACCTGGCAACCCACCAGGTAGCCGGTCTCGATGCGCCCGCCGGTGACGGTGACCCCGGGCGGCGCGGTGACGGTCACCGCCGCCACTGCGGACACCATCACATTGCGTGAAAGCGGGCTGGCCGCCATCGATCCGGAGATGTCGGCCTGCTCACCACTGCGCGTCAGCTGCACCACCACGCCGTCCGGCCCGGTGAATTCACCGGTCCCGCCCGGCAGCGCCACCTGGGTGTCGGCGGTCGCCGGACCGGCCGCGAGCAGGACGCTCGTGATGAGGCCAGCGGTCATCGCCAGCCCGATAGAAGTCCGCATGTGGCTGTCTCTCATCCGACGCTGAACGGCTGGCCGTACAGCGACACCTCGGTGGAACCCTGGTCATTGATCACCGTCAGGGTGCTGAACGCCCGCGCCTGCGCGTATCCGGCGCACCCGGACAACTGGATGCCGCGCCCGGAATAGGCGATGCCGACCGCCCCGGCCGCGGGATCGAGTTGTTTCGTGTCGAGGATGACCTGCGAGACGCCGCCGGGCACCAGACTGATGCTGGGCGCGACCTCCGGAGTGATCGAACTCGGCGAGATGTACGCATCACCGCTCAGCGACAGTCCGCCGCTCAGATCGACCTGACAGCCGACCAGATACCCGGTCACCAAGCTCCCCTTGGTGGCATGCGCGACCTTGGCCATCACGATCCCCGTGACACTCGCGGCCCGCGAGAGACCGTTGGCGGCCAAGGACGGCGACACGACGGCCTGTTCACCGGTGCGGGTCAGATCCACGTCGACCCCGGTGGCGGTGGTGAGCGCCTGTTCGCCATCGGGCAGTGGGGTCACGCTGTCGGCGTGCGCGACGGCCGGTCCGAGCATCAGCACGGCGAGGCCGAGGCCGATAACCCCAAGTCGGCCTTGTCTTCTCGAATTCAACCTGCACTGACCCTTCGAGCCTGGTTAAGCAATCGAAGGGGATCCTATGCGACCCGCAGGAGTCGATGGCTGTGAGTGCGCTGGGAATCCGCTGCGCCCAGCGCCCTCCGGGCCGGCCGCCCCTCGTCGAGCAGGTGCTCGACTCCCGCTACACAGTCGAGGCCGCCGAGAAATTGCATGGGTTCGATCGTCCGGTATTGCTGCTGTCGGGTGAATACGACAAGTTCTTCCCAGCGCATCGAACGGGCGACACAGTAACCCTTCCCGCATTCTTGCGGTCCGATTGCCGCGCGTCACTGTTGAATTGCCACGGGAGGGTCGACGGTCGGATGGAGGAAGCGTGGACGCTATCGCGAGGCGTAGTGCGGCTGTTGCGGAACCGTTGGGACCGGGCTGTGTGGCCTGGCAGTTGGCAGGGGATCGGACCGTGTCCTTGCAGGGCGCGTCGTGCATTCTGATGCAGGTTGCGCATCCCAAGATCGCTGCGGCAGTTCTCGATCATTCCACGCCCGAGGCTGATTTGGTCGCCCGGTTGATTCGAACCATCGATTCGATCCGGCGGCTCATCTACGGCGGGCAGGCCGCGCTCGACGAATCACAACGATTGTTCGAAATTAATAAGGCGATGAAAGGCATCGACGCGGACGGAAATCGATACCACGCACTACATCCGGAAGCCTATGCGTGGGTTGTCGCGACGTTGTTCGACGGTCTGGTGCGGTATCGCCGGGCGATCAACGCGCCCATTTCCGAATCCGATCGGGCGCGGCTGTATCAGGATTGGCGACAAGTCGGCGCAGTACTGGGGCTGCGCCCGGGACATCTGCCGGCCGAACTTCCCGAGTTCGACGCGTACTACGAAACGATGATCGCCGAACGACTGCGAACCGGCCCGGTGTTCCACGCGATGTTCGGATCACTGCAATTCGACGGCATTACAGCGTCACCGGCGCCATATCTGCCCGACCGGGTGTGGAATTTCCTACGCCCGCAGGCAGGGTCGTTCGTGCGATTGTTCGCGATCGGTCTGCTGCGCCCCAGCGCCCGCGCACAGTTCGAACTGGACTGGACGGCGAGGGATCAGCGACGCCTCAGCAGGGTCGGGACCACCATCCGGACCGTCAACGCCGCAGTGCCCGCACGGGCCCGGCTCAGCAGTATCGCGAGCGCCGCGCTTCGAAACTAGACCGGGGTCCCAGGGCTGCCGCGCCGGAGCGTCTGGGCGACCGGTTCATTGCCGGTGTGCGGTGGGCAGGTTCGGCTGCAGCAGGGGGATCAGGTGGGTGCGGGCGAAGCGGCGGGCGCGGTCGGTTTGCCGGCGTCGGATGATGGTCGCGATGAAGCCGTGGCCCAATTCGAGTAGGGGTGAGCCGTTTTCGGAGATGACCAGGCCGCTCATGCCGCTGTCGGAGTCGAGCATCTGTTCCTTCTGGGGAAAGCGTCGATAGACGGTATGCGGACCGCCTATCTTCAGCGTGGCCCGTGGGGCTGGATCCAACGGGATAGGCCGGAGGTCGCGGAGCTCTCCGACTGGAAGATCCGCGACCTCAACGAGCTGCCGGAAATCGCGGTGCGTTGCCGATGACGACTGTCGATCAGGCGCGGCTGGATCCGGTCGGCCAAACGACATTCACCGGAACCCCCTTGCTGCGAGCGAACTCGACCACCGTGCCGGTTCCACCTTGCTCGCTGGGCATACCGTCCCATACCGCGATGAGGCGGTCGCTCGATCCCACGAGAGTTTCGTTGGCGGCCTCGTAGGCTTCGGGGCCGGCCACATCGAAATCTAGAACGTTCACCACGTCCGCGCGATCGAGTAGTGCGTCGAACTGTTCGGCATGGTCCGGCTTGACCTTGCGCTCGCGGTAGTTCCGGCAAGGCAGTACCACCTCGAGCCGTCCGCCGATGTCGAGGACAGCCTGAGCGAACACGCTGTCGGCACCGCGAGCGATACAGCTGATGCCGATTAGTTCGTCGGAGGGGCCTGCGGCAGACAGCATTCGGGCGATTTCGTCATAGACCATGGCGGCTGTGTCCGTGGTGATGTTCATGTGGCCGGTGACACCGATACGCATCATGCTCACTTGCTAACTACCGGATTCGGTTGTGCTGGTTGCCTTCGGGCGATAACGCAGGACTACGACATCGTCTAGCACCGTGGCATCGACGAATTCCAGGCGTCGCCGAGTGCCGCCAGGGAACAGGGCGGGGCTGACGAACCGCGGTGCGTCAGCCTGGCCGATCAACAGTGGTGCCACCGCGTAGCGCAACTCGTCCGCGAGCCCTTCGGAAAGGAAGGCTGTGTGGATGTGTGTCCCACCTTCGACAATCAGGCGCTCGATCCCGCGCCGGCCGAGATCAGCGAGCACACCTTGCCAGAATTCCGGTTCCGTCACTGCAACGACTTGGGCGACCTCGCTCAGCTGGTCACCGATCTTCTCCGCACCTTCGATGGTGGTGTACACCAACGGTTTTCCAGCCTCGATGTGGTGATGGAACATGCGTGCTGCCGGGTCGAGATCGCCGGATCGGGTGACGGTCACCTTCAGCAGGTTGGCGGGCTTGCCCGAGGCGACCCGTGCGGCCCGGCGTTCGTCGCTGCGCAGCCACAGCCGGGGGTTGTCGCGGCGTACTGTTTCGGCTCCGATGAGGATGGCGTCGCATTCGGCGCGCAGTGCGTCGACACCGTCGAAATCCCGGTCGTTGGACAGGTAGAGGCGTTCGGGGATGGTGTCGTCGATATAGCCGTCGAGGCTGACGGCAACGGACAGCACTACATAGGGTCGAGCCAACCTTCCGCCTCCCAAGCGGTGAAGGCGTCGCGGAACCCGCCGGGCGCTTCGTTAGGTATCGAGCTCCAGGCCGAGAACCGATGCGAGCCGTTCGGCGTCGGGTCGTACTGTCGCGCCGCCGGACTCGGCGAGGTCGGGTATTGCCGAGCGGGCGAACAGAGAGAACCCGAACGTGTCCGGTGATTCCCGGTTCGCCTTTGTCAGGAGGGCCACTGTCGCAAGGGGTTCGTCGCGCATGTGGTGTGCACGTGCGGTTTCGGCGGTGTGGAAACTGCGCCGCGTCGCCGAGGGCATCGCACCGAGCTCGACTCGGGCGGCCTGCGCAATCGCATAGCCGCTGTGCATGAGGTCGGCCTGAATGGTGATCATGTAAGCATCGACCATGGCACGACCGAAGATCAGCCAGGGGTGGACGTAATCGTCGCCGAGCGCGCGGGCCGCTCGATCGGCCTCGTCCCAATGACGCAGTGCGTCGCCCTCGCGTCCGATCTTGGCGTAAGACAAGGCCATTGCCAAGCGCAGTAGCCCCCACAGCGCGAGATCCGGGCCCTGCTTGTCCGGACTCAGCAACGCGCACATCTGGTTTGCGAGCTGGACGCGCGCCTCGTGTTCCTCCCCGGCGTCGCGGTAGACGTGATTGACGTACCACGCTGCGGCGGCCATGGCGTGCGGGTTGTCTGCGTCCTGCGCCGCGTTCATTGCACGGTCGCCGGACATCAACACCAGTGCCGCCGGGGGTTGAAACGACAGATACAGCTGGGTGAGGTGATAAACCTGCGCGAGTAGCGCTTGGACCTTGCGGCGTTCGATACCGTCGAGCTGTCGCACCGCGACTCGCGTGTCGCACAATAGATTTGGCAGTACCGTCGCGACGGCCGAACGCTGGTGTGCCGCACCGTGCCACAAAACCCATGCCTGCTGGACTCGTGCGCTCAGGGCTGTCGGTGACAGGTCGGCGTCCGCGGTGCTGGGTACGACCGGATACGCCGCGAGCGCTTCGGTCACCTTCGGCAAGGCCGGGTGCTGGGCTTTTGCGTACACCGAGCGCACGAGCGGCTGCTCGCCGGTCAGCTGCGTCAGGTCGTTGACGTCGAGGATCTCGGCGAGACGGATCAGCATCGGCAGCCGAGGTTGGCCGAGTCGCCCTACTTCCAGGCCCTTGACCCAACTGCCCGAGCGCCCGGCGAGTTCGCCGAGCACGGGTCGCGACATGCCGGCCTGTTGCCGCAGTCGCCTCAATCGTGGGCCGAATTCGTTGTCTCGCACCATGGCGATATCTCCGCACGCACCGCATCGACATAGGGGCACAAACTGTGCCCCGCACCCATTGTGGCACCTGTCACGGTCAGTAGGCACTCGACATCGGGCGAACTCTCCGGCGCCGGGTGCACTCCAGAACCGTTCCAGGGAATAGGAGTACACCCGACATGACGATCATCGTCGCGATAACCGTTGCTTCGCTACTGTCGTTCGCCGCTGCGCTGGTCAGCCGGATTGCTGATGCCGATAGGCACACCAATTCTCGGCTCACGGTTGCCGACATCCAGGCTCGGCTCGCGGCCGAGCCAACGCGCACCTACGTTCCGATCAGTCGGAGGTGGTGACGATGGGCCTGCTGCCCTCCGCAATCGGATTCCTGCGTAGCGATATTTCCGGACTGAGCCAGCCGCACGACGAACTTCAGATTCGCCGCGCCGCCGAGCGGACCGGCTACGACCTGCGCAAGATGATCGTGTTCAGCGATCAGACCGAGGACCGGGCACGTCGTTTGCGCGTGGCGATCGATCGCTTGAACGTCGACGCCGTAATCGTGCCCAGCACTGCGCATTTCGACAGCCACGACATACCGGCCGAGTTGCTCGCGGTGGCGACCGTGATCACGGTGTCACCCGGCAGCGCGACGGCTCGGACTCCATTGCCGAACTGAGGCCGTGTGATGTCGATACAAGGGCTATTAGCCGCTCTGAACGATGAGCGCCCGCGCGCCTGGCTGCAATACGAGGACGGCTCGTGGGCACCGGTCGCCGAGGACGGATGGATCGGGCCGTCGATCACCGTCGAGTACAGCACGCAGCAGGAGGGGCGGACACTCGGAAGCTGGAAAGACGGCGAATAAGCAAGAAGGCCCAGGCGGGAGAAAATCTCCGGCCCGGGCCTTCGTAGGGGTGGCTGACGGGACTTGAACCCGCGACTTCCAGGATCACAACCTGGCGCTCTACCAGCTGAACTACAGCCACCATTGCCGTAACTTTCCGGCGCGGTAGATATTAACGTGCCGTCGCGGCAAGTACCTAATCGGCTGTTCAGGCGGGGTTCAGGGGGCTTTCGGGGTGGTTGCCGCGGGGGTGGAGAGTTCGGCGGCGACGGCGGCGATCTCGGAGGTGGAGGGGCCGGGGGGCGCGACGAAGGCGGTGCGGCGGTAGTACTGGAGTTCGCGGATGGATTCCTGGATGTCGGCGAGCGCGCGGTGGGCGAGGCCCTTCTCCGGCTGGCCGAAGTAGATGCGGGGGTACCAGCGGCGGGCCAGTTCCTTGATGGAGCTGACGTCGATCATGCGGTAGTGCAGGTGGTTGTCCAGGATCGGCATGTCGCGGGCGATGAAGCCGCGGTCGGTGGCGATGGAGTTGCCGGCCAGCGGGACGGTGCGCGGGGTGGGCACGTACTGCTTGATGTAGTCGAGGATCTGCTGTTCGGCTTCCTCGAGCGTCACCACGGAGCGACGGACCTCTTCGGTGAGCCCGGAGCGGGCGTGCATCTCGGTCACCACCGGCGGCATGGCGGCCAGCGCGGCGTCGTCGGCGTGGATCACGATGTCCACGCCCTCGCCGAGAATATTGAGGTCGCTGTCGGTGACGAGCGCGGCCACCTCGATCAGCTTGTCGCTGTCCAGCTGTAGGCCGGTCATCTCGCAGTCCATCCACACCACGTATTTGTCGCTCACCGGGGTCAGCGTAGCCGTTCGGCGCGGGTGTTCGAGCCTGGGCTACCAATGGTTTCGCAATTGCCGATCGAGGGTGCGCAGGGTGTCCTGCGGCACCAGCAACTCCAGACTCAGCGGGGTGATGGAGATACGGCCCGCTGCCACGGCGTGCGCGTCGGTGCCGGGCACGGTGCTTTCGAATCGGGCCGGTGGGAGGCTGATGCGAAATGTGCCGTCGGCCCGGTCGAACAATCGGCCGTACGAGGCCCGGTACGGAGTGGTCACCTCGAATTCCGTGCCGAGTGTCGCGTCGAAGGGAATGTTGACCGACAGCAGGTCGAATCCATTGCAGAGCTCGGTATTCAGCAGGATGTCCACCAGTTTCGCGGTGATCGCGGCGGCAGTTTCGTACAGCGGGAAATTGTTTCGATCGAACAGGTCGATGCGTGGTTCGGGGTCCGGCGGAATGTGCATCGACACCGCGACCGCGCGCACTCCGTCGATGGCCGCTTCCATGGCGGCCCCGATGGTTCCCGAACTGAGGATGTAGCCGTGCCCGAGATTGACGCCCAGGTTGATGCCGGACACGACCATCGCGGGCTTGCGTTCGAGCAGGTGATAGAGGCCGAGTTGGACGCAGTCGGCGGGTGTTCCGCTCACCGTGAGAATGGGAAGGTCTTCCAGTAGCCGCTCTTCGACCGAGAGGTGATTGTGCGCGGTGATGGATTTCCCGACCAGACTCTGCTGTGTTTCCGGTGCGACCGCGCACACCGTGTGGTGGCGTGAGAGTTCGTGGAGCACTGGGTAGAAGCCGATGGAGGAATAGCCGTCGTCGTTGGTCAGGAGTATGTCGGCGGTGTTCCGAGGACCCATGTGTCGCGCCCCCCGTCGGGCAATCTTCGATAAATCTACTCTCCGGCAGTATCGTTCACATCGGATCCACACGTAACGAGCGGTCGGCATGTTTGGTTGGGCAGTTTTCCCGGAGCAATAGTTCGCAGGAGGAATGCGCGATGACCACCCCGCAGGAGAAGGCAGCGGCGGCACGGAAGGCAGCGGAGGAGGCGGCGCGGATCGCGGCCGAGGCCGTCGCGGCGGCCGAGGCAGCCGAAAAAGAGGCGGCCGATCAGGAAGCCGCCGAGACTGCGAAAAGCACTGGCGATACTGCGAAAAGCACTGCCGCGAAAGCCGATTCGGCGGCCCCGGACAAGGACGCGGCGGCCGCGCAGGAGATCGCGGCCGGCTACGCCATGGAGGGCCTGGCGCTCGAATTGGGCACCGTCATCACCGGCGGCACCGTGCATCCCGATGCGCGCGTACGGATTCCGATGAAGACCATGAACCGGCACGGCCTGATCGCGGGCGCCACCGGTACCGGTAAGACCAAGACCGTGCAGGGCATCGCCGAACAGCTCTCGGCGGCGGGTGTGCCGGTGGTGGTCGCCGACGTCAAGGGCGACCTGTCGGGTTTGGCGCAGCCGGGTCAGACCAACGACAAGTTGCTGGCGCGTGCCCAGGAGACCGGCGACCCGGACTGGAAACCGCAAGGCTTCCCTTGCGAATTCGTCTCCCTGGGCACCGAGGGCATCGGTGTCCCGATCCGCGCCACCATCACCTCGTTCGGCCCGATCCTGCTCAGTAAGGCGTTGGGGCTCAACGAAACCCAGGAGTCGACGCTCGGCCTGATCTTCCACTGGTCGGATCAGAACGGTCTGGCCCTGCTGGACCTGAAGGATCTGCGCGCCGTGATCCAGTACCTCACGAGTCCGGAGGGCAAGGAGGATCTCAAGGGCATCGGCGGCGTCTCCGCGACGACCGCGGGCGTGATCCTGCGTGCCCTGGTGAATCTGGAGGCCGACGGCGGCGACACCTTCTTCGGTGAGCCCGAACTCGACCCGGCCGACCTCATGCGCACCGCGGGCGGCATGGGCGTCATCACCCTGTTCGAACTGGGTGCGCAGGCCGCGCGCCCGCAGATGTTCTCGACCTTCCTGATGTGGGTGCTGGCCGACCTGTTCCAGACGCTGCCCGAGGTCGGCGATATGGACAAGCCGAAGCTGGTGTTCATCTTCGACGAGGCGCATCTGCTGTTCAACGGGGCGTCCAAGGCGTTCCTGAACCAGGTCGAGCAGACGGTCAAGCTGATCCGGTCCAAGGGTGTCGGCGTGTTCTTCTGCACCCAGTTGCCCACCGATATCCCGAATTCTGTGCTGTCGCAGCTGGGTGCGCGGGTGCAGCACGCCCTGCGCGCGTTCACGCCCGAGGACCAGGCGGCGCTCTCGAAGACGGTCCGCACCTACCCCAAGACCGCCACCTACGATCTCGAAAAGGCGCTCACCTCACTGGGTATCGGTGAGGCGGTCGTGACAGTGCTGTCGGAGAAGGGCGCGCCGACCCCGGTGGCGTGGGCGCGCATGCAGCCGCCGCGTTCGCTCATGGATACCATCGGCGACGACGGAATCCGTTCCCGCGCACAGCAGTCCACGCTGTACGGCAAGTACGGCACCACCGTCGACGCCGAGTCGGCCTACGAGATCCTGACCGAGAAGCTGGCGGCCGCACAGCAGCAGGCCCAGGAACAGGCCCCGGCCAAATCCTCCCGCTCGGCCAAACCGGCCCCCGAGCCGGAGTCCATGGCGGAGAAGATCGTGAACAACCCGGCGTTCAAGAACCTTCTCCGCTCCGCCGCCACCGTCGCCGGTCGCGAGATCAGCCGCAGCATCTTCGGCACGCGTAAACGCTGAGCGATCCCGCCCTTTCGGTCACTCAGTGGCCGATGTCGCGGCACATGAGGTCGTCGATCGTCTCGCGGCGGATCAGCTCGCGGCAGTCGCCGTCGCGGACGGCGACGATGGGCGGGCGGCCCACGCCGTTGTAGGAGGACGCGAGGCTGTGGTGGTAGGCCCCGGTGCAGGGCATGGCGAGGACTTCGCCGGGGCGCAGGTCCGCCGGCAGGCGGACGTCGCGGGCGAGGATGTCGCCCGCCTCGCAGTAGCGGCCCGCGATGGTGGCGGTCATGTGCGGTCCGGTGGGATGCCGGTTGACGACGACGGTCTCGTAGTGCGCGTCGTAGAGCGCGACGCGCGGGTTGTCGCTCATGCCGCCGTCCACCGTCACGTAGGTGTGCCCGTTCTCGACGTGCTTGACCGACAGCACCCGGTAGAGGGTGACGCCCGCGCGGGCGACGATGGCGCGGCCGGGCTCCAGGGAGATGTGCGGGCGCGGGAATCCGTGCCGGGCGCAGGCCGCGTCGAGTGAGTCCTCGATGATGTCGGCCAGTTCGGCCAGGTTCATTTCCGCGTCGCCGCTGCGGTAGGCCACCGCGTGCCCGCCGCCGAGGTCCAGTTCGGTCAGGGTGACGTCGAATTCGTCACGGATGCGGGCCATTTCGGCGATCATCCGGCGCACGGCCTCGCCGTAGGGGAAGGTGTCGTAGATCTGCGAGCCGATGTGGCAGTGCAGCCCCGCGAATTCCAGATTGGGTTGCCGCACAATGCGATCCACCGCCTCCAGCACCGCCTGGCCGCCGATCGGGAAGCCGAACTTCTGATCGGTGACTCCGGTGCGCACGGCCGGATGCCCGTGCACGTCGATATCGGGGGTGACGCGCAGCAGCACTCGCTGTGGCCGGTTGGCCAGCGCGGAGAGCAGGGTGATCTCGGTCAGTGAGTCGACGACGATGCGTCCGACCCCGCAGTTGATCGCGGTCTCCAGTTCGGCGAAGGGTTTTCCATTGCCGTGCAGGACGATTCGCGCCGGATCGGTCCAGGACGACAGTGCCACCGCCAGTTCCCCGGCCGAGCACACGTCCAGCGAGAGGCCCTCGTCGGTGATCCATTCGGCCACTGCCCGGGTGAGCAGCGCCTTGCCCGCGTAGATGATCTCGGCGTCGGGGAACCGCTTGCGGTAGGCCTGGCAGCGGCCGCGTACCTCGCCCTCGTCGAGGACGTAGGTGGGGGTGCCGAATCGGTCGGCGATATCGGACAGGGCGACCCCGCCGATCGTGATGCGTCCCTCGCCGTCGTAGTGGGTGTCCGCGGGCCAGATGGCCGGGTCGAGGCGGGGCATCATGCCCCCGTCACGCAGCGACGGAAAGATCTCGAGCAGCGTCAAGGCTTCTCCTGTGGGTGTCCCCGCTTTCCTTTCTGCGGGGTCACTTCAGGAGTACGCCCGTACCGGTAGCCGGTGAACCTCCGGCTACGCGGCCTTGACGCGGCTCGGTCCGATCCTTACGGCTTGTTGACCTTGGAGGCGGTCACTCGCCCAGTTTCTTGTAGGCGGCTCCCGCCACGACCGAGGTGAGCGAGCGCGGCCCGAACTGCCCGGCCAGGCTCATACCCTTGCTGATCAGGCCCGGAACCACCCGCATCTTGTTGCGGGCGAGCGCGTCGACGGTGATCTTGGCGGTGTGCGCGGCGGTGACCCAGATGAACTCCGGGATCTTGCTGCCCATCTCCTCCTGGTCCGGGTTGTCGGTGCGCACCGGGCCGGGGGCCAGCAGCGTGACGTGCACGCCGGTGCCCTTGAGCTCCCCGCGCAGCGACTCGGAGAAGGTGTTGACGAACGCCTTGCTCGCGGAATACGTGGTGTTGTGCGGGATCGGCATATTGCCCGCGGCGGATCCGGTGATCATGATGCCGCCCGCGCCGCGCTTCAGCATGCCGGGCAGCACGGCCAGCGTAAGGTCGTGCACCGCAACGGCATTGAGTTCCATGATGTCGCGCTCGTAGGCGAGATCCAGCTTGGCCAGCGGTCCGAAGGTGGCCACACCGGCGTTGTTGCACAGGATCGCGATATCGCGGGAGGCCAGTTCCTCGGCCAGCGGGGCGCGCTGTTCGCGGTTGGACAGATCCACCGCGCGCACCTCGGCGACGATGCCGTACCGCTCGGTCAGCCGCTGCGCCAGGTCGGCCAGCAGGTCGCCGCGCCGGGCGACGAGGATCAGCGAGTAGCCCCGGGAGGCAAGCTCTTCGGCGAGGGCGACTCCGATGCCGGAGGAGGATCCGGTGACGACGGCGCGATTGTCAGCAGTGGGTGCAGGCAGGCTCACGACCACGGAGCCTACCTGCCGCACGTTTCGAGATCAGGCGGTGTACTGCGAGATCAGGCGGTGCACTTGGAGATGAGGACGGTGGCCGTGGAGGGTTCGGCACTGCCCAGCGAGACGAACAGCGGGTTCGGGTCGGAACCGCTGGCGGCCAGGGCCGCATGCTCGGCCACGCCGACATTGTTGCCGCGTCCGGTGTAGAGGCGGCCGTCGCGTTCGACGAGGGCCGCACAGCCGTTGGCCCAGTGGATCGCGATGTAGCAGGTGGCGTCGCCGCATTGCTCCATGGCGTGCTGGTCGGCGGTGGCCTGATCCTCGGCATTGAGTGCGATGCCGACGATCCACTGGTCGCCGAGGTCGCCGACCGCGAAGGAACCGTAGTAGTCGTAGTAGCCGGCGTGGGCCGAGCCCATTCCGGCGGTGATCAGCGCGGCCGCGGCGGAGGCGACCACACCGGCGGCGGCCTTACGAGACAGAGGCATAGAGAATTTCTCCCCCAAAGCTGGAAACGGCGAAGGCCCCGCCGGGGAACGGCGGGGCCGGTGGACCGGTGTCGGTCAGTCGGTGCAGCGGGAGTCCAGGACGGTGGCCTGGCTCGGTTCCGCGCTGCCCAGGCTGACCAGGAACGGGGCCGGGTCCGGGCCCGCAGCGGCCAGGGCGTTGCGCGAGGCCTCGACGAGCGACCCGCCCAGACCCCAGTAGAGGTTGCCGTCGCGATCGACGAGCGCGGCGCAGCCGTTCACCCAGCGCACGACGGTGGCGCAGTTGGCGTACTGGCACTGGGCCAGGGCGTGGGAGTCGGCGGCGGCCTGGTCGGGCCGGTTGAGCGAGTAGCCGATGCGCCAGTGGTCGCCCATATCGGCTACGGCGTAGGAGCCGTAGCGGTCATAGTCGGCGTGGGCGGTGCCCATGCTGCCGGTCAGCAGTGCGGCGGCTGCCGAAACAACCATTCCGGCAGCGGTTTTGCGGGACAGATGCATTAGAGAATTTCTCCCCCAGATCGATGAATCACGTGCTCCGCGATCATGGCAGAGCGGTACGACAGTACTGACCAGTTGGATCGGTTGCCGTATCGGTCATTTCGCTTCCGGACGGAACTTCCCGAGCGCCGGCGCTGTTCGCGTGCGCGGAATAGCCGAAAGGCCCCACCGAAATTCGGCGGGGCCTTCGTGGGAAATGTTCAGTCGGCGATGATCGGCTCTTTGGCTTTCGGCTCCATGAAGGCGATGCCCCAGGTCAGATGGCCATGCCAGACGCTGGCGATGCGACCGCCCTGCACGGCCGGTTTGGGGTCGCTGATCGGGCCGCCCGAGGCACGGACGGCGGCGACCGTGGCGTCCAGGTCGGGCGTCAGGAAGGCGACGCCGACCAGTGCGGGCGGCATACCGGAGGTGACCGCCTCGATGAACGGCTCGCCCACCCGATAGAACGCCATCTCCGGACCCTTCGGGCCGCGCGGGAAGAACCGGCGGCGCGGCGGAATCCCCAGGACGGCAGTCAGATTGGTGACCGCCTCGTTCAGGTCGGGGGCCCAGTAGACGACATGGTCGACGGCGGTGACCCCGTTCGGATGCACCGGCGGCCAATCGACCTCCGCCGCAGGGATACCGAGGTAGGGGACGCCGAGCGCGGTGGGCGCGGAGTGGGTTTCGTCGAAACCCCAGGCGGCCTCGCCCAGGGTGCAGTCGACCTGCCCGATCCGGATGTGCCCGTCGCGCAGGGTGAAACCCAATGCCGCCCAGGCCTGCTCGTCTCCGGGCAGGCCCAGGCGGGTGAGGTTCGGCATTACAGGGCCGCCGCCAGCCGGGTGCCCTGATTGATGGCACGCTTGGCGTCGAGCTCGGCGGCGAGGTCGGCACCGCCGATGAGGTGCACCTTCACGCCCGCGTTCTGCAGCGGCTCCTGCAGATCGCGCACGGATTCCTGCCCGGCGCACAGGATCACGTTGTCGCACTCGATGATTCGCGGACGCTGCCGCTTCTCACCGAAGCTGATGTGCAGCCCGCGGTCGTCGATGCGCTCGTAGTTGACGCCGCCGATCTGCTCGACGCCCTTGGCCTTGACCGCGGCGCGGTGCACCCAGCCCGACGTCTTGCCCAGGTCCTTGCCGAAGCTGGACGACTTGCGCTGCAGCAGCACGACATCGCGGGCGGCGGGGGAGGGGCGCGGGGTGGTGAGGAAGCCGGGGATGTTGGGATCGTCGGAGACGCCCCACTCTTCCTTCCACTCGTCGAGCTTGAGGCTGGGATGTCCTTCGACGGTGAGGAATTCGCTCACGTCGAAGCCGATGCCGCCCGCGCCGATGACCGCGACCTTCTTGCCGACCGGCTTGCCCTCGCGCACCAGTTGCGCGTAGGTGAGCACCTTCGGGTGATCGATGCCGGGAATGTTCGGGATGCGCGGCTTCACACCGGTGGCCAGGATGATCTCGTCGTAGCCGCCCGCGATGAGCTGCTCGGCGGTGGCCTTGGTGCGCAGATGCAAACGCACGCCGGTGATTTCGATCTGCCGGGTGTAGTAGCGGATGGTCTCGCTGAACTCTTCCTTACCCGGGATGCGCCGGGCGATGTCGAACTGTCCGCCGATCTTGTCGTCGGCCTCGTACAGGTCCACGTGATGCCCGCGCTGGGCCAGGCTGACCGCGGCGGAGAGCCCGGCCGGGCCCGCGCCGACGACCGCGAACTTACGGGTGCGCCGGGTCGGCAGCAGCTGCAGGTCGGTTTCGTGTCCGGCCCGCGGATTCAGCAGGCAGGAAACGGTTTTGGCCTGGAAGGCGTGATCGAGGCAAGCCTGGTTGCAGGCGATGCAGGTATTGATCTCGTCCGCGCGCGCGTCCTGCGCCTTGCGGGTCCACTCCGGGTCGGCGAGCAGCGGCCGGGCCAGCGACACCAGGTCGCCGTCGCCGCGGGTGAGGATCTCCTCGGCGGTCTCGGGCATATTGATGCGGTTGGACGCGCACACCGGAATGTTCACGATGTCCTTGACCTTGGCGGTCCACTCCACGAACGCGGCGCGCGGCACCGAGGTGACGATGGTCGGCACCCGGGCCTCGTGCCAGCCGATATCGGTATTGATGATGGTGGCGCCGGCGGCCTCCACATCCTTTGCGACGGCGGCGATTTCGTCCCAGGTCTGACCCTTTTCGACGAAGTCGGCCATGGACAGCCGGAAGACGATGATGAAGTCGGGGCCTACCGCCTTGCGTACCCGGCGCACGATCTCACCGGCGATGCGGCGGCGGTTCTCGGCCGAGCCGCCCCACTTGTCCTTGCGCTTGTTGGTGCGCTCGGCCAGGAACTGGTTGATGAAATAGCCTTCACCGCCCATGATTTCGACGCCGTCGTACCCGGCGAACTTGGCCAGCGACGCGCAGCGTGCGTAATCGTCGATGGTCTCCTCGACGCCCTTGCCCGACAGCGCGCGCGGCTTGAACGGGTTGATCGGGGCCTTGATGGCGGAGGCGGAGACGCTGGTCGGCATGTAGGAGTACCGGCCTGCGTGCAGGATCTGCAGCGCGATCTTGCCGCCCTCGGCGTGCACGGCCTTGGTGATGGTGCGGTGCCGGTAGGCCTCGGTCTTGTTGGTCAGTTTCGCGCCGAAGGGCAGCAGCCAGCCGGTGCGGTTGGGGGCGTAGCCGCCCGTGATGATCAGGCCGACACCGCCTTTCGCACGTTCGGCGAAGTAGGCGGCGAGCCGGTTGATGTGCCAGGCCCGATCCTCGAGGCCGGTGTGCATGGAACCCATGACCACGCGGTTGCGCAGCGTGGTGAATCCCAAATCCAGGGGTTCGAACAGGTGCGGGTACGCGCTCATCGCTGAGTGCCTTTCGTTTCGGACGCCTGCGACCGGGCTGTGTCGCGTGCCAAGGCGTCGAGTACTTCGTCGCACCAGTCGATGATCCCTTCCTCGACGCGGATACCGCCGCGGAGGACCAGGTACAGGTGCAGTTTCTTGCCGGAGAGCTGATCCGGCGCGGGGTAGTCCTTCTTTTCGAAGGCGCGGTAGAGGTCGAGTCGATGCTCGTGCTGGTCGCGGTGTCGCTTCACCTCGGCTACGAGAATGGCCGGGTCGACGAGCGAGGCCGCGCGCAGCTTCACGCCCATCTCGTTGCGCATGGGTTCGAGTTCGATGGGCTCGCCGATCCAGCGGATCAATTCGTCCAGACCGGCCTCGGACACGGTGTAGACCTTCTTATCGGGGCGGCCCTCCTGCGGGACCGTCTCCGGGATCACCCAGCCCTGCTCGTCCATGCGCTTGAGCACGCGATAGATCTGCTGGTGGGTAGCGTTCCAGAAGAAGCCGATGGACTTGTCGAAGCGCTGGGCCAGGTCGTACCCCGAGCTGGCGCGTTCGGTCAGCGACACCAGCAGCGCGTGTTCGAGGGCCATGCCGTCAGGATAACTGAGACGCTACGTACTATGCAATTCAGTGCATAGCTTCGAGGGTGTTTCTAAAAGTCGCGACCGTACGGTTTGTCGCCTACGGTTAACGCGCCCGACCTCGGGGCGGATTTCAGAGCGAATCATTCGCTCGCAGGGTCGGGGCGGAGCACACTGTTTTGGCAACCGGGGAGGCAGCCATGCGTACGAAATTCACTCGTTCGAAATTGACCACGGTGGGAGCGGCGGTACTGGTCGCGACATCTGCGATGTTGTTGACCGCATGCAATGACAAGGACGTCAAGGGCTCGCCCGTGACCTCGGTGAGTGCCGTGCCGCTCGGCGGAGCCACCACCGGCGGCGGGGCCGCGCCCGGCTCGACCGACAAGGGCGGCTCGAATTCGCAAGCGACCGTTCGGACAATCGGCAAGACCGGCTGGTACGAGGGCTTCGAGATCACGGTCGACAAGGCCACCGTCACGCCGGATGGTTCCGGCGGCGCGAGCATCCGGGTCGACATCACCTACAAGAACGACACCACCAAGGACAAGACGCTGAGTGCCGCTGCGGGCCTGCAGATCAACGGCGCGATTGATCAGGGTGCGTCCTACGACACCCCGACCGTCCCCGGAAAGGGTTCGGCCGCAGGTGATCTCACCACCTCGGTGAAGAAGTTCGACAGCGCCGATCACCTGCTCGACACCATCAATATCGTGTACGGCACGGCCGCCGAGAATCAGACGATCATCCCGCTGAAGACCGACGCGAAGGTCGACAGCGTCCAGCCCAAGACCCTGAACGTCAGCGGCACCCTGGTGCAGGACCAGACCACCGTCATGATCACCGGCGGTACCCTCACCCCCAGCTACACCAAGGGTGAGCGCAACAAGATGGAAGTGTCGCTGCACATCAAACTGGTTGGGGGCGCGGGCATCAGCGCCGGCGGCTCGAACATCTTCACCGAGTACTTCAGCATCAAGACGCCCGACGGCCAGTCCCTGGTGGCGGACGCGCGGGGCTTCATCGACGAGTTGCTCGACCGCAACCAGACCATCGACAAGGCCGACCTGGTCGCCACCTTCGTGGTCCCGTCCCCGGGCACCGGCAACTACGTGGTGAGCTACGACGCGACCAAGGGTGCGAGCGCCGTTCCCACCTACGCCTTCACCGTCAGCTGAGTTCCGCTGCGCGCCCGGGTATTTCAGGACCCGACGGTCACCCGGGCGCGCAGTCCGGCGGCGAACACCCGCGCCGCTTCCAGATCCGCGGCATCGGGCTTGCCCTTGTTGATCCCGCCGACCAATCGCAGCGGGGCCCACGTATCGAACGCGCGAACCGAGAAGGTGTCGACCACCTCGAACCCGCGCCCGCGGACCAGCCGCGTCATCTGCCAGATCTGAGGCGGGAACCCACTCGTGACATACACGAATGCCTTGCCGCGCTGCTGTTTCGGCAGCGACCGCACAAAGTTGCGCAGCCGCGGGTGGAACCTCTGGTTGAAGATCCCCGATCCGAACCCCACCAGGTCGTAGTCGCCGAGCTCGTCGATCACTACCTGTTCCGGTTCCACCACGGTGGCCTCGAGCACCTCACCCATGGCCTCCGCGACCCGCCGCGTATTCCCATGTGACACCGAAACACACACGATCAGCGCCTTCATCACGCCACCCCTTCGCTCTTGATGTTGCGGACATGCTCTGAGACACCGCCCACGCCGACAATCGTGACATCACCTCCCTGTGTCGATGACCACACCCGATTACTGTTGATCACCATGGGGAGGAAGCGTCACCTGGTGGGTATAGCCGTGTCTGTCGTGCTGCTGGCGGTGGCAGGTTGCGGGCAGGACAACGCACACAACGAACCGGTTCGGCAATCGGCGATCCCGGAGGGCGATCGCTGTCACCCGGTGGAGTTGACCGTGGTGTCCACGGTGGTGTCGACCGTGCCCGACGATCAGTCGGGCGAGCACATCAAAGCCGAGATCCGGATGACCAACACCTCCAATCGCAGCTGCCGGCTCGAGGGGTATCCGGGACTGCGTCTGCGCGACAAGAACTCGAGGTCGAGCGACGTCGAGGTGCATCGCACCGGCGCGGTGACCGGTCCGCTGGACCTGCCGCCCGGCTCGCCGCTGGTCAGCACCCTCGAATACGACACGGCGAGTAGCAGGGACTCCGCTCCTTGCTCGCAGGCCATCGGACTGCTGGTGACACTCCCGGACGAGATCGGCGAGTTCACCGCGCCGATCAACACCTACGGCCCACTCATGTGTGCCGGGCATCCCATCGAGATGGGCCCGCTCGCCGCGGCGGTCTACGGGCTCGACGGCTCGATCTGGACGGGGCAGGAAACCCCCTGTCGGATAGCGGATCTCACCATTGTGACGGGCCGCGACTCCAATCCCGGCATGAGCAAACTGGGATTCGGGGTGAAGGTCACCAACCACACCGATCGCGCCTGCGTCATCGCGGGATATGGTCCGACTCTGCAACTGGTCGACCGCGAGCACAATCTCCAATACCCGGAAGTGCCAAAACAATCCACATCCCCGATTGACGTCAGATCCATCGTTATCCCAGCCGGCAGCACCGGTGTCATGCACGGCGCCTATGTGGACGGCCCGATCTGTGGACCGGAGGGCGAGAAGCCGGTGCCGACCGCATTCCTGCGGGCAGGCGTTCCCGGCGACTCGGCCACGATCGATATTCCCTTCAGCGCGACCGTCTACTGTCACGGCGGTTTGAGCGTGGGCATGCTCATGGCCGACTAGCGGGCGGCACGAAGGGCGAAGGCTGCGGCGACGAGGACGGTGATGCCCTCGGCGATCGCGGTGACGCCGACCGCATGGGCCGCCGACAGCGCGGTGGATCCGGCGACGGTGAGGAAGACCGTGCCGAAGGACGCGATGCCGATCACCACGCCCAGCTGCACGCAAGTCACCAGGATGCCGCTGGCGTCCGCGGCCAGGGCCAGCGGAATCTTGCTGGTGGCGCGGGCCATGAGCGGGCTGAAGGACAGTCCGTAGCCGACACCCATAACGGCGAACACGATCATGTCGAGCACGCCGAAGCCGTGGCCGGTGCGCATCAGCAGGCCCATGATGATCGTGGTGACGGCCGCGATGAGCAGGCCGGCCGGGATCATGGCACGGTGGAAGCGGGCCGGGATGCGCGTCCAATTCAGGCTCACCAGACCGAAAGTCACGCCATTGGGCAGGAACAGCAGCCCCGCGTGCAGCGCGCTGTAGCCCAGGGTGGACTGCAGATGGATGGTGAGCACGAAGATCCAACCACCGAACGTGCACATCACCAGGAACAGGGTGACGGCGGTGGTGGCCAGCCCGGGTGCACGCAGCACCCGATCAGCGAACAGCGGTTCACCACCCCGCCGATGCACCCAGCGCTCCACCAGCGCGAACCCCGCGAAGCCGATCACAGACGCGCCCAGCGTGATCCGAGTCCACACCGGCCAATCCTGCTCGTGCCCCAGCACCAGCGGCACCACCAGCGCCAGCACCGCTGCGGTGAGCACGGCCAAGCCGGGGAGATCCAGCTTGCGATCCACCCGGGCAGTGGCGGGCAGAATCCCCGGCGCGACCGCCAACAGGGCCAGCCCGATCGGCACGTTCACGAGAAACACACCGCGCCAGCCGGTTCCGGCGATGTCGCTGCTCACGATCGCACCGCCCGCGATCTGCCCGACCACCATGCCGCCGGAGATGACAGCCGCATACGCCGAAAGCGCCCGCGCCCGTGTGGTTCCCGTAAACGTCCGCTGAATGAGCGTCATAACCTGCGGCACCATCGCCGCCGACCCCGCACCCTGCAGGAACCGGAACACGATGAGCGATCCCGCATTCCCGGCCAGCCCACACGCCAGCGAAGCAACGGTGAACACCGTGAGCCCAGCAATGAACATGCTGCGCTGCCCGAACCGGTCACCCAGCCGCGCCCCGGTCACCAGCAACACCGCATACGCGATCACATACCCGGAAACAATGAGCTGCAGCCCGGAACCCGTGGCGTGCAGCGAGTTTCGAATAGAAGGAATGGCGACATTAACGATGGAGGCATCCAACACCGCCATGAACTGGCCGAGCAGGATGACGGCCAGCACGGCAAACGGCCGCCTACCGGTTGCCGCGGCGGGAACCGCCACGGGTGAAGCCTGGGTCGAACTCTGTGTCATGGAATGAGCCTGCGGCGCACCGGCAACCGATAACAGGAGCCTGCTTATACGGGTACCCGCACCACCTGGATACTGGTGCTTCGGCTGCAGTTGTGGAGCAGGCCGCGGAAGCTTGTTGGACATTTGGCTGTCGGTGAGAAGTAGGTTGCGCGGTGAAGCGATCACTCCAGCAACGCCTGTGGGCGGTTTCTGTCGTTGTCGTGGGGATCGTGGTCTTCGGGGTGATTGTGATCAAAGCGGAATTCTTTTCGCCACACCACAATCCGTGGGCCGATGCGCCTGCTCCGAGTCCCGACTCGGTCGTTGCGTCGCCGGATCATGGCTGCGGGCGATTTCAACCTGTCGGAGAGGCCGGTACTCCTGACGCGTCGGTGTACTCGACGGGCTACTTGATCACCGTGCCCCAGGGGTCTGTCACCTGTGGTCTTGCTCGGACTGTGATCACGAATGCTTATCTGCGCGTTCAGAATTTCGGTACGGAGTTTGCGGCGGCCGATGGTGGTTGGCGGTGCACGGTAGTCAATCCGTATGGCGGTTCGTCCACGTTGCCGGTTCGTCCGATCGACTGCCACAAGGATTCCGACGAAGTGACTCTCGCCGAGCACCTCGCCTGACGGGTGGCTGGTTATACGGGTACTGACACCACCTGGATACCGGTGGTGGATGGCGTCACCATGGAGTCATGGTGTCTGGTGCGGAGGCGTGTAGCCCGCTGATCGATACGGTTACGGGTGCGGCGGTGCGGAACGGGAATTCGCGGGCGGTGCGGAAGGTGCGGCGGGAGGAGTTGTCGACGTTCCTGAAGTCGCGGCGGGCGCGGATTGCTCCTGGGGATGTGGGATTGCCGGTGGGTACCCGCCGGCGGACGCCGGGGCTGCGGCGTGAAGAAGTCGCGCAGCTCGCTGGGGTGGGCATCACCTGGTACACGTGGCTCGAGCAGGGGCGCGATATCAATTGCAGTGTGCAGGTTCTCGATGCCATCGCCCGGGCGCTGGCTCTGAACGGGGCTGAGCACGCGCATCTGTACCGGCTTGCGGATGTTCCGGCGATTCCGATGCCGGTGGACGAGGAACCGGTTCCGGAGGAGGTGCAGACCATCCTCGATCACCTGCACCCGCTGCCCGCCTCCCTGTTCAGCGCCAAATACGACGTGATCGCCCACAACGCCGCCTATCTCGCGATGTATCCGGTGTTCCTGAGTGGTTCACGCAACGTCCTGCGCAAGGTCTTCCTGGCCGACGAATGCTGCACGCCGTATCCCACGCATTCCGAACCCGACCACCTGGCCCGTATGGTCGGCTACCTGCGCGCCGCCTACGCCCGCAACCTCGGTGACCCGGAATGGACCGGCTTCATCGACGAAATGGTTCGTGACAGCCCACATTTCGCGGAGCTCTGGGCTCGCAACGACGTCGCCCTCCCGCTCGGCCGCACCCGCGTCATCCGCAATATGGCCGTCGGCGAACTGGAGATGTTCATGACCAGCATGTCCCTGCCCTCGATAGCGGGAGCCTGGATGCAGGTCTGGACTCCCGCCGACCCCGCGGCCTGGGACAAACTCCACGCCCTCCTCGCCATGACCCACGCCCAACGCCGCCGCCCCTGGGCCGAGCACGTGGAGACCGTCCACGGCCGCTCTCTCACCTGGCCCGCCGACCCCACCGAACAAGTCCCCGGCCGAGTTCCGGCCTAGTGCCCTGCATCGGGCGTCGGGGGTCAGTAGTCTGCGCTGCATGAGCGACGGCTCCGAGGTGGGCAGCGTGGACGAGGCGGTTGTGGGGCAGGCCACCGGGCGGACGGCGGTGGTGGCGTGGGGGTTGTGGGATTGGGCGGCGGCCTCGTTCAATGCGGTGATTCTGACGTTCGTGTTCTCGGTGTATCTGACCGATCATGTGGGGAAGGGGTTGCCGGGCGGGATTTCGCCCAGTTCGTGGTTGGGGTGGGCGTTGGGGGCAGCGGGGTTGGTGGTGGCGGTGACTGCGCCGGTGGCGGGGCAGTGGTTCGATGCGACGGCGAAACGTAAACGGGCGCTGGGGGTTTTGACGGCGTTCACCGTGGTGATGATGGCCGCCATGGTCTTCGTGCGGGAGGACTATCACTACCTGTGGGTGGGGTTGCTGTTGCTGGCGGTGGGGTCGGCCGCGTTCGAGTTGTCGCATGTGCCGTATTTCGCGATGTTGCGGCAGGTGTCGACGCCGGCCACGGTCGGCCGGATCTCCGGATTCGGTTGGTCGATGGGGTATTTCGGCGGGATTCTGCTGCTGCTGATCTGCTATGTCGGGTTCATCGCGGGTAAGGGGGAGCATCGCGGGCTGCTCGGGGTGCCGATCGCGGACGGGTTGAACATCCGGGTGGTGGCGGTGCTGGCGGCGGTATGGTTCGCGGTTTTCGCGCTGCCGCTGTTCCGTTACGTGCCCGAAGTGCCACGTACCGCAGCAGATCCCGGTGCGGCGGTGCCCGCACGAGCGCTGCTGAGCTCGTATCGCGTGCTCTGGCGGGATATTCGGGAACTGTGGCAGGTCGACCGGCGCACCGTGGGCTTCCTGCTGGCCAGCGCGATCTTCCGGGACGGGCTGGCGGGCGTGTTCACCTTCGGTGCGATCCTGGCCGTGCGGGTGTACGGCATCGCCGATTCGGATGTGTTGTTGTTCGGTATCGCCGCGAATGTGGTTGCGGCACTGGGCGCCTTGGTGGGCGGACGGTTCGACGACCGGACCGGTCCGAAGTCGGTGATCGTCACCGCGCTGATCGGCATGATCATCTGTGGGGCGTTCCTGTTGGTGGTCTCGGGACCGCTCATGTTCTGGATCTTCGGCCTGCTGCTGACCGTATTCGTCGGTCCCGCACAGGCTTCGGCGCGCTCGTTCCTGGCCCGGCTGGCCCCGCCGGGACGTGAGGGCCAGCTGTTCGGCCTCTACGCCACCACGGGCCGGGCCGTATCGTTTCTCGCCCCAACCCTTTTCGGCTTCTTCGTGTGGGCTTTCGATGCCGAGCGTGCGGGCATCGTCGGCCTGCTGCTGGTCTTGATCGTCGGCTTGATGTTGCTGCTACCGGTTCGCGGAGATGACTTGCGCGGCCGTTGAACCCGAATCAGGGCTGCCAGGAACCCATGCCGAGGGCGATGAGCCGCACCTGGAGCACCGCGCGTTCGACGGTGCGCCCGCTCTCCCGGGATTCGGCCATCAGATAGTCGGCGATCCGGTCGGCGACCGTCGAGACGATGAGGTCGGAGGCCAGTTCCAGATCGTCGGGTGACCAGGCGTCCAGCGCCCGCACCCGCGACAGGTCGACCACCAGTTCCCGCTCGATGAGCTGCATTTCGACCGAAATGGCCCCGCGTAGCGCCGCCGAGCCGCCGTGGCGTTCACGAATGAGGAAGCCCCACAGGTCACGATTGCCGTCGACCTGCTCGAACACGAAGCGCACGGTCTGTGCCAGCGTCGAATTCGGGGTGCGCCGCATTTCCCGCAGCGCCAGGCGCAATTGCCGCACGCCCGCCTCGACCAGTGTGGTGCCGAGCTCGTCGAGCGAGGTGAAGTGCCGATAGAACGCGGTCGGCACGATGCCGGCCGAGCGGGCGATCTCCCGTAGCGAGAGGGCGGCGAAGCCGCGGTCGGCGGCCAGGGCGAGGGTGCCGTCGAGCAGTGCGGCGCGGGTGCGCTCCTTGCGTTCGCCTCGGGTAGCTGCCTGCTCGCTCACGTCGATGAGCATACATGCGTTCACATTCGTTCCATTCGTGAGATGTCGTGTGGGTCACACGAACTGCCGGTTGAACTGGAGTGGCTTCACCGGGCACACTATCTCAGTGTACAGATGTGCACCGAAATCCAGGAGGCTCGCATGGTCGGACTACTCGACCTCGTGCAGAAGACCATGACCACCCCGCACCCGCTGGACCGCTACCTGGAGTTGGTCCGCCCCACCCTGGCCCGCGGCGCGATGCGCGCGGAGATCACCCATGTGCGGCGCAGCGCGGTCGGATCGGTCACCCTGACGCTGAAGCCGGGTCGGCAGTGGGCCGGGCATATCGCGGGGCAGTACATCCAGATCGGTGTGGTGATCGACGGCGTCCGTCACAACCGCTGCTATTCGCCCGTCAATGCCGACGGCCGCCGCGACCGGCACATCGAGCTCACCATCAAGGCGCACCCGCAGGGGCTGGTCTCGAACCACCTGCACGAGAACGCGATTCCCGGCATGGTGATCGATCTCGAGCCCGCCGCCGGCGTCTTCCACCTGCCCACCCCGCGCCCGGAACAGATCGTGCTGATCAGCGGCGGCAGCGGCATCACCCCCGTGCTGTCCATGCTGCGCACCCTCGCCAACGAGGGCTACAAGGGTCGCATCCTGTTCCTGCATTACAACCGTTCTCCCGAATTCGTGCCGCATCGCCAGGAGCTCGAGGCGATCGCCATGCAGCACGGCAATGTCCGCGTCGAATTCCGCTACCCGGAGACCCAGCGCCACGCCAACTTCGGCTACGACGAGCTGGAATCGCTCGCGCCCTGGTTCCCCATCGCGCAGACCTACCTGTGCGGTCCGCCCGGACTGATGGCCGCCGTCCGCACCGTCTACGAGGCCGAGCAGCTCGGCGACCGGCTGCACAGCGAGGAGTTCACCCTGGCCACGGCCGTGGTGGACGCCGACGCCGAAGGCAAGCTGACCTTCTCCGACAGCGGCGTGGTCGCCGAGAACTCCGGTGAATCCCTGCTCGACCAGGCCGAATCCGCGGGCTTGAAGCCGCAGTACGGCTGCCGCATGGGCATCTGCTTCACCTGCACGGCCGTCAAGCGCAGCGGCTGCACCCGCAATCTGCGCACCGGGGAGCTCGACAGCGACCCGGATCAGCCCATCCAGCTCTGCATCAACGCCCCCGTCGGGGACGTCGACATCGCTCTTTGAGATAGATCTGAAAAGGGGAATCCAATGGCTATTCTCACCGAGACCACCGAAGGCCCGCTCGTCCTGTCCGTCGATCAGGTCGAGGAGATCGGCCGCGAGCTCGACGCGCTGCGCGCCCGCATCACCGCCGACCTCGGCGACGCCGACCGCGAGTACATCTACAACGTCATCCGCGCCCAGCGCGGCTTCGAGATCGCCGGCCGTGGCCTGCTCTACCTGGGCTTCCTGCCCCCGTTCTGGCTGGCCGGCGTGGCCGCGCTGAGCATCTCCAAGATTCTCGACAATATGGAGATCGGCCACAACGTCATGCACGGCCAGTGGGACTGGATGCGTGAGCCGACCCTGAATTCCCAGGTCTTCGAATGGGATACGGTCTGCCCGGCCGACCAGTGGCGGCACTCGCACAACTACATGCACCACACCTACACCAACATCCTCGACATGGACCGCGACATCGGTTACGGCATCCTGCGCATCGACGAGGCGCAGAGCTGGAACGTGCTGCGACTGGGCAACCCGCTCTACGCGTTCATGCTCATGCTGGCCTTCGAGTGGGGCGTGATGGGTCACGACCTCGAGGTCGAGAACATCGTGCGCGGCAAGAAGTCCTGGTCGGAGATCAAGACGCTGGTCAAGGGACAGTGGCGCAAGGCCAGCCGGCAGGTGCTCAAGGACTACGTGGTGTTCCCGGCGCTGACCGGACCGCTGTTCCTGTCCACGCTGACGGCCAACTTCACCGCCAATATCGTGCGCAACCTGTGGACCTTCTCGATCATCTTCTGCGGGCACTTCCCGTCCGGCGTACAGACGTTCACCCAGGACGAGTGCGCCGAGGAGACCCAGGGTGAGTGGTACGTCCGGCAGATGCTGGGCTCGGCCAATATCAAGGGCTCCAAGCTGTTCCACATCATGTCCGGCAATCTGTCGCACCAGATCGAGCACCACCTGTTCCCGGACCTGCCGGCCAACCGCTACCCGGAGATCGCGCCCGAGGTGGCCGCGCTGTGCGAGAAGCACGGCCTGCCCTACAACACCGGAGGCTTCTCCCGGCAGATCGGTTCGGTCTGGGGCAAGCTGTTCAAGCTGGCGCTGCCGCCGTTCCTGGTCAAGAATTCAGCTGGGCCCGGTGTTATCGTGATGCGGCGGGGGGCGAGCACGGAATCGGATACCCGAGCGAGCGCGGCATCGCATACAGAAGTGGGCGTGTGAATGATTTCCAAATTCGAGAGCAACAAGGATCTGATCCAGGAATTGACGTCGTCCGGAGCGCGGCACGTCGGCAATATCGCCTCGATCATCACCGGCACCGTCGCCGAGGTGACGCGCGAGATCGGTGACTGGATCACCGACGCCATCGAGATGCGTGAGGCCGCCGCGGCCGCCGAGCAGGACGCCCGCGCCCAGCGCGCGGAAGCTGAGAGCCTGGCCGACGACCTCGACGACGACTTCGACGAGACTCCGGAACCCGCACCCGCCCAGGACAATTCGGCAACGAAGCCGGTCGTGAGCGAGCGCGTGGACGCCGATTTCATCGACGCCGAAGTCATCGACCCCCGCTAGACGCGATGCTCTTGGGGTTTCACCAAGTCGGAAGTCGCCTGCGGTGCTGGGCGACTTCCGTGATCAGATCCCGATAGCCGTCGGCGAGCTCGGCGAGCCGGTACCACTGCAGGTGGGCTTCCGTGTCCACGCCGCGGTGGGGCCGGTCCTCGCTGATGCGGTGCGCGCCGGCCCGTCGCCGGGTTCGCCCGTCGGCTGCTTTCGGATTCCGTATCGGTTCCTGACCGTTGTTGCCCGGTTCCTGACCGTTGTTGCCCAGGGCCCGTTGTGCGACAACCCATTTCGCGGCCATGCGGTCGATCACCGCGCCGAGGGTCTCGGTGTGCAGGGAGGCGCCGGCGCGGTGCGGGATATTGGCCGCCACCCAGTCGTCGATGCGGGTGACCAGATCGTCGCGCTGGATGTCGATCTTGTCGATGCGGTGGGTCCAGTCGGCGACATCGTCGGGGGTGGCGTCGGCGGCATGTGCCGCGTCGAGGGCGCGATGTCGATTCTCATGGCATCGCACCAGCTCGTGGGCTGATTCGAGGATGTCGCGATCGGAGCGATCGGAGCCGATGGGTTCCCGGAAGGCGCGCAACAGCGTTGATGGCGATGGGAGTTCGGCCCCGAATCCCGCTCCGGTGTAGTCGGTTGCCATGAAAATCCCACCCTCGCCGTCGCATGCTTGGATGCGCCAGGGCCGAGGGGGTTTCGGGGAGGGGCTCCCCTCGGCTCCGGCGCAGCCCCGCACCCGGAACGCAACAGCCCACCACCAGCGACACGGTGAAGTAACCGGGAAATCCGCGACGATGCGGTGAGAAGACTGTCCGATAATGCGGGACATATTCAGGAAAGCGCGATAGTCGGAGGGGCGCAACCATCCGGCGCGTGATCGTCGAAGCTGCCTGAAAATTGTTATACAGCATTACAAGACGGTCACATGGGCGCTGCGGTTGAAGGCTGATCGACACCTGCGCGGGCGGCGAGTGAGATGGGTTCGATCACCGGCCGCCACCGGTACGCGCCCTGTGCCGCGCGAGATCGGTTACCGAGGCTTATGAATAGCTATCTGTGCGGCGCGCCGGGGGCGCGACGCGCCTTGGTCCATTAGCCTCGGTATTCGTGCCCGCCTATGCGTCTTCGCCGGAGCTGCGATTCGGTTTCATGTTCGCGCTGGAAGACCCCGAGCGAATTGCCGAAGTCGTCCGGAATCTGATTGTTCGCCGGACGGTGTCGGTGTTCCGTCTCGCGCATCTGTCCGACGACAACGGACCGCCCGACCGATTCGTCGTCAACTGGGGAGCCCTCCCGCAGATCGCCATCACCACCACCGCGCCGGACCCCGACGAATTGCGTTCCAGCGGAACGATGCTGGTCAACGCGTTTCTCGGCGAGGACGGCGAGGTGAGTCTCTACTCGCAGGGCGCCGCGCCGCCGCAGTAGAAACTGGACAGTTCTCTCTCATGTGACGGGCCACACACCCCGTCTTAGCAACCTCTTAGCTACAGAAAAGGTTCGCCTAAGAAACGGTCGGCAGTGTGGGCCCAGTCGTCGAGCGGAAATCCCGAGCGGCGGCGTCACTAGAGAGAGGTTGAAACATGATCCCGGTTATCATCGACACTGGTTCCGCTGCACTGAACGGCGTTCTGAACACCGGTAGCGCCGCCCTGGGCGGCCTCCTCAACACCCTCTGGACCGGTTCTTTCGGCCGCTAATTCGCGTTACGCGAAGGGTTTTCGGGCAATCGCCCCGGGTGCCGTCGGCACCCGGGGCGATTTTTGGTCAACCGGCGAGAGCAGGGGTGCGCCGCGAGCGCAGAATCTGCTCGAGCAGCGCCACCAGCACCGATTTCACCGATTCCCGATCGCGGGCATCGCAATCCATCAGATGCACGGTAGGGGCCAGATCCAGGGCCTCGCGCACCTCCTCGAGGTCGAAGCGCGATCCGGTCTCGAATCGGTTGACGGCCACCACGAACGGGGTGCGGCGCTGTTCGAAGAAGTCCAGCACCGGATAGCAGTCCTCGACGCGACCCGTGTCGACCAGGATGACCCCGCCCAGCGCGCCGTCGAGCAGGTCGTCCCAGAGGAATTCGAAGCGTTCCTGGCCGGGCGTGCCGAACAGATAGAGCACCAGACTGGTGTCGAGGGTGATGCGGCCGAAGTCCAGCGCCACGGTGGTGGTGGTCTTGCCGGTGGCCAGGCCCGGATCGTCCACCCCCATCGACACTTCGGTCATGGCGGCCTCGGTGGCCAGCGGTTCGATCTCGGAGATGGCCCCGATGAAGGTGGTCTTCCCGACACCGAAGCCGCCGCTGGTCACGATCTTCACCGACGACGCCAGTGGGGGATTGTCAGAGGTTCCGTACAAGGTCCCGGATCCTTTCCAGAGCAGCGGTGGAGAGTTCGTCGGTGCCGCCCACCGACACGTGTCCCGCGGACACCAGGTCGCTGACCAGCACCCGGGCCACCCCGATCGGAACCCGCAGGGCGGCACCGATTTCGGCGATCGAGTGCGGGCGCTGGCACAGTCTTACCACCCGTTCGAGCTCGAAGCGTAATGGCGCGGAAAGCGCTGCGGGAGTGGCGCGTACGAGGGTCTCGATGCGGAGCCCGTCGACCACCGGGGTGGTGCGGCCGGAGGTCATCATGAAAGGCCGCACGACCTGCTCTTCGGCCTCGGCGAATCCCTTTTCCCGCAAGGCATCTCCGTCGGACGCTGCGGCGCCGGACCACCCGGTGGGGCGGGTGAGCGCGATCATGCGCTCGTCCGGAAGCCGGTGCGAATCGTTCATCGGCTCAGCGATTCCCGCAACTCGGAGATCAGGGCGGGAGTCAGCAGTGCACCGGCCCGGTCGGCGAGTACCGCCATCTGATAGCCGACCAGGCCGATATCGGCGGCCATATCGGCGATCACGCCGATGCAGCTGCCGTTGGCCATCGAGGACACCAGTAGGAAGCCGCGCCCCATCTCGATCATGATCAGCCGCAGACCGTCGAAATCGTAACTGCGCGAGGCGCTTCGGCCGAGGCTGGTGAGCCCGGAGACGATGGCGGCGAGCCGGTCGGCGGCCGAGCGGTCCAGGCCCGCTGACATCGCCATGAGCAGACCGTCGGAGGACACCGCCACGGCGTCGCGCACGCCGTCGGTGGTGCGCACGAAGTCGGCCAGCAGCCAGTTGAAGGTGTGCGGATCGGTGTCGGTGTAGTGGGTTGTCACCCGTGGTCCCTCCTATGCTTTCGATCCGGGTACGGGCGGTTCGCCGCCCAGCCCGCGTTGATGCCCGTTCCGGAATCCGGCGAGCATGCTGCGCACCTGGTCGGGTGAGCGGCCCGCACTCCCTGATGCGGATTGCTCGGCTGCTGGTGTGTTGCCCTGCGCGGGCGCTGATCCGTTGCTCTGCGTGGGTTCCGAATTCTCGTGAGTCTTCCTGGTGCGCTTGACGAGACCGTTTCGCGTACGTTGCACCCCGGGGACGGCTCCCGAAACCTCCGCCTCGGCGCTCGGTGAGCCCGCCGAAACCGGGCGCACCGCACTCCCGTTCACCGGGGCCGCAATCGGCTGTGGCGGCGCGGTGGCGACCGCCGCACCGTTGCGCGGCGCGTCGGACCGAAGCGCCGCGGGCTGCGGCCCGACCGGCTGGGGTGCGCCGATCTGCGGGAGCGCGAACGATCCGGTGGCGGGGCCGCCGAGCAGCCGCTCGGCCGCGGTGGCATGCGATGGCCCAGCGGTAGCGCCCACTGATGGTCCAGCGGTAGCGCCCTGCCCGGCCGTGGCGGCGGCGGGTTCGGTGGCGGCGACCGGTTGCTCCGCCTCGGTCGGCGCGGCGGGGCCCGATGGTGGCGTGCCGCTGAATGATGCTGCGCTGCTGTCGAACACGCGGCCGCTCCCGAGCGCCTGACCGCTCGCGAAGACGTGGTCGGTGCCGAACACGGTGGCGGTATCGAACAAGGGATCGGTGGCCGCAGGTGCCGCGGGAACCGATTGTTCGCCGCCGCCGGGCGTGGAACTGTGCCGCCCGCGGGTGGGTTCCGGCATGGCGTCCGAGACCGTCGGAAGCTGGGCTCCCACAGCGTGTTTGGCATCCACGGGCGGTGCGGGCCGTTCGCTGGCGGGATCGCCCAGCAGTTCGGCGGGCAGCAGCATCCGCGCCACCACGCCACTGGTCGGCGAAACGGTCAGCTCGACCTCGACGCCCAGCCGCCGGGCCAACCGGCCGACGACGTAATGGCCGAGGAAGCGGGTCGGCGCGACGAGGAAGTCGGCCTCACCGCAGAGCCGGGCATTGGCGGTGGCGAGCTGGTCGGGCGGCATGCCGACGCCGTGATCGACGACGGCGATCATGTACTTCGCGCCGAGTCGCCGCCCGTAGATCTCCACCTCGAGGTCGGGTGGTGAGAACGACAGCCCGTTCTCGATGAGTTCGGCCAGCATGTGCGCGACCTCGCTGACATGTGCGCCCGCGATGGCGGTTTCGTCCACCCGGCGCAGCACCACGCGGCGGTAGTCGTCGACCTCCGAGAGACCGGCGCGGATGACGTCGGTCAGCGGAATGGGTTTGGACCAGCGGCGCGGGCTGGACTCGCCGACCAGCACCAGCAGGCTTTCGGCATTGCGGCGCATGCGGGTGGCCAGATGGTCGAGCTCGAACAGATTGCCCAGCGCGCTGGGGTCGAGTTCCTCGCGCTCGAAATCACTGATCAGCCCGAGCTGGCGACGCACCAGGTTCTGATTGCGCCGCGCCAGGTTGGCCATGGACTCGGTGGTGTTGCGGCGCAGCCGGGCCTGGGCGGAGGCGAGTTCGTAGGCGGTGGTCTGCACCCGGTCCAGCGCGCGCGCCACGGAAGCGATCTCCGCCCCGGCGTTCTCATCGGCGCGCACCGGTTCCGGCGGGTCGGGGTCGGCGGACTCGGAGTCCTGCCAGGCGGCGATGAGTTGCGGAAGTCGTTGCCCGGCGACCAGATCGGCCTCGTCGGCGAGTTCGGCCAGCGGCCGTACGATGGCCCGCACGCTGGCCACCACCAGCGCCACCTCGGCGGCGATGGCGAGTGCGGCGGCCAGCACGTAAAGCCCCAGGCGCAGGGCGGCGTCGCGGCGCAGATCGCTTGCCCGGGAGGTGATCTGGTCGCCTACGCTGCGCTGCACCTGGCGCTGGCCGTCGATGACGGCGCTCATATCGCGCCACCAGTCCCCGTCGTTCACGGGTTCGGTGAGTGGCCCGCGCTCGGAGCCGATGGCGACGGTTTCGGCTTCGCCCGCGCGCACCGCGGCGTCCGTCCGCGTGGCGTCGGCCAGCAGGGAGCGCTGCTCGGGGGTGGCATCACGTTCGAAGGCGGTTACCGCGGCTTGCTTGGCGGCGCGAATATCGAGGAACTTGACGTACTCGCCGGGCCCGAAGCCGCCCGCGGCGAAGACGCCGTTGAGGAATCCGCGTTCCTGCCCGGTGAATTCCTTGACGTCGCCGAGCGCGTAGAGGGTTTCCAGTCCGCGCCACAGCTGGCCGTCGGGCGCGTTGTCCAGGCCCGGTCGCGTCTGGTTCAGGGCCGCGATCGCATTGGTATAGAAGCTGAACGAGGCCGACCGGTCGGCGCGGCCGGCGTCCACGTCGGCGCGGTTGGCGGTCACCCCGGAGAACTGCCCGAGCGCGGTGCGCACCAGATCCGCGCCCGGCGGCGTACCGGCCAGCGTCGAATTCAGTTCCTGCAGTGCGCTGTCGGTGGCCATCCGCTGATTGCCCAGCGCCGGTCGCGAGGCCGCGTCACCGGCTAGCAGGCCGTTGGTGAGGCCGCGTTCGCGCTGCACCTCGTGCACCAGGTCCTGGACGTCGAGTGCCAGGTGAACCGCGCGGGTGGTGTCGCCGGTTTCGCGATATCCGCCGACTTCGCGGGCGACGATGACCGTCAGCAGCGCCAGTACCAGCGCCACCGACACGATCAGAATCCGGCGTAGCCGGGCCCGAATGGTGCGGGGCCGCAATATTTCCAGGCTCGGCGGCAGCTTCGCATCACCCGATGGCAACGCCTTTGCCGGACGCAATTTCACTCCGTCTCCCGTAACTCAGCTGGTGTGCCGACCCGAGCCGCGCACTTGGAGAATGGTCAGCAACGTCGCACACGGGAGCGGGTGCCGCAATGTGAAAACGGGTCTGTGTGGTGTGCGGAACTCGCCGTCGGGCGCGCTATTACAAATCTGGTCACAATGTGTGAGAAGCAGATGTGATCTCCGCGTCGGCGGGGAAACAATGGGGTGAACAACGCCTCACCGTTGTTTGGGCGGCGGTCGCGAGCAAGCCGATCGCCGGCGCTCGAGAGGAGTGAGGGCCATGCAGCCCAGTCCTGCTTATCCGGTGCGTGTACGCGGCGACCTCGACCCGGGGTTGTCCCGCTGGATGTGGATTGTCAAGTGGATACTTGCTATTCCACATTATGTGGTGTTGCTTTTCCTGACGATCGCCTATCTTGTCGTTTCGATCATCGCGTTCTTCGCCATCCTCTTCACGGGCGTGTATCCGAGAGCGCTGTTCGACTTCAATGTCGGTGTGCTGCGCTGGAGTTGGCGCGTTCGCTTCTATGCGCTCTCACAACTGGGAACCGACCGCTACCCGCCGTTCAGCCTCGAGCCGGATCCGAACTATCCCGCTGATCTGGAAGTCGACTATCCCGAACAACTCAATCGCTGGATGGTCTTGATCAAATGGTGGCTGCTGGCGATTCCGCAGTATCTGATCGTCGCGGCATTCATGGGCGGCGGCCGGAATATGATGTCGCTGTTGCCGATTCTGATCGTGATCGCGGCCGTCGGCCTGCTGTTCACCGGCGCGTACCTGCCCGGCCTCTACGACTTCGCCATGGGCATCAACCGCTGGGGGATCCGGGTGCGCGTCTACGCCTCCCTGATGACCGACGCCTATCCGCCGTTCCGCCTCGATCAGGGTGCGAGGGAGCCCGACGCCGCCGCCTCGTAGAGCCGCCGCACCACGTCCTCGATATCGGGTTCCTCGATGGACAGGTCGCGGACCTCCGCGCGGGCGGAGACGGCCGTGAGCAACTGTGCGGCAGTGGTGATCTCGCTGTCGAAGGCGAGCCGCTGCCGCATGCCCGCACCGGCGCTGTCGAGCAGTTTGGCCCCGGGCAGATCCGACAGGTCCGGGGTGGGCTCGGCGAGGTCGACGGTCAGCACGCGTTGTGCGCCGACGGTCGCGCCGAGCCCGGTCAGCGAACCGTCGTAGACCAGCCGCCCGTGATCGACCACCAGCACCCGCTCGCACAGCCGCTCGATATCGCCCATGTCGTGGGTGGTGAGCAGCAGCGTGGTGCCGCGTTGGGTGCGCTCGTAGCGCAGGAATTCACGTAATCGCTGCTTGGACAACACATCCAGGCCGATGGTCGGTTCGTCGAGAATGATCAGCTCGGGTTCGTGCAGCAGGGCCGCGGCGACCTCCGCGCGCATGCGCTGGCCCAGCGAGAGCTGCCGCACGGGGGTGTCGAGGGTGCCGTCCATCTCCAGTCGCCCGACCAGTTCGTCGGTGCGGTCGCGCGCGGTGTGCGGGGGCAGCCGATGGATGGCCGCCAGGATCGAGAACGATTCGCGCAGTGGCAGATCCCACCACAGCTGCGAGCGCTGCCCGAACACCACGCCGATCCGCCCGGCCAGTTCGCGCCGCTGCCGGACCGGGTCCAGGCCGCAGGTGCGCAACCGGCCGGCGGTGGGCACCAGGATGCCCGTGATCATCTTGATGGTGGTGGACTTGCCGGCCCCGTTCGCGCCGATGTATCCGACCGCCGCGCCGGGTTCCACGCGGAAGCTCATCGAGTCCACGGCGGTGACCAGTTCCCGGCGTCGCCGCCAGCGGCCCTCCTTGCGGCTGAGCACGAAAGTTCGTGTCAGGTCCTCGATATCGATGATCGCACCGCTCACCCGCCGCCTCCTTGATAGTGCCGGGTCCCCAGTCGCCACAGGAACAGCGCCGCGCTCCACACCCACAGCGCCGCCAGCGGCGCTGCCCAGGCGAGCCAGTTCGGCAGCAGGGCCGGGCCGGGCAGACCGAGCAGGGCGATGGTGGGCAGATACGAGGTGAAGGCGACCGGAACCAGAAATCCGAAAACGAGTTTCATCGGTGCGGGAAACACCGAGGTCGGCTGCATGGAGGCGTACGACCCGCCATAGGTGAAGGAATTGGTCAGCTCCGCGCCGTCGATCAGGAAGAACTGTACTCCCGCCGCGCACACGAAAAGTCCCGCGAAGATGATGATTCCGGACAGCAGGGTGAGCGCGAACAGGATGACGTGCGCGGGCGTCCAGGCAATGTCGTTGCGTGCCAACCCGAATGAGAGCACGGTGGTCGCGACCGCAATGCGCGCGACCCGGCGCAGTTGCAGATCGCTGGTCATCAGTTGCAGCAGTAATGGTTGGGGCCGTAGGTAGAAGGCGTCCAATCGGCCCATTCGGATATAGGTGGGCAGGGTGTCGGCGTGCCCCACGACCATGTCGGCGATGGCGAAACAGGTATTGCTGAGCCCGAACAGCAGCAGCATGCCGTCGAGATCCAGGCCGCCCAGCCGCGGCACATTGTGGAAGATGACCCACATTTCACCGAATTCCACCAGCCCGATCAGGAAGGCGCTCAGCAGATCCGTGGCGAAGGACAGTGGATAGGCGCGCTGGGCACGCAGTCGCGAACCGAGTACGGCGCGGTAGGGCGTAAGGCGGGAGGGGAGTGTCTCAACCACCCTGCACCTCCAGCTTGCGGCGTCCGGCACGGAGCAGCAGCTGGCCTGCCCCCACCAGAATCAGTAACCAGAAGCATTGCACGACAACGAGTTCCAATGCGGCGATCCCGGTGGTTCGGCCCGAGAGCACATCGATGGGCCACTGCAGCATGGACGGGAAGGGCGTCGCGTAGGCGATGGCGCGCAGCCAGTCCGGGAACAGGTGCAGGGGTGCGAACAGTCCGGCCAGGAAGGTGCCCAGGATCATGTGCAGCGCGCGCAGCCCGCGAGTCTCGATGAGCCAGAACCCGGCCAGGCTGACCGCGAACATGGACAGGAACGACAGGGTCATGGCCAGCAGCAGGCTGATTCCGCCCAGCACGTAGGGGCCCGCGGTGGTCGGGAAGGCGAGGCCGAAAGTGACCACACCGACCAGGATGCTGGGTAGTGCGCGGGCGAGCAGGGTGCAGGCGGCCCGCCCGAGATATTCGGCCAGATGCGCGAATTGGATGTCGATGGGCCGCAGGAAGTCGATGACCACGTCGCCGGTGTGGATGCGCTCCACGATGTCGGGCACGATCCAGAAGGCGATGGCCCCCAGTAGGCCCTGCGAGAGCCAGATGTAGGCCCCGATGGTGCTGCGGTCGTAGCCGCCGAAGCCGCTGTTGGCGTGTACGGCCGCGCCGAGTACGGCGGCCCGGACGAAGCCGAAGATCAGGTTGGTGAACAGACCGGCCAGCATGGCGAGCCGGTAGTGCGATTGTCTGCGAAACCCTGCCTTGACCAGCTGCCAGTAGACCCCCACGTCGCTGCGCACAACTGGTTGACGCTACGGGCAAAGGCGGTGTCGGGGGCCGGGTTCGGCCAAAACGCTGCGAGGTCTGGCGGGATTTGTCGAAAATGGTCGTGTTTCACTCTGAGGACTGGTAGAAACATCAGCGTTTCACTTTGTTGCGACGCTAGGACCTGCTGATGACCATTGCCGAATCGACCGTTTTCGAGGCGCTCGAGTCCAATGTGCGTGGCTACTGCCGTTCCTGGCCCACCGTCTTCGACACCGCCCGCGGCGCCTGGCTCACCGACGAGAGCGGCAAGGACTACCTCGATTTCTTCGCCGGCGCGGGCACGCTGAACTACGGGCACAACAACCCCGTGCTCAAGCAGTCGCTCATCGACTACATCGTCGGCGACGGCATCACCCACGGCCTGGACATGTCCACCGTCGCCAAACGCCGCCTGCTGGAGACGATTCGCGAACTGCTGCTGACCCCACGCGGACTGGACTACAAGGTGCAGTTCCCCGGCCCGACGGGAGCCAACGCGGTCGAGGCCGCACTCAAGCTGGCGCGCAAGGTCACCGGCCGCACCAGCATCCTGAACTTCACCAATGCCTTCCACGGCATGACGCTGGGCGCGCTCTCGGTCACCGGCAATGCCGCCAAGCGCGCCGGCGCGGGCGTCCCGCTGGTGCACACCACCCCGATGCCCTACGACGGCTATCTCGATGAGGCCGAGGACCTTTCGTGGATGCGCCGGGCACTGGACGACAGCTCCTCGGGCCTGGACAAGCCCGCCGCGGTGATCGTGGAGACCGTGCAGGGTGAGGGCGGCGTCAATGTGGCCCGCGCGCAGTGGCTGCGCCACCTCGCCGAACTGTGTTCCGACCGTGGCATTCTGCTCATCGTCGACGATGTCCAGATGGGTTGCGGCCGCACCGGCCCGTTCTTCTCCTTCGAGATCGCCGGCATCACCCCCGACATCGTCACGCTGTCGAAATCCATCAGCGGCTACGGACTTCCGATGGCGCTGGTGCTCATGCGCCGCGAGCTGGATCAGTGGGCCCCGGGCGAGCACAACGGCACCTTCCGCGGCAACAACGCCGCCTTCGTGACCGCCGAGGTCGCGCTGCGCCACTACTGGTCCGACAACCGCCTGGAAGTCGCGACCCTCGCCAAGGGCGAGCGCATCACCGCGCACCTGACCACGCTGACCGAATCCTTCACCGGCATCACCACCCGCGGACGCGGCCTGGTGCAGGGTCTGGTCTTCGCCGACGCCTCGCAGGCCACCAAGGTCTGCCGCGTCGCCTTCGAGCACGGGCTGCTCGTCGAAACCTCCGGCTCCTACGACGAAGTCGTGAAGCTGCTGCCGCCGCTCACCGTCACCGATGACGAAATCACCCACGGCCTGGGCATTCTCAGCCGCGCGGTGGATATCGTCCGCGACGGTCTGTAAAGACGTCGGCCGCCGCCCACACCGGTGGCCGACCCCGGTGCCGGGTTCCCAGCTGCGGAGGGAACCCGGCACCATCTATGTGGTGAAGTACTTCTCGAACCAGGCGCGTAGTGCCGCATCGTCTTTGGGGCTGTCGCCGGGATAGTCGGCCGGGGAGCCGGTCACCAGGACGAACAGGTGCAGCTCCTCGTACACCGCGACCAGGGCGGGGCGGGACGGATCCGAGGTCTTGTCGGTGAAACAGAAGTACCGCCCGACGGGCGTGCTCTGTTTGCGCCACACCTCGTCGGTGCCGGAACCGCCGCACCCGTGTCCGGGGAACTGGTTGAGATCAGCCTGATAGAGCGTTTTCGCCGTGTCGGTGTTGGGTGCGCCCACGAACGAGACGCCGGGGGCATCGAGTTTGGTGTCGCAGTCGATGATCGCGGTCACCGGACCGACCGGCGGATCGGTGTGGCGGCAGTTGCGGCGGACATACGGGTCGTTGAGGCGATCGAGCAGGTAGTAGTCGGCCGCGGTGAAGTCGTCGGGATCGCGGGCGCTCTCCTGCGCGCGGAACCGTCCGAGGTTCGATTTGGCGTAGTAGTCGCGCAGTGCGGTCTGGTTCGCGGCGTCCCAGATGTAGGTGGCCAGCGTCAGCCGGGCTTCGTCGGTCAGCACCAAGCCCGGTTTCGGCACGCCTGTCGTGTGGTCGATGTAGCAGGCCTTGCGGCCTACCTCCACACCGTCCTTCAGCGACGGCCCGTCCTTGCCTGCCGGATCCGACGGGCAGGCGGTCGCGCCGAGCGTGCCCAGGAAATTGCTGTTGTAGAGGTCGTGCATCGCGGTCGCGGTCTTGAACCGGAAGAACCGGGCGGCCGGTGCGGAGGCGTCGGGATTGGGATCGCAGACGACGAAAGACGTGGTGGAGACGTCGGGGTTGCCGTGCACGCAATTGGCGCGGTGATATCCGGCCCAGCCGACAATCGCGAGCAAGTCGATATCGGGTCCGCGTAGTGTCGCGGCATCTCCGACCGGGGTGCCCGCGGTCGTGTGCCGGAGGTAGGCCCAGCCGGCGAAGGTCAGTGAGGCGGCGAGCAGTACCGTCGTGGCGAGCAGCGCACCCACCCGGCGCAGCCGACGGCGGGACCGGGGGGTCGGCGGTTTCGCCTCGCTGCCACCGGCATCCGCCTTGCTCCCGCCGGTATCAGCCCTGCTCCCGCCGGTATCCGCCCGGCCGCCATCGGTTTTCGCCTGGAAGTCGGCGTTGCTCGGGTCCCCGGGCGCGACCGTCGAGGCCGATCCGGTGGCGGCGCTGACCACCGTTCCCGTCGTATCGGTCTGGGCCCGAGCCGGATTCGTGGTCGCTCGCGGGGCGGTGCCGGTGGGGCGCGGCGCGCTCGGGTCGGGGGTGCGGCCGCCGGTGCGATCGTTGAGGGCGGTCCGCGCCGCGGCGGCGAGTTCGCCTGCGCTGCCGTAGCGCTGCGCGGGCTCCTTGGCCATGCCGCGCGCGACGACCGCGTCGAGGGCGGCCGGGACGGTCGGGCGGACCAGACTCGGGCGGGGGATCGGGTCGAACATGTGCGCGGCCATGATCTGTGCGTCATTGCCGCCCGCGAACGGCCGGGTGCCGGTGAGACATTCGAACAGCACGCAGGCCAGCGCATAGACATCGGAGGGCGGACCGATCTCGACGGCCGCGAAGCGCTCGGGAGCCATATAGCGGTAGGAGCCGACCGCGCCCCCGTCCTGGGTGAGCGATTCGTCGGTGGCCGACTGGGCGATGCCGAAGTCCACCAGATACACGAAGCCCGTGTGGGTGACGAGGATGTTGTCCGGCTTCACATCTCGGTGCAGCAGCCCGTCGCGGTGCGCGGCATCCAGTGCGGCGGCGACCTGTTCGACGACGGTGACCGCGTCCTCCGGATTGCCCGGCCCGTGCCGGTGCAGCAGGGAGCGCAGACTGTCGCCGTCCACCAGCCGCATATCGATGTAGAGGCGGCCCTCGATCTCGCCGTAATCGTGGATCGGGATGACGTGCGCTTCCCGAAGCCGTGCCGCCGCATGGGATTCCCGCTGGAAGCGCTGCCGGTAGACGCTGTCCCCGGCCAGGCGCTCGGGCAGCACCTTGATGGCCACGGTCCGGTCCTTGACCGTGTCGTAGGCCTGATAGACCTCCCCCATACCCCCGCGTCCGATCAGCCGGTCGAGCCGATAGGGACCGAACCGGGATCCGACGGTGAGCGGGTGATTCGGACTGTTCATTCCGGTCCTCGGCTCCTCGCTGCGGATCCATTGTGGCAGTCGGGGGATCGGGCAAGCCCAGAATCACGCGGATTACAAACGGTGACCGGGCGGTTTCGGACCGGCATGGTCTGTATCGGTGGGTGAAGGCCCTCGTCCGCCAACGTCCCCGTCCCCTGTGCCCCGAGGTGCTGTCGTGTCCTCAATAGCCGTGCAGGCCAGGCCCATCGCGGCCCGGCTGCACCTGCCGAGCGTATCCGTGCTCGCGCGGTTCGTCGCGCCGATCGTGCTGGTGGTGATCTGGCAGCTGGCCAGCGCCACCGGTGTGCTGCCGGAACGATTGCTGGCCTCGCCGGTGACCGTGGTGCAGACCGCGATCGACCTGATCAAGGACGGGACGCTGACCAAGGCGCTCTCGGTGTCGCTGCAGCGGGCGGCGGTGGGCTTCGTCATCGGCGCGGTCGCGGGCATCGCGCTGGCGCTGGTGGCCGGGTTGAGCCGGGTGGGGGAGTACCTCGTCGATCCGATCCTGCAGATGCTGCGGACGCTGCCGTTCTACGGGCTGATCCCGCTGTTCATCCTGTGGTTCGGGATCGGGGAGCTGCCCAAGATCGTGCTGGTCGCCTTCGGGGTGGCGGTGCCGTTGTACCTCAATACTTTCGCCGGAATCCGCAGTGTGGACGGCAAACTCGCCGAGCTGGCGCAGGTCCAGCGGCTCAACCGGCTGCAGCTGGTCCGCCACATCGTGCTGCCGGGCGCACTGCCGCAGGCGCTGGTCGGATTGCGGCAATCGCTGGGTGTGGCCTGGCTGGCGCTGATCGTGGCCGAACAGGTGAATGCCGATGCGGGCCTGGGCGCCATGATCAACGACGCCCGTGAATTCCTGCGCACCGACGTGATCGTGGTCGGCCTGCTCGTCTACAGCGTGCTCGGTCTGCTGACCGACGCACTGGTCCGTTCGATCGAGAGGAGAGCGCTGTCATGGCGACGCGGCTTCCTGGCACCCTGACCGATTCGGTGATCGCGGCGACACTGGCCGAGATCGAGAAGAACTCCACCCCGGACGTTCCCGCCGACGCGGTGGTGCGAATTCGCGGGCTGGTCAAGGACTTCGGCGAGCGTCGGGTGCTGCACGGCCTGGACCTCGATATCCGGCCCGGCGAATTCGTGGCCCTGCTCGGCCGCAGCGGCTCCGGCAAATCCACGCTGCTGCGCGCGCTGGCCGGACTCGACGACAAGACCGAAGGTGAACTGGCCGTCTCGGGCGAGGTGGCCGTCGCGTTCCAGGAGCCCCGCCTGGTGCCGTGGAAGCGGGTGCGCGACAACATCACTCTGGGCCTGCGTCGTCAGCACCCCAAGGCCGCAGCGGAAGCCGCGCTGGCCGAAGTCGGTCTGGCCGAACGTGGCGGGGCATGGCCGCTCACCCTCTCCGGCGGTGAGGCGCAACGCGCTTCGCTGGCCCGCGCCCTGGTGCGCGAGCCCGAACTGCTGCTGCTCGACGAGCCCTTCAGCGCACTGGATGCCTTGACCCGCATCACGATTCACAACCTGGTGCTGGACCTGTGGGCCAAGCACCGCCCCGGCGTCCTGCTCGTCACCCACGACGTGGACGAGGCGCTGCTGCTCGCCGATCGCGCACTGGTGCTGGCCGAGGGCCGCATCGCCCGCGAAATCCCCATCGACCTGCCGCGCCCCCGTCGGCGCGACCACCCCGAATTCCTGGCCCTGCGTACCGCATTGCTCGCCGAGCTGGGCGTCACCTCCGAAGAAGGATCCACCGAATGAAACGCAAACGCCTCATTGCCGCGCTCGCGGTCGCCACGGCCCTGCTCACCGCGGCCTGCGGCTCGAGCAGCGACGACAACAGGGGCGTGAACGCGGACGGTTCGGTCGATCTGTCGAAGGTGACCCTGCACATCGGCGATCAGAAGGGCATGGCCCTGCAGGCCCTGCTCGACGTGTCCGGCCAGGGCAAGGACCTGCCCTACAAGGTGGAATGGGCCAGCTTCACCGCCGGCCCGCCCATGCTCGAGGCCATCAATGCCGGATCCGTGGACTTCGGCGGCGTCGGCGACGCGCCGCCGGTCTTCGCGGCCGCGGCCAAATCGCAGATCAAGATCGCTGGCGTGTACGACTCGGGCTCGGCGGGCAATGGCGTGCTGGTGCCCAAGGATTCGGCCATCAAGGATCCGAAGGACCTGCGCGGCAAGAAGATCGCGGTCACCAAGGGCAGCTCGGCGCACTATCACCTGCTCTCGGTGCTGACCAAGAACGGGCTCACCTTCAACGACATCGAACCGCAGTACCTGCAGCCCGCCGACGCGCTGGCCGCGCTGTCCACCGGCCGGGTCGACGCCTGGACGGTGTGGGATCCCTATGTGGCCCAGGCCGAAGTGGCGGGTAACCGCGTGCTGGTCGACGGCACCGGTTACCTGAAGCCGGACAGCTTCTGGGTGGTGGGCTCGAAGACCTTGGAGAACAAGGCGAATGCCGCGGCCGTGCGGGATCTGCTGGGCCGCATCCAGCGCGCGCACACCTGGATCACCGGGCATCGCGAGGAGTGGGCCAAGCAGTCCTCGGCCATCACCGGCGTGCCCTACGACGTCACCCTGCTGGCGGTGAATCGCGCCAATTTCCAGGATCATCCGCTCGACGACGCCACCATCGCCGCCGAACAGCAGGTCGCCGACGCCTTCTCCGACGCCAAGTTGATTCCCGGAAAGCTGAAGATCTCCGACTTCATCGACACCCGCTTCAACGACCGATTCAACTCCTAGGAGTCCCCGAATGAGCTTGTCGTTCCACTGGTTCCTGCCCACCTCCGGCGACTCCCGCGGCCTCGTGGTCGGCGGGCACGGCACGCCGATGTCGGGTGACCGGCCCGCCTCGCTGCACTACCTCAACCAGATCGGCGCGGCCGCCGAATCCAATGGCTTCGAGGCCGTGCTGACCCCCACCGGCTCCTGGTGCGAGGACGCCTGGCTGACCACGGCCATGCTGGTGGAGACCACCGAGACGCTGAAATTCCTGGTCGCCCTGCGCCCCGGACTGATGAGCCCGACCCTGGCCGCGCAGATGGCGGGCACCTTCCAGCGGCACTCCGCCGGACGGCTGCTCATCAATGTGGTGACCGGCGGCGAACCCCTGGAACAGGCCGCCTACGGCGACTTCGCCGACAAGGAATCGCGCTACACCCGAACCGGTGAATTCCTGCACGTGGTGCGTTCACTGTGGGAGTCGCACGAGCCGACCTCGTTCCAGGGCGAGCACATTCGCGTCGAGAACGCGCTGCTGAGCAACCGGCCGGACCCGATCCCGCCGATCTTCTTCGGCGGCTCCTCGGCCCCCGCCGGACCGGTCGCGGCCCGCTACGCCGACACCTACCTCACCTGGGGTGAGCCGGTGCTCGCGGTCAGCCGCAAGCTGGACTGGATTCGCGGCCTCGCGGTGGATCACGGCCGCAAGCTCGACTACGGCCTGCGCATCCACGTCATCACCCGCGACACGTCCGAGGAGGCGTGGGCGGTCGCCGACAAACTGCTGTCCGGCATCGACCCCGCCGATATCGAACGCGTCCAAGCCGCGCTCGGCAAGAGCGAATCCGAGGGCCAGCGCCGCATGTCGGAACTGCACAACGGCAGCACCGACCGGCTCGAGATCGCTCCGAACCTCTGGGCCGGTGTCGGCCTGGTCCGCGGCGGCGCGGGCACCGCCCTGGTCGGCTCGCACGAGGAAGTGGCCGAACGCCTCATCGAATACTCGAAGGCGGGCATCTCCCAGTTCGTCCTGTCCGGTTACCCGCACCTGGAAGAGGCGTACTGGTTCGGCGAGGGCGTCCTGCCCATCCTCGAGCGAAAGGGCCTGTGGCAGCACCCGAATCGCCGCCCCGTCCACCCCGCCGTCACGCCTTTCGCCAACGCCTCGAGCAGCTAGCGGTCCCGCCCCGCCCCGTCATTCCGGCGTGCTCTCGGCCGGAATCCAACGCCCGCAGCCGCCGCACTCCCGTCAGGTGCGGCGGCTGCGGTTTCCCCGCGCGGAACCTGCGTCGAGGGGCTCAGCGGTGCACCGCCGGGGCTGAGGTGGGGGCTGCGGTCCGGTCGGGGTTACCCGTCACCGCGCGACGCAGGGCCACGGTGTAAACCAATGCGGCGGAGGCCGTTCCGGCCAGCAGCAGGTAACCCATGGTGTAGCTGTCGGTCTGCCCGTAGGCGAACCCCATGACCAGCGGCGGGAAGTATCCGCCCAGACCGCCTGCGGCACCGACCAATCCGGTCACCGTGCCGACCCGGGCCGGATCCACCAGCTTGGCGACCAGGGCGAACACGCCGCCGGTGCCCAGGCCCAGGCAGAACGCCATGGCCACCAGCGCCGCACCGGCCGGCAGTTCGGCGGGCGGCTCGACGGCCAGCACCAAGGCCAGCACCGCGGCCCCCGCGAACGCGGCGGTCAGCACGCGGATCGGGCCGACCTTGTCGGAGAGGATGCCGCCGATCGGGCGGGCCAGCACTCCGGCCATGGCGAACCCGGCGGTACGGATGCCCGCGTCCGACTGGGCGAACTCGTAGACGTTGTGCAGCACCGTCGGCAGGTAGGTCGAGAAGGCCACGAACCCGCCGAACGCCACCGCGTACAGCAGCGACCCCTGCCAGGTCGCCTTGAGCCGCAACGCTTCCCGAATCCGCGGCAGCGCCGGATCGGTGGCGGGCGTCCAGCTCGGCGCGTCCCGCGCGAACAACAGCACCACCACGCCCAGCGCGGCCAGCGCCACCGCCAGCAGCGCATGGGTTTGCGCCCGCCCGAGATGTTCGACCAGGCGCGGGGTGCACAGCGCCGAGAGCGCGGTACCGCCCATGCCGAGCCCGAACATGCCGGTGGCGAAGCCGCGCCGCGCGGGCTCGTACCAGTTGTTCACGAACGGCACGCCGACCGCGAACGAGGTGCCGCCGATACCCAGCAGAAAGCCCCAGACCATCAGCCCCGCAAAGGAATTCGCCCACCCCACGAACAGCACCGGCACGATGGTGAGAAAGCAGATCGCCGCCAGCATGCGCCGCCCGCCGAACCGATCGGCCAGCACACCCACCGGGATCCGCCCCAGCGACCCCACCAGCACCGGCGTCGCCACCAGCAGCGAGGTCTGGCCGGGCGAGAGCCCCAGCATCTTCGTGTAACTCGACGACAGCGGCCCGATCAGATTCCACGCCCAGAAGGTCAGGGCGAAGACCGCCGTAGCGAGCGTCAGATTCCGGGTGGTCATGAAATTCTGTCTACCCCGCGCGGAATTTCACCGATAGCGGATCCGAAACACACCACGGCCATGGGTATTTTCGCAGCGTCGCCCTGGCCTGGGGAAAGCTGCCGCCGCGCAAAATGCCCCGCGACCGTGGGTATTCGAAGTCACGGCGACGGGCACCGGATGAGCCGCGGGGCGGTGAATTCACCTGCTCGACGGGCATGCGTCGACGGCGTCTGCCACAGTCGAAGGTTATGAGCGGGCGGCGGGTTGTGGGTTTGTGTGCGGCGGTGCTGAGTCTCGGGCTGGTGGCGGGGTGCGGGAGTAGCCCGGACTCCGGCGCGCCCGCCACTTCGGCCGGGGTGCCGCTGATTTCGACCGGGGACCTGCCCGCGGCGCGGACCGGTGAGGTGCACCTGTTCGGCATCAACGACCTGCACGGCAACCTGCAGCCGCCGGACGGGGCCAATGGCAAGGTGGGCGCGTACACGGCCGGGGGAGCCGCCTACCTGGCCGCTCACCTGTCCCGGTTGAAGGCCGCCTACCCCGACAGCGCCGTGGTGTCGGCCGGGGACAATGTCGGGGCCAGCCCGCTCATCTCGTCGCTGTTCCACGACGAGCCCACCATCGACTTCCTGAACTCGATCGGCGTGGTGGCCTCCTCGGTCGGCAATCACGAATTCGACCACGGCGTCACCGAATTGCGCCGGTTGCAGGAGGGCGGCTGCGCGGCCGACGGCTGCACCCCGGGCGACAAGTTCACCGGCGCGAACTTCCCGTACTTGGCGGCCAATGTCACCGACGCCAACGGTCAGCTGCCGCCCGGACTGCGGGCCTGGACCCTGCTGACGGTCGGTGACCACAAGATCGGCATCGTCGGCACGGTCACCCCCGACACCGAGCACATCGTCATGCCGGACGGCATCCGCGGCTACCACTTCGGTGACGAGGCCGCCGCCATCAACAAATACGTGCCCGAGATGAAGAAGGCGGGCGCGGAGACCGTGGTGGCGCTGCTGCACGACGGCGGTGCACAGCAGGCGCACGACGCACCCGTCGACTACAACGGGTGCGCGAACATCTCACCGGATGTGAAAGCCCTGGCGGACAAGACCGATGGCGCGGTGTCGGTCATGCTGACCGCGCACAGCCATCAGGCCTACAACTGCACCCTGAACGGCAAGGTCGTCACCCAGGCCGCCTCCTACGGCCGCCTTATCACCGACGTGAACCTGCGCTTCCACGACGGCAAGGTCGACGCCAAGGCCGTCAACCGGGTCGTCACCCGGGACATCCCGCCGGCCGCCGCCTCGGCGCAGCTGGTGGATTTCTTTGCCGGGCAATCGAAATCACGTGCCGATCGGGTGATCGGCAGCTCGACCGCCGCGCTACCCGCCGATCCGGCCCCGGCGGGGGATTCGCCGCTCGGCGATGTCATCGCCGACTCCATGCTCGATGCCATGACCAATGTGCAGGTGGTGGCGGCCTTCATGAATCCCGGTGGCGTGCGCGCGGGTCTGAACGGCGGCAATATCACCTATGAGCAGGCGTATACGGTGCAGCCGTTCGGCAATCAGGTGGTGGCGCTGGCGTTGACCGGGCAGCAGATCCTGAATCTGCTGGAGCAGCAATGGGACAACGTGAGCAAGCCCGCCGTGCTGTCCGTCGCGGGCATCACCTACTCCTACTCCGACACCGCCCCCAAGGGGCGCAAGGTGATCGACGGCAGCGTCCGGGTCGGTGGCCAGCCGTTGAATCTCGCTGCCTCCTACCGGGTGTCGACCAACAACTTCCTGGCGACCGGCGGCGACGGCTTCACCGTGTTCAAGCAGGCCAGTGAAACCCTGGTCGGGCCCATCGATCTCGACGCCCTGGAGACCTACCTGCGCGCCCACCTCGCGGTGAACCCGCCGCAGAGCCGGATCGAGAAGAAGTAGCCGGATCGAGAAGAAGTAGCGATCAGCGCCGGAACTCCTCGACCGGGGTGAACTCGGCATCCCGGTCGCCGACCTCGTTGCGATACCACTGCTCACGCCGCTGCCGCTGCACCCGATCGGCCACCGCGTCGAGTCCGGGCACGGTGCGGCGCAATGTTTCCGCGCCGAACACCACCGGTGCCTGCAACAGCGGATGCAGCACCCACGGGAAACGGCGCGGCATGCGATGGCGGGCATAGGTGGCCGGCGGCAGCCAGAATCCGGTGTAGCCGATCTGTACGCGATAGTTGAACTCGTCGTGAATCCGCTTGGCCCACGGGCTGTCCGGCTTCGGCGCGAATGCCGGCAGATACGACTCCACCAGCTCCTCGCCGTCCGTGCCCGCCGTGTACGCGCGTTTGACGAAGGCGGCGAACATGAGTCGCACGGCCGCCCGGAAATTCTGCGGATACCAGCTCGGCTGCACCCCGAGCAGATGGCCGACGTAACGCCAGAAATGCAGTGTCGCTTCGATTTCCGAGACGGTCGTCTGATGCCCGAGACTCCACAGCGCCAATCCGGGCACCACGCTGCCGCCCATCAGGGTGAGGGTGGCGTCGCCGATGCTGATCGGCACACCCCAAGCGTCGTAATCCCATTCGGGCCGCTGCATGAGCTTGCGCCGGATGAACACGTGCATGATCCGCACCCGCATCGCGGTCTGCCGCCCGCGCGCACCGGGGTCCAAACCACCCGGCTCGGACACGTCGATCCAGAAGCGGACGGTCTCCAACTGCCGCTTGTGAGCCTTGTCCCCGGCATACCCGCCTGCGTACGACAGCGGTTTGGTGATCGAACTCTCCGAGTACATCTCCAGCGTGCTGGTGGTGGCGAAGCTGAAAACCGAAGTGCCCCAGCGGCGGAACACCTTCGCCCCCTGTGCCACCAGCTCCGGATCCAGCCACTCGGGCGCGGTCTCGAACTCCTCGAACAACCGCACCAGCGACGGCGGTGCGTCCGCAACGCTGTCCACCCCGTCCGCCAGCGCCCGATCCAGCATGGCCCGCCCGGCCTTCGGCCCGATCTCCCCGAGATACACCTCGTCGACGAACGCCTCGGCCACCGGATCGGCCTGGTAGTAGGCCCCCGCGAAGGCCCGCACCAACTCCTCGTCCGGCTGCGGATCGAACCGGAACACCCCGCGCCACACCCGCCGCGCCCGCTGCACCCACGGATCCTCGAACCGATCCCAATACCGGAACTCGGTCGGAATCTTCCCCGCCGCAGCCGCTTCCAACGTCGCGGGAGTCTTGCCAGCCATGGCTGAAGCGTAGGTTTCCCCGCTCATCCCGAGCAGAGATTTCCGGCCAACCCCGCCCCGCCCCGAATTCAGGCCGACAACTCCCGCCAATCCTTTGTCCCTGGGGGACGTTTGCTGAAAATTTCCCCGTGCGCGGTGGTGCTACCTGACCGCCTCCCTTTAGGGTTCGCCCGTGACCCGCGCCCTGGAACCCCTCACCACCGTCGACGACCTCATGGCCCTGCTCGCCGATTGCGAGGACGCCTGGGACATGCCCGACCGCAGCGGCGACCCGGTCGACATCCTCGACCACGACCGCCAATGCGCCGAAATCCTCCGCCGCGACTTCCCCGCCGACGAAGAACTCCAGGTCGCCGGTCTGGTCCACGACATCGGCCACGTCCTGATCCCCGGCGACGACGCGGGCCACGGCATCCACGGCGGAAACATGGTGCGCGCCCTGCTCGGCGACCGTGTCGCCCGCCTGGTCGAACTCCACGTCGTCGCCAAGCGCTACCTGGCAGCCACCGATGCGGCCCACGCCACCGCCCTTTCCCCGTCGAGCCAACGCACCCTGATCGCTCAGGGCGGCCCGATGACACCGGAGGAAGCGGCCGCCTTCGAGTCCGATCCGGACTTCGACGCGGCGATCGCTCTGCGTCGCGCGGATGACGCGGGCAAGGTCATCGGCCTGATCGTGCAGCCCCTCGATACGTGGCGATCGGTCGTCGAACGCGTCGCAGCAGCCCGCTGACCTGGATTTCTGCGGTGCTGCATAGACTCGCTCTATGCCGTTGTCGCCGAGGGTGCCCGATCTTGCCGCATTGGACCTGCTGCTCTCGGTGATCGAGCTCGGGAGTTTGGGGCGGGCGGCGAAGGCGCACGGGATCAGTCAGCCTTCGGCCAGTTCGCGGATTCGGTATCTCGAGCAGTTGGTAGGGGTGCCGGTGCTGGAGCGGACGACGCTGGGGTCGCGGCCGACGGTGGCGGGGGCGTTGATCGCGGAGTGGGCGCGGGATGTGGTGGATGCGGCGGCGCGGCTGGACGTCGGAATCGATACGCTTCGGACGCAGCGGGATTCGCGGTTGCGGGTGGCGGCCAGCCAGACCGTGGCGGAGTATCTGTTCCCCAAGTGGGTGATGGGTTTGCGGGCGCGGATGCCCGATACCTCCATCGCCTTGGAATCGGGAAATTCGGCAGAGGTGGCCAAGGCGGTGCTCGAGGGCCGGGCCGGCATCGGGTTCGTGGAGGGCCCGCAGTTGCCGAACGGTCTGGAAAGCCATGAGGTGGGCCGGGATCGGCTGCTGGTGGTGGTGGCCGCGAGTCATCCCTGGGCCCGGCGGGCGCAGGTCGACGCCGCCGAACTGGCCCGCACCCCGTTGATCTACCGCGAGTCCGGCTCGGGGACCCGCAATTCCTTCGAGCGGGCCATGCGCGCCGATATGCCGGGCTGGGAACCGAATGTCGCGCTGGAACTGTCCTCCACCACGGCCATCAAGACCGCGGTGGCCGAGGGTCTCGCGCCGGCGGTGCTGTCCTCGCTGGCGGTGGCCACCGAATTGGCCGAGGGCATGCTGGTCTCGCCCACCGTGACCGGCGGCCCGGATCTCGAGCGGCGATTGCGGGCGATCTGGCCGACCGGACAGCAGCCGACCGGTCCGGCGCGTGACTTGTATGCCATTGCGCGCCGCCCGATTTGAGTCCTCTCTGCGAGTTTTGCCCGAAGTGTTGACAGAGTGACTCCCATCACCATAATCTTCCGGCGCGGGCCCAGTGGATTTTGCGAGGACCAAGCCTGCCTGCACATTCTTTTCGCCTTTACAATGCCTTCGCTGAATTCGCAGCGCGAAGACACAAGTGCGCCAACGCCTCCCGCGAGCGTTATCAAAGGGTTATGGTCACGGCATGGTGCGAACCGCCGCCGCAGCCGCAGACCCGGATGAACCAGTCATTCCGGCCACTGCTTCGCGGCCAAAGCTAGAGGTTGTTCCCGAATCGCCTGACCCCGAAGCGCCACAGCCCCACTCCTTCGGCGCACACGTCCTGAGCGCGGCCGACATCGAGCGACTCCCGTCCTCGGCCCGGCACCGCATCGCAGCCTTCATCCACCTGCAGGTGGCAACCCTGGAGGAGTGGCCCGAACCGGTCCTGCCCCCCATCCCGGATCTCGACGAACTCTGAGGTTTGTGCGACCGGCCAGCCCGTACGGCCGGATCCTGGGATTTTGCCGGATGGCTCCGGCGCTCCCGCCTGGCATGGTCAGCGAGCATGAACATCGTGCGGCCGACCACCGCCCACCCTCCCCGAGCCCGTACCGCGGCGCTAGTGGCCGCCCTGCTGGCCCTCGGCGCGCACACCACCGGACTCGCTGCGGCGCAACCGGATTCGAACACCTGGTACGTCCGCGCGGGTGCGCCCGCGAACGGAACCGGCACCGCTGACGCGCCCTTCGACTCCCTTGCCCGGGTGGAATCGGCCTCCCGTGCCGGCGACACCATCCTCGTGCAGCCCGCCACCGGCACCCTCGACGGCGGCATCGCGCTCAAACCCGGGCAGCAGCTCCGCGGCGACGGCTCGGCGGTGATCGGTGCTTCCGACAGCGCTGCGCTGCCGCGCATCGCGAACACCACCGGCAACCACGACGGCGATGCCGTGCGGCTGGCCTCCGACACCGAGGTCAGCAATCTGGTCATCACCGGGGCCCGGCGCGGCGGCATCTACGGTGCCGATGCGGTGGACACCGTGATCACCGGCAATGACGTCACCAATACCAATCAACAATGCGCCGACGGCTTCCTGATCGGCCCGTTCGGACTGCCGCCCACCCTGCCGCTGGGTGCGGCGATTCCCGCACTGCCCGACTTCATCACGCTCAACAATGGCTGGGCGGCGATCATGACCGACTTCCACGACGCGGCGGGCAGCGTCCGCATCGAGGGCAATACCGTGCACGACACCGCCTGTGGCGACGGCATCGATATCCGCGCCCACGGCAGTAGTCGCATCGACGCCGAGGTGACCGGAAATGCGCTGCGCACCATCAATCTCGGCCTGGCCAAACTGTCGGTGCTCGCCCTCGGCGTGCAGGCCGGTGATAATGCCGTGCTGACCGGCCGCCTGACCGGCAACTCCGAGACCGATATCGCCACGCCCGCCACGTCTTTGCTCAATGTCACGGCCGACAGCGAAGGGGTGTTCATCAACCCGCTCGGGCAGGCGCATCTCGATATCACGGTGTCCGCCAACCAATTCCACAACGGTTACGGCAATTCTCCGCCAATGGACTCGAGTACGTGACCACCAGCGGCACCCCCGAGAGCCGAGTCGTGGTGACCGACAGCGTGTTCGACAATGTGGCCGGTGACGTCATCGAGAACTACAACCTGAGCACCAGCGGCGCACACCAGTCGCTGGCCTTGCGCAACGTGTACGCGCATCACAGCACCTTCCCCGGCGCCGTGCTGAACTCCCTGGTCCCCGCCAACCTCGGAACCTGCGTGGTGACCACCAATTTCGGCCGAGCAGCCCACACCGACCTGACCATCGCCGACTCCGATCTCGGCGACTGCAGCGCCGACGGCATCGGCCTGATCGCCTACACCCCGGCCGGATCCGAGCCCAGCACGGCCGAACTCACCTTCGACATCCACGACACCGTGCTCGGCGCGAGCGCCGCCAACGGCATCAGCATTCGCAATGTCGGTGATACCGCGGTGCTGCGCGGCTCCATCGCGCGCACCTCGATCACGGCGGCCCGGGAGTCGCTGTTGCGCGCCAGCAGTAGTGGCGGGGAGATCGGCAGTGCCGCACTCGCATTGAGTGATCTCACGCTGGACGGCGTCGCGAGCACGTGCGATGCGGTCCAGCATGACGGCCGGGTCGACCTGTCGGGCATCCCGGCCGCCTGCTGAAACTCAGCCGCCGATCGACTGGAAGATCTTGACGCCCACCAGGATCACCGCCAGCACCAGGTAGCCGCGCAGTGCGAACATGCCCACCGTGCGCGCCGTGGAGAACGCCGGCCGCTCGAGGGTATCGAGGGCGGGGGTGCGCCAGGTGTCGCGGTCGGTCTCGCGGATGGCCTTGCGCTCGGCCCGGGTGAGGGGAGTGGACTCCAGCTCCTCCACCTGGTCCGGGTCCAGGTTTCCGAGTTCCCGTGCGGTGCGCTCGGTTTCACGGCGCTTGCCGCGCTGCCAGGCGATCAGCATGCCCGCCCCGCCGAGGACGCCGACCAGCGCGCCGACACCGAAACCGACCTCGATGGTGAGCGTGGACAGACCCGGGAAGAACACCGCCGCGGTCAGCGCCAGCGACAGCAGCACCAGCGACCACACGATGATTCCGGCGACGATGTTCTGGCGCACCGTGTTCACCCACGGCCCGAGCACCGCCTTGTCATTGCACAGCAGCACCAGGAACACCGTGGCCGAGGGCAGCAGGACACCGGCCAGCGCCTGCACGCCCTGGGTCAGCAGACCCAGCACATGGTCGGGGCTGAAGGACACCGCGCCCGCGACGGCCAGCAGCGCCGCGTAACCGAGGTAGAACGCCGGTGCCTCACTGACCTTCCAGTGCAGCGAGTGCCGCTTGCCGAGGGTGTCGCCGAGGGCGTACGTGGTGGCCAGGCCGACCGCGTTCGCGCCGATCAGCGAGGCATCCAACAGCAGCATGGCGAACAGCGCGCCGACCGTGGTGCCCATGTGATCGTGCAGGGACTGGGCCACAGCCCCGGCGTCGGTGAAGTTGCCGACCGCGTCGGTGCCCGCGAGACCGAAGGCCGCCGCGGCCATGATGGCCACCGCGCCGACCATGACGACCACGATGCCGACCCACAGATCGATGCGCTCGTAGCGGATCCAGCGCGGCGTGATGCGCTTGTCGACGATATTGGACTGCTGGAAGAACAGCTGCCAGGGCGCGACCGTGGTGCCGACGATGGAGACGATGAGCAGCAGCAGCGTCGAGTTCAGCCCGCCCGGGAAGGACGGCAGGAACCCGTGCGCCACCTCGGAGACCTTGGGGTGCACCAGGAATGCCAGCGGGAACATCACGATGTTCAGCGCGATCAGCCCGAACAGGAACCGCTCCCAGCGCCGGAACGAGCCGCCCGCCACCATGGCGAACAGCGTCACCGCCGCCAGCGGCACCGAGATCGCCTTGGGCAGGCCGAAATAGTTGAGCGCCATCGAGACACCGATGAACTCGGTGACGATGGTCAGCGCGTTCACGATGAACAGGTCGCCCACGCTGAACGCGCCCCAGAACTTGCCGAACCGATCGAAGATCAAGCGCGCGTGCCCGACCCCGGCGACCGCGCCGAGGCGCACCACCATCTCCTGGTTCACGTACAGCACCGGGATGAGCAGCACCAGCGTCCAGACCAGCGCCATGCCGTAGTTCTGTCCGGCCTGCGCATAGGTGGCGATGCCGCCGGCGTCGTTGTCGCCGACCATCACGATCAGGCCGGGGCCGATGATGGCCAGCAGCATGCGCAGGCGCTGGCCGCGGGTGCGGCCCTCGAGGGTGTCGTGCTGGCCGATGGAGCCCAGCGCGCCGACGATATCGCCGACGTGCGCACTGTCCATGACAGCACCGGTGGGACGGGCATCTACTGCGCCGGCGGGTGCGGCGACGGTGGTGGAGCGGCGGGAGCCGTTCGCGAAGAAGGCCATGGCCCTTCCCTCGCTTTCGATCATCGGGTGTATCGGCATGCGGAATACACCCGGCCGCCAAGCGATTTCGGGCACGGTGAACCGGTTCGAGGCACACGTCGGTCCGCGACCGGCGTCGGGACGACGCGGGGCGGAGCGGTGTGGGAACGGATCAGCCGGTGACCGGAATGCGGCAAGCCGGGGACGTGGGGATTCGGAAATCCATACTCGGATACGGACTATCGCCGGAACTCATTGTTCGTCCCTCACCTCCTTGCCGCCGGGACGTACGGGGACGTCGCTGCCGGGTGACCACCGTGTCACCGCCTGTGATGTCGCATCGCGCACGGCAAGAGGGGATTCGGGCACACACCTGTGGCGTCGCCCCGCACCCCTCTCGTCAGAGCTTCGGCACTGCACGACGTATCCGGGGGCTCGCGGCCCGGGGAAGCCACTTCGGATCACCCCTTAATCCGGGGTGATCTGTCCTAACCCTGGGCGTCTCTCGACGTCGTCGGATCAGTGGCCTGTGTTCGTACAGGAGCCTCGCCTAGCGAGGTGCTGACTGAGCAATGGTGGGCCTGGTCCTGGACGTTGTCAAATCCGGTCCGGTCGGTTCTCCGGAATCTTCTTGCGCCGCAAGCCGGTCCGCGGACGGTGTCGGTGACCCCTTTTTGAAATCCAGGTGAACGGCAAGAATATTCGCCGCGCAACGGGGTCTGAATATGTGTATCGAGTCACTAAAGGGCAAATGTCCATTGCTGCCCCTGAGAACAGACTTAAAGTTTGCTTGTCAATAACTGAACCTGCGATGAGTTCTGATGACGCGGGCCTATTAAATCGAGGTAAATCAAGTGCGCAAGAGCGGATTAGCCGCGGTTACCGCATTGGTGGCCGCCGTCACAGCAATTACAGCGGGAACGGTGAATGCCGATCCCACCACCGGTGATGTGGGTGCCATCCACTACACGGCATCGGCCACCGACCGGACCGCGACCATCACCACCGATATCGGATCCATGGACGTCGACAACGGCGTCTTCAAGATCCACGGTGCCGATGGCTCGGTAGTTGCTGGACAAGAACTCACCTTCCGTGTCGACGATTTCGTATTCCCCATCGCGGCCGAAATCCGTGGCCTGACCGCCACTCTGACACCGCAGTTCGATATGCAGCACGCCGTCTATCAGCCGGTCGCCCTGCCGTTCGAGGACACCGCTCCGTGGAAGACTCCGTACGACCGTGAGCAGGCGGCCTGGAACCGCATGAAGGACACCATCTCCGTCGGCGCGACCATCGGCACGCTGGTCGGCGGCATCGGCGGCGCGGCCGTCGGGTGTGCCCTGGGCGGCATCGCCGTGGGAGCCGGCGCGTCGCTGGCCACCGGCATTATCGGCGGTCTGTTCTTCTTCCTGCCGGGTGCCGTCGTCGGCTGCCTCGCGGGTGCCGCGGCCATGGGCGCCCTGGGTGCGATCGCGGGCATGATCCTCGTCACGGCCCCCGTCGCCATCGCCGCCGCTGTCCAGTACTTCACCACCATCAACCAGCCCTTCGTCCCGGCTCCGACGAAGTAGTCGCCGTGGGCTCGGGCCCCGGTCGTGTCGATGAGGGCGCGACCGGGGCCTTCGTCTATGCCGGGCCGTCTTCGTGGATCGGGTCGGGCAGGGTCCAGCGCTCAGCGCGCTTCGGATGCAGGTAGAGCGCGTAGTACAGGTAGCCCGCGGCCATGGCCGCCGCCGCGAACGCGATCTGCTGCCAGTCGTCGCGGCCCAGGCTGTAGGCCGAGTAGAGCATCACCGCGATGACGATCACCGGCGGCAACGGCCACAACGGCATGCGATAGCCACCCCGGATCTCGCTGCCTGCCAGCCGGATTCGCAGCGCCGAGAGCGCCACGAACAGATACACCAGCACCAGACCCGCACCGGTGGCCACGATGAGCCAGTGCATCGGCAGCAGTGCGGCGGCCAGCACCGCGAGCGCACCCACCACCAGGGTCGCCACCACCGGGGTGTGCAGGCGCGGATGCACCGCGCCCAGGGCCCGATCGATCGGATCCGGCCAGCTGCGATCGCGGGCCGAGGCGAACAGCAGGCGCGCGATCTGCAGGATGATCGCGATGACGGCGTTCACGATGGCGATCGCGATCCCCACGCTCACCGCGGTATTCACCGCCGAACCGCCACGGGCGGTGAGGAAGTAGTTCATCGGTGCGTCGCTGTGCAGCAGGTCGGTGAGCGACGGCGCGCCCAGCACCACGGCGGCCAGCGGCAGGATCTCGATGGCGACCGTGGCAGCCAGGCAGATCATGATCACGCGGCCGATCGTGCGGGTGGCGTTGCGCGTCTCCTCCGCGTAGTAGACCGCCGCGCCGTAACCGTTGTAGGCGAACAACGCCACCGGGATGAGCGTCGCCAGGGATCCGATGCCCACGTTCGCCAGGCCGTCCGAGCCGATGGTCTGCGCGTGCACGAAGGTGGCCGGACCGCGCTCGACATGTGTCGCGCCCAGCGCGACGAGTACCGCGATGGCCGAAACCTCCACGCACAGAAAGACTCCGGTGACCCAGGCGTTCGCCTTGATATTGAGCAGCGCGACCACCGTGGTCACCGCGATGACACCCACGCCGACCCATTTCCCGCCGAGACTGGGAATCGCGACGCTGAGATAGTCGCCGGTGCCGAGTGCGATCACCGCGATGATCAGGACCCCGTTCACCAGCGTCAGCACGAAGATGGCGAAGCCGCTGGACCGTCCCAACAGTCTTGCCGCCCAGGTGTATTCGCCGCCCGCGATCGGGAATGCGGTGGCCAGTTCGGCATAGCAGAGGCCCACGAACACCGAGGCCACCGCGGCGAGCGCGAGGGTCAGCACGGACGCGCCCCCGGCCGCGAGCAGGACGGCCGGAATGATGATGAACACGCTGGACGCCGGTGTCACCGCGGACAGTGTGATGAGGATGTTCTCGCCCATGCCGAGTGCGCGGGAGAGCTGCTGGGGATAGGTCGCCATGGCCGAGCCTTTCTTTGACTTACCATCAAAGAATGAGGTAACTCAGCAGGACAAGTGGGGCGAAGCAACGTAACAATGACTTAACTGTCGATCGGCGGAAGGGTTCTCGGGTGGCACGGAAGAAGGATCAGGAGCGGGCGCGGCGGGCGATCATCGACGCGGCGCTGGCGGCGGCGGCCGAGCCCGGTCCGGACGGGCTGCGCATCCGTGAGATCGCGGGCAGCGCGGGGGTGTCACCCGCCACCGTGCACTACTACTTCGAGGACCTGTCCAACCTGCTGCACGAGGTGCACCGCTTCGCCAGCGACCGGTTCTTCGGCGACCGGCTGGCCATGGTGACCGAAATCCCGGACGCCAGAACGAAAATCGGCGCGATGGTGTGGGCCGGACTGCCCGAGTCGCCGGACGACACCCTGGTCACCGCGCTCTACCGGCTCGCCTCCTACCATGCCGTGTCCGCCCGGCACGGCGACCTCATCACGGCCCTGTTCAATCAGCAGGTTGCGGTCTACGCCAGTGCGCTGGAAGTGGGAATCGCCCAGGGGCACTTCACGATCGAGGAGCCGATCCTGACCGTCGCCCGCAATCTGGTGGCGCTCGAGGACGCTTACGGCCTGCACATCATCAGCCGCAACCGGTCCATGACCAAACTCGCCGCCGCCGGGCTCATCTGCTCCTATGCCCGCACCGCCACCCGCTGCCCCGACATCACCGCACCCATCGAGGAGGTCCGCGCATGACCGATCCCCAGCTGTTCTCACCCGATGGCCGCCCGCGTGCCCGCAGCCTGGGCATCGCGCCCGCCGGACGGCCCGGCCCGTGGAACGCCATCACCGACGTGCCCGGCGTCGAAGTCGGCTATCGCACGGTGATTTTCGGTGAGGGCCCGCTGCGCGTCGGTGCCGGTCCCGCCCGCACCGGCGTCACCGCCATCCTGCCGCGCGGGCGCGACGGGGTGGGGCGGCCGTGCGCGGCAGGCTGGTATTCGCTCAACGGCAACGGTGAGATGACCGGCACCGCGTGGATCGACGAGGTCGGCCAATTGTCCATGCCCATCACGATTTCCAACACCCACGCCATCGGCCCCTGCCACGCCGGCGTCGTCGAATGGATCAACCGCGCCCACCCCGCCCTGGCCCGCGAATGGCTGCTCCCGGTCTGCGCCGAAACCTGGGACGGCTACCTCAACGACATCAACGGCGGCCACATCACCCCCGCCCTGGTCGCCGAAACCCTCGACGCGGCCCGCACCTGGCCCCTCCTCGAAGGTTCGGTAGGCGGCGGCACCGGCATGAACTGTTACGGCTTCAAAGGCGGCACCGGCACCGCCTCCCGCCAACTCCCCTTCGGCCCCGACACCTACACCGTCGGCGTCCTCATCCAAGCCAATTTCGGTGCCCGCGAAGAACTCACCATCGCGGGCCACCGCCTCGGCGCAGCCCTGACCACCGACAACCCCCAGGAGACGACCCCCTGGCATCGAGCCCCGGGAGATGCGGCATCACACCGCGCCCAGAGCGGCGTCGTGGGTGGCCCGGTCGGCACTGCCACGCACAGCCCGGAGGGCGGAAGTGCGCGCGGCGCGGAAGGCGGAGGCGCGCGCATTGCGGAGGGGCGGAGTGTGCGCGGCCCGGAGGATTGGAGCGCGCACGGCGTGGAGGGTGGGAGCGCGCGTGACGTGGGAGGCGCAGGCAGGCATGGTGGGGTGTGGGGATCAGGGGATTCGGGGGTTCGGGTGCCGGGTGGGGCGGGGTCGGTCATCGTCATTGTCGCGACCGACGCGCCACTGGATGCGTTGCAGTGCAAGGCCATGGCGCGGCGGGTGCCGTTCGGGCTGGCACGGACGGGGACCACCGGGAGTTTGTTCTCGGGGGACTTGTTCCTGGCGTTCTCGACTGCTTCGGATCGGCCTTCGGACACCGGGTTTCCGCGTGGGGAGCCGTCGGCCGAGGAGCTCGTGAACACACCGCGGCTGCCGTGGAATCGCATGGACGCCTTCTATACCGCCGTCGTCGAGGCGGTCGAGGAGTCGGTGCTCAACGCGCTCATCGTCAATTCCGATATGACCGGGCGTGACGGGCACCGGTCACCGGCGTTGCCGCATGATCGGTTGCGTGAGCTGCTCGGGCGGTAGGGAATTCGTCTCGTGCTCACGGCACCTGATAGTCGGTGAGCAGGGTCAGTTCGGCGCGGGTCGGGGTCGCCACGTCGTGAATCCGGACGGGTTGGCGAGTGTACTTGCGGTGCAGGGCCAGCCAGATGCGGTCGCGGGTCAGCGGTAGCTCGGTGAAACGGATGCCGGTCGCGTCGCGCAGGGCATTGGCCAGGGCCGGGGCCACCGGATCGACGGGGCTCCCGGTCCAGGGGACACCCGGCGAATCCCAGGCGCGGGTGAAGGCGACTTCGGTGCGCGGCATATCGGCGACGGTGTCGACGGCGGCGACATGGTCGGACACGGTCGCGCCGACTGCCTGCGCCACACCGGCTTCCACCCGACGTCGGTGTGGGGGTTCCATCCCCGAACCGGCGTCGGTGACATGCACGCTGCGCAGGATGCGTAGTTCACCGGTGCCCGGGTTCGCCGCGACGTGGAACAGCTGGGCAGCGAAGGCCGCCGAACGCGGAGTGCCGTCGCGGTATCCCTCGGCGGCAACGGGTTCGCCCGCCGCGAGCGCGAGCGCGCGCAACACCTGCAGTGAGATGCGGCGGTGGCCGGAGCGGACCGAATCCATTGTCAGATAGCAGTTCTCGACGGGAGCCTCGAGATGTGTCGCGGCCAGGGCACGCAGCCGCGCGGCCAGTTCCTGCGCCGCGTGCCGCACGGCCCGATCGGCCGTCGCGGTGTCCGCGACCTCGGACGTGCCGTGGACCACCCCGGTGTCGAACCGGCGGGCAGTGACTCGGTCGGCGGTGGTGGCCAGCTCCTGCGCCGCGATCCGCCGACACATGGTCGCGGTGCCACCTTCGGCGGTGTCACCGTCGTACTCGGTTGTGCGCATCAGCATCTCGTAGGAACCATTGGGTAACAACGTGATCCGAGCATCGGCGCAACGACCGTCCGGCGGAGTCGTACCGGTCATCGACACCGCGGAGCCGCAGCCGATGAGCCAGCCCGGCGGAGCATCGGGAAACGGATCGGCCATGGTGCAGTGGAGCATGGCGATGTGCTGATCCACACCGCCACCGCTCATATTGCGCTGCCGGAACTCCAGCGGATCGATACTCACCCGGCGCGCCAGCTCATCCATCACCGATTCCATCCCGAAAACCACCGGACCGAGTCCGTATCCGGGCAACGCCGCGTAGGGAACGGTATTCGTGTGGACGGCGTGCCCATCGATTTTCTTGTTCGGGCAGCGATACGCCGCGATGGACTCGCCGACTCCACGGAAAACCGCTGTGGGACCGTACTTTCCGGAAGCGCCGAGATCGGCGACGACCCGAACGTGCAGTGCCGTCAACCGGCCGTCCGCACGGGCTCCCGCCTTGATATGCACGGCGAGCGAGTTCCGGGCGGTTGCGCCGTGGAACTGTTCGGCGCGTGTGTCTTCCAGCCGAACCGGCCGGTGCAACGCCAGCGCGGCCGTCACCACGATGTCCGCGCCGAGCAGCTCCGGTGCGCCGTCGAAACCGTTCCCGACCCGGCCCGCCACCACTCGCATCCGATCGAGGGGCAGATCGTGCAGCGCGCACAGGGCGCGCCGGGTCAGGGACGGCGCTTGGGTGTCCGAGCGGACGATGAGCCGGTCATCGTCGTCGAACCAGGCGGCAGTACAGGGTGATTCGAGGCTCGTGGGCCGGACTCGCGAGGTGCGGAAGGTCTGTTCGTAGACCACCGCGGCCTCGGCGAAACCTGCCTCCACATCGCCGATCGCACTGTGCACGAGGGGTTCGCCGGGGCCGATCGCCTCCTGAGGATCGATGACGGCGGGCAGGACCTGCCAGTTCACTCGGATCGCACGGCGCCCGGCCTCCGCCGCGGCCTCGGTGTCGGCCACCACGGCTGCCAGCCGCTGCCCGCGGTAGCAGACCACCTCATCGAGTAATCGAGTGTCGCGATGGGTGAATACCGCCTCGACGCCCGGCACCGAAAGTGCCGCGGAGACATCGATATCCAGAATCCGCGCATGTGCGTGCGGGGATCGCAAGAGCTTCATGCGCAGCAGGCCGGGAATCTCAGAGCTGTCGCGGGCCAAGCCTGCCGCGGTGGTGACTACGCGACCCTCGGCCCGGAACGCCGGATACACGCAGCCGTGTACCGGTGCGCCGTCCACCTTGACCGTGCACGCGCCGCAGTCGCCGGTGTCGCAACCCGGGTCCGGCTCGCGGCAGCCTCGATCGCGCAGATAGCTGCGCAGGCACTGGCCGGGCCAGGGCTCGTCGTCGAAAGACATTCCGTCGACCTGGATTTCGAAGCTCATGCCAGTTCCATCCGGATCTCCTCGGCCAGCCGGAAGGTGATATGCCTGCGCCACTGCGGCAGGCCGTCGATGTCATCGCACCACGCCTCGTCGGGCACGGCGTGTTCGATCGCGGTGGCCAGCTCGATCCGAGTCGGCCGCTGCGCGAAGGACAGCACGAACGGGTGTGTCGTCGAGGCCGTGAGGGTGAGCCGCACCGTCCCCTCGTCATCGCCGGTTCCGACGACGAGCGCCGACGAACGCCCCAGCCCGTACAGCGACGCCTGCCGGAACGCGGTGCGCCGGGCCAGCGCCGCGCCCGGCAGCGTCACCGACCGCAGCAGCTCACCCTGTCGCAGAACATTGCGGCCGACACCGATCACGAAGTCGGCGACCGGCACCCGCCGCTCGGCCCCGGTCGGCGAGCGCAGCAGGCACACCCCGTCCAGCGCCGTGGTCAACGCGATGATCGGCCCGGAAGGCAGCGACGTGCACAGGTTCCCGCCGACCGTCGCCATGGTCCAGATCTTGAAGGCGGCCGGGAAGGCCCGGCAGCACTCATGGAACAGCGGACGGTCGACACCGGCGATCAGCTGCGCGATGGTGCAGGTCGCGGCGATCTCCAGACCGCCGCCGGCGGTCCGGCGCAGCGGCGGCCACCCCATCCGGTTCAGATCGACCAGTCGGCGCAGCTGCGGGCGCGGTTCGGAGAACAGGTCGGTGCCGCCGCCGAGCCAGGCGTCCCCGGCCCGCCAATCGCGGTGGTGGCGGGCGTCGCACACCTCGAACACCGTGTTCAAATCCATGCTCCCGATTCAATCCGCGCCGGTCACGGCTGCCATCGGCGGTGGCGTACGGAAAATTGGGTAGCCTGCCGTGAGTTATCGGTTGATCCACCAAGGTTTCGAGGAGCACGTCATGCGAGTGGATGACCTGCTTGCGCTGGAGACATTGGGACTACAGCTGGTGTGGGGCGAGCCCGCGCTGCTGCGCCGCGAGGTCAGCGGCGTCACCGTCACCGACCTCCAGGATCCGGCCGCCTACCTCGGATCCGGCGAGATCGTGCTCACCGGGCTGGTGTGGTGGACCGCGCGCGGCGGCCGCGGCAAGGCCGACCGGTTCGTGGGCGCGCTGCGGGAGGCCGGGGCGGCCGCGCTGGTCGCCGGGATCGCCCGGCACAACGGCATTCCCGACGACCTGGTGGCGGCCTGCCGCGAGCAGGGGATCCCGCTGCTGGCCGTCCCGGCCGACACCACCTTCCGGACCATCACCGACGCGGTCTATCTGCGCCGCTGGAGCGACCTCAGCGAGTCGCAGCACCGGTCGCTGCCCGAAGGCGCACGGCAGACGCTGAATCGGCTCATCCACGGGGGAGCGGCACCCGAACTGCTGCTCGACCAGATCGCCGCCGAGCTGGGCGGCATGCCGTGCGTACTGGTCACCGTCACCGGCCGGGTGCTGGCGCGGTCCGCCCAGGCGCTGGTCTCCGTACCTGCGACCGTGCGCCGCGAACTACGCAGCGTGCCGGAATCCAATCATGCCGTCGGCGAACCGGATTCGCCGTACGACGGCTGGTACCTGCACCTGCCCGCCGGATCCGCCGCACCGCCACGGCTGCTGCGGGAGATCATCGACGTGTTGCGCCGATATCGGGACTGGGTACTGGCGCAGCGCGACGAACGCGACCGGGCCGCAACCGACCTCGTCATGAGCGCCGTTACCGATTCCATTGCGGTGGAACCGGATTCGCTCGGGCTGCCCGTATCCGGGCACTACCGCGTCGTGACCGCGGTACTGGCATCCCGGCAATCCCGCGCCAGCGCCGACGCCCTGCGTGAACTGCTGGCCGCCTTCGCGCCGGGAACCGTGCCCGTGGTGATCGACGGCCACCAGGCGCTCGCGGTCGTCCCCGACCGGCCGGACCTGCCCGCGGTCCTGCGTGAGCACCACTCCGCCGTCGCGGCCTGTGACCCGAAAACCACACTCACCGTGGGCATCTCGACGCCGACGACGCTCGCCGAACTCGGCGACGCCCGCATCCGGGCCACCTACGCCCGCCGCGCCGCCCAGACCCTCGACGCTCACGTCACCGCGGCCGACGACCTGACCACCCTGCCGGAACTCTTGGCAGGCATCCCCGAACCCGTCCGCGACACCTACCGGACCCGGGTCCTCGGCGAACTGCTCGAGGACGACGCGCACGCCGCGCTGCGCGACACCCTCGTCGCCTTCCTCGACCACAACGGATCCTGGACCCGCACCGCCGAGGCCATGCACCTGCACGTCAACACCGTCCACTACCGCATCGAACGCGTCGAACGACTGACCGGCCGCGACCTGTCCCGCCTGGATGACCGCCTCGACCTGCGCACGGCCCTGCTCACGGCAATGCCACACCCCGCCCCGGCGCGCCGATGCACTATCGACTCATGACCGACGTGAACAAGCACAATCTCGTCTACTTCGAGGCCCCCAGCATGCGCGAGCTCTACACCGCCCTCGACGAGTGGCAGCGCGCCAACGACACCCGCTTCCTGTCCCTGTCGGTCCACCCGGACGCGGGCAACTTCTGCTGTATCGCCCTTACCAACCCCGCCGAGGTCGTGATCACCAGCGCCGACGGCCACCACCACGCCGCCGTCAGCCGCTTCGGAATGCTGGCCGTCGCCACCGATTAGGCGCTGTCACAACCCTTCCGGCAGCCCATCCAGCTCTCCGGCGGCCGATCTAGCTCTCCGGCGGCATGGATACGACCCCACGCCGTTCCTGCCATGAACTCACCATTCCCGGACGCCATTTCCCGGCGACCAAGGGATTGTGCCCATGCCGCCCATGCCGCTGTTCCCGCCGGAACTCACGGAAATACTCGAACCGAATCAACAGCAGCCCCGAAGCAATAAGCAGCACGGTCGCGATACCGCCCAGCAACGCCCACCCGTGATACCCGGACGCCAGCGCCGTAATCGTCAACCCCATCGCCCCGATCCCGAGCAGACACAACACCAGAGCTGCACCTTCCCCCGGATCCTCGATCGCATCCCCCGGATGTGGATGCCAGTGTTCCCCATTGGCCTCGATAGCAGTCACCTTGACCATGATTCCTTCTCCCTGAACCTCCGGAAATTCGTCGCTATCCCCAGAATGCGCTCGCCCACGCCCTAGCGCCCGAACAATTCAGAACTTCGCACCCACCAATTTCATGCGATAAGAAGGGATAGCGTTCCAGAAGCTATCGAGCGTGGGCCGCGATCTCCCGAGGCGTGAGCACGCGGGTGTCCGCGCCGGCAGCCGCGACGGCGATCATGGCGCGCCCGATCTCCCGATTGTCATTGACCGCGTTCGGCGCAATCCGCCGCAGCAACGGAATCAACGGCCCCGCCACCGCATACCCCGCGCGATACAACCGGGTCTTGGAGACCACGCCATCCATCGGCTGCACGAATCCCGGCCGGAACATGTACCCCCGGAATGGCAGCGCGAGCAGATCGTTCTCCGTCTTTCCCTTCACCCGCGCCCACATCGACCGCCCCCGCTCGGTGCTGTCGGTGCCCTGCCCGGACACATAGATGAACGTCAACTCCGAATTCGCCGCCGCCAGCGTCCGCCCGACCGACAACGCCAGGTCGTAGGTGATCCGCCGATAGTCCTCCTCCTTCATGCCGACGGAGGAAACCCCGAGGCAGAAGAAGCAAGCGTCGAACCCCGCCAGCTCACCGGCCACCGACGAGAGATCGGTGGGATCGTTCCCCACCAACTCCCGCAGCTTGGCATTCTCGATCCCGACCGAACTCCGCCCGACGGCCAGCACCTCCTCGACCCGTCCGTCCCGCAGACATTCGTTGAGCACGCCCTGCCCGATCATTCCGGTCGCCCCGAAGAGAATCACCTTCATGCCGAGCATCTTCCCTCGAGACCCGCGTCCATCCAGGTCGGCAGGCGGTAGGTTCCGCTAGCCGATCGGGAGCCTGCTGAGGACGGGGTCGTAGGCCCAGTTGAGCATGCGTTCGGCGTCGTTCTTGGCGGCGATGCCGCTGCCGGGGGAGCTGTGGAGGACCACGCCGATCAGGGGGATGCCCGCGCGGACCGATTCGAACAGGAGGCAGGCGCCGGCGGCGTCGGTGGATCCGGTTTTGATGCCGATGGTGCCGGGGTAGGTGCGGAGCAGTTGGTTGGTGGTTTTCCAGACGTGGTCACGGTTGGCCGGGCCGGCGGGGAGGTGGTAGGTCTGGGCGCCGGCAACCTCCCGGAAGACGGGCAGCATCATGGCGCGGAGTCCGAGGGCGATCAGGTCCGACGGGGTGGAGTAGGTGGAATAGTCGGTCGGGGTGGGCAGGCCGCTGGGGTCGCTGAAAGCTGTTGCGGCCAAACCCATCTGGCGGGCGGTGTCGTTCATTCGCCCGATGAAGCCGTCCTGTCCGGGTCCGTAGGCGTCGGCCAGGGTGTAGGCGGCGTCGCAGCCGGACGGCAGCATCATCGCGTAGAGCAGTTGGTGGGTCGTGAGCACCTCGCCTGGGGCCAGGCCCGCGGTACTGCCGTCGAGCCTGACGCAGTAGGCGACGGCCTCCGGCGGCACGGTGACGGCCCGATCGAGATCCCCCGCGGTGATCGCGAGCAGCGCGGTCATCACCTTCGCGATGCTCGCGATCGGCACCGGCGTATCCGCCTCCCGCGACCACAACATCGTCCCGGTCACCCCATCCGCCAGCGCCGCCCCCGGAGCCTGCACCCCGTCCGGCTCGGAATCCAACCAGGGCAACGAGATTCGCGGCGCGGCCGCGGCGGGCGTCACCGCGACACCCTGCCCGACCACCACAACCAACGCCCCGACGACGACAGCCTGCAACAACCGGGCAAATGTTCGCATGGCGGCATTCTGCCCTCCGCCCGCGTCGACCAGCGGGATTTGGCCAACCGGCCGCGTCCGTGGCTCGGCGAATCGGCGGCCGATGAACGAACCGGTGGGTAGCGCGGCGGTGTGCGAGCATCGGTACCGTGCCGATCTCCGCGGGATCCTTCGCCCATATCCGCCTCACCGTGTGCGACATCGAACGCTCACGGGCCTTCTACGAGAACGTCTTCGGCTGGCCGGTGGCCCTGGAGGTCCCAGCCGACGCCGACGCCGAAACCCGTGCCCGCCTCAGCTTCCTGCACGGCGGCGTCATCTACCGCCTGGAACACGGGCTGCTCGGCCTGCGCCCCGCCGCCGCCGACCGCTTCGACGAGAACCGTGTCGGCCTCGACCACCTGGCCTTCTCCCTGCCCTCCCTGGTCGACCTGAAAGCCGCTGCCGCCCACCTCGACGCCTCCGGCATCCCCCACGAGGAGATCAAGGACATCGGCGTCAGCTACATCCTGGAATTCCGGGACCCCGACAACATCGCCCTCGAACTGACCGCGCCGAAGTAGACATCCGGCCTACAGCTGGTCGGCGGCAATCTCGTAGATGATTTCGAGGCCGTCTTCGTCGTCCCATTGCCGGCCGGTTTCCACGAAACCGTATTGCGCGGCCAGTTGATTCGAGGCCAGGTTGTCGGGACTGATCGAAACTCGAACTGTCCGCACCCGAGGCTCGCGAGCGGCGCGACGCAACAGACTCTCCAGCGCTGCGCGGGCATAGCCGCGCCGCCGATGCGCCGGATCGACGGCATAGCCGATCTCGACCATGCCCGACTCGTCAGGGGTACCGTGAAAACCCGCTCGCCCCACGGCGACTCGCCGCCGCTCGTCCCACACGACGCCGGTGACCCATGCCGCACTCTCCGGTTCCCGCTCCACCTGAACCCTGCGCCGCAACCAGGTACCCCGCCACTCCGGCTCCGCGAAGTGCGCCGTCAGCGGGACCGGGCTCACCGCATTGGCGGCCGTCAGATCGCCGTCGGCGAGCGCTCGGAACGTCTCCAGATTCAGGTGCACGATGCGCACCTCGGGGCGGCCGTCTGCGGCGATTCGACTGTCGGACATGCCACCAACGTGCCACAGGGAAACGCGCGGAGGCAGAACAAGTGTCTGAGGCGTGGGTATGGTTCTCTTTGTGGGCTTGCGAATTGCTCCGGTCACGAAGTTGCTGCTTTCCACCGTGCTGCTCGCCGCAATCTGTACGGCGTGCGGGTCCAGTAACACCACTCGTGCTGCGCCGCAACCGATCACGTGGAAACCCTGCCCGACCGAGTACGGCACGACGGTGCAGTGCGCGGATATCGAGGTGCCGTTGGATTGGGACAAGCCCGACGGGGAGAAGATCACGGTGGGCATCGACCGGTTGCCCGCGACCGATTCGGGGCGCAGTCTCGGCGATCTGATCATCAACCCCGGCGGACCTGGCGGTTCGGGCACCGAGATCATCGGGGTCGAAAGTCAGCACCCGGGCCTGATTCCCGACGAGATCAAGGCGCGATTCAACCTCATCGGCCTGGACCCGCGCGGCATCGGGACCAGTCGGCCGGCGGTGCGCTGCGACCCCGCGCTACAGAACAAACTGCCCGACATCTTTCCCGCCGATCAGGCCGCGTTCGATGAAATGGTCGCGGCCAACCGAGCATTCGGGCAGAGCTGCCAGGCCAGGACCGGACCGTTGCTCGATCACGTGGACACCGTCAGCGTCGCGCGAGATCTCGAAGTGGTGCGACAGCGTCTCGGTGGAGCACCGCTGAGCTACCTCGGACTGTCCTACGGCACCGAGATCGGCTACGAATACGCCCGCCTGTTTCCCGCCAACAGCCGTGCCCTGGCTCTCGATGGGGCGCTGGTTCATTCGCTACCGCCGAGCACCATGAGCGTCTACGAATCCACCGCGTTCGAGGACAGCCTCGACCGCTTCGCCGCCTGGTGCAACACCACCACCGATTGCGCCCTGCACGGCGACGACGCCACCGCTGTCGTCCGCGATCTGGTGACCCGAGCCCGGCAAACGCCGCTACCCGCACCCGGCTGTGCAACCTCGGGACTCTGCGCAGCCGAAGTTCGCCCGGGTGACCTGCTGCTGAACGTCCAGGAAGACCTGCTGTTCCAACCCGCCGTTCCCACCCCACGTTTCGGCGGCCGGCCCGCCCTGGCCTCCGCCCTCGACCAGGCGCGCAAGGGCGACGCCAGCGCCCTGTCCGCACCGACCGCCACCGAAACCGGCGACTCCGGACTGGCGGTCGGCTGCGCCGAATTCCGCGCCGACTTCGACACCTACCCACGATTCGAAACCCAACAGATCCTGCTCCGAACCCTCGCCCCCACCACCCTCGGCGCCAGCCAGAGCTACAGCTACCTAGCCCAATGCGTGGGCTGGCCAGCCGCTTTCAGCAACCCGCCCCACACCGGCACCGCCACCCCCACAATCGTCCCCCTCCTGGTAAACGCCACCCACGACCCCTCGACCTCCTACGGCTGGGCCCAACTACTCGCCACCCAAATCCCGAACGCGGTCCTGCTGACCCGAGAAGGCGACGGCCACACCTCCTTCCTCCTCCCCGGTCGAACCCGAGACGCCATCACCCGCTACCTCGTAGACGGAACCCTCCCGCCGCCTGCCACGGTCCTGCCCGACTGAATCGCCGCGTCGATCACCCGACTTCGCCAACCTCGCACCGGGTTTGCTGACGGCGGAATCGCGTCAGGTCGGGTTCGGGCAGCCAGTCCCGGTCGGGGTGGTATTCGAGCCAGCGGCGAATGCGGGCGGTTTCGGCGAAGGCGGTGTGGAGTTGCGTGAGTCGTTCCCCGTGGTCGGTGCGGCGGTGCAGCAGTGACCAGGCGTAGAGCGGGGTGGGATGGGTCAACGGGACGGTGCGGATGCCGGGGTGGGCGGGCAGCGGGCGGTCGGCCGGTATGACGGTGAACAGGTCTGGGCTGCTACTGATTTCGTCCAGCAGGTGGTCCAGGCCGAGGTTGCCGTCGGCGACGTGGGTGGTGAGTCCGAAATGGGTGGCAAGGTGGTCGAGGAAGTCCAGTCTCGCCAGGGGCAGGGGCGACCACAGCCTGTCCTCGCGCAGTTGTGTGAGACGGATTTCGGCCGCGTCGGCCAGCGGGTGGTCGGCGCTCAGCAGTGCGTCCAGGGGCTCCAACCGCACGATGCGCGCCGCCAGCGCATTCTCGCCATCGAGGTGGTGGCTGCGCCCGAAGCCGACATCGATCTCCGTGCGGTGCAAGGCGGATGCGGCGGCGGCCAGATCGCGGGCGTGCCCAATGGTGGCGGCGATGGGCCTGCCGTGACCGAGTGCGGTGCGCAGGGTCCGCATCGGGTCGAACAGGTGTCCCCAGACATCGATTCGCAGCGGTGTGGTCGGCGGGTGCAATGCCCCTCGCGCCTGATCGGCGGCATCGATCAGCCGGTGGGCGGCGGGCAGAAAGCGAGTAGCGGCCGGTGTCGGGCCGATCGGATGGGTGCCGCGATCCACCAGTCGAGTCCCGGCCATCCGTTCCAGAGCCGCGATGCGTTTGGACAACGCCTGCTGGCTGATGTCCAGTGCCTGCGCCGCCCGGCCGAAGTGCCCGTGCTCCAGGACGGCGAGCAGCGCCCGCACGCCGCCCAGATCGATCTCCATCGGTTCAACCTGGAGTGACAACCCGCGGTTGTCAAATTGCGACGATGGTTGTTGGCGGCACTGGGGCCCGGTGCGGTGTTCTCGGCTCGTGCGACGCACAACCGGTGCCGCACCGACCACTCGCCAAGGAGTCGTGATGAAAGCTCTTGTGTTCAGCGGAAACCCGGCCCAACCCGTCGAATTCGCGGACGTGCTCGACCCGGTACCGGCCCCGGATCAGGCACTGGTCGCGGTCGAGGCATTCTCGATCAACCGTGGCGACGGATTCGCCATGAACGGCACCTACGGCTCGCTGCCCGCGGCCGGTTCGGTACGTGGGCAGGATGTGGCCGGAACAGTTCTGCGCGCCGCCGCCGACGGATCGGGTCCGACGGCCGGGACCCGAGTGGTGGGCAAGGCCGCAGGCGGCTGGGCGGAACGCGTGGTGATCTCGACCTCGGCGCTCGCGACCTTGCCGGAAACGGTGGATGTGATCGCCGCGGCGGCCCTGCCACTGGCGGGCCTCACCGCAGTGCGATTGCGCCGCGCCGCAGGCGAACTCACCGGACAACGCCTGCTGATCACCGGCGCGGGCGGGGGAGTCGGCCACTACCTGGTCGAACTGGCCACCGCGGCCGGCGCGATCGTCACCGCGGTAACCTCCGACCCGCGAGCAGCCGAACAACTCCGCCGACTTGGCGCACACGAGGTGGTATCCGCCTCCGAGCACACCACCGGCCCCTTCGGCGTGGTCATGGAATCCATTGGCGGCCAGGAGTTCTCCAACGCGGCCGCCCGGCTCGCCCCCGGCGGCCTGATCCTCTGGTTCGGCCAGGCAAGCCGCCAACCGATAACCCTGGACTTCTTCTCCTTCCTCACCGCCGGCACCGGCTTCACCCTGCGCCACTTCGCGCACTTCGTTTCCGACCACACCGACGCCGAGGACCTGGCAACCCTGGTCGCTCTGATGAACACCGGCCGCCTGCACCCTCAGATCGGCCGAACCGCCGACTGGACCGACACCCCCTCGGTCCTCGCCGACCTGATGTCCCGCCGAATCCCCGGCAAAGCAGTCCTCCGCATCACCGCCGAACCGTGCTGAGTCGCATCGGACTTCGGACACCGGGTTACGGGGTTCGGTGGTAGAGCTCGACCAGTGCGACGGTGATCGCATGGACCAGATCGGCGCAGCCTTGTCCGCTGCATTGCACGGCGGCGGTGTCGAATTCCGTTGCGGCTTCATCGGCGGCCACCTTGACGGGAATCGGGGTGGAGTATCCGAGTTCGAGCACTGTCACGATGCCGCCGTTCCAGGTTTGGGTCGCGATGGGCACCGAGTCGATCGGATCCGCGGAGCGGAAGTCATCCGGCTGAGAGTGGGGGACATCCACCCGCTTCGGTTCATCGATGCCGAAGGTGATCGTCACCGTCTTGGGGTAGTGATCGGTCGATCGCTGATAGTGGAAGGTGCAGCCGGGGTGGATGTCGAAGATGCCGCCGGGGCCGAGGGGGTAGGTCTTCAGCAGGCTGTCCAGGACTCCGCAGGGGTCGACGTGGCCGAGTTTCGTCTTCATGCCGGGGTAGGGGGAGTTCTCGCGCAGTGGCCGGGTGTGGATGAGACGAGCCGACGCCTCGACGATCGCCGAAAGGCTTGCGCACGAATCCTTTTCCGGCCACATTGACCCGAGTTCGAAATAGTCGATGTCGAGGATGTCGAGCTGAATCCGAATATCGCACCCGCCGTACGGTTTCCACGGCTCCACCATCCCGGTCGTGTCGCCGACCTGAAGAGGTGTTCCGGGCAACGAGGTATCCCCCCGGTAGCGACCTTGGACGGTGACACTCAGTTGTCCGGCCGCGGCGCTGCCGAAAAGCATGTCGCAACTGTTCAGTCCGAGCTCCGTGGCTACCTCGCGGCCGGCTCCGATATACGCGGGCGCCCCCACCTGGTCGAAGACGCGGTAGTCGAGGAATCCACATGGATCGAGGGCTCGGACGGCCTCCGCGTCGACGAGTGCCTTTCGCGCCTCGGGCGTCAGCAGGTCCCGATACGACCCTTGGGCTGCAGGCGTGGAAGTCGCAGGGCCGGCAGGCGACCCCGATTCGGCCGCGGAGGCACTCAGGCACCCCATCAGGGCAATCAAGCAGATTGCCATCGCTGCAATGGATTTCATCTCTCCCCTACCCTCGACCGTGAACAAGATCGTTGTGAGGGGGCTGAGCATTAACGATTCTGATCATGCCACCGGGAATTGGTTCCCCGCGGCCGGTCCACGGACCGCGAGGTACGTTGTGCTCCCAGAGCAGCTGTGCAGCAGGGTGATCCAACTTGCGGCGGCGAACAGCGGAAGAAGCGGGGCGGGGCAATGGGAGTTGCGCGGAGATCGGTTCTCTTGGTCGGAGCGCTGGTGGTGGCCGTCAGCGCGATCGTCGGTTCGGCGGCGTCCTGCGGAACGTCATGGATCGAGACGGCCGCCCCACCGTCGGTGCCCACAACGGCAACCAGTGCAGGAAGCCAAGGTCCAGGCCCCGACTTCCAGCCTGCTGCGGTGAGTTTCGTTTCTGCCCAGGATGGCTGGGTCCTGGGCTCGGTGAGATGCGCGGACTCGCGTTGCACACAGGTGCTTCGGACGGCTGACGGCGGTCGGACGTGGCAGGTGCTGGCGGTGCCGGGCGAACTGGTGTCCGAGCACGCCTACCCCAAGGAGGGGAGCACCATCCAGTTCGCCGATCAACGCAACGGATGGATGTTCGGCAACGGGATAGGTCCGGCCGGGCCCTGGGTGACGCACGACGGCGGCGTGACCTGGCGAGCCGACAACCTGCCGACCGGGATGAGGGGACCACTGGCCCTTGCGGTCGCGGCAGGTCTGGTGACCGCGGTCGTGCTCGACGGCTCTGAAGGACTCCATGTCATCACCCAGGGGATCGACACCGATCCGTGGTCGGACACGGGTGTGACGTTCCCGGACAACGGTCCCGCACCGAGCGCCCGGATCGTGCTGAGGGCGGACTCGGGGTGGATCGTCGCAGAGAACGTCAGCCGTCAAAGTCCGGTTAGGCCGACCCCTCATGGCGCTCGGTTGGTTGGCGGTCACTGGATTTCGTGGCAACTGCCGTGCGCGGACACCGGCGGGGTCAAAGTCGCTGCGACCGCGAATGACATCCTGGTGGCATGCGATTCCGCCGGCCCCGGCCTGGGGCTGCCTCTGATGCGATCCGATGAAAGCGCCGACGCCTATTCCACAGCAGGTACCGCTCCTGGCGAAAGTGTCATGGAGGCACAAGGATTCGCTGCGAACGACAATGGCAGGGCGGTGCTCGCTGCCGGTGAGGATTTGCTGGTCTCGGCTCAGTGTTGCGAGCAGTGGACAACGGCGTACTCGAGCCCGGAACTCGCTCACTTCCGCGATCTCGTCCTGCCCACGCTGTCATTCGGTGTGGTGATGCAATGGACCGCCAATGCCGGCAGTCTGCTGGTCACAAACGACGGGGGAGCGTCGTGGACGCCCGTCAGCTTCGGAGACTGAACGCGGAGGGGTGAGCAGTGCGGTTTTCGCGGCGATCGGGCCTGATGGCCGGGGTATTGGTGGTGGCGTTCTATGGCTGGCGGTGGCGACCAGCTTGCGGAGTAGGGGATCTTCGCAGCACTGACACTCGTCGGTGGAAGAACTGTGTGCGGTTCACTCGGTGAAGGTCGCCCGGTTCCATGACCGACCGCTGTCGTAAGTAATGAGCAGGGATGGCACGCCGGCGTTTTCGAACACATACCCGGTGGGGGTGCGGAAGCGTCGCGGCAAGTAGTCCGGAAAGCCGCAGATCAGTGGAAGCGTGGTGGGGGAGAACGCATCCAGGTCACCGGTGGTGCCACAGGGTAGCGTGTCCCACTTCTGCCAGACGCCATCTACCAGGCGCATCGCATCGATCGCGGCCGGCCCGCGCACGATCAGCCACGCGCTATCGCCACTGGAATGCAGCTCCGGGGACATCCGGCCGCCCGATGCCGGCGATCGATGGCTCGCCACGTCTGCCGCTCCGATCACCGCCACAGCGACCACCAGCACCACGCAGATCCTGCCGACGTGACTACGGAAAATTGCCCGCCCCAACATATTCCGCAACACGCCTACCTCCCCGTCATCCCACACGTCTGTACTGTGATGCGCCGGCGGGCCCGTCGAGATACATCAGTTCAAGCGTGTTCGGATCGTCGAAATCGACTGAATAGAAGTACACGCCACCGAGTCCCAGTGGGGTTGGATCGTCAATATTGCTCAATCTGAGAACCAGATCCGTGACCGGAGGCCCTCCGACCGCGCTCGCGTGCGTGACCCAGGCCCACCGCGACCGTGTCGTCGCGATGGACGGAGTGACGCCGGCGTGCTCGGTGGCAGTGCCGTCGGCGTCGAAAGTCCGCACATCGGTTGGATCTTCCACCGAACGCCAAACTCCGATCAGCAGATTGCCCTGCGGCGGTGCCGCGATCGTGGTCTGCGGCGGCAATGTGCGTCCTGGGACCTGAGTCGTCGTGGTCGGCACCGGTATCGGAACAAACAGTTGGGTCAAGGGTGCGGTGCCCGACGCCGACATCGGCGACCCGCCCTGCGCCACATGATCTCGCGCGCAACCCGTCGGTATCATCAACGCCCACCCAACCCCAAGTAGGCCGATCCCCCGGACCAGCCTTGCCACAACAGGTTTCACCACACCCCCAGATCGCGATCGCTGACAAGATCGACACAACGGCCCCCGGTGTTAACCGTAGGCGTGCACCAAAATGAGGAGCGAATTCCTTTTCGCGGCATGATAATCCGGCTCATGTTGTTCATATGCTTGGTGTTTCTGCTCCCGGTGCTGTGCTGGGCATTGGCGGCGCAGACCCCGAGAGGGCGATGGGTCGGGGTCACGATGCTGACCATCGCGGCAGGTGTGCAGATCCCGCTGCAGTACGGGGTGTTCGGTACCGATTTCCAGTTCACCGTCGGCGTAGTGCTGGCCGTATTCGTCATGGTGGTGCTGATCCTCGCGCCGATCATGGAGTTGGCGCCCACCCGAGGGGTGCCGCTCGGCCGGGGCGTCAAGGTGCGCATAGGCATTGGTTGGACGCTCGGAGGTTTGTACTGTCTGCTGAGCGGGTTTGTGGTGCTGATGGTCACCACAACGGGCCTGATAGAGCTGGGAACCGCGACCACGCCTCCTGTCGACGCCATCGGCTCACTCCCCGAGGGCCTGTCGATGACCAAGACCGAAGCCTCCAACTGCGCCAACGATTCCGACGGCACCGACTGCGAGCGAACTTTCTACATCGCAGGAAAGAGCGGAACACCCGAGCAGATCGCTGAACAAGTCCGGCAGCACCTGACCGACACCAAAGGATGGACTTACACACCGGAACGGACTTCCCTCGGCGATTCCAGTACCTGGAGTGGCTCGTGCCGCCATCAAGGCTGGATCCTCGATTCCTACGAGGCCTGCACATGGGTGAAAATCAAGACCGACGGCAGAGTAACCGTCGTCGTCAGCCACAAGGACATCGACTAGATCGAGTCGACGACGATGTGAGCCGCACGTCAGAGATACAGACCGGCCCAGTAGCCGTTGTATTGGCATTCGATGGGCCCGAGTGTGATTGCGATACGGCCCTTTTCCTCGAGAGTCGCACACCCTCCGCAATGCGATCGGCCGCTCGGGCGAGTTGCTCGAACTCCTCGGTCGTGATGAGTGCCTCATCGGCGGTCATGTCTTGATGCTATGGGGTGTGGCGCCGCTGTTTGAGCGGGGCGGGGTGTGGGTATGAGTGAACCTGGCGATATTCGCGCAGGTCACCCGTGATGCGCCCCCGGCAGGAATCGAACCTGCGACCTAGGGATTAGAAGGCCCTTGCTCTATCCAACTGAGCTACGGAGGCAGTGCGGGCATCGTGGTGATGCGGGCACCAAACACCTTGACCCAAATCGATCTCGGTGTCCAGCGCGTTAAGTATAGCGAGCGTCCAGATCAGGGAAGGTGGGTCGCTTAGCAACTGTTCGGCGCGTCGGGCGGGGTGTGCGTACCGGAGGACCGGAAACCCTGGGGGAGTCCGGATGGGTGCTTCGAACTACGCTGGGCGCATGTCGTCAGCGCAGGACCCGCCCGCAGGATCGGACGTTTCAGCCAGTGGGTCGGGGTCGGGGCTGCGGTTCGCGGTGATCACGGCGGTGGGTACGGCGGTGGTCGCGCTGGTGGCGGCGCTGGTCGTGGCGTTGTCGGCGGCGCAGGCACTGACGCTGCTGGGGATCCCGGATCCGGGACCGCTGACCACCTACGGATTGCCTGCGGTGCGGGCGATCGCGGATTTCGCGGCGGCGCTGACCGTGGGCTCACTGTTGTTCGCGGCGTTCTTCGTGCCGCCGCAGAGCAGTGGAGTGCTGGATGTCGGGGGTTATCGGGCGCTGCGGCGCGCCGGGAACGCGGCCCTGGTGTGGGCGGGTGCGGCGGCGTTGCTGGTGCCGCTGACGCTGTCGGACACCACCGGGCAACCGTTGCAGAATTCCTTGCGGCCCGAGCAGGTCTGGCGCGCCGCGGACAAGGTCGATGTCGCCGGGTCGTGGCGATTCACCGTGTTCATGGTGGTGGTGCTGGCGATCGCCTGCCGGATCGCGCTGCGCTGGGGCTGGACTCCGGTGCTGCTGTGGCTGTCGGTGCTGTCGCTGCTGCCGGTGGCGCTGACCGGTCACTCGTCCTCGGGTGGCGCGCACGATCTGGCCACCAACAGCCTGATCCTGCACCTGCTTTCGGCGTGTTTCTGGGTGGGCGGACTGTTCGCCGTACTCGCCTACGCGCTGCGGGACGGTAAGCACACGGCGCTGGCGGTCAAACGATTCTCGAAAGTGGCGACCGTCTCTTTCGTGGTGATCGCGATCAGCGGTGTGATCAACGCCTATGTGCGGGTGCCGTTGTCGCAGCTGTTCGATACCACCTACGGCAAGCTGGTGCTCGCCAAGACCACCGCGCTGATCATTCTCGGCATCATCGGATTCCTGCAGCGCCGCCGCGCCATCCCGGATCTGGAGCGGGACCCGCAGGATCGCGGCGCGCTCATTCGTTTCGCGGGTGTCGAGGCACTGGTGTTCGCCGCGACCGTCGGCCTCGCGGTCGGCCTCGGCCGCACTCCGCCGCCCGACCTCGGCACCGTGCCCACCCCGACCGAGGTCGAGATCGGCTACAACCTGGCCGGTCCGCCGACCGTGGCGCGCCTGGCCTTCGACTGGCGCTTCGATCTGATCTTCGGCACCCTCGCCCTGGTGCTGGCCGGGCTCTACGCGGTGGGCGTGTGGCGACTGCGCCGGCGCGGTGACGCGTGGCCGGTCGGGCGGACCATCGCCTGGCTGGCCGGTTGCGCGACGCTGCTGATCGCGACCAGTTCCGGCGTCGGGCGATACGCCCCGGCCATGTTCAGCGTGCACATGGCTCAGCACATGATGCTGTCGATGCTGGCGCCGATTCTGTTCGCGCTGGGCGGTCCGGTGCTGCTGTCGCTGCGGGCAATTCAACCGGCCGGTCGGGACGCGCCGCCCGGACCGCGCGAGTGGATCCTGGCGGCCGTGCACAACCCGGTGTCGCGCTTCATGACCCAGCCCGTGATCGCGGCGGTGTTCTTCGTAGCCGGGTTCTACGCCCTGTACCTGGGCGGCATCTTCGACAAGTTCGTCGGCACGCACGGCGCGCACCTGTTCATGAACGTGCACTTCCTGCTCAGCGGCTACCTCTTCTACTGGGTGGTGATCGGCATCGACCCCAAGCCACGCCAGGTCGAGCCGCTGACCAAGCTGGGCATGGTGTTCGGCTCGCTGCCGTTCCACGCCTTCTTCGGCATCGCGTTGATGAGCATGGACACCGTGATGGGCGGTTGGTTCTACCGCAGTCTCGGCCTCGGCTGGAACAAAGACCTGCTCTCCGATCAGCACACCGGCGGTAGCCTCGCGTGGGCCAGTGGTGAGATACCACTGGTGGTGGTGATGCTCGCGCTGCTCATCCAGTGGTCGCGCAGCGACACCCGCCTGGCGAACCGGATCGACCGCAAGGCCGAACGTGACGACAACGCGGACCTGTCCGCGTACAACGCCATGTTCGCCGAGCTCGCCCGGCGTGACGGAGAGGTGCGCAAGTGAACGACGTCGCCATGGCGACCCGGAAAGTCAAGCGGCTCTACCGATCCGACGTGCGGCAGGCCCGCCGCCTGTTGCGTGGGCACACCCGCAAGACCCCCGTGTTCCACACCGACATCCAGGGCCCGCACGGTCCGGTGCCGGTGACCCTGAAGCTCGAACACCTGCAGCACGGCGGCACTTTCAAGGTGCGCGGCTGCCTCAACGCGCTGCTGCAGGCGCGCGGCGACAAGACCGGCGTGGTGCTGGCCTCGGCCGGCAATGCCGGGATCGCGGCGGCGCTGGCCAGCGCCTTGCGTGGAATGTCGTGCACCGTGGTGGTTCCCGAGTCGGCCTCGCACACCAAGGTGGCGGCGATGTGGTCGCACGGGGCCGAAGTGCTGTGGCACGGAACGACTTACGCCGAGGCGCACGAGTACGCGCGGAAATTGGCGGCCGAGCGCAACGCCATGGCGCTGCACGCCTACGACCTGCCCGAGATCGTGACGGGGGCCGGCGTGGTCGGACTCGAGATCGAGGAGCAGGTGCGGGGGCGGCCGCCGGTGCTGGTGGCGGTCGGCGGGGGCGGACTGGTCGCCGGGGTCGCGGTGGCGCTGGGACTGCGCGGCCGGGTGATCGGGGTCGAGCCGCAGGGCGCGCCGACGCTGCACGCGGCGCTGGCGGCGGGACATCCGGTGGATGTCGACGTGGCCAGCATCGCCTCGGATGCGCTGGGCGCGAACCGGATCGGCGATATCGCCATGGAGGTGGCGCTGCGCTACGGAGTGCGCTCCATCCTGGTCGACGATGACGCTATCGTGATGGCGCGGGAGTACCTGTGGCGGGAGTTCCGCATTGTCGTGGAGCCCGCGGGCGCGACGGCGGTGGCGGCGATCCAGAGCGGGGTGTACGTGCCCGCGCCGGGGGAGCGGCCGGTCATCGTATTGTGCGGGGCCAATACCGATCTCGCGACGCTGTAGCAATTCCTCGCTCGGTAGTTGTCCACAGGCCGCGTGTTGTCCACACTCGCCGCCTCGGGGCTGTCTCCGGCCTTGCCGACCGACGAAGCTGGAGTTCGTCGGAAAACAGTTGCTCGAATCGGCAAGGGGGAGTGCAATGTACGAGGCGAACACCGCGGTCATCGGCCGGATCGTCACCCATCCGGTGCGGCGGGTGATGCAGAACGGGGACCATGTCCTGAGCTTCCGGTTGGCCAGCACCGCCCGCCGCTACGATCAGGGCGCCGGCGACTGGGTCGACGGAGGCACCCTGTATCTCACCGTAAGCTGTTGGCGACGGGGGATCGTCGAAGGAGTCGAAGCGTCGTTGCAGCGAGGTGATCCGATCATCGCGTACGGGCAACTGCGCTCGAACGAATACACCACCCGAGATGGCGCGGAGCGCACCGACCTCGAGATGCGAGCCCTCGCAGTCGGACCCGACCTGGGTCGCTGCACCGCCCCGGTGGTGCGCAAAACCTTCGGTCGAACCGACCGGACCGACCCCGTTCAACGGCCGTCCGTGGATGCGGATACTGCCGGAGAACCCGCCACTACACACAGTTAGGCTTGCCGTTATGGCTGAGTTCATTTACCAGATGATCAAGGTGCGAAAGGCCCATGGCGACAAGGTCGTGCTGGACAATGTGACCTTGAACTTCCTTCCCGGCGCGAAGATCGGTGTCGTCGGCCCGAACGGTGCCGGTAAGTCCAGTGTGCTGAAGATCATGGCGGGACTGGACCAGCCGAACAACGGTGATGCCTGGCTCGCGCCCGGCGCGACGGTCGGCATCCTCATGCAGGAGCCGCCGCTCAACGAAGAGAAGACCGTGCGCGGCAATGTCGAGGAGGGCCTCGGCGACATCAAGGTGAAGCTGGACCGCTTCAACGAGATCGCCGAACTCATGGCCACCGACTACTCCGACGAGCTCATGGAAGAAATGGGCAAGCTGCAGGAGGACCTCGACCACGCCGACGCCTGGGATATCGACTCCCAGCTCGAGCAGGCCATGGACGCGCTGCGCTGCCCGCCGCCGGACGAGCCGGTCACCAACCTCTCCGGTGGTGAGCGTCGTCGTGTCGCGCTCTGCAAGCTGCTGCTGAGCAAGCCCGATCTGCTGCTGCTCGACGAGCCCACCAACCACCTCGACGCCGAATCCGTGCTCTGGCTCGAGCAGTTCCTGGCCTCCTACCCGGGCGCCGTCCTGGCCGTCACCCACGACCGGTACTTCCTCGACAATGTCGCGGAGTGGATCCTCGAGCTCGACCGTGGCCGCACCTTCCCCTACGAGGGCAACTACTCCACCTACCTGGAGAAGAAGGCCGAGCGTCTCGAGGTGCAGGGCAAGAAGGACCAGAAGCTGCAGAAGCGCCTCAAGGAGGAGCTGGCCTGGGTCCGTTCCGGCGCGAAGGCGCGGCAGGCCAAGAACAAGGCGCGTCTGGGCCGCTACGAGGAAATGGCCGCCGAGGCCGAGAAGATGCGCAAGTTGGACTTCGAGGAGATTCAGATCCCCGCGGGTCCGCGCCTGGGCAGTGTCGTGGTCGAGGTCGATCACCTGGACAAGGGCTTCGGCGATCGCCAGCTGATCAAGGATCTGTCGTTCACCCTGCCGCGCAACGGCATTGTCGGCGTCATCGGCCCGAACGGTGTCGGTAAGTCGACGCTGTTCAAGACCATTGTCGGCCTGGAGAACGCGGACAGCGGCGATGTCCGCGTCGGTGACACGGTCAAGTTGAGCTACGTCGACCAGAACCGTGGCGGCATCGACCCGAACAAGAATGTCTGGCAGGTCGTTTCCGAGGGTCTGGACTTCATCCAGGTCGGCAATGTGGAAATGCCTTCCCGTGCTTACGTTTCCGCGTTCGGTTTCAAGGGCCCGGATCAGCAGAAGAAGGCCGGCGTGCTCTCCGGTGGTGAGCGCAACCGCCTGAACCTGGCGCTGACCCTCAAGCAAGGCGGCAACCTGATCCTGCTCGACGAGCCCACCAACGACCTCGACGTCGAAACCCTGGGCTCGCTCGAGAACGCGCTGGAGAACTTCGCCGGCTGCTCGGTCGTCATCTCCCACGACCGCTGGTTCCTGGACCGCACCTGCACCCACATCCTGGCGTGGGAGGGCACCGACGACAATCCGGCCGCCTGGTTCTGGTTCGAGGGCAACTTCGAGGCCTACGAGGCCAACAAGATCGAGCGCCTCGGCCCCGACGCCGCCCGCCCCCACCGCGTCACCCACCGCAAGCTCACCCGCGGATAGTCGCACCCATCCTGCGGACGCCCGCCGCGCACGCCACGCGGCGGGCACCGTACGACACATCGGCGGTCGACGACCGCAGTCCGGGATGATTCCCGTCCGTTCAAGGTCGTGAAAGACCGTGCGCGGCAACCGCGTGGAGCGCATGGCCACCCGTTTCCCCTTCTGGCCTGTCCGTATCGGTCAGTGATATCGGCATCGACCTCACACTTGAGTGGCCGTTGGGGGTGAGCTGACGGCGTACGAAAGACGGTGTGGGGCAGGGGGAGTAGCTTGGCCGATGGCGCCGGGTGAGATCCGTTCATCACGGTGGGTGTGTGAGTGATGCGTTTGTCACCTGCTTGTTGGTCTAGCGGTTGTTTGCTGGAGGGTTGTGGGTTCGCCGGGTGGCGGGTGATTGCCCTGCTGGTGAACGGCTATTCGACAGCGAACTAGGTGGTTTCGCATTCGCACGTTTGCGTGAATTGTGCTTGGGTGCAAGGTTTGTCGGGGACGACCTGGAGGTTTCGAGCGGGGGTTTGCGGCCCCGAACCGTCTGGTTCGTCCGTATTGTGAGACGCGGCGCGGCATTGAGAGGAATTCAGCCCGGCACATCTTGCGTCCAGCTACTCTCGCATCGGCGTCACTTTGTTACGGAACCGAATCCGAGGAGTTGGCGAAATGACGGTCTCGTCCGATTTGTCCAGCGCAGCCTGGGCTGCGAGTTTGCCCGCGTCGCTGCGTGGCAACCTGGTGTCCCTGGAGGAGGCGTATTTCCGACACGTGGACGCCGGGGACGCGGACTGCGCCATCCCGACGACCTCCACCCATATCTTCCGCTGCCATGTCGATCTGGCCATCGAGCGCACGCCCGGCACCGCGAATGTCCGTGTGTACCAGGCGGATGACGAGGCCGCTCTCGGCGTCGCCGTGCAGATGGTCACCGATGACATGCCCCTGCTGGTCGAGTCGGTCACCTCGTTCCTGAGCCGCACCGGTGTCAGCGTCAGCGAGGTCGTGCACCCCATCTTCGAGGTGACCCGTGACGCCGCGGGTCACCTGGAAACCGCGGTGCCCCACGAGGTCGACGGCAACGGTTCCACCGGGCTGCGCGAGTCCTGGATGCACGTCCAGCTGCATCCCTCCACCAGCCGCGCCCAGCTCGCCAAGATCGAGAACGCGCTGCCCGACGTCCTCACCGACGTGCGTCGCGTCATCGAGGACACCGAGGCCATGCGCGAGGCCCAGGAGCGGGTCGCCGACGAACTCGACACCGCCGCCGCCCAGGGCAGATCCGACTTTCCCGCAATGGATCTCACCGACTGCGCCAACCTGCTGCGCTGGCTGGCCGACGGTCACTTCACCGTGCTCGGCTATGCCCGCTACGAGCGCAGCACGGTGGACGGTCAGGCCAAGTCGATCATCGTGCCCGAGACCAGCCTGGGCGTGCTGCGCCCCAATGTCGGCACCGACTTCCGCGTCCCGGACAACAGCGGCGACCAGCCACTGCTCATGCTCACCCAGGGCCTGGTCCCGGCCACCGTGCACCGCGCGGTCTACCCCTACTTCGTCGGCGTCGCCGAAATGGACGAATCCGGCACTGTCACGGGCGAGCACCTGTTCATCGGTGTCTTCACCGTCACCGCCCTGCACGAGAACGTCCTCGACATCCCGGTCATCGACCGCCGGGTGCGCACGCTCATCGAGGCCAGCGGCTTCGATCTGGAGTCCTTCTCCGGTCAGGAGATGCTGGAGGTCATCCAGTCCTTCCCGCGCACCGAGCTGTTCTCCTCCGACGGCGACGCCCTGCGCCGCACCGCCAGCGCCGTCCTGAATGTCGGTATGCGCCGCCAGGTTCGGCTGTTCATGCGCATGGACGGCTACGGCCGGTTCGTGGCCTGCATGGTGTATCTGCCCCGGGACCGCTACACCACCCGGGTGCGCCTGGAGATCCAGGACATCCTGACGCGCGAACTGGGCGGCGTCTCCATCGACTACTCGGCGCGGGTGTCCGAAAGCGACCTCGCCAGTGTCTATTTCACCGTCCGCCTGCCCGATCAGGGCTCGGTGGCCGACACCTCGGAAAGCAACCGGCTGCGCCTGCAACACCTGCTCGCCGAGGCCAGCCGCACCTGGGATGACCACCTGCGCGACGAGGTCTCCGACTCCGCCGCGCTGGACCCGGCCGTGGCCCAGCGCTACTCCGAGGCCCTCCCGGAGAGTTACAAGGAAGACTTCGATGCCGCCCGCGCCGTGGCCGACATCCTGCGCTTGCAGGGCCTCGCCGAGGGCCGCATCGATCAGCACCTCTACCGCTGGCCCGATTCCGCCCCGGGCTCATGGCGTTTCACCCTCTACATCGACGGCAGCGGCATCTCGCTGAGCCAGGTGCTGCCCCTGCTGCAGAGCCTCGGCGTCGAAGTGATCGACGAGCGGCCCCATCAGGTCGAACTTGATCACGGTCCCGACCAGTGGGTCTACGACTTCGGCCTGCTGGCCCGCCCGGAACTGCTGCGCAGTGCCATGGACCGCAATATGGACGCCGAACTCGCCGAGTCGGTCAGCCGCCTCGATGCCCTCGACGCCCATGTGCGCGGGCTGCGGGAACGCTTCACGGCCGCCTTCGAGGCGCTCTGGTACGGCCGCGCCGAGGCCGACGGCCTCAATGAACTGGTGCTGCGCGCCGAGATGGACTGGCGCACCGTCGCCATCCTGCGCGCCTACTCGAAGTACCTGCAGCAGGCCGGATTCCCGTACAGCCAGGCCGCCATCACCCGCGTGCTGCTGGCGTACCCGGAAGCGGCGAGCATGTTCGTCGACCTGTTCGGCGCGCTCTTCGACCCGGATTCGGCCAACCCGGACCACGCCACCGAGCTGGAGGCCGCGGTCCGCCACCGCATCGACGAGGTGGTGAGCCTGGATGCCGACCGCATCCTGCGCGCCATCCTCGGGCTGATCAAGGCCACGCTGCGCACCAACTACTACATCACCGACGATGAGGGTCGGCCGCGGGATTACCTGTCGTTCAAGGTGGAACCGCGCGAGATCGCCGAATTGCCCAAGCCCAGGCCGCAATTCGAGATCTGGGTCTACTCGCCGCGGGTGGAGGGTGTGCACCTGCGGTTCGGCCCGGTGGCGCGTGGCGGGTTGCGCTGGTCGGATCGTCTGGAGGACTTCCGCACCGAGATCCTGGGCCTGGTCAAGGCGCAGGCGGTGAAGAACGCCGTGATCGTGCCGGTCGGCGCGAAGGGCGGTTTCGTGGTCAAGAATCCGCCCGCCGCCACCGCCGACCCGGTCGCCGATCGCCAAGCCCTGCAGGGTGAGGGCATCGCCTGCTACCGCACCTTCATCTCGGGCCTGCTCGACATCACCGACAATGTGGACCGCGCGACCGGCGCGGTGCTGCCGCCCGCCCGGGTGCTGCGCCGCGACGGCGACGACACCTACCTGGTGGTCGCCGCCGACAAGGGCACCGCCACCTTCTCCGATATCGCGAATGACGTGGCCGCGTCCTACGGCTTCTGGCTGGGCGACGCGTTCGCCTCGGGCGGTTCGGTGGGCTACGACCACAAGGCCATGGGCATCACCGCCAAGGGCGCGTGGGAGAGCGTGAAGCGGCACTTCGCCGAAATGGACATCGACACCCAGTCGCAGGACTTCACGGTGGTCGGCGTCGGTGACATGTCCGGTGACGTGTTCGGCAACGGCATGCTGCTCTCGCGGCATATCCGGCTGGTCGCGGCGTTCGACCACCGCCACATCTTCCTGGACCCGGATCCCGATGCGGCAGCGTCGTTCTCGGAACGCGAGCGCATGTTCGCGCTGCCCCGCTCGTCCTGGGCCGACTACAACCGTGACCTGATCAGCGAGGGCGGCGGCGTCTACGACCGCACGGTCAAGGCCGTCCCGGTCAGCGACCAGGTCCGCGAGGCACTGGGTCTGGCCCCCGAAGTCACCGTGCTGTCGCCGCCGGAGATGATCAAGGCGATCCTGAAGTCCCCGGTGCAGTTGCTGTGGAACGGCGGCATCGGCACCTATATCAAGGCCGGCTCCGAGACCAATGCCGATGTGGGCGACAAGTCCAACGACGCGGTCCGGGTGAACGCGAACGAACTGCGTCTGCAGGTGATCGGTGAGGGCGGCAACCTGGGTGTCACCGCCCTGGGTCGCATCGAGTTCTGCCGCCACGGCGGCAAGATGAACACCGACGCGCTGGACAACTCGGCGGGCGTGGACTGCTCCGACCATGAGGTCAATATCAAGGTCCTGCTCGACGGCGTGGTCTCCAGCGGCGAACTGCCCGAGTCCGACCGCAATTCGCTGTTGGCCTCGATGACCGACGAGGTCTCCGCGCTCGTGTTGCAGGACAACGTCTCCCAGAACATCCTCATGGGCATGTCCCGGGCCGAGGCCCCGAACATGCTCAATGTGCACCAGCGCGTCATCGAGGATCTCGAGGACAGCCGTGGCCTCGACCGTGAGCTCGAGGCGCTGCCCAGCGACGCGGAGATGAAGCTGCGCCGCGAGCAGGGCACCGGCCTCACCTCGCCCGAACTGTCGAATCTCATGGCGCACGTGAAGCTTTCGCTCAAGGCCGACCTGCTGACCAGCGATCTGCCCGACAGCGTGTACTTCTCGGCCCGCCTGCCGCAGTACTTCCCGACACCGCTGCGTACCCGTTTCGCCACGGCCATCAAGCGGCATCGCCTGCGCCGCGAGATCACCTCCACCATGCTCGTGAACGAGGTGGTGGATCTGGGCGGCATCACCTACGCCTTCCGGCTCGGCGAGGAGATCGGGGCCTCGGCCTCGGATTCGGTGCGCGCGTTCACCGCCGCCACCCAGATCTTCGATCTGCATCAGGTGTGGAACCGCATTCGCGCCGCGAATGTCTCCACGAGCATGAAGGACGCGCTGGAGCTGGAGACCAAGCGCACGCTGGATCGCGCCTCGCGCTGGCTGCTCAACAACCGTCCGCAGCCGGTCGCGGTGGGCGCGGAGATCCATCGTTACGCCCAAGGCGTGCGCCAGCTCTCGCCCAAGGTGCCGGGCTGGCTGCGCGGCCACCACATCGACACCCTCAACGATCAGTGCCAGGCCATCGTCGATCAGGGTGCGCCCTCGGCGCTGGCGACCGAGGTCTTCGGGCTGCTCAATCAGTTCCCGCTGCTGGATGTGTTGGATATCGCGGACATCACCGATCGCAGCGGTGAGGAGGTGGGCGCGCTGTACTACGCGCTCAACGATCACCTCAAGATCGATTGGCTGTTGCAGGCGGTCAGCCACCTGGAACGGGGTGACCGCTGGCACGCGCTGGCCCGGCTCGCGCTGCGCGACGATATGTACGGTTCGCTGCGCTCGCTGACCCTCGATGTGCTCTCCGCGGGTGACCCGGAGGAGACGGCCGAAGAGAAAATTGCATACTGGGAGTCGAAAAACCAGTCCCGTCTGGGTCGCGCACGCAGTGCCCTCTCGGAACTGTTCGAGTCCGGAACCCACGACCTGGCCACGCTGTCGGTTGCGGCGCGGCAGGTGCGCAGCATGGTGAGCGGGGTGGGTGCGCAATCGGAGGTACCGCGTTGACGAGTGTCGGTTCACTGAACGGCCATGCGAAGACGGCCCAGCCCATGCCGGGGGAGACCCCGGCCTCGGCCGAGCCCAGGCGTTTCCACACCAAGGTCGAGGTGCGCTGGTCGGATATGGACGCCTTTCAGCACATCAACCATGCCCGCATGGTGACGCTGCTGGAGGAGGCTCGCATTCCGTGGCTGTTCGGCGATGAGCGACCGACGGTCAAGCTGCGGACCGGGTGCGTGCTGGCCGATCTGCGGGTGCAGTACAAGGGGCAGTTGCGGCACGAGGACACGCCCCTGGACGTGTCCATGTGGATCGATCGGCTGCGCGCGGTGGACTTCACCGTCGGCTACGAGGTGCGTGCCGCCGGTGCCGCCCCGGATTCGCCGCCCGCGGTGGTCGCCTCCACCCAGTTGGCCGCCTTCGATATCGACACCCAACGCCTACGCCGTCTCTCCACCGAGGAACGCGACTATCTGGCGCTGTGGCTGAACGACTGACCAGAGATCGACTGTGTCGGGACAACTGACCCTGTCCGTTCCGGACCCCGCGGAACGAGAGAACCTGGCCACCTTCATATCGCACGCGGTGCGCCTCGACCCGGCGGCCGTCATCCGGCTGCGCCGTCGCGGGGACCGCTACGTCTCCGCCTGGGCCGGTACCGGATTCGAGGCGCTGGCGGTGCGCACGGTGGTGGCCGAACTCGGCATCGACGACGTGACGGTCGGCGCGGACGCGATCCTCGCCGGCCTGCACGGCCCGGATGCCGCACGCGCCTTCGGCCTCGGCTACGCCATGGACTCGGCCTGGCGTGCCGCCCTGCCCCCGGAGGCCGGGTTCGTCCACATCGACGACGTGCCCGCCCGCATGCTCGTCGAATTGGCCGAGCGCGGAGCCGAATTGGCGCAGGAGCACGGCAGTCGGCACGGTCCGCCCGCCGCGCTGCTGGATCAGCCGGTGCTGACCGTTTCCGGCGCCGGCGAGCAGGTCGAGGTGCCGATGCGGGTGGTGTTCGCGCTCGCCGCCATGGATTTCATTCCACACGGTGGCGAGAAGACCGACTCCCGGCGCATCGCGGCCGACGAGATCGTGCGGGTCCGCGCGGCCCGCACCTGGCTGCGCCTGGACGCCCGCTACGGCTCGGTCGCCCGCCGCCGCGGCCCGGCGCTGCCGCTGCTCGCCCACTGAGCTCGCCCCCAATGCGTGGGGCACCGGATCTCCTGGCTCGTCAGGGATTTCGGGTCGGGTTACGTTCGATGCGGGACGAACGCAACCATCGGGAGGTTGATCGCCATGATGATCTTGAGAAGCATGCTCGCGGGTGTAGCACTGGCTATCGCGCTGCTGGCTCCGGCCTTCGGACCCGCCACGGGGTGTTGAACCGGGCGCTCACGGAGTGCCGAACCGGGGGCCGTTGATCTACCTTGGCGGCATGACCGATGTCGCGATCGTGACCGAGTGGGTCGACCTGAAGGTCGGCGATTCCGTAATGAGTGCTTATGTCGCCCGCCCGGCCGCGCCCGGGAATTACCCCGGAGTCGTTGTCGGACACGAGATCTACGGACTGCACGCCACGGCCCGGGCGGCCGCCGACCGGCTGGCTGCGCTGGGAACCGTGGCCATCATGCCGGATCTGTTCCATCGTGCCGCCCCGCGCGCGGAGCTGGAGTTGCACGTGGACCGCGATCGCGGCCTGGAACTACTGCGCACCCTCAGCCGTCCCGGCGTCGTCGACGATGTCGCCGCCTGCCTCGACGAACTGCGCCGTCGCGGAACGGATTCGCTGAACATGGTCGGTTTCAGCGCGGGCGGCCACGTGGCCTACTACGCCGCGACCCAGTTGCCACTGGCCGCCACCGCCTCGTTCTATCCGGGCTGGCTGACCAATACCGACATTCCGCTGTCCACGCCGGAACCGACGATCGAGTCCAGCCCCGGCATCACCGGCCGGATCGTGCTGTTCTTCGGTGGCGAGGATCCGCTGATCGATGCCGAGGCCCGCGACGAGCTCGAAACGGCCCTGAGCGCCAACAACATCCAGCACGAGATCGTCGTCTACGACGAGGCCCCGCACGGCTTCCTGTTCCCGGGCCGCGACTGGTACCGGCCCGAGGTCGCCGAGGATGCCTGGTCCAAGCTCGCGGATCTGCTGCGCGGCTAGCGAATTCGTCTCGGCCCGTACGGCTGCCGACGCATGCCGAGTGGTCGGTGCGCGCTGAGCGGCCGTCAGTGCACGCCGAGCATCCGCAGCCCGGCCGTCACCACGGCCGCGGACAGGATCACCACCAGCAGCGGTGCACGCTTCCAGGCGAGCCCGGCCGCGACGAGCACGCCCACGGGCAATGCCCAGCCGAATTGGCTTCCGCCCGCGGGCATCAGCGTGGTGACCGCGAGCGCCGTCAGCAGCACCACCGACGCGATCTCCAGCAGCCTGATGGTGCGCGGCGAGATCTTCACCCGGCTGCGCAGCAGCGGACCCGCGAATCGGAACAGGAAGGTGCCCACGGCCAGGGCCATGGCACCCATCAGCAATGCCTTGGTCATCGGCGCACCCCTCGCGCGTCCGAGCGGCCGGGATCGCCCCGCATCAGACGGATCCCGCTGTCACGGCGGCGGTCTCGGTGCCATCGCCGTCATGCCCGCCGGATTCCGTGACTGCGGTGTCGCTGGTGGCGTTCGATTCCTTGGCGCCCGCGCGCCGCGCGACCAGCAGGATCGCTGCCAGGGCCAGCAGGACCGGGAGGCCCGCGCCCAGGAACGGGGTGGTGGCGGCGGCGATGGCGGCACCGGCGAGAGCTGCTGTGCGGGTGAGGGGTTCGCGCAGGGCGGGCAGGACGAGGGAGAACAGGACGGCCGGGAAGACGGCGTCGAGGCCGAACGCGTTCGGGTCCGGGACCACGGATCCGAGGACCGCGCCGATGGCCGCGCCGAGCGGCCAGGCGGCCAGCACCGCCAGCCCGCAGAGCCAGTAGGCGGCCCGTCGCCGATCCCGGTCCGGCTGGGCCAGGGCCATGGCGACGGATTCGTCGTTCATGACGTGGGTGCCGAGCAGCCGCCGCCAGCCGGTGCCGACCACATCGGGGACCGACAGCCCGTAGGGCAGGTGCCGGGCATTGACCAGTAGTCCGGCCAGCACGGCCGCGACCAGGCCGCCGCCTGCGGTGAGGATGCCGATGAACACGAACTCCGAGCCGCCCGCCACCACGGCAACGCTCATGAGCACCGGCAACCAGGCGGGGAATCCCGAGGTCACGGCGGTAGCGCCATAGGATATGCCGATCATGGCGACTGCCAAGCAGATCGCCGCGATACCTGTGAGCACACCCCGATCGAGTGTTCGCCATGCCGAACGCATGTTTTCTATAATGAACACAGGGGGCCGGGTTCGTCAAAGGGGCACCCCCATATCCCGGTACTGTGAACCACATCATGACCCCGTCAGACATTGCACCGGTGCCTTCGCCGGAGCCGCCCGGGTCCCCGCAAGAGGCCATCGCCGCCGCCCTGCGCCGGGAGCGGGCCCGCTCCGGGCTCTCGCTGACCGAGGTGGCCAAGCGCGCCGGAATCGCCAAATCCACACTGTCGCAACTGGAGTCGGGCGCGGGCAATCCCAGCATCGAAACCCTGTGGGCGCTCTGCATCGCCCTGGACATCCAGTTTTCACGGTTGCTGGATCCGCCGAGCCCGGCGGTGCAGGTCATCCGCGCGGGTGAGGCGCCGGCGCTGGCGTCGGGTCAGTCCGAATATCGCATCGCCCTGCTGGCCGCCTCGCCGCCCGCGGTTCGCCGCGACATCTACCGGCTCACCGCCGAGCCCGGTCATCCCCGCGAATCCGATCCGCACAGCCGAGGTGTCGTCGAGCACGTCGTCCTGTGTGTGGGCAGCGCAAGGGTCGGTCCCGCCGACGCCCCCGTGCACCTCGAGCCGGGCGACTACATCTGCTACCCCGGCGATATGCCGCACGTCTTCGAAGCGCTCGAGCCGGGCACCTGGGGAATGCTGATCAGCGAATACAGCTGATCAGCTGCCGGTCAGGCCGCGCCCTCGCCCAGGTATTGCAGCCAGGTCGGGTCCAATTCGGAACTGGCCGACAGCAACCGCCAATGCGGGCCCTTCGGGGCGACCATCGGATGATGCAGGGTCCAGCCCAGTTCGCTCAGGAGTTTGTCGGCCTTGCGGTGATTGCACGGCGCGCACGAGGCGACGCAGTTCTCCCACGAGTGCGCGCCGCCGCGGCTGCGCGGAATCACGTGGTCGATGGTCTCGGCCTTGCCACCGCAGAAGGCGCAGCGATAGCGGTCGCGGTGCATGAGGGCGGCCCGGGTCATGGGTACCCGTGCCCGGTAGGGGACGCGCACATAGTTGCGTAATCGGATGACCGAGGGCAGCGCCACCGCGGTCCCGGCGGAATGGACGACCGGACCCTCCGGGTTGTCGTGCACCGTGTCGGCCTTGTCGCAGATCAGCAGCACGATGGCGCGGCGCGCGGACAGGGCGGTGAGCGGCTCGTATGTGGCGTTCAGCAGCAGCACACGGCGTTTCGCCCAGGCGGGAACGGGTGCTGCGGCGGGCGGATGATGCGAATTTTCGCGATGGTCGCCCGGATGGGCAGGCTCGGGATGAGCGCCCGGGTGATGCTCGGCATGAGAATGTTCGGACAGCAAGTGCAGCGGAGTAGCCCCCGACCCACGATTGTGGACGTCGGCGGGCTGGAGTTGTCGATGCGTCCGCGCCTCGCGGGCGGAGTGCCGCTGCTTCATGGGCCATACCCCGGTTTCGTATTCGTCCGATTGTGTGGTATCTCGGCAGACAGCACCCAGTTGACCATGGAATCGCGCACAATGCCATCTCTTTCGACACATTGTCGGGCACATTCGGATGAACACGGCGTGACAATCGCGCAGGGGGGCTCGGCGGGGTGGTGATGTGGGCAATTTCACCAGGTCATCGCCGGGTTTGTGGCCGTATCGATGCTGGACCGAGCGGTCCGCGAAACCGACACGGCAGAATGGGGGCGTGACTTCCGGCGAGCAGACTGCAACCTCCTTCTACGAAGCCGTGGGCGGCGAGAAGACCTTCCATCGGATCGTGGCGGCCTTCTACCGCGAGGTGGCCGACGACGAGGTGCTGCGGCCGCTGTATCCGGAAGCGGATCTGGGCCCGGCCGAGCGCCGGTTGCGGATGTTCCTGGAGCAGTACTGGGGTGGCCCGCGCACCTACTCCGATGAGCGCGGGCATCCGCGGCTGCGGATGCGGCACCACCCGTTCAAGGTCGGCCCGATCGAGCGCGACGCGTGGCTGCGGGCCATGTACATCGCGGTGGCCGAGATCGAGCCCGAGGTGCTCGACAACGAGCACCGGCAGCAGTTGCTCAACTACTTCGAGATGGCTGCCAATTCGCTCATGAACTCGCCTTACTGAATTCATTTCGTAGAAGACCCCGCGCCCCACAGCGTTTCCGGCTGCCCACGCTCGGGCGCTGATCATTTGCTGAAACTGGACAACTCCATACGACGCGCCCGCGAAAGGTGCTGTGCTTTGGCACCATTACGGCTGTGAGCGACATTTCGGTGGGGAACACAGCCGCGGCAGCCGGAGCGGAACCAGCGGCAGCTGCGCCGGTTCCGTGGTGGCGATCGGCCGTGTTCTACCAGGTCTATCCCCGTTCCTTCGCCGATTCCGACGGTGACGGGGTGGGCGATCTGGGCGGATTGCGCGAGAAGCTGGGCTATCTCGAACTGCTCGGGGTGGACGCGCTGTGGATCTGCCCGGTGATGCGCTCGCCCATGGCGGACGGCGGCTACGACGTGTCGGACCCGCGCGATATCGACCCGCTCTTCGGTGGGATCGGGGCGATGGACGCGATCATCGCCGAGGCGCACGACCGCGATATGCGGGTGACCATGGACCTGGTGCCCAATCACACCAGCGATCAGCATCCGTGGTTCCGGGCCGCGCTGGCGGCGGGGCCGGGGAGTCCGGAGCGGGCGCGCTACCACTTCCGGGACGGGCGCGGGCCGGACGGTGCTGTGCCGCCCAACAATTGGCCGAGCATCTTCGGTGGTCCGGCCTGGACCCGGGTGAAAGAACCGGACGGTAGACCCGGGCAGTGGTACCTGCACATCTTCGCGGCCGAGCAACCCGATCTGAACTGGGAAAACCCGGAGATCGCAGCCGATTTCGAGCACACCCTGCGGTTTTGGCTGGATCGCGGCGTGGACGGTTTCCGGCTCGATGTCGCGCACGGCATGGCCAAACCTGCGGGACTGCCCGATATGGAGCATGTTCCGACGCAGATGCTGCATCTCGAGGACGACGATCCGCGGTTCAACAATCCCGGTGTGCACGAGATCCACCGGCTGATCCGCACGGTCATGGACGACTACCCGAAGGCGGTGTCGATCGGCGAGGTGTGGGTCAACGACAACATCCGATTCGGCGAGTACGTCCGTCCGGACGAGTTACACCTGGCGTTCAACTTCCGGCTGGCCCAGACTCCCTTCCACCCGGACCGGATTCGGGCCGCCGTCGACAATTCGCTGCAGGCGGTCGCCGGGGTCGGGGCGTCGCCCACCTGGACGCTGTCCAATCACGACATCGAACGCGAGGTCACCCGCTATGGCGGCGGGGCCGTCGGGCAGGCGCGGGCGCGGGCCATGATCATGCTGGAGCTGGCGCTGCCGGGCGCGGTATTCGTCTACAACGGAGCCGAATTGGGGTTGCCGAACGTCGACGACCTGCCGGAGTCGGCGTTGCAGGATCCGACCTGGGAACGCTCCGGGCACACCGAGCGCGGCCGGGACGGCTGCCGGGTGCCGCTGCCGTGGGAGGGTGAGCGGCCGCCGTTCGGGTTCACCACGGGCACACCGTGGTTGCCGATGCCGCCGGAGTGGGCGGCGCTGACCGTGGAGGCTCAGCTCGAGCGCTTGGATTCGATGCTGTCGCTGTATCGGATGGCGATCGAATTGCGGGCCGTCCGGCCGGAATTCACCGGTCTGGGGCTGGAGTGGTACGGGAGTCCGCCCGGCTGCCTGGCCTTCCGGCGCGACGGCGGATTGCTGTGCGTGTTGAACGCCACCGACGCGCCGATTCTGTTGCCGGCGGGGGAGGTGTTGCTGACCAGCGCACCCATCAGCGGGCGGAAGCTGCCCGCCAACTCGACCGCCTGGCTGGTCTGAAAGGCGATTGTTACGACACGGTCGCATAACCCTTACCGGTCGTAGTAGTCGCCGTGGCATCGACTACCGTTGCCCGCGTGAGCATTCTCCAGACAGTGCTGATCTACGTCGGCATCCCGGTCGCGATCTATCTGGTGATCGCCGGATTGTCGTTCCTCGGCAAGCCGTTGCCGGGCAAGCGACCGGATCACTACGAACTCGGTGACCAGTGGACGCAGCCTCCGGTGCTGTGGAGCGCGACCGATGAGGTGACCGGATCCGGTCACCACGACACTGCTGATTCGCATGGCAGCCATGCGGCTATTGATTCCGCCCCTGCGGAGCTGATCGGAGGCCGGGCAAGTGGCAAGTTCTAATTGGCCCGCGGTGAACGAAGCCGACCTACCCCACGGCTGGGCGGTCACGGTCAGCGGTCGTGTCTCCGGTGTGCACGAGGCCGGCGACATCTTCGCCGACGTGCCGTTCACCGATCGCGAGCGGCTGCTCATGGACAACGCGCTCACCGATGCCACCCGCGCTACCAAGGTGCGCTTCAACATCTTCATCGGTGACCTGGGTGCCGACTCCGGCGCCGGTGTCGACGCGCTGTTCCCCTCCACCCCCGAGGCCGCCCGTTCGGTCCTCATCGCGGTGGACCCGAACACCAGCTCCGTCGAGGTCCGCTCCGGCCGCGATGTTGCCGAGCGCGCCAACGATCGCGTCTGCCAGCTCGGCGCGACCGCCGCCACCAGCTCCTTCCGTCAGGGCGAGCTGATCGACGGACTCGTTTCGGCCGTGCGTGTGATGGCCGCTGCCATCGGCCGCGTCTAGCCGACACGCGAAGACGAATACGCTCTGCCCGCACCTGAACGGTGCGGGCAGAGCGCTTTTCCAGGGGATGAAGTTCGCCCACAGCAGATCGGGGCGCGAGGCCCGGGGTGGGGAACTTAGGCTCGGACTATGGCCGAGCATCCGCGTTTGACAGCTATCCCCGGTGGTCTCGACGAGTCGGCGCGCCCCAAGGAACGTCAGGTTCCGGCCCGGCCCGGTGAGCGGCGACCCGCTCCGCGTGCGACCGAACGCGAGCCGCTGTGGCGGGAGGCGCTCGGCGAGCAATTGCGGGCGATGCGGCTCGAACAGGGCGAAAAGCTCACCGAAACCGCTGGGCGGGCCGGGATTTCGCCGCAGTACCTGTCCGAGGTGGAACGCGGGCGCAAGGAGCCCTCCAGCGAGATGATCGCCGCGCTCGCGGGTGCGCTCGGCATCAGCCTGGGGGCGCTCACGTTGCAGGTCGCCGAGGGGTTGCGCCGTCGTCAGCTCAGCTCGTTCGCGCGCACTGCCGTTCCCCAGCGGTACTCCGGGCAGGCCATGCTGTCGTTGGTCGCCTGAACGGTTCGAATCGCCGTCGCCGAGCGTGGTGGCTCGGTCGGTTCCGGCATGTCGGGCCGCCGGGTGTTCTACAGTCCACCTGACATTCACGGGTTCAGGAGTCGGCGTGGAGCTGCGCGCGGGGACTGACTTCGCCGGTTACGTCGTAGAGCGGCGGCTGGGCGCGGGCGGGATGGGCGTGGTCTATCTCGCGCGCTATCCGCGCTTGGAACGCCTTGTCGCACTGAAGGTTCTCGGCGACGTGTTCGCCGCCGATCCTGGTGCTCGCGCCGCCTTCGAGCGAGAGGCCAGGCTTGCCGCCCGCCTGGAGCATCCCAATATCGTCGCGGTGTACGACCGCAGTGGTCCGGGCGACCCGGCATTGTGGCTGTCCATGCGCTACCTCGCCGGAGGCGATGCGATGAGTTTGCTCGCCTCGAATCCCCGGGGGCTGGATCCGCAGCGCGCGATCCGCTTGATCGCCGATGCCGCCGACGCCCTGGATCACGCTCACGCCCAAGGGGTTCTGCATCGCGACGTCAAACCCGCGAACCTGCTGATCGATCACGACCGGCGGCACGGCGAACGCGCGGTCCTCACCGATTTCGGCATCGCCCGCACCCTCGACGACACCGTCACCCTCTCCGGCATCGCCGCCAGCTTCGCCTACGCCGCCCCCGAGCGCTTCACCAACCAGCCCGCCGACCACCGCAGCGACATCTACTCCCTCGGCTGCACCCTGTATCAGTTGCTGACCGCGAAACCTCCCTACCCGCGCAAGGATCAGGCAGCCGTCATCGGTGCGCACCTGATGGAACCGCCGCCCTCGCCGCGGGCGGTGTGGCCGGAACTGCCCGCAGCACTCGACGCCGTGATCGCGACCGCGATGGCCAAGCAGCCCGGTGACCGCTACCCCAGTTGCAGCGCGCTCGCCGACGCCGCGCTCGCCGCGTGCACGTTGCGTGTCTCGTTCGCGCGACCGGCGAATGCTCCTGCGGCGGAGCAGCCTTCCCGGACGGGCGAGACGGTGCCGGAAGGCGGAGCGAGTATCGAGGTCGACGCGTTGATTCGGCAACCGGATCACCGGACGACGCCCTCGCCGCCCGCGAAATACCTTGGCCCCGAGGGGGTTGCTCCGGCACCGCACACCGACGGTCCGCACGGCGCGGCCGCAACGTCGACCCCGTTACTTCGGCGGTGGCGACGGCATCCGTGGCGAATCATCGTCGGCGTACTGACGATCGTCGCTGCGGCCGCGGGCATCGTCGCCATCGTCCTCAACCGGTTCGCGGACGACTCGCCGGCGGCGTTCGTCAATCGCAGCAGTGTGGAGCGGGCCGTCATGTCCGCGTACGCCGACTTGCAATCTGCCGATTGCCCCGATCGTTTGAGCTCTGCGGTCGGTGCCTCGGTTCGCTGTACCGCTGTCAAACAAGACAGTTCACGTATGTACGTGATGGTCACCGTCACCGGTTCGCAGGGCAGGGACGTGAACATCGCGGTCGACACGAGCCCGAACTGAGGGCCGAGGTCTCCTTCAGCGCGGGCCGAGGATGGTGTCGGCGAGGCCGTAGGCGACGGCGGTTTCGGCGGTGAAGACGCGGTCGCGGTCGGTGTCGCGGCGGAGGGTTTCGGGGGATTGGGCGGTGTGGGTGGCGAGGATGGCTTCGATCTGGGCTCGCATGCGGACTATTTCGTCGGCTTGGAGGATGAGGTCGGGGATGGTGCCCTGGCCTCGGATCGCGGGTTGGTGCAGGACGATTCGGGAGTGGGGGAGGACGTTGCGGCGGCCGGGGGCGCCGCCCGCCAGTAGGACCGCGCCGACTGCGATGGCTTGGCCGACGCAGGTGGTGACCACCGGGGATTGGATGTGCTGGATGGTGTCGTAGATGGCGAGCATGGCGGTGAGATCGCCGCCCTCGCAGTTGATGTAGAGGTCGATGTCCTGGCCGGGGCTCTCGGCGTCCAGGTGCAGCAGTTGTGCGATGAGGGCGTTCGCGACGCCCGAGTCGATGGGGGTGCCGAGGTAGACGATGCGCTCGGTGAGCAGGTGCGAGTAGACGTCCATGATGCGTTCGCCGCGTGGGTCGCGGGCGATCACATTCGGGATGGTGTAGCTGGTCATGGGGTGCCTCCTGGCTAGACGGAAATGCCCAGGCGCGGGCGTTCGGGGATGACCTGGTGGAAGGACTCCACGATGTGGTCGATGAAGCCGTAGTCGCGGGCCTGGGTGGCGGTGAACCAGCGGTCGTGCAGGGAGTCCTCGAAGACCTGGTCGTAGGGCTGGCCGGTGTCGGCGGCGATCAGGCCGAGCACCGTTTGGACGGTGTAGCGCAGATCGTCGGCCTGCACCTCCACCTCGACGGCGCTGCCGCCGATGCCCGCCGAACCCTGATGCATGAGGACGCGGGCGTGCGGCAGCGCGAAGCGGTGTCCCGGGGTGCCCGAGGAGAGTAGGAATTGCCCTGCACTGCAGGCCAATCCGAGCGCGAGAGTGGACACCTCGCACGGCACCAGCCGCATCACGTCGCGGATGGCGAGCATGGCGGGCACCGAGCCGCCGGGCGAGTGGATCCACAGCGAGATACCCGCCTCGGGGTCCTCGGCCGCGAGCGCCATCAGCTGGGTCATGAGCAGGGTGCCGTTGTCGTCGTCGAGCGCACCGTCCAGCACCAGCACCCGGCGGGCGTAGAGCTGTTCGCGGGTGCGCCAGTTGAACATCGGAGTCTTGTTGTCGGCCATGACTTCACGGTGCCCCAGCGGCGACCGAAAAGTTCTGCCACGCTGCCCAGAGCGGATCCGCTCACAGCAGCGTGCGCCGCGACCCCGGAATCGGGGGCACCGGTTCGGCGGTCTTCAAAGTGAAGATTTCACGCCCTAAGTTATTGGGCACCAAGGGAATTAGAGAGAGGATCGAGTATGAACTTCGTCGCAACCTCCACCGGCAGTGATGTCGGCAGCCTGATCGGCGCGCTGCTGAAGCTGGTCGGCATCACGTCGATGTGCACCATTTCGGCCAACTGGGTGGGTTGCAACGGCATGCCCTGGTAGACCGTTCATCCCGGCTGCCCCCGGGAGAACGACGACAGCCCTCCCGATTTGCGTACGGGAGGGCTGTCGTCGTCGAAAGGTGTTGCCGGGCTTGCTACGAGCGGTCGAAGGTGCGGGCGCGCAGTGAGCGTTCGATGCCCGCCTTGCCCTCGACCACCAGGCGGCGCAGGGCCGGCGGGTGGTCGCCGCCGAGGAACTTGTCGGCGACGGCGACGGCGTCCTCGGTGACCGCCCAGTGCGGGTAGAGGCCGACCACCACGGTCTGGGCGACCTCGCTGGAACGACGCTCCCACACCGACGCGATCTCGCCGAAATACCGCTCCACGTACGGCGTCAGCAGCTGTGCCTGCCCGGCCGGGGCGAACCCGGCGACGATGGCGCGGGCGGTGATATTGGCGACCGAGTCGTCACCCATGACGGTGTCCCACGCCTGCTCCTTCACCGCGGCCTGCGGGCGCGCGGTGGCCGCGGCGGCGGCCTGACGGCGACCCGCCGCGGTGTTGTCGCGGGCGAGTTCCTCGTCGATGAGCGGGGTTTCGAGGCCGTCGGAGTCGATGGCTCCGGCCGCCGCGAGCGACTGGGTGAGCCGCCAGCGCAGATCGGTGTCGACGGTCAGACCGGGCAGACCCGCACCCTCCGGGTCGCCCGCGAGCAGCTGCCGCAGCACCTGCACGTGTTGCGGCGAGAGCAGCGCACCGGTCAGCGCGTTGACGAAGGCCAGCTGGTGATCCGAGCCCGCTCCGGCGGCGCGCGCCAGTTCCAGCAGCCGGTCGGCGTAGGCGGGCCAGCCCTGCGCGGTGGCCCACTCCGGGTCGGCGTACGCGCCGAGCGCGGTGTTGGCCTGCATGAGAAGCCGTTGCACGACACCGATCTCGGTTTCCGCGCCGACGCCGGACTGCACCAGCGCCACGAAGTCGCGGGCCTTCATCTCGGCCTGGCGGGTCATCTCCCAGGCGGCCGACCAGGCCAGCGTGCGCGGCAGCGGCTCGGCGATATCGGCGATGCGCGCCACCACGGTGTCGAGCGAATCGGCGTCGAGGCGGACCGAGCAGTAGGTGAGGTCGTCGTCGTTGACCAGCACCAGCTTGCCGCGGCCGACACCGATCAGCTCCGGCACCTCGGTGCGCTCGGCCGGATCGACGTCGAGCTCGACACGCTTGGTGCGCACCAGCTTTCCGTCCTGATCGTCGTACACGCCGATGGCGAGGCGGTGCACGCGACGCTCACCGGCGCCGGGGGCCGCGCCCTCCTGGATGACGGCGAAGGAGGTGAAGTTGCCGTCCGCGTCCACGGTGAAGTCGGGGCGCAGGATGTTGAGGCCGGTGGTCTTGAGCCACTGCGCACCCCAGTCCGACAGGTCACGGCCCGACGCCTTCTCCAGCGCGCCCACCAGATCGTCGAAAGTGGCGTTGCCGTAGGCGTGTTCGGTGAAGTAGTCGCGCAGACCCGCCAGGAACGGCTCCTCGCCGACGTAGGCCACCAGCTGCTTGAGCACCGAAGCGCCCTTGGCGTAGGTGATTCCGTCGAAGTTCACCTCGACGGCGGCCAGGTCCGGGATGTCGGCGGCGATCGGGTGGGTCGACGGCAGCTGGTCCTGCCGGTACGCCCAGGACTTCTCGACATTCGCGAAAGTAGTCCAGGCATTGGTGTATTCGGTCGCCCCGACCTGGCACAGCACCGACGCGAAGGTGGCGAACGACTCGTTCAGCCACAGGTCGTCCCACCACCGCATGGTGACCAGGTCGCCGAACCACATGTGCGCCATCTCGTGCAGCACGGTCTCGCAGCGGCGCTCGTAGGAGGCGCGAGTGACCTTGGAGCGGAAGACGTAATCCTCGAGGAAGGTGACCGCGCCCGCGTTCTCCATGGCCCCGGCATTGAATTCGGGGACGAACAGCTGGTCGTATTTGCCGAAGGCATACGGCACACCGAAATTGGTGTGGTAGAAGCCGAAACCCTGCTTGGTCTCGGTGAAAAGCCGTTCGTGGTCCATGAATTCGGCCAGCGAGGCGCGGCAGTAGATGCCCAGCGGGATCTCGCCGTGCGAATCACTGTAGGAGTCGGTCCATTTCGCGTACGGACCGGCGATCAGCGCCACCAGATAGGTGCTCATGCGCGGGGTGGTGGCGAAGGTGTGCCGCAGCACCGCGCCGATCTTGTGTGTCTCGACGATCGCGCCGTTGGAGATGACCTCCCAGTCCTCGGGCGCGGTGACGATCACGTCGTAGGTGGCCTTGAGGTCGGGCTGGTCGAAGCAGGCGAACATGCGCTTGCAGTCGGCGGTTTCGAACTGCGAGTACAGGTAGACCTTGTTGTCGGTGGGATCGACGAAGCGGTGCAGGCCCTCACCGGTGTTGGAGTACTCACCGTCGGCCTCGACCACGAGCTCGTTGCTCGCGGCCAGGTTCGGCAGGGTCAGGCCCTGCTCCTGGTCGTAGCCGCTGACGTCCAGGCTCACGCCGTTGAGCACGGCCGAGCGCACGCCCGCGCCGACGAAGTCGATGAAGGTCTGCGCGCCCGGGGTCGCGGTGAAGGTGACCGTCGCCTTGGTGTGGAAGCTCTCCCGGCGCGGCGCTTCGGCATCGGTGGGCTGTCCGGTCAGATCCAGTTCGACCCGGTAGTTCTCCACCTGGACCGTCGCGGCGCGTTCGATCGCCTGCTCGCGGGTGAGATTCGGTTCGGACAAGGGGGCTCCTTAGCTCTCGGAGAACTGCTGCCGTACAGGTGCACCCGGCTCACCGGGCGGCGTTGCCCGGGGCTCGGTGCGGAATGCGGTGTGTCCACGCGGGCCATCGAGCGGACCGAACAATTCTCCACTCGCGACCCGGCACGGGCACGACGTTCCCCACAATGCCACGTCCCATCCACGCGTGGCGTCGGCCCGCGCGAGCCGGGTGCCCCGCGCCCGCGCGGACCGGTCGGTCCTGGTCGCGGCGATCGGGCGCGCGACCGGGCGTCGAGGCGGGCAGCGTCCGTCGGTAAGCTCTGCGGCGGCAGCAATCGCCCAGCACGAGGAGGACCGTTGAAGCACATCCACGCCGGTAAGGTGCGCGACCTGTACGAGGATGGCGACTCGCTGATCCTGGTCGCATCCGATCGGGTGTCGGTGTACGACGTGGTCCTGCCGACCCCGATTCCGGACAAGGGCGCGCTGCTCACCCAGCTGTCGAACTGGTGGTTCGGGTTCTTCGCCGATGTGCCCAACCACATTCTGTCCACCACCGACGTGCCCGCCGAGTTCGCGGGCCGCGGTGTGCGGGTCAAGCCGCTGAAGATGCTGAAGGTCGAGTGCGTCGCGCGCGGCTACCTGACCGGCGGCGGCCTGGCCGAATACCAGCGCACCGGGACCGTCTCCGGTATCGCGCTGCCGCCCGGCCTGCGCGACGGCGACAAGCTGCCCGAACCGATCTTCACGCCCAGCACCAAGGCCGATGTCGGGCATGACGAGCCGATCAGCTTCGCCGACGTGGTGAACCAGGAGGGCAAGGAGATCGCCGAGCGGCTGCGTGACCTGACCCTCGACATCTACGCCCGCGGCGCCGAGCACGCCGCCGCGCGCGGGGTCATCATCGCCGACACGAAGATCGAACTCGGTTGGGACGGTGACGTTCTCACCGTCGGCGACGAGGTGCTGACCTCGGACTCCTCGCGTTTCTGGCCCGCCGACGACTACGAGCCCGGCCGCCCGCAGAAGTCGTTCGACAAGCAGTTCGTGCGCGACTGGTCCACCTCGACCGGCTGGAACAAGGAATACCCGGGCCCCGAGATCCCGGCCGAGGTGATCGACGTGACCCGCCGGAAGTACGTCCAGGCCTACGAAATGGTCACGGGCAACACCTGGAACGGTGTCCAGGGCTAGACCGGAACCGCTTCGGCCGCAAGGAAGTCCGTGACGAACCCGTCGGCCCGGCGCTCCAGCTCGGCGTATTGCGCCGCGCGTTCCGCGCCGACGGTGGGCTCGTCGATGAGCAGTTGTCCGTCGGCGTCGAGACGCTGACGGCGCTCCTCGGCATCGAACAGCAGCCCGACCGCCGAGTACGAGAAGCCGCAGTAGTACGCGATTCCCATATTGAGCTGGCCTTCGAGGGTCTCCTGCATGAACGGCACGAGCGGGTCGTCCAACCCCAACCCGCCCAGGCCGAGCCACAGCATCCGCTTGCCCGCCAGGCGCGGTTTGCTGCGGCCGTACGCGAGCCCGTAATTCCACACCCGATCGACCCAGCCCTTGAGCAGGGCGGGCAGGCTCGCCCAGTAAACCGGGAAGACCGCGACCACGACGTCGGCGGCGAGCATGCGATCCATGTGCGTGTGGACCTCGGGGGAGTAGCTCTTCTCGCGGTTTCCCCAGTCCGGCTGATCGGCGTCGTTCATGCGTGGGTCGAAGCCCTCGGCCCGCAGATCCAGCAGGTCGACGCGATATCCGGCCTCCTCCAGCCGCGTGATCGTGCGACGGGCGATGTGCGCGGTCAGGGAATCGGAGCGGTGGTGGGCGACCACGACCAGGGCATTGCGGGTCTGTCGATCGCTGTTCCGGTGATCGATACCGTTGTGCGGCAAGGGAATTCCTCCTGAATGCGAGTGGTGCGTCCGTTCGGTGATTCCAGTACACCGGAATGGGTGTGGACGATCCATAGGTGAGAGGCTTCAAACAATAGGAATTCGTCTACGCTGAACGCGTGGATCCCCTGAGTAAACTGCTGAGCGGCATCCGGGCCGAAGGCTCGGTGCTCACGCACGCCGTCCTCCCCGCACCCTGGACCATCCGCTTCGCCGATCGCGCCCCGCTCACCATGATCACCGTGCTGCGTGGCGGCGGCATCCTGGTGCAACCGGACGGCGGGCAGCGGACGCTCGCGGTCGGCGATACCGCGCTGGTGCGCGGGCCGGACGAATTCCGGCTGGTGTCAGTCGATTCCGATGCCACGGACGCCGGGCGACCCGGCGAACGATCCACCGAGTACGAGATCGCCTGCTTCACATCGGGTTCCGACTGTGCGGACGAGGAACTCACCGGAATCAACTGGGGCACAGAGGCGGCGGCGACCGCATTGCTCGTCGGCGCGTACCGGACATCCTCCCGTCGGCATGACCGCCTGCTGCGTGCCCTGCCCCCGGTGCTTGTCGTCCACGAGGACCTGGACACGTGTGCCTGGTTCGAACACGCTGCCGCCACCGCAGTCGACCAGAGTGCCGGTTCCCAGGCCATGATGGACCGCCTCCTCGACTGGAGCCTGGTCTGCACCATGCGCAACTGGTTCGAACAAGCCGGCCCCGACGCCCCCACCTGGTTCCGCGGCCTGGCCGACCCGATCGTGGCCCCCGCCCTGCACGCCATCCACACCACCCCCGGCGCCCCCTGGACGGTAGCCTCCCTGGCCGCCGAATCCAGCGTCTCCCGAGCCCTTTTCGCGAAACGCTTCACGGCAGTCATGGCCCGCCCGCCCCTGTCCTACCTCACCGACACCCGCATGGACGAGGCCGAAGAACTCCTCACCGACACGGACCTGACCATCGCCCAAATAGCCAAATCCGTAGGCTACGCAGACCCTTTCGGCTTCTCCGCCGCCTTCAAACGCCACCGAGGCCAGTCCCCCACCGCCTTCCGCGCCGCCTAGCTCGCCGAGTGGCACAAATCCGGGGTGATTTGTCTGAAATGTCCGCCGATTTGTGCCACTCGGTGATCAGGCGCGGCGGAGGCGGGCGGCTTGGAGGGTGAGGTAGTTGCGTTCGGGGAGGCTGGTGGTTCGGCGGGCGGCAGTTAGGTAGCTGGTGATGGCTTCCTCGGGGTCGCCTGCCATTTCGTGGAGGTGGGCTCGTACCGCCTCGAGGCGGTGGTTGCCGGGCAGGGTGGACTCGAGGGTGTCGGTCAGGTCCAGGCCCGCTTGCGGACCATGGACCATGGCTAGGGCGACGGCTCGGTTCAGGGTGACCATCGGGTTGGGGGCTTGGCGCTCGAGGGCGTTGTACAGCAGCAGGATTCGGGGCCAGTCGGTGTGCTCCGCGCACGGGGTCTGGGCGTGCAGGGCGGCGATGGCGGCCTGAATCTGATACTGGCCGATGAGGCCGCTGCGCACCGACGCCGTCGCCAAACGCACACCCTCGATGATCATGTCGCGGTCCCAGAGGCTGCGATCCTGGTCCGCCAGGGGGATCAGCTCACCGTGGCTGCCTGTCCGGGCTTCGCGTCGGGCGTCGGTCAGCAGCAGTATCGCCAGTAGTCCGGTGACTTCCGGATTCTCCGGCAGTGCGCGATACAGCGCGCGTGCCAGCCGAATCGCCTCGGTCGACAGATCGGTGCGATGTAATCGCTCGCCGCCGCTGGTGTGGCCCTCGGTGTAGATCAGGTAGAGCACCCGCAGCACATTGTCGAGCCGCTCGTTCCACTCTCCGCGTTGACCATTCGAGGTGGCGGGCACGGCGAAGGGCCGCTCCTCGGCCGCCAGCCGCTTCTTCGCCCGCGTAATCCGTTGCGCCATGGTGCGTTCCGGCAGCAGGAAGGCCCGCGCGATCTCCTCGGTGGTCAGCCCGCCGACCGCCCGCAGGGTCAGCGCGATCGCGCTCGCGGGAGACAAAGCCGGGTGGCAGCACAGGAAGAACAGGGTGAGGGTGTCGTCCCGGTCCTTGTCTTCGTCATCGGGGACTGTCGAATAGGACTGTGCGTCCGGCCGGTCGGGGTCGCGGATCGCGTTGGTGGCCTCGCGATTTCGGCGGGCGGATTCGGCGCGGATGGTGTCGACTATGCGGCGTTGGCCGACCGAGATGAGCCACGCGCGGGGGTTGTCAGGGCGGCCGTCGGTCGGCCATTGGGTGGCGGCGGCCAGCAGTGCTTCCTGGAGGGCGTCCTCGGCGGCGTCGAAGTCGCCGTAGCGGCGGACCAGCGCGCCGAGGACCTGCGGCGCGAGGTCGCGCAACAGGTCCTCGAGGGGGGCGTCGGGCATCAGGCGTCGGTGGCGGGGGCGCCCATGATCGGGCGCACCTCGATGTATTCGCCGATCGGTTTGCCGCCGGGGCCGGGGGCGGCCGACGCTTGGGCGGCGATCTCGATGGCGCGTTCGGGGGAGTCGACGTCGATGATCCAGTAGCCGGCCAGGAATTCCTTCGTTTCGGGGAAGGGGCCGTCGGTGACCACCGGTGCGGAACGCCCGTCGGACATGACGATGCGGGCTTGGCCCGGGTCGGCGAGGCCCTGGGCGTCGACGAGTTCACCGGATTTGGCGAGTTCCTCGCCGAGGGTGCGCTGGAAGTCGATGTGCGCCTGGATCTCCTCGGGCGCCCAGTCGCCGATGAAGGTGTCGCAGTAGGCGGCGGGGCTGTAGGTCTTGATCAGGATGTACTTCACGGTCGGCTCCTTCGTCGGTGCGCCGCGGTGGCGCTCATGTACACGGGTCGGAGTCGCGTACGCCGGTGCGACGTACTCTGCACACCAGATTTTATGGCGACGGTCACAACTCGTCGGGGTTCACGGCCTCGTCGCTGAGCACCAGTTGCTTGATCTTGTCTCCCGCATCCCACACGTTCACGTTCATTCCGGCCAGGACACGATTGCCGGAGTCGAGCCAGTACGCCACGAACTCCCGCTTGCCGAGGTCGCCGCTGACCACCACCCGGGTTTGCTGCCGGGGCGCTACGTACCCGGTGTACTCCATTCCGAGGTCGTACTGATCGGTGAAGAAATACGGCAGCCGGTCATAGACGGCCGGTTTGCCGAGCATGGTCAGTGCCGCGACGGCGGGCTGATTGAGCGCGTTGGCCCAGTGCTCCACGCGGACGCGCTGACCCAGCACCGGATGCTGCTGATCGGCGATGTCGCCGACCGCGACGATGTCGGGGTCGCTGGTGGCCAGGCTCTCGTCCACGAGTACGCCCGCGCCGACGGCCAGCCCGGCGTCGGCTGCGAGTTCGATATTGGGGCGGGCACCGACCGCGACCAGCACCGCGTCCGCCTCGATCCGGGTGTCGTCGGCCAAGCGGACGCCGGTGGCGCGGCCGTCGGCGGTGGTGATCTCACCGACCTGTACGCCCAAGCGCAGATCGACGCCGTGATCGCGGTGCAGTTGCGCGAAGACCTCACCCATCTCGGGCCCGAGTGCCGCCCGCAGCGGCACCGACTCCGCTTCCAGCACCGTCACTTCCACGCCCGCCGTCCGGGCCGCCGCGGTTACCTCCAGGCCGATCCAGCCCGCACCGATCACCGCCAGCCTGCGCGCGGTGGCGAACAGTTCCAGCAGGGCGTCGGAGTCCTCGATGGTGCGCAGCACGTGGACGCCCGCCGCATCCGCACCGGGCAGGCGCAGCAGGCGCGGGCGCGAACCGGTGGCCAGCGCCAGTTTGTCGTAGGACAGGGTCGTACCGTCCGGCAGCACAACGGTTTTGGTGGCCCGATCCACGGCGGTGACGGTGGTGCCGGGCATGACCTCCACATGATGGTCGCGATACCACTGCGCCGGGTTCGGCGTGAAGTCGACCAGCGCCTTCTTGCCGAGCAGATGCTCCTTCGACAGGGGCGGCCGTTCGTAGGGCAGGTGGTCCTCCGCGCCGACGAGCGTCACCGTGCCGTCGAAGTCATTGGCTCGCAGGGCTTCCGCCAGCTTGGCCGCGGCCAAACCGCCGCCCGCGATCACGAACCTGGATGTGGTCATGCCGAATCCTCCTGCTTGCGCCGGTGGGGACCGCCGTCCTCGAGGCCGATATTCCGACACTAACCCCGGTGCAGGTGAGCGGCGCGGAAATATCGGCAACAATCCGGGTTGTTGCGCATGGAGTACGGCTCTCGTGTGCTCGGAATCGAGTGCTGCCTCCGGCCGTCCGGAAACTGTGAAAGGACTTGCTTGTGAGCGACACCAAGAAGGACAAGGTCGACTTCTGGTTCGACCCGCTGTGCCCGTGGTGCTGGATCACCTCCCGCTGGATCCTCGAGGTCGAGCAGGTACGCGATATCGAAACGCACTTCCACGTCATGAGCCTGTCGGTGCTCAACGAGGGCCGGGAGGGCCTGCCGCCGCAGTACGAAGAACTGCTCGCCACCGGTTGGGGCCCGGTCCGGGTCGCCATCGCCGCGGCCGCCGAGCACGGCGACAAGGTGCTGCTGCCGCTGTACACCGCGATGGGTACTCGTCTGCACAACCGGCGCGCCGAGTACGAGCGGGAGGACGGCTCGCGCGCCGACCTGCTCGCCCAGATCATCAGCGAGTCGCTGGCGGAGGTGGGCCTGCCCGCCGACCTGGCCGCCGCGGCCAACAGCACCGACTTCGACGAGCTGCTGCGCACCTCGCATCACGCGGGCATGGACAAGGTCGGGCCGGATGTCGGCACGCCGACCATCCACATCAACGATGTGGCGTTCTTCGGGCCGGTGCTCTCGCGGATTCCGCGCGGCGAGGACGCGGGCAAGGTGTGGGACGGCGCGGTGGCGCTGGCCGCCTACCCGCACTTCTTCGAGCTCAAGCGGACTCGCAACGAGGATCCCGTCTTCGACTGAGCGGCAACGGTTTTCGGTAGGGCCGGATAATTGATCGGGCGGGGTCCGCGCATTGCGGACCCCGCCCGATTCGTGCACGAAACCTCAGTTCGGTCCACGATATTCGTGATAGGTCGGGGCGTCGCCGTATCCCGGCGGGGGACCGTAGCCCGGCGGCGGGCCGTACCCGGCGGGCGGCTGGAAACCGCCGTAGAGCGGGGCCGCCATCGGAAGCGGGGCGTTCGGCCGCCAGAACAGCTTGCCGTGGCGGCTGCGGTCGCGCAGCGCCCACATGCGCCAGGTCAGCACGGGATGGCTGGCCATGGCGTTCACGATCCAGACGAAGAAGCCCTTCTCCTGGGCGGCGCGGTCGGCCATCTCGTCGAAGCCGACCAGATTGTTGAGGTACTTGCCGCCCGCGAGGGTCTGCATGGCCGTGGCCGCGCCCTGCGGTCGATTGCAGAAGCCGTGATTGTCGGCCGTGTACTCCTGGGTGCGGATCAGCGAGCTGCCCAGGATCGGGATGTAGCCGCCCGCGAACATGCCGAGCTGCCGCCAGTACGAGACGTGCCCGGCCGCGATGTGGCCGACCTCGTGGCCGATGATGAACGCCAGCGCGTCGGGATTGCGTGCCGCGCCGCCGATTTCGAACAGGTCGCTGTAGACGACCACGAAGCGGCGGAAGCCGTGGCCCGAGGCGAACGCGTTGATCTGGCCGTTGCCCAGCACCACGTAGGCGTCGGGGACCTTCTTCATGCCGAAGCGCAGCGCCGCCTCCTGCACCATCCGATACCCCTCGGGGAACTGGGTGGGCGACATCTTCACGCCGTTGACCCGCTGCGTCGCGTAGGTCATACCGCGGATCAGGTAGACGATCAGCGGGGCGAAGACCAGCACCAGGGTCAGCTGGCCCGCATGGCCGGTGAACAACAGCAGCAGCGCGAGCAGATACGCGAGCACCGTGATGGTGACCACGATGACCAGCAACGGGATCTCCCAGCTGTGCCGCGCGGGCATCCCGTACGGGGACAGGCCGCGAGTCTTCTGCACCATCGGCGGCGGTGGCGGCGAATACGGTTGCTGCGGAGCCCAACCGGGCGCGCCGAGTCGCGGATCCCATCCGGTCATGCCGTTGACCGGAATCGCGACGGGATAACCCCCGGTGGGTGGCTGGCCCGGTAGGCCGCCGGATGTTTGCCCCCCGTAGGCGTTCGGCGGTGTTGAACTGTCGTCGGACGTCATGCCTGGATAGTACGTTTCGCGGGTGTCGCCGGTTCGGTCTCACCGCGGTGGGTCCGGACCCGTGCGTGTCGGCATGCGGGCGTCCTGACAGAATCGCTGCCATGCGCGTATACCTGGGTGCCGACCATGCCGGCTTCGAACTGAAGAACCACGTCAAGGCTCACCTGGAGGGCCAGGGCCACGAGGTCGTCGACTGCGGCGCGCTGGAATACGACGCCGTCGACGACTACCCGGCCTTCTGCATCGAGGCCGCCCGCCGCGTCGTCGCCGACCCGGGTTCGCTCGGCTTCGTGTTCGGTGGCTCCGGCAACGGTGAGCAGATCGCCGCCAACAAGGTGCCCGGTGCGCGCTGCGCCCTCGGCTGGAGCGTGGAGACCGCCCAGCTCGCGCGTCAGCACAACAATGCGCAGTTGCTCGGCATCGGCGGCCGCATGCACAGCACCGAGGAAGCCCTCGCCATCGTCGACGCCTTTGTCACCACCCCCTGGTCGGACGAGGCGCGCCACCAGCGCCGCATCGACATCCTCGCCGACTACGAGAAGACCGGCGTCCCCCCGGCCCTGCCGAACTGACCTGTGCCCGAAGGTCATACGCTGCACCGCCTGGCGAAGCTGCACCAGCAGCGCTTCGCCGGCGGTCAGGTCCGAGTCTCCAGCCCGCAGGGCCGTTTCGCCGACGGCGCGGCCCTGATCGACGGCCGCGTGCTGACCCGCGCCGAAGCCTGGGGCAAACACCTGCTGCACCACTACGATTCGGGCGTCACCCTGCACATCCACCTGGGTCTGTACGGCAAATTCACCGAATCCGCCGTCCCCATGGATGATCCGGTCGGCGAGGTCCGCATGCGCCTCATCGGCGGCGGCCGCACCGGCGACCTGCACGGCACCGATCTGCGCGGCCCCAACGCCTGCGAAATCCTGCACGACCCCGAAGTGGCTGCCCTCACTTCCCGTCTCGGCCCCGACCCCCTACGCCGCGACGCCGACCCCGACCGCGCCTGGGCCCGCATCAGCCGCTCCCAGCGCACCATCGGCGCCATGCTCATGGACCAGAAGGTCCTCGCCGGAGTCGGCAACGTCTACCGCGCGGAAATCCTGTTCCGCCACCACATCTCACCGCACCGCCCCGGAAAGTCGTTGAGCCGCACCGAATGGGACGCCATCTGGGCCGACCTGGTCGACCTCATGAAGGTCGGCGTCCGCCGCGGCAAGATGCACGTGGTCCGCCCCGAACACGACCACGGCGCACCGTCCTACGCGACCGACCGCCCCCGCACCTACGTCTACCGCCGCGTCGGCGAACCCTGCCGCCTCTGCGGCACCCCGGTCCTGCATTCGGTCATGGACGCCCGAAATCTCTTCTGGTGCCCCACCTGTCAGCCCCGCTGAACCTGTATTCGATTGCTCAGGGTTGAGCGTTCTCGATGACGCTGATACACATGCGGGCGCATTCGGCGGCGAGTTCGGCGGCGGTCATCTCGGTGGTGTCGGTGAGCCATCCCTCGATGAGCTGATTCACACCGCCGGTGATGAAGAGTGCGGCGCGACGGAGTCGCTCCGGTTCCAGCGTGATTTCGAGTGCCGCGGGAGCGTTCTCGACGACGAGGTCGGCGATCATGGTGAGCACGTCGTGTCGGCGCTGAGTCAATTCGGGTAGATCGCCGGTATCGGTGGTCGCCACGATGCGGTGGATATGACGGTCGGCGGCAACGATTTCCAGGAAGGCCTCGAGCGCGGCACGAAGCCTCTGCTCGGCCGGGCCGTCCGCCGTGATGCCTGTTCGGACCATGGTCGTCAGCAGCTGATCGCGGACCTCGTCGGCGACGGCGAGCAGCAGTTCTTCGCGGTTGGCGAAGTGTTCGTAGAAGTAGCGATCGGTGAGTCCGGCGGCTTTGCATACCCCGCGCACGGTGACCGCGCCGATTCCGGACTCGCCCCAGAGGGTGCGGGCCGTGGCGAGCAGGCGGACGCGACGCTCGGCGCGGCGCTCGGTGGCGCTGACACCGCCGTAGCTGCGGGTAGCCATGTTCGTCATTGACAACACTCTAGGCCCGCTCCTACATTTGCTGACATACGTCATCAGATGACATGCGTCATCAGATTGGTGATTCAAAGGAGAATCCGAGATGACCAGCACCGACGCCGCCATCCCGACCGCCTACCGGCAGATCACCGCCCCGCTGCTCGAGGAATGCGACTACCGGATCGGACGGGTCGACGGAACCCTGCCGGTGGACCTGCGCGGCACGCTCTACCGGATCGGTCCGGGCAAGCATCAGGTCGGGAAATCACTGCTGCACAATGTGTTCGACGGTGACGGCATGATCTCGCAGTTCGTATTGGACGGCACCTCGGTGCGCTTCCGTAACCGGTACGTACGGACGCGGCACTTCACCCACGGACAGCGCTCCGACCGGATTCGGTATCGCGGTGTGGGAGACCAGATTCCGGGCGGACCGCTCGCCAATATCGGGCGGCTGCCGGAGAACGTGGCCAACACCAATATCGTCAACTACGACGGCGGCCTGCTCGCGCTGTGGGAGATGGGCAACCCGTACCGCATCGACCCCGACACCCTGGACACGCTGGGCCCCACCGACTTCGGCGGCCGCCTCGGATTCCTGGGCGCGTTCTCCGCACACCCGAAATGGGATCCGGTCACCGGTGATATGTACAACTTCGGGTTGGATGTGCTGCCTACCCCGCGCATCCGTACCTACCGGATCGACCGCTCGGGACGACTGCACAATGTCGCGTCGATACCGATGCTGGATGTGCCGTGGAACCACGATTTCGCGCTCACCGCGCGCTACCTGGTCTTCGTGCTCGACCCGATCCTGCCCAATATCGCCAAACTCGCGTTGGCCACGACCTCGTTCATCGACTCCCTGGAATTCAAGCGAGCCAAGGGCACCCGATTCCTGCTGGTACCCAAACACGGGGGCCGCCCGCGCATCATCGAACACCAGGCGCTGCTGCATCTGCACCTGACCAATGCCTACGACGACGGCGACGACGTGGTGATCGAACTCGTGCGCCTGGACGCCGAGTGGAACGAAGTCCGCCGCATGACCGGCCTGGTCAACCGCGCGGACCTCGGGCAGCCGCAGTTCCCGCGGTCACGGCTGATGCAGTACCGGATCACCGGGAACGGCACCGTGATCGAACGGGAACTCACCGACCGATCCGGCGAATTCCCGCAATACGACTGGCGTCGCGGCACCCGCGAACACCGCTACAGCTACCTCGCGGGCGCGGGCGGACCCGCCGGGATGTTCAACGCCGTGGTCAAGGTCGACCATCACACCGGCAAGGTCACCAGCTGCGAACTGGGATCGAGTTCGGTCGGCGAACCGCTGTTCGTGCCACGCATCCGCGACGCCGCCGAAGACGACGGCTGGCTCCTGGCCCTCAACCACGAACTCACCGAAAACCGCTCCCAGCTACTGATTCTCGATGCCCGCGACCTCGAACAAGGCCCCCTCGTCGTCGCCTGGCTAGACCACCACATCCCCTGGGGATTCCACGGCACCTTCACCCACCGCATCGCAAACCCCCGCGCCTGACCCCGGTCTGCAACCAGCCGCCGATCCGGCACCCGGACCTACCTACCGGCCCTGCTCGCCGGACTCACCACGGACTCCTGACGATTGGTCCGCACGGTGGTGCCCACCTGCCGACGTTCAGAGGAGCACTACGAGGACGAGGGTCAGGCCGATCAGGATGGCCAGGGCGCTGAGGGTCAGCGGGAGGAACCACAGTAGGCGGATGCGGGAGTTGCCTTCGATGTGGAAGCGCTCGGGTTCGTCGGCGAGGTACCTGACCTGTACGGTCTGTCCCGGCTCCCAGGACGGGCCCTGCCATTGGCCGCGTTGGGAATTGGGTACGAACTCGTCGCCTTGGCGGGTGGCCATGGTGCGGAGTACCGCGAAGATGGCCGACTCGCGCATCTCGCGCCCGTCGATGGTGCGGTAGGCGACGGTCGGAGCGGAACTCTCCTGGATCGTGTCGTTGCCGTCGTCATCGACGACCGTCTTGCTCGTCCGTTCGATATCGACGATCCGGCCGGGAACCACGACCCCGTCACGCGCGAAGCGCATACCGAGCCGCGCGGCCTTCGCGCTCAAGGGAACAGTCGCGACACCGACCGCGAGAAACAAGAAGATGACCCCGAACCACAAACCAACGCCCCCGCAACGCTTCTGACGCAACAACTACGACGCTCACGATATCGGTTTGTCTGCGAGAAGCCACCGGAGAGCTGGATTGCGGACCAATCGGCATGTACGACCGTGCCAGGCGCGCTAAATTGGGCGCACGTCCAGGTGATTGCTGGTGTGGGAGAGGGCTATTGCCGTGACGGCATGCCCCGCTGCTCGAACCCGGTTGTTCCGCAGTGCGATCCGAGCGGTGGGGTGCAGCGGAGGGGCGGCGGGCGAATGCCGCGGCCTCCGGCGAGAACCACACGAGAGCGGCAATCCCATGCGCAACACCATTCTTCTCACCGCCTTCATCGCTATCTCCCTCGCCCTCGGAGCGGGACCGGCTGTCGCCGAACCACTCCCGGTGGAGAGCCCGGGTACGGCCGACGCCGTCGACGCCACGGCACTGCCGCCGGGGGAGTCCTGTGTGCAGGGATTCCTCAGTGGCTCGGCCAAATCGGGTGCGACCGGATCGGTCACCGGTTCGGCACTCGGATATCTCGGCGGCTCCAGCGGCGGACCCCAGGCCGGTTCCGCCGCAGGCTTGGCCAATGGCATTCTCACCGCGCTGGCCAGCGGTTCCGGGGCCGGTCTGGCCACCTGTGGTTTGAACGAGTTGGGCAATGACGCGCCCGGCGTGCTCACCGGCTCGACCGGTGGGCCGGGGAAGGGGTATCTGACCGGCTCCGCGGGCGGATTCGCGTCCGGATCGAAGGACGGCCTGCCGGTCGGGCTGGGCGCGAGCGTCCTTTCCGGACTGCTCGGGGCTTTGACCAGCGGATCGAGTCAGTAGGCGGGCCCGGCATCGATCAATCGAAGGTGGTGTTCAGCGGCAGCAATTCGGGTCGAGGACCAGGCATAGCGCGGACAACGCGTCGCGGTAGGCGTGGTGGTAGGTGTTCATGCCGCGGCGTTCGGATTCGACGAGTCCGGCCTTCTTGAGCTGCCCGAGGTGGTGGCTGACGGTCGATTCGGCGAGTCCGACCGCCGCGGCGAGGTCGCCGGTGTTCTCTTCCCCGGCGGGGCTGGTGAGCAGGAGTGACAGCAGCTTCACCCGGACCGGGTCGGCGATGGCCTTGAGCCGCAAGGCGATTGCGAGGGCGGCCTCGTCGTCGATCGGGGCGGCGGCGACGGGTGTGCAGCAGACCGGGGCGGACATGTCGATCACGGGCAGCGCCTTGGGCATGACAACCACCCTACGCACCTTGTTGACATATGTCGAAAAGGTGGGGCAAACTCTGTCGCACAACTTCTTCGACATATGTCTCACAAGTGGAGGTATGGTCTCATGTCCCGCGTACAACTCGCCCTCAATGTCGACGACCTCGACCAGGCGATCACGTTCTACTCGACGTTGTTCAAAACCGAACCGGCCAAGCGCAAGCCGGGCTACGCCAACTTCGCCATCGCCGAACCGCCACTGAAGCTGGTACTCATCGAGAACCCCGGCCACGGCGGCAGCCTCAACCACCTCGGCGTCGAGGTCGAATCCTCCGGCCAGGTGCACTCCGAGATCGCCCGCCTATCGAGCGCGGGCATGTTCACCGAGGAGCAGATCGCCACCACCTGTTGCTTCGCCACCCAGGACAAGGTCTGGGTCACCGCCCCCGACGCGGAGCGCTGGGAGGTCTACACCGTGCTGTCCGACAGCGAAACCTTCGGCACCGCACCGGTATTGGCGTCGGGGCAGGTTGCGACCGATGAGCAGGCCATGGCGGTGTGCTGCGGCCCCGCCGTCGAGGGTGCGTGCTGTGGCAGCACCGCGAAGGCCGAGGCCGTCGCCTCGACGCAGTCTTGCTGCTGAGACGTCGGCTGCTGGCCGAGTTCGTCGGCACCGGTCTGCTGGTGTGCGTGGTCGTCGGTTCCGGCATCGCCGCCCAGCAACTCTCCGCCCACGATCTCGGGCTCCAATTGCTGGAGAACTCGACCGCCACGGTGCTCGGGCTCGCGATTCTGATCCTGATGCTGGGCCCCGTCTCGGGGGCGCACTTCAATCCGGTTGTCTCGGCGGCGGATTGGTGGTCCGGGCGCCGCCGCGGCACCGGCCTCACCACCTCCGAGCTTGCCGCCTACCTCGGTGCGCAGCTTCCCGGAGGCATCGCCGGAGCCGTGCTGGCCAACATCATGTTCGACCAGCCCGCCGCTCAGATCTCCACCCACCACCGCGTCACCACCGGCCACCTGGTCGGCGAGGTCGTGGCCACCGCGGGACTGATCGCGATCATCTTCGCTCTCACCCGAACCGGCCGTGCCGCGCTCTCGGCGGTCGCGGTCGCCGCCTACATCGGATCCGCGTACTGGTTCACCAGCTCCACCAGCTTCGCCAATCCCGCTGTCACCGTGGGGCGTATCTTCTCCGATACCTTCGCCGGGATCGCGCCCACCTCGGTGCCGGCCTTCATCGCCGCTCAATTCCTCGGTGCTGCGCTCGGACTCACCCTGATCGAGGCGCTCTACCCCGACCGACTTCCTGCCGAGAACACTGTCACTTAGTGAAAGGCGCCACCGGACAATGACTTCCACCCCGAGCGTGCTGTTCGTCTGCGTCCACAACGCCGGTCGCTCACAAATGGCGCAGGGCTTCCTGACCCACCTCGCGGGCGATGCCATCGAGGTCCGTTCGGCTGGGACCGCACCCGTCGAGACGATCAACCCGGCAGCCGTCGAGGCCATGGCCGAACTGGGTATCGACATCACCGCCCAGACACCGAAGATCCTTACCCCCGACACCGTGCAGACCTCGACCGTCGTCATCACCATGGGGTGCGGAGATACCTGCCCGTACTTCCCCGGTGTCGATTACCTCGACTGGGCTCTCGACGATCCGGCGGGCAAGGGTGTCGACGCCGTGCGGCCGATTCGCGACGAAATCCGTTCACGCGTGGAACAACTCGTCGAGGAACTGCTGCCCGACCGCTATACCTCGCGATGTCGGATTCGCTGTGGCGAAGGACCGAACCGGTCAGCGGCGGGCGCGGCGGGTGAGGAGGCCGACCAGCCAGCCGACGGCGAAGGTGACGAGGAGGACCAGCCACATGGGGGAGCGGACGGTGATGAGCAGGAACTTGATGTCCACCTGGTGACGGTTCACGACGATGAACGCGACAGCGAGTGCGGTCAGGACGATCGCGAGCCACTGTTTGGTCGAGATGCGGGACAGGACGGAAGGTTTCGAGGGTTCGGTCACCGGCGGGCTCCTGGTGGTCGGTGGGGCGTCAGCGGTTGACGTGGGTGATGCGGTACACCGTCACGTTGTCGTCGGTCGCCTGCGTACCGCCCGGGGTGGTGTAGGCGTATTGGCCGGTGTCGTTGGTGCGGCAGCGCAGGGTCATCGTGAAGGGAATGGGTTGGGGTGCGCTGGTCTGGGTGCTGTCGATGACGGCGACGCCCTGTTCGGGGGAGCTGTAGGTGTAGGTGCCGTCCTGCCAGACACCGCTGCCGACGACCATGTACTGGAGTGCGCCGGGGGCGGGGAAACGCACCAGGGTCATCGAGTCACCGATGGGTGCGGCGGGGACGGCGGGGGTGCTGCCGTAGAGGATCAGGACGGTGCCGTTGGCCAACTCGGTGGGCACGGTGCACACGCGGGGTACGTCGCCGGGATCGGCTTGCGCGCTGGGGATTCCGGCCAGCAGGGCGGCCGCGACGACGGCCGTCAGATGCGCTGCGTACTTCACTGCTCCTCCTCGAGGCCGGGCGGTCACAGCAACCCGAAGGCGCTGAGAATGAAGACGACATTGGCGGCGATGCTCGTGACGGTGTCGGCGAGAGCCAGGGCCGCCGAGCCCAGTTCGACCAATCCGGCCGACAACGTAGCTGACATGGCAACGCCCCCAATCCATTGCTGGCCGGTAACTGCACGTTCGAGTCACTCTAGCCACGGCGAACGCGCGAAACGCGGACAGCGCGTCCCAGAGTGTCGTACTGCCCCGCCGCGATCGTCAGGCCCTTGACCTTGTACCTGGGTACAAGGTTGAGAATGTGGGAATGCGATCCGGTGAGCTGGCCGCGCTGGCGGGTGTGAACACGCAGACGTTGCGCTACTACGAGCGTCGCGGGCTGTTGACGCCGCCGCCGCGCTCGCCATCGGGCTATCGCAGCTACTCCGATGACGCGGTCACCACGGTGCGATTCATCAAGCGCGCCCAGGATCTGGGGTTCACTCTCGATGAGATCCAGGACCTGCTTCATCTGGCCGGCGGCGGACCCGAGGACTGTGACGCGGCACGGGCTCTCGCTGAGGAGCGCGTGACCCAAATGGCCGCACGGATCGCGGATCTGCAACGCATGCGGCGTTCGCTGACCGAGCTCATCGCCACCTGCGAGCGCCCTCCGGCCCAGCGCAGCTGCTCGATTCTGGCCTCACTCCAGCAAGGACAAACCCGATGAAACTCGAAATCCTTCAGGTTCCGGACTGCCCGAACGTGGCCGTTCTCGAGGACCGCATCCGCGAGGCACTCACTGGAACGGCGCTCACGATCGAGATCGTCCACCACGTGGTGACCGACCACGAGGAGGCCGCCGCCACCGGCATGACGGGGTCGCCGACCCTGCTCATCGACGGCCGCGACCCCTTCGCGACGGACGGGTCGGTCGCGAGCCTGTCGTGCCGGCTGTACCCCTCCGAACAGGGTCTCGACGGCGCTCCCGCCGTGGACGCGCTACGTGCGGCGTTCGGGTTGTCCGTCGGCGAGGGGCTGCGTTCCTGGCGAGCCGGCGCGCGACCGGCCGATCCCACCGCACGAGCCGTGCATCGGGTGATCCTGCGTTTCTTCGCCGAGCAGGGTCGCCCTCCGGCTACCGACGAACTGGCCGAAGCCGTTGCCGGGCAGGGCATTCCCCTCGCGGAGGTGCTACGGCAGCTGCACGATGCCGATGCCATCCGCCTCGACAGCGCCGGCGCGGTCGCCTCGGCGTACCCGTTCTCCGCCACCCCGACGCCGCATCGAGTGCAGATCGACGGCGGCCGGGTCGTGTACGCCATGTGCGCGGTGGACGCCCTCGGCCTGGCGGCGATGCTCGACACCGATATCGCCGTCGCCTCCGTTGATCCGGTGACCGGCGCGCCGATCGCCGTCACCGTCCGTCGCCGACGCCCGCTCGCCGACCCCCCGAGCGTCGTGGTGTTCGTCGCAGCCCAAGCCGCACAAGGCCCTTCGGCCGACACCTGCTGCAACTACCTCAACTTCTTCACCGACCGATCCACCGCCGAAACCTGGGCAGCCGACCACCCCGACATCGCCGGCACCATCCTCGACCTCGACCGAGCGCATGCACTCGGCAACCAGATCTTCGCGAATCAACTCCGCGACATCACATAATGCCGATGACGCACGCCATCAGTTCTTGTAGCGCTGGCCCTCCGCGAGTTGCCCGGCGATCGTCTCGGCACCGAGGCCACGCTGGAGGGCGGCCGCGAGGTTGGGCGCCAGTCCGCCCAGTAGGGCGATCGAACGCAGACTCAGAGGCGCTACGTCGAGCTCGGCACGGTTCTTCTCGATGGCTCGGACGGTCGCGCGCGCCACGTCCCGCGGCGACCGGGTGCCGACCCCGCGGGGCAGGGTGACGCCGGCATCAACGACCATGCCGGCGTCTCTGATGTAGCCCGGGAACAGGGTCGAGACTCCGACGTTGTGGTGTCGCAGGTCCGCTCGGAGAGCGAGGGCGAAGCCGCGCAAGCCGAACTTGGTGGCGCTGTACAGGGATTCCTGCGCGGTAGCGGTCTTTCCTGCCAGCGAGGAGAGGAAGACCAGGTGACCGCGGCGGCGGGCGGACATGTGGTCGGCCGCCAGCTTCGCCATCACGATGGGTGCGCGCAGGTTGACGTCGAGCGCTCGGTCCACCTCGTCGATGGAGAAGTCGGGTAGCGGGCCTCCGGCCGGAAGGGCGGCATTGGCGATGAGCACATCGATCTCACCCGCCTCCCGCATCAGTTTCTCGATCTCGTCCCGATCGGTCAGATCGGCGGGAATGGCTCGGCCACCTACTTTCTCGGCCAGCGGCTCGAGCAGCTCGATCCGGCGTCCGGTCAGCACCATGTCACCGCCCCGCCGTGCCAACTCCGTCGCCAGCGTCCGTCCGATGCCGCCCGTGGCCCCGGTCAGCAGTATTTTCGCGCCACGCAGATCCATGTCAGTTGCTCCGGCCGTCGAAGCTCGGGGTGACGACTTGCGTGGCTGTGCCAGGGACTCTCGGGTCCGCGGCGGTGGATTCGACCGTGGTGCCGGGCGTATAGAACAGTTCGACGACGTCGTGGATGTCGATGTGCCTGTGCCAGTGGGCTTTCGGGACGATGACGAAGGAGCCGGGGGTGAGTTTGTGGCGGTGGGTGTCGGTTTCGGTGAGGATTTCGACGGTGACGGTGCCCGACAGCACCATGAGGAGTTCGTCGGTGTCCGGGTGTAGCTCCCAGGCCGAGGTTTCGAGGCGGTCGCCGTAGTACATGCAGAACATGCCTGCGTTGAATGGCTCGAGTTCGCGGAAATCGAAGGGGGAGAGGGTTTTCGCGAGGGTGATGGGATCGTGAATTCGCATGATCCCAGTTTGATGGGCGCTACCCCGGACAATCTTGTACGAATGTTCGGTCACTGCGGACCGGGGTGTTCACGCCTGGATGACCTCGACATTCACCAGGGCGTTGTATGAGTCGCAGCTGGCCCAGGATTGGTTCGTGCCGTATTGGGCGGGGCCGTATTTCCAATAGGTGAAGGGGACGGGCCAGGCGATGCAGGTGAGTTTCACCTGGTGCCAGGTGGGGAGCTGGCACGTGGACATTCCGCCGGTGTTGAAGATGTTGAAGACCTGGCAGTTCGCTGCCCATACCGGCACGTCATCGGCCTGGGCAACCCCAGCAGTCGCGAACATTGTTCCCGCAGCCGCGGTGGCGACGACAACGCTGGCAGCAAGCCGCTTCGCAGATAGCATTCCGACCTCCTGAATTGGGTGTTGTCTGAACACATCAGAATGCTGGTCGCGCATGTTACTTCCGCAGGCGATACGGAAATAAAAGGGATATTGATGAATTTCGACCCGAATTCACGTGTAGGCGCTGTGGTCCACCGCGAGTCCGAGGTCGGTCGCCAGCATGACCGGGGTCATTCCGGTGAACGCCTGGACATCTCGATGCATATGAGCCTGGTCGACGAATCCGCACACGGTCGCCACGTCGGCCGCTGCTTCGCCCGCGGCCAACAAGCCCGCGGCGTGGTCGAAACGCACCAGTTTCGCGGCTTGCTTGGGTGGTAGCCCCAGCTGGTCGCGGAAGCGCCCCCACAGCCGCCGGCGACTCCAGCCCACCTCGACGGCGAGATCGTCGATCCGGGCCCGGCCGCGGGTGCCGAGGATCCGGTTCCATACCCGCGCCACCTCCGGATCCACCACCCGCCCCGCCGCGCCGCGACGAGCGAGTTGCGCCTCCGTCAACGCGAAACGCTCACCCCACGAGGATGATTCGGCCAGTTGCTCCCGCAATCGGGACGCCTCCCGCCCCCACACGTCCTCGAGGGAAATCACAGTGCGATCCCACTCGCCCAGCACCGTGCGCGCGACCAGGGGCGACAGGCGCACCTCCACACACGTCAGGTTCCGCCCGCGCAGCCGAACCGGGCCCGGCAGCAGACCGGCGACCAGACCGCCCGGCTCCCGCGCACCGCCGCCGTCGTCCACCACGAGTGCCCCGGTACCGAAGTCGAGTACCAGCGTGACCGACGGATGGGGGACCACCGGCATCTCGATCAGGTTCGTGCCGAGATCCTGAAATCCCGCCATCCGAACACCCGGCATCCGGATGGCTCGCCCGGGTCGCGCGACACCCCAGGGTGAGGCGCTGACCCTTTGCGCCGCACTGTCACCGGCATCCCCAGCGGCTCGCATGCACCCATGCTAGGGCCGTCGACGGCTGGGATCAGTGTTCGCAGAGGGAGAATTCGCGTTCGTAGAGCTCTTGGTTGTGCTGGTCGACGAAGAACTTGCGTTCCTGCATCAGCTGGTCGCGGTAATCGTTGGCCTCGGCCAGGGTCATGGTCGAGGTTTCCGCCCACGGCTGCTGGGGTGGGATGTCGGAGGTCGAGGTGATGGTGACCGACGGGTCGATGAGGAAGAAGGCCAGGATCTTTCGGTGGCCGGGGCGCGTGGGGTCGGCCAGCTGGAAGGGGGCCACGCGGTGTTGGAGGATGTTGGGGAAGGCCAGGCAGCGGTCGGGGCGGGTGTGGGCGGAGCCGAGGACCTGGTTCATGGGGTCTTCGTCTTCGAGGCCGTAGACGCCGCGGACGCCGTTGTCGTCGTTCTGGTCGTAGTGGGGGTCGTCGATGGCGGCGCGGAAGCCCAGTCGACTGTCGGTGATGTTGTCGCTGTCCCAGTAGTAGAGCGCGGTGGAGACGATGCGCTCGTTCAGCATCGCCTCGACATGCCAACTGCCGCCGGCGTATTCGGGCTTCTCGGGGGTGAGGTGGATGTTGGCGAGTTTGACGATCACCTGCAGGCGGCGGCCGCGCAGGTCGACGGGGGTGAAGTCGTCGGGAAGGGTGGGCGGGGTGAAGGCGGCGAGTTCGCCGAGGTCGGGGGTGCGGTTGTCCCACCACTCTTCCCGGGCGTCCTCATACGCTCTCCAGGCGTCCTTGTCGTCGTCCTCCGGCGCGACCGGCTTCTGCTCGAGGAAGTCCCAGAATTCGACGTCATCACGCACCGGCCGGGGGTTGAGCAGGTCGGTGAGTACGTGCTCGAACAGCGGCAGTACACGGGTGAACAGTTGTGGCAGTACGGATTCGAGCTCGCGATGGGCCACCGGGTGGACGTTGTTCACGTACGACGAGAAAACGGCCGTACCATCGTCGCCGACCTCGACATCGGTGGGCAGCCACTGGAATTTCTCCGAGTAGGCGTACCGCTCATAGTCTTTCGCCAGGCTCGGCCAGGCCGCGTCGTCCACCGGGCTTACCCCGCGCACCAGACAGAACAGCGAGGGGTGCACCAGATCCAGGACCTGCCCGTCCGAACCCGGATGCCAATCGAGCTCCGCGGCGGGCACCTCCTCCAGCACCCGAACCGCCTCCCGTAGACGGTCTTTCAGCTCGTCATCGATCAGGATGTCCGACTGCCACACCCCATCGACCGCCGACACTTCGATGCCGGTCCGCGCGTCCCGCAGCCCCGCGTAGTACGCCAATTCCGCCATCACATAACGGATTTGCTCCTCGGTCAGACCTTGAGCCGCCGCCTCCGCCGCCCACCGGGCGGCGATCTCGGCGTCGTGCATTTTGGCGAACCAGTGCGGCTTGGCCCGGATATGCGCGCTCATCTGCATGATCTGCAGTTCCCGCAGCGTGCGCGGTCGCGCGGTCGCTGTCGTGCCGTAGGCGAGGAAGGGCAGTGGAAATGCAGAAAGATCGGTCATTCTCTCGAATCTCTGTGATCCCCGGCTAGCGTGCGACGCCGGTTCTGGTGCGCGACCAGATCAGCCTACCCAGGCCGACCGACAACAGAGTGGCCGTCGCGATCACATAGATGTCACCCGGGATGTGTTGCCACCAAGCCCAATTCATCTCCCGATGCTTGCCGTTGGGCACCAGGCCGGGGCCGATCAGGAACAGCACGGTGACCACCGCGATGGTGGCGGAGGGCGCGAACCGGGGACTGGTGGAGGCCCAGGCGGCCGCCGTCACCAGTGCGGGCGCCACCCACACCCAGTGGTGGGTCCAGGAGACCGGCGAGATGAGCAGCAGCACCGCGGCATTCACGAGCAGCGCCGTGACCGACAGGATGGTCACCGGCGTCGGGCCCCCCGCATCCGCCTTCCACCGTTCGGCGGTGACGAGGTGATGCATCAGCGCCGCGCCCGCGCACGCGACGATCAGGGCGAGGCCGAGCCAGACCGCGGTGGTCGCCGAATGCGGCACCCCGACCCGGAACACCATGCCCTTGAGCGACTGATTGCCGACATAGTCGGGCGAGCCGATGCGATTGGTGTCGACGATGGCGTGCAGCCAGTAGTCACGGGATTCGCGGGGGAACAACACGAATCCCGCACCGATCACACCCACCGCGGTGGCCGCGGCCGTGCCGGCGGCCTTCCAGTCGCGGCGGATCAGGAAGTACAGGACGAACGCGGCAGGGGTCAGCTTGGTCACCGCCGCGATGCCGATGAGCACGCCGCGCGGCCAGCGAGGCTTCTCGGTGAGGCAGTCCAGGGCGACCGCGGCCATCAGCACCAGATTGATCTGCCCGAACCACAGCGTGGTGCGCACGGGTTCGATGGCCAGCGCCAGCACGACCGCCGTCAGGCTCAGCGTGATCCTGGTGCGCGCGTTCAGATCCGGCCGCACCCGCGCGAGCACCAGCCAGATCGTCACCCCGAGGCAGGTCAGTGAACTGGCCGTGACCAGGAATTCGGCCAGCCACAGCGGCATGACGGCGAGCGGAATCATGAGCACCGCGGCCGACGGGGGATAGGTGAACGGCAGGTCGGTGTGCCCGGCCACCGGGAGGGTCGCGCCGTAGAGCCTGCCGGTTTCCAGCCAGCCCTTGGTGTCGACGCGGTAGACCTGCAGGTCGAGGAAGCCGTGCAGGGACGCGAACAGCACCGTGATGGCCACCGACAGCAGCACGCCGATCAAGATCGGAATGATCGGTAGTCCGCCGCGGCCCTCGGTCCTCAGGTTGTCCAGCAAGCTTCGTTGCCCCGCCCGCGTAGTGATCATCAGGGAGAATTTAACCCTTTCGGCTTTCGCGCAAGATGTCCGGATTGCCTTGCGATATGGGCAAATTGGTGGCAAATCCGTCGATCGGGACTCGGCCGCCCCACTGCGCCAACCGGCTGCCCGGACGGGCGAACCAGGTCGCGTAGAAGAGGATCACGACCGCGGCCAGTGAACCCAGCACGAGAATTCCGGCGGGCACCGGATACTCGGCCATGGTCTCGGCTAGGAAGCGGTACGACAGCAACAATCCGGCGAGCACCGCCACGCCCAGCGAGACGATCCGGGCCCGGTTGTGATCCCAGCCGCGCTCCGGATCGCGCAGCGCGGACTCGACCGTCAGGCTCAGTACGGCACCCGCCACCAGATCGCTGCCGTAGTGGTAGCCGAAGCCCAGTGTCGCCAGCAGTGTGCACACCAGCCAGAACGTCCCGGCCCAGCGCAGCCACCGCGGTCCGGTGCGGGAGTGGATGAACAGGGCCGTGGCCCAGGCGGTGTGCATCGACGGCATGCAGTTGCGGGCGGTCTCGGAGTCGAACAGCATCGGCTGCGGGTCGCCGGTCAGGGCGGGCCAGACCTGCGGCCAGTCGCCGATCTCCAGTCCGTGCCCGAGCGGGCCGTAGGCGAAGACCGGGCCGACGACCGGGAACAGCACGTAGCCGAGCGGTCCGATCACGCCCAGCACCAGGAAGGTGCGCACCAGATGGTGTCGCGGCCAGCCGTCGACGGTGACCCGGCGCAGCTGCCAGAACGCGACCACGACCGCCGCCACCGGCAACTGGATGTACACCACGTGCAGCACCTGCGACGGCACCGAACCGAGCGCCTGCAGGGCATGCCCGACCAGCCACGAGGGTTCGCCCAGGGCGCGATCGGCGAGCTGGACGTACTGATCGAGCACGCGGGGCCCGGCGATGATGCTGACCAGCAGCCAGGTGTCGGCCAGTTTCGAGGCCATGATCAGCAGTACGCCGAAGGCGATGGCCTGCAATGCCGTCCGCCGGCGTTGTCCGTCCCAGCGCGCGACCGCCACGATCAGCCCGGTGAGGGCCAGCGTCGGTCCCGTGCCGATGGACACGTGCCACCCGCACGCCGCCTGCAGGCCCAGGGTTAGCAGGTCCAGCACGGCGGCGGCGCCGAGGCTCACGATCCGGGTCCGGGTGGGTACGCCGACGCAGGCGAGTCCGAGCCCGGCCCACGACACGGCCGCCGATTGCGGATTGGCCAGATAGTCGTCGAGCAGGCTGCGCAGCGGTCCGAGCGTGTCGTGTGCGGTGGCCCACACCTGCGCGGCGGTCAGCAGGACCAGCGCCAATGCGAGGGCCGCGACCGGGAGTACGCGCGCTCCGACCCCGCCGCTCGACAACGAGGAGCGCGAAGTGTTCATCTCGTGGTCAAGCAGCACTGTAAATCGATAACACAAGTTAAACGGAGGCACAACTTCCGGTTACTGTGCGGTCTGGTTTCGGAAGGTGTGGCCGGTCACACGAATGCTCCCGGGTGACGCCATCGCCGGCTCGCGACACCTGGTCGTTCACCCAGGACGAACCCGGGGCAGGCGAGCGACCGCCGAATCGGGTTTCGAGCACTGCATCACATCGTGGTGGGCCGGATATCGCGACGGATATCGAAGTCGTCGCCGTCGGCGCTGGTCCGACGACCGGGTAATGGTTGCCGAGGACTGTCCAGGGACAAATGTCCCACAAGATATGGTGTGCCAGAACAGTTTTCGGCACAATATGGTGTTGCTGTGAGCGCTGTTGATGCTGTCGATTCCGTGACCGAGTACCTCGAACGCCGTGACTGGCGGGTCAATGCCAATGCGAACCAGGGCTATTCGCTGGGCGGGCTGATCCTCAACGCGGCGGGCAAGATCACCGCGAACTATTGGCTGGACCGCGTGTACCCCGAAACCGTCGGGCGCGCGCATCGCGAGGGCGATATCCACATCCACGATCTGGACATGCTGTCGGGCTACTGCGCGGGCTGGTCGCTGCGCAGCCTGCTCACCGAGGGGTTCAACGGGGTGCCCGGACAGATCGCCTCGGCCGCGCCGCAACACTTCTCGGCCGCGTGCGGGCAGGTGGTCAACTTCCTGGGCACGTTGCAGAACGAATGGGCGGGGGCGCAGGCGTTCAGCTCGTTCGACACCTATCTGGCCCCCTTCGTGCGCAAGGACTGCCTGACCTATCGCGAAGTGCGCCAGGGCATGCAGGAGCTGATCCACAATCTGAACGTGCCCTCGCGCTGGGGCACCCAGACCCCGTTCACCAACCTCACCTTCGACTGGACCTGCCCGGCCGACCTGCGCGAGGAGACACCGGTGATCGGTGGTGCCGCCATGCCGTTCCGTTACGGCGAGCTGCAGGCCGAGATGGATCTCATCAACCGCGCCTACATCGAGGTCATGACCGAGGGCGATGCCGACGGCCGCGTCTTCACCTTCCCCATCCCGACCTACAACATCACTCGGGACTTCGACTGGGACAGCGACAATGCGCTCCGGTTGTTCGCCATGACCGCCAAGTACGGGCTGCCCTACTTCCAGAATTTCCTGAACTCCGATCGCGAACCGCACCACATCCGCTCGATGTGCTGTCGGCTGCAGCTGGATCTGACCGAGTTGCTCGCGCGCGGCAACGGCCTGTTCGGCAGCGCCGAGCAGACCGGGTCGGTGGGCGTGGTCACGATGAATTGCGCGCGGCTCGGATTCCGTTGCGCCGGAGACGAGAACGCGCTGTTCGCGGAGCTGGACGTGCTGCTGGAACTCGCCTGCGAGAGCCTCGAGATCAAACGTGAGACCGTGCAACGACTCATGGACGACGGGCTTTTCCCGTACACCAAGCGGTATCTGGGGACGCTGGACAATCACTTCTCGACCATCGGCGTGAACGGGATCAACGAGATGATCCGCAATTTCACCGGCGGCGCGGCCGACATCACCGACCCGGAAGGGCATGCGATGGCGGTGCGGCTGCTCGATCACGTGCGGGCCCGCATGGTCGAGTTCCAGCAGCGCACCGGGCATCTGTTCAATCTGGAGGCCACGCCCGCCGAGGGCGCGACCTACCGGTTCGCCAAGGAGGACCGGGTGCGCTACCTCGGGATTCGGCAGGCCGGGACGGAAACCAATCCCTACTACACGAATTCGTCGCAGCTGCCGGTCGGCTGGACCGACGACCCCTTCGAGGCGCTGGAACGTCAGGACGAGCTGCAGGTCAAATACACCGGCGGCACGGTGCTGCACCTGTACATGTCCGAGCGCATCACCACCGCCGAGGCGTGCCGCACGCTGGTCCGGCGTGCGCTGGAACGCTTTTCGCTGCCCTACCTGACGGTGACCCCGACGTTCTCGATCTGCCCCGGGCACGGCTATCTGGCCGGGGAACAACCGACCTGCCCGAGTTGCGGTGCCGAGTGCGAGGTGTGGACCCGGGTGATGGGCTATCACCGCCCGGTGTCCTCGTTCAATATCGGCAAGCGCGGTGAGCACGCCGAACGGGTGCCGTTCCTCGAATCCGCCGGGGTGCGGGCGTGATCCGCCTCGGCGGTTGGTCGCGCCTGTCGACCTGCGACTGGCCGGGCAAACTGGTCGCCACCCTCTTCACGCAGGGCTGCCCGTGGCGGTGCGGCTACTGCCACAATCGGGAATTGCTCTCGCCGCGAACGCCTCCCGTCGTGGACTGGAATGCCGTCCGGCTGCACCTGGTCCGGCGTCGCGGATTGCTCGACGGTGTGGTGTTCTCCGGTGGCGAGCCGCTGCTGCAAGCAGGCTTGGTCGAGGCGCTGCGGGAGGTGCGGGCCATGGGATTCGCGACCGGACTGCACACCGCCGGGGCCTACCCGCGCCGCCTGGAACAGTTGCTGTCGGCCGAGCTGCTCGATTGGGTCGGCTTCGATGTGAAGGCCCCGCCCGGCCGCTACGACGACATCACCGGCACTCCCGGCAGTATCCGCCCCGCCGCGCGCAGCCTGCGGGTGCTGCTGGATTCCGGTGTGCCGCATCAACTCCGGACCACCATCGATCCCGACCAGCTCGGCCCCCGCGACCTCGCCGACCTGGACCGCTGGCTGCACGACCTGGGTGGCGGGCCGACCGTGCGGCAACCGGTCCGGTGGCTTTCCACCGCCGGCGGTTAACGTTCCGCACGCCTGCTTACGATCTTGAACCGGCGGGGGCGCGTGGTCCTCCGCGTTGTTCGACAGGAAGCATTCATGCGCAAGCTCATCACCGCAGCCGTTCTCGCCGTCGCGTTCACGGGCGGCACCGCAGGCACCGCCGTGGCCCAGCCCGTGGTCACCATCCAGAAGCAGTCCCCGGCCTCGGAGGCGTCGCTCAAGGAGATCCTCGCCGACTACCACCACCACGTGGGTGAGTCGCTGACCATCTACGGCGAGATGTACAACGTCACCGACGACAGCCACGCCGCCTTCGTGACCGCGGGCCCGAACAGCGACAGCTACGTCCTCAACGGCACCTCCATCGAACTCGCCGGCCCCGGCGTCGGCACCCTCGCCGAGAACGACTACTTCACCGCCACGGTCACCATCACCGGCAACGAGGTCCTCAGCGACCCGGAGCTGCGCATCTCCACCGTGCAGATCACCGGCCACGACAACAGCTGACCCGCGAACCCCCGGCCCACATCGCATTCGGGCCGGGGGTTCGCCGTCTCCGGTGCACGTCGAGACTGGACTATGTTCGGTGACAACGATGCTGATCTCCGTTGTCACGCCTTGCTATCGCACCCCGGCCGAATTCCTCGACGACGCATACCGATCGCTGCGCGATCAGGTGCTTCCGGCGGGGTGGGCCTGGGAATGGGTGGTGCAAGCGGACGGCGACGAACCGCCGCCACTCTCACCGCAAGCCCTCGCCGACCCGCGCGTCCGACCCGCAACCGGTCCCCGGGGCGGGCCGGGCACGACCCGCAATGTCGCATTGGAGCGCTCCTCCGGTGAGCTGATCCGCAACCTCGACTCCGACGACATGCTCACCCCGCGCGCCCTCGCCGACAGCATCGACGTGCTCACCGCCGAACCCGAAATCGGCTGGACCACATGCCGAGCACTGGACTGGATGCCCGACGGATCATTGCGGCAATTCGCTACCGACCCACCGGCAGGTCTGCTCCGCCGCGGGGCCGTCCACTCCTGGTGGCTGGATCACGGATATCTGCTCAACGTGCACCCCGCGACCATCTGCATCCGTCGTGAACTGCTCATCGCGGTGGGCGGCTGGATGGCGCTGCCCACCTCCGAGGACACCGGCATGCTGCTCGCCGTCTCGACACTGTGCGACGGCTGGTTTCTCGCCGAGGTCGGCCTGTACTACCGCAAGCATCCCGGCCAACTCACCGAGGGCGCGCAGTACGCCGCCGACCGGACGGCGCGTGCCGAACTGCTCCGAGATCGCGTGCGAGCCCTCGAATCGGACATACTGCCGATGAGATCGACTGGGAAACAGCCTCATTCGCGGACACCGGAGGGTTCGGGGCCGCACCCGCCCACTCTGGGTGGGTGACATGGAACACACCGGGCGAACAGCCGAGCTGTTGTCGAACCTGGCCCGCGGTGTGATCAGAAATCGCTGGTAGAGAAGGAATCTGGTCGGGGTGACAGGATTTGAACCTGCGACCCTCCGCTCCCAAAGCGGATGCGCTACCAAGCTGCGCTACACCCCGTGACCCCGCGAGGGGGAAGAGCGGGTGACGGGAATCGAACCCGCACCATCAGCTTGGAAGGCTGAGGTTCTACCATTGAACTACACCCGCAGTCACCGCATCCGTGGATGCCGTGTGCGTTGAGCACTGTACCGAACCTCACTCCCGGAATGCCAATCAGGTCCTGTTGTCGCATGTCAGGGCCGGTCGGACCCGATGTTCGGCGCGTCGCGGAAAACATGCCGGAAACCGGTGTAACACCGCCGTGATGGTAGCGATGAGCCATCGATCGCCATTCGCGAGACAGCGGGAACCCGTTCTGAATCAGGGCTTTTCGATGTCGGGTGGCTTGCTAGGATCCTTTTTGTCCGGACGGGGGTATCGGAAAGGGGGCGGTGAGCATGCACCACTGGTGTGGCCGACCGCGTAGTAGTGAGTTCGATCCGAAGGGCGTGACCGGCGCGGCCGCTGGTCCTGGCTTCAAGTTCGCCGGGTGAACGCAGATGTCCATCCGTCTCGACACGCGAACCTCCGCCATTGTGGCGGTGACCATCCGGGAATGGGTGCGGGCCGTGCACCCCGGCGCGAACAGCGTCGCACTGGGGCAGACGCCCGGCGTTCCCGCCGACGACCTCGAGCGCATCTTCGGCAGCCTCATCGGTGAGCTGCTGGAATTGGCCGGGTCCGAACCGTTTCCGGTGAAGGAGGCCCGCCGCATCGGTCGCAGCCTGGCCGAATCACCGTTCGACCGCACCCGCATGCTCGCGCCCGCCAGCCGCGCGCTGCTGGGTCTCTCACCGGGACTGCGGGGTTCGCTGATCGCCACCCGCTGGTCGTTCATCGCCAGCCAGGCCATCGACGCCTACGCGGAGGCGCTGCAGCAGCGGGCCCTCGCCCAGCAGGAACGCAGCCTGTCGGAGGCGGTGTCGGTGCGGGTGCAGGAGATCGCGGCACTGCAGACACGGCTGCGGCACGAGGCCACCCATGACGTGCTGACCGATCTGGCCAATCGCTCGCTGCTGCAGGAGCGGGTGCGGGTGATGTCGACCGACCCGGCGCGCGGTGTGGGCCTGCTGCTCATCGATCTCGACGACTTCAAGCAGATCAACGACGGCTACGGGCACACGGTCGGCGACGAGGTGCTGGTCACCATCGCCCAGCGGCTGCGCGCGGCCTGCCCGGCCGAGGCCGTGATCGCGCGCTACGGCGGTGACGAGTTCGTGGTCGCGGTGCCGGCCCGGCGCAATACGCTGGCCGAGCTCGCGATGCGGGTGCTGTCGGCACTGTGTGAGCCGGTGCCGACCGCCGCCGGGCACGTTCCGGCGTCGGCGAGTGTGGGTACCGCGTTCTGTTCACCCGGCCGCGAATGCGATTTCTCGGATCTGCTGCGCAGCGCCGACCGCGCCATGTATTCGGCTAAAACCGCTGGTAAGCGCCAGTTTGCGGTGGCGGAGCCGGACGAAGAGGAGGTTGATCCAGCGCGCCGCACCGAGCGTTTCGCGGCCGTCGCCGGATAGGTGTGCGAGTGAGGCCGCAGCGTCGCGGTCTTCATTCAGCTCACAGCGAGTAGCAACTGTTCGGCGAATATTGCTGCGTAGGCTGGGCGCATGGGTACGGTCGTCGTTCTGGTTCTCGTCGCGCTGGTTGTGCTGCTCGGTGTAGTGGTGGTCAACCGCGCTCAACGCTCCCGCTCGGACCTTGCGCTCGCGGACGCGAAAGCGGACGCGCGCCGGGTGATCGAGCGGCTCGGCGGGCAGGTCTACAACCTCGGCGGCACCGATGCCGCCTCCAAGCAGGCGCTGGTCGATGCCGGTGAGCGGTTCAATGCCGCGGGCTCGCAGATCGAGCAGGCCACGACCCCGGCGCAGGCCCGGCTGGCCAAGGAGACCGCGCTCGAGGGCCTCTACTACGTGCGGGCCGCCCGGGCGGCCATGGGGATGGATCCGGGCCCGGCCGTTCCCGAACTGGACGGTCAGCGCAGCGCGGGCAGCGTGACCGAGGAGCGGGCGATCGACTTCGACGGTCGTCGTGTCGAAGCCTCGCCCAACCCGTCGGCGGCCACCCCGAACTACTACCCGGGCGGGCGGGTCGCGGGGCGACCGGTTCCGGCCGGTTGGTATTCCGAGCCGTGGTGGAAGACCGCCCTGGTCGCCGGAGCCTGGGGCGTCGGCTCCGCCATCCTGTTCAACTCGCTCTTCAGCGGGATGTCCGGGGTCGGCTACGACTCCGCCGCCTTCGAAAACGGTTACGGCGACGGCTATCAGGCGGGGTTCGACGCCGCCGGGGACGGCGGCTACGACCAGGGCGGAATCGACCAAGGCGGCTACGACCAGGGCGGCATGGACCCCGGTGCCGATCTGGGCGGCTCGGACTTCGGTGACTACGGAGACTTCGGCGGATTCGACGGATTCGACGGCGGCGACTTCTGACCGAAGAACTCCATCGCTGATTCGGCGACCCGCTCCGGCTGCTCGGTGGCGGGGAAATGACCGGCATCCTCGAACACCTCGAACCGGATATCCGTTGCGAGAGAACCGAAGTCGCAGGCCGCGGTGACCGGGAGGAGCGGATCTCGGCTGCCGACCAGGACCATGGTCGGCACCCGCAGCCGTGACCAGCGGTACCGGCCCGCCAGTAGCGACGGAATCTCCCGGGCGATCAGATTGCGGTAGTAGCTCACGGTCGCCTCGACCCGGGCCGGTTCCTCGAACTGGTCGAGGAAAAGGGCGCGGTCCGCGGCGGTCATCGCCTCGGTGCGGTGAGTCCAATGATCCAGCGCCCACGCCGGAATGGCGTGGGCGGCGAGTCTCGGACCGGTGGCATTCGCTGCGATATGCCAGAGCCGGAGACTGTCGGCCAGCACGCGCGGGCTCGGGCGCAGGAACGGGCTCACCGTGTTGATGGCGATGTAGTGCCGCATGCGCTCCGGAAAGCGCAGCGCCAGCAGGTAACCCACCAACCCGCCCCAATCGTGGCCGATCGCGTGGAAGCGGTCGACGCCGAGTTGATCGAGCAGGCCCGTGATGTCGTCGGCCATGACGTCGGGCCGGTAACCGGTCGGTGGGGCGTCGGTCCAGCCGAGCCCGCGCAGATCCGGGCAGATCACCCGGAAGCGTTGCGCCAGTGGGCCGATCAGGTGCCGCCACTGCCACCAGTGCTGCGGCCAGCCGTGCAGCAGGAGTAACGGTTCGCCGCTGCCCGCCAGTGCCACGTGCGTGCGCAACCCGCCGACGTCGAGGAAACGGTGCTCGACGCCGGCGAGGTGGGGCAGATCGCGCGCTGTCATCGCCTGCTCGCGCGCGATCGCCCCGTGCTCGAGCACGGTCATTGCCGGCTCTCGGCGCGGGTCTCGCTGAGGAATCCGGAAATCGCGGCGGTCAGTTGGGCGGGCTGATCCTCCGCGGAGAAGGTGCGTGAATCGTGGATCCAGGTGATCCGCGCGTTCGGGAAATCGGCGGCCAGGCGTTCGGCGTAGCGGTCCGGGAAGAAGCGGTCCCCGGCCGACCAGGCCAGCAGTACCGGATGCTTGAAATCGGCGAAAGTCTTTGCGGCGGTGAGTAGATGGTGGCTGTCGAGCCCGGTGATGACCCGGCGGACGTCGGAGCGGATGGCGGGGACGGTGACCGGCAGGGCGTAGGAGTCGCCGACCTTGGGGTCGAGCGGGCCGTGCATCAGCCAGCCGAAGGCGATGGGCAGGCGGCGCAGGGCCCGGATGCGCAGGGACTGGGCCATGGCGGCGAGGGCTCCCGGGGTGCGGGCGGCTGTCCCGAGGTAGTTGAAGAACGGGGGTGGGAAGTTCTCGTACGCGTCGCAGGAGGTCAGCACCAGGCGGGCGACGAGATCCGGGCGGGTGGCGACAACCAGCTGGCTCACCGCGCCACCGGAGTCGTTGCCCACCAACGTGACCGGGCCGAGGTCGAGGGCTTCGATGGCCGTGATGACCAGCTTGGCCAGCCCGGGCGGGTCCAGTTCGGCGTCGGGCATGGCGGTGGTGTGTGAGCCGAGGGGCATATCGATTGCCACACAACGATATTCACGCGACAGCGCGGGAATGATCTTGCGCCACAGGTTGGCGTTGACCAGAACTCCGTGCACGAAAACGATGGGATCGCCACTGCCGCTGTCGAATACGGTCAGGTGGCCTTGCGGCAGTGCGAGCTCGCGCCGGGTGCCGAGGGCGGGATCGCGCCAGGCCTTGGGGGATTCGGGGCTGATGGTGTTCGTCATCTGGATGACTCCCTCTGGAGCTGTGACGGTGAAGAGGATTTCAAAGTAACAAACAGGCTGCCTGTTTTCAATAGGTTCACGATACGATCCACCCACCGGGCCCAGAAAGGTGCTGATGATCAGGCAAGCCGAACGATCCGAGTCGACCCGCGCGACCTTGATCGCCGCCGCGCGCGAACTCTTCGCCGAACGCGGATACGCCGCGGTCGGCACCCCCGAGATCGTGGAACGCGCGGGCAGCTCCCGCGGCGCGCTGTACCACCAGTTCAAGGACAAGAAGGACCTGTTCAGGGCCGTCTACGAGCAGGTGCAGCAGGAGATCCTGCAGCAGGTCGGTGAAACCATGGCGGCCGCCCCGCCCGCCGACGCCCTGGCCGCGCTGGAGGCGGGCCTGCACAACTTCCTGCTCTCTTGCGTGGACCCCGAGCGTGTTCGGATCGCCCTCATCGACGCGCCGTCGGTCCTCGGCTGGCAGGAGTGGCGCGAGGTCGACGAGAAGTACGGCCTGGGGCTCGTCGTGGCGGGTCTGCAAGCGGGAATCCAGACGGGGGTCCTGCGCGCCGACCTCGACATCCGCCCGCTGTCGCTGATCATCCTCGCCGCCCTCGGCGAGGCCGCCATGTTCATCGCGAACGCCGAGGATCCCGAAACCGCCCGCGCCCAAACCGAACCCACGGTTCTCGCATTGATCAACGGTCTACGCATCTGAACACGCGAAGTGCGCCGACACGGCCCGCGATTCAACCGTGTAGCCGCACAATCGATCGAGTGACGAACCTGGTGCTCACCCCGCAACGTCGGACCGAACTGGCCGCCCTGCTCGGCGACGAAGTACGCCTGCGCGCCGAATTCCCGCGCGTGGCAGAGTATTTCGACACCGCCTCCCGCCTACCCGGCACCGGCGACGAGCGCGCCGACGCGGCCTTCGACCTGCGGTTGGTGCACTATCTGACCGGCGGATCGTCGGACAACCCCTACTGGGACATCGTCGCGCCATCCGTCTCCGAGGTCGCCGGACGCCGAGTCGTCGACGGCGGCCGAGTCAACGGCAGTCCGAGACTCGCTTTCGCCCAAACGATCCTGCAGTCCGCCTACGCCTACGCGATCCCCGCCCCCGCCACGATCGAGTGGCTGGCCGAAGTCTGCGCCGGACGTCCCGTGACGGAACTCGGTGCCGGTCGCGGCTATTGGGCCGCCCAGCTGTCCCGGGCCGGTGTGCCCGTGCATGCCGCCGACTCCCAACCCCCCGGCCTCACCGAAAACCCGTCATTCCCTGCATCTTCGGGCCTACGCGACCAGTGGCACCCGGTCACCGCCGACACCACCGAGGCCGCCCGCACCGCAGGCCGCAACGCTCACATACTGCTCTTGTGCTGGCCCCCGGGCTGGGGCGACCACATGGCTTCGGCAACCCTGGCCGAATACGCCTCCGCAGGCGGCGATCGCCTCATCTACATCGGTGAACCACCCGGCGGCAAGACCGCCGACGACGCCTTCTTTGCCCACCTCGCCGCATCCTGGCACCCGAATCCCCCAGACCCCCACTACGTCTCGTGGTGGAACCTCACCGACACCGCCCAATCCTGGACCCGCTCTTGAAGGTTGCCGCCCCGAGGGCAGGCGGGTCGGGGTCCGCCTTGACCGCCCTCGGTGCGACAACCGGGCGAGACGCGAGGAAGCGCGCGCATCACCGATTCAAGATCGCAACTCGCCGCCCCGAGCGTTAACGAACCTTCCCGCTTCGGCGGCCTCGAATCTGTTGACGGATCCCGGCACCGCCATGATACTTAGGTTTGTGCCTAAGTATCATGGCGAACTGGACGCGGTGCTCCGCGCTCTCGCGGATCCGACGCGCCGAGCCATCGTCGAGCGGCTGGTGAAGTCACCGGCCGTCGTTTCCGAGTTGGCGGCACCCTTCTCGATGGCGTTGCCGTCACTGATGCAGCATCTGCGCGTCCTCGAGAACGCCGGGCTGGTGACCTCACACAAGCTCGGACGCGTTCGCACTGTGAGCCTGCGACCGGGCGCGCTCGATGTCCTGCACCTGTGGCTCGACGAAATACGAACCCCCGCAGAACAGCAAGCCGACCGGCTCGGAATCCACCTGACTCGCACCGCTTCGAAGGAGACCTGAAATATGACTCGCGTTCGCATCAACCTGTTCGTCTCGCTGGACGGCTTCACCTCGGCGACCGACAATTCCCCCGACAATCCGATGGGCGAGGACTGGGGGCGCCTCGCGGCGGGCCACATCGCGACCCGCACGTTCCGCGAGCACGTGTTCGGCGACACCAGCGGCGCCGGCACGACCGGCGTCGACGACCGCCACACCGCCGCGTTCTTCGAGGGAGTCGGAGCCGAGATCATGGGCGCGGGAATGTTCGGGCTGCACGCGTTTCCCGGCGACCCGGAATGGAAGGGCTGGTGGGGTAATCGGCCCCCGTTCGGCACGCCGGTCTACGTCCTCACCAACACACTGCGACGCCAAGATTGGTCGAAACCGGCCCCTCCGGGTGGATACCCGCACCAGGTGGTCGCGCGGCCGTCGATCCCGATGGAGGGCGGCACGACATTCCACTTCCGCAGCGGCGCAATCGAAGACGTCCTCGCCGAGGCGACCGCTGCCGCGGGCGGACTGGATGTGCGCATCGGTGGTGGCGTCGGCACCGCGCGCGCCTTCCTGCGCGCCGGCCTGGTCGACGACTTGCACCTCATGGTCGCGCCGATCATCCTCGGCCGCGGAACCGGACTGTGGGACGACCTCGGCGGTCTCGACCTCACCCACAAGGTGACGTCAGAAGTAGGCGAGAGCGGCACGATTCACGTCACCTTCACCCGTTAGGACGGGCCCATGACCATCGAACGCCGATTCGCCCGTGCCGAATTCAGCCTGACCCGCAGCTATCCGGTTGCCGTCGAGCGCGTCTGGGGCGCGTTCGCCGAAGAGCAACAGAAGCTGGCCTGGTGGGGCGGCGAGGACAGCATCGAACCCGGCGAGTGGACCTTCGACTTCCGTATCGGCGGCCGCGACATCGCCGAACACAAGTTCCACAACGGTCCGGTGTCGCGGTACGAGGCCACCTACACCGACATCGTCGAGCACAACCGCATCGTCACGACCTACGACATGTGGATCGACGGGGCCCACATGTCAACATCGGTGGCCTCCCTGGAATTCGAACCCAGCCCGGAGGGCACCCAATTCACCCACACCGAGCACGGCGTCTTCTTCGACCAATTCTGGGCAGACGGGCACAACCGCGAACAAGGCACCCGAGGACTGCTCGACGCTTTAGCCAGCTACCTTCAATGACGACTTGGTGAGCCTCCGTTCCGCCCGAGCCCGCACCGCTTAGGGCTGGCCCGTCAGCGACAAGATCAGGGAGTTGTCAGCGAGGCGAAGCGGACAAAATTCCGCAGTGAGTACTCCCTGATCTTCGGCATGCTTGCGGTTATGTTCCGCGGCCCGTGCGGCTTTCGGGTACATGGTCCGGCAGTGGCGGCGGTACGCGGCGGGAGTATGTCGATTCCGGGTGCACGGTCACCACGTCCAGGCGCTGCACCAGCGAGCAGGGTGCTTGGCCGTCCTCGAAATGGCTGAGTGATGGCACGAACACAGCCTCGGCGTCCAGGCGGGTCGCTTGGGCTTTCAACCGCGCGAACGGTGGCCGACCGCTAACGGGGTCGTAGAGCACGATTTCGGCCAGATCGTAGCCGTATCGTGCTGCGAGCCTTCGGATCTCGGACTCGTCCCACTGTTGACTCACGCCGGAGACATCGGTGCGCAGGTATCCGAGCGCGGTGGGTGTGTACCGCATGACCGCCCTTTGATCGTCGTGGCCGTCGATGGCCGTGGAGTCGTTGAGTTGCAGGAAGAAACCGCCATAGTCCTCGGCGGAGTCCTGGCTGTTGCTCTGGAGTTCCAGTACGCCGCCGGGGAACTCGAACAGTCGTGTGCGTGGAGTGGCCTGCGCATCGTCTGGTTCGTCGGTCACCGTCGCCCCTGCCGTCGCTGGTGAAGCAGCTCAGAAGAAGGAGTTCCACCGCCCTGAGCACCTGACGTTGACGCTAGAAAAGTTGTGAGTCACCAGGCTATGAACTTGGCGAAACTTGCCCAGACTAGGCCGTTCTGAAGCGGAATTTGGCCACGGGCGGGACGATTGAAGAGCGCCGCAGACCGGCGCGGAACGCCAGACATGTAGGAGGCGAAGGCATGTGCCTTACATTCCTCGGCAAGGGCGGCTCACAGGTGAACGACTGCCCGAGTCTGTACGTGACCGAATCGAGCTATCTCGTGCAGGGATGGAGTACCGGCCGGCCCGATACGGTAGAGATACCGCATCTGCTTCTCGGATTCCTCGAGCCCGAATCGTTCCTGGGCTCCCCGTTGATGGACACAGGTAGGGGTACCTTCACGGTTATCGGGCGGCCGATCACGGATGCCGACACCCTCGGTCAGCTCGACCTGGCCGACGATGAGGCAGCCATCGAAGTGCCCAAGTTGGAGAGGACCTTCTACGGTGCTGCTGCGGCAAGGCGACTGGTCGGACCTGTTCCGGCAATGTCGAAGTGAGGCATTCCATCTCGAGGTCAGAGACGACTACGCGGTGCCGGTGGAGTCCGAACCATTCCGCCGCTTCCTCGCGAACGAACCTGACGATTACGCGTGGTTCGAAGATTGGGATGCTTTGGTACGGGCGACTACCGGTCGGGGCGTAGCGATCAGCCGGGTCCGCGTTGTCACCGTGCCGCACACCGACTACCAGCGCTGGAGCTTCGTAGTTGCAGCACGCAATGTCGCGGCAGGCGAAGATATTCGATACCTGCCACGCCATCTCGCGGGCGAGGTGCCAACCGACGATTGGTGGCTCATGGACAATGAGACAGTGGCCTTCAACCTGGTCGATAGCCGGATGAAGTCGGCCGGTGTCGCGATAACCACCGATCCCGGAGTGATCGAGTATTGCCAGGGCGTCAAGCAGCGGCTCTGGAAACTCGCGACCCCCTACTCCGATTACGTGGCCGCTGCCGGCTCGCAGATGGTGAAGTGACCGGGAGCCTCCAGGAAGCGAGAGAAGCGCTCGGACAACGGCTTCGAGAGTTACGCCGTGCCGTGGGCATGTCCGGGCGCGTCCTCGCGGAGCGAGCAGGCTGGCATGAATCGAAGGTCAGCAAGATCGAGCGCGGCACCCGCCCTCCATCGGAAGCCGACATCCGAACGTACTGCGAGCTTCTCGATGCTCCCGAACAGCTGCCGGACCTGCTCGCGACGGTCCGAAACATCGACAGCGCTTATGTGGAATGGCGACGCGTCCTCAGCGCGGGCACCCGGCGCGGGCAGCACGCGCTGACCAAGCTCTCCGAGCGAACGAAGGTCATGCGGGTCTATCAGCCATACGTCGTGCCGGGTCTGTTGCAAACCGCCGACTACGCGAGAGCGATCCTGCGGCAGGCAATCGACTTCTACCGCATACCCGACGACCTCGAAGACGGGGTCGCGAAACGGCTGGAGCGACAGCGCATCTTGTACAGCGGAGACCGGCGATTCCACATTCTCATGGGCGAGCAGGCTCTACGGACCGGCGTAGCCGATGAGGGCGTGATGGCCGGGCAACTGGACCGGCTCATGGCCGTCATCGGATTACCGAGGGTGACCTTCGGAATCGTGCCGGAAGAAGCCTACTGCCCGGCACCCGCGACGAATTTCGTGATGTACGACCGCAGGATGGTGATAGTCGAAGGCGTCACCGCTGAACTCAAGGTCACCCAGCCGAGGGAAATCGCCATCTACGGCCGCGCGTTCGACTTGTTGGCAGGTCAAGCGGTCATGGGCGAAGCGGCACGGCTGTTGATCCATGCGGCCGTGAAAATACAGAGCGAGCGGCACAACGATCGGCCCGAGCCCTAGCTTGAACGCTGGGATCAAAGCGGCGGCACCGAGTTGCTCGAAAACCTGTATCTGCCCGGTTCGACATGTGGTAGCGGGCCGTTACGATGTGGCGGTGATCGGGAGGGATGGGGAATGAGGGTTACCGCAGGGATATTCGGGCTTCTGGTGGCTGTTGCCGGGGCTGTGATGATGTGTCTCGGGTATATGGCTCAGCATGATTTGCGGGATACCGCCGCGCGTACGCCGAGGGATCTGGGGATGACCTGCCAGGCGAACCAGGACAATCCACGGCTGCAGGACTGCAATTGGGGTTGGTGGGATGGGAAGTACAACACTCGTGGCGAGGACATGCTGCCTGCTCAGGAGCGGACCAGTGAACTTGTCAGCGATGTTGTGCTGATCGGTGCTGCGCTGTTCGTCGGTGGGTTGGTGCTGACCGGTGGTGCGCTGGCGGGCTCGGGCCGGGCGCGACCCGTGGCGTACGCGATGCCACCGCAGCCGCAGATGCAGATGCATCAACCCGCGGCGCAGTGGCCCGGAGCGTCCTGACGTCGTCTTTCGCTCGCTTGCTCGGGGATTTTCGAAAAATCTGAGCCGGGATGTCGAGAATGGTCGGGTGGCTCCGTCCTAGGGGTACGAGGAGCCGAAACGGCCTCGATACCGACGAAGGAGCGAACGATGAACGCGAACGAGATCGCCGAGATTCTGGATCGTCCGATCAGCCAGGAGTTGCTGGGGCGGGATCTGTTGCGGATGGCGTATGTGGCCAAGGATGGGACGCCTCGCAATATCCCGATCGCCTTCACCTGGAACGGGTCTCAGATTGTTGTCTGCACCACGAAGAATGCGCCGAAGCTGCATTCGTTGCGGCAGAATCCGCAGGTCGCGTTGACGATTGATACCGAGGTGCATCCGCCGAAGATTCTGCTTATCCGGGGGTCGGTGGAGTTGGATGTGGTGGAGGGGATTCCGGAGGAGTTCCTGCAGATCAACGGCAGTTACGAGATGAGTGCCGAGCAGCGGGTCGAATGGGAGGCCGAGGTGCGGTCGCTGTACGACGGGATGGTTCGGGTTGTCATCACTCCGACCTGGGTGAAACTCATCGACTTCGACACCACCCTGCCCAGCGCGGTCGAGGAGCTGGTGCGGCAGCGGGCCGAGCGTCAGAACGCCTGAGACCGGAGGAGGTCATCATGCCGAAATATCTGCTGCTCAAGCATTACCGGGGCGCGCCGGCGCCCGCCAACGACGTGCCGATGGATCAGTGGACGCCGGCGGAGTTGACGGCTCACGTGCAGTACATGGAGGATTTCGCCGCGCGGCTCGAGGCCACCGGCGAGTTCGTCGACAGCCAGGCGCTGTCGCCGCAGGGCACCTTCGTACGCTCCGACGGCGACGGTCGCCCGCCCGTCACCGACGGGCCTTTCGCGGAGACCAAAGACCTGATCGCCGGATGGATGATCATCGACGTCGAAACCTATGAGCGCGCACTCGAATTGGCCGCCGAGCTGTCAGCGGCGCCTGGAGCGGGCGGCAAACCGATCCAGGAGTGGCTCGAGATACGACCGTTCTTCACCGGGCTGCCCACGGTCACCGAGTGAGCCTCGCGGTGGGCGGGAGGGTTGGCGAGTGAACGAGTCGCTGCTGCGTGATCTCGTCCCCGCGGTGATCGGCGTCCTCGTTCGCCGCGGAGCCGACTTCGCTGCGGCCGAGGACGCGGTGCAGGAGGCGCTGATCCGGGCCTTCGAGACTTGGCCGGACGATCCGCCGCGCGACGCCAAGGGCTGGCTCGTCGCGGCCGCCTGGCACAAGTTCCTCGATGCCACTCGCGCCGAAACCTCGCGCAGGGGACGGGAACTCGCCGTGGAGATCGAGCCGGAGGCGGGCCCGGTCTCCGGTGCGGACGACACCCTGTGGCTGTACTTCCTGTGCGCGCACCCGGCCCTGTCTCCGGGGTCGGCCGTTGCTCTGACCTTGCGTGCGGTCGGTGGTCTGACCACCCGACAGATCGCCGCGGCCTATCTGGTCCCGGAAGCGACCATGGCGCAACGCATCAGCCGCGCCAAGCGGCGCATCACGGGGGAGCCCCTCGATCGCCCCGGTGATCTCCCGACGGTGCTGCGCGTGCTCTATCTCGTCTTCAACGAGGGCTACAGCGGCGATATCGACCTCGCTGCCGAGGCCATCCGGCTCACCTGCCAGCTTGCGGCCGCCACCGACGATCCCGAGGTCGCGGGGCTACTCGCGTTGATGCTGCTGCATCATGCCCGCCGGGCGTCGCGCACCGGTGCGGGCGGCCGACTGGTGCCGCTCGCGCAGCAGGACCGATCCCGTTGGGACACAAGCGCTATCGCCGAGGGCGTGGAGATCCTGCAGAATGCGCTGGCCCGCGACCGGCTCGGCGAATACCAGGCCCAGGCCGCCATCGCAGCCCTGCACGCCGATGCTCCGGACGCGGCCGAAACAGAATGGGTCCAAATCGTGGAGTGGTACGACGAACTGCTGCACCTCACCGCCAGCCCGATCGTGCGCTTGAACCGCGCGGTGGCGGTCGGCGAGGCCGACGGACCCCGCGCCGGATTGGCCGCACTGGCCGACCTGGACCCGGAGTTGCCGCGCTACACCGCGGTTCGCGCCTACCTTCTCGAACGCGCGGGCGACCTCGAGCAGGCCGCCGCCCTGTATGCCGAGGCGTCGCGGCTGGCCACCAATATCCCCGAGCGCGACCACCTGACCCGAGAGGCGGCCCGGGTGCGGAAGACGCTGGACCCCTGAACCCGAAGGGGATTCAGCGGACCCCGTCGGCCCAGTTGTCGCCGTGTTCGTGGCGGAGGTGTTCGGCGAGGATGGCGGCCTGGGAGCGGCGGGCGAGGCCCAGCTTGCCCAGTAGTGCTGAGACGTAGTTGCGGACTGTCTTCTCCGACAGGTAGATCTTGCCCGCGATCTCCTTGTTGGAGAGGCCCTGACCGATATGCAGGAGAATCTGCTTCTCGCGCTCGGTCAGGTCGACGTCGGCGAGGGGGTTGGCGGGGGTGCGCTCCTGCAGGCGCGAGGTGACCTCGGCGGCGGTGCGCGGGTCGATCAGGGATTCGCCGGCGGCGACGCGGCGGATCGCGTTCACCAGTTGTGGCCCGCGAAGCTGCTTGAGGACATAGCCTTTCGCGCCTGCCAGCACCGCGCCCAGCAGTGCCTCGTCGTCGGAGAACGAGGTGAGCATGAGGACGTTGAGGTCCGGCATCTCCGACATGAGGTCGCGGCAGACGGTGACGCCGTCGCCGTCCTCGAGCCGGACGTCGAGGACCGCCACATCGGGGCGTACGGCGGGGACGCGGCGCAGCGCCTCGGCGGCGGTGCCGGCCTCGCCCGCGACCTCGATGTCGCCCTCGGCTTCGAGGAGGTCCTGCAGGCCGCGACGCACGATCTCGTGGTCGTCGAGCAGGAAGACTCGGATCTTGTCTGAGTTGTCCACGGTGTCATCCTCGCAGGTGGTCGGTGCGGATCCGGGTAGCGAACGCGGCGGGTGGTGGTCCGAAACCTCCACTACCCGCCGCGCTCATTCCCTGTTCCTTGTCCCCGACAAGGTCTAGTAGGCCGTCAGTCCTGCGGCCCGGAAAACGTCTCGTGCCTCTTCGACCTGCTCGGAGGTCGGTGTCGGGGTGTCGGCGAGCACGAAACGACGGTTGAGGGCCTCCCACTTGGATTGGCCCAGCGTGTGGAACGGGAGGACATCCACCCGCTCGATATTGCCCAGTCCGCCGGCGAATCCGGCCACGGCGCCGATCTCCTCGATCGCGTCGGTGATGCCGGGGACCAGCACGTAGCGCAGCCACACCCGCTTGCCGCGCTTGGCCAGCTTGATAGCGAAGTCGAGGGTCGGCTTCAGGTCGCGACCGGTCAGGCGACGGTAGGTCTCGGGCTGTCCGGCCTTGATATCCAGCAGCACCAGGTCCGTGGCCGCGAGCAGCTCATCGGAGGCAAGGCGCCCCAGGTAGCCGGAAGTATCGAGGGCAGTGGACAGTCCGAGACCTTGGAACCCCTGCAGCAGTGAGGTCGCAAACTTGGGCTGCTGCAGCGGTTCCCCGCCACTGATGGTTGCGCCACCGCCGGAGGCGCGGATGAACGGCACGAATTTGGCCGCCTCGCCGAGCACATCGTCGACACTCATGCGAGTTCCGTTGTCGCGCAACCAAGTATCAGGGTTCTGGCAGTACAGGCACCGGAGCGGGCAGCCGCTGAGGAAGGTGACGAAGCGGGTGCCCGGCCCGTCCACCCCGGTCGAGATATCCCAGGAGTGAACGGATCCGGTGAGCGAGTCACCGCCGGGTGCGCCGACATCGATGCTCGGCTGCAGCAGGACCGGTGTGGACATGACTTTCAACCTTTCGATGTCGGCGCGGGCGGCTTAGAGGCTCGCGTGGAAGGTGCGGTTGATGACGTCGAGCTGCTGCTCACGGGTCAGGCGAACGAAGTTCACCGCGTAGCCCGAGACGCGAATCGTCAACTGCGGGTAGTTCTCCGGGTGCTCCATGGCGTCCAACAGCGTGTCCTGGTTGAGGACGTTCACGTTCATGTGGAAGCCGTTGGTCGCGACGTACCCGTCCATCACGCCCACCAGGTTGGTGATGCGCTCGTCGGCGCTGCGGCCCAGACCCTCCGGCGTCACCGTGGTGGTGAGCGAAATGCCGTCCGTCGCATGCTCATACGGCAGCTTGGCGACCGACATGGCCGAGGCCACGATGCCGTGGGTGTCGCGGCCGTTCATCGGGTTGGCACCCGGCGAGAACGGCTCGCCCGCCCGACGACCGTCGGGGGTGTTGCCGGTCTTCTTGCCGTACACCACATTCGAGGTGATGGTCAGCACCGACTGGGTGTGCTCGGCATTGCGGTAGGTCGGGTACTTGCGGACCTTCTGCATGAACCGCTCCACCAGTTCGGCGGCAATCGAGTCGACGCGGTCGTCGTTGTTGCCGAACTTCGGGAAGTCGCCCTCGATCACGTAGTCGGTGGCCAGGCCGGTCTCGTCACGAACGGGAGTCACCTTGGCGTACTTGATGGCCGACAGAGAGTCGGCGGCCACGGCCAGACCGGCGATACCGCAGGCCATGGTGCGACGCACATCCAAATCGTGCAACGCCATCTCGATGCGCTCGTACGCGTACTTGTCGTGCATGTAGTGAATGACGTTGAGCGCGTGGACGTACGTCTTGGCCAGCCAGTCCATCAGCTGATCGAGCTTGGCGTCGACCTCCTCGTAGGTGAGGACGTCCGCGGTGATCGGCTCGAAGCCGCGCGCGACGACCTTGCCCTTCTTCTCGTCACGTCCGCCGTTGATGGCGTACAGCAGCGTCTTGGCGAGATTCACCCGCGCGCCGAAGAACTGCATCTGCTTGCCGACCTCCATGGCCGAGACACAGCAGGCGATCGCGGTGTCGTCGCCGTAGCGCGGCCGCATCAGCTCGTCGGACTCGTACTGGATGGAGCTGGTGTCGATGGACACCTTGGCGCAGAAGCGCTTGAAACCCGTCGGCAGCGCCGGCGACCAGAACACGGTCAGGTTCGGCTCGGGAGCCGGGCCCAGGTTGTAGAGGGTCTGCAGGTAGCGGAAGCTGGTGCGGGTCACCAGCGGACGGCCGTCGGAGCCGATGCCGCCGATGGACTCGGTCACCCAGGTCGGATCGCCGGAGAACAGCTCGTCGTACTCGGGAGTGCGCAGGAAGCGCACGATGCGCAGCTTGATCACGAAGTCGTCGACCAGTTCCTGGGCGCGCTCCTCGGTGATCAGGCCCTCGGCCAGGTCACGCTCGAGGTAGATGTCCACGAAGTTCGAGGTCCGGCCCAGCGACATGGCCGCGCCGTTCTGCTCCTTCACCGCGGCCAGGTACGCGAAGTACAGCCACTGGATGGCCTCCTGGCCGGTGCTCGCGGGCTTGGAGATGTCGTAGCCGTAGGCGGCGGCCATCTCCTTCAGCTCGCCGAGCGCGCGGATCTGCTCGCTGACTTCCTCACGGCGACGGATGGTTTCGTCATCGGCCCACAGATCGTCGAGGGCCGCGCGATCGGCCTGCTTGGCCTCGATCAGCTTGTCGACACCGTAGAGGGCGACGCGACGGTAGTCGCCGATGATGCGGCCGCGGCCGTAGGCATCCGGCAGTCCGGTCACGATGCCCGCGCTGCGGGCGGCGCGAATATCGGCGGTGTAAGCGTCGAAGACACCGTCATTGTGGGTCTTGCGGTACTTGGAGAAGATCTCCGTGACCCGCGGGTCCTCCTCCACGCCGTAGGCGGCGAGGCTGGTCTGCACCATGCGGTAACCGCCGTAGGGCATGATCGCCCGCTTCAGCGGCGCATCGGTCTGCAGCCCGACGATGAGCTCGGTGTCCTCGTCGATGTAGCCCGGCTTGTGCGCGGTGATGGTCGAAGGGGTGTGCTGGTCCACGTCGTAGATGCCGCGCTCGCGCTCGGCCGGGAACATGGCGCTCAGCTTGTCCCAGATGCCCAGGGTGCGGGCGGTCGCTCCGGCCAGGAAGCTGCCGTCGCCCTCGTAGGGCCGGTAGTTCTGCTGAATGAAATCGCGCACATCGACGGTGTCTCGCCACAGGCCGCCTTTGAATCCGGTCCAGGCTTCGGTGCGCGGTTCGGTTCCGATCATCGTCATTGTGTGACTCCTAAATCAGCCGAATGGTCTGATAACAGACTTCTCCCTCGCGACACCCGGACCCAGAGACAAATGTCCCCAGGTTGCCGATGGGTAGCCTGTGGTTCATGTCCGAAGAGCCGTGGGGTGCCGTACCCGACGAACTGCGGGAACTGACCGCATCCCGGGAACGGCTGCACGACCTGGTCGAAGCGGTGTACACCGTGGTCTCGGACCTCGACGTGGACCTGGTGCTACGGCAGTTGGTGGCCGCGGCGGTCCGGCTGGTCGACGCCGAATACGGTGCCCTGGGCTTGCTGGAACCCGACGACGGCACCGGTGAGCGGCGGCTGGCGCAGTTCGTCCCGGTCGGCATGGACCAGGCGACGATCGACCGCATCGGGCACTGGCCGTGCGGGCGCGGCGTACTCGGCGCGGTGCTGGCGGGGGAGGACCCCGTGCGCATGGCCGACCTCACCAAACACCCGGCCTTCGAGGGCTGGCCCGCCGGACATCCGTCCATGCGCAGCTTTCTCGGTGTGCCGGTGCGCTATCGCGGACGCGTACTGGGCGACCTCTATCTCACCAACAAGCGGGGCGGCAGCTTCAGCGACGAGGACGAGCGGATCATCGAGGCGCTGGCCGTCATCGCCGCGGTGAAGATCACCAATGTGCGCATGTACGAACGGGTTCAGCAGGAGACGGCGCGCCGGCAGCGCGACTCCGCCAAGATCGCGGTCATGGAGGACCGCGACCGCATCGCGCGCGACCTCCACGACTCGGTCATCCAGCGCATCTACGCCTCGGGACTGGCCCTGCAGGGCGCGCTGCGGCTGCAACCCACCGCCGACATCGCCGACCGCCTGGAACGGGTGGTCGCAGACCTGGACGACACTATCCAGGACATTCGCGGCACCATCTTCTCGCTGCAGTCCGCCTCCGGCGGGCAGGGTGGATTACGCAGCGAGATAAGCGAATTGGTCACCACCGCCGCGCGCCACCTCGGCTTCACACCCAGCCTGCACCAGGACGGGCCGATCGACACGGTGGTCCCGCCCGACACTGCCCGCCAAGCGCTGGCGGTGCTGCGCGAATCACTGTCCAACACGGTCCGCCACGCCGATGCCACCCGCATCGACGTGGCCGTCCACGCCGTCCGCGGCGAACTCCGAATTTCGGTGGCGGACAACGGTATCGGTGTCGGCGATGCCCCCCGGCGCGGCGGTCTGCGCAATATCGCCGAACGCGCCACCGAACTCGACGGCGTGGTAGAGGTCGGCCTGGGCCTGGACGGGCGCGGCACCACCGTGGTGTGGCGGGTGCCTATCCCACCCGCCTGACAGGCCTTCGTCATCCGGCCGGTCAGGCCGTCGGGGGGTGGGTCCTGCGGATGGGTGGGGCTTAGTTGGCGGGCTGGGCGGCAGGCTGGGGCGCGGCCGGCTGTGGGGTCGCCGCCGGGGTCGTCTTGTCCGCCCAGTGGGTCGTGCCGTCCGGGGCCTGCCAGGTGCTGAGCAGGTCGATGCCCGACGCGATCAGGACGGGGCTGCCCAGGGCGATGGTGCCGATGATGCCGCCGACGGTCGCGCCGGTGGCGAAACCGGGCAGGCAGCCCGCGGCCAGGGTGGCGATACAGCCGATGGTCGCGCCGATGGCGGTGCCGACGAAGGTGCCGATGGTGGTGGCCAGGCCGAACTGCTGGGCGAAGCTGCCCAGTGCGCGGTCGTTCTCCGACTGGGAGGCAACGGGTTTCACGGCCAGCGGCTGGGTGAGCGACAGGCCCGACGGCTTGTCCGGGGTGAGCGCCAGGATGGTGTTGTTCTCCCGCAGCTCGGGCTTCACCGGAATGTCGATGGGGCCCAGATGGAATTGCAGCGGCAGGGTGAGCAGCACCTTGCCGTCGGGGTCCTTGACGTTGACCACGTCGACGGTTCGCGCCGCGACGCTGCCCGGCTGTGCCGCATCCGCGCCGGGCTGCGCGGTATCGCCGCCGAGCTGCTGCGAGAGTTCGAAGGTGCCGCCGCGCAGGGTGGTGACGATGGTCTTGTCCACCATCTTGGCCGAGTAGGTGAGGTGCGGCGCGTCGGGGGAGGTGACGGCGGGCTGGGCGTTCGCCGGGGCCGCGCCCGACCATAGCGTGGCGGGGGCGATGAGTGCGCCGATCACCAGGGTGGCAGCCGCGGAGGCGGTGCGGAACTCCATGCGCTATCCAATCCATCATCAGGTGTGGTGCTGGTCCAAAGCCTGGAGCGTAATGGAAGGTACAGATGCCGAATAGGTTTCGGCAGCAAGATGTCCGACGGGAACTATTCATCCGTTATCGGGGATTAATCCTGGACGTCCGGATTGCCGCAGTGTCGCCGACACTAGCGCCCGACGTGCACGCTTGCCCGCCGATTCGGCAAACTCTTGCCATGACCCTCAGATACAGCGCCGGAGTCCTCCTCTTCCGCCGCGCTCCCGGGCATGGAAGCGACGCAGGCCGCCTCGAAGTGCTCCTCGGACACATGGGCGGCCCCCTGTGGGCCAAGAAGGACGCCTCCGCCTGGTCCATCCCCAAGGGCGAATACGACCCCGCCGACGAGGAAGCCCCGGCTGCCGCCCGCCGCGAATTCGGCGAGGAACTCGGTCTCCCCGTCCCCGACGGCGACTGGATCCCCCTCGGCGAGGTCGAATACGGCAGCGGCCGCGGCAAGAAACAACTCACCGTCTGGGCCGTCGAAGCCGACCTCGACCCGTCCCAAGTCGTCCCCGGCACCTTCGAGATGGAGTGGCCACCCCGCTCCGGCCGCATGGCCGAGTTCCCTGAAATCGACCGAGCCGAATGGTTCGACCTGGAGACCGCGGAGGAGAAGCTGGGTAAAGGCCAACGCCCCTACCTGACCCGCCTCCACGACCACCTCACCACCACCCCGGCCTGACAAATGGCCGGAGACCTGGCAGGTCTCCGGCCATCCGGTGTCTCACAGTCGCGGGTCGACCGGCTCGGTCTCGAGCGCCAGGATGGCGAACACCGCCTCGTGGACCCGCCACAGCGGTTCTCGGGTGACGAAGCGATCCAGAGCCTCCAGGCCGAGGGCGTATTCGCGCAACGCCATCGATCGTTTGCCACCGAGGTTGCGGGAACGCAGCCGCTGCAGCTGGTCGGGGCGCAGGTATTCCGGGCCGTAGATGATCCGGAGGTATTCCGGGCCACGGCATTTCACGCCCGGCTGCACCGGTCGGCCACTCCGCGTGCCGGTGCCGGTCACCAGCGAGCCCAGCGGTTTGACGACCATGCCTTCGCCGCCTGCCGTGGTGAGTTCGGTCCACCAGGCCGTCGCCTCGGCCTCTGCCTCGGGGGAGGTCAGGTCGACCAGGCGGCGGTCGGTGCGGGTGAAGAACTCCGGGTCGGCGGTGACCAGACGGTCGATGTGCTCCAGGTGCCAGTTGTGGTCGCGCCCGGCGAGATTCGCGCCGGAGGCGGCCAGGATCTGGAACGGGGCCAGGCGCACGCCGTCGAGACCGTCGGTGGGCCAGCAGTAATGGCCGTAGGCGGTGGTGAAGGCATCGGCGTCCGCGCGGCGCGCATCCGTGCGCGCCGCGAGATCGCCTACGTCCAAACCCCTTTCGGCCGCAGCCGCCAGTACATCGGTGGCCTGTGCGAGCGAGGCCCGCGCGGCCGTGCCGACCGCCGCGTACTGACTGCGCAGCAGACCCATCGCCTTGGCCGACCACGGCAGCAATTCGGTATCCAGCAGCAGCCAGTCGGTGCCCAATTCCTCGAACAGCCCGGCGGTTTCGGCCGCCGACCGCACCCGGGCCAGCAGTGCCTCGGTACGCGCCGGATCGTCGAAGAAGGGCCGCCCGGTGCGGGTGTACACCGCGCCGGTCGAACCGTCCTCGATGCCGAAGCGGTCGTGCGCGGCCGTCGCCGACCGCGAAACCACCACCACCGCACGCGAACCCATGTGCTTGGCCTCGCACACCACGGTGTCCACGCCTTCGGCACGGTAATACTCGAAGGCCTGGGCGGGATGCTCGAGGTAGCCGTCCAGGGTGGAGGTGGCGCACGGCGACATGGTCGGCGGCAGGTACACCAGCCAGCGCGGATCCACCGCGAAGCGGCTCATCACCTCGAGCGCGGCCGCCGCGGCATCCTCGCGCACGTTCACCCGGCCCAGGTGGCGGGTCTCCACCACCCGGCGGCCGAGCACGTCGTCGAGGTCCAGCACGCCCGGATCCCGCTGCACGACCGCCTCACCGGTGGCGAAGACACCGGCCTCCAGCGGGCGCACCGGCTCGAACCAGACCTCTTCGGCCGCAACCGAAACCGGCTCCCGTTCGGGGTAGCGCAGGGCGGTCAGGCGACCGCCGAACACCACACCGGTATCCAGGCACAGGGTGTTGTTCACCCACACCAGCTCTGTCATCGGCGTGTGGCCGTAGAGCACCAGCGCCTTGCCGCGATAGTCGCTCGCCCACGGGTAACGCACCGGCAGGCCGTATTCGTCGGTCTCGCCGGTGGATTCGCCGTACATGGCGAACTCGCGGACCCGGCCCGAGGTGCGACCGTGGTACGCCTCCTTCAGTCCGGCGTGCGCGACCACCAGTTGGCCGCCGTCGAGCACATAGTGGCTGACCAGGCCGCGCATGAATTCCTGTGCGGTCTTACGGAATTCGGCGTCCTCGGCCTCCAGCTGCGCCAGCGACTCGGCGAGCCCGTGCGCCACCTTGACGCGGCGGCCGTCCAGGGCGCGCACCAGCTTGAACTCGTGGTTTCCGGTGACGCACAAGGCGTTTCCGGCACCCACCATGCCCATGACCAGCCGCAGCACGCCCGGGGTGTCGGGTCCGCGGTCGACCAGGTCGCCCACGAACACGGCGGTACGCCCTTCGGGGTGCCGTGCGTCGATCGCCCGGCCGTCCTCGTCGCGGGTGATGAAGTACCCGAGCTCGCAGAGCAGCGTCTCCAATTCGCTGCGGCAACCGTGCACATCGCCGATCACATCGAAAGGCCCGGTGAGATCGGACTTGTCGTTCCACAGCCGCTCGTCGCGGATGCTCGCCGCCTCGATCTCCTCGACCCCGCGCAGCACGTGCACCTTGCGGAAGCCCTCGCGTTCCAGGAATTTCAGCGAACGCTTCAGATCACGCTGGTGCCGGTTCACCACGTGCGGCCCGAGATCCGCGCGGTCGTGGCGCAGTGCGTTGCGGCGCACGCACTCGGCCTCGGGCACGTCGAGCACGATCGCCACCGGCAGCACATCGTTCGCGCGGGCCAGCTCCACCAGCGCCTGCCGTGCCTTCGGCTGCACATTGGTGGCGTCGACGACGGTCCGCAGACCGCGCCGCAACCGCACACCCGCGACGTGATGCAGCAGTTCGAACGCGTCGTTGGTGGCCGACTGGTCGGCCTCGTCATCACTCACCAGCCCGCGGTACGCATCCGAGGACAGCACCGCCGTCGACCGGAAGTGCTTGTGTGCGAACGTCGATTTCCCGGAACCGCTGGAGCCGATCAGCACGACCAGCGACAGCACCGGGATGGACAGCTCAGCCATTACGCGGCTCCTTTCTCATCGCTGTCGCTCGTACCCGCAACCTGTTTCGTGAACACAGCCATCTGCGTCGACGCCCCCACTTCCGCATCCTCGGGCCCGATCGGCACGAATCGCACGGCGTAGCCGTACGTCGCACCGACCCGCCGCGCCCAGTCCGCGAATTCTGCCCGGCTCCACTCGAATCGGTGATCGGTATGCCGGAACGTGCCCGCGTGCAGGGTCTCGTAGCGCACGTTGTACTCGCTGTTCGGCGTCGTCACCAGCACCGCACCCGGTGCGGCCGAACCGAACACCGAATGCTCCAGCGCCGCCAGCCGCGGCGCGTCCACATGCTCGATCACCTCCATGAGCACGGCCGCGTCGTAACCGCGCAGCGAGGCATCGGTATACGTGAGCGCCCCCTGCCGCACGGTGACCCGCCGCGACTGCCACTCCGGCAGCCGCCGCATCCGCCGCGCCGCGATGTGCAGCTCCCGCATCGACACGTCGATCCCGACGATTTCGGTGAAAGCCCGGTCCGCCACCAGTTCTCGCAGCAGAGCCCCCTGCCCGCACCCGAGATCCAGCACCCGGCCCGCCTCGACCTCGAGCAATGCCCGATGCACGGCCTGTCGCCGCAGTACCGCCAGCGACGGACCCTGTTCGGTGGACTCGGCCGCCGAGCCGTCGGCGACCGCACCCTCGGCCGTACCCGCCTTGTTCGGCGACCCCACCGAATCGGATTCTGCCGCAGCCGCTTCCGTGGCCACCCCGGCTTCCTTGGCATCGCCGTCGTCGTCGAGTTCCACCTCGACGGCGTCCAACTCCTCCGGCTCCGCGTCATCCAACTCGGCCAGCCGGGCCAGTGCCGTCCGGACCAGGGTGTAGCGCCGAGTCAGGTAGCGGCGGGTGATCCACTCGCGTTCCGGGTGACCGACCAGCCAACCCTCGCCGAAGCGCAGCAACTTGTCGATCTCCGCGCTGTCGAGGAAGTAGTGCTTGCTGCCGTCGAGGACGGGCAGCAGGACATACAGGTGCGACAGCGCGTCGGAAAGCCGCTGGGTGCCGGTGAGTTCGAGCCGCAGGTAATGCGAGTCGCCCCATTCGGGAAACGCCGGGTCCAGTGGCAGGGGAGTGGCCACCACATTCCAGCCCAGCGGCGCGAACACCCGGTCGGCGTATTCGGCGCCGCCCTTGCACGGCACCGCCGGGAGTTCGATGCGCAACGGCAGCGGGGTCTCGGCCAATTCCGGACGCTGCGCGCAGCGCCCGTGCAGGGCCGTGCCGAATACCGTCGAGATCGCCACCGACAGCAGCGACGACGCAGCATACGGGCGATCGTTCACATACTGCCCGAGACTGAATTCGGGTGTCCCTTTGGATTTTCCGCGCACCAGCCGGACCGGATCGATCTCCAGCAACAATGCAGCGGTGCAGCGCTGTTCGGACGCCTCGGGATACAGCACGTGGGCGACGCCGTAGGACTGCTCGAAAGTTTGTATGCGGGCGGGATTCTTGTGCAGCAGAAAACCGAGGTCGCTGGCAGGCCAGGCGGCATCATCGGGTCGCGTACAAGAAATCGTCAACAGCATCCTGCGATGCTCCCGTAATAGCACCGTCCCGGCAAACATATTTAACGAGTTTTCGTGTATCCCGCAGTCCCGCAATGGAATCGAATCGGCAACAATATCGAGTTGAACGGTTGCCCATGTCAGTGGTGCGGATCACACTCGAAAAGATGCTTCCAGGGGAGGATCTCACCGGTGGTCGCAGCACGGGGAGGCTTCACCGCACGCGACCCGGACAGGCGTCATGCCTGGCCGTGGCAGTGCTGGCGAGCGCCTGCGCGATCGCCGGAACACCACGCCCTACACAACCGGACCTCGGCGGTCTCGACCTGACCGGCTACGGCGGTCAGGCACTGTCCGCACCGGCCGACACCACCTACGGCGGACTGCTGGAATCGGCGCGCATGTCGGAGGCGATGGTGTCACCCGGCGCGATCGACCCTGCGCTGCGCACCGTCGCCGCCGCACCGGTCCCGGCACCCGCCGCGGCGGTCGGCATCCTCGCCGACGCCACCGTCGGCGATCTCGCCCGCTACGGCATGCTCGCCGGATTCAGTATCGGCGGCACCGACGCCGACTCCGGGCCGCCGCAACCCGGCACGTCCCGCTCGGTGCGCCTCACCGTGCTGCGGATGCACGACGAAACCGCCGCCATCGACGCGGCCCGGCGGATCGACGCCGACGATGCCGCCGTCAACCGCGACAATGTCGACATCCCGTTCCCCGAATACTTTGCGACATACGGACATTGGCGGCCATACGTGGCGAGCATGGCCGCCACCCTCGCCCACGGCCCGTTCGTCGTCACCCTCTACATCACCGCCGCGAGCACCGACCGCACGGCATTGCGCGCCATGGCCACCGCCACGTTCGACGCCGAACTGCCCCGATTGGACGCCTTCGCACCGACCCCCGCCGAGGCACTGTCCGCGCTGCCGCTCGATCCGGCCGGGATGCTCAGCCGCATCCTGCCCGCTGACCCCGGAAAATGGCCGTACCCAGAGGTTTTCGTGCACGACGACAGCCGCATCGCCGGATGGGGCGGGCAACGTGACGCGACCGGGGTGGTGTACGGCCCGGTCGAGGCCGCCGCCTGGTCGGGATTCGCCGACGCCGCCCCGGAGACCATGGCAGTCGCGGGCTCGACCCACCTGCTGCGATTCTCCGACGCGGTCGCCGCACGCAAGGCCCTGCTGCGGCGCAAGGCAGCGACGCAGTCGCAGTTCGCGGCCTCACCACCCGGGATACCGGACGCCCTCTGCCTGGCTGACCGGGCCGTCGAAGCGAACGGTGACGCACAGGCGGTCACCTGCCTGGTCCTGCACGGCCGCTACCTGGCCGTCGTCTACGGCCCGGACGAGACGACCGCCCACCGCAAGGCGAGCGCGCAGTACGCGCTGCTGGTGCGGGCCACCTGATTCCGGCCCTGCAATCTCATTGCGGCCCTGCGATCCGGTGCGAACCGTCCCCGCCGTGTAGGTTCGGCGCGGCGTCGCAATCCGTGCGGCAATCCGGATCAGACGGACAGGAGCGGGAATGCGCTTGGTGGGCAAGGTCGGTGCGATCGGTGCGGTCGCGGCCGCGCTGGTGCTGGTGGCCGGTTGCGGCAGCAGCGACAGCAAGAGCGACAACAAGACCGACACCTCGGCGGCCTCGACCTCGGCCAAGCCGGCGCAGACGTTCACCGTCGCGCTGCCGCAGGCCGACGGCAAGGACTGCACCATCACCGTGACCGGCGGATTCGGCGAAGCCCCCGGCATCACGCTGCCGGACGGCTGCACCCCGCCCACCGAGCTGTTCACCAAGGATCTGGTCACCGGCACCGGCCCGGCCGCGGCCGCCGGCCAGCAGTTGAGCACCAACTACACGCTGATCACCTGGTCGGACAAGAAGAAGCTGGACAGCTCCTTCAGCCGCGGCCAGACCTTCGACCTGACGCTGGGCGCGGGCCAGGTCATCAAGGGCTGGGACCAGGGCCTGGTCGGCATCACGCAGGGCACCCGCCGACTGCTGGTGATCCCGCCCAACCTCGGCTACGGCCAGGGCGGCCACGGCATCAAGCCGAACGAGACGCTGGTCTTCGTGACCGACGCCGTCAAGGTCGGTTCCTAAACAGCACAACCCCTCCCACCAGCGCGACCGGTCGACCGACCGGCCGCCGTCCAGCCCGGTCCGCGACCGGTTTCACGGGCGCGCAGGCCGTCAACTAACCTGGTCGGGATGCGTTCGGGGGGAACCAGACGTCAACCATGTACAACGAACAAGGAGCATGTCCGTGAAGAGCACCGTCGAGCAGCTGAGCCCGACTCGGGTCCGCATCAATGTCGAGGTGCCCTTCGAGGAGCTGAAGCCGGACTTCGATCGCGCCTACAAGGCTCTCGCGCAGCAGATCAAGATCCCCGGCTTCCGCCCGGGTAAGGCCCCGGCCAAGCTCCTCGAGGCCCGTGTCGGCCGTGGCGCCGTGCTGGAGCAGGTCGTCAACGATGTGCTGCCCAAGCGCTACAGCGAGGCTGTCATCGAGACCGAGGTGAAGGTCATCGGCCAGCCCGAGATCGAGATCACCAAGATCGAGGACGGCGAGGAGCTGGCCTTCACCGCCGAGGTCGACATCCGCCCGGAGATCACCCTGCCGGAGTTCTCGACCCTCGCGGTCACCGTCGATCCGATCGAGATCAACGACGAGGACATCGACGAGCAGCTGCAGTCGCTGCGTGCCCGCTTCGGCACCCTGACCGCGGTCGAGCGCGCCATCGAGAACGGCGACTTCGTCTCCATCGACCTGTCCGCCACCGTCGACGGCGAGGCCGTCGAGGAGGCCTCCACCACCGGCCTGTCCCACGAGGTCGGCTCCGGCCAGCTCATCGAGGGCCTGGACGAGGCCCTGATCGGCCTCAAGGAGGGCGAGTCCAAGGACTTCACCTCCACCCTGGTCGCCGGCGAGCACGCGGGCAAGGAAGCCGTCATCACCGTGACCGCGCAGTCGGTCAAGGAGCGCGAGCTGCCCGAGGCCGATGACGACTTCGCCCAGCTGGCAAGCGAATTCGACACCATCGACGAGCTGAAGGAAGACCTCAAGACCCGCGTCGAGCGCGTCAAGAAGGTCCAGCAGGCCGGCGAGATCCGCGACAAGGTCCTCGAGGCCCTGCTCGAGGCCGTCGAGATCCCGCTGCCCGAGGGTGTCGTCAAGGCCGAGGTCGACGCCGTCGAGCACGACGCTGTGCACGGCTTCGACCACGACGAGGCCAAGCTGTCGGAGGCCCTCGAGGCCCAGGGCTCCTCGCTGGAGGAGTTCAAGAAGGACACCAAGGAAGCCGCCGAGAAGTCGGTCAAGACCCAGCTGCTGCTGGACGCCGTCGCCGAGGCCGAGAACACCCAGGTCGGCCAGGACGAGCTGTACGAGCGGATCATCTTCCAGGCGCAGCGCTACGGCATGAGCCCGGATCAGTTCATCCAGCAGATTCAGCAGGCCGGTCAGCTCGGCGCGGTCTTCGCCGACGTGCGTCGCGGTAAGGCCCTCGCCGGTGTGGTGGTCGCGGCCACCGTCACCGACACCGCCGGCAACGCCGTGGACACCGCCGAGATGTTCGGCAACCCGGCCGAAGAGGCCGAGGAAGTGTCCGCCGAAGAGCTCGCGACCGTGGCGGATGCCACCGAAGCCGTTGAGGCCGAGGCCAAGTAAGGGTTCGAAACTGGAGTTTCGGGGTTCTCAGGGGTGACACCCGTGAGAACCCCCAGACAGGCCAACGCGCAGTGTTGACGTAAGTTTGCGCTGTGAGCGAAGCAGGGCGGTACCGGGAGTCTGGTGCCGCCCTGCTTCGTTAGGGTTTGTGTCAGCGCTGGAACATTCAAGTGATCAGTAGGTGGCTTGTAACCGAGCCGTTGAGAGAGGGCAGGTATCCGTGACAATTCATCAGGCAGGGGTGCGTATGACATCCGGGACTGCTGGTCTGAACCTCAGTGATTCGGTGTACGAGCGCCTGCTGCGCAACCGCATCATCTTCCTGGGCACTCAGGTCGACGACGACATCGCGAACTGGCTGTGCGCGCAGATTCTGCTGCTGTCCGCCGAGGATCCGACCAAGGACATCTCGCTCTACATCAACTCGCCGGGTGGATCGGTCACCGCGGGCATGGCGATCTACGACACCATGCAGTTCGCCGAGTGCGATATCCGCACGGTCGGCATGGGTCTCGCCGCCTCGATGGGTCAGTTCCTGCTCGCCGCCGGCACCAAGGGCAAGCGCTACGCCCTGCCGCACGCGCGGATCATGATGCACCAGCCGTCCGCCGGCATCGGTGGTTCCGCCGCCGATATCGCGATCCAGGCCGAGCAGTTCGCCTACACCAAGCGTGAGATGAACGAGCTGCAGTCGCAGTTCACCGGCAAGTCCGTCGAGCAGGTCACCGCCGACGCCGACCGCGACCGCTGGTTCACCGCGGCCCAGGCCCTGGAGTACGGCTTCATCGACCACGTCGTGTCGCACGCGAGCCAGGCGAACGGCGCCAACGGTAACTAGCTCCCCGCAGCCCACCCACCAAGACTTTTGGAGACGTTTATGTCCAACATGATCGATCCGCGGGCCGCGGGCATCACCTTCGCCGCCGCCGGCTCCAATGGAATGCAGATGCCGCAGGGCCGCTACATCCTGCCTTCGTTCGTCGAGCACTCCAGCTTCGGTGTCAAGGAGTCCAACCCTTACAACAAGCTGTTCGAGGAGCGCATCATCTTCCTCGGCGCGCAGGTGGATGACACCTCCGCGAACGACATCATGGCGCAGCTGCTGGTGCTGGAGTCGCTGGATCCCGACCGTGACATCACCATGTACATCAACTCGCCGGGTGGCTCGTTCACCGCGCTGATGGCCATCTACGACACCATGCAGTACGTGCGCGCCGATGTCGCCACCGTCTGCCTGGGTCAGGCCGCCTCGGCCGCGGCCGTGCTGCTCGCCGCCGGTGCCCCCGGCAAGCGTGCCGCGCTGCCGAACGCCCGCATCCTGATCCACCAGCCGTCCACCTCGGGCGGCATCCAGGGCCAGGTCTCCGACCTGGAGATCCAGGCCGCGGAGATCGAGCGCATGCGTCGTCTCATGGAGACCACGCTGGCTCGCCACACCGGTAAGGACGCGGACGTCATCCGCAAGGACACCGACCGCGACAAGATCCTGACCGCCGACGAGGCCAAGGAATACGGGCTCGTCGACACGGTGTTCGAGTACCGCAAGCTCAGCGCCCAGAAGTGATCCGGGTGGGCGGCGGGGCCGGGTTGTGTTCCCACGGGGCACAACTCACCCCCGCTGCCCAGGGCAGGGGTGAGTCCACGCACATGTCCGGTGAGAAACGTGCCCAAGTTGTCGACCTCGGTCACGAGAAGCGGGTACGGTCACTCTAGGGACCTTTGCTCGTGGTTGTCGGCTCTGCTTTTGGATCCAGCACAGATGCTCGTTATGGGGCATCGTGGAATACACAGCCGAATCGCCGGATCCGCAAACTCAGGGGTCGCGGCATACGCTCGAAGAAGGCAGCTCGCCGGCAACCGGGGACAGACGGTTGCACGCGGACAAGGAAGTAGGGACCCAGGAGATGGCGCGCATCGGTGATGGCGGCGATCTGTTGAAGTGCTCGTTCTGCGGAAAGAGCCAGAAGCAGGTCAAGAAGCTCATTGCGGGACCGGGGGTGTACATCTGCGACGAGTGCATCGACCTGTGCAACGAGATCATCGAGGAAGAGCTCGCCGAATCCAGCGAGGTCAAGCTCGACGAGTTGCCCAAGCCCGCGGAAATCCGGGATTTCCTCGAGCAGTATGTGATCGGGCAGGATGCCGCCAAGCGGACCCTCGCAGTGGCGGTTTACAACCACTACAAGCGAATTCAGGCCGGCGACAAGGGCCGGGACTCCCGCGGTGAAGCGGTCGAGTTGATGAAGTCCAATATCTTGATGCTCGGCCCGACGGGCTGTGGCAAGACCTATCTGGCGCAGACGCTGGCCAAGATGCTGAACGTGCCGTTCGCCATCGCGGACGCGACCGCGCTGACCGAGGCCGGATACGTCGGTGAGGATGTCGAGAACATCCTGCTGAAGCTGATCCAGGCCGCGGACTACGACGTGAAGCGCGCCGAGACGGGCATCATCTACATCGACGAGGTCGACAAGATCGCCCGCAAGTCGGAGAACCCGTCCATCACCCGTGACGTGTCCGGTGAGGGCGTGCAGCAGGCGCTGCTGAAGATCCTGGAAGGCACGCAGGCGTCGGTGCCGCCGCAGGGCGGTCGCAAGCACCCGCACCAGGAGTTCATCCAGATCGACACCACCAATGTGCTGTTCATCGTGGCGGGCGCGTTCGCCGGTCTCGAGCGGATCGTGCAGGACCGGGTCGGCAAGCGCGGCATCGGTTTCGGCGCGGAGGTCCGCTCCAAGGCCGAGATCGACACCGCCGATCACTTCGCGGATGTGATGCCCGAGGATCTGATCAAGTTCGGTCTGATCCCCGAGTTCATCGGCCGCCTCCCGATCGTCGCCTCGGTCACCAACCTGGACAAGGAATCCCTCGTCCGGATTCTGGCCGAGCCGAAGAACGCCCTGGTGAAGCAGTACGTGCGCCTGTTCGAGATGGACGGCGTGGATCTGGAGTTCACCCAGGACGCCCTGGAAGCCGTCGCGGATCAGGCGATCCTGCGGGGCACCGGTGCTCGTGGCCTGCGCGCCATCATGGAGGAAGTGCTCCTCCCGGTCATGTACGACATCCCCAGCCGGGATGACGTGGCCAAGGTGGTCGTGAACGCCGACACGGTGAACGACAACGTGCTACCCACGATCGTTCCCCGCAAGCGTCAGACCCCGGAGCGTCGGGAAAAGTCGGCTTAGGCCCACATCGAAACCAAGAATCGGCTCCGCGAGAGAACTTCTCGCGGAGCCGATTTGTTTCTCGTGGAAGGGGTTTCAGGGGAAGCCCCTGAGGTGCGCGAACCCCCCGCTCGGAGCTTCCTCCGGTCCCCCCGGCGCCTGGTCGACGCCGTCGATCGTGAGGAACTGGGTTACCGACAGTTCCATGATGTTCTCCTGTGGGCCTGCCGTTCCCGGGAGGCCGTGGAGTCGGTGACGGTCGGTGGAGCCGATCGCGCCCGTGGTGAGAATCGCCGTTGATCCCCCGTGGTTCGCCGTTGAACCTTTACTCCGTTACTCCGAAAATCGGTATGGTCGGGTCACCTGTTACGACGGTGCGGCACCGGAGAATTCATCGGCGCGGAGGCTGCCGGCGGGGAAGTTTGAGCGTGAAGGGTGCGGGCTCGGGGACGGGGAACCGTTCGCGGGGCGCGACGAGCAGAATCGCCAGGGCCAGCGCCGGCAGCAGGAGCACCCCGAGGATGTCGAAGGTGTAGCTGATCGTGCTGAGTGCCTCGGGGCGATGCATGACGTGGTAGATGGCATGCGGCAGGCCGAAGACCAGCCAGCCGAACCCGGCCACCCGGGCGATGACACTGTCGCGGTACCACAGCCCGGACCCGCTGATCGCGCCGAGCGCCAGGAAGAACGCGCCCACGTCGGTGATCAGATGGTGGTTGTAAGGGCCGTCGCCGCGCACCCAGTGCAGGCCGAAAGGGTAACTGTCGTAGAAGGACTCGGGTGCGACGATCGCCCACAGCCCGGTGATCACGCCGACCGCGGTGAAGAATCCCAGCAGGCCGAACAGTGCCATCCATTGCCGCCGGTTCACCTCCAGGCGGAGGTTGACCCGTAGTCCATCACCGGTGCCGCGCAACGAGATCCGCACAGGCCCTCCCACCTTCGCCGAATCACTGTGCTGCCACCGTAATTCGGGAAGGGGGAGGGGACAAGCCCGGAGGCTAGATCTGCTCCATCTTCAGGTCGTCGGCGCTCCAGTAGGCGCGCATGGCGACGATCTTGCCTTCGTCGTTCAGTTCCATCACGTCGATGGGGGAGAGGGTCATGCGGTGCCCGTTGGACACGGTGACCAGGGTGAAGTGGGCGGCGACCTTGTTGCCCGCGACCTTGACGGTGTGCAGTTCGGTCTCCCGGTCGAGGTTTTCCAGGGCCTTGTAGAGCTCGCCGATGGCCTCGTGGCCGCGGCGTTCGGGGGTGCCGATCGGATCCTCGACGACGGCGTCCTCGGCGTAGAGGTCCACGATCGCGGACGTCGGGCCGGTGGCCACCAACTTCACGTACTGCTCGACGACATCCCGGGGCTGCGCTGCCATGGAGAGACTCCCATCAAAAGTGAAACGTGTTCTACTGCGGAGCCTAACAGCCGGGCGGCGGGAAGAAGCCCCGTAGACCCACCCTGTGGACGTCCGGGCTCACAGAGCGAGCCGGTCCTCTCCGCAGTAGACGTTCATGGATTCGCCGCGCAGGAAGCCGATCAGGGTGAGGCCGGACTCGGCGGCCAGATCTGCCGCCAGCGAACTCGGCGCCGAGACCGCGCCCACGATCGGGATCCCGGCCATGGCGGCCTTCTGGACCAGTTCGAAGGAGGCGCGCCCGCTCAGCATGAGAATGAGGTCGTTCGCCGACAGCCGGTTCTCGCGCAGGGCCCAGCCGACCAGCTTGTCGACGGCATTGTGGCGGCCGATGTCCTCGCGCACCGCCAGCGCCTCGCCGTCGGCGGTGAACAGGCCCGCGCCGTGCAGGCCGCCGGTGGCGTCGAAAACCTGTTGGCGGGACCGCAATTCGGTGGGCAGCTTGACCAGGGTGTCGATCTCGACTCGGGGCATGCCCGCCGGGATCCGGTGACGCAGCTTGGTTTGGACCTCGTCGAGGGCGGTCTTGCCGCACAGGCCGCAGGAACTGTTGGTCAGGAAGGGGCGCGGAGTGATCGGCCGGGGGGTGCGCAACTGGACGTCGAGCACGTTGTAGGTGTTCTGCCCGTTCTCGTCGGTGCCCGCGCAGTAGCGGGCGGTGACGATGTCGTCGGCCGAGTCGATGATGCCCTCGGCGTAGAGGAACCCGTGGATCAGATCGATGTCCGCGCCCGGCGTGCGCATGGTGACCGTCAGAGACTGTCCGCCCGTACGGATTTCGAGCGGCTCCTCCACGGCCAGGGTGTCGGGGCGGGTGACGATGCCGTTCGGGGAGATGCGCAACGTGCGGCGGCGGGCGGTGACTCTGCTCATGCGGTGTGGATGTGGGGTTCGAGGCGGATGGTGACGGCCTTGGAGACGGGCGTGTTGGACCGCCGGGCCACATGGTCCAGCGGGATCAGCGGATTGGTCTCCGGGTAGTAGGCGGCGGCATTGCCGCGCGGGGTGGCGTAGCCGACCAGGCGGAAGGCGATCACTCGTCGCTCGGTGCCGTCCTCGAATTCCGAGATCACGTCCACCAGATCGTCTTCGGCGAATCCGAGGGCGGTGATGTCCTCGGGATTGACCAGCACCACGCGCCGCCCGTTGTGGATGCCGCGGTAGCGGTCGTCGAGACCGTAGATGGTGGTGTTGTACTGGTCGTGGCTGCGCAGGGTCTGCAGGATGAGACGGCCCTCGGGGACCGGCAGCCAGTGCAGATCGTTGACCGCGAAGTTGGCCTTGCCGGTGGCGGTGCGGAACTCGCGGGCGTCGCGGGGCGGATGCGGCAGCTGGAAACCGTTGCGGCCCCGTACCTTCGCGTTGTAGTCGGTGCAGCCGGGCACCACGTTCGCGATGGCGTCGCGGATCTTGTCGTAGTCGCTTCGAAACTCTGCCCACGGCACCGAGTGGCCGGGTCCGAACAAGGCCTCGCCGAGCTCGCACACGATGGCGACTTCGCTGCGCAATTGATCGCTGACCGGGGTCAGTCGGCCCGTGGACAGATGCACCATGGACATCGAGTCCTCGACCGAAACCTGTTGGCGCACATCGTTCTGCGTGTCCTCATCGGTGCGGCCCAGCGTCGGCAGGATGAGCGCGGTCCGGCCGTGCACCACGTGACTGCGGTTGAGCTTGGTCGAAACCTGCACGGTGAGAGCGCAATTGCGCAGCGCGGCCTCGGTGACCTCGGTGTCGGGGGTCGCGGAGACGAAGTTGCCGCCCATGCCGAAGAACACCTTGCCGCCGCCGTCGCGCATGGCGCGGATGGCATTGACGGTGTCGAAGCCGTGTTCGCGTGGGCTGGTGATGCCGAATTCGTGGTCCAGGGCGGCGAGGAAGGTTTCGGGCATCTTCTCCCAGATGCCCATGGTGCGGTCGCCCTGCACATTGGAGTGGCCGCGCACCGGGCATACGCCCGCGCCCGGCTTGCCGATCATGCCGCGTAGCAACAGCAGATTGGTGGCTTCCTCGATGGTGGCGACGCCGTGCACCTGCTGGGTCAGGCCCATCGCCCAGCAGATGATGGTGGCCTTGGATTCGGCCAGCAGCTTCGCGGTGCGGTCGAGATCCGCGCGGGACAGGCCGGTGGCCTGCTCGACGACGGTGAGATCGACTGCGCGCATCTGCTTTTCGTATTCGGCGAAGCTCGCGGTGTGCGTGTCCACGAAGGCGCGGTCCACCACGGTGCCCGGCGCGGCGTCCTCGGCGTCGAAGAGTAGTTTGCCCAGGCCCTGGAACAGGGCCATATCGCCGCCGAGGCGGATCTGCAGGAAGTCGTCGGCGATGGTGATGCCGCCGGTGAAACCCTTTACGGTCTGCGGGTCCTTGAACCCGATCAGCCCGGTCTCCGGCAATGGATTGACGGCAATGACCTTGGCCCCGTGCGCCTTCGCCTCACCCAGCGCGGAGAGCATGCGCGGATGGTTGGTGCCCGGATTCTGCCCGGCCACGATGATCAGGTCGGCGCTGTTGAAGTCGTCGATGGTGACCGAGCCCTTGCCGATGCCGATCGAGCTGGTCAGCGCGGTGCCGGAGGACTCGTGGCACATGTTGGAGCAGTCGGGCAGGTTGTTGGTGCCGAAGCTGCGCACGAGCAGCTGGTAGAGGAAGGCGGTCTCGTTCGCGGTGCGGCCGGAGGTGTAGAAGACGGCCTCGTCGGGGGAGGTCAGGCCGCGCAGCTCGTCGGCGATGAGCCGGTAGGCGTCGTCCCAGGCGATGGGGGAGTAGTGGGTGTCGCCCTCGCGCAGCACCATCGGGTGGGTGAGGCGGCCCTGCTGACCGAGCCAGTAGCCGGACTTCTCGGCGAGCTCGTCGATGCTGTGCTGGGCGAAGAATTCCGGGGTGACGGTGCGCAGGGTCGCTTCCTCGGCGACGGCCTTGGCCCCGTTCTCGCAGAACTCCGCCGGTCGCCGTCGCCCGCTCGGTTCCGGCCACGCGCAGCCCGGACAGTCGAAGCCGTGCCGCTGATTCACCCGGGTCAGCGTGCGGGCGGTGCGGACCACGCCCATCTCCTCGACCGCGCGCTCGAGCGCGACCGTGACCGCCTTGATGCCCGCCGCCTCGGTCTTGGGCGCGGTGACGGTCAGTTCCGACTCGTCGATATCGCTCTTCGGCGCGGCACGATGCATGGTGACGATTGTCCTCTCCGGCGCGGCGGCCGTCCCAGTCGGTACTCGCATCGTAGGTCCGGAACGCCCGACTTACCGGACTGGTCAGTCTTCTGCGTCAACGTGGGTGATCGTTGCCGCGATAGACAGGGCGGCGGGCTCGGTTGGCCTTACCATCGAACAAGCGAGGGGTCACGCCGATGAAGACACATCCGTATTCTGTTCGGCGTGCCGGTGGGGACCGGCATGCGAAACCAACCCGCGCGGTGAGATTTTCACCCCGAACCCTGCGGCTGTTCCTTCTGGTCGCGGCGGTCATCGCGCTCGTTACACCGGCCGCTGTCGGCTGGGCCAATCCCGATGCCACCCAACAGGTTCCGATCACCACCGTATCGGTCCAGGCGCCGCAGTACACCGCACCGGTGAAAGTTCCCGCCACCACGGTGAATCCGCCTACCGTGCAGCCGAAGTACAACTGCTCCGACTGCGGCGGCACCCACGACGGCCCGTCCGTCAACAAGGACACCGGCGAACCCAAGACGCCCGGCTGCGGCACCGCCTGCGACAAACCGGTCCAGCAATACTGTCCGGACGGCTCGGAAAAGCCCACGTGGGGGACGTGCCCGACGACACCGAAACAGCAGTACTGCCCGGACGGTTCGGTAAAGCCCGACAGCGGCGTCTGCCCCTCGGCTCAACCGGTGTACTGCCCCGACGGTTCGGTGCAGCCGCGCAGCGGAGTTTGTCCTTCGGCGGTGCCGCAGTATTGCCCGGATGGTTCGGTGAAGCCGTCGAGTGGGATTTGTCCGTCGGCCCAGCCGCAGTACTGTCCCGATGGTTCGGTGAAGCCGTCGAGTGGGGTCTGTCCCTCGGCACAGCCGCAATATTGTCCCGACGGGTCGGTCAAGCCCGCGAGCGGTTACTGCCCGACCACCCAGTCCAACCCGCCGCCGGTCATCACCACGCCGGTGAAGCCGTCGACCGGGAATCAACCTCAGCCGCAACCGAATCCGCAACCGAATCCAGTACCGACCACGCCGGTCCTGACCACTGTCCCGGCTGCTCCGCCGCCGACCACGACGGCCGCGGCTGTCCCGCCGAGCGTGGTGCCCACGACGACCGCGCCGGTTCCGGTGCAGACCTCCGGGCTGTCGCTGAACCCGCCCGCGGTGCCGCCCGGTGCGCCGGTGACGGCCAGCGGCACCGGCTGTGATCCGGGATCCGATGTGCGCCTTGCGATCGGCGGTGCGTCGGCGGGTGACACCAAGGCTCGTTCGGATGGCGGTTTCGAGGCCACCCTGGTCACCGGCGGCACCGAGATCGGTCAGCACGAGGTGACCGCCGACTGCGGCCGGAAACTGGCCGCTCCCTTGGACATCGTGCTGGTCAGTCAGGTCGGTGGCGGCGCGGCCACCATGACCGTACTGCTGTTCTTCCTGCTCATCGGCGGCTGGTTCTACGGCCACCGCCTGATCTCCCATCTGCCCGCACGGAGGCCATGATGACGAGTCGCAGTTCCGCGCGAGGGGGGCCCGCGGTAGCGGCTCTGCTGGCCGTATTCCTGTTCCTGGCAGCTGTTTTCGAGGCCGGAACCGCACAGGCGGCGGGTGCGGTGAGTGCGAAGGCCACCATCGACGGCCGTGCGATCGCCGGGGCGAACGCGGACAACCCGGTGCGCCTGGATCCCAAGAAGGTGGTGCTGGTCGTCGTCGAGGTCACCAACCCCACCGCGAACTCGGTATCGATCCGGCGGGTGGATCTGGCCGGGCACGTGCTCGGGCTGAACTTCTACTCCTATTCCACGACAGTCGAATTGACGGTCGCGGCGGGCAAGACCGAGAAGCTCACCTACCGGCTGGATCCGGCCGGACTCGACGGGCAGGCCACCGGATTGATCGGCTCGGACCTCACCCTGATCGGCGGGGACGGCAAACCGCTCACTTCCGAGCACACCGTCATCGACGTGCGCGGTTCGCTGGTGTCGGTGTACGGCCTGTTCGGCATCATCCTCGCCGTGCTCACCGGCCTGGCGATCGCCGACGCGGCGCTCACCGTTGCGCGCCACCGGCTTTCGGCCAATCGCTGGCAGCGCGGGCTGCGGCTGTTCGCCCCGGGACTCGGCATCGGCCTGATGATCGGCTTCACCGCCTCGGTGGCGCGGTGGTGGGTGCCGGGCACCGCGCTGTGGCTGTCGCTGGCCGGGGCCATCGCCGCGGTGTTCTTCCTGGTGGGCTACCTCTCGCCCACACCACGCCAATCCGATGATCTGGGACTGGATCCCGAAGACCTCGCCGCCGCCAAGGAACTCGACGCGCTCGGCTTCCCGGCCGGCAGCGGTGCGGCGGCCATACCTGCCCAGGCACTGTTCCCGGCCGGGGCGCGACCGAATCCGCCCTACGGCGGGACGTACACCGACCTGCCTCCGCAAGGACAGCCCGGCGGCACCTTCCGCGACCTCGAGCCGGTTGCGCCCGATCAGGCCTACAGCCAACCCATTCCGGGAGCCGACGACCGAACCCAGAAGATCAACACCGGTGGCCTCTACCCGGGCCACGGCCCACTGGCCTCGGCGATGGACCCGAACTCGGGCGGCTTGCCGACCGTGATGGGCCCGCGCACGCCGCGCGGCTTCGGCGACACCACCTTCGGACGCGGCGTGGAACTGGGCAAAGCCGGCCCGCCGGTGCCACCACCGGGCGACGATGAACCGACCATCCGCAGCCTGCCGGGTGACCCGACGCAGATCTCGCCCGCCGAGACGGTGCTGAACACTCCGGCCGAGACGGCGCGGAATTCGCCTGAGGGGCCGGGCTTTCGGAGCGGGGGGACCGGGCGATGAGTGTCGGAAATCTGACCGACGCCGAGCTGGCGCGGGTGCGGGCAGCGCTGCCCGGGTACGAGGTCGGCGGTCAGATCGGGCGCGGCGGTTGCGGGGTGGTGCTGGCCGGGGTGCATCGGGGGCTCGGCCGGCGGGTCGCGATCAAGCAGATTCCGCCGCAGTTCGCCGACGATATGCAGGTGCGGCGGCGCTTCGTGGCCGAGGCGCGGGTGATGGCGGCGCTGGACCATCCGCACGTGGTGCCGGTGTACGACTACGTCGAGCACGAGGACCTGTGCCTGCTGGTACTCGAGTACCTGCCGGGCGGGACCGTCGAGAATCGTTTCATCACAGCGGGATTCGAGGCCACCGCCGCCCTGGCCGTCGCCCTGTCGTGCGCCGCCGGACTGGACGCGGCGCATCGCGGCGGCATCCTGCACCGCGACGTGAAACCCTCCAACCTCATGTTCGCCGCCAACGGCGCGCTGAAACTCACCGACTTCGGCATCGCCAAGATCGTCGGCGGCGAGGAGACCCTGGTGACCCGGGCCGGCGAAATCATCGGCACCCCGTCCTACATCGCCCCCGAACAGGTACGCGGCCAGCAACTTTCCCCCGCCACCGACGTCTACGCCCTGGCGACCATGCTCTACCAGTTGCTCTCCGGCATGCTCCCCTTTCCGCCCGGCCCCGACGCCCTCTCCCTGCTCTTCGCCCACGCCTACGGCGACCCCGTCCCCCTCACCGAAGTAGCCCCCTTCATCCCCCCGCCCATCGCCGAAGCCGTCATGCGCGGCCTGGCCCCCGACCCGGCCGATCGCTACGACACCGCCGAAACCTTCGGCATCGCCCTCGCCGAACCCGCCGCCCACCTCTGGGGCGCGAATTGGCTAACCCCCGTAGGCATCCCGGTAATCGGCGCCGACACCATAGTCGCCGCCGCCACCGGCAGCTCCCGCCCCCACCCCGGCCAGCGCACACCCCAATCCAGCCTGTGGAACCCGCCTTCCGGCCCGCCCACTCCGCAGCCCGGCCGACGAACACCACAACCCGCCCCCCACACTCCCCAACCCGGCGGGGCGCTCCCGCAGTCTCCTCGGCGAGGCCCGCAACCCGGCCGGATGAACCCGCAGGGCGGCGCGAGCACGCCGCCACCAGGCTCCAGGACGCCGGGGGCGATGACACCGCCGCCGGGCGCGATGACTCCTGCCCCGCAATCGAATCCGCCCCGCCATTCGCCCTACGCTGCGACCGCCGATTCACTCTCCCGCGAAGCCTTGGGGCAGCCCCGGACCCCGCCGGGCCGCGGTTCTCAGCCGAGCGGATCGGCAGCAGCGGGCGGTCAGAGTGGATCAGGGAACCCGGCCGGATCACGCTCGGACTCTCCCGCGTCTTCGCATGGGACCGGCGATCGTGGGATGAGCTCAGGACCGGCGTCCGCCGCTATGGGTGGCGCGGGCGGGTCGCGAAGCGCGCCGACGCTGCGGCCGGGGGGAGGCCCTGGAATGGCGCCGATGCAGGGAGGGCCTGGGCAAGCCGGTGCGCCAGGTGGCCCCGGAACGGCGGGCGCACCTCGGGGTTTCGGCCAGGTGGGTATGCCGGTCGGGTTCGTCCCGCCGAGTGCGCAGGGTGCGCCGACTGGGCAGATGCTTCGGGTGCGGCCCAAGGAGCCGATTCAGCATGGTGGGGTGCGGCTGGCGGAGGTGGCGCGGGGGGATCTGGTGCCCGTGCAGCGGGTGGTGACGTTGCCTTCGCCTCGGGTGCCGTTTCTGGTGGCGGCGGTGCTGGTTGTCGCTACCGGGGCGGTGGCTTTGCTCGGGGTGGGGGCGGCGGAGCGGAATGTGCCGCCTGCCGGGATGATTCGGGTCGGTGGGGTGGATCCGGCTGCGGGGGTGGTTGATCTTGATTTGTCGAAGCCGGTGGCGATCACGGTCAGCGGGAGTGATGCGGATGCGGCGAAGCTTTCGGTGGATGTGCTCGGGGTGGGGGTTGGGGGACAGACCTCTACGTTGCAGGGTGGGGCGGGGGAGGTGGGTGCGCCGGTGAACAAGTATGTGTTGGCTGGGCGGTTGACCGGGGAATTGTCGTTGTCGCGCAATGGGGCCGAGACGGCTGTCTACAAGTTCGGGATGCGGACGAAGCAGCGGTCGACGACTACGGCGACCGCGGTCGGGCTGCTGCTTCTGCTGCTGTTCGCCGGTGCGTATGCCGAATCCAATGCGCGGACGCTGCGGCGCGGGAGTGCGCGATTCGCCTCCACCGTCGGGCTCGCGATCAGCGTGGGTCTGCTCGGGGTGGCGGCGGTCGGTGCGTCCTGGGTGTTGCTGGGTCACGAACCCACGGTGCTCGGCGTGATCGCCTGTGTCGCAGGCGGTATCGCGGCGGGGCTGGCGCTGGCTTCCGGGTTCCGGAGGGTCGGCAAGCGCTACCGCTACGTGCGGGTGCAACGACTCCGGGAGCGCGCCTGAACGCCGTGAGTGTCGGCGGGTTCGCGACGGACGATCGGCGGGAGCGCGGCCGGATTGCCGGTCACGGTAATGGTGAGCCTGGATTCAGGCGATATAGGCACGAGCGCAGCGGGGATCCGGCTGCACAGGAGTGGGGTGGAGAGCATGGCGGGGCGGCCGGTCATCGAGATTCGTGAGTGGGGGCGGCCCGCCCGGCGGCGCACGCTGGACGGGCCGATCGTGTTCGGCCGTACCGGCAGTCACGAGGTGCTGTCGGACAGCGGGGTGTCCCGCCAGCATCTGCGGCTGGTGCCGACGCCGACCGCACTGTCGGTGGTCGACCTGGGCAGCCGCAACGGCACCACCGTGAACGGCGTGGCCTTGACCGGGCGGCGCGAACTGGCCACCGGTGACGTGGTGCGGCTGGGGCGTTGCGAGATTCTGGTGCTGCACACCCCCACCGCCGACATCGAAGGCCACGACGGATCGTCGACCGTGCTGGGGCCGTCGGGGGCGATCCCACGCCCGCCCGGCCCGGCCGCGCCCCTCCCGCGCTGGGTGACTCTCGCCAATCGCGTCCTCGGCCTCGACCCCACCGGTGAACGGAACCTGTTCCCCGCCTTCACCGAACTGCCCAGCCGGATCCCGCTGCCGGTGTGGCGAGCCGCGCGTTTCGTGAGCATCGCGCTGTTCGTGGCATTGGTCGTCACCCTGTTCGTGCGACCCGCCGCGGGGCTGTTCTGGTTCTTCGCGGTGATCGTCCCGCTGCTGCCCGGACTGTTCCTCATCGCACCCGGCCTGTGGCGCAACACCTGTCCACTGGCCGCCACCAATCAGCTGCCGCGACTGTTCGGCTTCACCCGCGCCCTCACCCCGCCGGTCTGGTTGCAGAAGCGCGGGTATCTGATCGCCGTCGCCTTGTTCTTCGGAATCGCCGGATCGCGGGTGGCGGGCCTGGACCGCAGCGGAATCGCCACCGGCGCAGTGCTTTCCGCCGTCCTGCTGGCGGCCTTCACCGGCGGCGTCGTCTTCAAAGGGAAGAGCGGCTGGTGCAGCAGCATCTGCCCGCTCTTCCCGCTGCAGCGCGCTTACGGGCAGACCCCGTTCGTCACCATCGCCAACAATCACTGCCAACCGTGCGTCGGCTGCGCGAAGAACTGTTTCGACTTCAAGCCGCGGGCCGCCTACCAGGCCGATATGGCCGACCCGGAACGCGGCTGGGCCGCGCCGCGCAAGCTGTTCGTGGCGGCACTGCCCGGATTCGTGCTCGGCTTCCTGGTGCTGGCCGGGCATACGAGCCTGTCGGTGCCGAATCGCTATCTGGCGCTGGGTGTCTCGCTGCTCGTCGCGATCGGGGTGTACTTCGCGGTCGAGGCCCTGACCCCGGTCAGCTCGTCCATGCTGTCGGCGGTGTACGCGGCCGTGGCGCTGAACGTCTTCTACTGGTTCGCCGGACCCGTGCTGATGCGCTCGTTCACCACTATTACGGGCGTGAGTGCGGCCTGGATGCGCTGGCCGATCAGTCTTTTCATTCTCGCGGCCACCGTCGCGTTCCTGGCCCGCACCCGAGTCAGCGAGCTGCAATACGCGTTGACCACCGGGGCCCGCACCGCGCCCGTGGTGCTGCCTTTCCCGCGCCTGCGCACCGACGAGAACGCGCCTGCCCCAGGCGCTTCGGTGGACTTCGACGGCACCGCCGTAGCCGCCGAGCCCGGCGCGAGCCTGCTCGAACTCGCCGAACGCGCGAATCTGCCGCTGGAGTCGGGCTGCCGGATGGGTGTCTGCGGCGCCGACCCGGTCGCCGTCCTCGACGGTGCCGAGCGGTTGTGCGAGCCCACCGCCGATGAGCGGAACACCCTGCGGCGATTGGGTTTCGCCGCCAACACCCGGATGGCCTGCTGTGCGCGCGTGGACGGTGGCGGGGTCCGGGTGTCGCTCACCCCCGAACCCGGTCGCGGCGCCGGTGACCGTCCCGTCAATTTCGATCGCTCGCTGGTGAGCCTGGTGGTCATCGGCAACGGCATCGCCGGTGTCACCGCCGCCGACTTCCTGCGCCGCGGCCACCCCGACTGCGAAATCCACCTGGTCGGCCGGGAATCCCACGACTTCTACAACCGCATGGGCATCTCCCGGCTGATCCCTGGCCGCTCCGCCATGCAGGGCCTGCACCTGCTGCCCGAACAATGGTACGAGGACCACGGCATCCACCCGTGGCTCAATACCCTTGCGACCCGGCTGGATCCGCGTGCCCAGCGCGTCCACCTCGGCACCGGCGACGTACTGCCCTACGACCGGCTCATCCTGGCCACCGGCGCGGCCGCCGCCCTGCCGGAGATCGACGGACTGCACCGCCCCGGCAGCTTCGTGCTCCGCACGGCCTCCGACGCCCTCGACATCCGCGCCTACGCCCAGCAGCGGTCGTGCACCCGCGCCGTGGTGGCGGGCGGCGGCCTGCTCGGCCTGGAAGCCGCATACGCCCTGCACCAGTTGGGATTACGGGTCACCGTGCTGGAACGCGGCCCCCGCCTGCTCGGCAAGCAACTCGACGCCCGCGCCTCGGCGATTGTCCTCGACCACTTCACCCGGGCCGGGATCGAGGTCCGGCATCGCGCCGAAACCGCCGCGCTGACAGGCGATTCCAGGAATGCCGCAACCCACGTCGCGCGAGTGCCCGGGCCCGCCGGAGCGCCCGGGGCCGACCCGCTCCCCGGCGCCGATCCGGTACGGGCCGTGGTGCTGAAGGACGGCACCGTCCTGCCGTGCGAGGTGTTCCTCACCGCCGTCGGCATCCGGCCCAACTCCGAACTGGCCGCCCGTGCCGGAATCCCCACGCGCCGAGGCATTCTCGTCGACGACCGCATGCGCACCGCCGCACCCAACGTCTTCGCGGCCGGAGATGTGGCCGAGCATCGCGACAAGGTCCTGGGCTTGTGGCCGATCGCAGCCGAACAGGCTCAGGCCGCCGCCGTCAACGCCCTGGGCGGCGATCAGGTGCTGACCGCCGAGACCCCCGCCACCATCCTCAAAGGGGTGGGCCTGGAACTGTTCAGCATCGGTCAGGTGGAGCCGGGGCAACGCGACGAGGTGATCGTCGTCGACGCCTCCCCGCGACCCTCCTACCGCCGCCTGGTCATCTCCGGCGGCCGGGCCGTAGGCGCGATCGTGCTCGGCCACCACCCCGGCGAGGTGGCCGCCGCCCAGCAGGCCGTCCGCACTCGGATGGAAATTCCGCCGTTCTCGCGCAACGCCTTGCAGCAGGGAGACTGGTCCGCCCTGCATTGATCGGCCGTCGTCGGTGCAGCGGTTGGCGGTCGGATGTGCCGCGTCAGGGGCCTGGTCCGTGGTGCGGCAGCTGCTCGAGTCTTGCGGTGGGCTTCAGTTGAGGCGGTATGTGAGGATTCGTTCGCCGATGCGCAAGCTCCAGCCGATCGGCAATTCCGTCGGCCGCTGCCCGACCCGAACCCAGTCGGCCGCGCCGGGAGCCGCCACGAACGTCCCGCCGGGCGTCCCGGCATCCCGCACGTAGACCAGTCCGTTCTCGATGAACACCCGGGCATGCACCCGCGACACGTGCCGATCGCGCGCGATCACGATGGGGGAGGCCACCGCCCGCCGCACCGCCTCGTCGATCATCGGGTCGCGCCCGATCACATACGGCCGATCCAGCGGATACACCTCACCCCCGGTCCCCGTGAGCGCGCCACCCACGGCCGCGAGCGTCGAGGTGGTGGGCGGCGGCGTGGCAGGCTGCGCCGCCGCGATCGGCAACGCCGGACCCGCGCCGCGCGCCCGCGGCTCCTCCGGGGCATCCGCTTCGGGACTGTATGCGGCGGTAGGCGGCTGATCCTCGGGATCCGGACGACCGGCCCGGCGCGCCGGCGTATTCGAACCCGCCGCGCCCGAACCACTCGCAGCCCCACCCTTTTTCGCCAGGTCCGGCCCGGCAGCGCGCGGACCGTGCGCCTGTTCCGGCGGCACCTCGTTCACCGCGGGTGTAGCGCGCGTCTCGGGCCCATCCGCCTGCACCTCGATCCGCACCCGCGAATCCGGCACCCGTGGCCGCTGCTCCCCGTCCAGCCGTGAGCCCGGCGCGGGGGTGGTGGCGGCATTGCGTGGATTCGCCGACTCGGCGGCCGAGGCCGGGGAAAGCCGCCCGGCCTCCGCTGCTTTCGCATCTGCCTGGGGTGGGGTTTCGGCCGGGCGCGCGGTCGCCAGCCCGGAGACCGGGGCGTTCAGTACGAAGCCGCCGCCGACCACGACTCCGGCCCGCAGGTCGGTGTGGGCGACCGCGCTACCCGCACCGTCGGCGATCACGGTGAGCCGGCGCACCGGATCTCGCACGATCTCGTCTGCCCAGGTCATGGCGCGTTCGCCGGAGAGGGTGCGGGCACCCTCGGGGCCGTCGACCGAAGCCGTCACCGCGCCGCGCAGCAGGATGAGGATGCCGTCGGCGGTCGGCGCGACCACACCGAACGGGGGTGGTTGGGAACCGGCGGAGAACACCGTCGCCGCCAGCCGTTGCGCGATCGCCACACCTGGATCGGCGGCGCTCGCCGCGGCCTCGGCGGCCCCGAGAATCCGATCGGTGGAACCGCTTTCACCGTGCAGGAACAGGACCACGTTCCCGAACCGGGCGACCAGGCCCGCCCCCGGAACCAGCCCGACGGTCGTCGGAATTCGACCCATCCGCGCCTCCCTCTCCCGGCGCTCACCGCATCACGGCCAAGCCGCTCACGAACTCGCAGCCAAGCATAGGGCCCCGTGGCGCGCCCGCGCAGCGACACGGATCCGGCCAGATTGCCGCAATGCGACCCATATCGGGGACCCGCGGGTGAGGATCGAGGCATCGTGCCGGTGCAACCGGGCCCGGCATCACCGATGAGGACCGAACCATGATGGGCACGATCTTCAGGACCACCGCGGCCGTCGCCGGCTGCGCCACGCTCGCGACCGTCGCCGCACTGGCCGCCCCCGCCGGGGCGACCGCCGTCCAGGTCGGCATCGACCCGGGCCTCAGCTTCGGCATGGCCAGCAACTACGGCACCGGGTGCAGCTACGACCTCGACGCCCGCGTGGACGATCCGGTCACCCCGGTCGTCTTCTACGACAACAGTGTTCCGATCGGCGTCGCCAACCCCTCCGGCGCACTCGCCCAGATCCGCTGGACACCCGCCACCACCGGGCAGCACCGCCTCCAGATCTGGCAGTACCACCCCAACAGCGAGGACGTCTTCCCGTACGTCGACATCCACGTCGGAACCGGTTTCGCCACCGGCTCCGGCTGCAACGTCTTCAACTAGACGGTCCGAGAGAAAGCCTCTCGATCAGGAGAATGCGGCCTGCGCGGCGGGTTCGGCGGCCTTGCGGTCCGCGTCGACCAGTCCGATGCGGGTGCGGCGGTCCAGCAGATCGGATTCGTCCAGTGCGCCCTCGTAGGCGACGGCGAACGCGAATTCGGCTGCGGTGACATCCATTCCGGGGGCGACCTCCGCGGCCAGAGCCGGATCCCGTTCGGCCAGTTCGAGAACCGTCGCGGCCTCTTTGCCGTAGCGCTCGACCAGGCGCGGCGGGGCCGCGATGGCATCCCGGGCCGCGCCGGTCACCGCTCCCACCAGGGGCAGGGTGCGGGTCCGGCAGGGCGCGGCGGAGAGGCGGGCGTGAGCGACGGCCGCGTCGACGGCGTCCTCTGCCATCTTCCGATAGGTGGTGAGCTTGCCGCCCACCACCGTGATCACGCCGGTCGGTGAGGTGAGGACGGCGTGCTCGCGGGAGATGTCGGCGGTGCTGTCGTCACCGGTGCGCAGCAGCGGGCGCAGACCCGCGAAGGTGCCGCGGATATCACTGCGGCTCAAGGGCTCCCGCAACACCGTGTTGACGGTGTCGAGCAGGAAGTCGATCTCGCCGTCGGTGGCGTGCGGGACATCCGGCACCGGGCCGGGCGCTTCCTCGTCGGTGAGCCCCAGGTACACCCGGTTGTGCGCGGCCGGGAACGCGAAGATGAAACGACTGGTGCTGCCCGGGATCGGCACGGTCAGCGAGGCGGTGAGCCCACCGAAGGCCGCCGCGTCGAACACCAGGTGGGTGCCGCGCGAGGGCCGCAACTCGATGCTCGAATCCACTTGATCTGCCCACACTCCGGCGGCGTTGATCACCGAACGGGCTGTCACATCCAGGGTTTCGCCGGTCAACGTGTCCGTCAGGGTCGCTGAGGTGCCGGTGACATTCGTGGCTTCGACCCGGGTGAGCACCGTCGCGCCCTCCCGTGCGGCCGTGCGGGCGATGCCCACCACCAGTCGCGCGTCATCCACCAATTGCCCGTCCCATGCCAGCAATCCGCCACGCAGTCCATCCCGTCGCACGGTCGGAGCGAAGCGCAGTGCCTCCGCCGCCGCGATACGTCGCGAGCGCGGCAGCACCGACGGCGAGGTCCCCGCCGCGCGCCGCAGCACATCCCCGGCCAGGAACCCGGTGCGCACCAGCATCTTCTGCGCCGCACCGATATTCGGTAGCAACGGCACCACCTGCGGCAGCGCCCGCGTCAGATGCGGTGCCGTGCGGGTCAACAGGATGTCGCGCTCCACCGCGCTCTCGTGCGCGATCCCCACCCCGCCGCTGGCGAGATACCGCAACCCGCCGTGCACGAGCTTGGAACTCCACCGGCTGGTCCCGAACGCGAAGTCGTGCTTCTCCACCAGCACGGTGCGCAACCCACGCGCCACGGCATCCAAAGCCACACCGACACCGGTGATTCCGCCGCCGATCACCAGGACGTCGACGGTCTCGCCCGCCCCCAGCTCGACCAGTTCCCGCTGTCGCCGTGCCGAATTCAGCGCCGAATCGCTCCGAGTCGCATTCCGAGCCATCAGTGGACCTCTCAATCAGTGCTGCGATTCGCCGAGTGGCACATTTCGGAGGTGATTTGTCCGAAATCGGCCCCAGAATGTGCCACTCGGCGATCAGGGGGTGGGGGTGAGGTAGCCGGTTAGGGCGTGGGTTAGTTCGGTGTCGAGGTGGTCGGCGTCCAGGACGGGGGAGAAGGTGGTGGCTGATTGCACGGCGGATTGGGCGATCAGTAGCAGCATGGCGGCCAGGTGTTCCGGGTCGCCGGGGCGAATCGAGTTGTCGGCCTGGCCTTCCCGGATCGCCGCGGCGAACAGGTCGATGAGGGCGCGCTGGTTGCGGCCCAGGCGTTCGAAGACGTAGGTGAGCATGATGTCGGTGTCGGCGCGGAAGATCTTGGCGAACAGGGGATTGCGGCGGATGGCCGCGCCCCCGCCGACGATCGAACCGACCAGTCGTTCACGTGCTGAGCCGGTGGGCGGCGCGGTGTCGGTGATGATCTCGCGCAGTTCCCGCACCAGCAGATCCGCCACCAGCGACCCGGTGTCGGGCCAGCGCCGGTACACGGTGGGGCGGCTGACGCCCGCGCGGCGGGCCACTTCGGTGAGGGTGGTGCGGCGGACTCCGAACTCGGCCACGCAGGCGCGCGCCGCGTCGAGGATGGCGCGGTCGACGGCGGAGGATGATTCGGTCGAACTCATGGCTGGCACCACCGGAGAGTAGTATCCGTTACTGCTTGACATTCTATGTCACACTGTAACGCATGGTCGACACACAAGCATCCACCCCATCGACGGCCGGTGCCGTTGCCGCAAACCCGGGCGAGCCGCAGGCCCGCGCGAGTATGGTGTGGGACGCCTGGGGCTCCCCATCCGGACACAAACCGCTGCCCGATCAGATTCGGGGACTGCTCGCACAGGTATTCGGGGTGTCCGGCGAGCCGGTGACCCGTCGCGATGAGGGCGACGTGCCGCTGCGCGCCTCGGCGCTCACGCCGGAACAGCACGCCGGGCTGGTCGCGGTGGTCGGAGCCGAGAACCTGTCGATCGACCACCGCGACCGCCTGCTCCGCGCGGGCGGCAAATCCACGCCGGACCTGTTGCGCCGCCGCGCCGACGGGGAACAGGACGCGCCCGACGCGATCGTCTTCCCCGCCGACCACGACGAAGTCCTCGCGGTGCTGAAGTACTGCTCCGCCAAGGCGATCGCGGTCGTGCCGTTCGGCGGCGGCACCAGCGTCGTCGGCGGGCTCGACCCCGCGCGCGGCCGCTTCCCGGCCGTCATCGCCGTCGATCTGCGTCGCCTCGACACGCTCACCGACATCGACCCGGTCAGCGGCACCGCCACCCTCGGTGCGGGCCTGTCCGGCCCGCAGGCCGAGGAACTGCTTGCCCAGCACGGGCTTTCGCTCGGCCACTTCCCGCAGAGCTTCGAATACGCCACCATCGGCGGGTTCGCGGCCACCCGCTCCTCCGGGCAGGCGTCGGCCGGCTACGGACGCTTCGACGACATGATCATGCGCATGCGGATCGCCACCCCCGCAGGCGATCTCGACCTGGGCCGCGCCCCCGCCTCGGCGGCCGGACCCGACCTGCGCGAACTGTTCTCCGGCTCGGAGGGCACCCTCGGCATCATCACCACCGTCACCCTGCGCGTGCATCCCGTCCCGGAAACCACCGCCTACCAGGCCTGGTCGTTCCCCGACTTCGCCACCGGCGCGGCCGCGCTGCGCACCGTCATCCAGGCCGGGGCCGCCCCGACCGTCATGCGGCTGTCCGACGAGGCCGAGACCGGCCTGAACCTGGCCCGCGCCGGGGACATCGGCGGCGCGGCCGTCGGCGGCTGCCTGGCCGTCACCACCTTCGAGGGCACCGCCGCGCATGTCGCCGCCCGCAGCGTCGAGGCCATCGAGCTGCTGGCCGCCGCCGGTGGCACCGCGCTCGGCGAAAACCCCGCCAAGGACTGGGAACACGGCCGCTTCGCCGCCCCGTACCTGCGGGACGCGCTGCTGGATGTCGGCGTGCTCTGTGAAACCCTCGAAACCGCCACCAGCTGGTCGAATCTCGCCAACCTCAAGGCGAAGGTGACTGCGGCGCTGACCGATACACTCACCGCCCAGGGCACTCCCGCGCTTGTCATGTGCCACATCTCGCACACGTACCCGACCGGGGCGTCGCTGTACTTCACGGTCGTCGGCAAGCAGGCCGAGGATCCGATCGCGCAGTGGGCCAAGGCCAAGCGGGCCGCCGGTGACGCCATCGTGGCCGCGGGCGGCACCATCACCCACCACCATGCCATCGGCGCGGATCACCGCCCGTGGATGACCGACGAGATCGGCGACCTGGGTGTCCAGGTGCTACGCGCGGTCAAGAACGCGGTCGACCCCACCGGAATCCTCAACCCTGGGAAGCTGATTCCGTGAGAACGATCCGCTCCATCGCCCTGGTCACCAACCCGCTGTCCGGGCACGGCAAGGGCGCGCTGGTGGCCGTCGAGGCGGCCGATCTCTTCGCCGGGCACGACATCGCGGTCACCGCGATCCAGGGCGACTCGGCCGCCGACACCGAACGCCTGGTGCGCAAGGCCCTCGCCGACCCGGACGCCCGTCCGGACGCGGTGGTGGCGGCGGGCGGCGACGGCCTGACCTGCGTGACGCTGCAGGCCCTGGTCGGCACCGGCATCCCACTGGGCCTGGTGCCCGGCGGCACCGGCAACGACCTGGCCCGGGAACTCGGCATCCCCGACGACACCGCCGCCGCGGTCGCCGCCGTGCTGGCCGGCAAGACCCGCGCCATCGACCTTGGCACGGTGGAAACCGAGGAATCCGGCCGCGCAGTGTGGTTCGCCACCGTCACCGGTACCGGACTCGACGCCCGGGTCACCCTGCGCGCCAACGCCTTGCGCTGGCCCAACGGCCCGATGCGCTACACCGTCGCCGCCCTCATCGAACTCGCGGGCAAGCTGGCCGTGCCCTACCGGATCGAACTCACCGGCTCGCCCGACCACCCGGATGGCACCGTGCTGGAACTCGACGCGGTCATGGTCGCGGTCGGCAACACCCGCACCTACGGCGGCGGCATGCTCGTCGCCCCCGACGCCCTCATCGACGATGGCCTGCTGGACCTGACCGTGGTCAAGGCCATGTCCCGCCTGGAGATGCTGCGGCTGCTCCCGGCCCTGTCCTCCGGCAAGCGCGTCGACCACCCCGCCATGGTCCAGTACAAGGCCAAGGAGATCCGCCTGACCGCCCCCGGTGCCCCCGCTACCGCCGACGGTGATCCGGTGGGTCTGCTCCCGGCCCTGTTCCGCGCGAACCCGGGCGTCCTGGACGTACTCGTCCCCTGACCGTCCGAGCGGCCTCTCGGCACAGTATTGCGCCCCATGCTCGAACGAGCATGGGGCGCAATGCATATGGGCAGTGGAGGGGGCTCACCAGACCTGGATGACGGCCAGACCCTCGGAGTCGACCACCAGGTCCACCGATCCGCCCGGGTGAGCTGCGGCTTCCCCGACGATCGACGGCATATCCGCGTAGATGTAATCGGCATCCTGGGGCAGCTTCGAATCGGGCTGGATGATCACCGACACCGCGCCGTCCGGCGCGAACCGGTCGACCAGTGCCGGGAGCGGGCCGTTCGCCAGGCCCTGGGTCTCTCCGGGGGACAGTTCCACGCCGACCGCACCGATCTGCGGAATCACGAACGGGGTTGCGGCGGAGGCATTTCCGGCCACGGCCGATCCGGCGAGAGCGAGGCCGGTAGCGGTGGCGGCCGTAGCGGCGAGAGTTCGAACGCGCATGATGACTCGCTTTCCTGCGGCGGGACGGGAGTCCCGGGGGAGCTGTCTCGGTACTGCGATGAACTTGGTAGCGACTGGCGCCAGCCGGATAGCTAGAACACATCACCGCAGGTAGGCGTGGCAAGGGGTATGCGACTCGCCTCACCTGGGCTGCGTCGAGTGTCGTTCGACACGTGCTCTGACCGGCCGATCATCCCGCGTCACCCCCGTCGGTCATGTTGACCGAATTGTCCGATTTCAGTTACGTTCTGGCTAGTTGATCGGTCGGCGAAGAGGGGGACGCGTGACTTTCAAGGCGGATCTGGACATCCTCGGCACGCTCGGCGGGAAACTCCACGACCTGGCAGGCGAAGCCGCGAAGGCCAAGCCCGCCGCCGCAGCCACCGCGAGCCCGGACGAGGTACTGCTGTCCGGCGTCGCCGCCGGGCAGATCATGGTCGACCTGATCGACAACTCGCTCATCCCCACGGCCAAGGAACGGCTGAGCGAGACCGGCGACGTAATGATCAACGCCGGTAAGACTTTCGCCACCGCGGAAGAATCCTCGGTCGACGCCTTCGTCGACGTCTACCGCAAAGCCACCGGCGACTGGACGGTCGAGGCTACGCGGTGACCGTGAATTCCCCACTGGAATGGCTGAATACGGCCGACCCCCAAATCCTCGCCCGCTTCGCCGCCTCCTGGGTATGGACCGGCGACAACCTCGAGACCGTGTTCACCAAGTACAAGAACGCCGTCACCACGGTGAACGGAACATATTGGGAGGGACGGTCGGCCGACGCGGCACAGGCGCGGGCGGCCGCGGATCTGAAGACCATGCAGGCGCTGGCCGACAAGCTCGACGCATTGGCGACCCGAGCCCGACAGGGCTACGAGGAGATCAACGACCCCCTCCAGAAGGCCCGCAACCTGCTGACCGAGGCCGCGGGCTACGGCTGGCAGGTCGGACCCGCCCTGTCGATCCAAGCCCCGGAAGGCACCGACCAAACCAAGGTCGACAATCTCGCCCGCGATCTGCGCGACTACACCTGGCAAGCGATGACCGCCGACGGCACCGTGCGGGATGCCTTGAACGCCGCCCGAACCGACCTGGCCGCGGCCTTCACCTCGGCGGCGTCGCTGGGCGCCGAGCAAGGCAACACCGATGGTGCGCAGCTTGCGAAGAATCCGACGGCGCTCAATGATGTGGCGCTGCAACGCCTTATCGAGGCCGGACAGCTGACACAGGAGCAGATCGATGCCCTGCGCGCCGGCGACACCGCCGTCATCCCCGCCTCGCAGATGGAATACCTGATCCAGCTGGCGAACTCCCTGGACGGCAAGAGCCCCAGAGAAATCCAGCAGCTCATGGACCAACTGCCGCCCGGAGCGGCTCAGGCGCTGGCCAATTCCCTCCAGATCGTCTCCAATCCGAAGGTCTCGGCCGGCCCCGTCCAGGACGGCGACAAGGACCTACCCAACGGCGGACTCGGCGGCCTCAACCAACTCCCGGACGACATGCGCGACTCCCTGAATCGCAAAAGCCCCCTACTGATGTCGGGCCTCCTGAACCAAACCCTCCCCACCCAAGACATGGACCAAACCCGAGCCTTGGCCTCGATCGTCGGAACCAGCGACATCCGCTACCGAGCGGGCAGCGACCTCGACAAGACCTTGCTCCAGAAGGCCGGTGCCTACCTCGACGCCTCCGCCGCCATGGCCAAACAAAACCCGGTCGCCATCGAAACCCCCTTGGTGTCCAAGACCGTCCAGGAAATCTTCACCGCCGTCGGCGACGACAAGGCCGCCATCCGCGACGTAGTCACCGACGGAGACAACGGCCAACGCTTCATCGGCCAAGTCCTCAGCCGCAACTGGAACGACGACGGCGCAGCCGCCGCCACCCTCTTCACCTTCGACGACCGAGCCGCCACAGTCGAAAACCCCAACGACAAAATCGACGTCAAATCCGCCGAACGCGCAGGCAACATCATGAGCGCCGTCGCGAAATACACTGCGGACGACGAACACTGGAAGCAACTCTCGAACCTGGCAGGCGACAAGAGCGAATCCGTCGGCGAACGAAACCCCCTCCTGATCCGCCAGATCTCCACCAGCATGAGCCCGTATATCGCCGAGATGGCTGGTGGTCATAGACCGGACGTTCAGGGTTTCGATGTCGGCATGAAGGATGCACACAGCTGGTTGGATCCTGGAGGCAACAGATCCTTTCAGGGGGCACGCCATGTCTTTTCGCTCATGAATACAGACGATGAGGCGGGCAAGATCTTCACCGACGCCGCGGCCCGAGCGGCTCGCGCCAATGAAATCGAGTTTGCGCAAAACCTTCAGGTACCACACGCGACAACTACTCTGGAGACATCCGGGCGAATCGACGGTCTCATCGACGCAGCACTGCTGGAGGAATCGAAAGATCGCGTGGATGACGCGAACAAGGCGGCCCAGGATGCCTATGACCGTAAGGAGCGCTGGTTCAACACCGGCAAGTCCGTCGCTGGGATCGCGGTCAAGCAGTTCCCGGTGGCCGGTGACATCGTTTGGGATCTTGCCGATGGGCAGTCAGACCCGATCAAGGAGTCGATGCTCGGGCCGAAGCCGGAGCCTGGTGAGACTCCGCAGTTGACGCGGCCTGACGATGTCTTCCGGACGCACAATGTCCTCAGCCAAGCCCAGATACCGCAAATCTATCAGCAACAGTATTCCGGGCTGTTCGAGAATGGATCACTGAAATCATGGCACGACCTCACCACTGGGCAACTTTATGAAGTAGAGCGAAATCGGGCGGGTCTGACCGAATTGCTGAACAAAATTGACGGTGAAATCGATAGTGGCACGCAGATGATCCGGGCCTACGATAAGGCGGCTGCCGGATTGCCTGCGCGGCCCGACAAGCTTGGCGAGGGAGGACGATGAACTCGAGTTCGGCAATTCGCGGAATTAATACTGTCGCAACAGCATTGGCGCTGATTTTGATGCCGGTTGGGTGTGCGGAGCAGGCGCCCAAGAGTGCGCCATTGCCAGCTCTCTGCAGTGAACCCTGGCCGGACTTCGAGCACCTGTACTACGACGCATTGACGAAATTCCCCATACCGCCGGAAAGGCAGCAAGAATATCCCTTGTTGTTTGAAAATGGATCACTACGGTCATATAGCAGCCTCACTACAGGTAAGAGTTACGATGTTGCAAGAAACCAAGCCTCGATAACTGAGTTGCTCGAAAAAGTTGATGGGCCGGACGTCAGTATCGGGCAGCAAATTTGGGACGATTACATGGATAAACGTAAGCGGATGTGCGGCAGCGTCAGTCAGGGGTAATCGTGAGGGAGCGCAGCGAGCTGCCGCCGGAGTATGCGGAGATGTGGGCGCGGGCCGAGCAGCAGGAGCGGGAAGAGCGGGAGCGGCGGGTTGTCGAGGCCGTTGAAGTTGAGCCGAGTGGGTTTGGGGACGCGCTCAGTCATGAGGATTGGTACGACGAGGAGTTCGGGTCGGGGATTTCCGCGCCGCCGAATTGGTGAGGGTGAGGTTAGGCGGGGCGGGCGATGAGTAGGTGGCCGGAGATCGGGCGGTTGGGTAGATCCTTGCGCTCGACCGTGAGTCCGGCCTTCTCGAGAGCCGCGGTTACTTCGGTGACCGGGCGCAGCGTGAAACCGTATGAGGTGAAAGGCATTTTGGCCATGGCGGTGGGGTCGCCGATGCCGATGATCAAGCGGCCCTTGGGTTTCAGGACTCGGGCCAGTTCTGTGCATGCGCGGTCCAGGTCCGGCACGAAATAGACGGTGTTGCAGGTGATCACGGCGTCCAGGGAGGCGTCGGGTAGGGGGAGGTCGGTCAGTGAGCCTGTCAGGAGCTTCAGGCGGCCTTCCGTGAGGTCGGCCGCGAACTCCGAGCGGGCTCGGGTCAGCATGTCCTCGGAGAGTTCCACGCCGGTCACCGAGCCGGTGGTGCCTACTCGTTCGAGGAGCAGGGTGAGGCCGATGCCGCCGCCGAAGCCGATGTCGGCTGCGGCGTCTACCCCGCTGACCTCGGCGGCTGCGACCGCGGCGGCGATCATCGGGCGGTTGCCTCGGTTGAGGAATCGGGCCACGCCCTTGCCCAGTAACCCGTGGGGATTCCCCAGTTGTCCGGCTACCGTCGACATCACCCGCGCGACAATCGGATTCATGGGTTAGAGACTACCGGTCGGTCGTCTCGCAACGGGGTTGTCACGACGCGAAAACAATGCGGCGGACGCAACGTTGATGCAACGAAACCTGGTCTACCCTGGCCCATTTGGGTCAGATCCTGAGAATTACCTTTGGATCCGGGAGCAGGGCCCGAAACGGCGGTAGTCTGGCCTTCGAGGGCGAGGTTTCCGGTGTCCCTCATCCACCGGGAACCTCGCCCTTCGGCTATCCATCACCGGCCTTTCGGCCACCCCGCTGCGGCCCCGTGAAGGGGTCTGGGAAAAACCCGGTCGTTGGGTCATAATCCCAGCCCTTAGAATCGTCCGGTGACCAGCGCAGCCTCTGAGAACCCACGTAATCGTGCCGATGCCCTCCCCAAGAGCTGGAACCCCAGCGAGGTAGAGGCCGACCTGTACGAGCGCTGGGTAGCCGCGGGTTACTTCACCGCCGACCCGAGCAGCGCCAAGCCCGCCTACTCGATCGTGCTGCCCCCGCCGAATGTGACCGGCACCCTGCACATGGGCCACGCCCTCGACCACACCCTGATGGACCTGCTCACCCGCCGCAAGCGCATGCAGGGCTTCGAGGTGCTGTGGCTGCCGGGCATGGACCACGCGGGCATCGCCACCCAGACCGTGGTGGAGAAGCAGCTCGCCGTCGACGGCAAGAAGAAGGAAGACTTCGGCCGCGAACTGTTCATCGACAAGGTCTGGGACTGGAAGCGCGAGTCCGGCGGCCAGATCCAGGGCCAGATGCGTCGCCTCGGCGACGGCGTCGACTGGAGCCGCGACCGCTTCACCATGGACGACGGGCTCTCCCGTGCCGTGCAGACCATCTTCAAGCGCCTCTTCGACGCGGGCCTCATCTACCGCGCCGAGCGCCTGGTGAACTGGTCGCCGGTGCTCGAGACCGGCATCTCCGACCTCGAGGTGGACCACAAGGAGGTCGAGGGCGAGCTCGTCTCGCTGCGCTACGGCTCCATGAACGACGATGAGCCGCATGTGATCGTCGCCACCACCCGCGTGGAGACCATGCTCGGCGACACCGCGGTCGCGGTGCACCCCGACGACGAGCGCTACAAGCACCTCATCGGCACCACGCTCTACCTCCCGATCACCGGCCGTCAGATCCCGGTCGTGGCCGACGACTACGTGGACCCCGAATTCGGTTCCGGCGCGGTCAAGATCACCCCGGCGCACGACCCCAACGACTTCGAGCTCGGCCTGCGCCACAACCTGCCCATGCCGACGATCATGGACAAGACCGGCAAGATCGCCGACAGCGGAACCGAATTCGACGGCATGGACCGCTTCGAGGCCCGCCTCAAGATCCGTGAGCGCCTCGAGTCCGAGGGCCGCGTGGTCGGCCGCAAGTTCCCCTACCTGCACCAGGTCGGCCACTCCGAGCGTTCCGGTGAGCCCATCGAACCCCGCCTGTCCATGCAGTGGTGGGTGAAGGTCGAGGGCATCGCCAAGGCCGCCGGTGACGCGGTCCGCAACGGCGACGTGAAGATCCACCCCGCCAGCCAGGAACCGCGCTGGTTCGAGTGGGTCGACAACATGCACGACTGGAACATTTCCCGCCAGCTGTGGTGGGGTCACCGCATCCCGATCTGGTACGGCCCCGAGGGCGAGATCGTGTGCGTCGGCCCGGACGAGCAGGCCCCCGAGGGCTACGTCCAGGACCCGGACGTGCTCGACACCTGGTTCTCCTCGGGCCTGTGGCCCTTCTCCACCATGGGCTGGCCCGACGCCACCGACGAACTGGCCAAGTTCTATCCGACCAGCGTGCTGGTCACCGGCTACGACATCCTCTTCTTCTGGGTCGCCCGGATGATGATGTTCGGCATGTACGTCTCCGACGACGCGGTGCTCACCGCGGGCAAGGAGGCCAAGCAGGTCCCGTTCCAGGATGTGTTCCTGCACGGCCTGATTCGCGACGAGTTCGGCAAGAAGATGTCGAAGTCGCGCGGCAACGGCATCGACCCGCTGGACTGGATCGAGGAATACGGCGCGGACGCCACCCGATTCACCCTCGCCCGTGGCGCGCAGCCCGGCGGTGACCTGTCGGTCGGCACCTCGCACGTGACCGCGTCGCGCAGCTTCATCACCAAGCTGTTCAACGCCACCAAGTTCGCGCTCATGAACGGCGCACAGCCGGGCGACCTGCCCGCCCGCGACACCCTCACCGACACCGACCGCTGGATCCTCGACCGCCTCGACGAGGTGATCGCCGAGGTCGACGGCGCCCTGGACCGCTACGAGTTCAGCAAGGCCCTCGAGGGCCTCTACCACTTCGCGTGGGACGAATTCTGCAGCTGGTACCTGGAATTGGCGAAGGTCCAGTTCGCGGAGTCCGAGGAGCGTGCCGCCAGCACCCGCCTGGTGCTCGGCAACGTCCTGGATTCGGTGCTGCGCCTGCTGCACCCGGCCGTCCCGTTCGTCACCGAAACCCTGTGGCAGGCCCTGACCGAGGGCGCGGAGGGCGAGTCCATCGTGGTCTCCTCCTGGCCCACCGTCTCCGGCAACGCCACCGATGAGGTTGCGGCCCGGCGCATTTCGGACACCCAGAAGCTGATCACCGAGATCCGCCGCTTCCGTGCCGACCAGGGCCTGGCCGACAGCCAGAAGGTGGCCGCCAAGCTGGTCGGCATCGACTCCGCCGACCTGCCCGGCCAGGAGCCGAGCATCGCCAACCTGGCCAAGCTCACCGCCGCGGGCGACGACTTCGCCGTCACCGCCTCGCTTGAGGTGCGTTTGACCACTGCCACGGTGACCGTCGAGATCGACACCTCCGGCACGGTCGACCTCGACGCCGAACGCCGCCGCCTCGAAAAGGACCTGGCCGCCGCGCAGAAGGAATTGGCGGGCACCAACGGCAAGCTCGGCAACGAAGCCTTCCTGGCCAAGGCCCCCGACGAGGTGGTCGAGAAGATCAAGGCGCGCAAGGAGATCGCCGAGGGCGACGTCGAGCGCATCACCGCCCGCCTCGCCGAGATCGCGAAGCTGGCCGCCAAGTGAACGACGAACCGGAACGCCAGTACGGCGACGCCCCGCTGACCCCCATCGGCACCTCCCCGGTGGACCTCGCCGAAATGGCGCTGGTCGAGGCCGAACTCGACAAGCGCTGGCCGGAAACCAAGATCGAACCGTCGCTCACCCGCATCGCGACCCTGATGGACCTGCTGGGCTCGCCCCAGCAGTCCTATCCGGCCATCCACGTCGCCGGCACCAACGGCAAGACCTCGGTCACCCGCATGATCGACTCCCTGCTGACCGCGCTGCACCGCCGCACCGGCCGTATCACCAGCCCGCACCTGCAGCTGGCGACCGAGCGCATCGCCATCGACAACGCGCCCATCACCCCGGGCCGCTACGTCGAGCTCTACCGCGAGCTGCTGCCGTACATCGAACTCGTCGACAAGCAGTCCGAAGCCGCAGGCGGCCCGGCCATGTCGAAGTTCGAGGTGCTCACCGCGATGGCGTACGCGGCCTTCGCCGAAGCCCCGGTGGACGTGGCCGTCATCGAGACCGGCATGGGCGGCACCTGGGACGCCACCAATGTGATCGACGGCCAGGTCGCCGTCATCACCCCGATCGGCTTGGACCACACCGACTATCTGGGCCCCGACCTCACCTCCATCGCGGGGGAGAAGGCCGGAATCATCAAGAAGGCACCGGAAGACGAGCTGATTCCGCGCGACACCGTCGCCGTCATCGCCCAGCAGGAACCCGAAGCCATGGACGTCCTGCTGCGCCGCACCGTCGACGCGGACGCGGCCGTCGCCCGCGAAGGCTCGGAGTTCCAACTGCTTTCGCGCCGCGTCGCCATCGGCGGCCAGGTGCTGGAACTGCAGGGCCTCGGCGGCGTCTACGACGACATCTTCCTGCCCATGCACGGTGAGCATCAGGCCCGCAATGCGGTGCTGGCGCTGGCCGCGGTCGAGGCGTTCTTCGGGGCGGGCGCGTCCCGGCAGCTCGACATCGACGCTGTCCGAGCGGGTTTCGCCAGCTCCATCAGCCCCGGCCGGATGGAGCGCATGCGCAGCGCGCCCACCATCTTCCTCGACGCCGCCCACAACCCGCACGGCGCGCAGGCCCTCGCGGCCACGCTGACAAGCGAATTCGACTTCCGCAAACTGGTGGGCGTGATCGCGGTACTCAGCGACAAGGACGCCGGCGGCATCCTCGACGCCCTGGAACCGATCTTCGACGAGATCGTCATCACCGAGAACGGTTCCCCGCGCGCCCTGCCGATCGATGACCTGGCCAACCTCGCCGTGCAGCGCTTCGGCGACGAACGTGTCGCCGTGGCAAGCGATCTCGCCGATGCCATCGAAACCGCCATCGCCCTCGCCGAAGAGGGTGAGGACGGCGAATTGGTCTCGGGTGCGGGCATAGTCATCACCGGCTCGGTCGTCACCGCCGGGGCCGCCCGCAGCTTGTTCGGAAAGGATCCCGCATGACCTCCGACGCCAGCCCCACCGAGGTGCCGCCGCCCGTCACCGACCCGTGGAAGGGCCTGCGCGGCGTCATGGCCGGCACCCTGGTCCTGGAGGCCATCACCGTGCTGCTCGCGCTGCCGGTGATCAGCGCGGTCGGCGGCGGCCTGCACTGGTGGTCGATCCTCTACATCGTCGGCCTGGCCGTGATCATGTTCCTGGGCGCGGGCGTCCAGCGCCGCTCCTGGGCCATTCCCTTCAACCTGGCTCTCCAGGTGGCCCTGCTGCTCGGCGGCTTCATCCACATTTCGATCCTGGTGATCGGCGTGGTCTTCATCGCCGTCTGGATCTTCGTCCTATTCCTGCGCTCGGATGTGAAGAAGCGCATGGAAGCCGGGACCCTGCCCAGCCAGCGCATGTCCGGCGCGTGAACAATTCGCCGTAAACAGACAGACCGGGGCCGTAAACAGACAGACCAAAGCATCGTCCCCGGTCTGCGTTTTTCCCGCTGAGTACCCGCCGGTTAAGGTTGCGCTGTGACTGAGCAGACGTTGGTACTCATCAAGCCCGACGGCGTGGCCCGCGGCCTCATCGGGGAGATCATCACCCGGATCGAGCGCAAGGGTCTGAAGATCGCGGCCCTGAAGCAGGTGAACGTCTCCGAGGAGATCGCGGTCGAGCACTACGCCGAGCACCGCGAGCGCGCGTTCTTCGGATCGCTCATCGAATTCATCACCTCGGGCCCGGTCGTCGCGATCGTCCTCGATGGCGAGCGCGCCATCCCCGCCTTCCGGCAGATCGCCGGCGGCACCGACCCCGTCGAGAAGGCCGCCACCGGCAGCATTCGCGGCGACTACGCTCTCGAGACCCAGTACAACCTCGTGCACGGCTCCGACTCGCCCGAGTCCGCCAAGCGCGAGATCGCCCTGTGGTTCCCGGAGTTCGTTCTCTGATCTTCACCCGTACTTTCCACGGTTCAGGTCCGGGGGCCCACCCCCGGACCCCGGAGGCGGCGGCTGCCCGCGAGACTCGCGAGGCCCGCTCCGGGCCGCGTGGGCGCGACGCCCCGACGTGGTGTGGGATACTGGCTCTGGAAGTGACCGACGCGGGCCGTTTGCGGCGTGTGTCAGCCACCTTCGATTGACATCGCGGAGCGACGGACGATCATCGCTGCCGCCGACGGCTACCCAAGACTCGGCCGTCGGGCAGGCACGCTGGATGAACGCTCGTGACGCGGCGTCGAGCCAAACCAACCAGGCGCCACGTGACCAGTTAGCCCGAACGACGAGATACCGGTGATAACGGGCCACGCGACGCGAAGACTTACGACATCACGCCCGCGGGCGTGAGGCCGACAAGACAGCGCCCCCGCGACGGCCGCGTCACTCCCTAGGAGGAACGCGCCCGGGGGCCCCGAGGAGAATTCGTGGCCGATCAAGAGCCGCTGGAAGCATCGCAGAGCAACGGCGACGGGGAGGGCGCTCAGATCACCCCGGCTGCCGAACAATTGCCGGAACGGATCCGAGTGCACGCACTGGCGAAGCTGCTGGGCACTACCAGCAAACGTATCCTGGCCCATCTGACCGAGATGGGCGCGCAAGCGCGCAGCCCGCAATCGAGTCTGGACCGTACCGTCGCGGAAACCGTGCGCGACGCCTTCGGTCCGCGTGACGTCGAGGTGGCCGAGCCGGTCTCGCCGCAGCCGATCGCCGAGACGACCGTCGACGCGGCCATCGCCGCCGGTGACGATCGCGCCGCCGACGAGCTCGCGGCCGAGGAGGTGGAGGCCGCCGAGGCGGCCGTCGTCCCCGCGGCCAAGCAGACCAGCCTGTTCGCCAGCCCGTTCCAGAGCACCCCGCGCGTCGAAGAGCCGGTGCAGTATGTGGCAGCCCCCGTCGTGGCTGCCCCGCTGTTCCAGGCCCCGGACGCCGCGGCCGCCGAGGAGGCGCGTCGTGCGCGCCGCACCGAGCGCAAGCCTCGCGTCGAGGAAAAGGCCGAGGTCGAGGTCGTCGCGCCGAAGGCCATCAGCCCCAAGGTCGTCATCGAGGAGCCGGTGTCCGAGGACGCCGAGGACGAGGGCGACTGGGACGGCGAGCAGTCCGGTAAGGACGACGCGGATCGTGAGGGCACCTCGCGCCGCCGTCGCCGGGGTCGTCGTGGTCGCGGCCGGGGTCGCGGTGAACAGCACGGCGACAACGAGTCCGATGAGCTCGAGGGTGATGAGGCCGACGAGTCGGCCGAGGACGCCGAGAACGAGTCCGAGGAAGACGACGAGGCGGCCGTGCCGGAGGGCTCGAGCAGCCGTCGTCGTCGCCGCCGTCGCCGCCGCAAGGGCGGTGAGGACAACGAGCCGGAGACCACCTCCGACGACGACCCGCCGAACACCGTCGTGCACGAGCGGGAGCCGCGCAGCAAGCGCCGCGCCGCCGCGAAGGATGTCGACGAGGTGCAGGGCATCAGCGGGTCGACCCGCTTGGAGGCCAAGCGTCAGCGTCGCCGGGACGGTCGTGAGGCCGGGCGTCGCCGCCCGCCGATCCTGACCGAGTCGGAGTTCCTGGCCCGCCGTGAGGCGGTGGACCGGGTGATGGTGGTGCGCGAGAAGCACTTCCAGGACCACCCGACCTCCACCACCCAGGTGGCGGTGCTCGAGGACAGCATCCTGGTCGAGCACTTCGTGACTTCGACGGGTTCCGCGTCCATGGTCGGCAATGTGTACCTGGGCAAGGTCCAGAACGTGCTGCCGTCGATGGAGGCTGCCTTCGTCGATATCGGCCGTGGCCGCAACGGCGTGCTGTACGCGGGCGAGGTGAACTGGGAGGCCGCCGGTCTGGGCGGCAAGGAGCGCAAGATCGAGCAGGCGCTGCGCCCGGGTGACACCGTGCTGGTGCAGGTCTCCAAGGATCCGGTGGGCCACAAGGGTGCCCGCCTGACCACGCAGATCAGCCTGGCCGGTCGCTTCCTGGTGTACGTGCCGGGCGGTACTTCCACCGGTATCTCGCGCAAGCTGCCCGACACCGAGCGCAAGCGGCTCAAGGAGATCCTGCGCGACATCGTGCCGCAGGACGCGGGCGTCATCATCCGCACCGCCTCGGAGGGTGTCTCCGAGCCGGAGCTGGCGCGCGATGTCGAACGGCTGCAGGCCACTTGGCGCACCATCGAGGAGCAGTCCAAGCAGGGTTCCGGCGCGCCGAAGACCCTGTACGAGGAGCCCGACCTGCTGGTCAAGGTCGTCCGCGACCTGTTCAACGAGGACTTCTCCAAGCTCATCATCGAGGGCGAGCGGGCCTGGACCACGGTCGAGAACTACGTCCGCACGGTCGCCCCGGACATGCTGGCCCGCGTCGAGCGCTACGACAACCACGCCGTCGACGTGTTCGGCAGCCTGCGCATCGACGAGCAGCTGGCCAAGGCGCTCGACCGCAAGGTGTGGCTGCCCTCGGGCGGCACCCTGGTGATCGACCGCACCGAGGCCATGACCGTCGTCGACGTCAACACCGGCAAGTTCACCGGTGCGGGCGGGTCCAATCTCGAAGAGACCGTGACCCGCAACAACCTGGAGGCGGCCGAGGAGATCGTGCGCCAGATGCGGCTGCGCGATATCGGCGGCATGATCGTCGTCGACTTCATCGACATGGTCCTCGAGTCCAACCGGGATCTGGTGCTGCGCCGCCTGACCGAGGCCCTGGGCCGGGATCGCACCCGCCACCAGGTGTCGGAGGTCACGTCGCTGGGCCTGGTCCAGATGACCCGCAAGAAGCTGGGCACCGGTCTGGTCGAGGCGTTCTCCACCACGTGTGAGACCTGCCACGGTCGCGGCATCCTGGTGCACAACTACCCGGTCGAGTCGTCGGCTCCGGCCGGCGGTGACAGCGGTGAGGGTGTGGGGCGTCGCGAGGGTTCGCGTCGCCGGCGCAAGGACCGCAACGCGGCCGCCGCCGAGACCCCGGTCGTCGAACCGGTCGTCGAGGAGAAGGCCGACCAGCACGAGAAGCACGAGGAGCAGGCAGAGAAGGCCGCGGCCAAGCGCGCTCACCCGGTCGCCATGGCCATGGCCTCGCACCACGAGGAAGCCGTGCACGCTACCGAGGAAGCCGCGCACGCGGCGGACGAGGATGCCATCGCGGCCGCCGACGCGGCGAACGCGGTACTGGCCGAGGGTGATTCCGCGACCGTGGCCGATGTCGCCGCCGCGGAGTCGATCATCGTGCGGGAGGCCGAGAACGCGGCCGCCGAGGCCGCGCTGGCCGAACGGTCGGTGGCCGAGGACGAATCCGAGGACGCCGAGCCCGAGGAGCAGGCCTCCGTGCCGAGCACCAATGGCACGGCCGTGACCGCCGAGCCGGTGCTGTCGACTCGTCGTCCCGCCCGTCGCCGGGTGGCACGTACCGTCTCGGCTCCGGCCGCGGACAGTGCACCCGCGGTGTTCGTACTCTCCAGCGCGGATCAGTCCGACAAGCCGGGCTTCAACCTCGACGAGCTGGCCCCGGCCGTGGTTCCGCCGCGGGCTCGCCCGCGTCGTCGTGCCGCGGGCCGTCCCGCCGGTGCGCCGGAGGGCGAGAACTAGCCCGTAGATAGAGACGACTGTGGCCCCGCCGGAATCCGGTGGGGCCACAGTTCTTTTCGGGACGGTCAGGCGAGCTCGTATTCGAACACCATGCGATGCGTGCCGTCGGCGTCGATGAGGAGGTCACCCGTGCCGGTGATGCCCGCCAGATCGCCGGTGCCGCTGCCCGCGACGATCGCGAAGTACATGTCGGTGCGGGTGGTGCCGTCGGTGGAAGCGCAATGCACGAAATTGAAGGTGCCCGCGCGCCCGTTGAGCGCACCCTCGAACGACTCCATCGCCACATAGGTCCCGACGCCCGCCGCCTGGTCGAACGCCGAGGTGAACAGGGTCGCCGAGCGCCCGGTGATCTCGCCCTCGAACTGCTTCTCCAGCTTGGCCACGCCGACCGGCAGCGCGGTGGTGATGGCCGGGTCGGGGGTGACGTCGGTGGGGACGAAGGACTTGACGTTGAAGGTTCCGGTGGCTCGCATGGGTCCATCCTGCCCGGGGTGCGCCGGACGTTCTTGTAAGAACGCGACACCTCGAGGTGAGACCTGGATGACCCCGGTTTGGAGGGGGTCGCGGGGTCCTGTAGTCTTGGTCAGTCGCTGCCCCCCGCGATGGCACTCTCTTGTGACTAGTGCTGCGAGCGGGCCGGTTCGGTTCGAAAGAGCCGAGAGCCAATGGCCCGAGGCGGCGGTGAATACCACCAAGACCAGTCTGCGGCGGTTTCCGATGCGAATCGGATGTCCGCCGTGTGAGCAGAGTGCTGAGCACTTGAAAAGAGAGAAGGGCAGCCGACCGATGGCATCGTACGCAATCGTCAAGACCGGCGGAAAGCAGTACAAGGTCGCGGTCGGTGACCTGGTGAAGGTCGAGAAGATCGAGGGTGAGCCGGGCACTTCGGTGTCGCTGTCGCCGGTGCTGGTTGTTGATGGCGCCGAGCTGACCACCGATGCTGACAAGCTGGCGAAGGTTTCCGTGTCCGCCGAGGTCGTCGAACAGACCAAGGGCCCGAAGATCCGTATCCACAAGTTCAAGAACAAGACCGGCTACCACAAGCGTCAGGGCCACCGTCAGAAGCTGACGGTCCTGAAGGTCACCGGCATCAAGTAATCCGACTTGGGGTTCGTCACCCCTGCACGAGGAGTTTGAAATGGCACATAAGAAGGGTGCATCCAGCTCGCGCAATGGTCGCGATTCGAATGCCCAACGGCTCGGCGTGAAGCGCTTCGGCGGTCAGGTCGTCAAGGCCGGCGAGATCCTGGTTCGCCAGCGCGGCACGCACTTCCACCCCGGCGTCAACGTCGGCCGTGGCGGCGACGACACGCTGTTCGCTCTCGAGGCGGGCGCGGTGCTGTTCGGCACCAAGCGTGGTCGCAAGACCATCAACATCGTGGTTCCGGAGCCGGTGAACGCCTGACCGGCGCACCGGAGTTCGCTCCACTAGCTTCCTAGCGGGTCAGGGTTCGTAAGTAGCCCTGGCCCGCTTTGCTGTTTCCAAGCAGCCGCCATCCCGAGCGGCATCGCAAACGACTAGTCCTGAAGGAGGATGATCACCGATATGTCCAAATTCATCGACCGTGTTGTTTTGCACGTCAGCGCGGGCAAGGGTGGGCACGGGTGTGCCTCGGTGCGGCGTGAGAAGTTCATGCCCCTGGGCGGCCCCGACGGCGGTAACGGCGGCAATGGCGGGGATGTGATCCTCGAGGTCGACCCCAATGTCCATACGCTGCTGGACTTCCACTTCCACCCGCATGCCAAGGGCGGCAACGGCAAGCCCGGTGAGGGTTCCAACCGCAATGGCAAGCAGGGCGAGGGCCTGCTGTTGAAGGTTCCGGACGGCACCGTGGTGATGAGCACCGACGGTGAGGTCCTGGCCGACCTGATCGGCGTCGGCTCGACCTATGTGGCGGCCCAGGGTGGCCGCGGCGGGCTGGGCAATGCCGCGCTGGTGTCCAAGTCGCGCAAGGCTCCCGGTTTCGCCCTGATCGGCGTGGACGGCGAAGAGCGCGATCTGGTGCTCGAGCTGAAGTCGGTGGCGGATGTGGGCCTGGTGGGCTTCCCGTCGGCCGGTAAGTCCTCGCTGGTGTCGGTGCTGTCGGCGGCCAAGCCGAAGATCGCCGACTACCCGTTCACCACGCTGGTGCCGAATCTCGGTGTGGTGCAGTCGGGTGACAATACTTTCACCGTGGCCGATGTGCCCGGCCTGATTCCGGGTGCGAGCGAGGGCCGCGGCCTGGGCCTGGATTTCCTGCGACACCTGGAGCGCTGCGCGGTGCTCGCCCACGTGGTGGACTGCGCCACGCTGGAGCCGGGCCGCGATCCGATCTCGGATGTGGATGCGCTGGAGGCCGAGCTGTCCGCGTACCAGCCCGCGCTGGTGGGCGATGCCAGCCTGGGCGATCTGGCGGATCGCCCGCGCATCGTCATCCTCAACAAGGCCGATATCCCGGAGGCCGACGAGCTGGCGGAGTTCGTGCTGCCGGAGTTCGAGAAGCGCGGTTGGCCGGTGTTCAAGATTTCGGCGGTGAGCCGGGAAGGGCTGCGGCCCTTGACCTTCGCGCTCGCGGAGATGGTCGCCGAGTACCGGAAGGCGCATCCGAAGGCGGAGCCGAAGCGGCAGATCATTCGCCCGGTTGCCAAGGGCGAGAGCGGTTTCAAGGTACTGCCCGATCCCGAGGTCGAGGGCGGCTTCATCGTCGTCGGCGAGCGGCCCGAGCGCTGGGTCAACCAGACCCAGTTCGACAACGACGAGGCCGTGGGCTACCTGGCCGACCGTCTGGCCCGCCTCGGTGTCGAGGACGAGCTGGTCAAGCTGGGTGCCGAGCCGGGTTGCTCGGTGACCATCGCGGACTACTGCTTCGATTGGGAGCCTTCGATTTCCGCCGGTGTGGAGACGTTGCTGACCCGTCGTGGCGTGGACCCGCGCCTGGATCAGACCGAACGTATCGGTGCCGCGGAGCGCAAGCACGCCTCGCGTGCACGCCGCGGTCTGATCGACGACGACGAGTAGGGCTGTGCCGCAGGGCCGTTCGCGACGAGGCGGGCGGCCGGTGTGGTGGGACGACGGATTCGGGTGCGACGGTGCTGCGGCATCGCGGGCGAATTGAGGTGTGGTGCAAGTGGTTTCGAGTGGCACTCCGATCACCGAGCTGAGCGCGGCGCGGCAGGCGATCGCGTCCGCGCGCAGTGTCGTGGTCAAGATCGGTTCGTCGGCGCTGACCAGTCTGGAGGGCGGTCTCGACACCGGTCGGCTGGACCGGCTCGCCGACGCGGTCGAGGCCCGCATGCGCGCGGGCTCGGACCTCGTCGTGGTGTCCTCGGGCGCGATCGGCGCGGGCATGGCTCCGCTCGGATTGTCCAAGCGCCCCAAGGATCTCGCCACCAAGCAGGCGGCCGCGAGCGTCGGGCAGCTGGCCTTGGCGCACGCGTGGGGGACCTCCTTCGCCCGCTACGACCGGGTGGTGGGTCAGGTGCTGTTGAGCGCCGGCGACTTCGGCCGCCGCGAACCGCACCGTAATGCCCAGCGCACCCTGGACCGGCTGCGCTCGCTGCACGCGATCGCGGTGGTGAACGAGAACGACACCGTCGCCACCGAGGAGATCCGCTTCGGCGACAACGACCGGCTCGCGGCGTTGGTCGCGCACCTGGTCGGCGCGGACGCGCTGATCCTGCTCTCCGACGTCGACGGCCTCTATGACGGCGACCCGCGCAAGGGCGCCGCGAACTTCATTCCCGAGGTGCGCAGCAGCGCCGACCTGGACGGCGTGATCGCCGGTTCCGGCGGCGCACTCGGCACCGGCGGCATGGCCTCCAAGCTGTCGGCCGCCCGCCTGGCCGCGGATGCGGGCGTCCCCGTGCTGCTGGCCGCGGCTTCCGATGCGGCGGCGGCTCTTTCGGGCGCGACCGTCGGCACCGCCTTCGCCCCCCGACCCACCCGCCTGTCCGCCCGCAAGTTCTGGGTCCGCCACGCCGCCGACGCGCGCGGCGCGGTGCATCTGGACGCGGGCGCGGTGGCCGCGGTGGCCGAGCGCCGCCACTCCCTGCTGGCCGCCGGCCTCACCGAGGTCACCGGTCACTTCTACGGCGGCGATGTGATCGACCTGATCGCCCCCGACGGCCGGATCGTGGCCCGCGGCGTGGCCGCCTACGACAGCGACGAACTCGAAACCATGAAGGGCCGTTCCACTTCCGACCTCCCCGACAGCATGCAGCGCCCGGTCGTCCACGCCGACGATCTGGTCAAGGTGTAATCGAAGGGCGCTTCGGGTTACGGCCGAATTGCGTTGGGGGAGAGGGAGAGTAACGGGGCCGGACCGGTCGGTTGGTCTCGGCGTTCAGGGGCAGTCGGAGGGCGGGGGAAGGGCAGTGGGCGGGACGGCCCGAGCGGTCATCCTGGAAGAGCACCCGGTGCCGCATCGAGATGTGCCCTTCGCCGATAGCGGTTGCCCGGATCCGGCGCGGTCCGCCCTTGCCGCGCCGGGCTCGCGGTCCGGTGACCGCCCGCGGCCCCGGGTGCGCCCGCACCGCCGTGGAGGTAGGTATGTACGTACCCCAACCTGATAGCACACAGCTGTGGCGGGCGAGCGGCCGTGACAGGTTCGCCGATCGCCCGGTACTGCCCGACTGGCATGAGCTGCTGGCGGCCTTCTGCGGTCATATCGGCGATCAGCCCGACGACCACATGGTCACCCGCTGGGCCCGGGCACTGGCCGAACTGCACCTGCAGCGCCGGGAGCAGCCCGGCGATACCGGTGGGATCGACGAACTACGCACGCAACTCGTCACGTTCATCGACGAGTGGGTGTCGAGCCGGGCGCTGCCGAGGGGTGTAGCGCGGGCCGAATCGCTCGGGGCCGTGGTGGACGCCATGGCGGCGGCGCATGTGCGCGCCGTGCATCTGCTCAAGACGGCCGAGAACGTCTCGGACGAACAAGTACACGCCGCCTGGTTCCTGTTGGCGCAGATGGCGGACGGCTGGACCGATCGGGCCGCAGGGGTTGTCGGCCCACGCGTCCGTCGCTCCGCCTGAAAGTTGCTGCGCGACAACGGAAGCAGGGAGGCGGCAGCCCGTGACGGGCGGGCGGATTGCGCCGCGTCCGCCCACACGGGCAGCGTCGACGGGTCCGGGTGTGATCGCTACCTGGGGCGATCAGCACCCGGACCGTCGTCGGCGCCCGGCACGTCACCAGGCCGGATGGGCCTCGATCACACAGTCGGGCGCGGCCGTGTGCACCACGCGGGTGAGCACGAAACCGCTGCGGGAGAGCAGATTTCCGAACTCGGTCTGGGTGCGTTCGCGGCCGCCCTGCGTATTGACCAGCATCTCCAGGTCGATGACCTTGCCCGGGTGGGGCCGGTGGTGTTCCGGCATGACGATTTCGATGATCAGCAGGCGCGCCTCGGCCTCCATGGCGGTGCGGACGGTGCGCAGGATGCGTTCGGCGTCCTCGTCTCCCCAGTCGTGGACGATGTGCTTGAGCAGGTAGGCGTCACTGCCTTTGGGGACGCTGTCGAAGAAGCTGCCGCTCTCGAAGGTGAGGCGGCCGGTGAGGCCCGGTCCCAGCAGTTGTTCGGGCAGGCTTTCCACGACGCGCGGCAGGTCGAAAACGGTGCCGCGCAACGATGGATGACGCTCGAGGATATCGACGAGCAGGCTGCCGCGACCGCCCCCGATATCCACGATCGAGGCGAAATGGCCGAAATCATAGGCGGCCTGCAAAGGTTCGGAGGCCAGCGAGCTGACGCTGGTCATGGCGCGGTCGAAGACCTCCCCGACCTCGGGATGCTGTTCGGCGTACTCGAAGAACCCCATGCCCGCCAGTTCGGGCCATTGGGACCGGCCGTGCCGCACCGAGTCGGTGAGGTGGGTCCATGTCCTGCGGTGCAGGTCGTTACCCAAGAGCAGGAACAGATCTCGCAGCGACACCGCGGCGTCCCCGCGCAGTGACTGCGAGATCGCGGTCAATTGATAGGACCCGTCGCGCCGCTGTGCGAACACGCCGCCGCTGACGAGCAGCCGCATCAACCGGCGCAGCGCGTCGGCGTCCGCGCCGACGGCGCGCGCGAGGTCGGCCGGTTGCCGGGGCCCGTCGGCGAGTGCGTCGGCGATGCCGAGTTCGGCTGCGGCGCACGTGGCCTGGGTGAGATAGCCGATGGTGGACAGTTCCAGTAATGCGATGTGCCCGGGCACCATGCGCCGGTGCAGCGCGGCGAGGCCGTCGCGGAACCAGGCGAGTGCGCGCAGGAGGGGCAGCGGCGGGGCTTTGGGTGCTGCGGACGCCATGATGAACTCCCCAAGATCGTTGTGGCGACTGCGGGATTTGTCTGAGCCTACGCGCCGCGCCCCAGGTGGACAGCGGTTTCCGTGACGGCCCGGCAACTCTTCCGGCGGGCCGCCGGACGGGTGGGTCAGGCGGCGGTGAAGGCGGCCGCGTTCTCCCGGGCCCACTGGCCGAAGGTCCGGGCCGGGACACCGAGCAGGGTTTCGGTGGTGTCGGCCGGCGCCTGCGGGTGGTCGGCCACCTCGGCCCAGGTCGACAGCAGCGCGTCCGCGATGAAGGGCGGCATGGTGTGCAACATCTGCTCCCGGGCGGCCTCGGGGGTGACGGTGACGACGGGGATCTCGCGCCCGATGGCCGCCGACAGTTCGGCGATCTGCGCGCGGAAGCTGATCGGCTCCGGGCCGGTGAGGGAGACTGTGCGACCGCGCAATTCGTCGCCGGTGAGGGCGGCGATCGCGATGTCGGCGATATCGAGGGGGTGGATCATGGCCAGGGCGGCCTGCGGGAAGGGGAGCTCGATCGGCTGCCCGGCGGCGATGGCCTCGATCCAGCCGAGGGCATTGCTGTCGAATCCGCCGGGACGCAAGGTCGTGGTGGCGAGAGTCGAAGCGGCGAGCGACCTTTCGACGGCGACGTGCATCGCTCCGATGGGATTGCCGTCGGGATTCGGGCCGTCGACCGCGGCGGACGACAGCAGTACGACGTGCTCGACCCCGGCCTTCTCGGCGGCGACGGTGAACGCGTCGGCGAGTGTGGGGTTGGCGTAGAGGAAGACCTGGCGCACGTCTTGCAGTGCGGCGGAGAGTGTTTCGGGATCATCGCCGAGAGCGACGGCCTCGACTCCGGCGGGGAGGTCGAGCGCGGACGGGTCTTTGCTGGTGACGCGGACGGGGAGACCCCGGGCGTGCAGGGCGTCGAGGACGGCGCGGCCGATCTGGCCGCGGGCACCGGTGACGAGGATGGTCATGGCGAACTCCGATCGAGTGAGAATCCATGCATATGGACAAATGCATGCTGTCATGCACACATCTGACAGTCAACACATATATTCGGAACCGCATGCAGATACGATGTGCACATGACACCGGACGACCGCACCCCCGACGAGCTGCTCGATGCCATCGGCCCGGCATTCGGCAAGCTCAAGCGCGGCGTCCTGCAGGAGGTCGAGAACCCCATCTCCACCAAGGACTCGACCCGGGCCATGGTGTTGGGCGTGGTGCTCGGCTGCCCGGCGGTCGCGCAGGAGCAGCCCGGGCAGGTGGGGGAGAGCGGGGAGATGACCGTCGGCGGCATCGCGGCCGCCATGTGCGTGGACCCGTCGGTGGCCAGCCGCATGGTCACCGACAGCATCAAGGCGGGTTATCTGCGCCGCGTGCCTTCACAGCTCGACGGTCGCCGCGCGGTGCTCGAACTCAGCTCCGAAGGTCTGGAGTTCATGGCCCGCTTCCGCAAGCAGCAGCGCGCCGCGTTCGAATACATCACCGCTGAGTGGTCGGAGACCGATCGGCTCGACTTCGCCCGCCTGATGCTGCGCTACGTGGACGCCATCGACGATCTCAAGAACCGCAAACCCACCGCGGAAGCCTGAGCGCTGCCGGGCTACCCGGTCCCGTACCGGGCAGCATCCCGGTCCGGGTCGTAGTCGGACCCGTAGTCCACTGCCGCGGGCTCGGTGTCCTTCTCCTCGATGAACTCGGTGGGCTCGGGCGGTAGCTTGCGCCAGCGTGCTCGCGGATCGGGTTCGTCGTTCGGAGTGTCGGTCATGGTGTCTCCCTCCCGATTCGACGGTACGCGCGAAATCAGGACGGGGTGGCGAGGGCGAAGGGGAGGACGGCGGGGGCGCCGGCGGCGCGTAGGGTGCGGGCGGCCATGGTGAAGGTCCAGCCGGTGTCGGTGAGGGCGTCTACCAGCAGGACGGGGCCGTCGACGGCGCTGAGATCCGTTGTCTCCCAGGCATTGTGGAGGGCCGCGATGCGGTGGGCGGAGTTGGCGGCCGAGACCGGCGGGAGGTCGGGGCGCAGGTGCAGGACGCCGAGATCTCGGAGGCGGCCGACCTCGGCGAGGCGGGCCGCGAGGGAACGCGTCAGGGTCGGGCGGGTGCCGGAGTCCAGGGCGATGACGGCGGTGGGGCGCTCGGCCCAATCCCATTCGCGCAGCACCGTTGTGCAGAAACGGAATACCTCGTCCGGGATGGGGGCGTCGGGGCCGTCGAGCAGGGGGCGCAGGCGCTGGCCCCAGCCGAGGTCGCTGAGGCGGCCCAGGACGCGGCCGGTCTCGGCTCCGCCGGTGATCTTGCCGGACAAGGAGATTCCGAGTTTGGCCAGACCGGTGGGCCACTGCTTGCGGGGCGCGAGATCGATGCCGGGCCGGTCCAGGCGGGTGCGGATCTCGGCGAGGGCGGTCTGATCGATGGTGGTGTCCTGGCGGGTGCCGGTGCAGTTGTCGCAGCGGCCGCAGACGGTGCCCAGGGCCAGGCCGGGATCGTCGAGTTGACTGCGCAGGAACGTCATTCGGCAGCCGGTGGTGGCCTCGTAGTCGATCATGGCCTGCTGTTCGGCCTCGCGGGCGACGCTGAGGCGTTCGTAGCGTTCGGTGTCGTAGGTCCAGGGTTCGCCGGTGCCCAGCCAGCCGCCGCGCACCCGGCGCACCGCACCGTCCACATCGAGGACCTTGAGCACCATCTCGAGGCGGGAGCGGTTGAGTTCCACCAGCGGTTCCAGGGCGGCGGTGGACAGCGGGCGGTCGGTGTCGAGGGCCGCGAGCACCGAGCGCACGATGTGTTCGCGGGGGAAGGCGACCGAGGCGAAGTAGCTCCAGATCTGGCGGTCCTCGTGGCCGGGCAGCAGCACCACCTCGGCGCGTTCGGTGCCACGCCCGGCACGACCGACCTGCTGGTAGTAGGAGATGGGGGAGGAGGGTGCGCCCAGGTGCACGACGAAGCCGAGATCGGGCTTGTCGAAACCCATTCCGAGGGCGGAGGTGGCGATGAGCGCCTTCACCTCGTTGTTCAGCAGCGCGATTTCGAGGTGTTCGCGTTCGGTCGGGTCGGTCTGGCCGGTATAGGCGGCGACGGTGTGCCCGTGCGAGTTCAGCACGTCGGCGAGATCGTGGGCGGCGGCGACGGTCAGCGTGTAGACGATGCCCGAGCCCGGCAGCTCCTGCAGGCGCTTGCTCAGCCATGCGGTGCGTTCGACCGCGTCCGCGATGCGCACCACCGACAGGTGCAGTGACTCGCGATCCAGGCTGCCTCGCAAAACCAGTGTGTCCGTGCCGATCTGGGTGGCGACATCGGTCACCACCCGGTCGTTGGCGGTGGCCGTGGTGGCCAGCACCGGCACATCCGACCCGAGATCGGCGATGAGCGTGCGGATCCGGCGATAGTCGGGCCGGAAATCATGTCCCCAGTCCGAGACGCAGTGCGCCTCGTCGATCACGACCAGCCCCGCGTCGGCGGCCAGCTTGGGCAGCACCGAATCCCGGAAGTCCGGATTGTTCAACCGCTCCGGGCTCACCAGCAGCACATCCACGTCCCCGGACGCGACGCGCGCGTGAATGTCGTCCCACTCGGTGACATTCCCCGAATTGATGGTCGCCGCAACGACTCCCGCCCGTTCGGCCGCCGCCACCTGGTTGCGCATCAACGCCAGCAACGGCGACACGATCACCGTCGGCCCCCGCCCCTGCGCCCGCAGCAGCTTCGCCGAAATGAAGTACACCGCCGACTTGCCCCACCCGGTCCGCTGTACCACCAGCGCCCGCCGCCGCCCCACCACCAGCGCCTCGATGGCCACCCACTGGTCCTCCCGCAGCCGCGCTGCGGGACCGGCGAGCTCGCGCAGCAGCCGTTCCGCGTCCTCGCGCAATCCGCCCGCTCCGGGCTGGGCAGGGGCGAGGTCGGAGGCATTCGAGTCGGCTGAGGTCACGCCGACCATCGTGCCCCACCGCACCGACACCGCGCCCGCGCCGCCCGCATCTTGGTCCAACTTCGCACCCCCGACTCACGGCCGTGAGCGAATTCGGTTGGCCGAACACCGCACCCGAGTGGCCCGATTTCAGGCCCTGGGGGCGGCTGAAATGCTTCGTTTCGGGTGGATCAGCGGACAGCGGCCAGATGCGCGGAGACGAGAGTGTCGACCAGATGGTCGAGGGGGAGCCACGGGAAGCTGGGGCGATCCTGGCGCAGTGTGATGAGGCCGTGCATGCCCGCCCACAGGCATTGAGCGGTGGCGGCGGGGTCCGGGGCGCCGGTCGCGGCCGCGGTGGCGGTGAGCAGTTCCATGGTGGGGAGGCCGGGGAGCTGACCCGTGGTGGGTTCCCAGCCAGGGGTTCCGGCGGTGCCGAACAAGACGCGGTAGTGGCCGGGATTGGTGACGCCGTAGTCGACGAAGGCGTGGCACAGGGCGGAAAGTCGTTCGGCGGCAGCGGTTTCGGGGATGGGTGCGAGGGCGGTCAGCAGCGCCTCGCGGAGTTCGCCGAAACGGAGCCGGTAGACGGCCGTGAGGAGTTCGCGTTTATCGGCGAATTGCAGGTAGACGCTCTGTGGGGCGACGCCGGCGGCGCGGGCGACGGCGCGCAGGGACAGGGCCTCCTGGCCGTCGAGGTCTTCGAGGAGGCGGCTGGCGGCGGTGACGAGTTCGTCGCGCAGGAGTGCGCCCTGGCCTCGGCGGTTACGGCTGCGGGCGGTGACGGGTCGGTCGGGCACGTTGACAGGGTAACAAGACGGGCGTCTACTTAGTTTAAGTAGACGCCCGTCTTGTTAGGAAACGTCATGCTCACCGTGACCCGTGTCGTCCATGCCAGCGCCCTCCTCGATTTCGGCGGAGCCCGAATCCTCACCGACCCGTGGCTGTCGGAGACCCGCTTCTATCGGCAGGGCGAACCGCGCGCCTTCGCCACCGCGGCCCAGCTGCCGGAGTTATCCGGCATCGTCATCAGTCACGGCCACTACGACCACTGTGATCTGGCTGCGCTGATCACCTATCCCGATAAGTCGGTGCCCTTCGCGGTGGTGCCGGGTCTCGCGAAACAGGTGCGCGCGGCGGGGTTTCCGAACGTGGTCGAGCTCGCGCCCTGGCAGTCCACGCGGCTGGGGCCGGTCGAGGTGACCGCCACTCCGGCCAGCCACGGCGTCCCCGAGGTGACCTTCGTGCTGCGCGCCGACGGTCACGCCGCCTTCTTCGGCGCGGACACCCTGCGCATCGCCGAATTGGACGACATCGCAAGGCGTTTCCCGGATCTGGATCTGGCTCTGCTCCCGGTCAACGGCCTGCGCATCCGCCCGGCGCTCAACAAGCAGGTGGTGATGGATGCTGTCGAGGCGGCCGATCTCGCCCGTGTCCTGCGTCCACGGGTGGCGGTGCCGATCCACTACGCCTTCTCCAGCGGGCCCCTCGGCGACCGTCTCATGACCAAGGGTGACCGGGCCGGGGCGGAGCATTTCCGTGCCGCCGCAGCCGATCTCACACCGGCGACAAACGTACAAATCCTCCCAACCGGACACGCATTCGCGCTGTAAAACACCGGTGAACAGCGCCTTGGTTGCGGAGCGGTCAAGATCGCGCGGAATCCCGTGGGCGGACGGACAATAGGGTTCCGGGCACGAAGGGCGTCCGGGGGTGCGCAGGGAGACGCAGATGCCGGAGAAGTTCCCATCGCCCGCGGGGTGGACTCCGCCCGGGGCGCAGTTTCGCAGTAGTGGCGGGGTGTCGCGAACGCTGACCGGCGCGCTGGTGGGGTTGTTGATCACCCCCGTCGGCATTGCCCTGGCCGCTCGCGGCGCGGCGGGAACCAGGCAGTGGACGATTCTCGGGGATTTCGCCGACCGGGTCGGCTCGACCTTCGAGATCCTGATCGCCGCGATCCTGTTCCTGATCGTCGCGGCCATGGCCGCCTATTCGCCGGCGGGCACCATGATCGCCGGGCTGGTGTGGGGGGTGCTGCCCGGGATCATCCATTTCATCTTCCCGGACGACACCTTCCGGCTGATCGGTGATCTGCCGGTGTCCGATGACATGCACATCGCGCTGTTCCAGTGGCTGCAAACGGGATTCCCGCTGATCGTGGGCATCCTGCTGGTGGGTGCGGGTGCAGCGGCGACCTTCCGCCGCCGCTGACCCGTCTCAACCCTGCACGCCCCGACTCAGCCCTTGACGCACAGCACCTGACGCAGCGTGGCCACGATGTCGACCAGGTCGCCCTGAGCCGCGATGACCTGGTCGATGTCCTTGTAGGCCGCGGGGATCTCGTCGATCACCCCGGCGTCCTTACGCGACTCCACGCCCTCGGTCTGCGCGACCAGGTCGGCGACCGTGAACTGCCGCTTGGCCGCATTACGGCTCATCCGCCGCCCCGCACCATGCGACGCCGACTGGAACGAGGCCGGATTTCCCTTGCCCCGAACCACATACGACCGCGTACCCATCGAGCCCGGAATCAGCGCGAGATCACCCGCGCCCGCCCGCACCGCACCCTTACGGGTCACCAGCATGGGCATCCCGTCGATGACCTCCTCGGCCACGTAGTTGTGGTGGCACGAGATGGGTGTCTCGAAACGCACTGCCAGACCGTCGAATTCGGTGCTCACCGCCTTGCAGACCAGGGCCAGCATGACGGCACGGTTGCGGGCCGCATACTCCTGCGCCCAGGTCAGGTCGCGCCGGTAGGCATCCATTTCCGATGTCCCGGAAAGGAATACGGCCAGATCGCGATCGGGCAGGTCGACATTGTGCGGCAGGGTGCGTGCGACGGCCATGTGCCGCTCGGCGAGTTCCTTGCCGATATTGCGGCTTCCGGAGTGCAGCAGGATCCAGACGCGCTGTTCGGTGTCGAGGCAGACTTCCACGAAGTGGTTGCCTCCACCGAGGGTGCCCATCTGCTTGTGCGCCTTGGACTCTCGCACGTGCACGGCCGGATCCAGGGTGTCGAACGACTTCCAGAACCGCTCCCAGCCCGCCCGCATGGTGGTGCCGGCCGCGTGCTGGCCGAAGACCTCCGCGTTCAAGCGGTTCACGTTCACCGGATCGTCGTGCGCGCCGAACCCGACCGGCACGGCCGCTTCGATGCGCGACCGCAGCGAGTGCAGGTTGTCGGGCAGGTCGGCCGCGGTGAGCGAGGTCAGCACCGCTTCCATCCCGCAGCCGATATCGACTCCGACGGCCGCCGGGGCGACCGCGTCCTTCATGGCGATGACGGATCCGACCGTCGCGCCCTTGCCCAGGTGCACGTCCGGCATCACCCGTACGCCGTAGACCCATTCCAGTTGCGCGATATTGCGCAGCTGCTGCAGTGCGGCCGGTTCGACCTCGTGCTCGTGGGCCCACATGAGCGTCTGCGCCCGAGTACCGCGCAGCTCGACGGGAAACATTGGACTGTCCTTTCTTTCGACTGCCGTCGAGGGTAGGTGCACCGCCCGTCCCGGTGCACCGCATTATTTCGGCGGTCGCGTCCAACTCGGAGTTCTCCGAAGCAGCTCAGGGTTCGACGAAGTCGGCGGCCAGGCTGCAGAGTTTCCAGGAGCCGTTGCGGCGGACCATGCTTCCGGTGTAGTCGATGTCCTTGAAGTAGCTGCGGTATTTCTCGGGGACGTTTGTGAAGGTTTCGTGGAATGCGAAGGTCGCGGAGTTCGGGTCGTTTTGTGTGACTCCGGTGACGGTATTGGTGTAGCCCGCGTTCTTCACCTCCGCGCCGAGGTTTTTGTCGAATTGCGGGGTGTACTGGAAAACGATTTCGTCGATGGTGTCGGCGGTTTCGGGGCAGACCAGGGAGCGGAAACCTTCCCAGTCACGGGCATTGGAGGTGGCGGCGACGGCCTTGGCGGCATTCACCAATTCGGGATCCAGGGTGGTCGGATCGCCGGGTTCGACGGCTTTATCGGGTGCGTTGAAGACCACCGGCGCGGGCATCGGCTTATAGCCACTGGCAGCCAGATTCGCCTCCATGGCGCGCCGCCAGCTGCCGTCGTCGATCATCAGCCGGATCGCGGAGGTGACGCGGTTCTGCAGCTCGAGATCGCCCTTGTGCACGCCGACCCCGTAGCGCTCGCGGGTGAACCGGTGCCCGACCACACGCAGCACGCCGGGATGCTCGTGGGCGTATCCGGCCAGGATGACGTCGTCGGTGGTGACCGCGTCGATGGTGCCCGCGATCAGGTCGGAGACGCACTGCGCGTAGGTATCCCGGGTGGAGAGCTTCACATTGTGGGCGAAGCTGCGGCGGATCTTGTCGGCGGAGGTGGAGCCCTCGGCGGTGCACACGGTGCGCCCGTCGAGGTCCTCGGGCTGGTCGATGGCGCGTTCGCTCTGCCGCACCAGCAGGTCCTGCCCGGCCAGCAGATAGGGCCCGGCGAAGGAGACGAGTTGCTGGCGCGCGGCGGTGATGGAGTAGGAGGCGACGATGAAATCGACTGTGCCGGAGTTCAACAGGTCCTCGCGCTGTTCCGAGCGGGCCTCGCGCCAGGTGATGTGTTCGGGGGTGACGCCGAGCTTGTCGGCGATGTAGACGGCGGTGTCGACATCGAAGCCGTGGGGTTTGCCGTCCGGTCCCCGGACCGACAGTCCGGGCTGATCGAATTTGATCCCGACGGTCAGCGTGCGCGGGGGTGGCTGTTGCGGGGCGGCCTCGGGTTTCGGGGTGTTGCCGCAGGCTGCCACCGCCAGACCAGCCGTGACGGCGACGGCACGGATCGCACGCTTCATCGAACCTGATCTCCTGTCGTCAACTCGAACGAATGAACTTCGAAGAACAGCCCCGGGCCGCGGTGCCGGAAAGGCAACCGATCAGCACATGGTGCATCAAAGCATCCGAGTTGCAAAAACGTGCGGACATTGCGGAACTATGCGGGCGATTCGCCCTCGTTTCAGTTCCTTCCGCAATATTTCAGCGACTTATTGCCCGACGTTTGCGCGCAGGCCGTCGGTGATCACGGCGAAGATCCGATCGCGCAATCCCGGGTCTGCCCCAGACTCGTGTACGGCGAGAAAGACGCCCTTGATGATGGCCAGCAGGTCGTCGACGCCGATCTCCGGCCGCACCGCTCCGGCGTCCTGTGCCCGGGAAAGCAAGGTGGCCAGAGCGGCTTTGAAATCCTCGGACACCGTGCGCGGGTATTGTCCGCCGCCGGTTCGCAGGGCGTCGGCCAGGTCGCGCTTGACGCCGCCCTGCAGCACGAGCTTCGCCAGGTAGTCGAAGAACACCGTCCCGGGGTCGTCGGCCTCGGTGAGTTCGCGCGCGTGCGCGGTGATCTTGTCCACCTGATCGACGATGGCCGCCTCGAAAAGTGCTTCCTTGGTGGGGAAGTGGCGATAGACGGTGCCTGCCCCGACGCCGGCCCGGCGCGCGATCTCGTCGAGCGGTACCGAGATGCCTTCGGCGGCAAAGGCTTCCTGGGCGGCGGCCAGGACCCGCTCGCGATTGCGGCGGGCATCGGCGCGCAGGGGGCGTTCCGTCACTCCGTCAGCGTACCCACCGTTGACAACCGGGGCGCACGCCCCGAATATTAAACGGGTTCAACGTTCCGTTTTTGGAGGTAGTGGTGCCCACATCCGTCGAAACCCCTCGTGACGTCGTCCTGCGCCTGTTCGAGGGCCTGCCCTCCCGTGATGCCGACCGCTTCGCGGCGCTCATGGCCCCGGATGCCGTCTTCGAGATCCCGTTCCTGATCCCCGGTCAGCCCGATCGCCTCGAAGGCCGTGAGCAGATCCGCGACTATCTCGCCGCACGCTGGTCCGGTGGAGTCATGGCCGGGGTGGTCGTGCACAGCATCCGCCCGACCGTGCATGAGACCACCGAGCCCGGCCTCTTCATCACCGAGTGCGATATCGACATCACCCGCCCGGATCAGCCGCGGGCGTGGGTTCGCAGCTCCGTCAATGTGATTCGCGTCGAGGACGGCCTGGTCACGCTGTTCCGCGACTATATGGATACCGGCCGCATCGTCACCCTCATGGCGTCGCTGGCGCAGCAGCAGGGCTGAGCATGTGACGCCAATTACTCATCGAGTCGTCGACTAACAGTTAGTGCATTAACTATTATTGCCCTAACCAAGGCGACCGAGGAGGGCGAAGCGGTGGACGTGAAGGCGGAGACCGGGTTCGAGGCGATCGACCCGTTGCAGCTGGACCGGCAGGTTTGCTTCGCGCTGGCGGTGGCGAATCGGGCGGTGCTCGCGGTGTATCGCCCGCTGCTCGAACCGATGGGGCTGACGCATCCGCAGTATCTGGTGATGCTGGCGCTGTGGGGTGAGGCGCCGATGTCGGTCAAGGACATCGGCGAGGCCATTCAACTCGATTCGCCCACGCTCTCCCCGCTGCTCAAGCGGCTCGAGGCGGCCGGGCTCATCACCCGGCGGCGCGATGCCCACAACGAGCGCAGTCTCGTGGTGGATCTGACCGACGCCGGGCGGGAGCTGCGTCGCGAGGCCGAGAAGATTCCGCCCGCGGTGGTGGCGCGGCTGGGGGTGAGCCTGGCCGATCTCGAGGAGTTGCGCGAGGTACTCGGCCGGGTCAACGCCGCGGCGCGGCAATCGGTGTTAGCCGACCCCGAACAGTCGATGAAGGGAAACCGGAAATGAAGCGCCCCAACCCTGTTCAGTGGATCGGCTACACCTGCGGGCGCGTGCTGCCCGAGGATCTACGGGAGTGGGTGCGCAACGATCTCACCGGCACCTGGGCGGTGCCGCGGCACATCGTGCGCCAAATGGTGCCGATGCTCCCGGTTTTCGCGCTGGCGTTCCTGCTGCCGGGTGAGGTGGCGCTGAAGCTGGCGGTGATCCTGCTCGGCGTGCTGCTGGCGCTGTTCTACATCGTCGCCTACATGCCGATGAACCGGGCGCATCGGCTGGTGAAGCACGGCTTCCCCGAGGATCTGGAGAACCCGACCCGTGCGGCCCGTCGCGCCGCCGAACGCGCGGCCTACGAGGCCCAGCACCCGCACTGAGCCCCGGCCCGAAAGTCGTTGTTACTGATAGTCCTTGGTGCAGGTGCTGGCCACCACGTGGGCGGCGACGGCCTGGGCGCTGCCGAGGTCCGGGAACGGGGGAGCGCTCTGGCCCAGTCCGGCGATGGCGTTCTGCTGAGCCTCGTCCAGGCTGCCGCCGACGGCCCAGCCCCAGGTGCCGTCCGCGCCTTGGGCGACTGCCCCGCAGCCGTCGGTGAAGCGCAGCACGATCTCGCAGTCGTAGTTGGCGCAGCTGCGGATCGCGGCGGCGTCGGCGGCGACCTTGCTGGTGTCGGACTCGGCTACGGCGCTGTTCTTCAGGCGTGAGAGCGCCAGCGTGCCATAGCCGCCGGGCGCGGCGTGCGCGGAACCGGCGACGGCGGCGGCAAGCGTCATGGCCGCCAGAGCGGTGCCTGTCACGGACGAGATGTGGCGTGCGACCGACAAGTGATTTCCTCACGTTTCAAACGGGTGAACGCAAGCGATGCTAACCCGTCCGGTTGTGAACCCACTGGGAATTTCACATGACGGGTGTGCGGGCCAACGCGCGCCGCAGCGCTTCGAACGCGATGGTGTTGGCGCGCTCGGTTTCTCGCAGATGGAAGGCCATCGACATGAAACCGTGCACGGTGCCGTTCCAGCGGTGGATCTCGGTGTCGATGCCGGCCTCGCGCAGCAGGCGGCCGTAGGTCTCGCCCTCGTCGCGCAGTGGATCGAATTCGGCGGTGGCGATGTGCGCGGGCGGCAGTCCGGTCAGGTCGGCGATCAGGGGATTGGCGTAAGGGTCGGACCGCTCGGCGTCCGAGGACAGGTATTGCTGCCAGTACCAGCGCAGATGCGCCGCCGTGGTGAAGTAGCCCTCGGCGTTGGAGGTGTAGGACGGGCTGTCGCAGTTCGGGTCGAGCATCGGGTACATGAGCAGCTGGAAGGCGATGTCGGGGCCGCCGTTGTCGCGGGCGGTGATGGCCGCGACGGTGGCGAGATTGCCGCCCGCGCTGTCCCCGGCCACGGCCAGCCGGTCCGGGTCGCCGCCCAGGGATTCGGCATTGTCGGCGACCCAGCGCAGTACCGCGTACGCGTCGTCGGCGGCGGCCGGGAAGTGCGCGTCGGGGGCGCGGCGGTAGTCGACGGAGATCACGATGACCCCGGCGGCATTGGCCATGGTGCGGCAGAAGCGGTCGTGGGAATCCAAGCCGCACAGCACGAATCCGCCGCCGTGATAGAAGACCACCACGCCCGGAACTGCTTCGGCGTCCAGTGGGCGGTACAGCCGCACCGGCACCTCGGGGGCGTCCTCAGGTCCGGGGACCAGCCAGTCCTCGACCGCCGCAACGGGAATGGGTGCCACGGCGGGGGCGGGGCGGGCGGCCAGGAAGGCCCGCGCTTCGGCGGCGTCGAGCACGTCGGTGCCCAGTGCCGGGAACGCCGCGCTGGCGGCGTCGACGAAGGTCTGCCATTCGGGTGACAGGGTCATTTGCGGTCCTTCCTGGATCTCGCTGTGCTGCTACATGTTTCGCGGGATGAACTTGCCCGCCGCGAGGCCGCCGTCGACGGTCACCTCCGCGCCGGTGATGTAGGCCGAAGCGTCCGACGCCAGGAAGGCGACCAGTTCGGCGACCTCTTCGGGCAGGCCGGTGCGCTCGAGCGGCAGGGTCGGGAAGCTGCCGGGGCCGGTGGTCAGGTAGGGGACCATCGGGGTGGCGATCGGGCCGGGATGCACGGAGTTGACCCGGATCTGGGCCGGGCCGAGCTCCAGGGCGGAGATCTTGGACAGGCCGCGCAGGCCCCACTTGGAGGAGCCGTAGGCGGAGTGGTTCATCAGGCCCTCGAGTCCGGCCTGCGAGGAGATGTTCACGATGGAGCCGCCGCCGGCCGCGGTCATGGCGGGGAGCACGGCCTTGATGCCGCGGAACGCGCCGACCAGGTTGACCTGCAGGATCCGGTCCAGCTCTTCGGGACTGGTCTCGGTGAGCGGCTTCATGATGTAGATGGCCGCGTTGTTGACCAGGACGTCCAGCTTGCCGAAGGTGTCGACGGCGACCTTGACGGCGGCCTCCCAGCTGTCGGCGTCGGTGACGTCGTGGCGCACGAAACGCGCTGCCTCGCCGAGGGATTCGGCGAGTTCCTTGCCCTCGGTCTCCAGTACGTCGGTGATGACCACTTTCGCGCCGCGCTCGACGAACAGTCGCGCCTCGGCCGCACCCTGGCCGCGCGCGGCACCGGTGATCAGGGCGACTTTGCCTGTCAGATCAGCCATTTCGACTTCCTTCTGCTCTCTGCTACTTATTTCGGAAGTGGGGGATGACCTTCTCCCCCCACTGACGGATGGTTTCGAGGCACGCTTCCTGCGGCACGGTGCCCATCTGGATCAGGCACAGGATCTCGTCGGCCCCGGCGGCTTGCAGGCGTTCGACGTACGCGATGGCGTCGTCGGCATTGCCGTAGGCGTGCTCGGTATTGAAGATGGCGGTGGATCCGGACTTCACCGGAATCTTGGCCTCGTGCAGGAAAGCGACGTGCTCGTCGGCGATTTCGCGCATCTTGGCGACCTCGTCGACGCCGGGTTCCACGGCCTCGTCGGGCACCGGGCCCGCGCCGTAGTAGTACTTGATGGACTGTGCGAAGAAGCGTTGCCCGCGTGCGCCGATCTGCTGGGCCTGTTCACGGTCGTCGAGCACGATGGTCGGGCACAGTGCCGCGAAGTGATCGTTGACGACGGTGGAGACGAACCGTTCCCCGGTGCGTGCGGCAATGGCGTCGTCGTAGATGCCGCGTAGCTCGGCGATCTCCTCGATGCCCGCGAAACCCAGTACCAGCGCGCCGATTCCGTAGTCGGCGGCCAGTTTCAGAGTGTCTTTCTTGGTGCACGCCATGAACAGCGGCGGATGCGGGCGCTGGACCGGTCGCGGCAGCAGGTGGTGTGGCTCGATGTCCAAAAGCTCACCGTGGTACTCGAATTCGCCCTCCGGGTCCTGCCAGGCGGTGGCGATCATCCGCAGGGATTCCTCGACCTCCTGATAGGTGCGGTCGGGATCGACTCCGCACATGGAGGTTTCGACGGCGGTCGCGCCGCGGCCCGCGCCGAGGTTGAGGCGGCCGCCGGAGAGCACGTCCAGCATGGCGGCGCGTTCGGCGGTGCGGACGGGGTGATTGAAGCCGAAGGGCATGCAGACCACGCCGTGGCCGATGCGCACCCGCGTGGTTTTGGCGGCCACATAGGTCAGGAAGATTTCCGGGGCGCTCATGTGCGCGTACCACTTGAGCCCGTGATGCTCGACCGCCCACACCGCGTCGAAGCCCATCTCGTCGGCGAGCACCGCCTGTTCGACACAATCCCGCAGCACCTGGGCTTCGTGGGCGGCGGTCGGATCGGTCATCTGGGCCTCGAAGATCATCGAGAACTTCATCCGGACTCCTTGCCGCGACGCTTCCGCACCCCCACCGGGGCCTTATGTCTAACCGGAATACTTCTGCACTCATAACCTCAGGTCATCGGGATGTCTCAGTGGTCGGGACCACACCGTGCCGCCTTCGCGCATCCGGACTTAGCGTCGGGAGACGAGCAGAGGAAGGCAGGATTCGGTGGGACAGCTGGACGGCAAGGTAGCGCTGGTGACCGGTGGCGCGCGCGGCATGGGAGCGGAGCATGTGCGCCGTTTCGTGGCCGAGGGCGCGCGGGTCGTGTTCGGTGACGTGCTCGACGACGAGGGCAAGGCCCTGGCCGCCGAGCTGGGCGATGCCGTGCACTACGTGCACCACGATGTCACCAGCGAATCCGATTGGCAGGCAGCGGTTTCCGCAGCAACCACCAAGTTCGGCAAGCTGGACGTGCTGGTCAACAATGCCGGGATCCTGCGGTTCAAGCGCATTGTCGAGATGAGCCTGGACGAGTTCCAGACCATCATGAACATCAACGTGACCGGCTCCTTCCTCGGTATCAAGACGGCCGCGCCCGCGCTGACCACCGCCGGTGGCGGGTCCATCGTGAATGTCTCCTCGGTCGAGGGCTTCGTCGGTGCGGCGGGTCTTTCCGCCTACAGCGCAAGCAAGTTCGCGTTGCGCGGGCTCACCAAGTCGGCCGCCCGGGAGCTGGGGCACTCGGGTATCCGGGTGAACTCGATTCATCCCGGCGGTATCGCCACCCCCATGACGGCGTCCGTGGCGGGCGCGTCCGGAGTGGACGGCAACAGTTTCTTCTCCGAATTGCCCATTCCGCGCTGGGGTCAGCCGGTCGAGGTGTCCGAGGTGGCGTTGTTCCTGGCCTCGGATGCCTCGAGCTATTGCACCGGAGGCGAATTCGTCGTCGACGGCGGCATGCTGACCAGCTGCGGCTATTAAGGATCGAGATTCATGGAATTCGAATTCGACGTCGTCGTCGTGGGTTCGGGTGCAGCGGGCATGACCGCCGCGCTGACCGCCGCCTACCGGGGCCTGTCGGTCACCCTGATCGAGAAGAGCAGCCTGTTCGGCGGGTCCACCGCGCGTTCGGGCGGCGGCATCTGGGTGCCGAACAACCCGGTGCTGCAGGCCGCGGGCGTGCCGGACAGCCCGGAGATGGCCCGCACCTACCTGAAAGCCGTTGTCGGTGACCGGGTTCCGGAAGCCAAGCAGCGGGCTTTCCTTGAGCAGGGCCCGGAGATGTTCCGCTATATCGGGGCTCGCTCCAAGCATTGGGCGTTCGCCTATGACCGCGGCTACTCCGACTATCACCCGGAGTTCCCGGGCGGGCTGGCGCAGGGCCGCAGCATCGAGCCCAAGATCATCGACGGCCGCCTGCTCGGCGCGGATCTGGACAAGATCAACCGCCCGACCATGTCCGCGCCCAAGGGCATCGCCATCACGGTCAGGGACTTCCACGACCTGAACATGATCGCGCGCACGTGGGCGGGCAAGAAGACCGCCATGAAGGTCGGCGCGCAGACCGCGTTCAACCTGATCAAGGGCGCGAAGCCGCTGAGCCTGGGCAAGGCCCTCGCGGCCCGATTGTGGCTGTCGCTGCGGGACGCGGGCGTGCCGGTGTGGTTGAACACCCCGCTCACCGAACTGATCGTGGAGAACGGCGTGGTGGTCGGCATCCAGGCCGAGCACGAGGGTCGCCCGGTCACCATCAAGGCCCGGCGCGGTGTGGTGCTGGCCGCGGGCGGCTTCGAGCACAACCTGGAGATGCGCAAGCAGTACATCGACGGGCCGCAGGACACCGGCTGGACCGTGGGCGCGACCGAGAATGTCGGCGAGGGCATCCTGGCGGGCCAGAAGGCCGGGGCCGCAGTCGATCTCATGGACGACGCGTGGTGGGGACCTTCGGTCCGCAACCCCGACGGCCCGCCGTTCTTCATGCTGGCCGAGCGTTCGCAGCCGGGCGCGATCGTGGTCGACGCGAATGGTCAACGCTTCGTCAACGAGTCCGCGCCGTACGTGAATGTCGTGCACACGATGTACGAGCAGGAGAAGAAGGCGCCGGGCAGCATTCCGGCGCACTTCATCTTCGATCAGAACTTCCGTGACCGGTACCTGTTCCTGGGCAACTTCCCCAAGCGGCCGCTGCCCCAGAAGTACTTCGACGCGGGCATCATCAAGCAGGCCGACACCCTCGCCGAACTGGCTGCCAAGCTGGGTGTCCCCGCGGACAAGCTGGCTGCCACCGTGCAGCGCTTCAACGGTTTCGCCGTGAACGGCCGCGACGAGGACTTCGGGCGCGGTGACTCGGCCTACGACCGCTACTACGGCGATCCAACCGTCAAGCCCAACCCGACCCTGGCCCCGCTCGAGCGTGGCCCGTTCTACGCGGTCGAGATGGTGCCGGGCGATCTGGGCACCAAGGGTGGTCTGGTCACCGATGAGCACGCCCGCGTGCTCGACGATCAGGGTGCGGTCATCCCGGGCCTGTACTCGGCGGGCAACAACTCCGCCGCCGTGATGGGCAACGACTACGCCGGTGCGGGCGCGACCATCGGTCCCGCCATGGTGTTCGGCTACATCGCCGCCAACCATCTCGCCGACATCGAATCCGAAGAGGCACAGGAGAACTGACATGGGACGGGTCGATTCGAAGGTCGTCATCGTCACCGGCGGCGCGCGCGGCATGGGGGCGGCCTTCGCCCGCAAGCTGGCCGCCGAGGGCGCGCAGGTGGTGATCACCGACGTGCTGGTGGAAGCCGGAGAGGCTGTCGCGGCCGAAATCGGTGCTGCCGCACGCTTCTTTCCGCTCGACGTGACCGACGAGGCCGCCTGGAACGACGTGGTCGCGCGGACCGAGGCGGCCTTCGGGCCGGTGTCCGGGCTGGTCAACAATGCGGGCATCGTGCACGTGGACCCGATCGAGAAGCTCTCGGAAGCCGACTATCGCAAGGTGATCGACGTCAACCAGGTCGGTGTGTTCCTGGGCATGAAGGCCGTCATCGGCTCCATGCGCCGGGCCGGAGTGGGTTCCATCGTGAACATCTCCTCCACCGGCGGCCTGATCGGCTACAACAACATCCTCGGCTACGTGGCCTCCAAGTGGGCTGTGCGCGGAATGAGCAAAACGGCGGCACAGGAATTCGCGGCCGACAATGTCCGCGTCAATTCCGTGCACCCGGGGATCGTGGCGACCGAAATGGTCGCCACCTCGGATCGGTCGGCGAATATCGCGGCCAATCAGCCGATCGCCCGGCCCGCCCGCCCCGAGGAACTGGCCAATCTGGTCCTGTTCCTCATCTCCGACGACTCCTCCTACAGCACCGGCTCCGAATTCGTGGCCGACGGCGGCTTCACCTCTCAGTAGTAACTCCGTTGCGAGACAAGGAAACACCCATGAAGGACTTCCACGGCAAGGTCGCCGTCATCACCGGTGCCGGAGCCGGTATCGGCCGGGCGCTGGCCCTGGAGCTCGCCCGCAATGGCGCGCAGCTGGCGCTGTCGGGGCGCAATCTCGAGAATGTCGCGGAGACTGCGGCGCTGTGCGAGAAGGAGGGCGCGAAGGCGCGCGCCTACAAGCTGGACGTGACCGACCGCGCGGCTGTTTATGCGCACGCCGACGAGGTTGTCACCGACTTCGGCAAGGTGAACATCGTCATCAACAATGCCGGTGTCTCGCTGACCGCCAATATCGAGGAAGTCTCCTGGGAAGACCTGGAGTGGATCTTCGGCATCAACTACTGGGGCACCCTGCACGGTGTGAAGGCGTTCCTGCCGCATGTGATCGCCTCCGGTGACGGGCATATCGCCAATGTCTCCAGCATGTTCGGCCTGGTGGCCTGCCCGAGCCAGGGCGGCTACAGCTCGTCGAAGTACGCCATGCACGCCATCAGCGACGCACTGCGCCAGGAGATGATCATCGCCGGCTACAACGTGGGCGTCTCCAGCATCCACCCCGGCATGATCAAGACCGAAATCGCTTGGAAGGCAAGGGCTGCCGCCACCCGCGACCGCGACGACCTGGCCGCCAACTTCGACCGCCTGGCCCAGACCAGCCCCGAGGACTGCGCCAAGACCATCGTGGGCGGCATCCGAAAGAACAAGCCGCTCATCCTGATCGGCAAGGACGCCAAGGCCATGAACATCATGCGCCGCCTGCTGGGCTCCGGCTACATGAAGCCGCTGACCGCCCAGATGCGCAAGGAGATTTAACCCAGCTCTCGGGAGCTCCCGTGCGCCGGTGCGTTCCGCACCGGGGCACGGACCGAGGGAGGAGTGGGTGGTGCCTGGCCCGCCCGGGTGTCGCGCCCGGCCGGCTCCGCGCGCCCGAGAGCGCCATGAATCAGCCCCGTGCCGTCAGGTGCGGGGCCTCTGGTCGTTGGCTCGGCCGGGGGTGTTGAGCTGGGGTTTCTACTATCTCGCTGACCGGGATCGGCGCGGTTTGTGACTGCGGTTACACGCCAGGCTCGAAGGTATGGCCCGTTGAGGGGACGTACTCGCAAGGATGGAGGGCGGCCGATGCGGATTGGCATGCTCATGCCGTATTTGGATGGTTTGGTGACCGACGGGGGATTCCTGCGGGAGTTCGCCGCGGCGGCCGAGGAATGCGGGCTGGACTCGATCTGGACCGTGGAACATGTTGTGGTGGCGGAGAATTACGAGCCGCTGTATCCCTATTCGCCGGATGGGAAGATGCCGGGCGGGGATCTCGGAGTGCCCATGACGGATCCGCTCGAGACTCTTGCGTTTCTGGCGGCGGCCTCCAGCACGTTGAAACTTGGTACGGCGATGGTGGTTGCCCCGTTGCACAGTCCGGTGGTGCTGGCCAAGCGGGCGGCGACGCTGGATCGGCTCTCCGGTGGACGGGTCCTGCTCGGGCTTGGAATCGGTTGGCAGAAAGAGGAATACGCGGCGATCGGGGTGCCGTTCGAGGAGCGTGGGGCGCGGTTGGACGACTGCATCGGGGCGATGCGGGCGTTGTGGACGCAGGCTCCGGCGAGCTTCAGTGGCAAGCATGTGTCGTTCGAGCGGCAGAACTGTCTGCCGCAGCCGGAGCGGTCGATACCGATCGTGCTGGGCGGCAACAGCGCTCCGGCGGTGCGGCGGGCGGCGAAGGTCGGTGACGGGTGGTTCCCGTACACCATTTCGTCCGAGGATTTCGCGCGCGGCGCGGACAAGATTCGTGAGATCGGCGCTGCCGCAGGACGTTCCGAAGATGCGGTCGAGATGACCATCTGGCCGGGCTCGTTCGACTTCACCCGCGAATTCGATATCGACTACGTACGGCCTTATGTCGCCGCGGGTGCGAGCCGCCTGGTCCTCGCGCCGCCCATGTTCGGCCCGGAGTCCCTGCTGAACGGTGTGGAAAACCTTGCGGTGTACGTGGATCGGTACCGCAACGACGTGGAGGCGAAACTGTGAACCCCGCAACCGCCGTCCGCGTCGTGGACCGCATCGTCCTGCCCGTCGACCGCGCCGAGGACTGGCTGACCCACTGGCGCGGTGAGTACCTGCCCGGCGCGACGGCGCGCGGGCTGCGTGCGCCGCAGGTGCTGCGCGAGTACACCGGAGCGGATTCGGTGGCCGTGCAGATCGTCTGGGAGTTGCCCGGCATCTACGACTTCTACGGCATGCGGGGTGCGGCGGCGGCCGATCCCGCGGTCGCGGCTTTCTGGTCGCGCACCGATGCCGTCGCCGTCACCCGTGAGCGTCACGTCCTGGCGGTGCAGGAGGAAAAGCCTTGAGCCGCTGGGTGATTCTGTCCGCCACCGCCGACCTCTCCGCCACCGTCGACGCCGAGGCCCAGCTCGCGGCCGACGCTGCGGTGGCTGTCGCGACTCCGGGCGTGACGCACTGCTCGGCCGGGCTGGACCTGCCCGGCAGCACCGGCGGGCAGGGCGCACTGTGGGACCTGACTACCGATTCCGCGCCCGCTACCGTGCTGCCGGGCCTGCCCGCGCACGCCGATGTGGTGCCGCTGGCTCCGGTGCATGCCCGCGTGGTGCGCCTGGACTCGGCCCGCCGCATCAAGCGCACCCTGCTGCTCACGGTCCGTCACGACACCCCGCCGGAAACGGTGTCGCGCTTCGAATCCGATCTGATGGCCATGCCCGCCCACATCTCCGCCATCAAATCCTGGTCGCTGAGCCGGGTGCCGGGTCACCCGCGCTGGACGCACGTGTGGGAGCAGGAATTCGCCGATCCGGACGGGCTCAACGGCGACTATCTGCTGCATCCGTACCACTGGACGCATGTGGATCGCTGGTTCGATGCGGAGATCCCCGGCGCGATCGTGGCACCGGCCATCGCCCACCTGTACCGCTGGGCGGACGGCCCGGTGCTCGGGAATTGATCAGTTCGGTTCGCGCAGTCGCGCTTTGAGCACCTTGCCGCCGGTATTGCGCGGGAGGTCGTCGACGAAGACGACCTCCCGTGGCACCTTGTAGCTCGCCAGCCGGGAACGCGACCAGTTGATGACGGCGGCCGGATCGAGCGTGACGCCGTCGGCGGCCACCACAACCGCCCGGCCCACTTCGCCGAGCCGCTCGTCGGGGATGCCGATCACCGCGACATCACGAATATCGGGATGCTGCAGCAGGATTCGCTCGATCTCGGCCGGGTAGGCATTGAAGCCGCCGACGATGAACATGTCCTTGAGCCGGTCGGTGACCCGCAGGTAGCCGTCGTGGTCGAGGGTGCCGATATCGCCGGTGTGCAGGAAGCCGTCGTCGATGGCGGCCGCGGTGGCCTCCGGGTCGTCGAGGTAGCCGAGCATGACATTCGGTCCGCGCACCGCGATCTCACCCGGCTCACCGGTCTCCACGTCCTTGCCGTCCCGGTCCAGAATGCGGACCTCGCTGCCTGCCAAGGGTTTCCCCACGGTGCCCGCCACAAGTTCGGCGGGGGAGTCGGGCGGGCAGATGGAGACGACGCCGATGGATTCGGTGAGACCGTAGGCGGTGAACACGAACGGCACCCGCAGCTCGTCGCGAATGCGGCGCACCAGTTCGGTGGGAATGGTCGCGCCGCCGGTCCCGGCCAGGCGCAGCGAGCCGAGCATGTAGTTGTCGTGATCGGTCGCCAGCAGATCGGTGAAAAGCGTTGGGGGACCGGCCAGCACGGTGATGCGCTCGGTCTCGATGAGTTTCAGGGCCGTAGCGGTGTCGAAGCGTTCCATCGGCACCATGGTCGCGGTCTTCAGCAGGCAGGCCAGGATTCCGGCCTTGTATCCGAAGGTGTGCGAGAACGGATTCACCAGCAGATACCGGTCGCGCGGGCGCAGCGTGACCGCATCGGCCCACTGCGCGAACACTTCCAGGCTCTGCCGGTGGGTGGCGAGCACGCCCTTGGGCGCGCCGGTGGTGCCGGAGGTGAACAGGATGTCGGAGACGGCGTCCGGTTCGATCTCGGCGATGCGTTCGGTCGCCGACTGTGGCGCGATCACGGTGCCGGGGGCCAGGAATCCGGCCCACGAGCTGATGTCCCAGGTCGTGTCGCCCTCGCCGCGGGCGTCGTCGAGCAGGATCAGATGCTCCAGATCCGGTAGCGGAACACCGGATTCGGCCAGCATGCCCGGATAGTCGCGGCCCAGGAACTCCTGCACCGTGCATACCGCCTTGGCGTGACTGCGGGCCAGCACGTCGGCGGCCTCCGCGCCGCGCAGCCGGGTGCTGATCGGCACCAGCGTCGCGCCCGCGCCGAGCATGCCGAGCGCGGTCACCACCCAGCGCACACTGTTGGGCGCCCAGATCCCGACCCGATCCCCGACTTCCAGACCGGACGCCATGGCGGCGCGGGTCACCGCAGCGACCTCTTCGGCCAGTTCGGCAAATGTCAGGCGTCCGGCCGGTCCGGCCATGGCCACCGCGTCCGGATACCGTCGCGCTCGTTCCGCCACCAGTGCCGGGATGGTCGTCACGGGTCCGACCGTGGAGCTCCCGCCCGAGTGCCGCCGATCCATCCGCCCATCCTGCCCCACGCCCCGCCGGTGAATCCCCATTTTCGGTGTGCCATCCCACTGACCGGCTGTGCCATGTGCAGCCCTGCGAACGCAGGGGATTCCAGTGATCGGGATGGGAGTTGGGTGTGGGGGCGGTCACGCGGCACGCTCGATGGAGTGGTCCCGTGGGGAACGGGGATATTGCCCGGCAGGCCGTTGGAGCAGCGGCGGAGCGCTGGAGTGCGAAATGAATCCAGGATCTCGGAGGAGTGACATGACGGCCGGAACGGAGTTGGTGCGGCGTCCCGATGCGGACACCGTGACCGTTGTCGAACTCGACGGCGCGTGCGGACTGTCGCGCGAGCGGATCGGCGGCAAGGCGTGGAGCATCGACCACATGCGGGCCCTCGGGCTGCCGGTGCCGCCCGCGTTCGTGATCACCACCGACGGCTGGGCCGACTACACCCGCCGGGGCGTCATCGCCGAGGAGATCTGGGCGCAGGTGCGCGACGGCATCGCCATGATCGAGCGTGGCACCGGGCGGCGCTTCGGTTCCGCGGAACGGCCGCTGCTGGTGTCGGTGCGCTCGGGCGCGGCCATCTCCATGCCGGGCATGATGGACACGGTGCTGAACCTGGGCATGACCGATGCGGTGCAGCAGGCGCTGGCCGCCGAGACCCGCAATCCGGCGTACGCGCAGGACACCCGGCAGCGCTTCGTGCACCAGTACCGCGAGACCGTGCTCGGTGATCCGAGCGGCGAGGTGCCGGCCGATCCGTGGGAGCAGCTGCGTGGCGCGGTCGAGGCCGTGTTCCGGTCCTGGGATTCCGCGCGCGCCAAGACCTATCGCGCCAATCGCGGCGTGGCCGACACCCTCGGCACCGCGGTCACCGTGCAGGCCATGGTGTTCGGCAATCTCGACGAATCCTCCGGCACCGGAGTGCTTTTCACCCGCAACCCGAACACCGGCGACGGTCCCGTCTACGGCGAGTGGCTCGTCGGCGGGCAGGGCGAGGATGTGGTGTCGGGTCGGTTGACCCCGCGCCCGCTCGACGAGCTGGCCGCCACCCAGCCCGCGGTGCACGAGCGGCTGATCGCCGCCGTGCAGCTGCTCGAGCGCGACGGCCGTGACATTCAGGACGTGGAGTTCACCGTCGAATCCGGGACGTTGTGGCTGTTGCAGTCGCGTGCGGCCAAGCGTTCGGCGCGGGCCGCGGTGCGCTCGGCGGTCGCCATGGTCGCCGAGGGGCTGATCAGCACCGACGAGGCGCTCGATCGGGTCACCGCCGAGCAGGTGCGTGAGGTGTTGCGCCCGGCCTCCGGTGACAGTGCCGGTCAGCTGCCGCTGGCACGCGGCGAATCGGCCTGTCCCGGACTGGCTTCCGGTGTTGTAGTCACCGATCCGGATGAGGCCGAGGCCCGTGCGGAGGCGGGGGAGGACGTTGTTCTGGTGCGTCCCACCACCAGCCCGGACGATCTGCACGGCATGATCGCCGCCCGCGCGGTCGTCACCGAATTGGGCGGCACCACTTCGCATGCCGCGCTGGTGAGCCGCGAACTGGGGCGCCCGTGCGTGGTCGGTTGCGGGCCGGGCGTCGTCGACGCGCTGGTCGGCAGGACCGTGACCGTGGACGGCGGGGCCGGTCTGGTGCTGTCGGGCGAGGTGGTCGGCAAACCCGTCGAGCAGGCCGTGCTCGACGATGTCGCGCAGCTCGCCCAGTGGGCCGGCGTGGACGGCGCGGGACTGGCCGAGCGGCTCGAGGCTCGCACTCCCGTCGGCTCCGAGTCGGCGGTTGCCGAGCCGGAAGACACCGAGCAGGAAGAGGTTTCCATGCACGCTCCCGTCACCGAACTGGCCGTGCTGCGGCTGGTCGGCATCAAGGGCCGGGTGAACGCCGACAATCTGGCTGCCAGCTTGTTCGCCGAGACCGCCGAGATCGCCTCCTGCTGTGAGCATTTGGTGACTGCCGGGTACTGCGTGACGTCACCCGCCGGTTTCCGTATCACCCCGGAGGGCCGTCCGCGTCTCGAGCAATTGCTGACCGAGGAACGCGCCACCGTGGACGCGGCCGCCATGACCGCCGCCTATGACGAATTCTGTGTCTACAACGCCGATCTCAAGGTGATCATCACCGATTGGCAGATGAAGGACGCGGCCACGGTCAATGACCACGCCGATGCCGAGTACGACGCGTCGGTGCTGGCTCGCCTCGGCGACACGCATCAGCGACTGCGCCCCCTCATCGGGCGACTGGGTGGTCTGGCCCCGCGCCTGTCGCGCTACCTGGACCGGCTGGACCGGGCGGTGGAGCGGATCGGCGAGGGTGACCACACCTACGTGGCGCGCCCCATCATGGACAGCTATCACACCGTCTGGTTCGAGCTGCACGAAGACCTGATCGGGCTGTGCGGCCTGACCCGTGCCGAAGAGGCGGCGGCCGGCCGTGCCCACTGAGCCTGTAAAGACCACTCGCTGGGTCGATTTCGCCCAGATCGACAATGTCCGCGATCTGGGCGGCCTGCCTGTAACCGGCGGCGGCACCACCCGATTCGGCGTTGTCCTGCGCTCCAGCACCCTGCAGCAGGCCACCTGCGACGACCTCGCCCAGCTGCTCGTCGCCCAGGGTCTGCGCACGGTCATCGACCTGCGCCTGCCCGACGAGGTGGAACGTGAGGGCTACGGCCTGATCGGCGACGCCGACGTCCACATCGCCAATCTCCCGATCCGCAAGTCGCCCCAGTCCTCTTTGGCGGCAAGGGATCTGGTCCCCGACAAGACCCGCGTCGACCTGACCGAGCTCTACGGTCAGCTGCTCGGCGGCAGCGGCGAGCACATCGTCGAGGCGGTCCGCCTCATCATCGATCCGGCCCGCCACTCGGTGCTGTTCCATTGCGCCGCAGGCAAAGACCGCACCGGCGTCCTGGCCGCCGTCCTGCTGGACGCGGTCGGGGTCCCCGCCGAGCCCATCGCCGACGACTACGCCCTCACCAACGAGCGCATGCCGCGCGTCCGCGACCGCCTCGACGCCCTGCCGTCGTATGAGGGTCTCCCGCAGGCGAACACGGGCATCCTGGCCGTCTCCCCGGACGTCATGCTCGGCTTCCTGAAGAACCTGCACGCCGAGCACGGTGGCGCGGCCGAATGGCTGCTGGCCAGGGGTCTTTCGGCCGCCGAGCTCGAGCGGTTGCGTGCGGTTCTGGTCGAGTCCTAAACGGTGTAGCCGCCGTCCACGGCCAGTGACGTGCCGGTGATGTAGCGGCCGCCGGGGCCTGCCAGGTAGGCCACGGCGGCGGCGATGTCCTCGGCCTCGCCGAAGCGGCCCAGGGCGGTGAGGTTGCGCTGGAAGTCGCCGGAGTCGCCGTCGGCCGGGTTCATGTCGGTGTCGATGGGGCCGGGATCGACCGTGGTGGCGGTGATTCCGCGCGGGCCGAGCTCGCGGGCGAGGCCCTTGGTGAGGCCGATGAGCGCGGTCTTGGCCATCGCTTGCAGCACGAAGTTCTCGCCCGGGACGCGACCGGTGAAGCAGGACCCGATATTGATGATGCGGCCGCCTTCGCCCAGGTGCCGGGATGCGGCCTGGGCGGCCAGGTAGATGGCCTTGACGTCGACGGCCAGTACCCGGTCCAGATCTTCGAGGGTGGTTTCGCCGATCGGGCCGTAGGCGAGGAATCCGGCGTTGTTCACCAGAATGTCGAGGCGGCCCAGCGCTTTCACCGTCTCGTCGACGGCGGCCGCCGCGGTGGTCGGATCGGTCAGATCGGCGTGGATGATCACGGCTCGGCCGCCCTCGAGTTCGATCTGGTCGGCGACCGCCTGCGCTTGATCCTTCGACTGGGCGTAGGTCAATGCGACGGCCGCGCCCGCGTCGGCCAACCGCCGGGCGATCGCCGCGCCGATGCCGCGGCTGCCTCCGGTCACCAACGCTACCTTGCCGGTCAGCTCACTCATGTTGCTCCTTCATCGCATGGCGGATATCGACTTATGGAGCGTAAGAAGCGATTTGGGGTGCCGGGCCGACGCCGTCACGCCACATGCGGACAGTTCACGCCACCGGCAGCAGTGACCGCACGCCCGCCGGGAGGTCGCCGGTCAGGGCGGCCTCGCGGATGAAGGTCTCCAAGCTGGTGCGGAAGGCGCGGGCCGCGTGGGTGGGGGTGACGTCCTTGCGGTGCGCGAGGGCGACCGTACGGTGCAGGCCGTGGGCGGTATGGCCGCCGTCGCTCGAGAGCGGGATACCGCGGAGTCCGGGGCGTCCGGCCAGCACCGTGCTCGGTACGACCGCGATCCCGAGGCCGACTTCGACGAACCGCAGCACGGCGTCCATCTCGCCGCCTTCGACCGCGAAGCGGGGTTCGAATCCGGCCTCGCGGCAGGCGCTGATCGTGGCTTCGCGCAGGTCGTAGCCGGTGCGGAACATGACCAGGGGCCGATCGCGCAGATCGGTGATGCGCAGCTGCGGACGCTGCGGCAGGGAGGTGTCGGCGATACTGGCGGCGATCACCAGGTCCTCGCGCAGGATCGGCGTGGTGGCCAGCGGGGTGTCCTCGGCGAGCGGCAGGATGACCAGCGCCGAATCCAATGCGCCCCTGGTCAATTGGCGTACCAGATCGCGGGAGCCGCCCTCCTCGACCAGCAGGCTGATCCCCGGGTAGGCATCGTGATAGCGGCGCAGCGTGTCTGCCAGCAGCCCGGAGCACAGCGAGGGCGTCGCGCCGAGCCGCACTCGACCACGCCGCAGTCCGGCCAGTTCCTGCACTTCGAGTCGTGCGGTGTCGACGTCGGCCAGGATCCGGGTGGCCAGCGGCAGCAGCGCCTCGCCGGCCGGGGTCAGCGCGATATTGCCGCGGGCACGGCTGAACAGCTCGGTGCCGAGTTCGGTTTCCAGCGTGCGGATCTGCTTGGACAGGGAGGGCTGGGCGACGCCGAGTTCATCGGCGGCCTTGGTGAAATGCCTGGCCTGCGCCACGCCCAGGAAGTACGTCAACTGCTGCAACTGCACCCTCGATAGCCTAGGACTATGGACTTCGGAATGTTGATGCCGAGGCGATGATCACAGTCGCCGTGTGACATCGTTCACCCGGCGAATTCACTACCGGCAGTAGTAATTCGGTGCGCAGCTCGGTCCATAGTCCACGGTCATGGTCACCAGATCCAAGCGGACTTGGACCGGGTGCGCGCGGCGGTCGTAGCTTCCGCTCATGGCTATCGCATTACCTGAGCTCTACCGCACGACGGTGGGCAAGAAGGCCGTGATGGCGGTGACCGGGGGCATCCTTGTTCTCTTCCTCATCGCCCACATGGCCGGGAACCTGAAGGTCTTTCTGGGCGCGGCGGAGTTCAACCACTATGCCGAGTGGCTGCGCACGATCGGTGAGCCCGCCATTCCCCGGCGCGGGGTGCTGTCGGCGGCGGAGGTCGTGCTCGGGGTGAGCGTGATCGCGCACATGTGGTCGGCGGTGTCACTGGCGCGGACCGCGCGGCGGGCGCGGCCGGTGCGGTATGCGGCGAAGAAGAAGTCGCACGCCAACGGGTACGCGGTCCACACCATGCGGTGGGGTGGGGTGATCATCGCGCTGTACGTGGTCTGGCATCTGATGGACCTGACCTTCGGTGCGGTGAATCCGGTGGGCCGCACTGCGACTCCGTACGAGAAGGTGGTCGCCGACTTCGCGCCGTCGCACTGGTACGTCACCGTGTTCTATGTCGTGGCCATCGTCATGGTGGGTCTGCATCTGCGGCACGGCATTCGCAGCGCGTTCCAGACCCTCGGTCTGGCGAGCAGTGCCAGTTATCGCACCTACGACCGGGTGGCCGCCGTCGTCTCGGCGCTGCTGGTCGCGGGTTTCCTGGCCGTCCCGGTCTCCGTCACGTTCGGATGGGTGAAATAGCCATGAGTGAAGGACTTTTCGATATCGGCGAGCCTCTGGTCGACACCAAGGCTCCGGGCGGACCGATCGCCGAGCGGTGGACCACCCGCAAGTTCGAGGCCAAGCTGGTCAACCCGACGAACAAGCGCAAGAAGACGGTCATCGTCATCGGCACCGGGTTGGCGGGCGGCTCGGCTGGTGCGACCCTGGGTGAGCAGGGCTATCACGTCATCCAGTTCTGCTTCCAGGATTCGCCGCGCCGCGCGCATTCCATTGCCGCGCAAGGCGGTATCAATGCCGCCAAGAACTACCGCAATGACGGTGACAGCGTGCACCGGCTGTTCTACGACACCGTCAAGGGCGGGGACTATCGGTCGCGGGAGTCGAATGTGCACCGGCTCGCGGAGATCTCCACGCAGATCATCGATCAGTGTGTGGCGCAAGGGGTTCCGTTCGCCCGCGAGTACGGTGGGCTGCTGGACAATCGGTCCTTCGGCGGGACACAGGTTTCCCGGACCTTCTATGCGCGCGGGCAGACGGGACAGCAGTTGCTGCTGGGCGCGTATCAAGCCCTGATGCGTCAGATCGAAGCGGGCACAGTGGAATTGCATGCGCGGCACGAGATGCTCGACCTGATCATGGTCGACGGGGTGGCGCGCGGTGTGGTGGTGCGTGATCTCGTCACCGGGGAGATTCGGTCCTACACCGGTGACGCGGTGGTGCTGGCCTCGGGCGGGTACAGCAATGCCTACTTCCTGTCGACCAATGCCATGGGCTCGAATGTCACCGCGTCCTGGCGTGCGCACAAGCACGGCGCGTACTTCGCCAATCCGTGCTTCACCCAGATCCATCCGACCTGCATCCCGGTGTCGGGCGACCATCAGTCGAAGCTGACGCTCATGTCGGAGTCGCTGCGCAATGACGGCCGGGTGTGGGTGCCGGCGCGGGTCGGCGATCACCGTGCGCCCGAGGACATTCCGGAGGCCGAGCGCGACTACTACCTCGAACGCATCTACCCGGCGTTCGGCAATCTGGTCCCGCGCGATATCGCGTCGCGGGCCGCGAAGAACGTGTGCGACGAGGGCCGCGGGGTCGGGCCCGGCGGGCTGGGCGTCTACCTGGACTTCGCCGAGGCGATCGCGCGGCTCGGGCTCGACGCGGTGAAAGCCAAGTACGGCAACCTCTTCACGATGTACGAGCGGATCACGGGGGAGGATCCGTACGCGCGGCCGATGCGCATCTTCCCGGCCGTGCACTACACGATGGGCGGGCTGTGGGTCGACTACGACCTGCAATCGACCATTCCCGGGCTGTTCGTCATCGGGGAGGCCAACTTCTCCGATCACGGCGCGAACCGGCTGGGCGCCTCCGCGCTCATGCAGGGCTTGGCCGATGGGTATTTCGTGCTCCCGGCCACGCTCGGCGACTACCTCGCGCGCGGACCGGTCGGGGAGGTGTCCGATGAAGCGGTGAAAGACGCTGAGGCCCGGGTGGTTTCGATGATCGATCGCCTGCTGTCCATCAAGGGCGACCGCACGGTGGACTCCTTCCACCGCGAGCTCGGCCAGCTCATGTGGGAGTACTGCGGCATGGAACGCACCGAGGTGGGACTGCGTAAGGCGCTCACGCTGATCCCCGCCCTGCGCGCGGAGTTCTGGGAGCGCGTCAATGTTCCCGGTTCCGGCGACGACCTCAACCAGTCGCTCGAACGTGCGGGCCGCGTCGCCGACTTCCTCGAACTGGCCGAACTCATGGTCATCGACGCCCTGCACCGCACCGAATCCGCGGGCGGCCACTTCCGCGCCGAATCACAGACCGAGGACGGCGAGGCCCGCCGCGACGACGCGAACTTCGCCTACGTCGCCGCCTGGGAGTGGAACACCGGGCAGCCGCCGACGCTGCACCGCGAAGCGCTCACCTTCGACCACGTCCACCCGACCACCCGGTCGTACAAGTAGGGGAGTACCGGATATGAAACTCACACTGCGGATCTGGCGGCAGCGCGACTCCCGGGACAAGGGCGGTCTCGTCGACTACCCGGTGGACATCTCGCCCGACGCGTCCTTCCTCGAAATGCTCGACGTCCTCAACGAAGAACTCACCGACCAGGGCGAGGAGCCGGTCGCTTTCGACCACGACTGCCGCGAGGGCATCTGCGGCATGTGCTCCCTCGTCATCGACGGCACCCCGCACGGCCCCGAGAAGGCCACCACCACCTGCCAACTCCACATGCGCAAGTTCACCGACGGCGACACCATCACCGTGGAACCGTGGCGCGCCAAGGCTTTCCCGGTCGTCAAGGACCTCGTCGTCGATCGCACCGCCTTCGACAAGATCATCCAAGCCGGCGGCTACATCACCGCCCCCACCGGCACCGCTCCGGAAGCCCACGCGGTCCCCGTCCCGAAACCCGACGCGGACTTCGCCTTCCAAGCCGCCGAATGCATCGGCTGCGGTGCGTGCGTGGCCGCCTGCCCCAATGGCTCCGGCATGCTCTTCACCGCTGCCAAGATCACCCACCTGGGCCTGCTGCCACAAGGGCAGCCGGAGCGCTACTCCCGCGTCGCCGCGATGCTGGAGACGCACGACGAACTCGACTTCGGCGGCTGCACCAACACCGGCGAGTGCACCCTCGCCTGCCCCAAGGAAATCCCGCAGGACGTCATCGGCCGCCTCAACCACGACCTGCTGCGTGCGGCACGGAACCGCTCCTGAATCAGTGGCGTTCGAACACGATCTTGCCGTCCTCGTGCGGTGCGATCACCGGTAGCAGCCGTTCGGCCTCGGCGCGGACGGCTGCTTCGGTGGACTTGGTGAGGGGATGCCAGGGGGTGATGCGGATGGTGGAGCCGTCGAGATCCCAGCGGCCGTGGACGAAGCCGTCGACGAGATAGAAGGGGACGCCGCCGGAGGCGATCTTGGCGATGCGGGCGCGGTCCGCGTCGCCGATGATGCGGGTGCGATCGCGGTGGCCGAGGCAGGAGTTGTCGAAGGCCGGGAGGAAGCGGATCGGGGCGGGCAGGTCGGGGTCGGCGATCGGGGCTTCGGGGAGGTCGTAGAGGGTGCGGCCGGATTCGTCGTGGTAGACGCGGAGTTCGGGGCGGAGGCGGGTCATCACCTCCGCGAGGCGGGTGACGCCGGCGAATTCCTGGATGTCGGCGGTGGTGGCGGGGCCGTAAGCGGCGAGGTACCGGCGGATGAGCGTTTCGGGGCGGGGAGATTCGGACAGGGGCGCGTTCAGCCATTCCTCGGCCAGGGAGACCGCGACCGAGCGGCCGCGCCACGCGCCCCATGTGCCCGCGGCGTCATCGTGCAGCAGGGGGTGAACGACGCCGAGAGCGTGCACGAGGTGGCCGGATTCGCGGCCGGGGAAGCGTTCGGCCAGCAGTTTGCCGAGGTCGCGGCGGGGGAGGGTGCGGCCGGTCAGCAATTGACGTGCGGTGCTGGCGAATTCGTCGATATCCAGGCCCGCGGTGGTGTCGCGGAGGTAGAACGAGCGCAGGGTGCGGTCGATGTCGGGGCGCACGGTCGGGTACAGCCAGCGGTAGTCGGCGGCGGTGGCCAGGTGGACGGTGCGGCGGATCATGGTGGCGCGCACCACGGTTCGGTCGCGCAACAGGGAGGCGAGGTCGTCGCGGTGGAAGTCGGTGAGCCGGGTCCACAGGCCGATGTAGGGCCAGTTCGGTTCCTGCGCCTGGACCGCGACGAGGTGGTGGATCAGGTCGGCGGCGGGCATGGTGACCCGTTCGTTCAGCTTCTGACGCAGCAGCAGGGTGCGGTTCAGTGTGCGCAGCGAGAGTTCCGGCATGAATCCATTGTCGAAGCCAAGTAGGACAGTTTTGTTCCTAGATGAAGGACGAGAATATGGACGAGGTGCGGGCGGGGGAGTTCCGGCACATCTACGACCCGAGTGAGGCGGATCAGCGGTGGTACATCAATGATCACTGCCTGATTCGCGACACCGGTGGCCGCTGGCATCTGTTCGGGATCACCCATCCCGAACCCGCCGATCCGTTCGACGAGACCGAGTTCGCGCATGCCACCGCCGCGGATCCGCACGGGCCGTGGACCAAGCATCCGTCGGTCCTGACGGTCGACCCGCAGCGCGGCGAAACCCACCTGTGGGCTCCCTTCGTCGTCCACGACGGCGACCGCTACTGGATGTTCTACGACGGCGGCGGAACCGACCGCACCGCAACGGGTATGGGCCTGGCCACCTCCACCGACCTGTTCCACTGGGACAGACATCCCGGCACTCCGGTCTTCCGCGACGGCTATGACGCCCGCGACCCCATGGTTCTTCGTCTGGAAGATCAATGGGTCATGTACTACTGCGCGACGAGTGCTCCCACGGGCGGTCACCATGTCGTCGCCTACCGCACCAGCGCGGATCTTGTGCACTGGAGCCATCGCGGGATCGCCTACACCGACCCGACCACCGGAACCGGAGCGGGCAATACCGAATCCCCCTTCGTCTTCCGCCATGACGATGCCTGGTATCTCCTGATCGGTCCCCGCCCCGACTATGTCGGCACCGAGATCTTTCGCAGCAATAACCCTTTTCACTTCGACACGTCCGACCGCGTGGGGCAGATCCCCGCCCACGCCGCCGAGATGATCACCCACGACCACACCCTCTGGATCACCCACGCGGGCTGGGGGCAGGGCGGAGTCTTCCTCGCCCCCTTGGTTTTCCCGAAACCACCGATAATCCGATTTCGGGCGTGGCGTGCGGTTTGAACTGGGATTCTGAATCGGGAGTCGAGAGTCCCACCCAGTGCGGGGAGGCAGGCGCATGGCCCGAATCGGCGTGATCAGTCTTTCCGACGGCCGCGACTACGTGCACGGCGGCATTGTCGGATTCATTCGGACGGCGGAGGATCGGCTCGTCGCCGAGCTGACCGCGGCCGGGCACACCGTGATTCGCGGCGTGGAACCCATCGGCGGCAACGAGTGCGCGGTGACGGTGGCGCGACAGGTCGCGGCCGCCGGGGTGGATCTGACCGTGCTGCACTACGCGGTGTGGGCGTTCCCGCACTTCACCATGCTGGCGGCAGGAGCCCTCGACGGCCCGCTGCTCCTGCTGTCCAATATCGATCCGGTGCAGCCGGGCATGGTCGGCATGCTGGCGGCGGGCGGCGCACTCGATCAGATCGGGCGCGAACACGCCCGGCTGTGGGGTGATCCCGCCGATCCGGAACTCATCGCCGCGATAGGGGAGCGGGCGCGGGCCGCGGCGGCGGTGGCGAGCCTGCGCGGCAGCACCTTCGGGCGCATCGGCGGGCGGCCCATGGGCATGAACACCGCGGTCGCCAATACCGATCAGTGGCAGCGGCTGTTCGGGGTCGACGTGGAGGAGATCGACCAGTGGGAGATCGTGCGCCGCGCCGAACTCGCCGATCCCGGTGAGGCCAAGGCGGCGCGGGAATGGTTGGAGCGCAATGCCGCCGGAGTCCACTACGACGGGCGCAAACTGACCCCGGAGCTGCTGGAACGCCAGATCCGCGCGTACCTGGCGATGCGGGATCTGATCGCGGAATGGCATCTGGACTTCTCCGGCATCAAGGGGCAGCCGGAGCTGACCCAATACTTCGCCACCATGGACATCACCGAGGCGTTCCTCAACGACCCGTACGACTGGAACGGGCCCAAACGCCCGCACATCTGCGCCACCGAGGCGGATATGGACGGCGCGCTCACCATGCAGCTGCTGCACCGAATCGCCGACACCCCGGTGCTTTTCGCCGATGTCCGCCACTATCACGCGGACCGCGACATCTGGGACCTGTGCAATTCCGGGCAGCATGCCACCTGGTACGCCGCCCGCAGCGACGATCCGGCCGAGAATCTGGCGCGCGTGCACCTGTATCCCGAGGTGTTCTTCTTCCCGGCCGGTGGCGCGTCGGTGCACCATCTGGCCGCGCCCGGGCAGATGACACTGGCCCGGTTCACCCGCCGGAACGGTTCCTACCGAATGCAATTGATGCTCGGCGAGTTCGAGAACTACGACGCCGCCACCAACGAATCGCTGATGAAACAGTCAACCTGGGAGTGGCCGCACGCCTTCGCCCGGCTCGACGCCGATGCCGGGGACTTCCTGTCCCGCTTCGGGGCCAATCACATTCACGCCGTGCCCGGCGATCACCGGGCCACCGTGCGCGCGGCCTGCGAGCTGCTCGGCGTCACCCTGGACGAATTCACCAGGGCGAGTTGACATGCTGCTGGGCATCGATATCGGCACCTCCGGATCCAAGGGCGTCCTGGTCGACCATTCGGGCCTGGTCGCAATGAGAGCCGAACGGCCGCACCGGGTTTCGACACCCCGGCCCGGCTGGGTGGAACACGACGCCGAGACCGTGTGGTGGGCCGACTTCGTAGCGATCGCCCGCGAGCTGGTGCACGCCGCCGACGGCGAGCCGATCGACGCGCTCGCGGTCAGCGGCATCGGGCCGTGCCTGCTGCCCGCCGACGCCGATGGCAAGCCTCTCCGCCCGGCCATCCTCTACGGCGTCGACACGCGCGCGAGCGTCGAAATCGAGGAACTGAACGCGGAATTGGGTGCGCACACGGTGCTGGAGCGCTGCGGGTCACCGCTTACCAGTCAGGCCGTCGGACCGAAGCTGCGCTGGCTCATCCGCCACGAACCGCAGGTATGGCAGTCCACCCGCATGCTGCTGATGGCCAGTTCCTTCCTGGTCCACCGCCTCACCGGCCGCTACGTCCTCGACCACCAGTCCGCCAGCCAATGCGTCCCCATGTACGACCTGGCGGCCCGCGACTGGGCCACCGACTGGGCCGAATCGGTGGCTCCCGGTCTGCGACTACCCGAACTATCCTGGCCCACAGAGATAGTCGGCCGGGTGACTCCCGAGGCGGCGGCCGCCACCGGCCTCCCCGTCGGCGTACCCGTCACCACCGGCACCATCGACGCCTGGGCCGAGGCCGCCGGTGCCGGCGTCCGCCACCCCGGCGACTGCATGATCATGTACGGCACCACCATGTTCCTCACCCAGGTGCGCACCGACCCCCGCCCCCAGCCCGGCCTCTGGACCACCTGCGGAACCTGGCCCGGCACCTACACTTCCGCCGCCGGCATGGCCACCTCCGGCGCGATCACCGACTGGCTGCGCGCCCTCACCGCCACCGACTTCACCGAACTCCTCGACGAGGCCACCCACGTCCCACCCGGCAGCCGCGGCCTCCTCGTCCTCCCCTACTTCGCCGGCGAACGCACCCCCCTGTTCGACCCCGACGCCCGCGGCATCATCGCCGGCCTCACCCTCACCCACCACCGCGCCGACCTCTACCGCGCCATCCTCGAAGGCACCGCCTACGGCGTCCGCCACAACCTCGAAACCATGTCCGCCGCCGGTACTTCCGCCACCCGCCTGGTAGCCGTAGGCGGCGGCACCAAGGGCGGCCTCTGGACCCACATAGTCTCCGACATCACCGGCCTCCCCCAACAACTCCCCGCCGACACCGTAGGCGCAGCCCTCGGCAACGCCCTCCTAGCCGCCGAATCCCAACACCTCGACACCTCCACCTGGAACCCCATCATCACCACAATCGACCCCGACCCCCACCACACCGCCACCTACGACCCCTACTACCGCCACTACCGCACCCTCTACGAAAACACGAAAGCCACAGCCCACTTCCTGGCCCGCGAACAACACCGCGCCGCCAAACAGACACCAGCCTAACCGAATTCGCCGCTCCGAACACCACTGGTGAAGGCGTCCCACTCGAGTGGCGCGAAAACGAGCGCCGGCCCGCCGGCATCCTTCGAATCACGGACTCCGACCGCGCCGGTGTGGAGGAACGCCACCTCGACGCACTCCTGACCGCCCTGGCTGTAGCTGCTCTTGAACCATCCTGCGTCGAATTCGCCACGATGGACACTGCTGGCGAACGCATCCCACTCCTGTGGCGCGAAAACCAGTGCCGGTCCACCGGAATCCTTCGAGTCGCGGATTCCGACCGCCCCGGCCCCGAGGAACGCCACTTCGACGCATTCCCCACCTGCCTGGCTGTAGCTGCTCTTGAACCATTGTGCATCGGTCAGTTCGATGTTCACGGCGCGTACTCCTTTGCTATCCGTCTCAACAGATTTCGTGAAGCTGTCTCGTCCAATGCCGCCTGGCGCAGAGTGTCGTGGGCGGAGTGGTAGAACCGCACATCGTCGTGGTCCTCGAGATACATACTGCCGACTGTGCCTTCCAGATAGACGACCGAAGGCTCGGTGGGCTCACCGGGCGGTGGTGCTCCGAAGTCCAGAATCACGAAGGGCAGCATCGATATTCCGCCGGGAAACCCGGCCTCGAAGGGCAGGATCCGGATCGCGATGTTTTCGCGGGTCGAACTGTCGGCGAGGTGCCGAAGTTGTGCCGCCATCACCGCGGGCCCGCCGACCGGGCGATGCAGTGCGGCTTGTCCGATCACCACATCGAGGTCCAAGGGGTGGTGCTTGCGCGTGGTCGTCACCTGTCGATGCTTCTTGATCTGAGCGCGCCGATCCCGTTCCTCCGCCGGGGCGTCGGGCCACCGCTGGCTCAGCAGGGCGCGGTCGTACGCCTCGGTCTGAAGCAGGCCGGGAATGAGTTCCGGCTGGTAGGTGACACATCCGTCGGCTGCGGCCTCGAGCCCGACGTAGACGTCGAGGTTGCGGGGCAGGAGATCGGCATAGGAGTGCCACCAGTTCTTGACCTTGGCCTGCTGCGCGAGTTGCACCATGCCTTCGCCGATATCGGTAGGCACTCCGTATATCCCGCAGGCTTCCTTGATGACACCGGTTCGGACCCGGGTGATTTCGGCCTTCTCGATGCGCGCGAGACTGGTTGCGCCCATCTCGAGTAATTCGGCAGCCCGCGCCTGGCTCAGCCCCGAGCGGTTTCTCCATTCGAGCATCAGCCGCCCCAGCTGCCGCAGTGGCACTGTCGAACCGACTCCACCGTCAGGCATGGCCGCGTCCCCCGTTTCGAGCGGTCACCTACACCGACTTCGGGCTGCTCTCATCACCGTTCCGGTGTAAGCGTCCCACCGAATACGGCGCTCGTGCAGGCAATTCGGTGAACCCGGATCGGAGTCCCCGATTTGGCGTCACCGCCCAGGTCTCGAGGCGTCCATTGGTGTGATGAATCTGCTTGATTGCCAGTCGGATCCCGGCCCCCTGACCCGGGCACACGCGCAGCTTGCGTGGCGACTGCACCGCTTCTGTGATCGGGATACCTGCCGGGTGCGGCGGCGAGCCCGCGCCGCGCTGGACGACTTCGTTGCCCGCATCACCTCGAGTGGGTCGAAATGACTATGCCCGCAACGACTTCCTGGATCGACGACCACTGTCGAAACTCCCGCATCGTGCCGATCACCCGGGAACGCGCCGAGGGCATCGTGGCCCTCCACGCCTCCTGCACCCCGCCCTGCCCCCGCCAACTCACCGCCCGCGACTACCTCGCCACCCACCCGGAGGTCCGGCCATGTATCTCGAAATCCTGCTGATCACGGCCATCTCGGCAGCCTGCGCCCTCCCAACCCTCCTCGCCCTCCGCCCCGCACCATCACCCAGACCCTGGCCGTCCGCGCCCACCACCCCGGCCCGCCACCGCCGCGACCGTTACTCGGTCGCCTCCATCCGAGCCCGCATCGAACACGAACGTGCCGGCGGAGGTGCGGGTGTGGCCGTGCTGCTCAGCGCGGATCGAGGACGATGATCGGGATTCGGCGGTCGGCGTTGCGTTGGTAGGAGTCGAAGGCAGGGAAGGCGTCGACGAACTTGGGCCACAACCTGTCTCGCTCGGTTTCGGTGGCAGGGCGGGCGTGGACCGCCCGTATCTCAGCGCCGATTCGAACGGTGGTGTTCGGGTTGGCGCGGAGGTTGTAGAGCCACGCGGGATTGTTCGGCTGCCCCGCCTTCGACGCCACCACCGCCAGCAACTCACCGTCCTGATGGAAGATGACCGGCGACGTCCGCCGAACCCCACTCTTGGCCCCGACGTGCTCCAACAACAGAATTCGAGCCTCCGGCCACCCGGTGATCCGGCCCCCGATCCGCCCCGACGACCACCTGTACAGCGCCACATGCACTTTCGTGGATCGCCGCCCGAGAAAGATCCCGCGCCGATTCAACCGCTCGGAACCCGAAACAACCAGCCCACCCAATATCCCCACGAATCTCATTACACACGACAACAACTCGCCGTGCAGCCCCGCAAGTACCCCGGTTCTTCAAGATCAAGGTGTACTCACTGCGGAATTTTGTCCGGTTCGCCTCCGTGAGTACACCCTGCCCCGCGGGGGACGACTACGGCGCGACGCCGAGTGCTCCAGCGCCCGCACCGATGCCCGCACCGATGCCCGCACCGATGCCCGCACCGATGCCCGCGCCCACGGCGGCGGCGGGGATGCCCAGGGCGGCGGCACCGGCGACTGCGCCCAGGCCCGCGCCGATCGCGGCACCGAGGGCAATGCCACCGGCCGCGCCGGCGGCTTCGGCCGCGAGGCCCCCGATGAAGATCGGCACGTCGATCACGCATCCGGTGGTGGCGCAGCCGACCACTGCGGTCGCCAAGGTCGCGAGGGCTGGAGCGCCGATGCCGACGAGGAAGCCGACTCCGGCACCGGCCACACCACCGGCGACACCGCCGCCCACGCCACCGATCACGGCCGCGGGCACCCCGGCCGCGACCGCACCGATACCGGCACCGGCCAACGCCGCGTTGCCGACCTTGGTCAGGTCGGGACCGGCGGGCGCGTCGATCGGTGCGGGCGCGTCGATTGCCGCGACCGAGGCGATCGGTGCGGCGGCGGCCACCACGGCGGCCGGGGCCGGGCTGGTGGCCTGGTCGATGGGGGCCGCTTGGGCGAGCCCGGCGCACATCACGGTGGCGGCGACGGGAAGCGCGCACAGTGCGGCCGCGCGAGTGGCGAACAACGTGGTGGTACGGCGAATGCTCACGGAATTTCCTTCGATTCTGACTGCTGCGGTAGGAACGCCGGGGTCAGATCGAGAACTGCCATCATCCCCCCGGACGGCTCTCGCGCAGTATTACCTACTAGTAGGTTTGTATGCGAATCCGTGTTGGCACAGTCACACCGCCCTGGGTGCGTCACCGGGATGCGGCCCAGAATTCGCCGCTGTAGGCACCGCATTGGGAGAGGTGGACGGCGAGGGTGTCGCCATAGACGTCGAGGCACAGGCCGGTGCCCCGGTATTCGTTGGTGAATTCGTAGTAGACGCCGTCGGGGTGCAGGGTGATGCGCCAGAACTGGCCGGTGTAGTTGCCACACGGTTGGAGGCGGGCGCGGTTCTGGTCGTCCTCACCGACGGTGTCGAGGCACTCGCCGTCGCCACGGGCGTTGTTGTGCAGGCGCACCCAGCCCGAACCGACGGGCACGACGGTCCATTGCTGGCGCGTCGAGCCGTCGCAGGGTTCCAGTTGTGCCGCATCGGCCAGGTCGGTGCGGTCGACTACGTCCATGCACATGCTCAGACCCTTGTACTGCGTCGAGAGTCGAACCGGTGCGGTCCCGAAGGGGGCGACGGTGTTCGGCGCTGCTGTCGTAACCGGTACCGGGGCAACGGTTGTCGTGGGCGCGCGGTCGGAGGTCCGGCTGGTGGTGACCACGCCGGTGCCGGGGGCCGTCGTCAGGGTGCCGGCGGAAACGGACCCGGCTCGGCCGGTGTCGTGCACCAGGTAGATGGTCGCCGCGCCGAGAATCGCGGCCACCAGCGCGGCCGCGGCCAGCGGGACGCCCTTCGGTAGAGGATTGCGCCGCCGGGTGCGGTCGGGAACGACCGCACCGATGTTCGGATCGTGATCGGCCACGAGAGTGGGTGCCGGTGACACGGTTACGGCCGACGCGGTCAGGGCGGCGGTGCAGGCGGCGGCGAGGTCGGTTGCCCGCTGGTATCGCTGGGTGGGGTCCTTGGCCAGGCCGCGGGCGATGATGTCGTCGAAAACGGTTCCGAGCCCGGCGCGTTGCCGGCTCGGTTGCGGGGGTGGCAGGGTCAGGTGTCCGGCGATCTGCTGTTCCATGCCGGTCGCGGGGTACGGGATATGCCCGGTGAGGCATTCGAACAACACGCACGTCAGTGCGTACACGTCCGTCCGCGCATCCGCGGTGCCGCTGGTGAATCGTTCCGGGGCCATGTACGCGAAGGTGCCGATCGTGGCACCCGCGGTGGTCAGCCCCTTGTCCCCGGACATGCGGGCGATCCCGAAATCGATCAGGTACACGAAACCGTTTGCGGTCACGAGCAGATTCGACGGTTTCACGTCCCGGTGCACCAGATTCGCCGCGTGCGCGGCATCGAGGGCCTCGGCTGCCTGTGCCACGATCGACACCGCCTGCTGCGCCGGCATCGGACCCGTCCGAGCGAGCAGCGCGTCCACGCCCACCCCGTCGAGGTACTGCATGCAGATGAACAGGCGCCCCTCGATCTCGCCGTAGTCGTAGATCGGCACCACATGCGGATTTCCCAGTCCCGCAGCCGATTTCGCCTCACGCCGGAACCGTTCCCGGAATACCGGATCCTGGGCGGCGTGCGCGTGCAGCACCTTCACCGCGACCACCCGGTCGGTGCCGGTGTCGTGGGCCCGGTAGACCTGGCCCATCCCACCCTCGCCGACCAACTGTTCGAGCAGGTACCGGCCGAACCTGGTCCCCTCCACCGCGCGCCCCCCAAGCCGCACAACAAATCTCGGCCATCATCCCACCCCGGCGGATGAATCGGCCGGGCATCGGACATCCCGGACCCGCAGATTATGAAGTAAACGTTTTTCACAGTTGCGTCGCCGGTGGTTACCTCGAGGTGGTATTACTTGCCCGTGGCATGGACTTTGCGGCTCAGCGAGGACGAAGAAGCTGCGCTGAGTGCGCAGGCGGCGATGGAAGGGCGATCGAAACAGGAGATCGTCCGGGATGCCATTCGGACCTACATCACTCGGCACAAGACTTGGGACGACTATCTGTCCGATGACTCGGTGGTGTATCGCAACGCCGGTTAAGCGTAGTAGGTGTCTCTGATTTCTCCGTAGCGTTGGCGGACCGCCGCACCGATTCCGGCTGTGAGGGTGTGGAATTCGGTGCCCGACGGGGTGGGCCAGCGGGGTGGGCGGGGGCCGCCGCGCAGGGCCCAGGCGGCTTGGCGGGCCGCGCCCAGGGCCACGTATTCGCTGGGGTTGGGGACCGTCACGGTGCGGCCGAAGATGGTGGCGGCGGCGTGGGCGATGAGGCGGGAGCGGGATGCGCCGCCGATCAAGAGGATTCGATGCGGGACCGTCGGTAGGCGGTCGAGGGCGTCGGCGATATTGCAGAGCATGCCCTCGATGGCGGCGCGGGCCAGATGATGCGGGCGCATGGTGTGCGGGCGCAGACCGTGCAGGCTGCCGGTGGCGTAGGGCAGGTTCGGCGTGCGCTCACCGGCGATATAGGGCAGCAGGGTGAGACCGTCCGCGCCGGCAGGGGATTGCGCGGCCAGCACTTCCAGCCCGGATACGTCGGTGCCGAGCAGGACGGCGGTCGCGTCCAGCACGCGCGCGGCATTGAGGGTGCAGACCAGGGGCAGGAATGCCCCGGTCGCGTCGGCGAATCCGTTGACAGCCCCGGAGGCGTCGGCGCTGGGACTGGTGGCCCGGGTGAACACCGTGCCGCTGGAGCCCAGCGACACCACCACATCGCCGTCCTCGATGCCCAAACCCAGTGCGGCGGCCGCGTTGTCGCCGGTGCCCGCCGCCACCAGGCGGCCGCCCGGCGTATGACCCGCGATCTCGGCGGGAGCCAGGACTCGGGGCAGGGCAGGACTGCGTCCGCGGAACGCCATCGACAGCAGATCGGGCCGATACTTCCCGTCGGCGGGTGACCAGTACCCGGTGCCGGACGCGTCACCGCGATCGGTGGTGGGTTCCATGGCCGGATCACCGCCGCGCAGTTGCCAGGTCAGGTAGTCGTGCGGCAGCAGCACCCGCACCGTGCGGTCGGCCAACTCCGGTTCATGGTCGGCGAACCAGCGCAGTTTGGCCACCGTGTGCGCGGCCAGCGGCACACTGCCCACCGCGTCCGCCCACGCCTGCGGCCCGCCCAGCTCGCTCACCAGTTGGGTGGCCGCCTCCGCCGAGCGAGTGTCGTTCCACAGCAACGCGTCCCGCACCGGATGCCCGGCCGCGTCGAGCACCACCAGTCCGTGCTGTTGCCCGGCCACCGCGATGGCCTCCACATCCCGCATCATGCGGTCGCAGGCCGCGCGCAGCGCCTCCCACCACATGTCGGGCGGCACTTCCGTCCCGTCGTGGTGCGGAATCTGGCGATGGCGCAATACCGTTCCGGTATCCGCGTCGCACACCACGATCTTGCAGGACTGGGTCGACGAATCGACCCCGGCTACGACCGTCATTGGCCTTACCCGTCTTATCGTGCTGCCCGTCGTCCGGGATGCAGCTGGATCTTGCGTCCGGTGCCCGCGCGGAAGGTCCGCAGGGCATCGCCGAACTCGTCGAGGGCGAAGTCGTGGGTGATCACCATGTCGGCGTCGATCACGCCCTCGCCCATCAGATCCACGGCCCGCCCGAAACTGTGCAGGACGGCCATGGAGCCCACGATCGTGATCTCGTCGTTGTAGATACGGAACGGTGAGATGCTCGCGCGCGCCGCCGCGGGGGCGACGCCGAACTGCTGATAGGTGCCGCCGCGCCGGACCCGCGACAGACCGTCCTCGACCGCGGCGACCGTTCCGCTGCAATCGATCACGATCTCCCAGCCCTCGGGTCGGTCCATATCGTCGGCGGAGATGGTGGCGGCGTCCGCGCCCAGCGTGCGGGCGATGGCGAGCCGATCGGCATTGGTGTCGACGATCGACACCGACGCCGCGCCCGCCGCGAGACCCAGTTGCAGCATGAGCAGACCCATGGTGCCCGCCCCGTAGATCAGGTAGTGCGCACCGAGACGCCGTGGCAGCACATCGAATCCGTGCACCGCGCACGAGAGCGGTTCTACCAGTGCGCCGTGCGCGGGCGACAGGTGGCCGGGCAGTCGATAACAGTTGGCGGCGGGCACTTTCACGTACTCGGCCATCGCGCCGTCGACGGTATCGCCGATGGCGCCCCAGTTCTCGCACAGATTGCCGCGCCCGATCGCGCAGAAGTGGCAGCGCCCGCAGAACAGTGAGGGATCCACCGCGACCCGATCACCCACTCGCACGCCGGCCGCGTCCCGGCCCAGCGCGACCACTTCCCCGGAGAATTCGTGCCCGGGGATGATCGGATAGGGCGTGGGCGGGAATTCACCCTCGACGATATGGATATCGGTGCCGCATATGCCGACCGCGTCCACTCGGATCACCACATCGCCGACACCCGGTAGCGGATCCGGAACGGTCTCGACCGAGAACTGTCCAGGCTTCTCGACAACCAAGGCGCGCATAGCAATACCATGCACCCGCGCGGCGCGCATTCGACGCGTTTTACGCAATAGCAATCGCATTCTTCCGGTTTTCCCGCAATCGTTACGGGAACCGCCGGGGGCTCAGGGGAGTACGTGATACCAGAAGGCGGTGGAGGCCACATGGGCCTGCTCGAGCGGGAGGTAGTGCCCGTCGTCGCGCCAGCCCAGCGCCTGCACGGTGGCGCGCAGCCCGTCGTCGAAACAGATCGGGTCGGGAATGTGCCAGCGGTACATGCCGAATCGTTGGTGCGGTTCGTAGATTCGATGCGGCGGCAACACCTGAGGCATGCCCAGATAGGGGGTGGAGTAGGGGCGATAAGCGCCCTCGAGATCGAAATTCCAGGCGCCGCCGAAATAGTCCTCGGTACCGGTGCCGCACACCGTAGGGAATTCGGAGTCATCGTCCAGATAGAACTTCAGTTCTCCCTCGCCCCACCACCCCGCGGCGCGGGGCTGCACCGCCAGGTAGGTGCCCGCGTACCGGCCGGGGCCACCGTCGATTTCGACGATCGGATGATCCGCCGGGCTGCCCAGCGGATCACTGCAACGCCACCGGGCATGCAGATACCCGGCGGCGCCGGGTAACTCCTCTTCCAGGTAGGTGATCTGGTAGTAGACGGGCGCGGTTCGCTCGGACCCGTTGTGCAGGGTGATGAGCGCGCGCGTGTGGAACGGCATGGGCCAGTAGCTGTTCAGCCCGCCCGCGGGCGCGACCACGATCATGGCGGAATCCACGAGCGCCAGTTCACCCCAGCCGTTGCAGAAGAAGTCCCCCAGCGGCACTGCGACGGCGGGCTCGGCCGCACCGTCCCAATACATCTGGAGCGTGAAGTCGCGCAGCAGGCCGCGATCGGTGGTGAGCCACAGGTGCCGGATGACCCCCGGCCCGGAAACGTCGGCGAGCGTTGCAGTTTCCCCCGGCGCGACATCGATCGACGGCGACACCTTCCAGCCGCGTCCCAGCCCCGCCGCCGCGAATGCCCCTGTCCCCGAGATGGCCCGGCCGCCCCCGCCGGGTGCGCCGGTGGGGTTCTCCGCACTCACCGAGCGGGTGCGCCGACCGTCCAGTTCCCAGATCTCGTGCACCATGCGAATTTTCGCACGTGCGCACTCGGCGCGAAGCGGACATGACGCGGACACACGAATGCCGACGTCGTCAGGTTCACGACGCCGGCATCCGTGGTAAAACGACTAGCTGCCGAACGGACCGGCGCCGATGCCGCCCTGCTCGATCAGCTTGGCCTGCAGCTTGCCGACGGTCGCGCCGTCGAGGCCCAGACCCTGCGAGACGAAGGCGTTCATGGTGCCGTAGGACTGCACGGCCTGACCGAACGCCGCGGCCAGGTAGTCACTCTGCACGCCGAGCACCGGGGTGAACAGCGACGGATCGGTGACCAGGCCCTTGGCTACCAGACCGTCCAGGGTGGCCTTGTTGGAGGCCGCCAGACGATCGTTGGACAGCAGGTAGTTGTCGTAGATCGCGGCATCCGGGGTGCCCAGGATGCTCATCAGGATCGCGGTCATCCAGCCGGTGCGATCCTTGCCCGCGGTGCAGTGGTACAGGATAGCGCCCGGCGCGTTGGCGATTTCCTTGAGCGCCGTGGCGAACTGGGTGCGGGCGGTCGAGTCGGTGACCATCCACTTGTAGTAGTTGCGCATGTACTCCGCGCCCTTACCGTCGCCGAGTTGCTGCTGCTGCACGGTCGGCCCGCCCTGCACGAGCTTGGCGAAGAACAGGTAGAAATCGTTGTTGGGGTCGTAGACCGGCAGCGACTCCTCCGGGATCGAACCGGGCAGAACATCAGGGCTGGCGGCGCGCTCGGTCGGGCTGCGGAAATCGATCACCTTGGTGACCCCGGCCGCGACCAGCGTCTGCTGATCGGCGGCGGTGAGGCGATTGAGGGCGTCGGTGCGGAACACCACGCCCGACTTGATCTTCGCGACACCGTTGTTGGCGGCGACCCCGCCGATATCGCGGGCATTGGGGGCGGCCTGCAGCTTGAAGTCCGCGCCGACCGGGGCCTGGCGCAGAATCGAACTGGTCGGAGCCGCCTGGACGGCGGGGGTCAGGGTGATCGGCACGGCGGCGATGAGAGCGGCGGCGACACCGGTCAGCGTGCCACGCACAGCACGTGAAATCGTCACTCGAGATTTTCCTTTCGGTACAACGCGGACCGGGACGGGTCGTCCCGGTCCGTTTCGCCGAGGCCGGGCCCACACCCTGCTTCGGCTTCGCTGCGGAGGTTCGGTTGCCGCTCATTCCGCCCCACCGTGGGGACTGGTTGGTATCCGTAGCGGGACCGTCCGGTGTCGCGGTGGCGACGGTCCGGTGTGGGTCCCGCTCAGTGGGACGAGTCGGCCGATCAGTGAGACTTACTGGTGCACAGGGCTATTCGACATCGGTCAGCAGGGTGACGGTCCCGGCGGCGCCGTCCACGCGGACGCGCTGCCCGTCCTTGAGGGCGTCGACCGCGGTCTTGGTGTCCACCACGCAGGGGACGCCGAACTCGCGGGCCACGATCGCGGCATGCGAAGCGGCACCACCGATATCGGTCACCACGGCACCGGCATAGGCGAACATGGCGGTGTGGCCGGTATCGGTCACCGCGGCCACCAGGATGTCGCCGGGCTCGATATCGTCGTCGAGGGTCAGAATGCGCTTGACGGTGCCCTCCACCACGCCGGGGCTCACACCCAGTCCGGAGATGGTCTCGCCCACCGCGATCGCCCCGGAGATCTCCTCCGGCTCCCACGGGCCGTTCACGACATCCGGCATGCGGACCGCCTGGAACTTGGTCCGCTCGGCCCGACGGCGCGCAACCCGCTCCTTCAGATCGGCCGGGGCCCAGAGGATCTCGTCGAGATTCAGGAACGCCGAATCCTCGATCTCGGTGAGCTTGCCCGCCTTCACCAAGCGCGCGGCGCGCTCCTGGGTTGCCAGGCGCAGGCAGTTGGTGACCCGTACGACGGCGTCGCGAGCCCGCTCACGGTAGACGGTCGCGCCGACCGCCATCTTGGCGGTGCGGCTGCTCGGCTCCGGCACCGGTTCCCGGTGCGGCGCAGGCATTTCCGCGGCCCGACCGGCGGCGGTCACCAGCAGTTCGGGTCGGTCGCCGAAGGTGGCGTTGATGAGTTCGCATTCGCCGGGACCGCGGTGGCCGATGCGGGCCAGCTCCTGATCCAGCGCCTTGGCGAATTCGGGGGACTTCTCCCGGGCCGCGCCCACATCGCCGCTCTTGGCGACCGCCTGCAGCCCGGCGTCCTTGCGGCACAACGCCGCCAGCCGCTCTACGGCCAGCATGGTCTTGGCCGACTCCAGGCGATTCAGGTCGATCTTGACCTCGCCTTTGTGGGCGGCGGTGGCCGCGCCGGTCATCATGACGCCGATCGACGCCGCCTGCCACGCCTGGTTGAGCCGGTCGCGCCACAGCAGGGCGCGGGCATGCAACTGCTCGTCGGTGAGCTCCGAGATCTCGTCGCGGGTCAACGCTTCCGCGTGCGAGGCGGCATTGATGTGCTCGGCGGTCTTGGCGTACTTCATGGCGGTGGCCGCGACCCGGCCCATGGCCTTGAAAGTGCCCGCGCGGGCGGCCATTCCGGTCGGCATGGCCGGACGGCCCTTGGGATGCAGTTCGACATCGCCGATGGTGCCGTAGACGTCGCGGCGCACACTCTCCTCGTCCCAGCCCGGCATGTTCTGCGCGGAGAAGACGCCGATCGAGGCGTTGATGTACATATTGTGGCCGAGCACGCTGGTGACACGGGAAACCCAGTGCTCCAACGCGATTCCCTCGATGGCGATCATCTGGCCCATGGCCTCGTTGCCAAGCCGAATCGCACCGGCTTGCAGATCGATGGTCAGCGGGGTGAGCGGGCCGGGCAGCGCTTCGGAGGTATTGGTGGCCGTGTAGACCGGGATGCGATCGTCGACCAGATCGTCGAACTCGCCGTCCAGACCTTCGGGCGCAGCGGATTTCAGCGCGTAGCCGTCCGAGGTCGGGGCGTTCTGCGGCACCACGTGGGTGGGCAGCGGGATCGCGCCGCGGCGGGCACTGATCCCGGAGCCCCCGGCCTTACGCCCGTGCAGACCGCGCGCCACGTCGGCGACCGTCTCGGCGGCGGTCCAGCCGTAGCGGAAACCCCACTCCTCGCGGGCGGTCGCGGCCTCGAGCCGGGCCGGGGCCGTCGACGACTTCGGCAGCCACGCACTGTATTTCACGCCCGCGTCGGCGAAGATGCGCTTGACCTCGGCACCGGACACCTCGCCCGGGGCTGCCAGCTCGACCACGCCGCCGCGCTGCGAGAGCGCCGCCAGCACCAGGAAACGTTCCAGATCGTCGTAGTGCAGCACCTGGATGCTGCCCTTGCCGCCGGTCAGGCCCTCGAGGGTGCGCCAGGCGCGAGCGTCCATGCGGCGACCCGCGACCAGCGCGGTGCGCACGATCAGCGCGTCCGCGCCGGAACCGGTCACGATCTGCTCGATACCCGAATCACCGCCCGCCGCAACGGGAACCACGAGGCGCGCACCGGACTCCTGGGCGGCCCGGGCGATCGTCGCGGTGGCCGTGCCCGACAGGTGCACGATGGCATCCGCCCCGGCGGCCGCGCGAGTGGCGGCCTGGGCGTCGGACAGATCGCCGACGATCACCTCGACCCGCGGGTCCACATAGCGGTGCCGCTGCCGGTCCAGTCCGACCACCTGGTGGCCGGCCGCCAGCAGCATGCGCGCCACGGCCCGGCCGGTCGGTTCGGTGACTCCGGTGACCAGAATCCGCATTGACTCTCCTCCTCGTGCAGGCGTCCCCAACCACAGTGACGCCGTTCACACACCATCCCCACTGCTCGGTCGCGTGACGGGTGACAGTCCCGGTCAACGGGATCGGGGATTCGGTCAGCAAGATGTACCGCTAAGTAGTCGGCCCTCGAGCGGGCACCGTCGAAGCATGACAGTGCGGAATTCGGTCACGCCGCGGGCGGCCGCCCAGGTGAGCCACTACGACATCGACACCGATGTGCTGGTCGTCGGCTACGGCGCGGCCGGCGCGTCGGCCGCCTACGAGGCGGCCTACGCCGGGGCCCGGGTGCTGGTGATCGACCGGACGGGCGGACCCGGCGGCGCGTCGGCCATGTCGGGCGGGGAGATCTACCTCGGCGGCGGCACGCCGATACAGACCGCCTGCGGATTCGACGACACCCCCGCAGCCATGGCGGCCTTCCTGAAGGCGGCGCTCGGCGCGGGCGCGGACGCCGCGAAGATCGAGGAGTACTGCGCGGGCAGCGTCGAGCATTTCCACTGGCTGGTGGATCGTGGCGTGCCGTTCAAGCCGAGCATGTGGGACGCGCCCACCTGGGTGCCGCCCACCGACGACGGCCTGATGTGGCTCGGCGAGAACAGCTGGCCCTTCACCGAATCCGCCGCCCCCGCCCCGCGCGGGCATCGGCCGACCGCCAATGACTTCGGCGGGAAGCTGCTGATGGAATGTCTGACGGCCGCGGCCGAATCCGCCGGTGCCACCGCGCTGTTCGACACCGCCGCCACCACGCTGATCGTCGACGCGGACGGTGCCGTCGCGGGTGTGGTCGCACGGCAGTACGGCAAGGAGATCACCATCCGCGCGCACCGCGGAATCGTGCTCACCACAGGCGGTTTCGTCGACAACGACGAGATGCTCGCCGCCCATGCGCCGGAACTGCTGGGCCACACCAAGGTCAGCGCGGGCACCGACGACGGCTCCGGCATTCGCATGGCGCAGGCCCTCGGCGCGGCCGTCCGCCACATGTCCGCCGGCCAGGTCGGCATGTCCCTCATCCCCGGTCTGGCCGCCCGCGGCCTGGTGGTCAACGCCCTCGGCCGCCGCTTCATCAACGAGGACACCTACCCCGGCCGCATCGGCCAGCACGCCCTCTACCGCCAGAACATGGGCGGCAGCTGGGCCGGCGACGACACCGCGGTCTGGGTCATCGTCGACGAGACCGGCTTCGAGGACGTCCCCGAACCTCAGCGCTGGGGCGTCCAACCCACCCACGTCGCCGAAACCCCGGAAGAACTGGAAGCCCTCACCGGCCTCCCGATGGGTTCTCTCGTCGCGACCATCGCCCGCTACAACGAATTCGCCACTCACGGCCAGGATCTCGACCACCACAAGGCCACCCGCTGGCTCCGCCCCCTGACCGCGCCCTTCGCGGCGATCGACGTGAAGGCCGGCATCCGCCCGCCCGCCGAAGCGGGCGACCGCCGAGGCACCGGCGCCTCCGTCTTCACCCTCGGCGGCCTCCACACGGATCTGGACGGCCACGTCCTCAACCACGATGCCCGCCCCATCCCCGGCCTCTACGCCGCCGGCCGAGCAGCGAACGGCCTGCACGGCTTCGGCTACATCTCCGGCACCTCCCTCGGCGACGGCACCTTCTTCGGCCGCCGAGCCGGCACCGCCGCCGCCCGCCGCCGCCCCTGACCCCGGCCCGCCGGGCGTGTCGCTCGGGGGACGGGGGACTCCGGGCGACCAGACTCGAGGGCATGACGGCGGAGGATCGGTCGGGCAACGAGCCGGTGAGTGGCGATGAGGTCGAAGGCGGCATCGAGCCCGGACCCGGTGACAAGGCGGACGGCGGCGAGGCGACGTCCGGCGCTCGGGGCTGGGAGCAGTCGTTGCTGGGGCGGGTGTGGGCGGTCGCGGATCGGCTCGAGGATGTTGTCCGGCCCAGTTATCCGGGGTTGATCGTGGCGGCGATCTTCTTCGCGTGGTCCTGCTCGCCGTCGTTGATGCCGCGGACCTGGTTGTTCCAGGGGCTGGTGAGTGGGATCAGTGCGGTCATCGGGTACGGGGTGGGATGTGTGCTGCAGTGGGCGTTCTTGAAGTGGGTGTGGCCTCGGGTGCCGGAGGCGGGGACTTGGGAGAAGCTGTGGCATCCATCGGATCTGGCGCGGGGGATCACCAAGATCGTGATCGTGGTGGCCTGTGTGGTGGGGGCCGCGTTGGTGCTGGCGCGGTCGGCGCGGTGGCAGCGGGATCTGGAAGTACTGATGGGGATGAACCCGACCACCACGTCGGGGTATCTGCGGGCCGAGGTGGTCGCCGGGCTGACGGTGGCGTTGGTCATCGGGGCATATCGCTTGGTGCGGTGGCTGATTCGGTGGCTGGTGCGGCTGGTGAATCTGGATCTGCGGATACCGCGGAATATCGCCTACCCGGCGGTGGTGGTCATCGTGGCCGTGCTGGCGGTGCTGCTGTTCCAGGGTGTGCTGGCGCGGGGCTTCTTCAATGTGGCGAATGCGGCGTTCGGCGCGCGCAACGGGAAGACGTCACCGGCCGCGATCCAACCGCAGTTGCCCGAAAGGTCGGGTAGCCCAGCGTCTTTGGCGCAGTGGAAGACCCTCGGCTCGGAAGGGCGCTGGTTCGTCGCGACCGCGCCGACCGCTCAGCGGATCACCGAGGTGACCGGAAGGCCGGCGCGCGAACCCATTCGGATCTACGCGGGCCTGGAGTCGGCCAAGACGCCGGAGGACATCGCGAATCTGGTTGTGCAGGAACTGGATCGGACCAATGCCTGGGAGCGCAAGGCGCTGGTGGTGGTGACCACCACCGGGACCGGGTGGGTGGACACGCAGACCGCGGAGTCCATCGAGTACATGTACGGCGGCGATGAGGCGATCGCCGCGACCCAGTACTCGTACCTGCCCAGCGTGCTGTCGTTCCTGTCGGACCGCAACAAGGCGACCGAGGCCGGAAAGCTGCTGGTCCACGCGGTCCACCAGAAGTGGGCGACGCTGCCGCCGGATCACCGCCCCAAACTGCTGGTGTACGGCGAGAGCCTCGGCTCGCAGGGTTCCGAGGGCGCGTTCACCGGTCTCGACGACATCCGCACGCTGGTCGACGGCGTGCTGTGGGTGGGCCCGCCCAACTCCAACCGGATCTGGACCCAGCTCGAACAGCGTCGTGACCCGGGGACACCGGAGATCCTGCCCATCTACGCCGACGGTCTGCTGGTCCGATTCGGTGCCACCGCCGAGGATCTCGCCAAACCGGCGCGCCCCTGGACCAACCCGCGCGTGGTCTACCTCCAGCACGCCTCCGACCCCATCGTCTGGTGGTCACCGGATCTGCTGTTCACCCAACCGGATTGGCTCAAGGAGCCGCGCGGCTCGGATGTCTCCAAGTCCATCCGCTGGTGGCCGATCGTCACCTTCTGGCAGATCAGTGCCGACATGGCGCACGCCCAGTCGGTGCCCGCCGGTCACGGACACAAGTACGGCACCACGGTCCTGGACGGCTGGGTGGCGGTCGCCCAGCCGGAGGATTGGAACCCGGACCTGGCAGAGCACATCCGCAAGGCGCTGGACGAGGACATTCTGTGGGAGTACGCCCACAAATAACCCCCGTTCCGATGATCGGGACTATTTCGGTTCGAAACACCTCGCGGGCCATAGCTTCGAGTGCAGACACTCTTGCACGAGGAGGGAACACCCGCATGACCAACAAGGTGCTCGATCGGGTTCGCGATCTACTGCCCGCGATCGCGGAACGCGCGGTCCAGGCCGAGGAGCAGCGGCGGGTGCCCGACGCCAGCATTGCCGAGCTCACCGAGGCCGGTGTCTTCCGGATGCTGCAGCCCGCGCGTTTCGGCGGTCTCGAGGAGTCGCCGGTCGCCTTCTACGAGGTGATCCGCACCATCGGCACCGTGTGCCCGTCCACCGCGTGGGTGTCCTCGGTGCTGGGCGCGCACCCGTGGCAGCTGGCCCTGTTCGAGGATCAGGCGCAGCAGGACGTGTGGTCGGAGAACCCCGACACGCTGGTGTCCTCCTCCTACGCGCCGACCGGCAAGCTGAAGGTCGTCGACGGCGGCTACGAGCTGTCGGGCCGCTGGCAGTTCTCCTCCGGCTGCGACCACGCCCAATGGGTGTTCCTGGGTGCGCTGGTCCCGACCGAGACCGGCATGGACTACTACACGGTCCTGGTGCCGCGCACCGACTATCGCATCGAGGACACCTGGAATGTGTCCGGCCTGTCGGGCACCGGCTCCAACGACATCGTGATCGAGCAGGCGTTCGTGCCGACCCACCGCGCCTACTCGGCGACCGATCAGGCCAACCTGGTCGGCCCCGGCCAGGCGGTGAATACCGCTCCGCTGTACAAGATCTCGTTCGGCGCGCTGTTCTCCAACACCATCACCGCCCCCATCATCGGCGCGGCCCAGGGCGCGTACGACGCCCATATCGAGCGTCAGCGCGAGCGGGTGCGGCTGTCCTACGGCGGCCAGAAGGTGTCCGACGATCCCTTCGCCCACGTCCGGATCGCCCGTGCCGCTTCGGAAATCGACGCCGCCGTGCTGCAGATGGAACGCAATATGGGTGAGCAGCTGCGTTACGCCCAAGCGGGCGAGGAGATCCCGTTCGAGCTGCGCCTGGCCACCCGCCGCGATCAGGTGCGCGGCACCGAGCGCGCGCTCGAGGCGATCGACCTGCTGTTCAAGAACTCCGGCGGCCACGCCATTCGCAAGCCGAACGTCATCGAACGCAATTGGCGCGACGCGCACGCCGGCAGCGTGCACGTGATCAACGACGTGGAACGCGCACTGGCCATGTACGGCAAGGGCGCCATGGGCGTCGAGGTCTCGGATCGGATGCTCTGATGAGTCTCACCGTCGAGAACACCACCCGCTGGGTCACCGTCGACGGCCACAAGCTGCGCTACCACGAGGCGGGCGAGGGCCCGGCGCTGGTGCTGCTGCACGGTTCGGGCGCGGGCGTCTCCGGCTGGGCCAACTTCGGCGACAACCTGCCGGTGCTGGCGCAGCACTTCCGCTGCCTGATCCTGGATCAGCCGGGCTTCGGCGAGAGCGGACGCCCGGAGGTGTACGAGCGCAACTACCTGCGCATCGCCGCCGACGCGGTGATCGGGCTGCTCGACGAGCTCGGTATCGAAAAGGCGCACCTGCTCGGCAATTCCATGGGCGGCACGGTCGCGACGCTGCTGGCGCTGGAACATCCGGGCCGGGTGGACCGGCTGGTGCTGATGGCCCCGGGCGGCGTCGGCGTGAACATCCTGGGACCCGAACCGTCCGAGGGCATTACGCGGCTGATGGAGTTCAACGCCGCGCCCAGCGACGAGAAGGCCATGGGCTTCCTGCGGGCCATGGTGTCCAACCCGGCCACCCTCACCGAGGAGCTCGTCGCCAAGCGGCTGCAGGCTGCCGCCGACCCCAAGGGCCAGGCCGCCCTGCGCGACGCCTACGCGACCTTCTACAACCCGAAGCTGGCCGAACCGGTCCCGCTGTGGGCGAAGTTGAAGGGCATCAAGCAGGAAGTGCTGATCCTGTGGGGCCGCGACGACCGGGTCACCCCGGTCGAGGGCGCACTGTTCGCCGCCCGCCAGTTGCCCAACGCCGACCTGCGGACCTTCGCTCGCTGCGGCCACTGGGTGATGATCGAGCGCAAGGACGCCTTCGAGCGATCGGTGATCGATTTCCTGAACAACGGCCTGTAGCAGCCGCCTTCCTCGCACCGCCGATTCGCGCCCGCCCGGACTTCGGGCGGGCGCGAATTCGGTTTCGGCGCAACGGTCGCGGCGCTACAGTCCGGGAATGACGTGGACAGCTCCGGAAGTCGCCCGCACGCCCCAGGTGCTCGCCGGTGACGAGCGTGCTCAGCTCGACTCCCTGCTCAACCGAGGCCGCGAGATCCTGCTCTGGAAATGCGAGGGCCTCACCGGCACTCAGCTCGCGACCCGCAGTGTGGAGCCGTCCTCCATGTCCCTGCTGGGCCTCATCCGCCACATGACCGAATGCGAACGCGGCTGGTTCCGCACGCGCGCGGCCGGTGAACAGCTCAACTACCTGTACTCCAGCGAGACCAACCGGGACGGCGATTTCGACGACACCGTCCCCGAACAGGCCGAGGCGGATTACGCCCGCCTGATCGCCGAGATCGCCGACTGCGACAAGGCCATCGCCGCCCTGCCCCTCGACCACATCGTCCCGCATCCCCGCAGCGGCCTGGACCTCTCGCTGCGCTGGATCTACCTGCACATGATCGAGGAATACGGCCGCCACGCCGGCCACGCCGACCTGCTGCGCGAGCGCATCGACGGCGCCACCGGCTACCAGTAGCTATTCGGCCTTGTCGGCGGCGAGCCGCCTGCCCTCGGCGAAGAAGGCGAGCAGGGCCTCGGCGCCGGCGAGTTCGGCGATGGTGTGTGCCGCACCGAAGGATTGATTCCAGAACTCGCCGGTGCGTGGGGTCCACGGGCCGATGTAGGCGTAGGGCTCGGGGATCAGTGAATCGCCCGGAGAGACACCGTAATTGACCTCGTCCACATCGATGCCGAGGTCGAAGTGTTCCGGCCACAGGGTCGGCGTGGACTCGGGTACCAGGACACGTAGTACGGCGTCGCCGAGTTCGTATGCGCGCGTGAGGATTCGCGCCTGATCCGGGTCGATCCAGAGTTCGGCGTGCGGGTCGAAGCCGGTGACGTCGCTGTACACGCCGTCCGGCAGGCCCGGTTCCAGCCCCGCCGCGGCGGCCAGGTCGGCGATGGTCGCGCCGTGCAGCTTGCCGATCGGGGCGTCGTCGAGCAGCAGCAGGTCCTCGCGCACAGCGAGTTTCGGCTCCCGGACGGTGGCGAACCCGCCCGGCGCGACTACCAGCCGGATGGTGCCGCTGCGTCGGTATTGCGGCCCGGCGAGCAGTTGCTCGGCCACCGCGTGCAGGCTCTCGCGGGTGCGGCGGTAGTCCTCGGCTGTCGTCATCGTCGGTCCTCTCCTCGGGTGTAACGCGATCCGGTGTGCAGGGCACTGTGCCTGTACGCGAGCACAGTTCCGCGAGGACGGAGAGTCGTTACAGTGAACAAACCTCGCCATCGCCCGAACCAGCGCTAGAGTCGCCGATGACAGTCTGTTGTGTCGAGCGAGGAGTGCGGGTGGGCCACGCCGACATGCTGCCACCGGACGACATTCTGGTCGGCGACCTCCGCAAACGGGACGAGACCGCCTTTCAACTCGTGCTCGATGCCTGGTCGCCCGGCATGCTCCGGCTCGCGCGCTCCTTCGTCTCCACCAATGCCTCCGCCGAAGAGGTGGTACAGGAGGCGTGGTTGGCGGTGATTCGCGGCATCGACGGGTTCGAGGGGCGCGCGGCCTTCAAGACCTGGGTGTATCGAATCCTGGTGAACACGGCCAAGAAACGCGGCATCGCCGAGAGCCGGACCGTGCCGTTCGCCAGCCTGCGGTCCGAGGACGATGGGCCCAGTGTGGACCCCGATCGCTTCCGTACGGCCGGGGACCCCTACCCCGGGCACTGGAAGGCCGGGCAGAAACCGCAGCCCTGGTCGGAGCCGGAAACCGCCACCGAGCGAGCGGAATTCGCGCGGGTGGTGGCCGCGGCGCTGGCCGAACTGCCCGACCGTCACCGCATCGTGCTGGTGTTGCGGGATATGGAAGGCTATTCCTCCGAGGAGGTGTGCGGGCTGCTCGACCTCTCGGCCGGAAACCAGCGGGTTATCCTGCACCGGGCGCGGGCGGCGCTACGCACGAAACTGGAAGGCTACTTCGACGCGGAGGCGGTGCTGTCGTGAATTGCGATGAATTCGTCGAACTCGTCACCGCCTTCCTCGACGGTGCGCTGGAGACGGCTGCCGAAGAGCGTTTCCTGGAACACCTTTCGCAATGCGACGGCTGCGACGTGTATCTCGAACAGTTCCGCCGCACCATCCAGGCGGTGGGGGAGTTACCTCCGGAAACCCTCTCGGGCGAGGCGCGCGGCAAGCTGCTCGACGCCTTCCGGGGCTTCCAGCACTAGAGATCGTGTTCGTGCGCCCACGCTGCCAGCTGGGTGCGGGAGGTGAGGCCGAGCTTGGTGAGAATGTGCTCGACGTGGGTCTCCGCCGTGCGCACCGAGATCACCAGGTCGGCGGCGATCCGCTTGTTGCTGTGACCGGCGGCCACCAGCCGGGCGACATCCTTCTGACGTCGGGTCAGCAGGTTGGTCTCGGTCAGGGTCGCGGTCGCCGAGCGGGCGATTCGTTTCGGGGCAGGCGGCGCGGCAACGGGTTTCGGCTCGGCCTGGGTACGGCCGAGGGCGTAGTCGATGGCCCGGTCGAGCGGCAGATTCGCGCCCGCGCCGAAGGCGGCGAGAAAAGCGTCCTCGCCCAGCGCCGCGCGGACCTTCAACCGCTCCTTCTCGCCGACCTCCACCGTGATGGTATCGGCCAGGCGAATCGTGCTGCGCTGCAAGGATTCCGCCGCACCCATCAGTGTCGCGGCCCGTTCGAAGTCATTGTCCGCGGACACCGTCCACGCCAGCCCCTCGAAGGCCGAGGACAGCCATACACAGCGCTCGAACAGGGCCAGCTGTTCGATGGCGCGGCTGTGGAATTCGGCGGCGGACTCCAGTTCGCCGCGCCGCCAGTGGTCGATGCCCACGGTCCACAGCGCCAGCCCGCCGAGCAGATGCGAACCGCTGTCGGTGGTGAGCTGCAGGAACCGCTCCGCCAGCTCGGTGCGGCCGGGCGCCTCCAGCACCATGGCCGCCATGAAAGAGAAGGCGTGCGAATCCATTTCGATGGCGGGCTGGCCGTGGGTGGCCGCCAGCTCGATGGCCCGCCGTCCCAGCTCCAGCGACCGTGGCCGATCGCTGGAGGCGAAGGCCAGCAGCGACTGATCCAGCGCCACCTCCGCCAGGATGTCGGAATCATCCAGGCGGGAAGCCAATTCGACACATTCGGTCACCAACCGCGCCGCCGACACCTGATCGCCCAGCAACGCCGCCAGCGAGGCCGCCGACGACAGCGCCTTGGCGCGTTCGGCCGTCGGGTCCGGGTTGCGGGCGAGGGAATCGGTGAGCCAGCGGTAGCCCTCGGACAGGAAGCGGTTGTGTTCCCAGAACGGCCGCAGCACGGTCACCGTGGCCATGGTGCGCAGCGGCTCGTCCTCCAGCCCCGATTTCAGCGCCGCGCGCAGATTCGCGTGTTCCCTGGACAATTCGCCGAACCAGGCCACATCGTCGGCGGTCCAGTACGCGGTCTGTCCGCGCATGGCGAGCTGTCGATAGTGTTCGCGGTGCCGCGCCCGAACCTGTTGCGCCGTACCGCGTTCGGTGAGCCGATCGGCGGCGAACTGGCGGATGGGCTCCAGCATCGAATAGCGGGCGACGTCGCCGTCGAAGCGCAACAGCACCACCGACTTGTCCACCAGCCCGGTCAGCGCCTCGATCAGCGAGGCCGAACCCAGCTCGCACACCGCCTCCGCGGCATCGATGTCGTAACCGCCCGCGAACACCGAAAGCTGGTCCCACAGCGCCTGTTCCGCGTCCGTGCACAGGTCGTAGCTCCAGCGGATCGCGCCCTCGATGGTCTGCTGTCGCGGGGTCGCGGTGCGCGGTCCGGCGCTGAGCAGCCCGATGGTGTCGTCGAGCCGGTCGAGGATCTGCTCGGGCGTGAACATGCGCAGCCGCAGTGCCGCCAGCTCCAGCGCCAGCGGCATCCCCTCGAGGCGACGGCAGATCTCGGCGAGCACCACCCGATTGGCGGGCGTGGCCTGGAAACCGGGATTGGCGGCGGTGGCGCGTTCGATGAACAGCTGCAGCGCGTCCCCGTCCTCACCGGCGGCGGACACGGTCAGCGGCGGCACCGGCATCACCTGCTCGCCGGGGATGCCGAGCACCTCGCGACTGGTCGCCAGCACCCGCACATCGGGAGTGGTCGCGATGATCCGCTCGACGAGCGTCGCGCACGCCTCGATCAGATGCTCGCAGTTGTCCAGAATCAGCAACAGACGCTTGTCGGCGAGGAACTCGGTGAGCCGGGGCAGTGGCGCGGTGGACTCGTCGCGCAGGTTCAGCGCCTCGGTCACGGCCAGCGTCACGAGCGCCGGATCCTGAATGTCGGCAAGCTCTACCAGCCACACCCCGTCGGGGAAGGCCCGAGCGACCAAGTGCCCGATCTGCCGCGACAGGCGCGTCTTGCCCATGCCGCCCGGACCCAGCAGGGTGAGCACCCGGGTGGTCGGCAGCAGTCGCTTCGCGGTAGCCAGTTCCTGGCGGCGGCCGACGAAGCTAGTCACCTCTTCGGGGAGGTTTCCATCGACACGCCGCGCCATGGCGTCCAACCTATGTGATTTGCGGCATTCTGTGCCAGCAGGCACGCATAAACCCAGCTCGCGACCCCGGCGGCGGTGCGCGCCGATACACTCGACGAGGTGCCGAGCAGACCGCGCAAAGCATCGAGCAGACCCCGCCGCGCCCGCGTCGAAGACGTCCACGACCTGGCCAATGCCATGCCGCACGTGACCATCTACGGTGGCCCGTCCGACAATCCGGTCTATCAGGTGGGCGGCAAATCCTTCATCTTCTTCCGCAATCCACGCCCCGATGCCTTCGACCCGGAGACCGGGGAGCGATACGACGACGTGATCGTCTTCTGGGTGCCCTCGGAGGACGACAAACTGGCCCTCACCCAGGACCCGGACTCACCGTTCTTCACCACCCCGCACTTCAACGGTCACCTCTCGGTTCTGGTGCGCGGCAGCCGAATTCCCGAACTCTCGCTCCCCGAACTCACCGAGGTGATCCAGGACGCCTGGCTGTCTCGCGCCTCCCCGACCCGTGCCCGCAAGTGGCTGGCCGAAAACGGCCCCGCCGCACCGAAATCCGAGTAGGCGTTCCGGACCGTTTCCGCCGCTCGATATCAGCGTGGTGAGGGTGCCGGACTGAGGGCGGTGCGCAGGCTGTCGAAGATGACCGCCCGCGCCACGCGGGCTTCCGGGGTCGGGGTCAGCGGGTACACGTGCACCAGTTCCGCGACCTCGTGATAGTCGACCTCGACTCCCGCGGCGCGAGCCTTCTCCACCAAGATCCGGATGTCCGGCATCAGGATGTCGCGGGTACCGGAGAAGACGGTGAGCGGGCCGAGCCCGGTGAAATCGGCGAACAACGGGCTCACCATGGGGTCCGTGATCGGCAGCGGGCCGCGCCAATGCTCGCCCAGCACCAGCCCGCCGTCGCGGCCGAGCCACGGATCATCGGGCTGAACGACGAGGACCTCCGGATTGCTGAGCGAGAGGTCCAGCGCGGGTGAAATCAATACTGTCCGAGGCACGCTCGCCGCTTCGGCATCCCGCAGCGCGACCGCGGTGGACAGGGCGATCTGCCCGCCGGCGGAGTCACCCGCCAGGCAGACCTCCCCGTACTGTTCCCGATTGGCGCGCACCAGTCCCGCGATGACCGGAATGACCTGGTCGGCCGTGCCGTAGGGCACCAGCGGATAGATGGGCAGCGTGACCGTCGTCCCGGCCCGGGCCGCGATGTCGGCGGCCAACTCCCAGTGCTGACGGACCACCTGATTGACCCAGCCGCCACCGTGGCAGTAGACGACATTCCCGCGGACCGCGCCGCTGCGCGGCGTCAGCGTGTAGATCGGCCACCCGTTCTCGATCCGCACCTCGATCCGCACATCCGGGCGCAGCAGTCGCGGCGGCCCGTACGGCTGGGGGCGAATGCTGCGCTCGCGGATGTGCTTTCGCGCGCCCTCGGCGGTGATGAAAGGCTTGTTGGCCTGGGTGATCCGCAGGAACACGGGCACCGCCCGACTGAGCAAACTGGGCATGACGCCTCCCGTATCTCCAGTGATCGCGGCACCGACGATACCGAAGAGTAGCGTCGACTATCCGTGATCGATCACCGCGCTGGTGAGGAATTCCGACATGGCGGCGGCGACCGCGTCGGGCTGGTCGATCATCGACAGCACGTAGGCGTCATCGATTTCCACCAGCCGGGCCTTGGGAATCAGCTCGGCCAGCCGCCGCCCGTGCTCGCGCGGCATCACCTTGCCCGCCGACGACCACAGGATCAGTGCCTCGCCCGAGAAGTTCCGCAGCGCTTCGGTATTGGCGATGAGCTCGGCCTTGGAGCGCTTGGATCTGCCGTAGGCGAGCATGTCGCGCTGAATCCGCTTGTCCCGCAGGCCGGGTTCGGTCCAGCCGTGCACGAGTTCGTCGCTGAGCGGATAGCGTGCCATCCAGCCGAACAGCAATGGCGACGAGCGCAGCCACGAGATTCGTAACTGCTTGAGCCCCAAGGTGACTCCGCCCGGCAGGTGCGTGGCGACGGTGACCGTCTTGCCGGGCAGGCCGGGTGGGAAGTTGTCCCATGCCTCGCAGGGCAGCACGATCATCCGGCCGACGCGCTCGTCGAGACCGTAGGCGGTGAGGAACAGGCTGCCGCCCCAATCGGTGTGCACCAGGGTCACGTCGTGCAGGTCGAGCGCCGCGAGGAAGTCCGCGAGCAACTGGTTCATCCCTCGCATGCTGAGGTCCGCGCCCTCGCGCATCGGTTCCGGATGCGAACCGAACGGCAGATCCGGCAGCACGTACCGGAACCCGTCCGGCAGCTTGTCGATGACCGCGTCCCATTGCGTGTGATTCATCAGCAGCCCGTGCAGCAGCACGACCGCCGGCCCCTCGCCCCGCTCGACGTAATGGATTCTTCCCGCACTGACTTCGGCAATCGGCATGACCAACTCCTCCCCTAGAGCACACGCTCTAGTGCGTTTGCTCTAGTCTGGATCCGTGAGCGAGAAACTGTCAACCACCACTCGCGACCGCCTGGTCACCGCCGTCGCCGAGCTCATGCGCGTCCAGGGCTACAGCGCGATCACCGTCAAACAGATCACCGCCGCCTCGGGAGCCCCGATGGGCTCGCTCTATCACCACTTCCCCGCCGGTAAATCGGCCATCGCCGCCGAGGCCCTCCGCACCTCGGGCGTGGCCTACATTCAACTGCTCCCGCTGCTGATGGACGCCCACGACGACCTCCGCGAGGCCATCCCCGCCGCCTTCGCCGCCGCCGCGGAGACCATCGAGCAGAACGGCTGGATCAATATGTGCCCGGTCGGCACGGTCGCGGGCGAGGTGGCCGACAGTGAGCCCGGAATCCGCGACGTCGCAGCGGAAGTCATCCAATCCTGGATCGCCGAGGGCGTGAACTACTTCGTTCGACGTGGTCTCACCGATACGGACGCAAGGGAATTGATGATCGCCCTCCTCTGCGCATTGGAAGGCGCCTTCATCCTCAGCCGCACACTGCGTTCCAAGGAACCGCTATTGGCCGCCGGTCGAGCGATGGCGTCTCGTGCTTCGGAGCTCATCGACGGTTCGCACGTTTGACGCCTGCCGAAGGTCGGAAGGTGTATCGCGGCAGGGCTTTTCGTCAATTCTCACGCTCGGAGAAATGTCGAGACGGCGCCGGATGGCTGTGCTAGCCTCCGACCGGAGTTGCCGCCGGAGGGGCTGCAACTGGAGGGGAAATGAACGTGCTGAAGGGCATTCGTAGAGCTGTCATTTTATTGCTGGCGGCTATGGCCGCATTGACTGTAGCGTCTGCGGCGTCAGCCGACAGCCTGCAGATCCGTAGCGGTATGAATGGTTTCTGTCTTGATATTCAGGGGGCGAACCCGGATCCGGCATCGGTTGTCTCGTACCCGTGCAACGGTCAGTCCAATCAAGCCTGGTATTGGGACGGCCAGCAGATCCGTAGTGGAATGAATGGCTTCTGTCTTGACATTCAGGGGGCGAATCCCGATCCGGCACCCGTCGTCTCGTACCCGTGCAACGGCCAGCTCAATCAGGCCTGGTACAGGAATGGCGCGGAGATCCGCAGCTATCTGAACAACTTCTGCCTCGATATTCAGGGGGCGAACCCCGATCCGGCGCCGGTCGTCACGTACCCGTGCAACGGTCAAACCAATCAACGGTGGTAATTGCCCGTAGGGTTTGATGGCATGACGCTCGAGCAGGTCGTGGCTGAACTCTATGGGCTGCCGCCCGGCGAATTCGTGGCTGCCCGCACCGAGCGGGTGCGGCAGGCCCGCGATGCCGGCGACAAGGCTCTGGCCGCGGCGATCGGTAAGTTGCGGCGGCCTACCGTCGCCGCGTGGGCGCTGAACCTACTGTCTCGTGAGGCGGGCGATGATGTTCGCGCACTGCTGGAAGTGGGCGATGCCCTGCGGGATGCTCAGCGCCGGCTGTCGGCCGAGCAGTTGCGCGCACTCACCACGCAGCGGCAGAAAGTGGTCAATGCCGTCACTCGCAGGGCTGCAGACCTGGCCGCGGGCCGGGGGCAGCGGTTGACCGAATCTGTACTGCGTGACATCGGCGCGAGCTTGCAGGCTGCCTTGGCGGATCCGTCGGTTGCCGAAGGATTGCGTACCGGAACCCTGACCGCCGCAGCCACTTACGAGGGATTCGGGCCCGCAGCCTTGACTGCGGTGCCAGGCGATGGGCACCGCGACGTCGGAACGCGCTCGACAACAGTCGATTCCACCGCCGACGAGCGTGACCCCGAGCCGCATGCGGAGGCGCGACGGGAGCTGGAGGAGATGCTCGCCGAAGTCGAATCCGCCCGTGCCGCTGTGACTTCCGCCCGATCCGACCACGACACGGCGGTCGCCGATCTCGCTGATCTCGACGACCGCATCGAAGTCCTGCGCACCGAGCTGACCGAAGCCGAACAGCGCCAACGATTTACGGCCGCCACCGAGCGTTCGGCTCGCGAGGCACTGCGGCATGCGGAGGAACACCTCGACGGTGTCGAACGTCGCGTCGAAAGCGCCCGGAATCGATTGACTCCCGGCGTCTGAGCATCACCGCGGATCGACGGGATCAGCTGGGCTGCTCGCGGATTCCGCCGTAGATGCCGCGCCGCACGATGAACGGCTGGAGCCTGGACCAGGCGGGAATGCGGAAGGCTCGGCCGTTGGGGGCGAAGACTTCGAGGCTGTCGTGCTGGGGACCGATCACCGAACCCCAGCGGCGGGTGGCCGGCCGGAAGGGTTTGGCGGTGCCGCCGGTCAGGTCGGCTCGGATGTTGTGTGCGAGCAGGCCGTCGGCGCGACTTCGGGCCGACGTGCGCAGCGGGTCGGTGGCGGCGACGTCACCGATCGCATAAACGCCGGAAACGCCGGGGACACGCAGATATTCGTCGACCGGAACGAAGCCGTTCTCGTCGAGCAGTGCGCGCGGTAGCCAGGTCGTGTTCGGCGTGACCCGCCCGATCGTCCAGAGCACCGCGGACGCTTTGCTTTCCGGCTGCCCGGTACTCCACGCCACCGGCGCATCGGTGATCTCGTCGCAGGCGAATCCGGCGGGCACGACCGCGCGGTGTCGCGGATGCAGGCCGACCCCCAGACGTTCGAGCCGGGCGCGCAACGTGCGCCAGACCTTGGGGTGATGATGTGGAAGCGCTTGGTCGCGTGGGTAGTACAGGTCCACGCGGGTATCCGGCCAGCGGACGGCCACATTGAGCGCGCTGCTCACCGCGGCCGCCCCGCCGCCGAGCACGATCACCGACTCGGCGCGGGCGAGGCGCTCGTGATCGGCGGCGAGCGTGGTGGCGATGTGGTTGTGGGTCAGCAGTTCGGGGCGACGCCAGAAGCCGTTCGACACTCCGGTCGCGATGACCAGGGCGTCGTACGGCTCCGCGGCGGGTGTGCCGTCGGGCCCGGCGATATGGACCAGTCGCGCGTCGGGATCCAGCCCCGTGAGCGTGGCGTGCACGGTGCGCACCCGGTCCATCCGGCGGTACCGGTCGAAGGACACCCAGTAGTCACGCGCCCACTCGTCGGGACGGGACAGCCGCAGTCCCAACTCCTGTCCGCTGACCAATCCCGGCTTGGTCGAGATCCCCACCACGTCGGCATGCCGGGAAAGATGGATCGCGGTCAGCAGGCCGGTATCGCCCAGCCCCGCGACCACGACGCGCGGGCGGCTCATGCGGCATGCTCGCTCTCGCTGCCCGCCAAGGTGTTTCGCCGACGAGGCGGCCGTGGCACGAACCGCGGCACCCGGTCGATCACCCCCTGGTACTCGGGTCGGCGCGCAAGGCTGCGCTGCTCCATCATGGGGATGCTCGCGCCCTGGAACATCGCGTACATGCCGATAGCGCCGAGCAGTACCCACCACCAATCCTGTGGTGCGGCCGCCAGCCCGAACAAACCGAGCGCACACCAGAAAGCGAACTCGCCGAAGTAGTTCGGGTGCCGAGACCAACTCCACAACCCCCGATCCATGGCTTGGCCGGGACGGCGGCGCGCCACGAAGCGATACATCTGTAGGTCGGCGCAGAAGGCGAGCAGCACCGCGCCGACGCCGATCACGAACGCGACGATGTCCAGTCCGCCGACAGCGCGGCCGGTGTTGGTCAGCACCGCGTACACCGGCAGCATCCCCGCGAAAACCTGCAGGGTGGGCACAACATGAATCCCGAACAGGTCGGCCGGCACCGCGGCCCTCCCCGCCCGCTCCCGAATCATCGCGTACCGCCAATCCTCGTGGTGCAGACCGGGAAACGCGTACAGCCAGTTCCCGGTCAATCGAATCGACCAGAACACGATCACGCCCAGCACCAGCCAGGCCCGCGTCCGATCCCCACCCGACCCGATCTCGACCCACCACGCAACCATCAACAGCGGCGGCAACACACTCCAGTACGCGTCATAGAAGCTGGAGTTCCGATACATCCGGCTGGCCCCGAACACCACGAGAGTGGCGATCAGGTCCGCCATCAACCCGTCCAACAGCAGGCTCGACGTCCTTGGCCCCCAAGCCAACCACGCCCCACCCGCCCCGAAGGCGAGCACATAGGCAATGCCGACCCGCACTATCGCCCCGGTCTTGTCCATACCCCGACCGTACCTAGAACGTGTTCTAGTGCGGGCGACTTCCAGTCTCTCCGTTTCCGCACTTCCTCACGATCGCTGGTTGAGCCGTTTCAGGAACAGATCTCGATTGTGCGTCGCCAGCTCCACCTGGAGTGCAAAGGATTCCGGATGCGCGCGATCGAGACGCAGGTACAGCTGCAGGGATTCATTGGCGATACGCAACGCGTCGGAGAGATCCCCGGCGTCCGACAGGTAGCCGCCGAGTTGATGCAGGGCGCCGGCCAAGTAGCGCTCGTAGCTCGGCCGGCGTGGGGCAAGGCGGCGCAGGATGTCGACGAGTTCCTCGCCGAAAGGCAGTGCTTGCTCAGCCTCGCCGGTCCGGTCGAGTGAGCGGGCCAACTCGTCCAGCGAGCTCAGCAGAATCGGACCGAACCGATGCGGCGCGCGCGACAGCGACCCTCGGCACAGCGCGAGCGCCTCCCGTGCGTCGTCCACCGCCTCCTGCTCTCGGCTCACACACCGCAGCAGGTTCGCGCGCAGACTCAACGCCGTGGCGAATTGAACCTCGGTGGTCGTGCGCCGAACGGTCCGCGCACGACGACAGATTCGCAGCGCCTCCTCGACATCGATCAGCGCATCGTCGTAGCGATATTCGAGGGACAGCGCCAACGCCCGTAAACGAAGCGCGGAGGCGAGGTCCGGCCCGAGGCCCGGTAGCGCCGAAGCCCATGGCCGCAGCACCGCGACCGACATGGTTATGAGTTCGGGGTCCCGCACCCACCGCCGGTAAGTGTCGCCGACGCCGATTGCCATATGAACCACCCCGTATGCCGAGTTTTCAGTACGACTACTTCCAACGACCGCCGCGCCAGTCGATTCCCTCCCAACTGGTTCAGGGCAGCTCAGAATGCCCAACGTGTGGTGCCGCCCGGCGCAACGGTCGATACCGACACGGCCGAGCGGGGCGTGATCCGGTAGACGTACCACGGTGCCGGACCGGTGGCGGGCGCATTGAACGGGGCCGTGAGCCCTATTCCGGATTCGTCCACTTCGCACGGCCAACCGCCTGCGGCCCAGGTGGCCGCGATGCGCCCGACCGTGCTCGGGTCGGTGATCTTCTCGGCCGTTCCGTTGATGACGAGATCGAATTCGTTCGCGGTGACGCTCAGGGCGCAGCGCGGATCTCGCGTGACGTTCTTGCCTTTCTGCGTGGCATCTCCGGTTTGGAACCAGTACGTGCCGTCGACCCACACTGCGCCCACGGCGGTGACATGTGGCGTTCCGTCCGCATTGATGGTGGTGAGCCAGGTCGTGTGCCGGGAAGGTCCACCGCTTTCCGGTCCCTGATCGATGTCGCGGTCGAGTACGGCCGTGACGCTTTCCCAGTCCTGGATCTGCATCCCGTTGGAGTCGTCGAGGTTAGTGGCTTTCATTGCTACATCCTTTCCATGGTTCACAGAGATACGACGGCTCCCGACGGCGGAACTCATCGCACGACTCGGCTTGACCTGAACCAATGTTGAGGTTGAAGACTGGCTTCCATGGAAGCCAAGGCACTCTCAACTGCAGCAATCGTCGGCATCGGTGAGTCGACTCGTTTCGCCCATGAGACTTTCGCTCTGCGCGACACCCTGTTCCGGGATCTGGTCGAGAATTATGACTTTCGGACCTTGGCCGTGCAGGACAGCGCGAATGTCGGCGCGTCGCTGGATGCCTATGTGCGGGAGGGGGAGGGGACCGCTGTCGAGGCGCTTGCCGATGCTTGGCGGCCGTGGCGGACCGAGGAGATGGCCGCCACTCTCAGCTGGATCCGCGAGTTCAATCGGGCGCATCCTGACGATCAGGTTCAGATCATCGGAATCAAACCGGCCCAGGCGAAGTCGGAGGATTACGACGCTGTTCTGGATGCAGTCCGCGCCGCTGCCCCTGAGCGGCTGGACGATCTGTCTGCGCACCTGGATCCCATTCGGACGGCGCACAGCATGGACGAACATGTCCAGCGGGCCAAGGGTGTTCACCCCGGCCGCCGCTTTCGCGACCATGCCCGCGAGGCCTCGGAACTGGTCGCGGCGATCCCCGGGATCGACGAAAGCGTCCGGGCGCGAATGGGGTTGATCGAGGAGTTCCATCAGCACAGCGTGGCGGGGCGGGGCAGTTATGCCGGTGAGGCCGAACTCTGGGCGGCGACGATCATCGGTCACTACGAGAACACCGGGCGGCGAACTGTGTACTGGGACGGGATCGCGCATGTCTCGGCCGGATCCGCCGCGCTCGGTCTTGCCGCCGGTCAGGGTGACAATGCCAGTGTCGGCAGTGTGCTGCGCGAGCATTTCGGGCGTGACTATGTCGCCGTGGCAATCGGCTTCCACCATGGCAATGTCGGAGTGGCCGAGATTCCGGCTCCCGCAGCGGATTTCCTGGATGCGGAGCTGGGGGAGCGGGGTGAGTCGCCGCTGTGGCTGGATATGCGGACCGATCCCATCGCGACCCCGGTCAAGATGCGGGTGATCAGCGGTGTCTACGACCCGACCCGGGATGCCGACGAGCACTTGGCGATTCACAATCTGGCGGAGGCGTTCGACATCGTCGCTCATATCCGCGAGGTGACGCCGGTGGCCTGGCTGGCCTGAGCGGCGAGCCCGTTCGATGCGCTAGCCGACCTGTGCGCTGACCACGCCGGGCGAGGTCGAATCGGCCTCGACCAGCAGGTCACCGCCGGGACGCCACACCGCCGCTCCGCCGCAGCCGATCCACGGTCCCGTCGGGCCGACGTGATTGGCCAGCACCACAGACATATTCGAGTCGCGCGCGATTGCGGGATAGATGGTCGCGCGCTCCTGGACTCCGCCGGTCGACCCGTAGAGCGAACTGGCCAGGTGGACGTCGCAGCCGTCGGCGGCGCTGCGGGCGATGAGCTCGGGAAAGTGATTGTCGAAGCACGTGGCCAGGGAGAACCGCAGCCCGCCGAGCTCGAATCGCCCGTCCTGTGCGCCGGAGACGAAGACCTCGCGTTCGTGCTCGAACAGGTGTTGTTTGCGGTAGCCGGTGAGGAGTTCGCCGGTGGCGCTGTAGACGAAGGTCGTGATGGCGGGTCCGTGCTCGGTGGGTGCGGCGCAGTTGATCACGGTGGTGAGGCCGGTGTTCCGCAGCGCGTCCAGCCGGGCGTCATCGGCGTCGACCAGCAGGCCGGGATCGTCGGCGATCAGCTTCAACTCGTAGCCGGTGAGTGTCAGTTCCGGGAAGACCACGAGGTCCGCGCCCGCGACCCGGGCCCGTGCGGCGAGGGCGACCGCCTGCCGCACATTCGCGGCGACATCTCCGGGGACACAGGTGAGCTGGGCGGCCGCGATCTTCATACCGCCCAGCATTTCAGCCGAACCCCAAGTGACATTGCGGCAGGGGAGCTCAGTGGTAGCCGACCGCCTCGAAGTGCGGCAGCTGGTGGCTCATGCGGTCACGCTTGGTGCTGAGGTAGTGGACGTTGTGCTCGGTCGGCTGGGTCTGCAAGGGGATCCGGTCGTGCACGGTGATGCCGTTGGCTTCCAGACCGGACTGCTTGGCGGGGTTGTTGCTCAGCAGCCGAACGGAATTCACGCCCAGATCCGCGAGAATGCGGGCCGCTGCCCCGTAGTCGCGGGCATCGATGGGCAGGCCCAGCCGGACATTGGCGTCGACCGTGTCGGCACCGGCGTCCTGCAGCTCGTAGGCGCGGAGTTTGTTGAGCAGCCCGATGCCCCGGCCTTCCTGGCCGCGCAGATACACGACCACACCCCGACCGGCGGCGGCGACGGCCGCCAGCGCCGCGTCGAGCTGCTCGCCGCAGTCGCAGCGCAGCGAGCCGAAGGCGTCGCCGGTCAGGCATTCGGAATGCACTCGGGCGAGCGTGTTTTCGCCGGTCACGTCGCCGTAGACGAGTGCGAGATGCTCCGCACCGGTGTGCTCGTCGGCGTAACCGTAGACCCGGAAGTCACCGAAGCGGGTCGGCAGGCGGGTCTCGACGATGCGAGAGATGCCGTGCTCCAACTGCTTTCGGTACTCGATGAGATCGGCGATCGAGACGATGGGGATGTCCCAGGATGCGGCCATCACCCGCAGTTCGGGCAGCCGAGCCATGCTGCCGTCGTCATTGACGACCTCGGCGATCACACCCGCGGGCCGCAAACCCGCCAACCGCGTCAGGTCGACAGCGGCCTCGGTGTGACCCGGACGCCCCAGCACGCCACGGGGATTCGCGCGCAACGGGAAGACATGGCCGGGCCGCGAAAGCTCCGCCGGCGTGGTGCGCGGATCGGCGAGCAGCCGCATGGTCTGCGCCCGATCGGCCGCCGAGATCCCGGTGCTGACACCGGCGATCGCGTCCACGGAGACGGTGTAGGCGGTGCCCTTGGGATCCTGATTGACCGCGGTCATCGGCGGCAGTTGCAGCCGGTCGCAGTCCTCACCGGTCATGGGAACGCAGAGGACACCGCTGGTGTGCCGCACCAGGAATGCGATATTCGCGGCGGTCGCGTGTTCGGCGGCGAGGATCAGGTCGCCTTCGTTCTCGCGGTCCTCGTCGTCCACGACCAGCACCGGGCCGCCGCGGGCAATGGCGGCCACGGCCGCCGCAATGGTGTCGAAGCCACCGGTCATCGTCGACCACCTCCTCCGGCCGTACGGGCTGTCGGCCTATTTCCAATCGAAATATGCCGGGCGGAGAACAGCGAGGTCAGGTCCCGCTCACTGGTCAACAATGAGCGCACAACGGCCCGGAAGCGACATGCTTCCGGGCCGTTGATCAGAGCAGTATCAGTGCTCGGCACCACCGGTGGCCGCGGTGCGCCCGTGCTTCATGAAGAGCGCGCCGACCAGCGCCACCGCCGCGGAGATCGCCACGAAGTAGAAGCTGATCTCATACCCCTTGTCGGCGTACAGCAGTGGAATGTCCTTGGTGACCGGCGGCGCACCCGCCACCGACACCACCGCCTTGACCGGGTTGGCCGTCAGGAACGCCGTCGCCACCGCGAGCCCGATACCGGCGCCCATGGCCTGCATGACGCCCAGCATGCCCGCGCTGATGCCCTGCTGTTTCGCCGGAACACCATCCACGATCAGGTTCGGTGTCGAGGCGTAGTACAGCGCGAACGCGATGCCGTACACCGCGCTGATCAGCGCCTGCGTCTGCCAGCCGTGCGAGAGCGCCGCATAGGCGAGGCTGCTGCCGACGAAGATGACCAGCGCCGTGATCAGCGGCCACCGCGCACCGGAGCGCCGGATCCACAGACCGCCGAGGAAGCCGAACAGCATGGCGATCAACGACTGTGCGAGCGTGACGTGCGTGGCGTACTTCAGCAGCGAGAAGTTGTCACCGTAGGTGTAGCCGGGGCTCAGATCCACCTTCACCATGTCCGGCGGCAGCTTCGAATACACCATCTCCGGCGGCACCTGGGCGTTCACCACCTGCGGCGTCACCTGTGCATTGACCTGATCGGTCAACTGCTGCACCAGCGCGGGCGGCAGATCGACACCCGGCGGCATCGCGGCCTTGGCCTGCGCCTCGGCCTGCGCGAGGCCCTGGGCGCGCGCCTGAGTCAAAGCCATGGCCTGTGCCTGTTGCAGCGCACCGGCTTTCACCTGCTCCCAGGTGGCGTCCTTGACCTGCGAGACAACCTGAGCCGAAGGCGGCGACTGAGTCATGTAGCCGGTGGCATACGACTGGTAGCCGATCATGAACGAGGCCAGCAGACCGATGAACAACACGACGCTGACGCGTGGATTGAACAGCAGCTTCATATCCATGATCGGTTGCTTCGCACGCATTTCCACGATCGGGAACAGCGCCAGCAGCACCAGGCCGCCGATCAGCCAGGCCAGCGTGGACGGCTTGGTCCAGCCCCAGTCCTGCCCCTTGTCCAGGTACAGCAGGGTGAGTGTGGCGCCCGCGCCGAGCAGCGCCGCGCCGATGATGTCCAGCCGCTGCGGGGTACGCAGCTTCGACTCCGGCACCACGATGATCAGCAGCGGAATCATGATCACGGTGAAGACGAACAGGAACCAGAACAGTCCGCGCCAGCTGTAGTGATCGGTGATGTAGCCGCCGATCAGCGGACCGGCCAGGGCGGAGACACCCAGACCCGTGGAGGCGATGCCCAGGCCGATGGGAACCATGCGGCGCGGCATCAGATCTCGGATCAGGCCGTAGGACACCACGGTGGTGGCGATCGCGGTGGCTTCCAGTGCGCGGCCGACCAGGAACAGCGCCCAGTTGCTGGTGATGGCACAGATGACCGTGCCGATCAGGAACAGCACGCCGCAGACCAGGAACATCCGCTTCTTGCCGTAGATGTCGCTGAGCTTGCCGATCAGCGGGGACACCGCGGCACCGAAGATGCCGAAAACGATGATGGCCCAGTTGATGTTCGCGCCCTGGGCGGGGAATGAGGGCGCGATTTGCCGGATGGCCGACGCGACCATCACGTACTGCATCGGGGAGACCTCGGTGAACAGCACGATGACCGCGAGGACCGACCAGATCCTCAGATTCGACGCGCCGTCGAGGCGGCCGGATTCGTCAGGCGCGGAGCCGGGAGGCACCGCGGTGTCGACGGAGGTGGACATACTGCGTCCTCCAGAGTGGGTAGTGAAACGATGGTGTGAACCGTGTCACGACCACTGGTCGCCGACTATGAGCAAGTCCGTTCAGTGGGAATCGCTGGAATTCTGCTTCTTCGCAGGTCTGCGACGGCTACGCTGTCTCGCCAATTTGTCCATATCGGCCAGCAGGTCCTCGGCGAATTCCTTCTCGGCCTCGTAATGCTTGACGCACCAGCGCAATACCGCGCTCGGATAGGCCCAATCCGGATTCACGTCCGCGCCCTCGGCATCGGCCTCGGCGCGACGACGCATGGTCTCGGTGTATTCGATGTGCTGGGTGAGGATCTCGCGCATGCGCTCGGGTTCGGCCAGATGACCCAGCCAGGCCCGCAGCATCACACTGTGTTTGAGCACCGGGGCCTCGACGGGGGAGTGATTGACCCAGTGCGAGGCGGCCTCCCGCCCACTGTCGGTAATGGCGTACATGCGTTTACCGCGCATGCCGTCCTCGGAGGTGACCGTGCGCGAGACCGCGTAGCCGTGTTTCTCCAGCCGTTTGAGTTCGGCGTAGATCTGACTGAACGACGGACTCCAATAGAAGAACTGCAGACTCCAGTCCGCCCATTTCTTCAGGTCGTATCCGGAGAGTTCCTCTGCGTGCGAGAGCATTCCGAGGACCGCCCACGCCGTCGTGGGCAGTTCCGGAATCGACTGCGGCTCATCCTGCACGCCATCGGCCATCATCGAACTGTATCGCCCCCGCATCCGCCCGCTCCGCTCAACGCCAGTGCGCGCGACGCGGGAACAGGGTGCGGCCGGCCTCGTGCGCGACCTCGAGCACGACGCGGGCCAGCCGGTCGTAGCTCATGCCGTCGGCGCGACCCGACAGCGACAGTGCCGCCGGCGCGGTGCCACGGCCCCGCAACGGCGCTGCGACACAGGCGATTCCGGCCACGGCCTCCTCGCGGTCGATGGCCACGCCCTGACGCAGCCGGATCTGCTGCAGCTCACGGCTGAGCGCCTCCGGCTCGCAGATGGTGCGCGGCGTCAGTTTCGGCATGCGGGTGCGCAGCGCGGCCTCGGCGATATTCGGTTCGAGGCAGGCCAGCATGGCCTTGCCGAGAGCCGTTGCGTGCGCGGGCATCCGGCCACCCAGGCGGGTGGGCAGGCTGGCGGCGAAACGGCCACCGGCCTTGTCCAGGTAGACCACATCGCGGCCGTCGAGGACGGCCAGGTGGCCGACCATGCCGGTGCGCTGGCTCAGCTCGTGCAGCAGCGGGGACACGGCATCACGAATCTCGTTGTGGTCGGCGGTGAGTCCGCCCAGTTCGAGGGCGCGCATGCCCAGGCGGTAGCCGCCCGAGGTGTGGGCCAGCCAGCGCAGCTTGATCATCTGGTCGAGGATCCGGTGCACGGTGGACCGCGGCAGCCCGGTGCGCTCGACCAATCCGAGCAGCGTGAGGGTGGGGGTGGAAGCGTCGAAAGCATCCAGGATCAAGGTCATTCGCTCGATCATCGAGACGGGGACCTCGGCGCTGGGGTGGGTTTCCTTGGCACGCATGGGCTTGTGGGTGTTTCGAGTCTCCGCCGGGGGCAGCAGGGTGACGGACATATGTACCTCCGTTGGTTCATATCCAGTCTAGGACTATTCCGATTAGGCACATACCTAGATCGGATCTTGTGCTACCCATCACAGTGCCCTGCGCCACAACCTGCGGAATCGGGAGAACTACGTAAAACCTACGCATACGTGTCCCGATGACCGAACCACGGAGTTGACGCCCTCCGGCCGCCACCTGCTGTCATGACTTCTAGCTATATTTCGGATCGAAATAAGGAGGCGCTGTGGATCCGGTCCTGGACCAGACCCCGGCCATCGACGCGACAGCTTTCAAGACCGTTCTGGGGCGTTTCGCCTCGGGCGTCACCGTGATCACCGCCCTTGACGAGGGTGGGCCCATCGGCTTCGCATGCCAGTCGTTCGCATCGTTGTCCATCGACCCGCCGCTGGTGAGTTTCTTCCCGGCGCGGACCTCGAGCACCTGGCCGAAAATCCGTGCGGCGGGCCGGTTCTGCGTGAACATCCTGGCCGACCATCAGGACGAGATCTGCCGCCAGCTCGGCCGGCCGGGGCCGGACAAGTTCGCCGGGGTCGACTGGACCGCGTCCGCGAACGGGTCGCCGTTGCTCACCGGGTCGATGGCGAGCATCGACTGCGAACTGCACGACGAGGTCGACGGCGGCGATCACACGATTGTGATCGGCCGTGTGACCAGCCTGAACGAGCATTCCGAGGCGAACCCGCTGCTGTTCTACCGCGCGGGCTTCAAACGTCTCGCACACCAGTAGCTACCTCCCGGCCAGTGAGACTGCGCTGTCATCGCCGTCACAGGGGCCGCGACCATTTGAAGCAAGGCAAGGGAGAGGAATCATCATGACCACCGCAGAGAGCGAAGTGCGCGTCATCGACTCGGGCAAGCCCCCGACGCGGTTCGCGCGCGGCTGGCACTGCCTGGGTCTGGCCGACTCGTTCCGCGACGGAAAGCCGCACACCGTCAAGGCTTTCGGCACCGAGATCGTGGTGTTCGCGGCCGAGGACGGCACCCTGAACGTGCTCAACGCCTACTGCCCGCATATGGGTGGCAACCTCGCCGACGGCACCGTCAAGGGCGACTCCATCGCCTGCCCGTTCCACGACTGGCGCTGGAACGGCAAGGGCAAGTGCACCGGCATCCCCTACGCGCGCCGCGTGCCGCCGCTGGCCCGCACCAAGGCGTGGCCGACCATGGTCGAGAACAAGCAGCTGTTCGTCTGGCACGACCCGGAGAACAAGCAGCCGCCGGCCGAGCTCGCCATCCCGCGCGTCGACGCCGCCTTCGACGACGAGTGGACCGACTGGACCTGGAACTCCATGATCGTCGACGCCAACTGCCGCGAGGTCGTCGACAATGTGGTGGACATGGCGCACTTCTTCTACGTGCACTACGGCTTCCCGACCTTCTTCAAGAACGTCTTCGAGGGCCACACCGCCGCGCAGTACATGACCTCCGTCTCGCGCGAGGACATGATGGGCGAGACCGCCAAGGCGCTGGGCGGCAAGAACGTGCTGCAGTCGGAGGCCGCGTACTACGGGCCGTCCTACATGATCGATTACCTCAAGAGCGAGAGCCCGAACGGGCTGGTCGTCGAGGGCTACCTGATCAACTGCCACTACCCGATCGACGAGAACCGCTTCGTGCTCATGTACGGCGCGATCGCCAAGAAGCCCGCGGGCGTGCCCGCCGAGCAGGCGCAGGAGATCGCCGAGAAGTTCGTCGGCGGCCTGGGCAAGGGCTTCGAGCAGGATGCGGCCATCTGGAAGCGCAAGTCGCGCATCAACAATCCGCTGCTGTGCGAGGAGGATGGGCCGGTCTACCAGCTGCGTCGCTGGTACGAGCAGTTCTATGTGGATGCGGCCGAGGTCTCCGACGAGATGACCGACCGCTTCGAGTACGAGGTGGACACCACCCGCGCGGTCACCGCCTGGGAGGCGGAGGTCGCCGACAATATCGCCAAGCGGGAAGCCGCCAACGCCTGAGAGGCACTGCCATGGACAAGGTTTCGTGCAGGTCCTGCGGGACGTGCGTGCTGGTGGAGAAGTACAGCGACCAGCACACCAGCGTGCAATGGAACAAGACCGCGAAGGCGGATTGCGCCGAGCTCGCCGGAAACGGCCCGCGCTCGCACACCTGCGGGGCGTTGCGCGCCAGCATCGACGAGGCCGTGGCCAAGGGCGCGGTGCACGTCAGCACCCGAGATGTGGACGTGCGCACCCGCGGTCGAACCTTGACCTAGGCGTGGGGCTACTGCCCCCGAGGGGAGGCCTCCCGGCGTCGTCGGCGGTCGGCCCTGAGAGGGGATTACCCGGCCCGCCCGTGAACGAAACGGAAACCCCGCCGAAACAGCTGTGTCACACGTCACATTCGGCCGGTGAATCCGGGCAAATACGAAGCACAGGAATGGAACTGGTGGAGCAATGACGGTGACGGACATGGAGCCCGACACGGCCGCACTGGAAGCCGAGGCCACCGCGACGGCAGCGGCCGGCGGCATCGCGAGCGCGCGCATTGTGCGCGTGGTCCGCGAAACCGCCGATGCGGTGTCACTCGAGTTCGCCCCCGACGCCGCGCACGCCGCACGGTTCACCTACCGTCCGGGCCAGTTCCTGACCCTGCGCATCCCCAGCGAGCTGACCGGATCGGTGAGCCGCTGCTATTCGCTGTCGAGCGCGCCGCACGAGGGTGGGCCGCTGAAGGTCACCGTCAAGCGGACCGTCGACGGGTACGGCTCGAACTGGTTGTGCGACAACGCCGCGGAAGGGCTGAGCCTGGATGTGCTGCCGCCCGCCGGGATCTTCACCCCCGACTCGCTCGACACCGACCTGCTGCTGTTCGCCGGCGGCAGCGGCATCACCCCGGTGCTGTCCATCCTGAAATCCGTACTGGCGCAGGGCAGCGGGCACTGCACGCTGATCTACGCCAACCAGCACGAGAATTCGGTGATCTTCGCCGCGGAACTCGCCGAACTGGCGGCCGCGCACCCGGATCGGCTGCTGGTGCTGCACTGGTTGCAGTCCGTACAGGGCCTGCCGAGCGTGGCCGCACTGGCCGCGCTGGCACGGCCGTGGGCGGGCCGGGAAGTCTTCGTCTGTGGTCCCGGCCCGTTCATGGACGCGGTCGCGGCGGCCATGACCGAACTCGGCGCGGACCGCAAGCGCGTGCACATCGAGAAGTTCGTGTCCTTGTCGGGCAATCCGTTCGAGACCGACACCGTTGCGGCCGAAGTCGTCGACGACGGTGATGCCGCCATCGCGCGGGTCGAACTCGACGGCGAGAACCACGAACTACGTTGGCCGCGACAGCAGACCCTGCTCGACACCATGCTCGCCAAGGGCCTCGACGCCCCCTACTCGTGCAAGGAAGGCGCGTGCAGCGCCTGCGTGTGCCGGGTCGTCACCGGTGAGGTGAGCATGCGGCGCAATGAAATTCTCGAAGAAGCCGACATCGCCGACGGCTACGTGCTTGCCTGCCAAGCCGTTCCGGTCACCGACGACGTCACCGTCACCTACGACTGATCACGCCGACAGATATCGCGAGGAGTAAACCCATGGCCGCGTTCGCCTCCCTCGGCTACGTCCGCGCCCACATCGCCGATGTGGACGCCTGGCGCAAATTCGCCTTCGACACCATCGGTTTCGCCGAAGGGTCGGGCCCCAATGCCGAGTCCATCTACCTGCGCGTCGACGAGCACACCTACCGTTTCGAACTCGTGCCCGGCGACCGTGACGCCGTCATCGCCGTCGGCTGGCAGGTCGCCGACCGCCGCTCGCTGCAGCTCGTCCGCGAGACGCTGGAGAAGGCCGGTATCGCCGTCACCACGCTGTCGGTGACCGAGGCCGTCAACCGGCACGTCGAGGAGGCCATCGCCTTCGTCGACCCGTCCGGCTTCACCATCGAGGTCTTCCACGGCCCGCTGCTCGACCACAGCCCGGTCGTCGGCAAGTTCGGCAACCGCTTCGTCACCGGCGATCTCGGGCTCGGGCACGTGGTGCTCCCGGTCCGCGATATCGAGGAAGCGCGCCAGTTCTACACCGAGGTCCTGGGATTCGCCTCGCGCGGCTCCTTCCGGGTGGGCCCGCCGGAGCATCCGATCTGGATCCGCTTCATGGGCGTCAACCCGCGCCACCACAGCCTGGCGCTCATCCCGGGCTCGCGCCCCGACGGCCCTGGCATCGTGCACGTCATGGTCGAGGTCGACTCACTCGACGATGTGGGCCGCGCCCTGGACCGGGTGAACAAGGCGGGCTACCACCTGTCCTCCACGCTCGGCCGCCACACCAACGACAAGATGATCTCCTTCTACGTCCGCACCCCGGGCAACTGGGACCTCGAATTCGGTTGCGAGGGCATGCTGGTCGGCGACGACTACGTGGCCGAGGAGATGACCGCCGACAGCTACTGGGGCCACGAATGGGCCCGGGGCTGACTCGCCCGCGGTGGTGAGCGCGCACCAGCCGACAGAAACCGGCTGGGCGTAGGGCGTCGTCGCGCTGCGAAACATGTTCCACAACTGCGAATCAGCGGGCGTTCAGGAGGGCTGCCACGGCTTCAGGTGAGAGAAACTCGAGAACGGCTCGCCGTGCTCGGCCGTCGCGGTCAGCGAGAAATCGGCGTGAACCGGCTGGTGAATACCCTCGACAACAGAGGTATGATGGCGATGTACATGGAGCATGTATATCGCCAACATTCGGAGGTTGGTCATGACGGTCACTCAGATCGATCTGGACGACGACGCCCTGAACGAAGCGATGCGGCTGATGGGGACGACGACGAAGAAGGAGACCGTCAACCGTGCGCTGGTCGAGTACGTCCAGCAACGCCGGAGGCTCGAGGCGTTCGACAAGCTCCTAGCCATGGGTCGGCGCGGCGATTTCGATCAGGCCGCTGAGGCTCATGCGGCGGCGAAGGCCGCGCGGAAACGAACGGAAAACCCGGAGTCGCCCTAGTGACCGGATACCTGCTCGACACATCCGCCCTCTGGTACATCTTCCGCAATCCTGATGAGGCTGAGCGCTGGCGGGAACCTGCGCGAGTCGGAGCACTTTATCTGTGTGAACCTACCCGCACCGAACTTCTCTACTCGGCAACCAGTTCGGCACATCGCGATGAGATGGCCGAGGCCCTGGATGAACTCTGCCGTCCCGCTCCGGTTCCCAAATCGGCTTGGCGCTGGGTGGATTCGGCCCAGTACAAGCTCACTCAGCGTGGGCTGCACAGGTCGGCGGGTGTCGTCGATCTGGTGGTATGCGCGACTGCGGTTCATCATGACCTGACCGTGCTCCACATCGACAATGACTTCGCCACCGTCTCGAGTGTGCTCGGTGAGTTGAAACAGCGGAACATCACCAATCCCGACCAGCGCGATCGGTGATCAATGTGGCGCGTGGGCGAGCTCGGCCAGTCGCAACAGTGACCCGTGGATGATCTCGCGTTGGGCGCTGAGCCGGGCGGCCTCGGACTCCGGAATGTCGACGTGCACCTCGATATCGGTGCCGCTCCCGTCCTCCGCCCGGGTCAGCCGCCAGACGAACAGCAGATCCGAGACCAGGCAGGAGATGGTCACCTGCTGATTGTGGCGATCGGTGCGCAGCGTCTGCGGCATCGGGAAGTCGGGATAGCCGTCCGGGTACATCGTGTACGCCGACGCGTCCGCGCCGGGTGCCGCGGCCTCGGGTTCGACACTGCCGATGCCGACCCACCATTCGGTGAAGCGCGACGGGTCGTAGAGCAGCTTCCAGACCGCCGCCGGGGACGCGGCAGTATGCACCCGGTCATCGAATGCCGGCATCGGGTCTCCTCTCGGGCGCTCGACGCTGCCCGGAAGACGCGGGCTCGAGGAGCGCGGCCAATTCCGCTGTCACAACCCGGTATTCGCGTTCCGGCTCCACCAGGCCCGACAGCGGAGGACGGCCCAGGTCGATGATGTTGGCGGCATATCGGCGACCCACCACCGCCGCGTCGGCCCGCCGCCGCCAACCCGCGGCCGCCGCACGCAGCCGGACTATCGCGAGTTCGTCATCGCCCTCGCGGGCCGCCAGCAGACCCTGTACCCGGTTCATCCGGGCCACCAGGGTGTCGGGGAAATCGCTGTCGGACATGGGTTCCAGGGCGACGGCCTCGATTTCGGCCTCGGCCTCGGCGCTCCGCCCGGCGCGGGCCAGCGCCTCGGCCAGGAACAGCCGGGCCAGCGGGCGGCTGATCGGTGCCTCGGCGTCCAGCGCGGACCGGAATTCCGTGACGGCCGTGTCGAACTCACCATGGCACAGGGCCAGCTGCGCGCGCTCGGCGTGCACCAGCCCTTCCAGCGCCGCGATACCGAGCCGATTGGCGGCGTCCTCGGCCGCCGACAAGGCAGTGGCGGCCTCGCGCGTCCGGCCCAGGCGGCGCAGGACGGCGGCCTGCCCGGTGTAGGAGTAGACCGCCAGCCGGGTCAGTCCGGTGGGCACGACCAGGGGCAAACAGCGCTCCACGAAGTCCAGCGCCCGCTCGAAATCTCCGGCACAGGCGGCCGCACCGGCGGCATTGGCCAGACACGCGTACGCCATATCGGGCCGCCCCGCCCGCCCGGCCGCATGCGCGGCCGCGATCAGCGGGCCGTAACTGTCGGTGAATCTGCCGACCCGCAGCAGCACATGGGCCCGCGCGAAGCTGATGTCGTGGGTGAGCAGTTCGGCCAGGGGGTGGCCGTGCACGAGAACGTCCACCTCGCACAGTAATTCGGCGGCCACCTCCGGATCTCCGGCAACCGCTTCCGCCCAGGCCATTCCGGCCAGCGCCTCGACCCGGATCAAGGGATCCGGTTCGGATACCCGCTCCAGCACATCGAGCGCGGCCCGATACGAACGTCGCGCCTCGCGCGGATGACACACCCCGCCCCGCAGCCACCGCCCCCGCCGCAACCAGGCATCCACCAGCGCCTCGGCATCGGCCGTCGGGATCAGCCCCAAGGCCCGGTCGAAAGCAGTATCGGAAGCGTCCGGCAACCCGCGCCACGCCTCGATCTCGGCGAGCTCGAGCAGCGGACCACTGTTCTCGGGATCCAATTCGACGGCCTGCCGCAGATATTCGGCCGCCTCTGTCATCGCCGCTACCGCCCGAGCCGCCGTTGCGGCGTGCCGCAACTCCGTGGCCGCGCGGCCCCGGTGCCCGGCCAGTCGCAGGTGCCGGGCCAACTCGACGGCGCGGCGCTGGCCGCTCACGGTGCCGCGCTCGTGCAGGCTCGCGGCCAGCGCATCGTGCAACCGGACCCGTCGCAGCTGTGGAATCTCGTCGTAGACCGCCTGCCGCAGCGATTCGTGCCGATATCCGATTCCGTCCTCGCGCACCCGAAGCAGGCCCGCACCAAGGGATTCCGTAGCAGCTGCGGCCGGATCGGGCAGCAGCGGCAACGCCAGCACCTCGCCCCGTGTCAAATCCCGCCCCGCCGCGGCCGCCAGATCCAGGAAGAGCCTGGCGGACTCGCTGAGCCGCGCCATGGCCGACCCCGTCGCAACGCGCAGCCCGTCGGCCGGGTCTCCCGCGCCGCGCGCGACATGCCGGGCCGTCTCGGTCGCCAGCAGCGGATTGCCGTCGACCACCGCGAGAATCCGGTTCTCCACCGGTGCGGGCAGCCGCGCCGCCTCTCTCACAATCGACCGAATCGCCTGCGGAGCCAAAGGTTTCAGCGCCAACTCCAGCCGCAACGCCCCCTTGGCCCGCAGCGCGCCCAGCACACCGTCCACCTGCGGGCGGGGCGGCATCGGACGCCGCGTAAGGATGACCAGCACCGGCACCCGCGAAAGCCGCCGCCCCACATACCGAAGCAGCTCGAGACTGGACAGATCAGCCGCCTGTAAATCCTCCAGCGCAACCGCGAGCGGCCGGCGCGCAGCCAGGAACCCGAGCAGCTCGACGACAGACTCGAACAGCCGAATCCGATCATGCTCCACCCCGAGCGCGCTGCTTGTCTGCCTCCCGCGCGCGGTGGCGCGCGCCAAAGGTGTCGGCGCACCGTGGTCGTCGGGTCGGGCAGGTGTGGTCACCGACTCCCGCGCGGTGGCCAGGTCCACTTGCGTTGCCGCCCTTGGTGTTCCCGCCGGAGGCGGTGTCCGACGCGCGTCGCGCGGTTGAGCCGGTGTGGTTGCCGAAGGCGTAGACCCGGCGTCCGACCCCGGTGCGGAGGGCAGGCCCAAATGCGCTGCCACTCCGGGTAACAGCCGCGCCAGGTCCGCTGCCCACAGTGTGCCCTCGGGCAGCCGATCGCCCGGCTCGAGCACTTCGGCCAGCAGTTCCGACCACAGTTCGTAGGGTGCGCCGCCCAGCGCACCGGGGGCGCCGATCGCGGTGCGGGCTCCGTCGCGGCGGGCGATGGTGAGCATTTCCTCCGCGAGCCGGGTCTTGCCGATTCCGCCGTCGCCGCTCAGGGCCGCCACCATCCCCGCTCCGTCGCGTGCCCGGTGCCAGTAGGAAGTCAATGCGTGCAACTCTGCGGTCCGGCCGTAAAGCGTTGCCGCCGTGGCTGTTCCGGTCACATCGATGTCCCGAACCTGGGCAATGCCCGCAGTGCCGCCGACTCCCTCGGCAATGGCCGTGACTGCGGACGTGCCCGCGAATCCCGGCGTGGCCGATGTTGTCGCAGGCTCGCCGACGGCCTGTGCGGGTGTTGCCGGATCCGTCGTGTCAGTGGCCGGAGTTGGTGCGTCACTGCCGATTCCGGGCAGGGTCGGGTGCTGGGTCCCGGGTGGCGGGCGCAGCGTGTTGATCAAGGCCCGGGTGGCGGCGGCGGGCTCGACATCCAATTCGGAGCGCAGTGCGTCACGGAGGCGGGTGAATGCGGTCAGCGCGGCCGGAAGATCACCGTCGGCTGCGGACAGGCGGATCAGCTCGCGAGTCGCCTCTTCGTCCAACGGGCGCAAAGTTGCGCGGCGGTGGGCTCGGACTCGGGCGCGGGCGAAGTTGCCGCCGGATTCGGCGGCCTGCGCGGTGACGGCGAGCAGGGTGGCCAGTCGCTGCGCGTAATCGTCGCGGGAGCGGCGGGCCCATTCCTCGTCGTGGTCGGTGAGCAGGTCGCCGCGGCAGAGGGTGATCGCCTGCTCGGCGTGGCCGGCGGCGCGGAGACGATCGAACTCGACGGCGTCGACCCAGACCGCGTCGCGGCGGAGTTCGACGGTGTCGCGGTCGGTTCGGAGCGCGGAGGCGTTGGGGCCGAAAGCGGTTCGCAGTGTCCAGACCGCGTTGCGGAGGCTGGCGCGGGCCTTGGGGTCGGGGGCGTCGGGCCAGAACTGGGCGCAGACGCGGGTGCGGGGGTGGGGGCCGGGATGCAGGGCCAGCCAGGCCAGGAGGGAGGGGATCAGGCGGCCGCGCGGGAGTGGCACGGGATCGCCGTCCAGTTCGACCTCGAGTGCACCGAAGATGTGAATCCGCAGCATAACCACCATCCGATGAGTGGAACGGTAGTCCTCGGGGGCGGGTCTGTCCCGGCGTTGACGATCAAATGACGGGGGCCGCCGATGCTGGGATCAGTGGCCGCGACGGACGGCCCCGATCCGGAGACACGATATGAGCACCATGGAATCCACCGCGCGGTTCGACCTCGCGGCGCTGCGGCGGGGCATCGAGGAACGCGACGCCGCCCAACTGATCGACCTGTACGCCGAGGACGCGGAAATGCGGCTGGTCGACCGGCTGCACCCGCCGAGCAATCCGCAGATCCTGCGCGGACGCGGCCAGATCGGCGAGTACCTCACCGACATCTGCAGCCGCGATATGACCCATCGGGTCCAGCACCTGACCTCCGAGGGGGACCGGGTCGCCTTCACCGAGGACTGCGAATACCCGGGCGGCAGCCGCGTGCTGTGCGCCGCCACCCTCGATATCGCCGACGGGCACATCGTCCGTGAGGTCGGCGTCCAGGTCTGGGACGAGTGAGCACGATGACCGACAACACGATTCAGGGCGCGCGCGCCGAACACCGCGATTTCGCCGCCCCGGACGAGGTGCGTGCCTTCGAGCACGGGCAAATGGAAGTGCTCCATGTACAAGGTGCCGATATCGGCCGCCTGGTGCTGAAGCCCGGCTGGCGCTGGTCGCTGGACGTCAAACCGATGGCGGGCACCGAATACTGCGAAGCGCCACACTTCCAGTACCACGTGTCGGGCACCCTGCACATCCAGATGGCCGACGGCACCGAATTCGACGCCGTTCCCGGCATGGTCACCGCGCTGCCGTCGGGCCACGACGCCTGGGTGGTCGGCGACGAGGACGTCGTGGTCGTGGACTGGTGGGGTGCAAGCAATTACGCCAAGTGAGCGCGCTGACGAGGGGTGAGTGTGCCAGGGCGAGATGATATGCGGCGGCCGATCCGGAGATCGGCCGCCGGAATCAGTTGTCGGTGAAGGTGATTCGGACGGTGACCGGATCGCTCTCCAGCACGGCGAACATGCCGCGCGCGAGCGGAGCCAGCAGCGGATGCGGGGCGAAGCCGCGACTGCGGGCCACCACGTCGTCGTCGGGGAGCAGGACGGCGGTGCCGGTGCGCCAGCGATCACCCTGGCGGAGACGGATATTCGGGTTGGCCGAAAGATTCAGGCCCCAGCCCGAGCGCAGCCCGTGCTGGCAGATGGCCCACGCGCCCTCGTCGTCGAAGAGCACGGAGATCGGGACGCGGCGCGGCTCACCGGATTTGCGGCCGACGGTCTCGAGCTCGGTGGCGAAGGCGGTGCGGATGCCGACCTTGTCCAGGGCGCGGACGGTCGGGTTCATGACGTAGCGACCCACCGCGCGCTCGGTGCGGAACTTGCGGGCGGCCTTGCTCGCCGCATCGCCCTTACTCGCCGCATCGCCCTTACTCGCCGCATCGCCCTTGCTCGCACCGCTCTTGTGCTGCGTGGCGGAACGCTTGCTGCGGAAGGCGTCGAACCCATTGCGGCGCAGCATGGCCGCCGCCGTCAGCCACGGCGAGCGCTCCGGATTCGGCTCCTTTCCCGCGCCGATGAGATGCAGTTGATCGGTGTGCCACTGCAGGTCGAGCGCGCCGTCGAAGGATTTCAGGCTGCCGTTCGCCGCGAGCCGCGGGGGCAGGCCGAGGGAAATGTGCGGGGGCCGCAGGGTGTCGGTGCGCTCGGTCAGCAGATCGGCTGCGGCGGTGGGGATCACGGCGGTCGGTCGGCCCAGGCCGACCACATCGCAGGTGCCGCTGCCCAGCGCCTCGGACATGGCGGCGTGCGAACGGAAGCCGCCGGTCACCGCGATCGGAACGCTGCCCGCGGCTTTCCGGGCGGTCTCGGCGTAGTCGAGGAAGTACGCCTCGCGGGCGCGGGTGCTCTCGGACGCGGTGCGGGGTCGCCCCATCATGGCGGGGGATTCGTAACTGCCGCCGCTGATCTCGAACAGGTCCAGGCCCTCGCCGGACAGCTCCTCGATGACCGCGCGCGACTCGTCCTCGGTGAATCCGCCGCGCTGGAAGTCGGCCGAGTTGAGCTTGATACCCAGTCCGAAACTCGGGCTCACCGCGGCGCGGATGCTGCGCGCCACCTCGACGACGAAGCGCCGCCGCTTCTCCGCGTCACCACCCCAGGCGTCGGTGCGCTGATTCGACAGCGGAGAAAGGAACTGCGACACCAGATATCCGTGCGCGCCGTGGATCTGCACGCCGTCGAACCCGGCGGCCTCGGCGACCCGGGCGGCCCGGCCGAAACGGGCGATGATGTCGCCGATCTCGTCCTCGCTCAGGGCACGCGGCGCGGGCACGCCCGGAATGCCCATGGCGATGGCCGACGGCGCGACCGCACGGGTGCGGGTGACGATCGGGTTGGCCTGCCGCCCAGGATGATTCAGCTGCACCCAGACCTTCGAACCGCCGTCCTTGGCGACCTTGGCCCAGCGGGTCATCGCATCCAGGTGACGTTCGTCCTCCATCGCCACATTGCCGGGTTCGCCACAGTGCCGGCGGTCGACCATGACATTGCCGGTGACGATCAATCCGTAGCCACCGTCGCTCCAACGGCCGTAGAGTCGCTCCAGGCGGGCGTCGGGGGCATTGTCGGGGTTGGCGAGTCCTTCGCTGAGGGCCGACTTCATCAGCCGGTTGGGGAGCACCTGACCGCTCGCCAGCGGCAGCGGATCGTGCAGGGTCGGCTGGTTTGCTGGTGCTGCCATGGAGTGGGCCCCGATTCCTCGTCGAAGGGGTGAGCGGCGGACTACACTGGGTAGACCAATCGGTATATCAAAACGGTAGTACACCGATCGGTATACAGCAAGGAGGAACCGTCCATGGGTGCCCGCGACCGCCTCATCGACAGCGCCATCGCCCTGATGCGCTGCAACGGCATCGCCGGAACCGGCATCGCGCAGCTGCTCGACCACAGCGGCATTTCGCGCCGGTCCATCTACCTCAACTTCCCCGGCGGCAAATCCGAACTGGTCGCCGAGGCCACCCGCACCGCCGGGCAGGCGTCGAGCGCACTCATCCGGACGATCCTCGCGAGCACCGACCTGGCCAGCGCCATCGCCGCCTTCCCCGGAATGTGGCGCGAGACGCTCACGTCCACCGATTTCGCCGCGGGCTGCCCGATCGCCGCCGCCGCCCTCGGGCGCTCGGAATCGCCGGCCGCCGCCGACGTGGCGGGGGAGACCTTCACCGAATGGGAGGGCATTCTCGCCCAGCGGCTCGAGGCCGAGAATGTCGACGCGGAGACCGCGCACTCGCTGGCCACCACCATCGTGGCCGCCGTCGAGGGCGCGGTCGTCATGTCGCTGGCGTCGCGCTCCACCGCGCCGCTGGAACGCGCCGGGAAGCAGCTCGCTGATCTGGTCGCCCTGTACACGGGCAAGAAGACCTCGGCCGCGTGACCTTCAGATCAGGCTCAGCCCGCCATCGATCGTGACAATGGTGCCGGTGGTGTACCCGGACCGATCGGAGGCGAGAAACGCTGCCATATCCGCGATTTCGCTCGGATGCGCCGGACGGCCGAACGGGAAGTCCGCGGCCATCCCGGCGAAACGGGTATTGGTCTCGATCAGTTTGGTGATGCGCGCGGTGGCCACCGGCCCCGGATTGATCCCGACCACCCGGATGCCGTCGCGCGGGCTGCGGCTGCCCAATGCGCGGGTGAACGCCATGAGCGCGGCATTGCCGGTGCTGCCCGCGATGTACTCGGCATCGGGCCGCTCGCCCGCCGAACCGATCACATTCACGATGACCCCGCGCCCGCGCTCTTTCATCGCCGCGTAGACCCGGCGGCTCAGATCGATGTATCCGAAGACCTTGAGATCCCAGGCGTGCCGCCAGGTCTCGGCGTCGACGGCGGCCAGGGTCCCGGCCGGAATGTCACCGGCATTGTTGACCAGGATGTCCGCCTCGCCGGCCGCCGTCGCCAACTGCTCGAGATCCGCGCTCGAGCGCAGGTCGACCGGATGGGTGACGACCCGCACCCCGTGCTCGTCGCGCAACTGCTCGCCGAGCTCGTCCAGCCGCTCCTTACTGCGGGCGGCCAGATGCAGATGGCAGCCCTCCGCGGCGAGCGTCCGCGCGATCTGCGCGCCGATGCCCGCCGACGCGCCCGTCACGACCGCGGTTCTGCCGTCGAGTCCCAAATCCATTGGCCCAGCTCCTGACTGTTCGTAACTCGATGCCAAACGTGGTGGACATTCGACCGGTTCAAATCCTGGTCGAATGTCCACGTCGTTGGAAGTCGTGCGGTGCCGTGATCTGTTCCCGTGGCCGTCAAGCCGCCGGAAGGGGAGCGGGCTCGATCCCGGACAGGCCCAGCGCGCGCTCGAAGACGCGGTCGCGCAACCGCGCCGGAATGCGCGAGAGCCAGACCGCCAGTCGCGCATCCGTGCCCGCCACGTAGCGGGCCCGCGGCCGCCGGGCCTCGACCGCGCGGACGATGGCCGACACCGCCACCCCGACCGGGGCGTAGCGCTGTCCGGCGGCGGCCTGATCGAAGGCGGCGAGCTGCCGGTTGTAGAGCGCGACCGTCCGTGGATCCGCCTGTGTCAGTGCCATTTCCGCGGCGGCGGCCGACTTCGCGAAGATCTCGGTGCGCATGGCTCCGAGCTGCACGATCGACACCGGAACCCGCCACGGTGCCAATTCCACCCGCAGTGACTCCGAATACGATTCCAGCGCGGCCTTGCTCGCGCCGATCGGGCCGAGGAACGGGAACGGTACCCGGGCGCTGGCCGCACTGATATTGACCACGCGGCCGCCGCCCTCCCTCAGCAGTGGTGTGAATGCCTGGATGACGAGCACCGGTCCGTGCACGTTCACCTCGAACTGCCGGTGCCATTCGCTGATCGGCACCAGTTCGGTCGGGCCCTGCACGAGCACGCCCGCATTGTTGACGACGGCGTGGATCCCTTGCCCGTCTTGGTGTTTCGCCACCTGTTCGGCGGCCGCGGCGACGCTGCCGGAATCGGTGACGTCGAGGGTGAGCTGGGTGATGCCGGTGGCATCGAGGTCCGGAGTCGCGGTGTGGACGCCGGCGTAGACGTGGAATCCCTTGGCGGCCAAGGCCAGTGCGCAGGCACGGCCGATGCCGCCGCTCGCACCGGTGAGCAGGACGGCGCGGGGTGTGATGGCTGATGTCATGTGGAGCCTCGGATCGAATCGCGGTTGATACGCATACCCGGGTACATGAACAAGGGTACATGTCCCAAGGGACATGTCAACGCCTGCGAGTCTCCCCGAATGAATCCAATCCCGGTGTGGGCTAGCTGTTTTGCCGATCCTCGGCGATCTCGTCACGAGCCCATTCGGCCCATTCGGCCAGCGCCTCGTACAACCGGATGCCCGCCTCGACCGCGATGCGCTTGGATTTGTTGTGCGGATCGGACCCGTAGTCCCCGCGATCCTTCGCCAAGGTCAACTCGCGATACATGGCCGCGGTATCGCCGAAGAACTTGCCCTCACGCTCGAGATGCTCGTCCAGATCCTTCGGCTCCATCAGCCAGAAGAAGAACGACCGCAGCAGCGGTTCGAGCCGCAGGGTGTGATCGACCTCCTCCTCGACCAACCAGCGCCGCACCTCCGCCAGCCCGGACTCGGTGATCCGGTACGCCTTCCGCCCCCGCGCGCCCTCGCTGTCCAGCTCGATCAGGCCCGCCTCGGCCAGCTTCCCGAGTTCGGCGTAGATCTTCGGATGCCGCGCGGGCCACACCGGCCCGAGCGCCTCCTGGAACCGCTGCGCCAGGTCGTACCCGCTCGCGGGCCCCTCCGCCAGCAATCCCAACAGCCCGTGCCGCAGCGACATCGCACACCCTTTCCTCGAACCCGCCCCCCCCATCATCACATCCGGCTATCGCGCCCCAGCCTCCGCGAGCGCCCGCCGGATCTCCGCCAGCTCCGGAATCGAAGCGCTGGCACCCAGTTTCGTCGTCGCCAGCGCACCGGCGGTACAAGCCCAGGCCAGCGCGGTTCGTGGACCCCGGTGCCAGTGCGCGGCCAGCGCGCCGGTGAAAGTGTCGCCCGCGCCGGTGGTGTCGACCACCCGCACCGGAATACCGGGCTGCGACAACATCTCTCCGCGCGGTCCGCGATAGGACGCTCCTGCCGCGCCGAGTGTCGTGATCACGTGCGGGACGCCGGAGAGCGCCGCCGCCAACTGCTCGCCCTCACCCTCGTTCACCACCGCGACATCGATTTCGGCCCAGACCTCCGCCGGAAGTTCCCGCACCGGTGACGGATTCAGCATCACCACGGTCCCGTTGGCCCGCGCGTGCCTGGCCGCGGCCAGTACCGTCGCCACCGGAATCTCCAACTGGCACATGAGCACATCCGCGGCGGCGATCGTCTCCCGGTCGGCGACGGTCAATTCCGTCATCCGCCCATTGGCTCCCGCCACCACGATGATGCTGTTCTCGCCGCCCCCGTCCACCACGATCGCCGCGATCCCACTCGGCCCGTCCACCGCCCGCAACCGGGAAACCCCGACCCCGGCCTTGCTGAGCACCTCTCGCAGCGCCGCCGCGAACACATCGTCACCGACCGCCCCGACGAACTCGACGTCTCCTCCGGCCCGTTGCGCGGCGATCGCTTGATTCGACCCTTTCCCGCCGGGCACCAGCGCGAACCCCTCCCCGGACACCGTCTCCCCGGGTTCCGGCCGCCTCCCCACGGTCGTCACCAGATCCATATTGATACTGCCCACCACCGCGATTCGCGCCATGCCCCGGACCCTAGTCGGGTTCGGGCAGCAACAGTCCCAGTGCCACCGCCAGAGCGGGGACGAAACACAGCACCGTCACTGCCGCCTGCGGTCCGTGCGCGTCGGCGATCCAACCCAGCAGGGGAACGAACAGGCCACCGGCGCTCACGGCGAGACCCAGGGTCACGCCCGCGGCCGTACCCGGGCGGCTCGGCAGATAGTCCTGGCCCAGCTTCACCAGCACCGCGAACGGGATGTTGGCGGCGAATCCGGCGAGCACCACCAGCGGCAGACCTAGCTTGGGATCGGGTGCCATCCGCACCGCGACGAGCGCGGGAATGACTGCGACGCTGCCGATCTGGATGGTCCGGGTCAGGCCGATCCGATCGGCCAGCCGACCGCCCGACAAGGTACCCAGCACCCCGCCCACCAGGAACGCCGTCAGCGCCGCACCGCCCAAGGCCCGAGACGCACCCAGATGATTGATCCAGTACAGCGCGATGAAGGTGTTCATCCCGAAGAACACGGTCGATCGCACGACCTCCACGGTGGTCAGCACCGCGAACGGCACCCACCGATCACGGCCGGTGTGCTCGGTCGCGGCCGTGGCCTCCGCACTCCGCCGCCGCTGAAACCGCCACAGCACGAACCCCATCAGCACGGCGGGCGGCAGGAAGATCGCGGTCGCGCCTACCCCGAAGGCGTCCAACGCCGGTGTGGCCAGCGCCGGAGCGAGGAAGAATCCCACACTGCCACCCGCCGCGAACAGGCTCATGGCCGTCGTGCTGCCCCCGGCATCGCGGCGTGCGTCGCGCCCGGCGGCCGGATGGAAGGCCGCGACCCCGAATCCGGACAGCAGCAACAGCATCCACACGAGTGCGTAACTCGGCGCGAGTCCGGCCGCCCCGGCACCGATCCCCGCCACCGCGAGCCCGGCCGGAGCCAGCCACGGCAGCCGCCGCCGATCCGCCAACATCCCCAGAATCGGCTGCGGCAGCGAACTTCCGAGCGTCGCCGCCAACGCCAACCCCGACGCCCCGACATAGCTGTAATGCCGCTCCAGCACGAAGAACGGAATACTCGCCGGCACCAGCCCCTGATAGAAATCATCGACCGCATGCGCGATCACCCAGTGCCGCATCCGATTCCACGCCGACCGAGTGCCGGCCGCCGGGCCCGCCAGTGTGTTCACCATCGTTGACTCCTCTCCCACCGGGTCGAGCCTAGAAATCGGAGGGCTGGCGAACTTCCGATAAACTGCCAGTTTGTGTCGGAAACCCGCCAGGATTGGCTCGACCCGACGGCTTTCCGAGAGCAGTCCGGCGGTTCACGCATCGAACGGCATCGGCATTCCGACGACCAGATCATCTATCCCAGTTCCGGTGCGGCCGAGGTCCGCACCGACGCGGGGTCCTGGATCGCCCCGGCCGACCGCGCGATCTGGATTCCGGCCGGCTGCTGGCATGAGCACACCTTCTTCGGGCCGACCCGATTCCATTGCGTCGGATTCCCTTCCGGTTCGCTGCCGCAGCACCGCACACCGGTCGTGATCACGGCACAGCCGCTGCTGCGCGAACTGCTCATCGCCTGCTCCGATCCCGGCGACCTGCCCGCCGCCGAACTGGACCGGCTACGCGGGGTACTGCTCGACCGCATCGCCCGCAGTCCCGAACAGCCGCTGCGATTGCCCGCGGCCCGGGACGATCGACTCCGGCGCGCCTGCGAACTGGTCGAGTGCGATCTGGCCGTGAGCCGACCGCTCGCCGATCTGGGCAGCGAGGTGGGAGCCGGTGAACGCACCCTGACCCGTTTGTTCCGAACCGAATTCGCCATGACCTACCCCCAGTGGCGCACCCAGCTCCGCCTGCAGCACGCCATCCGCCTGCTGGCCGACGGTGAACCCGTCACCGCGGTCGCGCATCGCTGCGGCTGGGCGTCCCCCAGCGCCTTCATCGACGTCTACCGCCGCACCCTCGGCCACACCCCGGGCACCGCGATCGGTTAGGTCTCGGACTTCGGGGCGTGGTGGGGTTCCAGGGGTGGGCTGGCGACGGCGGAGAAGGTCTTGCATTCGGGTTCGCAGTCCGGTGGGGCCTGGCGGAGGGCGTCGTCGCGGACGGTGAAGAAGGCGAGGGCGGCGGCCGCGATCATGAGGATGACCGAGGTGATCATCGCCAGGCGGAAGCCGTGGTCGAAGGCTGAGGGGTCGGTGTAGGCGGAGCCGGTGAGACCGGCCAGGGGTGGGATGGCCGCCACCGCGAGGAGACCGGCGGCGCGGGCGACGGCATTGTTCACGCCGCTGGCCACGCCCGCGTGACGCTCGTCGGCGGTGGCCAGGACGGTGGCGGTCAGCGGGGCCACCGCGAGCACCAGGCCGAGTCCGAAAACCATTGCGGCGGGCAGCACATCGCGCAGATACGAGGTGTGCACACCGATGCGGGTCATCAGCAGCATGCCCGCCGCCGCCAGCAGGACGCCGATGGTGATCGGCCAGCGCGGGCCGATGCGTTGCGCCAGGGCTCCGGAGCGGGCCGAGAACAGCAGCATCAGGACGGTGACGGGGAGCATGGCCGTGCCCGCGGCGATCGGGCTGAACCCGGCCACCACCTGCAGGGTCAGGACCAGCAGGAAGAAGACCACGCTCATCGCACCGTACATGACGAAGGTGACCACATTGATGGCGCTGAACTGCTTGGAGGCGAAGACGTCCACGGGGAGCATGGCCGACGGATCGGTATCGCCGCGCGAGCGCCGCCGTTCCACGACCACGAATCCGACCGCCGCCGCGATACCGGCGATCGCGCTGCCCCACACCAGAATTCGATTCGCGTCGTGCGCGGGGGCCATGGTCAGCGCGTAGGTGATCCCGGCCAGGCATCCGGCCGCCAGCACCGCGCCCAGCACATCGAACTTGCCATGCGCGGATTCGTCGCGGGTCTCCGGCACATGCCGTGCCGTCACCGCCACGACCACCGCGGCCAGCGGGATATTGAGCAGGAACACCCACCGCCATCCGGCCGCCTCCACCAGCCAGCCGCCCAGGAACGGCCCGATGGCACCCGCCACGCCACCCAGCCCGGACCAGGCCCCGACAGCTTTCGCCCGCTCGTCGGGGCGGAACGAGGCTTGAATGATGGCCAGTGATCCGGGCGTCAGCAGCGCACCGCCCACACCCTGCAGCGCTCGTGCCGCGATCAGCATCGGAACATCCTGCGCCGCACCGCACAACGCCGAGGCGATGGCGAACCACACCACCCCGATCAGGAACACGCGCTTGCGCCCGTACCGGTCGCCCAGCGATCCGCCCAACAGGATCAGCCCGGCCAGCGTCAGCGTGTAGGCGTTCACCGTCCACTGCAGATCCGCCATGGACGCGCCGAATTCGTCACCGATCCGCGGCAGGGCCACATTCACGACGGTGGCGTCCAGCATGGCCATCCCCGAACCGAGGACGGTCGCGAGGAGAACCCATCTGCCGGTGCCCGAGGACAACCGGATGCTCGCGGTCATTGGCTCACGGTAGCAAGTTTCGCGGTGTGCGCCGGGGATCTGAAGCTGTCCTGAAGAAGAACGCGCAACGCTGGGGATCCGGCCGCCGGTCGACTTGAATCATGTTCGCGCTCCACGACTTTCGGAGCATTCCCCCTGATGAAGGTGAGTTTTGCGATGAGTACAGCCGTCATTCGACGCACCGCCACGCGCGGCCTGCTGGTCCTCGCGGTCCTGTCCGCACCACTGGCCGGGGCGGGCCTGGCTGGCGCGGACCCGGTGACCTCCGGCCCGGCCGTCGACGCCCCGCAGGCCCAGTTCGTCGACGCCGACGACTGGCACTGGTGGCACTGCCATGTGCAGCACGAATACTGGCGCGAGGGCTGCCGCGACTGGTGGGAGGACCACCACGACCGCGACGACAACCTGCCCCCGACCGGCAGCGGAAGCTAGTCAGTAATCTGTTCCCATGACTGCTCCCACGACCACCGACCGGGACGCCGTCCGCGATGTAGTGCACGACTCGGCGCGCCGGGCTCGGGTGGCGTCGCGGACGCTGGCCCAGCTCACCACCGCGCGCAAGGACGCCGCGCTGCACGCCGCGGCCGACGCCCTGCTCGCGGCCAAGGCCGCCGTCCTCGCCGCCAATGCGCGCGACATCGAGATCGCCAAGGCCGGCGGCACCGCCGATGCCCAGCTGGATCGGCTGCGGCTGACCGAGGCCCGCATCGACGGCATCGCCTCCGGGCTGCGGCAGGTGGCCGGGCTGCCGGATCCGGTCGGTGACGTGGTGCGCGGGTCGACCCTGCCGAACGGCCTGGAAATCCGCCAGGTGCGGGTCCCGCTCGGGGTCGTGGGAATGGTGTACGAGGCCCGGCCGAACGTCACCGTCGACGCCTTCGGGCTGGCGCTGAAGTCGGGCAACGCGGCGCTGCTGCGCGGTTCGTCCTCGGCCGCGCACTCCAATGCCGCGCTGGTGCAGGTGCTTCGGGAAGCACTCGAGACGCAGGAGATTCCGGCCGACGCGGTGCAACTGCTGCCGTCGGAGGACCGTTCCAGCGTCACCCATCTGATCCAAGCGCGCGGTCTGGTGGACGTGGTGATTCCGCGCGGCGGCGCGGGCCTGATTAATGCCGTGGTGCGCGACGCCCTGGTGCCGACCATCGAGACCGGCACCGGCAACTGCCACGTCTTCGTGCACAAGAACGCGGATCTGGACATGGCCGAGTCCATCCTGATCAATGCCAAGACCCGGCGGCCGTCGGTGTGCAACACCGCCGAGACCGTGCTGATCGACCGGGCCGTCGCCGATGTCGCGGTGCCGCGCCTGATCAAGGCCCTCGAGGACAACGGCGTCACCATCCACGGTGACCTGCCGGGCCTGGTGCCCGCCACCGATACCGACTGGGCCGACGAATACCTCTCCCTCGACATCGCTTTGAAGGTCGTCGACGACCTGGACGCGGCCGTCGAGCACATCAACGAGTGGGGCACCGGCCACACCGAGGCCATCGTGACCGCCGACCTGAAGGCCGCGCGCGAGTTCACCGCCCGGGTGGACGCCGCCGCCGTCATGGTCAACGCCTCCACCGCCTTCACCGACGGCGAGCAGTTCGGCTTCGGCGCGGAGATCGGCATCTCCACCCAGAAGCTGCACGCGCGCGGACCCATGGGCCTGCCGGAACTGACCTCGACCAAGTGGATAGTGTGGGGTGACGGGCAGATTCGGCCCGTCTAGTTGAGAGGACAGCCCGTGGCTCCCACCACCGCACCCACCCAGGAGCCGATCTTCTCGTCGGTCGACGATGTGATCGAGCGGCTGGCCCATACCGGCTACCTGGCCGACAAGGCCACCGCCACCTCGGTTTTCCTCGCCGACCGGCTGGGCAAGCCGCTGCTCATCGAGGGCCCCGCCGGCGTCGGCAAGACCGAGCTGTCCAAGGCCGTCGCGCAGGTCGCGGGCGCGGAACTGGTGCGACTGCAGTGCTACGAGGGCGTCGACGAGGCACGCGCCCTCTACGAGTGGAACCACGCCAAGCAGATCCTGCGCATCCAGGCCTCCTCGGAGAACGACTGGGCCGAAACCAAGGCCGACGTCTTCACCGAGGAATTCCTGCTGGAACGCCCGCTGCTGACCGCCATCCGGCGCAACGAGCCGACCGTGCTGCTCATCGACGAGACCGACAAGGCCGACGTCGAGATCGAGGGCCTGCTGCTCGAGGTGCTCAGCGACTTCACGGTCACCGTGCCGGAATTGGGCACCATCGCCGCCACCCGCAAGCCGTTCGTGGTGCTGACCTCCAACGCCACCCGCGAACTGTCCGAGGCGTTGAAGCGGCGCTGCCTCTACCTGCACATCGACTTCCCCGACGAGGACCTCGAGCGACGCATCCTGGCCAGCCGGGTGCCCGAGCTCAAGCCCGCGGTGGCGGCCCAGCTGGTGCGGATCGTGCACGTGCTGCGTGGCATGCAACTCAAGAAGCTGCCGTCGGTCGCCGAATCCATCGACTGGGCGCGCACCCTGCTGGCGCTCGGCGCGAAGGATCTCGACGACAAGACGGTGCGGGCCACGCTCGGGGTGGTGCTCAAGCACCAGGCCGACCACGTGCGCGCGCAGTCCGAGCTGAAGCTGGCCTGACATGACCGAGAACCGGCAGCGCGGACTGGTTTCCGCTGCCATGCGGGCGATCTCGGGCGGCGGCACCCCCGCCAAGCCGGTGCAGGTGCCGGGGCCGACGGCCGAGCACGGGATCGAAGGACATCTCGTCGGGTTCGTGGAAGCGTTGCGCGGCCGGGGAATTCCGGTCGGGCCGTCCGAAACCGTCGACGCCGGACAGGTTCTCACCGTCCTGGACCTGATGGACCGCGAGGCCCTGCGCGAGGGCCTGGCCTGCGCGCTGCTGCGCCGCACCACCCAGCGCAACACCTTCGACGGCATGTTCGACCTGTGGTTCCCGGCCGCGCTGGGCGAGCGGGTCGGGGCCGAGGAGGTCGTGCTGCCGGTCAAGCCGGACGGCTCGATCGACATCCTCGAACTGCGGAAGATGCTGGCGGAGTTGCTGATCCAGGACCCGTCCGGGGAACAGGCGCAGCAGTTGCAGGCCCTCGCAGCCCAGATGGTCGAGCAGATGGGCCAGTATCAGGCCGCGGGCGGGCCGTCGTTCTCCGCGTATCAGACGCTCAAGGACGTGCAGCCCGAACTGCTGGTCAGCAAGATCCTCGCGGGTTTGGCCCAGGGCATGGACAACTCCGACTTCGACCGCGACGGCTTCGACGCCGAGGTGGCGCGGCGCACCGCACGCCAGCGCATCAAAGACTTTCGCAGCACCGTCGAGGCCGAGACGCGCCGCCGCGTCGCCGAACGCATCGGCCGCGACCGGGTCGCCACCTACGGTGTCGCCCGGCAAGCCGAGGACGCCGACTTCCTGCGCATCTCGCAAACCGAACTCGACGAATTGCGCCGCAGCAGTCAGCGTTTGGCCCGCGTACTGGCCTCCCGGCTGGCCGCGCGCCGCCGCCGCTCCCGGCGCGGCGAGATCGACCTGCGCAAAACCATGCGCAAGTCCATGTCCACCGGCGGCGTCCCGGTCAACCTGGTCACCCGCAAGCCCCGGCCCGGCCGCCCGGATCTCGTACTGCTGTGCGACATCTCGGGGTCGGTGGCGGGGTTCTCCAGCTTCACCATGCTGATGGTGAACGCCTTGCGCGAACAGTTCTCCCGGGTGCGCATCTTCGCCTTCGTGGATCAGACCGACGAGGTCACCCAGCTTTTCGACTCGAAGACGCCGCTGGATCAGCTGACCCGGCGCATCTTCACCGAGTCCAAAGTGGTCGGCATCGAGGGCCACTCCGACTACGGTTCGGCCCTGGAGGGTCTGGCCGAGAAGTTCCCCGACGCCGTCACCAGCCGCACCTCCCTGCTCATCCTCGGCGACGCCCGCACCAACTACCGTGACCCGGCGCTCGACACCCTGCGTCAACTGGTCGGCACCGCCAAGCACGCCTACTGGCTCAACCCCGAGGCCGAGAAGATGTGGGGCACCGGCGATTCCGCCGCCGACCGCTACGCCGACATCATCGAGATGCACGAATGTCGTTCGGCCCGCCAGCTCACCACCATCGTCGGCCGACTGCTTCCGGTCTAGGAGACCCGATGGACGTGCTCGCCTACTGCCTGTCCAAACCCGGTGCGCGGGAGGACGAACCGTGGGAGGGCGATGTCGTCGCCAAGGTCGGCGACAAGATCTTCGCCTTCATCGGCAGCGGCGAGTCCGTCGGCCTCAAATGCGGCCGCGACCGCGCCGAAGCCGACGAACTCGTCCGCGTCTACCCCGACGACGTCGAAGCCTCCTCCTACATCGGCCGATTCGGCTGGAACCGGGTGCGGGTCGGCGGCAAAGTCCCCGATGACGAACTCCGCGAACTCATCGACATCTCCTACGACGCCATCGTGGCGAAGCTGCCCAAATCGAAACGGCCGCAGGGCTGATCAGCTCTCCGGTCCCAACTCGACGACCCTGCCCGGATGCGCCAGCGAGGCAACCGTGATCCGCCCGCCCTGCGCCTGATCGATGATCTGCCCCTGCCAGGCAACGAAGCACGACGCGACCTCACTGTTGTACACACTGTTCAGCACCGGTGCGATGGCCTTGGCGAAGTCCCCCTCGGCCGCGATCAGCTGGCCCCGATACGGTCCGTAGTACGGCAGAATCGCCTGCAACACAACCGCTTCCACCCCCTGCACCTGCGTGATGATCGGATCGATCAGCGGCTGATACTGCGTGATCACCGGAGCGATCTGCGCCAGCACCGGCCCCACCAACTGCAGGATCGGCTGATACACCGACCCGAGTGCGAACGCCTCCGACGAGAACGGCCCCGCCAGTGGGGCCAACCCGATCAGCGAAGCGAGACCTCCTTGCTGTTTCGGCGCGGGCCAGCCCAGCGGGCAGGCAGGCTGCGTATTCACCGCAGGCGTCGCGAACGGACTAGCAGCCCCGAGCGGCACGGCGCTATCGGCGCTCGCGCCGGGACCGAGCGGCACACTGCTCGCGGGTGGCTGGGCATTCGGATTCGCGTTGGGGCCCAAGGCCACAGTGCTACCCGGAGCGGTACCGAGTGGCGTCGCGGCTGCCGGTGCCCCACCCAACGGCACGGCAGCGGGCACCGCCGCCGCAGGTGCGCCGGGGCCGGGAGCTGTCACCGATCCGGCCGGGATCGGAGCGGGTGCCACCGTCACGCTGCCCGGCGAAGGGGCGGCCCCACCGGAAGCGACGGCACTGCCCCCGGACGTGGATTGCGCTGCGGCGGAAGCCTGCTCGCCCGTCACCACAATGGTCGGCACCCGCTCGTCGGCGCGCACCGTCAACGTGGTGGCAGCGGCGGCACTACCCACCACGGTGAGCGCGGCGATCGCGCGAATAGCGTTGACCACGGCAGGTCGCCGGGTCGGATCGGCAGTGGACATGAGAGCGACTCCTGATCGAGTATTGCCGGGCGCGAAGCTATTTCGGCTGTGGTGTGGTGGCGTCGGGTTCGAAGGTGCCTTCGAGGTGCCAGACGCCGGTGAAGCCGTTGAAGGGGCCGCCGACTATGAGGCTGGTCCATTGCAGGGTGACGGCGTGGGTATTGGGGTCGTAGGTGCCCGTAGCGGAGGGGCCTTGGGCGGCATCGGGTTTCGGGCGGTTGAACCATTGGTGGGCGACCCAGTCCCAGACCTTTTGGACCTGTTCGGAACCTGCTACCTGGGCACCTTGTTTCTCGGGCGGTTTGGGTGCGCCCTGGTTGAACTCCTGGTCGTTCCAGGACGCGGCCCAGGCGGAGAGGTCGGCGGTGAGCTTGCCGTCGTTGTTCACGATGGTCGGGGGCGGTACTTCGCGCTGGGTTTGGGGGTCGACCGGGTTGGTGGAGACGCCGAATTCGACGGCGAAGAACTTCGTCGGCTTGGTGACCGATGCGGACAGGGAATTGCCCTGCGCGAAACCGGGTTTGGGCTCGCTTTGGTAGCCGCCCACCCTGAGTCCGCCTGCGGTACCGGGCTCCAGGAGGGTGGTGGAGCCGCCCTGGGCGGGGGAATCGCCATTGGGCATGTAAGGGCCGTTCTCGGGTGTGCCGCCGGGCTGCACCATGCGGAACCAGGTGCCGCGCACGGTGTTTCCGTCCACCGTGCCCGGCGCAAATTTGAGTAGGCCGACGAGTTGTTCCGGGCCGGTGGCAGCCTTCGGTGAATCGGAGCTGCTGCAGCCGGCTGCGAGCAGTGTGGCGGCGGCCAGCACGACCGCTGTCGCGCGGGCGCGGGGAAGTGACTTTCTCATGCCGTGCCTCCGGTGGAATCGCTTCGGCCGGAGCCGGTTCGGGATGGGCGTAGGCCGATCAGGGCCAAGCCGGTGACGAGTGCGCCGGGAATCAGGAAGCCCCAGGCCAATCCGCGGAAGGCGGTGAATCCGAGTGGGCGGGTGACATCGTTCAACGCCTCCACGGCGTGGAAATTGCCGACATTGTCGTTCATGGTGCCGACCAGCGCAGCGAACCGGGAAGTCATAGGCTGCCAGCGATTCTCCAGCGCGGTGATGCCGGACAGGTCGGCGTCGGGCCGGGCCGCGCGGGCCGCACCGGCGTAGCGGCTGTTGAGCTCACCGTCCGCCGCGACCAGGGTGACGAAATAGCCCTGAACCCGGCGCACGTGCTCGGTGGTGAGGATCGGCGCGAACCCGTCGAGGACCGGTTGCGCCGCCGGACCCGCCGCGAACAATCCGGCCGCGAACGGGGTCACCACCAGCGCGAGGCCCGCCAGCGCCCCGACCGCACGCCAAGCCGTGGCCCGGGAGCCCCTTCCGGCAGCGCGGAAACCGAACACGCCCGCTCCGATCAACACCAGGCCGGGTAGCGCGAGCAGCCAGGGGAGGGTTCCGAAAGGGGCTGTGCTGGAGAGCTTCTGGTAGTTACCCCGATTGTTGTCGATCGCGTCGAGCATGCCGGAGATGTCGGACCGGATGCCCGGGTAGTCGCGAACGAACTGGTCCACTCGGGGATACTCGCCGGGTGGCGGTGAAGTGCTCTGCACCGCAACGATATTCGCGTGGGCAGCATCGAGGACCCGCAGATCCGAACGGTAGCCGTCGATGCTCTGACCGGTCACATACGGTGCGAAGTTGTCGATCATGGCCTCGCTCTGCACGGAACGAGGGAACATTCCGGTCACGATGGGCGCGGCCACCAGCAGGACGCCGAGCGCCGCGAGCACCGCGAACGGCCACCGCGCCACCACCCGATCGGGTGCGCGTTCGATCTGCGAGACGAATTCGGAATACGCGGGCAGTTCCGAGAAGGCCGGCACGGTGGTCATCGCCGAATCCGGACTAAACGGTCGGCACCGAAGAATACCGCGGTCCCGGCCACCGCGACGATGATCAGCACCGGTACCAGCCACGGATACCGCTGCCCGCGTGGGATTTCCACGGTCTTGGTCGCCAGCACGGGTGCGGCCTGCACCTGCGGCGCGGCAGCCGGAGCTGCGGCTGCTACCGCGTCTGGCTGAGCAGCGGTACCCGGCTGCGCGGGGGAGCCAGGTGCCGCCGGTGTTTCAGCGCCCGGCGGCGCTGCGAGCGGAGCGGCCGCAGGCGCGGCCTGCGGCAGGCTGCCGCGATACTGCCCGGCCAGATGCCACAGCCCGGTGAAATTGTTGAACGGCCCGCCCACGATCTGACTCGTCCACTCGATGACGAAATTGCCCGAGGCATCGATACTTCCGCTGATCTGACTGGTCTTGCCGGGCAGTCCGCCGCCCGGCTTCGGCGAACCTTGGTTGAACACCTGGTTGTTCCAGGTGACACCCAGGCTGCTCAGATCGCCCGACAACCGTCCGCCATCGCTGAACAACTGCGGCAGACCCGTTCCCGAGCCGGTCTGCGGATCGGTCGGATTGGTGGCGGTGGCGAAATCGACGCCGTAGAACCGCACCGGCGTGGTGACCCGGCCCGATTGGGCGTTGCCCGCCCCGTCGAACGCCGCCGCGGGTTGCGGCTGATAGCTCCCGCTCACCAGCCCGCCGTCGGTCCCGGCCGAGAGCGGCGTCACCGTCTGATCGCTGCAGCCTGAATCGCTGTTCTGCAGGAACGGCCCGCCCGCATCACCGGTGGGCAGGATCATCCGGAAGAAGCTCCCGGTCACCACCCCGTTCGCGCACACGCCCGGGGCGAGGCCGAAAAGCCCGTTCAGAGCGGCCGGTTCGGCCGTCGCATGCGGCGTGGCGAGCCCACCGAAGGTCGCCGGTCCGAGCACGGAAACGCCGATCGCGGCGGCGGTTGCGGCAAACCGATAAGAATTTCGTCCCATGACGGGTTCCCTTGGTTGATTGGAATGCTGAGGTGCGGCAATGCGTCGGCAGCACACCCATGGCAACTCGAGTTCCGGGGAAAGTCCCGAGTTGCGGTCAGCCTGATCGGAACGCGGCCTCCGCCGCTCGGCCCGCCGGTGCGCGGCACCCGCAATTGCCCCCGGTAAGCTCGCTTTTCGTGCATACGAACGGCCGCCGCAAGCTGGGCGTGATGGGCGGCACCTTCGACCCCATCCACCACGGGCACCTGGTCGCGGCCAGCGAGGTCGCCAACCGGTTCGATCTGGACGAAGTGATCTTCGTCCCGACGGGTCAGCCCTGGCAGAAGGGTGACCGGGCGGTCAGCGCCGCCGAGGACCGGTATCTCATGACGGTCATCGCCACCGCCTCCAACCCGCGCTTCTCGGTCAGCCGGGTCGACGTGGACCGCGGCAAGGAGACCTACACCGTCGACACCCTGCGTGACCTGGCCGAACTGCATCCGGACGCGGATCTGTACTTCATCACCGGTGCGGACGCGCTGGCCAGCATCCTGACGTGGCAGGATTGGTCCGAACTGTTCGAGCTGGCGAAATTCGTCGGCGTAACCCGTCCGGGATACGAATTGAATATCGACCACCTCGCCGACTTCCTCCGCGGTTATCCGGAGGGCACGGTCACGATGGTCGAAATCCCGGCCCTGGCCATCTCGTCGAGCGAATGCCGGCGACGGGCGGGGGAGGGCCGGCCGGTCTGGTACCTCGTCCCGGACGGGGTCGTCCAATACATATCGAAACGGCACCTGTATGTGCCGAACGACAGTGCATGGTGAAAGTGCGCAGGGAAGAAGAGGTAGCAGGGTGACAGCATCGGCAGAAGCACTGAAGATGTCGACGGTGGCGGCACTGGCGGCGGACGAGAAGCTCGCCGTCGACGTGGTCGTGCTGGATGTCTCCGAGCAGCTGGTCATCACCGACTGCTTCGTCATCGCGTCCGCGCCCAACGAGCGCCAGGTCAACGCGATCGTCGACAACATCGAGGACAAGCTGCGCGAGGCGGGCCACAAGCCGGTCCGTCGTGAGGGCACCCGCGAGGGCCGCTGGGCGCTGCTCGACTACGTCGAGATCGTGGTGCACGTCCAGCACGAGGACGAGCGCGACTTCTACGGCCTCGAGCGGCTGTGGAAGGACTGCCCGCAGGTGCAGATCGACGGACTGGGCGATCCGCGGGCCAAGACGGCCGAAGGCGAGACCGACGGTGAAGACAAGGCTGGGGACGACGAGTGAGCAAGATGGCCGGCGTCCGCCGGTTGATTCTGTTGCGGCACGGGCAGACCGAATGGAATGCCACCGACCGCATGCAGGGCCAGATCGACACCGAACTCAGTGACGTCGGCAGACGCCAGGCCAAGGACTGCGCGCCCGATATGGCGTGCAGCGACCTGATCGCCATCGTCTCCTCGGACCTCAAGCGCGCGCACGACACCGCGCTCGCCGTCGCCGAATGCGCCGCCATGCCGGTCGCCCTCGACCCGCGGCTGCGCGAGACCAACCTCGGCCAGTGGGAAGGCATGGACCACCGCGAGGTGGACGCGCAATTCCCCGGCGCGCGCAAGGGCTGGCGGTTGGACCCCACCTTCGCCCCGCCCGGCGGCGAATCCAAGCTCGAGGTCGGCGCGCGGGCGCTGCCGGTGGTGCGCGAACTGTACGCCGCGCGCGAGGACTGGCCCGGCCGTACCATCGTGCTGGTCGCGCACGGCGGGCTGATCGCGGCGCTGACCGCGGCGCTGCTCGAACTCCCCGAGGCGAACTGGCCGGTCCTCGGTGGGCTGGCCAACACCAGCTGGGTGCAGCTGACCAGTCATGGTCCCAGCGCCGAGAAGCCCGGCTGGCGACTCGATGTGTGGAACGCGCTGGCGAAGGTAGCCCCCGATGTCCTCTGAGGTTCCGAACAACGAAGCGGTGGATCCGAACACCGAAGCGGCGCAGGAGAACCCGCCGCGCAAGGTGCTCGTCGTGGTCGCCGATTCGCTGTCCTACTTCGGACCCAAGGGCGGGCTGCCCGCCGACCATCCGCGCATCTGGCCCAATCTGGTTGCCGCGGAACTGGACTGGGACGTCGAACTGGTCGCGCGGATCGGCTGGACCTGCCGTGACGCCTACTGGGCGCTGATCGGTGACCCGCGCATCTGGGCGGCGGTGCCGCGCGCGGGCGCGGTGGTGTTCGCGACCGGCGGCATGGATTCGCTGCCGTCGCCGCTGCCGACCGCGTTGCGCGAGCTGATCCGTTACGTCCGCCCGGCCGCCGTGCGCCGCCGGGTGCGTGACGCCTACGGCTGGTTGCAGCCGCGCCTGTCGCCGCTGGGCTGGCCGGTGGCGCTCCCGCCCGCGGTCAGCGTCGACTACCTCGAGCAGTCGCGGAATTCGCTGGTGCAGTTGCGTCCGGAGCTGCCGATCGTGGCGGTGCTGCCGTCGGTGCACAAGTGCGAGGCGTATGCCGAGGTGCACACCGGTCGCGAGCCCATGGTGCGGGCCGTGACGGCCTGGGCCGCCGAGCATCGGGTGCCACTGGTGGATCTCGGAGAGGCCGTGCGCGACAACGTGTTCAACGGCCCCGCCAACCCGGACGGCATCCACTGGGGCTGGGAGGGCCACACCGCGGTCGCGCGGGCCATGGTGAAGGTGCTGACCGAGGTGACTTCCGAAGTTCCTACCGCATCGCCCGATGAGGTTCACACTGCATGACCGTGGTGGTGGTGACCGATTCGTCGGCCAGCGTGTCGGCCGAGCTGGTAACTGATCTTGGTGTGCTGGCCGTGCCCCTGCACGTGCTGGTCGACGACCGGGAGATCCGCGAAGGTATCGACGAATGCGATATCGACTACGGCAACTCCCAGGTCACCACCTCGGCCGCCTCCCCGGGCGACCTGCGCGCGGCCTACGAACGCGCGCTCGAACTCAGTGACGGCGACGGCGTTGTCGCCGTGCACATTTCCCGCCAGCTCTCCGGCACCTGGGAAGCCGGTCGCCAAGCCGTGCGCGATATGGACGCCGCCGACCGCATCCGGCTGGTGGATTCGCTGAGCGCGGGCCTGGGCACCGGACTGCCGGTGCTGGCCGCCGCCCGGCGCGCCCGCTCCGGGGAACCGCTCGACGTCGTGTACGACTCCGCCGTCGCCGCGGCCAGTCGGGGCCGCGCCTTCATCGTGGTCAACCGCACCGAGCAACTCCGTCGCGGCGGCCGATTGAGCACGGCCGCCGCCTTTTTCGGCACCGAACTGGTCACCAAGCCGATCCTGCAGATCGTCGACGGGCGGCTGGAACTGCGTGAGAAGGCCCGGACCCGCTCCAAGGCCTTCACCAAACTCGTTGCGGCAGCGGTGGACGCGGCCGGTGAGGACGGGGCGGCGGTCGCCGTCCAGCACCTCGGGGCAGCGGACGCGGCGCAGACCATCGCCGGTCAACTACGCGATCTGATCCCCGGCATTCGCGAGGTCATCATCGCCGAGTTCGGACCCACCCTGGGCGTGCACCTCGGCATGGGAGCCGTCGGCGCGCTGGTGGTGCCCGGCGGCTGCGGGTAGCACCCGCTACGACTAGCGCGGACCCTGCTGGGCCTGCCGATTGGCCAGTTCGTCCACGAAAACCTTGGCGCACTGGGCCAATTGGGCTGCCGTCAGGCCCGCGATGTCCTTGCCGCAGTCGGCATTGGCCGGTCCGGCCGGTGCGTTCGCGCCGGGGGCGAGATCGTCCAGCTTCACCAACTGGGTGGGCACCGTGCGGCTGGCGCTGATATCCAGCCGGTAGGCCACCCGCCCGTTGAATTCCACGAAGCCGCGCCAGGTATCGCCGTCGACGGGCGTGAAGTCGACCAGCTTGCCGCCATTGGACATGACGGTGCCCGCATTGCTCGCCAGCCAGGACCGGGCATCGGCATCCAGGTTGTCGATATTGATGCGGCGCGGGTCGTTGTCGTCGAACGCGTACACGGCCTGCGGGTTGAGATTGCCCCGGTGCACGGCGTCGGCCGGGATCACCGAATAGGCGACGATCAGCTGGGATGTGCTGCCGCGCAAGGTCATCGGGGTCACCCATTCCAGGCGGCCGGTGGCCTTGTTGCGCAGCAGATACCCGGAAGTGTGGCCGCTCTGCTCTGCGGCCGAGGTGGTGTCGAAGCCGAAATGATTGCGGTTCATGTTCTCCCGGCCCGCCACCCACTTGGTCTCGTCGCGCTGGAATCTGCTCAGCGACTTCGGGTACACCGGGCCGGGCAGGGCGCCCGCCTCCACCTCGCGTCGGTAGTCGAGGCGGGTATGCCCATGATCGCCGCGCACCAGGATCACGCCCGCCGGGGCGGTCACGGTGCCGTGCGTCCAGGGCATCGGCGTGGTGACCGGGATGACCACGATCGGTTCCTTGCCGTCGCAATAGCCCCAGACATCGCTGGGATCGAAACCGATCAGCGGAAAGCGTTCCCGCAGCAGGTTGTTCAGGCTGTTCTTGCGGGAGCCGCCGAAGGCGCGGTCGATGCCGTAGTCGCCGGTGAAGGTGCACTGCGTGGCGGTGCCCTGGCCGGACCATTCCGCCACCCCGCCCAGCGGGACGTTGATGCCGCTGCCGTCGAGGACGCCGCTCCAGGAGCCGGGCGCGTCGCCCTTGCCGTTGAGATAGGTGATGGTGTCGGCGTCCAGGCTCACCCCCTGCTGGGCTCCGGACGCGCGGGTGAGGGCAATCTGTGCGCCGTCCAGCGAGCCGACGCGCGGCTCCCATCCGGTGGTGGCCAGATCGCCCTGCTTGATGCAGCCGGTCACGTCGTGGTTGCCCTTGATGGCGCAGCCGTCGGTGTCGTGGTGGCCGCCGTCCGCGATCAGGTGCAGTGAGGCCGGAACCTGTTTCGGGTCATGGACATACAGCGTGGTCGCGCCCGCGTAGAAGCGGCCGACGTTCTTGTCCAGATTGATGGCGAACCGGCCGATCATCGCCAGCGACGCGACCAGTAGTAGCGCCAGGATCGTCAGCCACACCCCGCGGAAATCCAGCTTCCGCCAGCGGGATACGAAAATCAAGGCGATGACGAAGTCGTAGGACAGCAGCCACCACAGACCGCCGCCGTGCTGAAAGACATCGAAATACCAGGCGCGGACGCCGTTCTGGATGCCGAAGCCCGGGGCGACGAGGTCCCAGAACAGCCAATACAGCCCGACCATCACCGGTGGCAGCGCCCACAGTATGAGTATCCAGCGCACCCGTGACATCCCAGCCCCCGTCTCTCCGTGCCTGATTCGCACTATAGACCCGGCGGTCCGGACCGCGTCCAGCCGTTTTCCATGCGCTCAACCAGCGGAAACATATTTGTTCACAAGTTGAATCGCTATCCACAGCGCGGCGAAAACCCCAGCTCGCGCGAACGGCTCCGGCCCACCCCGCTCCTACCGTCGAACCCATGCCACAACTCGACGAACGCACCCCACTGCAACGGCTCGCCGCCCGCGCCAAATCCGAAGCGCACCCCGCCCGCTGGGACGAGGAATCCCTCGAAGCCACAGTCGGTTCCCCGCCGCCCGGGCCGGCCTCCACACCACCGTCGACCTCGCCACCCGCAACGCCTGGTGAGCTTGCGCCGCTCGCCGCCCCCGGCTGGTTGTCCGAGCCGTGCGGCAGCGTCTCGCTCTGGCACGAACGCCTTGTCCCCGAACGCTTCCGCGGCACCCGCTGGGATCCGGGCCCGCGCGGCGTACTCGTCATCGCGGCCCTCGGCCTGCTCGCCATCCTGATCGCCGGGTACGTCGCGCTGCGCGAAGAGCCCGTCACCCAACCGGTCCCACCCCTCGCCACCGTCGGCGAAGTCGTCCCCGTCGACCAGGATGCCCCAGCCCCCGACACCGCCGGTGCGCCCGCCACACCGGCGCCTGCTGCCGGAGCGTTCCCATTGCCTGCTGCCGGAGCTGTCCCATTGCCCGCTGCCGGCTCGACCCCGGTGCCCGCCGCTGGGGCTGCACAGCCGCCTACCTCGAATCCCGCGGTGGCCCAGCCGGGGCGAAACCCGCTCGCGCCCAACGCCGCCGGAGCACCGAGCGCCTCGACCGTGCCCGGCGAACTGGTGGTCAGCGTCGTCGGACTCGTCGAACACGGTGGCCTGCGCCGCTTCCCGCCCGGAGCCCGCGTCGCCGACGCGCTGCGTGTCGCCGCCCCCCGCCCCGAAGCCGACCTGTCCACCCTCAACCTCGCCCAGCTCCTCACCGACGGCGACCAGATCATCGTCGCCCGTTCCGCGGTCCGCCCCACCACCCCGGCAGTCGGCACCACCATCGTGAATTCCGCCCACCCGGCCGCGAATTCGCCCCCGTCCTCCGCTTCCCCCCGCCCGCCCGGCGCCCCCGCCAAGGTCAACCTCAACACCGCCACCGAATCCGAACTCGACACCCTCCCCGGCGTAGGCCCCGTCACCGCCAAAGCCATCCTCACCTGGCGCACCCGCCACGGCCGCTTCACCTCCATAGACCAACTCGCCGAAATAGCAGGCATAGGCCACTCCCGCCTCAACCGCCTCCGCGACCGGGTGACGGTATGAGCGCCGCGGCCGAATCGGGCTCCGGCGCTTCGGCTCCGGCAGCGGAGGTCGACCGGGAGCGGGGGTCGGTCGAGGTGGCGGAGGTGTTGGATGCGCGGTTGGTGCCGGCGACGGTGTGCTGCTGGGGGGCCACTATTGCGGCAGTGCTGGTGGGGTGGCGGGTGGGGGTGGCGGTTGCGGCGGGGTGCTTGGTGGCGGCTTTGTTGGTGGGGGCGTGGGTGGTTCGGGGGGCGCGGAGGGGGCGGCGCGGTGGGGTGGCTTGGGTTGTGTTGGGGGCGTTGCTGATCGGGGGCGGGTTCGGGGTGGCGGGGGCGTGGCATGCGCATCGGGTGGAGGCGCATCCGTTGCGGGCGGTGCGGGTGGGGCAGCGGTTGGTGGCGGTGGTGGAGCCTACGGATGATCCGAAGCGGGTGGCGGGGAAGCCGTTCGGTGGGCCCAAGGTGATGATGCGGGCGAGCCTGATCGAATATCGGTTGGGCGGGCGGATCGTTCGCTCGGGCGGGAGCGTCGTGGTGCTGGCACCGGCGGCGGGGTGGAAGGGACTGTTGCCGGGGCAGCGGGTGGAATTCCGTGCGCGCGTGGCTCGACCGTGGCGGACCGATCTGACGGTAGCAGTATTGCGTGCTGATGCGCCGCCGCTGTCGGCGAGTGATCCGCCCTGGTGGCAGCGGACGGCGGGGCGGGTGCGCGGAGATTTCACCACCGCTGCGCACCGGGCACTGTCGGCCGATGCGGCAGGTCTGCTGCCGGGCTTGGTGATCGGTGACATCTCCACCCTCACCGAGCATGTACAGGAGAACTTCCGGGAGACGGACCTCACGCATTTAACTGCCGTCAGCGGTGCGAACGTCACTATTTTGTTGGGTGCGGTGCTGGTTTCGATGCGCACGCTCACGGTGGATCCGCGCATCGGCGCGCTGGCGGCGGCGGTCGCGCTGGTGATGTTCGTGATCCTGGCCCGCCCTTCGCCCAGCGTGCTGCGGGCCGCCGTGATGGGTGCGGTTGCCCTGCTGGCGTTGTGTACGGGACGACGCAAGCAGGCGCTACCGGCGCTGTGCACCGCGATCATCGGATTGCTGGCCTGGTCACCCGGTCTCGCGTTGGATGCCGGGTTCGCCCTCTCGGTGCTGGCCACGGCCGGGTTGATCGTGATCGCCCCGGGCTGGTCGGATTGGCTTCGCGCACACGGATGGTGGCGCATCCCCGCCGATTCCTTCGCCGTGGCCGCTGCTGCCTTCGTGGTGACCACGCCGCTGGTGATTTCCATGAGCGGCCACCTCAGCCTCGTGGCGATCCTGGTGAACATGCTCGTGGAGCCGGTGATCGCGCCGATCACGATCATCGGCGCGATCGGTGCCCTGCTGGCCTGCCTGTGGTCGCCGCTCGCGACGCCGCTCATGTATTGCGCGGCCCCGCCGATGTGGTGGCTGCTCACGGTCTCGGACCGCGCTGCCGCGCTCGGGGCGTCGGTCGTGGTGCCTACCGGCCCGCGTTCGGGTCTGGTGGCGGCCGTCGCCTGCACCCTCGTCCTCGTCGCGCTACGCCCGCGCGGTGGGGCTGTCGGGGCGGACTCGTAGGATCGGGGCGTGAACCAGCGACCCGCGCCCCTGCATCTCGTGCTCGGTGAAGAGGAATTGCTGATCGAGCGGGCGGTGGCGGAGATTACCGCGCAAGCCCGGTCCAATACGCCGGATCCGTCGGCGCTGCCGGTGGATCGGCGGCGCGCCGGTGACGCCACCACGGCGGAACTGGCCGAGCTGCTGAGTCCTTCGCTGTTCGCGGAGGATCGGGTGATCGTGCTGGAGTCGGCCGCCGAGGCCGGCAAGGATGCCGTCGCGGTGATTCAGGATGCCGCGTCCTCCCCGCCGGAGGGCGTGGTGCTGGTCATCCTGCACACCGGGGGCGGCCGGGCCAAGGCGCTCGCCCCGGCCTTGCAGAAGATGGGCGCGGTCGTGCACAACGCCGCGAAACTGACCAAGGCGGGCGAGCGGGTCGAGTTCGTGCGCAACGAGTTCCGCGCCGCGAACGTGAAGGTGTCCGCCGACGTGGTGCAGGCGCTGCTGGAGGCCATCGGCTCGGACCTGCGGGAATTGGCCGCCGCCAGTTCACAATTGGCGGCCGACACCGGCGGCAAGGTCGATCTCGCGGCAGTGCGGCAGTACTACTCGGGCAAGGCCGAGGTGACCGGCTTCGAGGTCGCCGACCTGGCCGTATCGGGGGATCGCCCGGCCGCCATGGAGGCGCTGCGCTGGGCCATCGATCGCGGCGTCCCGGCGGTGCTGCTCGCCGACGCCCTCGCGGATTCGGTGCACACCATCGCCCGCGTCGGCTCGGCCGGACGCGGCGACCCGTTCAAGATGGCCGGTGATCTCGGCATGCCGCCGTGGAAGGTGAAGAAGGCCCAAGGCCAGGTGCGCGGCTGGACCGGCGCCACCATCGGGGCGGCCCTGCAGGTGGTGGCCACGCTCAACGGTGAGGTCAAGGGTCAGGCCGCCGACGCCAATTACGCTCTCGAGCACGCACTCTCACGCATTCTGGACCTGCGCGAGAGTGCCTCGTAACCGCTGAAACCGGCGTGACCGCCGAGGACTACGTGACCGCCGAGGACTAGGAGTCGGACGGCTTCCAGACGATCTTGCCGCCCTGGAAGTCCTGGGCCTTACCGCCCTGGTAGTCGTACTCGTCGCCGCTCGGGTAGCCGTAGCGCCCGTTCTCCGCGCCGTTGCGCACCCACTCGTCGCGAATCCAGCCCCACACCACGTGCGTGCCGGTCTTCTGCGTGGAGTAGATGGCCCCGCCCTCGAACAGCTGCTCGTGAGTGGTGGTGCTGCCGGTCTTGTTCTCATCGGCGATGGGGAAGCCCAGCGGGCTCATCTCCCAGCCCACCGCGGAGTACTTGTCGCGCACGACGCCGCTGAGCACATGCGTGCCCGCGCCCACCGACCAGTAGATCGATCCGCCCTGGAAGTGCTGGAAGCGACCGGGTTTGCCGGTGGCCCCCTCATCGGTGACCGGGTACTTCAGCGTGCCCGACTCCGAGCCGGTGCCGCGCCACTTGTCGCGGATCGACCCGCCGATGGCGTGCGCGTTGGTCGCCGCGGTCCAGTAGACCGAGACATTGTTGACGAAGTCCTGCTTGCGGCCCCCACCGGCCGCGTCGACCTCGGGCCCGGCCGGATCGCCGAAGAAGTCCGGCCCACCGGCCGCGTCGTACTCCACCTCGATCGCCCCGCCCACATCGAACGGGCCGATGGGACGTGCCGCTGCCACCCCCATTCCGGCGGTGAGCGCGACCGCGGCCACGCTGATGGCCAGCGTGCCCCGGGTCACGGACGAACGGTTGTCACGACGCAGCGTTGCCAAGAGATCTCTCCCAGTGCGGTTCTTCGGTAGCCCCCGACGTTTTCGCAGCCATCCTGCTGCCAACCGCCCGCTTCGGCAAGTCAGCAGTTTCCTGGGCACGACAAAAGCCGCCGTGGTCATCGTGGCCACGGCGGCTGTGTAGAAGCATGTTTCCGGTTTGGGTACCGGGAAAATCAGCCGAGCTTGTTGAAAGCCAGCGACAGGGCCGACTTCTTGTTGGCGGCCTGGTTGGAGTGGATGACGCCCTTGGAGGCGGCCTTGTCCAGGCTCTTGCTCGCGGTCTGCATCAGCTCGAGCGCCTTGTCCTTCTCGCCCGCCGCAGCGGCCTCGCGGAACTTGCGGATCGAGGTGCGCAGCGCGGACTTCACCGACTGGTTACGCTGACGCGCAAGCTCGTTGGTGCGGATCCGCTTCATCTGGGACTTGATGTTGGCCACGCGTTTTTCCTCGTGTTCCTTCGTTTGGTTGGTATGCGGGATGCAAAGTCTTCGTGCGCGCACTACGAGAGGGGTAGTCGCAGCACCGATCGTCGAGATTACCAGGCGACGCGGCCAGGTATGAAATCGGCCCTGTCCGCTACGTGGCTGAAACCAGAAATTTATCCTCGTCCAACTGCGTGTTGCCCCTGCGTGATGGACGATTCTTGCATGACCCCCGCCGCGTCCGCACCGGGTCTTTCGAAGACCAACAGATCTGCCGTGCCCGCCACGATCGCCCCCACTCCTGCCGGTGTCGAGCGTGAGAAACGGGAGAAATCAGGCGTTTTCGCTGGGTATCGTCCCGGCCGCTATGACCGCGCCTATGACGAAATGTTCGATTCCGCCGGTCGCCCGCGTGCCCCCTACCGGGGCATATTCAACGCGCTGGCCACGATCGACGCCGAAGATCTGGCCGCCCGCGCCGAGGCCCTCGACCGCGCATTCGTCGATCAGGGCATCACCTTCTCGCTCTCGGGGCAGGAACGCCCCTTTCCGCTCGACCTGGTGCCACGGGTGATCGCCGCCACCGAATGGACCAAACTCGAACGCGGCATCAAGCAGCGGGTGCGCGCCCTGGAGGCGTTCCTGGCCGATGTCTACGGCGAGCAGACCATCCTGCGCGACCGGGTGATCCCGAAACGGCTCGTCACCTCCTGCGACCACTTCCATCGCGAGGCCACCGGCCTGGTCCCGCCCAACGGCGTGCGCATCCACGTGGCCGGAATCGACCTGGTGCGTGACGAGCACGGGGATTTCCGTGTGCTGGAAGACAATCTGCGCTCGCCGTCCGGTGTGTCCTACGTCATGGAGAACCGCCGCACCATGGCACGGGTGTTCCCGGACCTGTTCGCCTCGCATCGGGTGCGGGCGGTCGGCGACTATCCGACCCATCTGCTGCGCGCCCTGCGCGCGGCCGCCGCCCCCAACGAGGCCGATCCGACCGTCGTCGTGCTCACCCCCGGCGTCTACAACTCCGCCTACTTCGAGCATTCGCTGCTGGCCCGGCAGATGGGTGTGGAGCTGGTCGAGGGCCGCGACCTGTTCTGCCGCGACAATGTCGTCTATATGCGCACCACCGCCGGCGAGCGCCAGGTGGACGTCATCTACCGGCGCATCGACGACACCTTCCTCGATCCCATGCAGTTCCGCCCGGATTCCATGCTGGGCGTGGCCGGACTGCTGAACGCGGCCCGCGCGGGCACGGTGGTGCTGGCCAACGCGGTCGGCAACGGGGTCGGCGACGACAAGCTCATCTATACCTATGTGCCCGCGTTCATCGAGTACTACCTGAACGAGAAGCCGATCCTGCCCAATGTGGACTCCTACCGGTGCTGGGAAACGGTCGAGCGCGACGAGGTGCTCGACCGGATCGCCGAACTGGTGATCAAGCCGGTGGAGGGTTCCGGCGGGTACGGCATCGTGATCGGCCCGGCGGCCAGCGCCCGGGAACTGGAGGCGACCCGGCGCAAGGTGCGGGCCAATCCGCGCGGCTGGATCGCGCAACCGGTGGTGCAGTTGTCCACGGTGCCCAGCAAGATCGAGGGCCTGCTCGCGCCCCGGCATGTCGACCTGCGGCCCTTCGCGGTCAATGACGGCGACGACATCTGGGTGCTGCCGGGCGGATTGACGAGGGTCGCGCTGCCGGAGAACTCACTGGTGGTGAATTCCAGTCAGGGCGGCGGCAGCAAGGACACCTGGGTGCTGGCACCCAGAACTTCTGTGGCGCAACGGGAATTGGCGGGTTCGCAGTTGGTCAGCGAACTACATCTGGCACCCGAACGCGATCAGGCGCGCGAACCCTCTGCCGCGCGCACCAATCAGCAGCAACAGTAGAAGTACGACAACAGTTCCAATTCGAGAACATCAGCAGCAATGGCGCTCGGCAGGTGGTTACAGCGTTAGGTGGTCGGATCATGTTGGCGCGCAATGCCGAATCCCTCTTCTGGATCGGGCGCTACGTGGAGCGTGCCGAATATACGGCCCGCATTCTCGATGTCGCCGTCCATCAACTCCTCGAGGACGCCACCGTCGATCCGGACCGAACGTCACGGGTGTTACTACGGGTCCTGGGTATCGACTCGCCCGAAGAGGACCGCGAATTGGATGTCTGGTCGGTGACCGAACTGGTGGCCTTCGGCCGCGACGGCGGCTCCATCGTCGACTCGATCAGCCGGGCCCGCGAGAACGCCCGGGGCGCAAGGGAAGTCACCTCCACGGAAATGTGGGAGTGCCTCAATTCCACCTACAACGGTCTGGCCGCGGCCGAGCGGGCGGCGCGAGCGCTGGGGCCGCACGAGTTCTGCCACTACATCACCGATCGGGCCGCCATGTTCGTCGGACTCTCGGATTCGACATTGAGCCGCGACGACGGTTATCGATTCCTGCTGTTGGGCCGCAGCATCGAACGGGTGGATATGACCGTGCGCCTGTTGCATTCACGTGCCGGTGACCGCACTTCCTCGCCCGCCTGGGTCACGGTATTGCGGTCGGCCGGTGCGCACGACCCGTATCTGCGCACCCATCGCGGCGTCCTGGACGCCAATCAGATCGCCGAATTCATTCTGCTGGACCGGCTGTTTCCGCGTTCGGTGTTCCATTCGCTGCGGGTGGCGGAGGCCTGCCTGCAGGAATTGGATCAAAGACCCAACAGCAGATTCGCGGCCCGGCACGAGGCGCACCGGCTGCTCGGGCGGGCACGCAGCGAACTCGAGTTCATCCCGTCCTCGGTCTTGCTGGAGGACCTGCCCAGCCGCTTGCTGTGGCTGCAGCAGACCTGCCGCGAGGTGGGAGAGGCGGTGGCGCTGCAGTACTTCCACGCCGAATCGTGGGTGGCCTGGACCGGGCTGCACGGTCGCATCTCGGAGCGGGTGGAGGAACTGGCATGAGCTGGCGCATGCGGGTGGTGCACACCACCGGATATGTCTACGACGCGCCGGTCACCCGGTCGTTCAACGAGGCCCGGCTCACCCCGCGCGCCGACAGCAGGCAGAACGTCATCCTGAGCCGGGTCGACACCGTGCCCTCCACCCGGTCCTTCCGCTACACCGACTACTGGGGCACCGCGGTCACCTCCTTCGACCTGCATGCCCCGCACACCGAACTGGAGGTCACCAGCGCCTCGGTGGTGGAGACCGAACCGTTCACCGTGCCCGCCGAGGAGCTGTCCTGGGAGGAGTTGCGTGCCGACGGCATCGCCGACCGCTTCGACGAACTGCTGCAGGCCACCGACTACGTCCCGCGCGAGAAACGGCTGGCCTCGGTGGTGCGTCAGCTCGCGCGCGGCGTCCCGCCCGCGAAAGCGGTTGTCGGCGCGGCGGAATGGGTGCACCGCGAGATGGAATACCTGGCCGGGACCACCTCGGTGCACACCTCGGCCGTCCAGGCGTTCGCCGAACGCCGCGGCGTCTGCCAGGATTACGCGCACCTCACGCTGCTGCTGTTGCGCGCGATGGGGATTCCCTGCCGGTACGTCTCCGGCTATCTGCACCCCGATCCCGCGGCCGAGGTCGGCGACACCGTCGCCGGTCAGATGCACGCCTGGGTGGAGGCGTGGACGGGGGAGTGGTGGGGCTACGACCCGACCAACAACATCCCGATCACCGAGCAACACGTATCCGTCGGAGTCGGACGTGATTACGCGGATGTGCCGCCCCTCAAAGGTATCTTCAGCGGGAGCGGCTCGACCGATCTCGAGGTCGTGGTGGAGATAACCCGCCTGGCCTGACGCAGTCTCGAAGCGCGCACGACTCCCTGCCAGCGGAAGGTAGCCGATGTCCCCCACAGCTCAGGAAGTCGCCGAGGATCTCACCGACCTGCAACCACCCACGCTGGGGCGCAAGCTGTTCGCCGAGGGCCTGGGCACCTTCGTCCTGGTGCTGGCCGGTGTCGGCACCGCCGTGCTGGCGGGCGAACGCGTCGGTGCCCTCGGCGTGGCCCTGGCCTTCGGTCTCACCGTGCTGTTCCTGGTGTATTCCATCGGCCCGATCTCCGGCTGCCACGTCAATCCCGCGGTCACCCTCGGCCAGTTGCTGCTCGGCCGCGTGAATATCGTGGTCGCCGCGGCCTATTGGGTCGCCCAGGTGATCGGTGGTCTGGCGGCGGGTGCGGTCATCTACGCCATCGCCAAGAACCTGCCCTCCTACGACCGTGCCAAAGACGGTCTGGGAGCGAACGGCTGGGGCGAGCACAGCCCGTCCAAGGTGGTGCTCGGTGAGGTCACCACCAACGGGTACGGCTTGGCGGCGGCCATCGCCGTCGAGGTCATCCTGACCGCCCTGCTGGTGTTCGTGGTCCTGGCCTCCACCGATCAGCTCTCCGACATCCCGCTCGCGGGCCTGTCGATCGGCTTCACCTACACGGTGGTCCACCTGATCTCGATCCCGGTCGACAACACCTCGGTGAACCCGGCCCGCAGCATCGCGGTCGCGTTCTTCCAGGACGGCGCGCCCGCGCAGCTGTGGGTGTTCATCGTCTTCCCGCTGATCGGCGGCGTGCTGGGTGCCCTCGTGTACGGGATGATCTACGGCCGCTCGCGCAACATGGTGAGCTGAAAACCCTCAGTACCAGTGGTATTCGGCGCACAGCCGGTGCGCCACCCGGTCGAAGATCTTGCGCGGCAGGATCGCGCCCTCCCGGCGGATGCCCATCTCGGGCACATCGAGGACGCGGTCCAACCGCACCCAGCTGTCGCGGCCCGCGTGATCCCACGCGCCGGCACCGATGCCCACCCAGTTGTTGTGGTGGGCGTGTTCCTCGTTCGAGGACAGCATCAGCCCGAGCAGGGTCTTGCCCTCGCGGCCCACCACCAGGACCGGCCGGTCCTTGCCGTTGTCCGGATCCTCCTCGTAGGGCACCCAGGTCCAGACGATCTCACCCGGATCGGCCCGCCCGTCCAACTGCGGGCTGTAGACGATCTGCCGTGCGCGTTCCTTCGCGGGCACGCCCGCCGAGGATGTCGGCCGCACCGAGACCCCAGGCCCCTGCCGCGGCGTCCCGATCGCACGCAATGCGCGATCCCACATCGTCGACTGCCGTACGCGCCCGATCAACTTCGGAGCTTGCTCCGTGACCAGGTGAGACCCCTGCTCCTTGGCAACGATCCCCAACTGCTTGCCCAGAGCATTCCACCTACCCGCCATGAACGGCAGCCTAACCGCGAGGGACGGGATTCTCATCCGGGCCGGATTCGCCTGCGGGAACGGCCAGTTCGGTGCTGCGGAACGCCGGGGCGAGGACACCCGGTCCAGCACCGTAGACTTCGGGGTTGACATGCCGCTGTTTCGCCATGCCGAGGAGTGACTCCGATTAGCAGCTTCGCCGACAAGACGTTCACCGATCCTTCCAAGATCAGGAACTTCTGCATCATTGCGCACATCGACCACGGGAAATCGACCCTGGCCGATCGAATGCTGCAACTCACCGGTGTGGTCGAGGAGCGCGCCATGCGCGCCCAGTACCTGGACCGCATGGATATCGAGCGTGAGCGCGGCATCACCATCAAGGCCCAGAACGTGCGGCTGCCGTGGCAGGTCGACGGTGAGGACTTCGTCCTGCACCTGATCGACACCCCGGGCCACGTCGACTTCACCTACGAGGTGTCGCGTGCGCTCGAAGCGTGTGAGGGCGCGATCCTGCTGGTCGACGCCGCGCAGGGCATCGAGGCGCAGACCCTGGCCAACCTGTACCTGGCCATGGACAAGGACCTGACGATCATCCCGGTCCTCAACAAGATCGACCTCCCGGCGGCCGACCCGGACCGCTACGCCGCCGAGCTCGCCCACATCGTGGGCTGCGAGCCCGAGGATGTGCTGCGCGTCTCCGGCAAGACCGGTGTCGGTGTGGCCGAACTGCTCAACGAGGCCGTGCGCGTGGTGCCGCCGCCGGTCGGCGAGGCCGACGCCCCGGCCCGCGCCATGATCTTCGACTCGGTCTACGACACCTACCGCGGTGTCGTCACCTACGTGCGTGTGGTGGACGGCAAGCTCACCCCGCGCCAGAAGATCAAGATGATGTCGACCGGCGCGACGCACGAACTGCTCGAAATCGGCGTCGTCTCACCCGAACCCAAGCCCACCCAGGGTCTGGGCGTCGGCGAGGTCGGCTACCTCATCACCGGTGTGAAGGACGTCCGCCAGTCCAAGGTCGGTGACACCATCACCTCGCAGCGCGACGGCGCGACCGAGGCGCTGACCGGCTACCGCGAGCCGCGGCCGATGGTCTACTCCGGTCTCTACCCGGTCGACGGCTCGGACTACCCGAACCTGCGTGACGCCCTGGACAAGCTGCAGCTCAACGATGCCGCGCTGACCTACGTGCCGGAAACCTCCGTGGCCCTGGGCTTCGGCTTCCGCTGCGGCTTCCTGGGTCTGCTGCACATGGAGATCACCCGCGAGCGGCTCGAGCGCGAATTCGGCCTCGACCTGATCTCCACCGCGCCCAACGTGATCTACCGCGTGGTCATGGAGGACGGTGCCGAGCACGTCGTCACCAACCCGTCGTACTGGCCCGAGGGCAAGGTGCGCGACATCTACGAGCCGATCACCCGCTGCACCGTGATCGCGCCCAGCGAATTCATCGGCACCATCATGGAGCTGTGCCAGGCCCGCCGCGGTGAACTGCTCGGCATGGACTACCTGTCGGAGACCCGCGTCGAGATGCGGTACACGCTGCCGATGGCGGAGATCATCTTCGACTTCTTCGACTCACTGAAGTCGCGCACTCGCGGCTACGCCTCGCTCGACTACGAGGAGGTCGGCGAGCAGTCCGCCGCGCTGGTGAAGGTCGACATCCTGCTGCAGGGCGAGGCCGTCGACGCATTCTCGGCCATCGTGCACAAGGATGCCGCCCAGGCCTACGGCAACAAGATGACCGTCAAGCTGCGCGAACTCATCCCGCGGCAGCAGTTCGAGGTGCCGATCCAGGCCGCCATCGGCTCCAGAGTCATTGCGCGCGAGAACATTCGGGCGATCCGCAAGGACGTGCTGGCCAAGTGCTACGGCGGTGACATCAGCCGTAAGCGCAAGCTGCTCGAGAAGCAGAAGGAAGGCAAGAAGCGGATGAAGACCATCGGCCGCGTCGAGGTGCCGCAGGAAGCCTTCGTGGCGGCGCTGAGCACGGACTCCGCGACCGAGAAGAAGAAGTAGGTTCGGTAGAACTTCGTGCCCCGCTCCCCCTCGGGAGCGGGGCACAGTGCAAATCGGACAGTGTTTTGTCCGCAAGGTCCGGTATGCACCCTGAAAATGGGTCTTCCGTACTGATATGCAGGGTGACAAGCTGTGTGACACCCCTATGGGCACACCGCCGCCTACCTGGTGGATGTGACAGACCGGTTATCCGGAAATAGGGTGTGAAATGAGTTTGGTCCGGCAGGCCGCGCGACGGCCCGCCGGAGCCCTGAGAGCGGAGCCTGTATGACACGTGATCTGCCCTTCTCCGACGATGACGCCGCCGATGACAACGGTGGCGACGCCGCCTATCGCATTGCCACCGGCGTGGCGCGCGTGGCCAGGGCAGGCGCGTACGTGACCGGCGGTGCGCTCGTGGCTGCCAGCGGTAGCCGTGGCAGTAATGCGGCCATCACCCACGACAGCAAGTCCACGGGCTGGTCGGGCGTCAACGATCCGCAGCCGAACGTGCCCAGCCCGACGGTCACCTTCCCGGATCTGACCGCCGATCAGGTCCCCGCCCAGCATCTCGGGCCCTCGACCGCCTCGCCGGTGAGCACGCCCTTCGGCCCGCTCGACGACTACCACCACGGCACCGACGCCGGCCTGTTCCCGGCCTCGTTCGACTCGCTGCAGCCCGACCTCTCGCTCTCCGGTTTCCACGGACTCGGCCTCCCCGACGGCGAGACCGGTCTGCCCGCGTCCACCCCGCACTGGGGTGTGCCGCTGGAGAATCCGGCGACCGACCTGGTGTCCACGCCCACGCAGCCGGTGACGCCCACGCTCGATCCGCTGCAGCCCAACTTCCTGCAGAGCCTGCCCGGCTTCGCGCTGCCCGGCACCCCGGGCATGCACCTGCCCGGCACCGATGGCGCGCACCTGCCGGATCTCGCCGGGGGAACCAATCCCTTCGACGGCGTCGGCGCGACCGACGGCCAGGGTGTCGGCGCGTTCCTCGGTACGCAGTGGACGGTGGACGCGCACGTCGGCCCGGACGGCGTGTGGTTCCACTCCGATCTGAAGGTCGATCTGGGTGTCGGTCATGTCATGGACCAGTACAACCAGTTCACTCAGCATGTGAGCCAAGGGCTTTCGCATCCGGCGGGTGCGGACCTGAGCAATGTCGCGCCCGGCGCGGGCCAGCCGACCGGCACCCCCGCGTCCGCGACCCCGGCCGCCTCGAATGCCGTTCCGGGACAGTCGACCTCGCCGGTCGCCGGCCAGGGCGCATCCCAGCTCCCGGGGCAGGGCAACTCGCCGCTTCCCGGCCAGGGCACCTCCGGCCTGCCCGGTCAGGGCGCCTCCGGTGTCGCGCCGGGCACCGGTCTGCCGAGTGCGCCGGGTGCCGCGAGTCCGCTCGCCGGCGCCCCGAGTCCGGTCGCCGGAGCATCGGGTCCCGTTGCCGCACAACCGGGTCCGGCCTCGATCGGCACGAATCCGTTCCTGGCCCCGACGGCTCCGGCCGCGCCCGTGCCCTTCACTCCGGTCGCGACCCCGGCCGCCACGCCGGTGGTCCCCGTGGCCGCGCCGGTCGCCGTCGCACCGGTGGCGGTCGCCCAGCCGGTCGCGGTGACGCCGTTGCAGACCACCATTCAGCCCGACGCCGCCAATCAGCCGATCGCGAACCTGCTGTCGACCCACGGTGGCCCGTCGCCGCTGACCGCGCCCGCCGCCGTCGCGCCCGCGCTCTTCGATCACGGCAAGCTGCCCGCCTTGGCGACCGGTGACCCGTCCGCGCCCGGCCACCCGGTCACGCTGGCGAACCAGCCCGCGACCCCGGCCCCCGTGCCGGTGCCCGCGCCGCAGGTGAGCACCCCGGCCAAGATCGATCCCGCGCCGGTGCTCACCCTGCCCACGCTGCCGGCCGCCAAGATCCCGACCATCGATCCGGATGTCACCAAGCCGGGCGGCAATCCGGTGACCACGCCCGCACCCACGGTGCCGACGACCAAGCTCCCGGACCCGGACGCCACCAAGCCGGACGCCGGGACGCCGACCGTGCCGACCGACGTCCCGGTGCCCTCGCATCAGCCGTCCGCCACCGTGCCGGTGCACCCGACCCCGGATGTTCCCGTCCCGACGGTCGCGCCGACCCAGCCGGAGGTGCCGACGCATCAGCCGACCGTGTCGGTCGCGCCCGCGCCGACGGTCGCGCCGGTCCCGACCATGCCGCAGCCGATCACCACGCCGCCGCACGTCGATGCCCCGCAACCGGTGAAACCCATTGCCGACCACTACGATTCGGGCGACCACCTGCTGGGCTACCACGATGCCGGTCTGCTGACACACGACGGCGGGCTGTTCACGCCGCTGTTGCCGGATGCCACCTTCGTCGATGCTCATTCGCCGGTCGTGGGTCCGGGTGACCATCACATGCTGCTGCTGTGAGCCGCGCCGATCGTCGAATCGCGGTGAAGAATCCCGACACGCTGGGTCCGCTGGTCGAACTGGTCGACCGGCTCCTCGCGCTGACCCACGCCTCCGGCCGGATGGACCTCACCAGTCGGCTCGGCATCGCTCGTGCCCGCCTGTCGGACCCGCGGGTGCGCCTGGTCGTGGTGGGCGAATCCGCCAGCGGCATGAGCACACTGGTCAACAGCCTGGTCGGGGCGCAGGTCAGCGCCACCGAAGGACAGCCCAGTGTGCCGGTGATCGCCGAGTACGGGCAGCAGTCCGCCGCCACCCTGGTGACCATGGGTCCGGGCGGCAGCGCGCAGCGGACCGCGGTGGATCCGCGTGCGGCACTGGCGGAGGTGGCCTCGGGTGACGTGATCCGGGCCGAATTCACCCAGCCCAGTCCGCTGTTGGCGGAGGGCTTCGTGGTTCTGGACGCGCCCGGTTCGCCTGGTGACTCGCCGGCCACCTGGTCGCTCATCGCCGCCGCGGACGCGGTGCTCTACGTCGCGGACGCGGGAAAGCCGTTCACTCCGGCCCAGATCGAGCAGTTGAAGCGCATCCAGCAGGTGTGCCCGACGGTCGTCTGCGTGCTCAACAAGATCGACCAGTCGCCGCAGTGGCCGCAGGTGCAGCAGCACGACCGGCAGCTGCTCGACGCCGCCGGGCTGGCCTTCGCCGTCGCCCCGGCCTCGGCACGGCTGCACGAGCACGCCGCGGCCGCCGGTGACGAGCAGCTGGATCTGGAATCCGGTGTGCCGCAACTACTCGACCACCTGCGCTCCTATGTGCTGGGCCGGGCGGACGTGGTGGCGGTGCAGGCCGCGGTGCGCGATATCGCGCTCATCACCGACCATCTGGCGCTGGCGTTGCGCAGTGAGGCCGAGACGCTGCGGGATCCGCGCCGGCTGACCGTCGTCACCGAGCAGTTGCGCCGCACCCGCGAGGAGGCCGAGCAACTGCGCCAGCGCACCGCCAACTGGCAGGTGACCCTGGCCGACGGCGCCGGCGAGCTGATGGCCGACACCGAACACGATCTGCGGCACCGGCTGCGCAGCCTGATCCGTGATGCCGAGGCCGACATCATGAAGGGCAATCCGGCCAAGGGCTGGGCCGACTTCGGCGCGGACCTGGACGCCAAGATCTGCGAGGCGGTGGAGGAGAACTTCGTCATCGCCCACTACCGCTCGGTGGAGCTGGCCGAGCAGGTGGCGGCCAAGTTCCCCGAGAGCGGCATCCCCACGCCCGATCTCAAGCTCGACAACCCGGGCGATGTCGGCGCGGTGCTGGAGCCGGTGGCCGCGCTGGACAAGCTCGACAGCGCCAAACACGGTGTCACGCAGCAGATTCTGACCGCCCTGCGGGGTTCCTACGGCGGCCTGCTGATGGTCGGCCTGATCACCAGCCTGCTGCACATGTCGCTGGTGAACTGGTACTCCGGCGGTGCGGCCGTACTGCTGGGCGTGAACGCGCTGTGGGACGACCGCAAGGCCCGCCGCCAGCGCCGCCAGGCCGAGGCCAAGGTGGCGGTGGCCCGGCTGATGGACGATGTGATCTTCCAGGTGAGCAAGGAATCCCGCTACCGGCTGCGCTCGGTGCAGCGCAGCCTGCGCGATCACTTCACCGAGATCGCCTCGGCGACACTGCGTTCGGTGGACGCCTCGCTGCGGGCCGCCGAGGAGGCGGCCACGGTCGGCTCGGGCGCGGGCCGGGAGGCGCGGCTCACCGAGATCGAACGCTCGCTGGTGCAGTTGCGTGAGATCCGCGAGAGCGCCGACACGATCGGCGAGAGCTCCGCGTACTGAATGAATTCAGCCTGAATGAATTCAGCCTCAACGAAATCGGCCGCGAAAGCGGCCGATTTCGTTTTCTCCGTAGGTTTCTCAGCGTCCCGGATGCGCCGGGTTGAAGGTGCTCGCGGTGCGGGAGTCCTCCGCCCGGATCACGTGCATGACGGCATTGATCAACGCCAGGTGGGTGAAGGCCTGCGGGAAGTTGCCCAGGTGCCGCCCATTGCGCGAGTCGATCTCCTCCGCGTACAGCTTGAGCGGGCTGGCGTAGCCGAGCAGCCGCTCGCACAGGTGCCGGGCCCGGGCCAGTTCACCGATCTCCACCAGCGCCGACACCAGCCAGAACGAGCAGATGGTGAACGAGCCCTCCGCGCCGGACAGTCCGTCGTCGGTGGTCTCGGTGCGATAGCGCAGGACGAGACCGTTCTCGGTGAGTTCGTCGGCGATGGCCAGCACGGTGGCCCGCACCCGGTGATCGGTGGGCGGCAGGAAGCGGGTCAGTACCACCAGCAACAGTGAGGCATCCAGGCTGTCGCTGCCGTAGCTCTGGGTGAACACGCCCGCGGCGTTGACGCCGTTGTCGAGGATGTCCGCGCGGATCTCGTCGGCGATATCGTGCCACTTCTTGGCGTAGTCCATTTCCCCGTGCAGCTCGGCCAGTTTCGCGCCGCGGTCGAGCGCCACCCAGCACATGACCTTGGACGAGGTGAAGTGCTGCGGCTCGCCACGCACCTCCCAGATGCCGCGATCGGGGTTGCGCCAGTTCTCGATTGCCGCCTGCACCTGACGTTCCAGCATGGGCCACAACGTCTCCGGCACCTGCTGACGCGATTTCACGTGCAGGTAAACGGAATCCAGGATGGTGCCCCAGATATCGTGCTGGTCCTGGTTGTAGGCGCCATTGCCGATGCGCACCGGCCGCGCGCCGTCGTAGCCGGACAGCTGGGGAACCTCGGTCTCGGTGATCTCACGTTCGCCGCCGATCCCGTAGAGCACCTGCAGCGGAGTGGGTTTCCCATTGTCGTCGGTGGTCACGTCGTGCAGGAAGGCGAAGAAGTCGTCGGCCTCGCGATCCAGCCCGAGCGTGTACAGACCCCACAGGGCGAACGAGGAATCCCGCACCCACGTGTAGCGGTAGTCCCAGTTACGTTCGCCGCCAGGGGTTTCCGGCAGCGAGGTGGTCGCGGCGGCCAGCAGCGCGCCGGTCGGCGCGTAGGTGAGGCCCTTGAGGGTCAGCGCACTGCGTTGCAGGAATCCGCGCCACGGATGATCGGGGAAGCGGCCCTGCGTGATCCACTGTCGCCAGTATTCGGTGGTCTGCCACATCTTCTCGGCCGCTTCGGCGAAGGTGTGCGGCGGCTCCAGATCCGACCAGGACAGGGCGACGAAGACCTCGTCGCCCTCCTTCATGCGGGTGCGGGCCCGTGCCTCCCGGCCCTCGATGCCCAGCCGCAGATCGGTGGTGAGCGTCAAGGGCGGGCAGCCCTCGATCTGGGAGCTGGCGGTGGCTTGTTCGTACACGGTGCCGCTGTACTCCCAGCTGGCCGGGCCGTTGTGATAGTCGAAGGCGGGCTCGCAGCTCATCTCCAGCTCGACGATGCCGTTCACGCATTTCACGGTGCGCAACAGCATGTGCTCGGCATCCCAGTCCATGGGCGTGCGCTTGTGGGTGCGGCTGCGCGACCGATTGTTGTGCCAGGGGCCCAGCACCAGCGCGTCGCGCACGATGAGCCAGCCGGTCTCGGTCTGCCAGGTGGTTTCCACGATCAGCCCGCCCGGCAGATAGCGCCGTGCGGCGGGCACATTGCGGCCGTAGGGCCCGAGGCGGAAATGCCCGGCGCTGCGGTCCAGCATGGCCCCGAAGATGCTGGGGGAGTCCGGCCGCGGCACGCACATCCACTCCACCGAGCCGTTGCGGGCGATGAGGCAGTTGGTCTCGCAGTCCGACAGGAAGGCGTAGTCGTCGATGGGGGGAAACACGGAGTGATGCATACCACCCGTAGCCGAGGGCAGATAGTTGTCCGACAGGGCCGGATCGTTGCGGTCGATGCCCTCGCGGGGGGCGTCTACCGAGGCAGGATCGTCGAAATCCGGGACGGGATCGATGCCGATCTCACTGCCGAGCGGGCGGTCCGAGGACTCGGGTTCGTCGTACGACTCCATAACAGACATGATCGGCCCGTTTGCCCCGAATCGTCCACCATTGCGTTGCGGGCCTAGGCTGGGGTCGTGCATGCGATGGCAAGTTGGTGGGACAGCGTCGAACTGTGGGTAGCCGGTCTGCCCTTCGTTCCCCAGTTCGCGGTGGTGCTGGCCGCCATGGTGCCGGTCTGCCTGGCCATTGCCTACCTGCTGGACCGAACGCTGCGGGTGGCGCTGCGTGTGCTCGGCCGCGATCGGATCGCCGCCCGCGAGGCCGCGGTCCCCGCCACCGCGCAGCCGCGTCGCATTCGGAAGGAAGCCGCCTGAGATGCCGCGTTCTCGTGTCCAGCTTGCCCTGATCGCACTTCTTGTTCTTGTGGTAGTCGCCTGGTTGTTCACTCGCTGAGCGAGTTTCGGTACCGCCGGGGCGAATTCTCGGCGTACTGTGCTGACCCATGTCGACAACCGATGAAGGTCTGGAACTCGTGCTGTCCGAAGAGGACTTCGACGACGAGCCCCGTCTGATCGCCACCCACTACACCGGGCCCGAAGAGGCTCTCGAAATGGTGAAGGCCGCCCAAACGCTGGGTCTGGGCGTTCGCCTGAGCAACCGCATCCGCCCGGACGAGGAAGATGCCGAGAGTGCCACCGAGGAGTGGCTGCTCGACATCTTCGAAACCCCGCCGGTCGTCGACGCGGAGGATTAGTCCGACCCTCGGATTCGCTTCCCCAGCTTCGAAAGCGTCTCTCCGACTTCCTGACCCACCGTGCTCACCGTCTCGCCCACATCCCGGCCGAGGTTGCGCACGGTGCGGATCAGGGGGTCCTCGGACTGTTCGAAGTTTTCCCGGTACGCCCGCGCAGCGTGTTTGATCTCCTCGCTGATGCGGGCGTCCTTGTCCTGATCACGGCGCGGGTACTGGCCGTCGAGGATCCGGTCGTAGTCGCCGCTGGCGATCCAGCGCCGCAGCTCCGCCGCCCGCAGCACCGAGAACGGGTGCGATTGCAGTTCCAGGTTCAGCAGTTTGAGCACGCCGTCGCGCAGGTCGCCCGCGCGGTCGTAGTCGTCGGCCTGCGCCAGGAAGGCCGCGTGGCTCATCTCGTCGACCCGTGACCCGCCCGCCAGCTTCATATGCACCCGCACCGACGCCTCGACGTCCTGGCCGACCAGCAGCCCGGCCCGGTCGCCGGACAGCTCGGATTTGCGGCTCCACTCCATCAGCGCGGCCACGATGGCGCGCAATGCCCAGCCGCCCACCGGCATCCAGCCGATGCTGCCCGCCAGCCGCATCAGGTGCATGAGCATGGTCCGGTAGACCGCGTGGCCTGAGAGGGCATGCCCGAGTTCGTGGCCGACCACGAAGCGCAGCTCCTCGGCATCCAGCAGATCCAGCAGCCCGGTGGTCAGCACGATGAAGGGCCGGTCCATGCCGATGGTGAACGAATTCGCCGACGGGTGCTGCAGCACGAACATCTCCGGCGTGCGGGACGCGTCCAGGATCCTGACGGCGTCCTCGCGCAGCTGATGAATGTTCTTGAACTGCCGCTCGTCGACCCGGACCGCGGTCGCCAGGTACATGAGCCGATGCTGCCGCTCCTGCAACAGCCCCGACAGCGTGCGCAGCAAGGTGTCGAATCCGCTGAGCTGACGCAGTCCGACCAGGGCGGTGCGGTCGGCGGGATGTTCCCAGGCGCGGGTCGAGATGCCGGGAAACTCCCGGCGGAGGCGAGCGGGTGTGGTCATGGATTCCCCCGTGTGGTTGGGCGCGGCGAGTCCGCACGCACCAGTCTGCCGAATTCTCGCCGGGGGTGCGCCCGAGATTTCGGCCAGGGTTGCGCTCGAGGCGATTTCAACCCCCGTCCGGGATTGGCCGCCTGACGTGGAGCTCTGCTAAAGTCGCGGCGTGTCTTCGAGTGTTCTGCCCCAGGTCCGCCATGAATTGGCGTTGATCGCGGTGGGCTGCCTCGCGGTTGCCGACATTCACTGTCGCTGATCAACCGATCGGGCACTGCTGCACGTCTGAGTAGACTTGGCGCGCATTCTTTTCGCAGTTCGTGTTCCGTCCCCGGCGGCCTTCGGGCCGAGCGCCACCGTCACGACTGTGTTCCTGACGGGTCTACGGCAACGTCATCTCCGCCGGCCAGGTCCCCCCGGCGGATCGCTCGAAAGGTCCACGCCGATGTCCCGCAATATTCGTCTCTCCCGCCGATCTACCTTCGCCGTCGCTCTCACCGCGGTCGCGGCCACCGTGCTCACCGCGTGCAGCGGCGGCGCGAGCGACTCCAAGGACAGCGGCCAGCAGGCCGGAGGCGGCGGCAATATCAACCTGTACGCCTACTCGGTGGCGAAGGCCGCCTACGACAAGGTGACTCCGGTCTTCAACAAGACCGACGCCGGCAAGGGCACTCAGTTCCAGGCCTCCTACGGTCCCTCCGGCGATCAGTCCCGCAAGGTCAAGGACGGGGCCGACGCCGATGTGGTGAGCTTCTCCGTCGAGCCCGACATCACCCGCCTGGTGGACTCCGGTCAGATCGACCCGAGCTGGAACGCCGACGCCAACAAGGGCGTCCCGTTCGGTTCGGTGGTGGCCATCGCGGTGCGCAAGGGCAACCCGAAGGGCATCCACACCTGGGACGACCTGCTCAAGCCGGGCATCGAGGTCGTCACCCCCAACCCGTTCAGCTCGGGCTCGGCCAAGTGGAACCTGCTGGCCCCCTACGCCGCCAAGAGCGAGGGCGGCAAGAACCCGCAGGCCGGTCTGGACTACCTGGGTCAGCTGCTGGGACACGTGCACGTGCAGCCGAAGTCGGGTCGTGAGGCCACCGACGCCTTCCTGCAGGGCACCGGCGATGTGCTGATCAGCTACGAGAACGAGGCCATCTTCTCCGAGAGCAAGGGTGACCCGATCGAGCACTTCGTGCCCGACACCACCTTCCGCATCGACAACCCGGTCGCGGTGCTCAAGAACGCCAAGAACCTGAAGCAGGCCACCGCCTTCCGCGATTTCCTCTACACCAAGGACGCCCAGCAGGCGTTCGCCGAAGCGGGCTTCCGTCCGGTCGATCCGCAGGTGCGCGCCGACCACGCCAAGGACTTCCCGACCCCGGCCAAGCTGTACACCATCGACGACCTGGGTGGCTGGAAGGCCGTGGACAAGGACCTGTTCACGCCGAACACCGGTTCGGTGGCCCAGTTGTACGACAAGGCGACCAAGTAACCGGGTGACCTGCGACACAAGCGATACTCGACACCGTGAGTGACAGCAGTTCGAGCGCCGGAGCCGACCTCGGTTCCGGCGTTTCGGTAGACGACAAGCCGCGCCCGACGCGCCCGAATCGGGTCCGTTCCTGGCTGCGGGTGAGCGGATCCGTGGGTCCGCTCGGCATCGGCACCTCCGTGCTGTGGCTCAGCATCATCGTGCTGCTGCCGCTGGCCGCATTGACCGTCAAGTCCTTCGAGAACGGCTGGTCCGGGTTCTGGGACGCGGTCACCGCGCCCGGTGCGCTGGATGCCCTGAAGGTGACCGTCTTCGTGTCGGTCATCGTGACGTTGATCAATGTGGTGATGGGCACGCTCATCGCGTGGGTGCTGGTCCGCGACGAGTTCCCGGGCAAGGCGATCGTGAACGGTCTCATCGACCTGCCGTTCGCGCTGCCCACCATCGTGGCCAGCATCGTGCTGCTGGCGCTGTATGGGCCGCAGTCGCCGTTCGACATTCATCTCAATGCCACCCAGCCGGGTCTGGTGGTGGCGCTGGCGTTCGTGACGCTGCCGTTCGTGGTGCGTTCGGTGCAGCCGGTGCTCATCGAGGCGGACCGGGATGTGGAGCAGGCGGCCGCGTCGCTGGGCGCGGACAACTGGACCACCTTCCGGACCATCGTGCTGCCGACGCTGGCTCCCGCGATCGTGAGCGGTTCGGGGCTGGCCTTCGCTCGCGCTATCGGCGAGTACGGCTCGGTGGTGCTGATCGGTGGTGGCATCCCGAAGAAGACGCAGATGGCCTCGCAGTACATCCAGCAGCAGATCGAGGTGGACAGGCCGGTGAACGCGGCCGCCGTCTCGGTGGCGCTGCTGGCGATCTCGCTGGTCACGCTGTTCGTCCTGCGGGTGACCTCGGATCGGCTGGCGCGCAAGGAAAGGGAGGCGGCGTAGATGAGACTCGGCTTCTGGACCAAGATCTCGCTGCGCACGGTCGCACTGGCGTATCTGTTCGTGCTGCTGGTGGTGCCGCTGGGCATCATCCTGTGGCGGACCTTCGGGGACGGGCTCGGCGCGTTCTACGACTCGATCTCCACCCCGGCGGCGATCTCGGCGTTCAATCTGACCCTCACGATCGTCGCCATCACGGTGCCGGTGAACGTGATCTTCGGTGTGATCATCGCGCTCGCGCTGGTGCGCGGGAAGTTCCCGGGCCGCAATCTGCTGCAGGCCATCGTCGACCTGCCGATGGCGACTTCGCCGGTGGTGGTGGGTGTTTCGCTGATCCTGCTGTGGGGTGCCAACGGCTGGTTCGGCGGGCTGGACCAGCACGGGTTGAAGATCATCTTCAATCTGCCGGGCATGGTCATCGCCACCATCTTCGTGACGCTGCCGTTCGTGGTGCGCGAGGTGGAGCCGGTGCTGCACGAGATCGGCGACGATCAGGAGCAGGCCGCGGCCACCCTGGGCGCGTCGGGCTGGCAGACGTTCTGGCGCATCACGCTGCCCGCGATCCGGTGGGGTCTGACCTACGGCATCGTGCTGACCGTGGCCCGTGCGCTGGGCGAATTCGGCGCGGTGATCATGGTGTCCACCGGTCTGCCCGGTAAATCGCAGACGCTCACCCTGCTGGTGAACGGGCGATACGTGAACGACCACAACACCTTCGGCGCGTACTGCGCGGCGACCCTGCTGATGGGCATCGCCCTCGTTGTCCTTCTGCTCATGACCCTCCTAGAACGCAAGCGGGGCACTGCCAAATGATCACCGTGACCAATGCGAACAAGCGCTACGGCACCTTCGCCGCGTTGAACGACGTGAGCATCGACATCCCCTCCGGTGAGCTGACCGCACTGCTCGGCCCGTCCGGTTCCGGTAAGTCGACGCTGCTGCGGTCGATCGCCGGGCTCGAGAATCTGGACAACGGTGTCGTCACCATCGCGGGCAAGGACGTCACCAATGTGTCCCCGCAGAAACGCGACATCGGTTTCGTGTTCCAGCATTACGCGGCGTTCAAGCACATGACCGTGCGCGACAATGTCGCCTTCGGGCTCAAGATCCGCAAGCGGCCCAAGGCCGAGATCAAGAAGAAGGTCGACGACCTCCTCGAGATCGTCGGCCTGGACGGCTTCCAGCACCGCTATCCGGCGCAACTCTCGGGCGGCCAGCGCCAGCGCATGGCCCTGGCCCGCGCGCTCGCGGTGGACCCGCAGGTGCTGCTGCTCGACGAGCCGTTCGGCGCGCTGGACGCGAAAGTCCGTGCGGACCTGCGCACCTGGCTGCGCCGCCTGCACGAGGAAGTCCACGTCACCACCGTCCTGGTCACCCACGACCAGGAGGAGGCCCTGGATGTGGCCGACCGGATCGCGGTCATGAACAAGGGCCGCATCGAACAGGTCGGCAGCCCCGAGGACGTGTACGACCGTCCCGCCAACGAATTCGTCATGTCCTTCCTGGGCGCCGTGGCCAAGCTCAACGGACACCTGGTGCGGCCGCACGATATTCGCGTCGGCCGCGATCCCAGCATGGCGCTCGCCGCCCACGAGGGCACCGCGCAGTCCGCGGGCGTCACCCGGGCGACCGTCGAGCGGGTCGTGCACCTGGGCTTCGAGGTGCGCGTCGAGCTGCGCAACGCGGCCACCGGTGACCTGTTCACCGCCCAGGTCACCCGCGGCGACGCCGAGGCGTTGCACCTGGCCGAGGGCGAGACGGTCTTCGCCCGCGCGACCCGTATCCCGGAGCTCCCGATCTCGTAAATTCGTCCCGTTCAGGCGATTTCGGCGAAAGATTACGACACGCCGATCCGCGCCATCAGTTGGCGAGTCGCCTCGACGCGTGCCCACCGGGCTCCGCGCTGCCGTAGCGTGTGCCCGGGCTGTGATCATGGGTCCAGCGGGCGTGCAGGTCCAGAGGGGACAGCGGACGTGGCGAGTGCGGGCGGTAAACGTGTCGGGATCATCGGCGCGGGCATTGCGGGGCTGGTGACCGCGAAGGTGATGCGGGACGACGGGTTCGAGGTCGTCGTCTTCGACAAGGAGGACGCGGCGGGCGGCGTCTGGATCGAGGCGCGCACGTATCCGGGGTTGCGCACCAACAACTCCCGGGACACCTACGCCTACTCCGAGCATCCGTATCCGGCATCGGCCGATGTGTTCCCGACCGCGCCCCAGGTGCGCGACTATCTCGCGTCCTACGTGGAGCGGTTCGGGCTGACGCCGCTGCTGCGGCTGTCCACCGAGGTGATCCGGGTGTCGGAGGCCGACGACGGGTTCGAGCTGAAGGTGTGCGGGCCCGACGGGGTGGAGGATCTGCGCTTCGATTTCGTGGTGGTGTGCGCGGGCGTGTTCTCCACCCCGCAGCTCCCGGTCATCGAGGGCGGCAACGAGTTCGGTGGTCTGCTGCTGCACTCCAGCCGGGCCACCGACCCGGCGCTGGTGGCGGGCAAACGGGTGCTGGTCGTCGGGGCGGGAAAGTCGGCGCTGGACTGTGCCGCCTGGGCGGGGGAGCATGCGCGCGAGACCACACTGGTGTTCCGCAAGGCGCATCCGATGCTGCCACGGTTCCTGCCCGGTGGCACGCCGTCGGATCGAATCGTGTTGAACCGCTTCGCCGAAGCGTTCTTCCGCTACCACCGGCAGAACCGGATCGAACGGTTCCTGCACGGGCCCGGTAAGGGGCTGACCGAGCGGTACTGGCGGGGAGTGTCGGCGTTCACCCGGCTGGCGCTGCGCTGTCCGAAGGCCATGATTCCCGACGCGCCCCTGCCGGCCGGGATCGAGAATCTCGGCATCAGCGACGAGTTCTTCCGCATGGCGCGTCGCGGGCGGATCACCATGCGCCGCGACACCATTGCCGCGTTCCCCGGCGGCACCGCGGTCGAACTCGCCGGGGGAGACCGGCTGGACGCCGATATCGTCGTCTTCGCCACCGGTTGGCGGCAGGAACTGGAATTCCTTGCCCCCGAACTGGAGAAGGTCGTCCGCGAGGAGGGCCGCTTCCGGCTCTACCGCCACATCCTGCCGCCCACGCTGCCGCGCCTGGGTTTCGTCGGTTACGGCTCCTCCGACGCCTGCCAGTTGACCGCGGAGGTCTCCGCGCACTGGCTGTCCCAGCATTTCCTGGGCGAGCTGGCGACCCCCGAGGTCGACGACATGCACAGCGAGATATCGCGGGTGGACCGCTGGCTGGCCGAGGTCATGCCCGCCCGCCCGGAGGGCTACTACCTCGGCCCCTACCTCACCCACCACATCGACGAGTTGATGCGCGATATGGGCCTGCCGGTCCGCCGCACCGACAACTTCATCTCCGAATACTTCGACACCCTGCTGCCCGGCCGCTACGCCGACCTCACCGAGGAACGATTGCGGGTCCGCGCCAAGGGTGCACGCCGCCGCCGCTACGTGAGCGCCCGCCAATCCCTGGGTGGGGTAGCGGCGCTCACCATGGCCTATGCCATGTACCGGAAGTATCGAGGCCGGTCAGCGTAAGGTCCGCAGCCAGCGGCGGGTATCGGCGGGGTCGATGACGTCGTCGAGTTCGAGAACCGTTGCGGCAGTGAGGGCCTTGCCCGCGTCGTAGGCGGCCTTGACCAGGGCGTCGAAGGCTGCCTGCCGTTGTACCGGGTCTTCGAGAGCGGCGAGTTCTTTCGCGAAGCCCAGCCGGACCGCGCCTTCCAGGCCCATGCCGCCGATTTCGCCGGTGGGCCAGGCGATCACGAAGCGGGGTGCGCGGAAGGAGCCCGCCGCCATGGCCTGTGCCCCGAGACCGTAGCCCTTGCGGAGGATGACGGTGCCGAAGGGGACGTCGAGGGCGGCCGCGTCGATGAACAGTCGGCTGAACTTGGTGACGGTGGCGTGTTCCTCGGCTTCCGGGCCGACCATGAAACCCGGTGTGTCGCACAGGGAGACGATGGGGAGGCCGTGTGCGCCGCAGAGTTGCAGGAAGGCGCTGAGCTTGTCGGCGGCCGGGGCGTCGATCGCGCCGCCGAGGTGGTGACAGTCATTGGCGATCAGCCCGAACGGGCGGCCTTCGACGCGGACGAGTGCGGTCACGATGCCGACACCCCAGTCCCGACGCAGCTCCTGGACGGAGCCGACATCCACCAACGATTCGATGGCGGCGCGGATGTCGAAGGCGTGCAGCCGATTCTCCGGCACCACATGTCGGGCCAGTCGCGGATCGGGGGCCTCCCAATCCTCCAGGGCCCCTTGGAAATACGACAGGTAGCGGCGGGCAACCGCCACCGCTTCGGCCTCGTCGGCGGCCACCACGTGGATCACGCCGTTGCGACGCTGCACGCTCACCGGCCCGATGTCCTCCGGCGCGTACACGCCCAGCCCGCCGCCCTCGATCATGGCCGGTCCGCCCATGCCGATATTGGCGTCCGGGGTGGCGATCACGACATCGCACATGCCCAGCAGGGCCGCGTTTCCGGCGAAGCAGCGGCCCGAGACGATGCCGATCAACGGCACCGTGCCGGACAGCGCCCCCATGGCGCGGAAGGTGGTGACGTCGAGTCCGGAGATGCCGCCGTGGTCGGTGTCGCCTGGCCGTCCGCCGCCGCCCTCGGTGAAGAACACCACCGGAAGTCGTTGCTCGCGAGCCAGTTCCAGCATGCGGTCGGTCTTGACGTGATTGCGCATGCCCTGGGTGCCGGCGAGCACGGTGTAGTCGTAGGACATGATCAGCGCCCGCGACCGGTCGGGGCCGAAACGGTCGGCACCGATGGTCGCGACCCCGGCGATCAGGCCGTCGGCGGGTGTGTTCGCGATCAGGTCCTCGAGGCTGCGGCGGCTGCGCTGCGCGGCGACCGCCAAAGCGCCGTACTCGACGAAGCTGTCCGGATCGACCAGGTCGGTGATGTTCTCCCGCGCGGTGCGGCGTCCGAGCCGATGCCGCTTGGCGACGGCCGTCGGGCGCTCGGCGTCCAGGGTCGTCCGATGCCGGGCGAGCACCTCGGCGAGGTCGGCGCGCACCGAATCCAGGTCCACCACGGTCGATTCCATCGCCGGGCCGTCGTGATCGGCCGCCACCCAGGTCGTCAGTACGGCGTGCGGATCGACCACATCGCCGGGTTCGACCGCATGCCGCAGCACGCGGAGGGGTTCGGTGGCGCGCAGCACGTGCTGCATCTTCATCGCTTCCAGGACCGCGACCTCCGCACCGGTGGCGAGGACGGTGCCGGGCTCGGCCAGCGAGACGACGGTGGCCCCCATCGGGGAACGCAGGGCCTGTTCGTCACCGATGAGCTCGAACGCCGTGGCGCTCGACTGCTCGTGCGGGAGCGACGCAGCGGGATCCTCGTAACTCTCTGCCCGCGTGCGCAATTCGTCGAGATTGTCTTCGAACCAGTCCGTGGTCACCGTCCCGCCCGCGCTCAGTTCGGCCAGCACCGCGCGCAGCAGCGGCAGATTGGTGTCCACCCCGCCGATCACAGTCTCGGCCAGTGCGTCCGAACAGCGTTGCAGCACAGCCGGATACGACGAGGCGTGCGCGATGATCTTCGCCAGCAGCGAGTCGAACCGCACGCCCTGCCGCATGCCCACCTGCGCGGCCGTATCGACCCGGACCCCGAAACCGGTGGGCGCGTCGAACCGCGTGATCACCCCGGCGCTCGGCAGAATCGCCCCGTCCGCCGCCAGCAGTTCGGCGTTCACCCGTGCCTGCACCGCCCAGCCGCGCGGCTCGTGTTTGGGCAGATCCAGTTCGCTCAGGGTCTTGCCGCGTGCCAGGTCCAGTTGCAGCGCAACCAGATCCACCCCCATCACCGCCTCGGTGACGGTGTGCTCCACCTGCAGTCGCGGATTCACTTCCAGGAACCACACATTCGGGCCCTCGACCAGGAATTCCACGGTGATCACGCCGCGGCACCCGACCGCCTCCGCGATCAGCACCGCCTCCCGCTGCACCCGATCACGCACTCCCACCGGCAGTTCCGGTGCGGGCGCGACCTCGACGAGCTTCTGCCGCCGCCGCTGCACGCTGCAGTCGCGATCGCCCAGCGCCACCGCCGCGACCCCGTCGGCCACCACCTGCACCTCGATGTGCCGTGCCCGGGTGACCAGCGCTTCGGCGTACACCCGGTCGTCGCCGAATCCGGCCAGCGCCTCGGCCCGGCACCGCTCGACGGCCTCGGCCACCAGTGTCGCGTCCACGACCGGCCGCATCCCGCGCCCGCCGCCGCCCGCCGCGGCCTTCACCATCACCCCGCCGGGATGATCGGCCAGGAACGCCGCCACCTCATCGGCCGAAACCCCCGATTTGGTGGCCGGCAGCAGTGTCGCCCCCGCCTGTGCGGCCGCCTCCCGCGCCGCGACCTTGTCTCCGAAGACCCGCAGCACTTCCGGCGACGGCCCGATGTACACCAGCCCCGCCGCGGCGCATGCGGCCGCGAACTCCGCACTCTCACTGAGGAACCCGTACCCCGGATGCACCAGCGCCCCGGTCCCGCAGGCTGCCGCGGCCCGGACCACCGACTCGATGTCGAGATATCCGGCCACCCCGCTGCCCGCCATCACGATCGGCGTATCGGCCAGCCGTACCGCCAAGCTCCCGGAGTCCTCGGCGGTATGCAACACCACCGTCTCGTACCCGAGCTCCCGCGCCGTCCGCACCACCCGGACCGCGACCTCACCACGATTCGCCACCACAACTCGCACGCCGCCAGGCTATGGCAAGAATCACGAACCGGTCAGAAGTTGGTGAGGTAGCAGTCGTAGTTCCGCTGCAACCCGTGCCGCTCAGGCTGCCGCCACTCCCGAGAACAGTTCGATCAGGCCGGACGGGGCGTGCTCCCCGAGGCAGAGGTCGAACACCTCGTCGGCGTCGGCGTTGGCGGCCGCGCTGCGCGGGAACAGTTTCGCCTCGTAGGCGCGTAGCGCCGCTTCGGTGTCGTCGGGGTGTGCGGCGATGGCTCGGCCCAGTTCCGCGGCATCGAGCATGGCCAGGTTCGCGCCGTCGCCGGAGGGCGGCATCAGGTGCGCGGCGTCGCCGAGCAGCGTCACCCCGGGGACCCGGTCCCAGCGGTGTCCGCGCGGGAGGGTGTGGATCATGCGGGCGACCGGTGGGGTGTCGGAGTCGGTGATCAGGGCGGTGAGTTCCGGTGCCCAGCCCTCGAATTCGGCTGCGATGGTGGCGGTGGCGGTGGCCGGATCGGTGAAGTCGATGCCCGCGATCCATTCGGCGGAGCGCCGCAACTGGACGTAGGTGTGCAGGGTGGCGCCCGCCTCGCGGTGGGTGGTGATGCCCTGGCCCGGGGTGAGCGCGTACATCGCGCCGGCGCCGACCAGCGCGGCCGTGGCGGGATGCCGCGCGTCGGCGTCTCGGAGATATGTCTCGACGAAGGTCGCGCCCACGTACTCGGGGCGGGCGTCCGACAGCAGCGGCCGGATCTTCGACCAGGCCCCGTCGGCCCCGACGAGCAGGCCGGTGGTCACCGTCGACCCGTCGGTGAAGGTCAGTTCGTGGCGGCCGTCGGCGAGGGAGCGCACGTCGGCGACTTTGTGTCCCCAGCGCACGGTCCCCGCGGGCAGGGAATCGAGCAGGATGCGGCGCAGATCACCGCGCAATACCTCCGGCCGGGTGTCCGTGCCGTCGTCGGGCTCGTCGAGCAGCACGGTGCCCTGCGGGTCGAGGATGCGGGCGGCCGCGCCACCCGCGTGGATGATCGCCCGGAATTCGGCGGTGAGACCCGCTGCCGCCAGGGCGAATTGGCCGTCGTGTTCGTGAATGTCGAGTTGGCCGCCCTGTACCCGGGACTCGGGCGAGGAGTCGGCCTCGTAGACGGTGGCCGGGATGCCGTGCACGTGCAGGACCCGCGCGAGGGTGAGGCCACCCAGGCCCGCTCCGACGATGGTGATGGGGGTTGTCATGGTCGTTCTCCCTTCGAAGGCTGATTGGAACGGCGTTCCATAATCGAGTTTGGAACATCGTTCCAAACCTGTCAAGATGGGGTGCATGACGACCGGTACCCGGCGGACCGCACGGCGCGGCGACGCCTTGTCCAAGCGGTTGATCGTCGAAGCGGCAATCGAGATCCTCGACACCGGCGGCGAGCAGGCCCTGACCTTCCGCGCCCTCGCGGCTCGGCTGGCGACCGGCAGCGGGGCGATCTACCACCACGTCGCCGACAAGGACGACCTGCTCGCGGCGGCCACCGACGAGGTGATCGCCCGAGTCATGACCGAGGTCGCCGCCGGCGAATCGCCCCGCGCCACCGTTCGTGCGATCGCGCTCGGCATCTTCGACGCCATCGACGCCCACCCGTGGATCGGCGCTCAGCTCTCGCGAAAACCCTGGCAGCCCGCCGTGATCGAGATCCTCGAGGGCATGGGCGGCCAACTCGATGCGCTCGGCGTTCCCGAACCGGCCCAATTCGATTGCGCCTCAGCCCTGGTGAACTACATCCTCGGCCTCGCAGGCCAATACGCGGCAGGTGCCCGTCTGGTGACCCCAGACCTCGACCGCTCGGCATTCCTCGCGACCATCGCCACCCGATGGACCACCCTGGACCCCGAAAAGTATCCGTTCGTGCGACGCATGGCAGCGGTTCTCCCCACCCACGACGACCGCGATCAATTCCTCGCGGGCATCGACCTCATCCTCAACGGGATGCAAACCCTTCGATAGCGCCGATCAACAAACCGAAGCCGTGGATTCGGACGGAATCCACGGCTTCGATCTCCCCGATGAGGAGAGGGGCTCAGGCGGCGGGTACCGCGTCGGTGATGTCGGGTTCCGGGGTCGCCGCAGTGGGTTTGCCTGCACCACGGGCGATTTCGCCGAGTCGCGTGTGGTTGAACAGCAGGTTCAGGGTGAAAGCCGTTGCGGCGGCGAGGCTGATGCCGCTGTTGAGCAGGATCTGCGCGGAGGACGGGAACTTGTCGAACATGCCCTTGGTGAGGACCGGAACCAGGCCGATGCCGATCGAGACGGCGATCAGGGTGAGGTTCACGCGGTCGGTCAGGTCGGCCTTGCGCAGCGTATCTACGCCGATCACCGTGATGGTCGCGAACAACACCAGGCCGACACCGCCGATCACGGGCTGCGGGACCGCGGCGACCAGCGCACCGAAGCGCGGCACCAGGCCCAGGACCACCAGGATCGCGCCGCTCACCGCCGTCACGTAGCGGCTGTACACACGGGTGTTGGCGACCGCGCCGACATTCTGGTTGAAGATGGTGTCCACGAATGAGTTCAGGACCCCGGCCAGTACCGCGGACAGTCCGTCGCCGGCCAGGCCGCGCGCCAGATCGGCTCGGGTCAAGGGCTTTCCGGTGATCTCGCCGATGGCGAGCATACTGGCGGTGGATTCGGCGAAGACGACCAGCATCACGATGGTCATGGCCACCACGGCGGTCACCGGGAAATGCGGTGCGCCGAATTGGAAGGGGTGGGGTGTGCCGAACCAGGCGGCCTTCGATACTCCGTCGAGCTTGATCAGGCCCATCGGGACGGCGATGAGGATGCCGACCACGAGCGCGATCAGCACGCCCAGTTGCGACCACACACCCCGCCCGAGCACCGTGCACACCAGGGCGACCACCAATACCGCTGCCGCGAGTGCGATGTGGGAGGGCGCGGCGAAGGTCGACGCCTTCGGGTCGGGGCCGACGATCAGCCCGCCCGCCACCCCGATCAGCGAGATGCCGACCACGGTCAGCACGGTCCCGCTCACCAGCGGCGGGAAGAACCGCACGATCGAGGCGAACGGCCACGCCAGCGCGATGCCGATCACGCCGCCCAGCAGCATGGACCCGTACATCGCCTGCAGCCCGTAATCCTTGGTGATCAGGATCATCGGGCTCATGGCCACGAAGGTCGCACCGGTGACGATCGGCAGCCGCGCACCGGCGAACTTCCCCAGCCCGAGGCTCTGCACCATGGTGATGATGCCCGCGACCAGCAGGTCGGCGCTGATCAGCAGGGCGACGGTGGCCTTGTCGAGTCCCGCGGCCGCACCGAAAACCAAAGGCACGGTGACGCATCCGGTGTACATGATCAGCACGTGCTGGATGCCGAAGGCCAGCAGTCGCTGCCACGGTGGCCGGGTGTCGACGGGATGAGGCGAGGTCATTCTCGTACCCTAGGCAAGCGCCGCTCCTCGGGCGTTTGTCCAGTTTGCCCAAACGTCGGGCATTTCACCCTCGGCGTTTTGTCTCCGGAACCAGCCTGCGTGCCGTGCCCGATGCGCCACAGTGATGCCATGACTGAATCCACCGGCCGGATCGTGCTCGGCCCGCACCGGTACGGGAAGGCCGAGAACCGGGTGGTGCGCATCTACCGCGACACCGCCCGGCACGAGATCCGGGACCTGAACGTCTCCTCGTGTCTGCGTGGCGCGTTCGACGACGCGCACACGGTCGGCGATCAGGGCGCGGTGCTGCCGACGGATTCGCAGAAGCAGACCATCTTCACCTACGCCAAGAGTCACGGCGACGGCGGTATCGAAGATTACGGGCTGGCGCTGGCCCGGCACTTCGTCGACGATATCGAGCCGGTGGAGTCGGCGCGCATAGAGATCGAAGAGTATGCGTGGCAACGGGTTCCGGTCGGCGGCCGCGACCATGACCACACCTGGACGCGGGTCGGGCCGGAGGTGCGGATCGCGGCCGTGACCGTCGAGGGCGTCGGTGCCGAGCGCCGGGAGTGGGTGATCGGCGGGGTCAAGGATCTGGTGATTCTCAAATCCACCGGTTCGGAGTTCGCCGGATTCCTCACCGACGAGTTCACCGTGCTCGAACCGGCCTACGACCGGATCCTGGCCACCAGCCTGATCGCGCACTGGCGCTTCGCCACTCCGCCCGCGGACTGGGATGCCGCCTACGACGGGATCCGTGCCGCACTGGTCGAGACGTTCGCGACCCTGCACTCGAAAGCGTTGCAGCAGACGTTGTTCGAGATGGGACGGGCCGCGCTGGAGGCGTACCCGTGTCTGGCGGAGATCCGCTTCTCGGCACCGAACAAGCACCACTTCGCCTATGACACGGAGCGATTCGGCGTCCCGAACAAGGGCGAGGTCTTCCACGCCGATGATCGCCCGTACGGACTGATCCAGGCGAGCGTGCTGCGGGAAGGGGCCCCCGACGCCGGAATCGCCTGGGACGGCTACACCGGCGCGGTCTGACCCGCCAGCGTCCGCACCGCGAGATACAGGTCCAGCCGGTCGTCGATGCGCCCGAGATCGCGTCCAGTGAGCTCCTCGATCCGCCCGATCCGGTAGCGAACGGTATTGAGGTGCAGATGCATTCGATCGGCCGCCTGCCGCCACGAACCCTCGCAGCCGAGGAAGACCGCCAGCGTGTCCAGCAGCCCGGCACCGTGCCGGCGGTCGTAATCGAGCACCGGACCCAGTACCCGCTCGGCGAACCGGCGTTGCAGCCCGCCGGGCACCGCGGTCAGCAGGCCGACCGCCGAATCGATATCGGCCACTCGCAGACTGACCGGTGCCGTGTCGTCCCGCGCCGCGGTGGACGCCGCCGCGGCGGCTCCGATCGCACTCGCCAGGGTCTCCTCCGGCTGCCGAGCACCGATCCCGATGGCCAGTCGAATCTCCCGCAGCGCCGGAGCGATTCGCCCGAAACGCCGACCCACCACGGCGGCGATCTGATCCTGCGTCCCGGTCGTCACCCCGACCAGCCTCCCCTCGTGGTCGATGGAGGTCGTGATCCCCGGCAGCGCGTCGTGCAGCGCCGACCGCACGGCCATCAGCCCGGCGGCCGAATCCGACCAGACCGAAACCCGCTGTGCGGCACCGGAGTCGGGCCCAGCAGTCGGCGCGCCCTCACGTTCGATCGCGCCCGCCACCCCGCCGCGCTGGATTCCGGCCGACAGCGCGCCGGAGGAACGGGTTGCGCCCTCGGCGGCATGAACTTCACAGACCAGCGCGACCTCGGATACGTCCGCCCGCTCGGTGAACGGCACCGGGAAGCGGTCGGCCAGTTCCCAATCCAGATGCTGCCGGTCGGCGCGACGCTGCCGATACAGTTCCGCCACGGCGGCCAGGTCCGCGCCGAACGGGTCGAGTTCGGGGGCGGACGGGCGGATCGCCAGGTACCAGGCGGTGATTCGATCGCCCGCGCCGACCTGCAGCACCCGGACCGCACCCGTGGTGACCGCGGGCAGGCGGGGCGCGGTCAGGGCGGTGGCGACAATGCGGTCGATATCGTCGTCCCCCAATTCCGCGGTGCCGGTGACGATCGTTCCCGTCGAGGTCAGCAGCCATGCCGAGACATGCTGTTCCGCCGCGAATTCCGCGACCAGGGTCTCGATAGAGGCGCCCGCCGCGACCGCGGCGAGCAGTTTGCGCTGCCGGTCGGCGCGCGATTGCACTCGCCGCCAGCGCACCTCGGCCGCCTGCTCGGCCAGATATTCGATGATCCGGCTGAACGGGACGCTCTGCGGGGCGGACAGCAGCGGCAGGCCGTGCCGCTCGCAGGCGGCGACCACGTCCTCGGGCACATGCCCGTGCAGCGCCTGCCCGGCCACCACCCCGGCGACCCCGGCCCCGGCGAGCAGGCCCACGTAGCGGTCGGAGTCGGCGGCTTCGTGCCGCCACACCAGGCCGGTGCAGACCAGCGCGCCCGCGGTCACGAACGGCCGCGGATCCGGCATATCGGTGGCACAGACCCGGGCGACCGGACGTTCCAATATCGCCTCGTCCCCGTACAGCAACCGCATACGCAGTTGCGGTGCATCGAGAATGTCGCGCACGCGCACGGCGCACCTCCCGTGGTCGGTCCGAATAGGCAGTCACGCTAGGCCGCGGTTATTTCCGAATGGTTTCTGATGAGTAAGGTGGCCACGTGAGCCGGCGCATCCCTGTCCTGATCGTGGCCGGATTCCTCGGTGCCGGAAAGACGACGCTGCTCAACCGGCTGCTGCGGACCCGGCACACGCGGATCGGCGTGGTGGTCAACGACTTCGGCGCGGTCAATATCGATGCCATGCTGGTGGCCGGACAGGTCGATGCCATGGTGTCGCTGGGCAACGGGTGCGTGTGTTGCGCGGTCGATGTGAGCGAACTGGACGAGCTGTTCGACCGGTTGGCGCATCCCCGGCAGAAGATCGATGTCATCGTGGTGGAGGCCAGCGGGCTTGCCGAGCCGCGCAATCTCATTCGCATGGTGGTCAACAGCGACAATCCGCGCATCCGCTACGGCGGGCTGGTCGAGCTCGTCGACGCCGAGCATTTCGCCGAAAGCAGTGCTCAGCACCCGGAACTCGTGACTCATCTGCGGATGGCGGATCTGGTGGTGCTCAACAAGGCCGACCGGGTCGAACCGGCCGCGCTGGAGCGACTGCGCGCGGAGATCACCGAACTGGTCGGCCAGGTGCCGGTGTATCCGACCAGTCACGGACGCATCGATCCGGGACTGCTGTTCGACGTGCCCACCCGCGACCCGCAGCAGCCGCGCGTCGGTGAACAGCTCAGCTTCGACGAACTACTGCACGACGAGCACGAGCCGCACGAGCACGGTGCGCACTGCCACGACGGGGCCTGCGATCACCGGCACCTGCACGACGCCTACGACAGCGTCTCCTTCACTTCCGAGACGGAGCTCAATCCGCGTGAACTGATTGCGCTGCTGGAGGATCCGCCGTCAGGACTGTTCCGCGCCAAGGGCGTGCTGGGTTTCGCCGTGCCCGAGGACCGGCGAAAGTTCGTGCTGCACATGGTCGGCCGCCACATCACCCTCGAACCCACCGCCTGGGCCCGCCACGAACCCCGGGTCAGCAGCCTGGTCCTGATCGGTTCCGGCCTCGACGAGCGCGACCTCCTCGCCCGCCTCGACGCCACCGTCCACCGCGCCGACGACCCCCTCGACGACCACGCCCTGCTCCCCGTCTGGCGCTACGTCCCGGCCGACGACGCGCTTGTCGGCGAGGGCTGATTCGGCCTCGAATTCGGCGCGTAGCTCGGCGACCTCGGCGGCCAGCTCATCGCGCATCTGCTCGCGCTCGACCAATGCCGCCCGCATGGTCTCGACGCTGTCGTTCATCGCGGCCAGCCGTTGGTCAGCCCCCTTCAACTGCCACTCCACCACATCGCGCCGCCCCACCTCGGCACTCGCGTACTTCACCCACCCGACCACATAGTCGACCCACTCCTGCGGCTTGGGCACATCCTTGGGATTGTCGAACCCCTTGCGCTGCGCCGCCTTGGTCGACAACACCAGCTCCGACCGCTTCCCCCGCCCCGGCGAATTCATCTCCGCCATCGACAGTTTCCCCATACTGGTCACCACCGCCGTGAACCGATACTTCCCCGCCAAATGCATCCGCAACTCGGCGGTCCCCCGCCCATCCGAATCCATCGCCCCCAACCACGGCCCCTCCGCAGCCTCGATGATCGCCGCCAGAATCTCCAACTGCCCTACCCCGCGCCGCAACCGCGCAGCCGCCGTCCGCAGCGCCCCGGGCGTAGCCGTCATCTGATCCCAATGCATCCCCCGAACATACTTCCGGCAACTCCCCGATCAACGACCGCCATGCAAGCGCGTCGCATCAACCGGTCACGGGACGCGGCGTTCGGGGAGGGTCAGCCGCAGGCGTTGACCCATTCGGAGAGGCCGTCGGCGAAGAGTTGGCGCTTCCAGATGGGGACTTCGTGTTTGATGCGGTCGACCAGGAGGGCGCAGGTGGTGAAGGCTTCGCCGCGGTGGGGGGCCGCTACGGCGACGACGATGGCGAGGTCGCCGATGGTGAGGGAGCCGATGCGGTGGACGGCGGCTACCGGGAGGCCGGAGGATTGGGCGACCTCTTCGCACACCTTGCGCAGGAACTGTTCGGCTTGCGGGTGGGCCGAGTATTCCAGGGCCGAAACCGATTGGCCGCCATCGTGATCGCGGACCTTGCCGGTGAAGACCACGATGCCGCCGTGTTCGGGGCCGCTGACGGCCTTCTCCACCTCGGTCGGGTCGAGCGGCTGATCGCTGATCCGGGCCAGCAGCTCACTCATGGTTGCCTCCTCCGGCCACCTGGGCCAGCAGATGTTCGAGAATCGGGGTGAGTACGGCGATGCCGTCCTTCACCCCGCCCGGCGAACCGGGCAGATTGATGAGCACGGTGCGCCCGGACAGGCCGGCCACACCCCGGCTCAGCGCCGCGAGCGGGAACTTGGCGGTGCCCGCCTGGCGGATGGCGTCGGCGACACCGGGCAGTTCGCGGTCGATCACGGCGCGGGTCGCCTCGGGGGTGGCGTCGGTGGGGGAGGCTCCGGTACCGCCGGTGGTGATGATCAGGTCGGGCTCGGCGGCCAGGGTCTCCGAGAGCGCGTAGGCGATATCGGAGTCGGCGAAGACCAGCGGCCCGCGCACCGAGAAGCCCTGCTCGGCAAGCCATTTCGCGAGGGCTGGGCCGGTGGTGTCGGTGCGGGTGCCGGCGGCGGCACCGGTGGACGCGACCACGACCGCAGCCGACCGGCCCGCGCCTGCGAGGGAAGTCGTTGCGGCAGTCGCGGTCTCGTGCTTGTGCTGCTGCTCGGTCTCCGGCCGTACCCAATGTCCGTGCTTGCCACCCTCTTTGGTGACCAGCCGCACCCCGTTCAGGGTCGCCGCCGGATCCACCGCCTTCACCATGTCGTGCAGCGTCAGCCCGGCGACGGCAACGGCGGTCAGCGCCTCCATCTCGACTCCGGTGGGCCCCTTGGTCTTCGCGGTCGCCTCGATGGTGATGGTGGTGTCGGTGAATCCGAACGACACGTTCACCGACGACAACGCCAGCTGATGGCACAGCGGAATCAGCTCGGAGGTCTTCTTCGCGCCGTTGATCCCGGCGATGCGCGCGGTGCTGAGCACATCCGCCTTGGGCATATCGTCGGCCCGGACCAGCGCGATCACCTCGGCGGTGGTGTGCAGTGCGCCCTCGGCGACCGCGATGCGCGCGGTGTCGGCCTTCGCGCTCACATCGACCATGCGGGCGCGGCCCTCGCCGTCCAGATGCGACAACTCACTCATGAAAACCACCTTGTCACAGCGGCCGGACCTCGACGATCGTGCCCGCGGGCAACTCGGTCGCGGCGGCCGGAATATCGACCAGCACCTCGGCGTGGGCCATGGCCGCGATCAGATGCGAGCCTTGACCCGACACCAGCGTCACCCCGCCCTCGGCCAGCTTGCCGCGCAGGAACTGCCGCTTCCCGGCGGGGGAGCGGACCGATTCCAGCAGCGGCAGTTCGGAGATCGGGAGCGCGGGCAGTCCGGCCAGTTCGCGCAGCAGCGGCCGGGCGAAGACCTCGAAGGACACCATGGTGCTGACCGGATTGCCGGGGAAGCTCAGCACCGGCACCCCGTCCACGATGGTCAGTCCTTGCGGGCCGCCGGGTTGCATTGCCACCGGACCGAATTCGCCGCCCTGCGTGCCGAGCACTTCCTTCACGACCTCGAAGTCGCCCATGGAGACGCCGCCGGAGGTGAACACCACATCGGCCGCCGCGACGGCCTCGGCCAGCCGCTGCCGGAATTCCGCGTGCTCATCGGTCGAATGCGCGACCGACACCACCTCGACTCCGTTGTCGGCCAGCGCCGCGGCCAGCGCGATGCCATTGGAATTGAAGATCTGACCGGGCAGCAGCAGCGCGCCCGCGGGCCGCAGCTCGTCGCCGGTGGTGAGGACCGCGGCCCGCACCCGGCGCAACACCGACAGCTCGGCCAGGCCGACCGCGGCCAGCGCCGCGATGTGCCGGGGCCGCAACAGTGTGCCCGCGGCCGCCAACAGTTGTCCGGCGCGCACATCGGTGCCGGGTTCGCGCACGAAGTCGCCGGTGGCGCGACTGGTGCGAACCGTCACGGTGACGCCGTCGGATTCGGTGTGCTCGACCGGGACCACGCAGTCCGCGCCGGGCGGCACCGGTGCGCCGGTCATCACCTTCAGCGCGGTGCCGGGAGCCAGCGTCACCGATTCGGTGTTGCCGGCCGCGACCACGCCCAGTAGCGGCAGGGTGGCGGGCACGATGGCGACCGACTCGGCCTGCACCGCATACCCGTCCATCGCCGAATTCCGGAAGACCGGCAGGTCGAGGGGCGAATACACGTCGACGGCCAGCCGTCGGCCCAGCGCCGAGGTCATGGGGACGGTTTCGGCGACCCGGTCGGCGAGCGGCCGCAGCGCATCCTCGATGCGCCGACGGTGGTCGTCGACGGGCCGGGCCGGGATCAGCGCGTGCCGGGAACTCATGTCCGTGAGCCTATACGCGGGTGATTCCTCCGATTGGTGACCGGCCGATCGGCCGGTCCGGCTCGTGCGAATCTACGAACGCTTGTGCAACGGGCAATAATGGTCGAATGACCGTGGTCGCGATGGGCATGCCCGCTGTGCGTACCGGGCAGCCCGCGATGGACGGACGCCCGGAGACGCCGTTCCTGCTGGACCGCTTCGGCCGGGTCGCGCGGGATCTGCGGGTGTCCATCACCGAGAAATGCTCGCTGCGCTGCACGTACTGCATGCCCGAAGAGGGACTGCCCGCGATTCCGGCGGACGAGCTGCTCAGCACCGACGAGATCATCCGGCTGGTGGTGCTCGCGGTGCGTGAACTCGGCGTCCACGAGGTGCGATTCACCGGCGGCGAACCGCTCATGCGCCGCGATCTGGAACAGATCATCGCCGGTTGCCATGCCGCGCTGCCGGATACGCCACTGGCCATGACCACCAACGGCGTCGGGCTCGAGCATCGGGCGCGGGCGCTGGCCGAGGCCGGGCTCGGCCGCATCAATGTCTCGCTCGACACCGTGGATCGGGACGGCTTCTACAAGCTCACCCGGCGTAATCGCCTGGATTCGGTGCTGGCCGGGATTCGTGCCGCCGCGGCGGCCGGGCTCACGCCGATCAAGGTCAATGCGGTGCTCATGCGTGAAACCCTTGCGGGTGCAACGGATTTACTGCAGTGGTGTCTGGATCACGGTGCCGAACTGCGGTTCATCGAGGAGATGCCGCTGGACGCCGACCACGAGTGGGCGCGCGCCAATATGATCACGGCCGCCGAACTCCTGGAAGTGCTCGGCGAGCGCTTCACCCTCACCGAGGACGGCCGCGAGGATCCGTCCGCGCCCGCCGAACGCTGGAAGGTCGACGGCGGTCCGGCCACGGTCGGCATCATCGCCTCGGTGACCCGCAAGTTCTGCGGCGACTGCGACCGCACCCGCCTGACCGCCGACGGCCGGATCCGCTCCTGCCTGTTCAGCGATCAGGAGTACGACATTCGCGCCGCCCTGCGGTCCGGCGCGACCGACGCCGATATCGCGCAGCTGTGGCGCGGTGCCATGTGGAATAAATCGGCCGGCCACGGCATCGATATGGCCGGTTTCGTCCCGCCCGAACGAACGATGGGAGCCATCGGTGGTTGAGGTTCGCTATTTCGCCGCGATCGCCGATGCGGTCGGCAAGGAACGCGAGACCCTGGACCTGCCGTCCGGTGCCACCGTCGCCGACCTGCGCACCACTCTCACCGCCACGTACGGCCCGAAACTCGAACCGATGCTGAAGGTCTGCGCCTACCTCATCGGTGACGAACTGACCCGCGACACCGGCGCGACGCTGACCCCGCGCGTAGATGTGCTTCCACCCTTCGCGGGCGGTTAACCGCGAACATCGCTGACGGGCGCTAGCATTCGCCGGTGACACACGCCCCCAAGCCGCTACACCCCGCGCTCACGAAGGTCCGGGAGCAGCGCGCCGCCAGCCTCCAGCTGCGGATCGCCGACTGGATCACCAAGTTCGCGGGCTCCATGCTCTTCGTCTACATCCACGCGGTGGTCTTCGCCGTCTGGATGATCTGGATCGAGAAGAGCCCCTGGCCCACCCTCACCCTGGTGGTCTCCCTGGAAGCCATCTTCCTGTCCACCTTCGTCATGATCGGCCAGAACCGCCAAGCCGACTTCCAGCAGGCCAAGGCCGACCACGACTTCCGTGAACAGGAACTCGAACTCAAAACCAACACCGAGCTGACCCGGGCCATTCACGCGATGACGGAAGAACTCCACCGCCGCCTCATCGACGACCCGGATCAGAAGAAGAGCTGAGCGGCTCGCTCAGGTCGGTCGCAGCCGTTCGATCACTGCGGTGACGCCGTCGCTTGACATCGCTGGATCGTCGACGTCGTGCCCGCGCAGCACCTCGTACCAGGGACCGAGCCGATGCCAGCTCTCGGCGCGCGCCCGCACGTCAGGTGTGACGCCGCCGTAGGCGCGGGCCACCGCCTCCCCGAATTCCGATGGCGCACCGAACAACACCCAGGCGAAGTCGATCGCAGGGTCACCGAGCTGAGCGTCGCCGAAATCGATGATCCCGCTCACCCGCCCGGACTCGGCGAGCACATGCTCGGGACCGAGATCCGCGTGAACCACGGTGTCGGCGGGGGCCTGCAGAATCCGTTCGAGCAGCTCAGCAGCAGCCGCGGCCAGCGAATCCGGAAGCAGCGGAAGAACTTCCCGGCGGCAACGATCGACGGCCCAGGTTCGCTCCCGGCGGGTGTGGTCGGCGTCCGGCAGACCGAGCTCCAGGGCCGCCGCCGGGGGAGTGTCGTGCAGTGCGCGCAGAAAACGCCCGATCGCGTCGCCATTGTCCGGCGTGTAATCCTCGATCGGCTCGCCGGGAATCAGCGGATGCCGCACAACCAACGGCGATTCGCTGACCACTACTGGAATCGGTACCGGCAGTGGCAATCTCGGCGCGAGCCAAGGCAGCAACCGGGTCTCCCGCAGCAACTGTGCCTCCACCTCCGCCCGCCGCGGCCGCCGCTCCACCCAACGCTCATCCACCAACGTGGCCGAACTGTCCCACCCGTTCTCTCCGTCGAAGTTCACGCCCCGACCGTAGAAACCGAGCAGCGCCTCTCGCAACCCGTTTCCCGATCGGCCGAACCACGGCCTCAACCCTGCTTCGGACCGGGAAAGGCGCAGGCAGCGGTCCCACCCGGCAGCCGATGCCGGTTCTTCGCGACCAGCCGATAAACCCCGGCAGCAACCCAACTGACCGGCGGAATCAACATGACCGTCCCGACCACCCGCCAAGGCAGCGCGGCCCGCCGCAACAACAGCGCCCCCGCGCGAGCCCCCGCCGCCCGCCCGCCGTCCCCGTCGATCCACTGCACGGCACTCTCGACCTGTTGTTCCGTCAGCCCCAGCGCGGCCAGATCGAGCCGTTGCCAGGCAACGAATTCCACCTCCGGCCGAATCCGCTCCCGAATGCGCTCGACACTGGCCGTACAAAACGCACAGTCACCATCGAACACCACCAAAGGCCGCCCCGTCGTCCCCGTAAAACCTACCGATCCGGTCATCGTCGACCCTCCCTCGATCTCTACCTCGATCCTAGATTTCCCATGGCGCACAAGGAATCCCGCGACCGGCAACGGAGAGCGAAGTCACCCACGCCATCCCCCGCCAGAAGCCGCGAGGCGCGATTCAGTCCAACACGCCCTGGGCGCTGCGGAGATTGTCCTCGTACTGGCCCAGATTCACGAGCGACAGCCGCTCGTTCCAGCAGTCCCAGCGGGCCATCTTGAAACTCGCCCGGTAGTGGTTGCTGTAGGTCATGAGGTCGCCCATCGCCCAGCCCTCCTGTACCTGATCAGGTGAACCGAAGGCGGCCAGGAACTCCTCGTAGGAGTTCAGGTGCGAGAAGTGCGCGAGATGCCCCTGACGGCCACCGGTCAGAGCAAATCCAGCGATCTTCCCGTCCTTGACCAGACAACTTGTGTGATCAGCGAAATGGAGCATGCCGGTGGTGTGGATGATGCTGTCGATCACCTGCGCCCGGTTGAGCAATTTGCCGTCCGCGTCATAGTGGTCAAGCCAAGTCCCACCAGAGGATCTGCTCATCCGAACGATCGGCGAGAAGGTGACCTCGGTAATCCGGTCGTACTCGACGTACTGGTCAGCGATCGAGTCATAGGGAACGCCAGCGAGGCTCAGGACCGACAGATCGAGATCAGCTCGCGTGAGAACGCCCAAATCATCCAAGATCTCGATCACGCGGCTGAAGCTACTGCTCGGACAGATTGCCCTGCAACCGAGAAACAACTCACGGACTGGGCTGGGCTCGATCCAGTGTCATCGGGGGCGTCCTGGTGTGGCGTTGCCTCTCTGTGAGGCAGTAGACGTCGCAGTGAGTGGTGAGAACCGCGATGTCCTCTGGATCCAAATGCCCTGTTCCAGGCAGAAATAGCGCGTCGATGTCGTCTCGGAGGATCTGGTTCACCAGGCGTACGTAATTGCCTTCTCGGTGGGTATCGGCGAAGAACGTTGCGAGCCAGGCAAAGCCGAGTTGCTTAGCCGCGTGTTCCATCTCGTCCTCGTGTTGACGCACACGTTCACCGGATTCGGCACGCAGGACGAATCCGATTGCGGCAGACGGTCGGCCGCTCATCGAGCGGCTCTCATCGCGTACTCGCGGTACCCGGTGCTGCCCGCGGTGAGCCGTCCGCGGGCGGTCGGCCACCAGTTCGCCGGGCTCTGACGGGTGCTGGCTGCGAGCCCGGTACGAAGCAGTCTCGCCAGCGCACGTCGTACTGACTGCTCACTGAGTCCGACGGCGAGGTGCAACTCCCGCACGGTGAGCGTTTGTGCGGTATCCAAGTCGGACAGCGCACCAAGCACTTTCGCCTCGGATTCGGTCAGTGCCATCGGCTACCACCCCTTGCTTATCGGTACGTAGTTGTCTCGCCGTTCGGCGGCGATCCGTGCCTGAATGTCGGCGACGGTCAGGCCGGATGCTCGGCGACGTTTGCAGGGCTTTGCATGACGTTAAGCTGCGGATCTTCATCTGATCTTCAAATTTTCTTCAAAATGAAGGTGCTACGGTGAAGTGGTGAAGGACAGCGATTCGGTAGGTGCTCGCATCGCTTCGTATCGGAAGATGCGCGGACTCTCGCAGCATCAACTTGTGGCCTTGACCGGTGCCAGCTACAGCATGATCAGCAAGGTCGAGTCCGGTCACGCAACGCCCAGTGCGGCGATGGTCGGACTGATCGCGCACGCCTTGCGGATCGATCCATCCAGGCTGTACGGCGAAGAAGAAAACGAGCAAACCCTCGATATTCTGCCGATCATCCGCCGCACGCTGGCAGCGGTCGACCTCATGGACGACAGCCTCGAACCCGAACCACTGGACCGCTTGCGCCCGTTGGTGACCCAGGTTGCGAAGTGGCGTCGAGGTGCCCAGTACCGCAAGGTCGCCGAGGTGCTCCCCGATTTGGTCGACCGGCTGCTCGTCACTGCCCGCGAAGAAGGCGAGCCCGCGTACGCGATGCTCACCGATGCTTACCGGGCGGCGAACTCGCTGTCGCACAAGCTGGGCTACAACGACCTCTCGATGACCGCCACCGAGCGGATGGAGTGGGCGGCAACCCAATCCGGCGACCCGCTACGCTTGGCCAGCGCACATTTCGTGAAAGCCTCTACGCTCGCGCGGATCGGCGCGACCCGGCAGGCCATGCGATTGCTGACCAGATCCATGGCCGAGATCGAGCCGATGATCGGATCCGATCCGATCGCGATGGCGGTTTACAGCACGCTGCATATGAAGGCCGGAGCGATCGCGGCGACGGTGACCGACGCCGACACCTCCCGAATGCACTTCGCCGAAGCTGCACGACTCGCCGAGAAGTTCCCTGAAGGCGTCGTCTACGACACGGTGGCTGGCACAACCAACGTGAGGTTCTACCGGGTCGGTGCCGAGGTAGATCTCGGCGACGCGGGCCGCGCAATCGAAATCGCAACGGACACACACCTGCCCAACACCAAGTCCGCTGTCGGCGCTGAGCGGCAAACCTACTTCTGGCTCGACACCGCCCGAGCGCACCTGCTGGCCGGTAATCCCGACGCCGCCATCGACGCGCTGCTGGAATCGCGTGCGGTCGCACCGGAGCATTTCCGCTCCAACCCGACCGTGAAAGCGACGGTTCGAGCGGTCGCCGATCAGCAACGCCGCGCCAGCGACACCCTCCGGTCGCTCGCGAACTCGGCAGGTGTCGCGGACTGATGCAGTACAAGCCTGACGATTTGTTCCGCGGTGCCGCGCCCTACTACGGCCGATACCGGCCTGGATACCCACCGCAGTTCTTCGCCGAAATTCGAAAGCGGCTCGGACTGAACGGCACTCAACAAGTCCTCGACCTCGGCTGCGGCACCGGACAGATCGCGATACCTCTCGCCCCTTCCGTTGCCACGGTTTTCGCAGTCGACCCCGACCTCGACATGCTGGCAGAGGGGAGACACAGCGCATCAGACGCCCGCAACATCGAATGGCTACACGGCGACTCCCACCATCTGAACTCGTTGAATTTGCCCCCGCTAGATGCGGTCATGATGGGCAAGTCGTTCCATTGGACCGACCGCGCCGCATTGCTATCGGACCTCGACACGGTGATTCGGCCACATGGAGCCGTCGTAGTTGTCACTGGAGAACTGCACGACGCTGCCACAGACGCACCATGGAGTGACGTGGTCGCGACCGTCCGTGCCAAGTACCTCGGCCCACGGCGCCGCGCTGGGTCCGGCACCTATCGACGTGCTGAGGAACCTCACTTCGAGGTACTGGCTCGTTCACCGTTCCGCAACGTCGAAACCCTCGGATGGAAGTGGAACATCGAACGGGATATCGACGCGATCGTGGGCTTGCAGTTCTCTTACTCCTATTCCAGCCCAGCCCAATTCGGCTCCGAGGAGCGTCGCGCAGCGTTTGCAGCCGAACTGCGCGCAGCACTGGTCAGCCAGTACCCAACTGGAGTAGTAACCGAACCGCACACTATCGAGGCGTTGATCGCCATTCGCCCCAACTGACGGCTCGGGGACGTGTAGTGAACGGCATCGTATTTTGTTCCGCCGGAAGACATGACCCTGTCGAACCCGCGTCGGAGCGAAGCCATGTCGACTACCATGCACGTCGTGCGACTTGGGGTGGGCGGCAAAGTCTTTGGAGTTCGAGCCGGTATTTCTACACGAGGCATCGGGGCAGGGTTCGGTCCGGTGTCAGCGGGGACGTCCTGGCGTGGCGGGCCTCGCTGGAGTGGTGGCGGGCATCGGTCCCGTGGGGGCGGATCGAGCCTCAGCGGAATAGCGGTTCTATTTTTGTTTCCCCTGCTGCTATTGGCTGTTCCGATCCTGATCGCTGTCAAGCTTTTCCCCCTAGTAGTGCGCTTCTACACTCACCCGGTGCCATTGACCCGATGGCGGCGCCGCTTCGGTACCGCTATCGCGGGGACCGTGCTGTTCGGCTTCTCGGCTGTGTTGTATCTCGGACAGGCCGAATATAGAACGGCTGCAGGGCAATTGATGATGTCTGCCATCTTCGGCTTGTGGCTTGTGGCCGAAGTCGCTCGGCGTGGCCGGGTGCTCGATGCGCCCGCGCTCGATGTGATGCAGCACGGGTTCATGGGAGCTGATTCTGCGTCGATGGGCTCCGCTGGACCCGTGCAGGTGACCGCCGTTCAGCCCGGCTGGTATCCGGACCAGTACGATGCCCGTTTTCTGCGCTGGTGGGATGGTCTGCAGTGGACCGGGCACACGCAGCCTGTGTATCGGCAGTAGCCGGGTGGCGCGGCAATTACCTGTGAGGTAATTGCCGCGTGGTTCCGGGGTGGCGAGGATCGTTGGTATGACTCAAGTTGGGGTGATGCTGCCCAGCCGCGAAATTGCGATGACCGGCAGCCATGATGCGGTGGGGCTGGTGCGGTTCGCGAGCGCGGCGGAGAGTGCGGGTTTCGATTCGGTGTGGGTTGGGGATTCGCCGTTGGCACGGACGCGGGTTGATCCGTTGCCGTTGCTGGCTGCGGTCGCGGCGACGACGACGCGGGTGCAGTTGGGGACGGCGGCTTTTACCGCGACGCTGCGGCAGCCGCTGCTTGGTGCGCATACTGCGGCGACCGTGGATGCGCTCAGTACGGGGCGATTGGTGTTGGGGGTTGGGGCCGGGTTTCCGATTCCGGAGAGTCGGGATGAATTTGCGGCGCTTGGTGTGTCGTTTGATGAGCGGGTGGGGCGGTTGGACGAGACGGTGGGGATTTGGCGGCGGAGTTGGGCCGGGGGTGGACGATTCGACGGGCGGTATTGGAATTTCGAGGATCTGTCGGGGACCTTGCCTGCGGCGAGCGTGGCGGGGCCGCCGATTTGGCTGGCGGGCAGCGATACTCCCCGGGTCCTGAGTCGAGTGGCTCGGCTTTACGACGGTTGGCTGCCGTTCCTGCCCGATGCGGACGCCTATGCGCGGGGGTGGGCGGCGATCCGCGATCAGACCGAGCGGCCGGTGACTGCCGCCATGTACGCGACGATCAATATCGACCCGGATGCCGCGAAGGCGCGTGCGGAGATCGACGGCTATGTCCGTCAGTACTATCGGCGATCACTTGCCGAAATGTCTACGGTGCAAGCCTTTTGTGGTGGTTCCGCTGAACAGTGTGTCGACTGGCTCGGTCGCTATGTCGACGCGGGGGCCGATCATCTCATTCTGCGGATCGGTTCGCTCGATGCGGACCGCCAACTCGATGCGCTGGCGGAGGTCCTCCCGGGCCTGCGATGAGCCGTGGCGCAGTGCCCGGCAACGGGATTCGGCGTGCTATCCGCCGGCGTTCTCGCACAGGCTTGCCAGGTGACGATGCAGGATCGCGCGCATGGCGACCGGGTCGCGGCGGGACGGGTCTGCGAGTGCGGCGAGAGTCAGGCCGTCGAGGATTGCGGCCAGGCGGTCGGCCTCCAGGTCGACGTCGACTGCTTGCAGGGAGCCTGCTGTGACCATCGCGGACAGCACTCGGTGTACCAGTGATCGCACCCCGGCGAGTGGCTGGGCGGCCAGCGGTGCCAGTTCCGGGCGGGATCGCGCAGTCGTGGTGAAAGCCAGCCAGACTGCGGCCTCCTCGAATCTGGCCTCATCCAAGGGGAGTAGTTCGACGAGGATTCGTTCGGCGTGACTGCCGGGCACGTGACCGGGTGGGGGTGGGGTGGTGCCGGGGTCGCCGTCGGGGAACAGGGTTGCGAGCTGGTCCTGGATTCGTGCGGTGACGCGGGTGTTCAACTCGCTCAGGGTGAAGCTCAGCAGCTCGGCGTGGTCGGTGAAGTAGTGGCGGACGGATCCGACCGCGAGCCCTGCCTCCTCGGCGACCCGGCGCAGTGAGGCGTTCTCCACCCCGTCGCGGGCCGCCACGCGAAAGACGGCGTCCGCCACGGCTTTCCGGCGTTCTATCGGATCGACAACCTTGGGCACGAGTGCGTCCTGCTCCCTTCCGGGTGGATCGGCGGCCATCGCCTTGCCTTTTGTAGCACAGTCTGGCTAATTTAAATGGCATGACTGTGCTAAATAGATTTCGGGACGAGGTCGGCGCATGAATCAGGTGCTGATCATCGCGGCGATTGCCGTCGTCCTGGTTGTGGTGATCGTCAGGCGGTTCACGGGTGAACCCCTCAATGCCCGTGACCTTTTCGTGCCGCCGGTGGTGCTGCTCGGGATCGGCGTGCTGACCATGACGAAGGAGCATTTCAGCGCCCTGGACCTGACCTGGATCGTGGTCAGTGGGCTGATCGGCCTCGCCCTGGGCGCGCTGCGCGGCACGACGATCACGCTGCTGACGCGCGACGGCGTGCTGTGGCAGCGCTACACCGTCTGGACCGTCGGCGTCTGGTTGCTCTCGCTCGGCACCAGTACGGTCGCGGGCATGATCGGCAGTTACCTTGGCGCCCACCAGGATTTGCGACCGGTCCAGCTCTCCATCGGCGTCAGTCTGCTCGGCGAAGCCCTCGTCATCGGTGGCCGTGCTCTGTCCACCGGGTACCCCTTCGCCCCCGAGAAGACGCAGCGCACCAACTCGCCCTTGCTCCCCATTGCGGAGAAGGGCAAGTTCCGGATCGGGCGTTAGCGGGCTACCTCCACCAGGTGTCCAGCGGGGTTACCGGGACGGCGCGCTTGTGGCGGGTGTTGCGGAAGATGGTCTCCAAGCGGTCCGAAACTTCGGGGCCGACGGGCTTGCCCTCGAGGTAGTCGTCGATCTGGGAGTACTTCAGGCCCAACGCTTCTTCGTCCGGGAGAGCGGGGCGGTCGTCTTCGAGGTCGGCGGTGGGGACCTTCTGCCAGACGCTGGGGGGTGCGCCGAGTTCCTGCAGCAGGGCCGCGCCCTGGCGCTTGGTGAGCCCTGTGAGCGGGGTGATGTCGACGCCGCCGTCACCGAACTTGGTGAAGAAGCCGGTGACGGCTTCGGCGGCGTGGTCGGTGCCGACGACCAGCAGGTTGAGCTGACCGGCAATGGCGTACTGCAGCACCATGCGTTCGCGGGCCTTGATGTTGCCGCGCACGAAGTCGCGCAGTTGCGGCTGCTCGTGCAGTTCCTGGATGCCGAGCGCGGCCTCCGTGGCCGCCGCGTCGGCGCTGGGCTTCACATTCACCGCGACCGACCGGTCGGGCTGAATGAACCGCAGGGCGATCTGAGCGTCTTCCTCGTCGGCCTGCACACCGTAGGGGAGGCGGACGGCCACGAAGGTGGCGTCGAGCCCCTCGGCACGCAGCTCCTCGGCGGCGAGCTGGCACAGCCGGCCGGTGAGGGTGGAGTCCTGGCCGCCGCTGATGCCGAGCACGAACCCGGTCGCGGGCGTGGAGCGCAGGTAGTCCTTGAGGAAGTCGATGCGCCGTCGCACTTCGAGTTTCGGTTCGATGGCCGGCAGCACGCCCAGTTCGGCGATGATCTCTTCGCGCAGGTTCCCCATGCGATCACACTGTAGCGGTCACCTGCCGGACGAGATTCGCCCAGTGATCACCGACCTGTTCGGGCGTGTAGCGCAGGGCCCGGATCTGGAACAGCACCAGCCCGGCGTCCAAGGTGGCCAGCAGCGTGTCGGCGGTCAGCGCGATGTCGCCGGGCGCGCCCGCCTGCCGGAGCAGCAGGGACACATGGGTTTTCGCGATGTTGTAGGGCGGCCCGCCGTACTGCCCGCCGATGTCGGCGTTCTTGCGCACATCGCCCTCGACCTCGACCAGGGCCAGCCGGGCGCGCCCGAAGGCGATGAGCCGTTCCACCGGCGGCGCGCCGGGCCCGAGCGGCGGCGGCCCGAACATGTAGGCCCACTGCAGCTTCTGATCGGACTGGTCCAGCAGCGCCAGCATGAGCCCGGCCCGATTGCCGAAGCGCCGAAACACCGTGCCCTTGCCGACGCCGGCCAGCTTGGCGACCGCGTCCATGGTGACCGCGTCCGCGCCCTGTTCGCGCACCAGTGTCTCGGCGGCGTCGAGCAGCAGCTGCCGGTTGCGTGCGGCGTCGCTGCGTTCGTGGCTGCTGCCGGGCATGAGCAGCGGCACCGAATGCGCGGGCGGCCGCTGGGTGCTGATGGCTTCGATCGGCAGCGAAATATTGTGCAGCGTGACCGGGTCGTCGGCGGGGGTGTCGCGTGTCACAGCTGGTCGGCTCCTGCCCGGGGAATGGAAGCGGACTGTGGTCCGGTTAGAGTGTATCGAAAGTTCCGCCGCTGAATCACTAACCGTCTGGAGTGACCATCATGTCGCAGACCCGCATTCTCGTCCTGGTCGGTAGCCTCCGCGCCGCGTCGATCAACCGCCGCCTCGCCGAGGCCGCTGCCAAGACGGCCGCCGAGGGTGTCGAGCTCGCGCTCTACGAGGGCCTCGGTGAGATCCCGTTCTACAACGAGGATATCGACGTCGCGGGCCAGGTTCCCGCCACCGCGCAGGCGCTGCGCGACGCGGTCGCCGCGTCCGACGCCGTGCTGCTGGTAACCCCCGAATACAACGGCACCCTGCCGGCCGTGCTCAAGAACGCCATCGACTGGGCCTCGCGTCCCTACGGCGCGGGCGCGCTCAAGGATCGTCCGACCGCCGTCATCTCGGCCTCGATCAGCGCGAACGCCGCCAAGTGGTCGCACGACGACGCCGTCAAGGCGCTGGGTGTGGCGGGCGCGACCGTGGTCAAGGAGGCCTCGCTGAACTTCGGCGGCATCGGTCAGCGCTTCGTCGAGACGCACCCGGCCGACGATGCCGAGGCGCTCACCCAGCTGGCCGCCACCGTGCACCTGCTCGCGACGGCTGCGAACGTCAAGGCAAACGCCTGATCGGCACCTCGATCACTCGCTGAATTCAGCACAAGGCCACGGCTTTTCAGCCGTGGCCTGCCGCTTTTCCGGGGTTGTTCGGGCTACCGTCAGTTCATGAAGCTATCAACGGGCAACTCTGCGTGGGGCCGTTGTTTCATGGCGCTCACCCTGGCCGCGTCCGCCGCGGCGGCAGTGGTGAACGCGGCCGACGCGGTGGCCGAGGCGAACGTGTCGAATGTCCGCCTCTATCTGGGCAACTGGGCCGGATACGTGGTGCGCGGCGACGTTCACGAGGTCAGCGCCACCTGGGTGCAGCCGGAGATCGACTGCAGTGATCCCGGCATCCTGCAACGGGTGGTGCCGTGGGTGGGGTTGAACGGGGCGCAGGGCATCGACGGCCGGGTCGCGCTGCCGCTCATGCAGACCGGCGTCGAATCTCTGTGCGCCAGTGACGCGGCCGTGTACGCGGCGCTGCCCGGCCTGCAGGTGGAGAACCTCGCCGCGGGGGTGGCCTACGCCGATCCGCGTTTCGCGGGGACGGTGATGAACGCCGGGGCCAAGCTCTCCGACGCGCTGGGCGCGGCCGCGAACGGTCTGTGCGCGATCGGTCTCTTCAACGGCTTCTGCGCGCCGGACAAGCAGGTCGACGGCTGGTGGGAGGGCTATCCCGATCCGCCGGTGAGCTACGACGATGTCGACGTGCGTGCGGGCGACATCATGCATTCGGTAGTGAGCTGGGATGGCGGCCGCTATGTCATGACGCTGGAGAACCGCACCGCGCACTGGGCTCGCACCACGGTCGCGGCCTCCACGGTCGCCGCCCATACCGCCGAGATCGTGGTCGAGGGTCATCTGGACGCCGCGCTGCCGGGTTTCACGCCGATCACCTTCACCGAGATCAGCATCGACGGCCGGCCGTTGTCGGATTACGACGCTCAGGTCTACGGCATTCCGGCCACCAATCGATTGCTGGCGCCCGGTCCGGTGGACGGCGCGTCGTTCACGATCGGGTAAATCGCTGCCACACACCGCGACACGCCGGGCGGAGCGGGCCCCGGGAATTGGGGGCACGGCGTCGCGGGCCGGCAAACCGGGTGGTCGCTCGAGTCTGCTGTGACTCGTGAGAAGCGTGTTGATCAGCGGTGATGGTGTGTTTGCTGGAAATGAACTGTATGCCGAAATTGTGACGTGAGTCGCAGTCGTGTCGAGTTGCGAATCGAGTGTCCAGGTACTTACGGCACCGGAATTTCACCTTTGTGAGTCGCAACATGTCGTGTTGTATGAACTTGTCGCCCACTAGGTGTAGTGTCTTGGGAGCTGGAAGGGCACTAGGAGAACACCTCGAAGTTCACCTAGTGACCAGGGGCTTCGGCTCCGCTTCCAGGGGTTTGCGCACTTACTACGTGGATCTTGTTTGAGCCGTGCACTGCCGACGGACCGAAGGCAAGGAGAAGGGGATTCAATGACCATCACCGTTTACACCAAGCCCGCTTGTGTCCAGTGCAACGCGACCTACCGCGCCCTCGACAAGGCCGGTGTCGACTACAGCGTCATCGACATCTCCGAGAACCCCGAAGCCCGCGATTACGTCATGGCCCTGGGCTACCTGCAGGCCCCCGTCGTTGTCGCCGGTGACGATCACTGGTCGGGCTTCCGTCCCGACCGGATCAAGGCTCTCGCCGACGTCGTCGCCGTCGCCTAGCGGCCCGAAGCCGTCGGTGTGAACCGGCGGCCTCCTGCAGGTTCGTCCGAATCGAAAGGAGGGGAGATGACCGAGATGTCGAGTGCGACACCTGATCTGGTCTACTTCTCGAGCGCTTCGGAGAACACGCACCGCTTCGTGCAGCGGCTGGATGTCCCCGCCGTTCGCATACCGCTTCATACCGCCGACTCGCTTCGCGTCGACAATCCCTACGTGCTGATCGTCCCCACCTACGGGGGAGGTCGGCACGTTTTGGGTGGACAGCGATCCGACAAGGAATTCGTCCCCCGTCAGGTGGCCAAATTCCTCAACGATCCGCACAACCGCGCACTGCTGCGCGGCGTGATCGCGAGTGGCAACACGAACTTCGGCGATACGTTCTGCTATGCGGGAGAGGTGATCTCGCGTAAGGCAGGGGTCCCGTACCTGTATCGCTTCGAACTCATGGGAACTGCCGAGGACGTCGAGCGCGTCCGAGAGGGATTGGACTTGTTTTGGCAACGACAACAGCACCGGTCGGAAAGACTGCCCGCGTAGAGCGCCCCGTCAGCGGCGACTCCGGGACCGAGGGCATGGACTATCACGCCCTCAATGCGATGCTGAATCTGTACGGCCCCAATGGCGAGATCCAGTTCGACAAGGATCGCGAGGCCGCGAACCAGTACTTCCTGCAGCACGTCAACCAGAACACGGTCTTCTTCCACAACCTGCGGGAGAAGCTCGACTACCTGGTCAAGGAAAACTATTACGAGACAGACGTGCTCGACCAGTACAGCTTCGACTTCACCAAGAAGCTGTTCAAGCAGGCGTACGCGAAGAAGTTCCGCTTCCCGACCTTCCTCGGCGCGTTCAAGTACTACACGAGCTACACGCTCAAGACCTTCGACGGCAAGCGCTACCTGGAGCGTTTCGAGGACCGGGTGTGCCTGGTCGCCATGACGCTGGCCGCCGGTGACGAGACGCTGGCGAGCGAGCTGGTCGACGAGATCATGGACGGGCGTTTCCAGCCCGCCACCCCGACCTTCCTCAACTCGGGCAAGAAGCAGCGCGGTGAGCCGGTGTCGTGCTTCCTGCTGCGCATCGAGGACAATATGGAGTCCATCGGGCGCTCCATCAACTCCGCGCTGCAGTTGTCCAAGCGCGGCGGTGGTGTGGCCTTGCTGCTCAGCAATATTCGTGAGCACGGCGCGCCGATCAAGAAGATCGAGAACCAGTCCTCGGGTGTCATCCCGATCATGAAGCTGCTGGAGGACTCGTTCTCCTACGCCAACCAGCTGGGCGCGCGTCAGGGTGCGGGCGCTGTCTACCTGCAGGCACATCACCCCGACATCTATCGCTTCCTCGACACCAAGCGGGAGAACGCGGACGAGAAGATCCGCATCAAGACGCTGTCGCTGGGTGTGGTGATCCCGGACATCACCTTCGAGCTGGCGCGCAAGAACGAGGACATGTACCTCTTCTCGCCGTACGACGTGGAGCGCATCTACGGCGTGCCGTTCGCCGACATCAATGTGACCGAGAAGTACTACGAGATGGTCGACGACAAGCGGATTCGCAAGTCCAAGATCAAGGCTCGCGAGTTCTTCCAGACGCTCGCCGAGCTGCAGTTCGAGTCGGGCTACCCGTACATCATGTACGAGGACACCGTGAACCGGGCCAACCCGATCGCGGGCAAGATCACCCACTCCAACCTGTGCTCGGAGATCCTGCAGGTCTCGACCGCCTCGGTGTTCAACGACGACCTGTCCTATGCCAAGGTGGGCAAGGACATTTCGTGCAACCTGGGTTCGCTGAACATCGCGAAGACCATGGATTCGCCGGATCTGGCCAAGACGGTGGAGACCTCGATCCGGGCGCTGACCGCGGTGTCGGATCAGACCCACATCTACTCGGTGCCGTCGATCGAGCAGGGCAACAACGAGTCTCACGCCATCGGCCTGGGGCAGATGAACCTGCACGGTTACCTGGCGCGTGAGCACGTCCACTACGGCTCCGAAGAGGGCGTGGACTTCACCAACATCTACTTCTACACGATCGCCTACCACGCGATCCGCGCCTCGAATCTGATTGCGCAGGAGCGGGGTTCGTACTTCGGCGGCTTCCCCGAGTCGAAGTACGCGTCGGGTGAGTTCTTCGACAAGTACACCGAGCAGGTGTGGGAGCCCGCCACCGAGCGGGTGCGGCAGATCTTCGCCGACGCCGAGGTGCACATCCCCACCCAGGACGATTGGCGCGAGCTCAAGGCCCTGGTCATGCAGCACGGTATCTACAACCAGAACCTGCAGGCCGTCCCGCCGACCGGCTCGATCTCCTACATCAACCACTCCACCAGCTCGATCCACCCGATCGCCTCCAAGATCGAGATCCGCAAGGAAGGCAAGATCGGCCGCGTCTACTACCCGGCCCCTTACCTCACCAACGAGAATCTCGAATACTTCGAGGACGCCTACGACATCGGCTACGAGAAGGTCATCGACACCTACGCCGCCGCCACCCAGCACGTAGACCAGGGTTTGTCGCTGACGTTGTTCTTCAAGGACAGCGCCACCACCCGCGACGTCAACCGCGCCCAGATCTACGCCTGGCGCAAGGGCATCAAAACCCTCTACTACATCCGCATCCGCCAAATGGCTTTGGAAGGCACCGAAGTCGAGGGCTGCGTGAGCTGCATGCTGTAGCGAGTGGTAACGATAAGGGCGTCCCCGGCTTTCGCCGCGGACGCCCTTTTTCGTGAATGCGGGGAGGCGCCATGACAACTGCCGATCGCTACCGAGGCTTCGCCGAGACCGAGGTCCACGGCTACTCACCCTGCTACGAACGCTGGTGTCTCGGAATCGCCGGGGACACCGAACTTCTCGCACTGATAGATACGCTGCCTTCGCCCAAGCGCCAACCCAACCTGATCCTGGGCGCGGCCCGCTACCTGGGTGCGGCGGTGTCGGAATTCGCGGAGTTCAAGGACTTCCTGATCCGCAACTGGCCCGAGATCCGCGATGTCGCCATGACCCACCGCACCCAGACCAACGAGGCCGGACGGGCTGCGACGCTGCTGCCATTGCTCGCGCAATACCCCGGACATCCGGTGGCGCTCATCGAATTCGGCGCTTCCGCCGGACTGTGCCTCTACCCCGACCGCTACAGCTACCGCTATAACGACGGCCCCATCCTCGACCCGAAGGACGGCCGCTCCGAGGTCGTCCTGCCCTGCGCCACCACCGGCACCCCACCGCTCCCCGACGAACTGCCCTGGGTGGTGCACCGCGCCGGCGTCGACCTGAATCCACTGGATGTGCGCAACCCCGAGGACATGCGCTGGCTCGAGTCCCTGGTCTGGCCCGAGCAACGAGATCGCCTGTCCCGCTTACGCAACGCAGCCGCCATCGCCCGCCACGACCCACCCACCCTCATCACCGGCGACCTCAACACGGCACTCACCGACCTGGTCCACGCCGCCCCGCGCGACATCCCGGTCATAGTCTTCGGCAGCGCTGTCCTCGGCTACCTGACCCGCGAGGATCGAAACACCTTCCGCGACACCATCACCGCCCTGCCTTGCCACTGGATCACCAACGAGGCAGCCGGTGCCCTGAACTACGGCCCGGTACCTGCACCGCCCCGCCCAGGCCAATTCGTCCTCGCCTCCGACGGCACTCCCGTCGCCTACACCGGCCCCCACGGCCAAACCCTCGACTGGATCGAGCGCTAGCTTCGTTGCCTATCCGACGCGGCTGGAGCATATTTCAGCCAACAGCTATGTCCCTTCGGAGGTGGCGATGTCGGAACAGGACCGGCGTGACGCGGCGCTGGAGCGGCTGATGGCCAGGTCGCGATCCGGTGCCTACGACGAAGTGTTGGTCCCGGGCTGGAAGGCGACGGTGTGGGGTGGGCGGGCGTCAGGCGGGGAGGCCTATTACTACTGTGCCGGTGAGGACGCTGGCTATGCCGAGGGCGCCTTGGGGGGAGATGCGTTCGGAGAGGAGGAATCGGCTGAGGAGGGCGCCGACCACGATGCTGGATTCTCGGACGCTGGCTACTACCGCGAGGGGGAGTTGGGTCATGGCTATGAGGGTTAGGCCGAAGGCTCCGAGCATGGCGGTGCCGCCTGCGAGGGTGAGGGGGAGGGCTCGGAGGGTTAGGGCGGGAGAGGGGGTGGGGCGGGTGAGGTCTCGGGCTTTGAGGGCTAGGCCGGCGCCGCCCATGACGGTGACGAGGTAGGGCATGGGGGAGGCGTGGTGGATGGCTATGCCGTCGAAGAGTGTGTAGGAGGCTACGCAGCAGCCGATTGTGAGGCCCCACAAAACTGAGCGTCGGCCGCCGGTAATGCCGGGGGTCGCGTGGTGGGTGCGGGAGAGGGCGATCATGGCTACGCCGAGGGCGATGAAGGCGACGCCGAGCCAGCGGGTCCAGCCGATGGTGGTGCCGAGGATGGCGGTGGCGGTGACGACCAGGACGGGGGAGCTGCCGCGGACTACGGGGTAGACCTCGCCGACCGGGGCGGTGGCGTAGGCGCGTTCGAGGAGGGCGAAATAGAGGGTGGAGAAGCAGATCGAGGCGGCGGCGAAAGGGAGAGCGTAGAGCTCGAAGTGCCAGGTGGCGAGGGCAAGGGGGAGGAAGAGCAGGGCGCCGGCGATGAGCATGTCGGCGGTGGAGGAGAGGGGGCGGTCGCTGCGGCGGAGCCGGCCGAGGGCGACGTTCCAGCCCGCGTGCATGAAGACCGAGATGGCCAGGACGACATACCCCATCGACTGCACGCGACTCCACCTTTATGGTCTAGACCAAACTTTTCAATATGAACCTAGCGGCCCGGCAATGTGCTGGTCAACGTGATTTCGAAATGAAAACGGCTGGTTGACTTGGCGTTTCGGGGGATTGACGGCAGGGCAACCGGCCGGGGGAATACGCTGCTGTGGCGGGTCCCACGCACCGGCCGCCCAGGATTGTGAACTCTCCAGAAGCTGCTTCGCACCCTGCCGATCGACCCCCGGGCCTGGTTACGCTCGCGGTGGTTCGGATATCGGATCCAGGGAATTGCGCGGACGATGCCGAAACCGGAAAACCGCACTGGGACAAACGCTTTGGAGGTGTGTCCGAGTCCTCTCCTGCCCCCGCACGTCGAGGACTCCCGCTTGATTCATGTAACTGCCGGTGCAGACGAACCTGCACTCCCATCGGATGAAGACCCGTCGAGCGATACCTCGCAACCGCTCGGCGGGTTCTTCGGATATCCGGCTCGCGTGAGGAGTTACCTTGTCGGACAGCGGAATCTGGCGGACCGTGGTGGTCGCGGCCGCGCTGATCCTCCTCGCGGGCCTGCCGGGGCAGGCGGCCGCGGCCCCGGCGCACAGCGGAGTCGTGGATTCCGAGCACGTCGGCCCGCATTGGGAGCGGGTGCAGGTCGATTCGGCCGCCATGGGCCGCACCGTCGGCCTGGATGTGCTGCACGGTTCCGGCTCCGGCCCCCGGCCGACGCTGTATCTGCTGGACGGTGTGGACGCCGAGGGCGTCTCGGACTGGCTGACCAAGGGGCACGCCGCCGACTTCTTCGCCGACAAGCCGGTCGATGTGGTGCTGCCCGCCGGGGCTACCGGCAGCATGTACACCGACTGGGATCACCCGGACGCCGCCCTGGGCTGGAACCGCTGGGAGACCTTTCTGACCGGCGAATTGCCCGGCATCATCGAACCGTATCTGCACTCGGACGGTCAGCGCGCGGTCGCGGGCGTCTCGATGGGTGCGCAGGGCGCGATGATGCTCGCCCACCGGCACCCGGGCTTCTATCGGGCCGTCGCGGGTTTGAGCGGTTGCTATTCCACCATCGACGGTCCCGGGAGCGCGGTGACCGCCCTGACGGTGGCCTCGCGCGGCGGGAACGTGGTGCGGATGTGGGGCCCGCCGGGCACCCTGGAATGGATCTCGCACGACAGCACGGTGGGCGCGGAAGCCTTGCGCGGCACCGTCATCTACCTCTCGGCTGCCTCCGGTATTCCCGGTGGTCCCGATCTGGCCGAGGTGATGCGGGCCTCGGATCTGATCGCCGCCATGCAATCCGCGGGTGGCGGTGTGGTTTTGGAGGCCGGAGCCCGGATCTGCACCGAGCATTTCGCGAAACGTCTGAGCGACTTGGGAATTCCCGCCACCGTGCATTACGAGCCCACCGGCATTCATGCCTGGGAGGACTTCTCGTCCCAGCTGGGCCCGGCCTGGGATACTCTCGCCACCGCCTTCGGGCAGTGATTCACTGCCCGGAAGTCATTGCGGTAAAGCTTCTTTCAGTGCCGGAGCTGTCTCAGTGCCGGAACCCGTAGCGCGGTAGTCGGCGCAGTCCTGGCCGGATGCGCCCGTCGACCGTCACGGCGAGTCCGGCGTGGACCGCGGCGACGGTGAAGGCGGATGCCTCCTTCCAAGTGGCCGCGTACTCCATGGTGAGTTCGGCTCCGTCGTCCGGTCCGCCGAGGTAGACGGTGACCCGGTGAGTGAGCGCCTCCCCCAGGCTGTCGAACAAGACCTTGCCTTCGGTGCCGCCGGCCATGTGCTGCTCCTCGAGTAGTCCGGAGAGGCGCGCAACCGACGCCTGTGGCGGCCGCGCGACTCTGAGTCCGAAACTAACCGGAACACCCTGTATGGGAACGTGTTCCGGTTCCGGCTTGGATATGTCACAAGCGCCGCGCGAGTTTTGTTGTTACCCGTCGGAACAGAAACATTCGCATCTCGAATCGATCATGTCCTCACAAACGATCAAGGCCTCGATTGTGACTATTCGGAAGGTTCGCCCAACCCCCTGGCCTGGCCGGAGCCGACTTCCTACGCTGCCCCGCATGAGGATTCGCGTGCCCCTGGCGGTGATCGGCGCTCTCTTGCTGGCCGCCGCGACGGGATCGGCTGCCGCACAGCCACAAATGCCCTCGCCCGACCCGGACCCCTTCTATGCGGCGCCCGCCGATCTCGCCGACCGGCAACCCGGCGACGTCCTCGCGACGCGTGCCATGCCCGCGCTCGCGAGCTTCCCCGACACCGATGTCACGCTGATCAAGTTCCGCTCCACCAGTTCCGAGGGGCAGCCCATCGCGGCCACCACCACGGTGCTGTCCCCGCACAACCGCCGCCCGGACGCCCCGCTGCTGTCGCTGCAGCAGATCATCAACGGCCTGGGCGCGCAGTGCGCGGTCTCGCGGGTGCTCTACACCACCGACCCCAACCTCATGGTCCGTGAGGCCCCGGCCTGGAACGTGCTGTTGCAGCGCGGCTGGAGCCTCACCCTGCCCGATCATCTCGGACCCCGATTCGCCTATGGTGCGGCCAAACTCGGCGGCCAGATCACCCTCGACGGTATTCGCGCCGTGCAGCATGTCGCCGATCTGAAGATCGAGCACAGCCCGGTCGCCATGGCCGGCTACTCCGGCGGCGGCATGGCCACCGCGTGGGCTGCCGCGCTGGCGCAGTCCTACGCCCCGGACCTGCACATCGCGGGCGCGGCCATGGGCGGTGTGCCGATGAACCTGATCAGCATGCTGGAGGCGCTGGGCATGAACCGGCATCCGGCCTTCGGGCTGGCGCTGGCCGCCGGGTTGGGTCTGGAACGTGAATACCCGGACCGTTTCCCGCTCACCGACCAGCTCAACGATCGTGGTCTGGCCATGCGCGACAAGCTGGTCAACAGCTGCACCAACGACATTCTGGCCGCCGGCGCGGGTCAGGGCGCGCAGGACGTGGCCAGGACGACGGTGATGACCGATGACCCGACGGCCCGCCAGGTGGTGGAGGAGAACAGCCTCGAGCTGTACTCCGGCGTCCCGAATATGCCGGTCTTCGAATGGCATTCGCCCATCGACGGCCTGATCCCAATCGACGCCGTGAACGACACCATTCACCGCTACTGCGCCGCGGGCGCGACCGTGTGGAGCGAGAAGGAGCCGGTGCCCGATCATCTCACCGCCGCGGTGCTCGGTCTCCCGTCGGTGCTGTCCTGGCTCGACGCCCGCATGCGCGGTGAGGCGGCGCCCAGCAACTGCTGAGGGTCATTCCCTCCAGTTGCCGAGGCGGCGTCCCACTTTCGATCACCCGGCCTGATAGGTCCGCGCCACCAGCGCGGACCGCAGGTACCACAGCCCCGACGCCTGCGCGGGATCGAAGCCGGTCAGCTGTCCGATCCGCTTGAGCCGGTAGTCCACGGTATTGGTGTGCACGTGCAGCATTCGGGCCGTGCGCTGCCGGTTGAGGTTGTTGCTGATGTGCGATTGCAGGGTCTCGAGCAGTTCGGTGTGCTCGTCGAGCGGATCCAGCAGCGACCCGAGGTGATCGCGTCCCGGACCCGGCCGGGTCAGCTGATACTCCAGTGCCAGTTCGTCGAACCGGAACAGTCCGCGCACCAGCCGTAGTCGGTGCACGATGTCGAGGAGTTCGTGGGCCTGCTCGGACGCGTTCGGAATCTGTTGCGGCACAGCGGAGACCAGGGTCGCGGTGATCGGCACCCGGGCGGCCCGCGAGAGCTGTTCGACCAGTTCGTCGAGCTGTTCGTCGTCCAGCGCGGTGCACGGCACCAGCAGCGTGCCGCCGTCCACGCTCAGCAGCGACAGCACCGCGTCCGGATACCGGGTGGCCAGCTCGGCCTGTACCCGCCGCAGCTTGCGTCGCGCCACCACCGCGCCGTCCACGGTGGGGGAGTGCTCCTCGGGATGGTCCGGAATCGCCAGCGCCAGTACGTGATACCGCTCGGCGATCTCGATGCCGCATTCCCGGGCCATGGTGGAGGTGCTGTGCCCGCCCAGCAGCGCGGAGGTGAGGGTGTGTACGGCGGTGTGGTGTTCGCTCACCACGGCGCGGAGTTCCCGCACGTAGGCCATGGCCACCGCGGAGGTCATCCGGTCCAGCAGTTCCACCACGAGCTTGGCCCCGCCCATGATGTTGTCCATATCGGCGGCGGCGATCACCAGGGTGGCGTCGCCGTCCTCGCCCTCGTGGCGGATGTGCCGCGACATGGCATTGGCCATCACCAGTTCGGACCCGATCTTGAAGCCCTCGTGGATGGCGTGATGAATGGTGTCGATGGGAATGCCCTCGCGCGCCCATTGCGCGGCGGCCTCCTCCAATCGTTTGGTCTGCTGCGGGATATCGCGCCCGTCCAGCATGCCGACGGCCAGTTCCAGGCACATGCGGGTGATGGCGGTGACGTCGCCGTGAATCGCGTCGCCGGGCAGCGTCCCGCACGGGGCGACCGTCTCGACGAAGTGCCCGACCATGTGCTGCGCGATCCCGCGCACATCCTTGAGTGGTGAGGATATCGGGCTACCCGAGACCGTGAGTCCCGTCCGGGTCGGAATTTCCACGGACATCCGTGACTCCCTTCAACCCCCGGGTTGTGCCCCGTCCGGGACCTGAAACGCTAACTCATGCCGCAAATTAGAGCGGCCGGTTGATCTCCTCCTGTGAAGCACAGTAATGCCCTTCCGGCGAACTTGTGACTTCTCACATGCGCCAGGTGGGCCCGGTATGACAGTGAAACGTTGCCGGGTGGAATCATCGGAGCATGACCGAAACCGTGCGCAGGATCGGGATGCTGTTGTTCGACGGAGTCGAGGAACTCGACTTCGCGGGCCCGTGGGAGGTACTGGCCTTCTGGACCCGCATGCTTCCCGAGGACGGCTGGGAGGTGTTCACCCTCTCGCCGACCGGGTCGATCGTGGAGTGCGCGAAGGGCCTGAAAGTGACACCGGACCACTCGTTCGACTCCGCGCCCGCCATGGATGTTCTTGTATTCCCGGGTGGACAGGGCACTCGCCCGATGGTGAAGGATGACCTGATCCTGGATTGGGTTCGCGCGCAACGCGATCGGGTGCCGCTGATCACCAGCGTCTGCACCGGCGCGCTGGTGCTCGCCGCGGCCGGCCTGTTGCAGGATCGCCCGGCCACCACCCACTGGCGCTCGCTGGATGTGCTGGCCGACCTGGATCCGAGCATCGAGGTCCGCCGCGACGCCCGTTATGTCGATGCCGGGGACATCATCACCTCGTCGGGGGTCTCCGCCGGTACCGACATGGCCCTGTACCTGGTGCAACGCCTCGCCGGTGACGAGCGGGCCCGCTGGGTGCGCCGTGGCATCCAGTACGACCCGCAGCCACCGGCCGGTACCGACTGGCCCGAGGGCGCGGAGTGGCAGGTCGGCTAGCTGATCACCGAAGCGCTGTCGATGCCCGTGCCGGGGATCGCATCCAACAGGCCTTGGGTGTAGGGATCGGCCGGGGCGGTGAGAACCCGCGCGGCGGGGCCCTGTTCGACGACCTTGCCGTTGCGCATCACGATCACATCGTGGGCCAGGGCGTGGACTACCGCCAGGTCGTGGGAGATGAACAGGTAGCTGATGCCGAGGCGTTCCTGCAGGGAGGACAGGAGGGTCAGGATCTGTTTCTGGACAAGGACATCCAGGGCCGAGACGGGTTCGTCGCAGACCACCAGGCGCGGTTCGATGGCGAGGGCGCGGGCGATGGCGACGCGTTGGCGCTGGCCGCCGGACAGTTCGTGGGGGTAGCGGTCGGTCACGGTGGCGGGGAGCGCGACCTGGTCGAGGAGTTCGGCGACGCGGGTCCGGCGGGCGGACCGGTCGTGGGTTCCGAAGGCGCGCAACGGTTCGGCGATGAGACGTTCGACCGTCCACATCGGGTCGAGTGAGGAATAGGGGTCCTGGAACACGGGCTGCATGGCCCGCCGCGCCACCCGCAGCCGGGCACCGCGCAGGCCCATCACCTCGGCTCCGTCCAATCGCACGGTGCCGGAGGTGGCGGGGATCAGGCCCAGCACCATGCGGGCCGTAGTGGTTTTGCCCGAACCGGATTCGCCGACGATGGCGGTGGTCCGGCCGCGGCCGATGGTGAACGACACGTCGTCGACGGCCCGCAGATTCCCGCCGCGGCCGCGGCCGCGGTACTCCTTGGCGAGATGCGAAACCTCCAGCACCGGAGCGTGATCGGCGGCTTGCGTCTCGGAATCCTTGATGACAGTGGCGGTCTCGGTCAGGGTCGGCAGCGCCACGATCCGCGCGGGCGCGGCGGCCACCAGTCGCCGCGTGTACTCCTCTCGCGGGTCGGTCAGCACCTCCTGGGCGGGCCCCGATTCGACGATCCGGCCGTCGGACATCACCAGCACCCGGTCGGCCCGCTCGGCGGCCAGTCCCAGATCGTGGGTCACCAGCAGCAGGGTCGTGCCCAGTTCCCGGGTGAGTTTGTCCAGGTGATCGAGGATCTGGCGCTGCACGGTCACATCCAGCGCGGAGGTCGGCTCGTCGGCGATCAGCAGGTCGGGCCGGCACGACAGGCCGATGGCGATCAGCACGCGCTGGCGCATACCGCCGGAGAGTTCGTGCGGATACTGCCGTGCCCGCCGCGCCGGATCCGGCAGTCCGGCCTCCTCCAGCAGCTCGATCGCCCGCGTCGCGGCCGCCCGGCGCGGGTAAAGGCCGTGCGCCACCAGGGTTTCCGCGACCTGCTGCCCGACCCGGGTGACCGGGTTCAGGTTGGACATCGGATCCTGTGGCACGAAACCGATCTCGCGGCCGCGCAGCTCGCGCAACCGCTTCTCCGACGCGTGCGCGAGATCCTCGCCGCGCCAACGGATGCTGCCGCCGCGCACCTGCCCGGCCCCGGGCAGCAGTCCGATGATCGCCTGCGCGAGTGTCGATTTCCCGGAGCCCGAGGCCCCGACCAGTGCGATCCGTTCCCCGGGTGCGATCACCAGGTCCACGCCGTGCAGCGCGGTCACCTCGCCGAAGGCCACCCGCAGATCGCTGATCTCCACCAGCGATTCGGTCATTGCAGCTCCTTCAGCGGCTCGTCTTCGGATCGAGGGCGTCGCGCAGCGCGTCGCCGAACAGGTTGAAGCCCAGGCAGATCAGCAGCAGCGCGACGCCCGGGAAGATGCCCGGCCACGCCGTGCGCATCAGATACTGTTGCGCGTCCGACAGCATGATGCCCAGGCTGGGTGCGGGCGGTTTGATGCCGAGCCCGAGGAACGACAGGATCGCCTCGCCGAGCACCGCGGTCGGCATGATCACGGTGGCCTGCACGATGATCGGCGCGAGCGCGTTGGGCAGGATGTGCTCACCGAGAATGCGCACCGGTCCGGCGTGCATGGCACGCGCCGCGCTCACGAAGTCGGTTTCCTTGAGCCGCAACGTCTCCGCGCGCACCACCCGCATCATCACCGGCACCTGCGCGATGCCCAGCGCGATCGCGGCCTGGGTGAGACCGCCACCGTAGATCGCGGTCAGCCCGACCGCGATCATCACGAACGGGAAGGCCAACAGCACATCCGTCACCCGCGACAGCACCGTGTCCAGCCACCGCCAGTACCCGGCCAGCAGGCCCATCGGCACCCCGACGCCCACCGCGCACAGCACCGCCAGCGCGCCCACCGCGAGCGAGGCCCGGGTGCCGTAGAGCACGCGGGAGAGGATGTCGCGGCCCAGATCGTCGGTGCCCAAGGCGAATCCGACCGTGCCGGGATTCTGGAACGGCATGGAGAAGTGCACCTCGGCGGGCGGGTGCGGGGCGAGCACCGGCGCGAAAACGCCTGCCGTGATGACGATCAGCAGCAGCACCACGCCGACCTTGCCCAACGGGTTGGCCCACACCCGCCGCAGTACCCGAGCGCGGACGGCGGCGGTGGGTCCCGGCGGTGCGGTGTCCGGGGCGAGCGGTTCGTTCTCCGATACCGTCACTGCGCCCTCCCGGACACTCGCACCCGCGGGTCGATCACCGTGTACAGCACGTCGACCAGCAGGTTGATCACGATGTAGGACGTGGCCACCACCAGCACGACCGCCTGGATCACCGGGTAGTCACGGGTGAAGACCGAGTCCAGGGTCAGCTTCCCGATGCCGGGCAGCCCGAAGATGCGTTCGGTGACCACCGTGCCGGCGATCAGCAGCCCGAGCTGCAGCCCGATCACCGTGGTGACGACGATCAGGCTGTTGCGCAACGCATATCGCAGGATCACCGCGCCCGGACCGAGGCCCTTGGCTCTTGCGGTCCGCACGAAGTCGGCCGACAGCGTCTCGACCATCGAGGATCTGGTCTGCCGCTGCAACGCGGCCGCGTGAGTGACGCCCAGGATCACCGCAGGCAGCGTGAGGTAGTAGAGCCCGCGCAGCGGATGCTCGAACGGCGACACGTATCCCGAGGCCGGGAACAAGCCCAGCCCCACCGCGAGATAGAGCACGGCGAGCAGCCCCAGCCAGAAGGTGGGCACCGACAACCCGACCAGCGAGATTCCGTTGACCAGCCACTCCGGCCAGCGCCCCCGGTACACCGCCGCGATCACGCCGCCGGTCACCCCGAGCAGCACCGCGATCACCATGGCGTACAACGCCAATTGCAGGGTGACCGGCAGGGTCGCGCCGATCAGGTGCCGTACCGGGGTGCCGGTGCGGATGGACCGCCCGAGGTCGCCGGTCGCCGCGTGCTTCACGAATTCCAGATACTGCACCGGCAGCGCGCGATCGAGCCCGAGCTCGGCGCGCACCGCGGCGATGGCGGCCGGGTCGGCCTGTTCACCGGCCATCACGGTGGCCGGATCGCCGGGTAGCGCCCGCACCCCCGCGAACACCACCATCGAGACCAGCAGCAGCGTCAGGGCGGATTGCCACAGCCGCTGGAATACATACCGCACCATGGGTTCTCAGCCGTTCCGATCCGCCACGAACGCGGCCTTGCCGAGCCGCACGGTGCCGTCGGCGTACACCTCGATGCCGGTCACCCGGGTGGAGTGCACGGTCAGGTTCCGCAATCGGTAGGTGTAGATGTACGGGTTCTCGCGCTGGATGAAGCGCGTCGCCTGCTCGTAGAGCGCGCCGCGGCGGCCCGGGCTGGTGGTGTGCGCGGCCCAGGCCAGCACGTCGTCCAGCGCGGGGGAGCTGTAGCCGCTGTAGTTGCCGCTGGATCCGGTGGTGAGGAAGCGGGAGATATTGCCGTCCGGGTCGAGTCGCCCCGACCAGCCCAGCAGCAGCGCCTCGTAGCTGCCGTTCTTCTGCGCCGCCAGCATCGCCGAGTACTCGGTCGGCACGATCCGCAGATCGAAACCGCCCGCGGCGAGCTGGGTTTGCAGTTCCTGCGCGTACTGGAGTTGGTCGGCGACATTCATCACCTGCATGGTGATCGGATACGGCAGCTGCACGCCCGCGTCGGCGAGCAGTTTGCGCGCCCGCGTCGGGTCGTACACCGGGCAGGAGGTGTCGGCCTGCGTCGCATACGAGGTGCGCGGCGCGATCGGCGTGCACGCGGGCTCGTACCAGCCCTTGAAAACCTTGTCCACCAGGCCCTGTCGATCGATGCTCAGCGAAATGGCCTGCCGCACACGGGCATCCTTGGCCAGCGGAGTATCGATCGGCTTCACCGGCTTACCCGCGCCGTCCACATTGCCGGTGTTGAGGTAGAAGCCCTGGAAACCGAAGGACCCCGAAACCAGCAGGTGCAGACGCGGATCCGTGTTCAGCACGTCGACATCGGTCGGCGACATGGTGTCGGCGGCCTGGATGTCACCGGAGCGCAGCGCGGCCGCACGCGACTTGGCGTCGGCCATGATGCGGTAGGTGATGGAGTCGAAGTGCACGTTCTGCGCGTCGTAGTAGTTCGGATCGCGCTCGACGGTGATGGAGGTCTGCGCCACCCGCTGCGCGAACTTGAACGGGCCCACGCACACCGGATGATCACCGAAGTCCTTGCCCTGCTCCTTCAAGGCGGCGGGCGACATGATCATTCCGGCGCGGTCGGCGAGCGCGGCGGTGATCGGCGCGAACGGCGTGCTGTAGTGGATCACCACCTGGGAGTCGCCGTCGGTGTCGATGCTGGTGATCGGACCCATCTCACCGGTGCGCTGCGACCCCTCCATGGTGAGGTGCCGTTTCAGGCTGGTCTCCACCGCGGCCGGGTTGAACGCGGTGCCGTCGGCGAACTTGATGCCGGTGCGCACCGGAATCGTCACCGTCAGACCGTCCTCGGAGAACTTGGGCAGGTCCGTCGCCAGCTGCGGCACCAGGTTTCCGGAGGAGTCGTTGTCGTAGAGCTTCTCGCAGATGGTGCTCATGACGTAGCGCATGTACAGCGAGCTGGAGGTGGTCGGGTCCAGCTTGTCGGGATCGTTGGACAGGCCCATCACCAGGTCACCGCCCTCGCGGATCTTCTGATCACCCACGGGCGTGCCGTAATCATCGGCGTGCGTGGTGATCTCGGCCGCCTGCTGCGCGTGCGAGCAGGAGGCCACCGCGAGGGCTACGACGCCGAGCGTGAGGAAGCGGAGCAGACGGTGACGCATCTCAGCCGTTGCCTGCGAGGAACGCGGCCTTGCCCAGGCGCACCACACCGTCCGGGTACATCTCGATGCCGGTCACCTTGGTGGTGTGCATGGTCAGCAGCCGCTCACGGTAGGTGTAGAGGTAGGGGTTGTCCTTCTGGATGATTTGCACCGCTTGCGCATACAGGTCCGCGCGCTTGGCGGTGTCGCCTGTGCGGGCAGCCTGCCCGAGCAGGTCATCCACCTGCGGCGAGCTGTAACCGCTGTAGTTACCGCTGGATCCGGTGGTCACGAACCGCGAGATGGTGCCGTCCGGGTCCAGGCGACCCGACCAGCCCAGCAGGATCGCCTCGTAGGCACCGCTCTTCTGCGCGTCGAGCAGCGTGGCGTACTCGGTCGGGACGATATCGAGTGCGAAACCGCCCTCGGCAATCTCGGCCTGCAGCGCCTGCGCGTACCGCATGCGGTCCTGGCTGTTCTGCACCTGCAACTTCACGTGGTACGGCATCTGCACACCCGCTTCGGTGAGCAACTGCTTGGAGCGCGCCGGATCATAAGCGGCACAGTCGGTTCCAGCGGGCGTGGCGAAGGCGCTGCCCGGCACGATCGGCGAGCAGGTGCCCTCGTACCAGCCGTTGAACACGGTATTGACCATCGCATTGCGGTCGATGCTCAGCGAGAGCGCCTGGCGGACACGGGGATCCTTGGCCAGCGGGGTGTCGATCGGCTTGGCCGGCTTACCCGCGCCGTCCACATTTCCGACGTTCAGGTAGAGACCCATGTAGCCGAGCGAGCGCGTCTGCAGCAGGCGCAACTGCGCATTCTTGGACAGCTCGTCGACGTCCTGCGGTGAGATGTAGTCCGCGACCTGGATATCGCCCGAACGCAGGTTCGCCGCACGGATATTGGCGTCCACCATGATCCGGTAGGTGATGGAGTCGAAGTGCACGTGCGCGGCGTCGTAGTAGTTCGGATCGCGCTCGACCACGATCGAGGTCTGCGGCACCCGCTTCGCGAACTTGAACGGACCCACGCAGACCGGACTGTCGCCGAAATTGTCTCCGGCCTTGGCGAGTTCGGCCGGGGACATGATCATGCCCGCCCGGTCGGCGAGCGCGGCGGTGATGGGCGCGAACGGCGTCTTGAAGTGCAGCACCACCTCACCGGGGCCATTGGCGTCGATCGCGGCGATCGGGCCCATCTCGCTGGTGCGCTGCGAGGTCTTCGCGGTGAGGTGCCGCTGCAGGCTGGTCTGCACGGCGGCGGCGTCGAAGGCGGTGCCGTCGGCGAACTTGATGCCCGTGCGCACCGGAATGGTGACCGTCAGTCCGTCCGGTGAGACGGTCGGCAGCGCGGTCGCCAACTGTGGCACCAGGTTTCCGGCCGAATCGTTGTCGTAGAGCTTCTCGCAGATCGAGCTCATCACGTACCGGGTGAACAGCGAACTGGACGTGGTCGGGTCCAGCCGGTCGGGTTCGGACGACAGGCCCATGACGAGATCGCCACCGGACTTCACCGATTGCGTTCCCACGGGGGTGCCGAAATCGTCGGCGTGCGTACCGTTTCGAGTGGATTCATGGGGCGACGCGCAGGAGGCCAGCACGACGGCCACCGCGGTGAGCCCCAGCAGCTTGGAGAGGCGAACGAGCATGGGCGACAACCTACTTCGAGATCCGAGGACGAAAAGGGAAGGTCATTCTCATGAGATGTTCGATCATCGACCGGCGGCGTAACCCTGCATGCCGCGCGGATTCGCACCGGCCGACAGCAGCCCGGTCTCCGGATCGCGCGCCACCGCGCACAACCGGCCTTCCGACCAGGCCCCGCCGACCGTCACCCGGTGTCCGCGGCGTTCGAGCTCGCCGATCACGTCGGTGCCGATCCGCGATTCCACCACCACCGCACCGGGATTCATGGTTCGCGGATAGAACGAGCCGGGGAAGCTCTCCTGATGCCAGTTCGGCGCGTCGATCGCACCCTGCAGATCGAGGCCGCCACGCACCTGCTCGCGCAGGGCCACCGCGAGCAGGAAGTGCGGACTCCACTGATCCTGCTGATCGCCGCCGGGCGTGCCGAACGCCATGACGGCGACCCCGTCCCGCAGCGCCAGCGACGGGCTCAAGGTGGTGCGCGGACGACGGCCCGGGGTCAGGGAATTCGGCAGATCCGGCTCCAGCCAGGCCATCTGCAATCGGGTGCCGAGCGGGAATCCTAGTTCCGGCACCACGGGATTGGACTGCAACCAGCCGCCGCTGGGCGTGGCGGCGACCATATTGCCCCAGCGGTCCACGACATCGAGGTGACAGGTGTCGCCCTTGGTCGCACCGCTGGAGCCCACGGTCGGCTCGCCCGCGCCGAGCGAACTCGGCACCACGGCAACGGAATTCGACGCGTACGCGCTCAGTCGCGGCGTCTGCCCCTGCGGGCTGCCCGGACGCAGCTCCGCCGACGCGTGCGGCCCGATCAATGTCCGGCGTTGCGCGTTGTACTCCGGCGACAGCAGCGCCTCGAGCGAGACCTGCGGATTGTCGCCGTACCAGGCTTCGCGATCGGCCATGGCGAGCTTCGAGCCCTCGATGAGCACGTGGTAGTACTCGGCGGTGCCGTACTCCGGTAGCTCCGACAGCAGCGCCAGCTGCTGCAGGAACGCCGGTCCCTGACTCCACAGCCCGGGCTTGGCGATGGTCCACCCGTTCCAGGTGTAGGTCGCCGGATCCTCGTACGTGGCCTCGAATTTCGCGAGATCGCCACCGTCGAGCGTGCCCGCGTGACGTGCGCCGGAGGTGTCCATGGCGGGTCGTGCGGCGGCAGCCGCCAGCGCCTCGGCGATGAAGCCTTCCCGCCACACCCGACGCGCCGCCTCGATCTGCGTCTCGCGGTCCGCCCCGGCCGCCTCGGCCTCGGCGAGCACGCGCCGCCAGGTCGCGGCCAGCGCCGGATTACGCAGCAGCGTGCCCGGCGCGGGCGGGCGGCCACCGGTCAGGTACAGCGCCGCCGAGGAGGTCCATTCGGACTCGAAAAGCTCCGCGACCTCCGCGACGGTCCGCCCGACATTCTCGACCACGGGATGCCCGTGCTCGGCGTAACCGATGGCGTAGGAAAGGATCTCGGACAGCCGCTTGGTGCCGTGATCACGCAGCAGCAGCATCCAGGCGTCGAACGCACCGGGTACCGCCGCGGCCAGCGGACCGGTGCCCGGTACCAGCTCCAGTCCCAGTCCCCGGTAGTGCTCGATCGTCGCGCCCGCGGGCGCGGGCCCCTGACCGCACAGCACCTGCGGCGCGCGGCCCGCCGGCGCGAGGATGATCGGCACCTCACCGGCGGGACCGTTGAGGTGCGGCTCCACCACATGCAGCACGAAGCCCGCCGCGACGGCGGCGTCGAAGGCATTGCCCCCGCTCTCGAGCACCGCCATCGCGGTCGCCGAGGCCAGCCAGTGGGTGCTCGACACCATGCCGAAGGTGCCCTGCAGGGTGGGACGGGTGGTGAACAACGGGCGAGTCTCCTTCACACCGTGACGAAGTGGAAAAGCACCTGCTCCAGCAGTGCCACGAGGACGTTCTTCACCGATTCCCGGTCTCGCGCATCGCAGTCCAGCAGCGGAATGCCGTCGTCGAGTTCCAGCGCCTCGCGCACCTCGTCGAGATCGAATTGCGTCTCGTTCTCGAAACGGTTGACCACCACCACGAACGGGGTGTTGCGGTCCTCGAAGTAGTCCAGCACCGGGAAGCAGTCGTCGATCCGGCTGGTGTCGACCACCAGCACCGCGCCGAGCGCGCCGTCGACCAGGTCGTCCCACAGGAAGACGAACCGGTCCTGACCGGGGGTGCCGAACAGGTACAGGATCAGCGAGCGGTCCAGGGTGATGCGGCCGAAGTCCAGCGCCACCGTGGTCTGCGTCTTCTGGTCGCGACGGCCGGGATCGTCGATGTTCACCGAGGCCTCGGTCATGGCGGCCTCGGTCGCCAGCGGCTCGATCTCGGAGATGGCGCCGATGAAAGTCGTTTTGCCGACGCCGAATCCGCCGCTGACCACGATCTTCACCGACGACGGCAGGATCGGGGCGGACTGCGGAGCAGCGGGTACGGCGCGGGTGTCAGAGTGCCCGAACAAGATCCCTGATCCTCTCGATCGCAGCGAAGGACAACTCGGGAGCCTCGCGCACGGCGAGGAACCCGGCGGCGGCGAGATCACTCACGATCACCTTGGCCAGGCCGACCGGAATATGCAGCAGGGCGCCGATTTCCGCGATCGAGCAGGGCCGCTGACACAGCTGCACGACCGCGCGCTGCTCGAGCTGCAAGGGGGCCGACAGCGCCGACGGCGGTGCCTGCACCAGGGTTTCGATGCGCAGCCCGTCGATCACGGGCGTGGTGCGGCCACCGGTGACGACGAACGGACGCACGAAATCGTTGTGCGCGTCGTCGGGATCCGCGCCGGCGGTGAAGTCGGAAGGTCTCATCGGCGCATGTTCTCTCGCAGCTGGGAGATCAACGCCGGGTCCAGCAGCGAACCGGCGCGCTCGGCCAGCACGGAGATCTCGTAGCCGACCAGGCCCACATCGCAATTGCCGTCGGCGATCACGCCGAGGAAGCTGCCGGTGCCCATGGTCGAGACGAGCAGGAAGCCGCGCTTCATCTCGATCATGATCAGCTTCAGGCCGTCGAAGGAGTAACTGCGCGAGGCGCTGCGCGAAATGCTGGCGAGCCCGGACACCATGGCGGCGAGCCGATCCGCGCCCGCCCGATCCAGACCGTCGGACATCGCGATGAGCAGTCCGTCCGAGGACACCGCGACGGTGTCCCGCACCCCCGCGGTGTCTCGCACGAAATTCGCCAGCATCCAGTTGAAGGTGTGCGGGGTGGCGCTCGGCAGCTGGGTGCTCACCAGTTCTCCTCTGCGTTCGGCACGGACGGGGCGATCGTGGCGCCGCGCTCGTGACCGGCGCGGAAGGACGACAGCATGGTCCGGGTTTCCTCGGGGGACCGGTCCGCCGCCGCGCCGGATTCCGGGCGCTGGGTGCGCCCGGTCTCGGGGTAGGACTGCGGTCCGGGGGTCTCGGTGCGAGATCGCTTGTCTCGCTTGACAAGTCCATTGCGGGTAGTGCGCACGACAGGCGCGGCGCCGGTGGCGGGGCCCGCGGCGTCCGATCCGGCCGGCACCCGCGGCAGGGATGCGACCGTCGGCGTGGCCGCCACTTCCGCCGGGCGCGCGAATTGCGCCGGGGGCGCAACCTCCGGCTGAGTCACCGGGTGCGACCGGGTGGTGTACTGCGGCTGGGTCACGGGGTGCGACTGGGTGGTGTACTGCGGCTGGGCCACGATCTCCGGTTGGGGAGCGTGCAGCGCGGGCGCGGCGGAGGCGTAGCTCGTGGTGAGCGCCGGAGTCGGCGCGGCGGACGCGCGTGGCGGCTCCACCGCGGCGGCCGGGGTGGACTCCGAATCCGCGCCCCACACCGGGGCCACCATGGTGCCGGTGATCAGCGCCTGCACCGTCTCGGGATGCTGATCCTGGTTCGCGGCAAGCATTTCCGCGGGCAGCGTCAGCCGCGCGACGATTCCGCTGACCGGCGAGGTGTTCAGCTCCACCTGGACGCCGAGCCGTTGCGCGAGGCGGCCGACCACGTAGTGCCCCAGGTAGCGCGTCGGCGCGACGATGAAGTCCTCTTCCCCGCGCAGTTTGGCGTTCGAGCGTTCGAGCTGCTCGGCCGACATGCCGACGCCGTGATCGACCACGGCCAGCAGATACCCCTGCGGTCCCCGGCGGCCGTACACCTCGACCTCCAGATCGGGCGGCGAGAAGGCCAGCCCGTTCTCGATCAATTCGGCGATCATGTGCGACAGCTCGCTGGCCACCGACCCGGCGATCATCACGTCCTCGACCCGGCGCAGCACCACGCGACGGTAGTCGTCCACCTCGGACATGCCCGCGCGAATCACGTTGACCAGGGCGATCGGCCGCGACAACCGGCGCGGGCTGCTCTCACCGACCAGCACCAGCAGGCTCTCGGCATTACGGCGCATGCGGGTCGCCAGATGATCGAGCTCGAACAGGTTGGCCAGGCCCTGCGGGTCGAGCTCCTCGCGCTCGAACTCGCTGATCAGCGCGAGCTGCCGGTGCACCAGGTTCTGATTGCGCCGCGCCAGGTTGCCCATGGACTCGGTGGTGTTGTGCCGCACCAGCGCCTGCTGCGAGGCGAGTTCGAAGGCGGTGGTCTGCACGCGGTCCAAAGCGTCTGCCACGGCCGCGATCTCGGTGCTCGCCCCCGCCGGCGTCCGCACCGGTGGCGGGGCGTCCGGGTGGGTGTCGGCGGCCTGCGACCACGCGTCGATGACCTCGGGCAGCCGGTGCGAGGCCACCTCGTCGGCCTCGTTCGCCAGCGCGGCCAGCGGGCGCACCAGCGCCCGCACCGAGGCCAGCACCAGCGCGATCATGGCGATGATGGCGATCGCCGCGCCCACCAGGAAGGCGATCAGCTGGGTCTCGGCGCTGCCGCGCAGCGAATCCGCGCGCGCCTGAATGGCATTGCCGACCGCCTTCTGCACGGTGCGCTGCGCGTCGATGACGCCGGTCATGCGCAGCCACCAGTTCGCCGGATCCACCGGGCGCACCAGTGGGCCGTCACCGGAGGCGAGTGCGACACTCTCGGCCTGGTCGGCGGCGGTGGCGGCGTCGCCGCGCATCGCCTCGTCCAGATCGGCCTGCCGGTCCTTGTCGGAGTAGCGCGAGAAGGATTGCAGCGCGGCCTGTTTGGCGGCGCGGATCTCGGTGAACTGCCCGTACTCGCCGCCGGAGAAGTGGCCGATCACGAACACACCGTTGAGGAAGCCGCGCTCCTTGTCGAACTGTTCCTTGGCCGCGCCGAGCGCGTAGAAGGCCTGCAGGCCGCGCTGCAGCTCCGGGTCGTTGGCCTGGTCGAGGCCGAGGGTCAAGCGGTTGAGCTTGCCGACGGCGTCGTTGTAGAACTGCAGCACCACCGGCCGGCTGATGCGGCGGGTATCGATCTGGGTCCGGGTGTTGGACAGCAGGTTCAGCTGCCCCAGCGCCGCGCGCACCTGATCCGCGCCCGGCGCGTTCGAGTCGGCGGCGGCCTTGACCGTGCCGAGCGTCGAATCGACACTGTGACGCTGCGCCAGCAACGGCTGCGCCAGCGCGCCGTCGCCGCCGAGCAGACCGTTGCTGAGTCCGAGCTCGCGCTGCAGCTGGTCGGTCAGGTCCTGCACATTCAGCGCGAGTGACACTGCGCGCGTGGTGTTGTCGGCCTCGCGATAGTCGGTGAAGGCGCGATCGACGGTGGCCGCGAGCAGAACGATGACCAAGGTCAAGGCGAACGCGAGGATTCGGGACAGCTGCCCTCGGATGGTTCGCGCGCGCAGGATTCCACCCATGCCGACGCCACCCCGCCGCGTCTGCGCGGTATCCGAATCCATTCTGTCCCCGGGCTTTTCCTGCCGCAGACGAAGACGCAAAGCCGACTACTTTCTCCGAGAACCGTGGCCACGCCGAGCCGAGCACACGGGAGTTCGATGCAAACTCCCACACGGCAATTCCGCCGTCAACTCGAGTCTGTCCGAATCTGCCAATAGTCAAGCAGTCCAGGTGAACAGCGCGTAAACATAGTGTGCTGCAACGAATCGCGGTCCGATGAGGTCACAGGTCGAGCGACCGGTAGGGATCGTGGTGAATGTTGCTGATGACGGCCTCGAATTGAGGGTTTCGTCCTGGGGGCTTGACGCTTCGAGGCGCCCTCGATGGCTCTAATTCGGCTCCGCCCCGACGGTTGCCGACGTCCGAAACGTTGCATTGTTATTCATCGGACGACTTTGGGGGGCTGGTGGCTCGTTCAGGGCAAGTGACTCGTGTCGTTGTAAACGGAGGACACCATTCCGGAATCGCCACGCTCCCAACGGCTTATCGACGCATTGCCAACCTCTGCGCCGGTCTGCGCCCGGATATCGGCCTCGTCTATTTCGCCGAAGATGTAGCGGGTAAGCACGATCGCGATGTCATGGGTGAAGATCAGGACGTGGCCCTGTAGCTCCCGCAGCACGGCACGCAGGCGCAAGGCGACATCCGGCCAGGACTCGCCACCGGCGGGCCGATGATAGAAACGGCCGACCCGCTGCAACCGGAGGTGCTCGTCCGGAAGCCGGCGCTCGATGCCGAATGCGGTGAGCCCGAACAAGACACCGGTCTCGCGATCACGGAGCCGCTCGTCGAACCGTGGCACCGGCATTTCCAGGCCGCTCAGCGCCAGCCGTGCGGTCTCGCGCGTGCGCAGGTAGGGGGAACACAGCACCAGGTCGAAATCCGGCTCCAGGGTGGCCAGGCGCGGACCGACGGCCGCCGCCTGCGCGGCACCACGCTCGGTCAGCGGCACCTCGGAATCACTTATGCCCGTGATGAACTCGTCGCTCCCGGTGTACGGGGCGGCATTGACGACGCTCTCGCCGTGCCGCACCAGCGTCAGTGATTCCAGTCCCGATCCGACAGCCTCCATGGACCCATCGTGCGGGACTCAGCGTCGCGCGTCGACCGGATTGCCCACCGTGATGTCGGCGGGCGGCAGCCACAGCGTGGCGATGGTGCCGCCGCCGGCCGCGGGCTCGATGGAGGCATTGCCGCCGTGCGCCTCCGCCACCCACGCCACCAGCGCCAGCCCGATGCCGTTACGTCCGGTGCGCCCGGCCGCCCCGCGATTGAACGGACTGGCCGACATCACCGGGTCCACGCCGGGCCCGTGGTCTCGAATGCTGACGCGGCCCTCCGCGACATGCACCTCCACGGGTGCCGCGCGATTGACGGCACCGTGGGTCAGCCCGTTCTCCAGCATGTTCCGGATCGCCAGGCTCAGCAGTTGCGGATCGCCCACCACCACGCTCGGATGCGCGGTCACCACCAGGCGTGGATCCCCGGCCTCCTCGGCCACCGCCTCGGCGAGCTGATCCAGGCGCAGCAGCGTGCGCTCGGGTTCGGCGATGCCGGACTGCATGCGGGCGCGCGCCAGCAGCCCGGTCACCAAGCGTGCCATGCGATCCGCCAGGCGGCGGGCCTCCGCGAGCGTCTGCTGCACCTCGTCGGGCTTGGGCCGGGATTCGGTGAGCAGCTTCAAAGTGGTGAGCGGCGTACGCAATTCGTGTGCGGCATCGCCCAGGAACTGCTCGTGCTCGTCGAGCAGGCGTAAGGCCTGCCGCTGGGTGCGGCCCGACAGTAGGAAGGTGGCGGCGGCCGACAGCAGCACCAGCAGCGCGCCGCCGATCGTCAACTCCCACACCAGGGTTCGATGCGCGCCCGGATCGGCCATGGATTCGGTGCCGGCCAGGATGACGACGATGGTGTCCCAATCGCTCCAGAACACCGGGGTGCCCGACACCGTCACCGAGCGGCCGGTGATATCGGTCCCGCCGTAACGGTGGCCCTGATAGAGGATCCCGTCCGCGCCGTCCTCGATTTGTGTTGCGAGCGTGGCGATCTGGGCATCATCGGGCATGTAGGAACGCTGGTAGGTGTGTGCCTGCTTCCAGGACTCGCCCGGCTTGCGGACCTCCACCACCACGGCCGTGGACCCCTTGGCCAGTTCGTCGTCGATGACGGTGGACAGGTCCAGGGTCTGCTTGTCGTCGTGCTGGATGGCGCGGGCCAGTCCGCCCGACACCCGCTCGACCTGATCGTTGGCGCGGGTCTCGCGCGCATGCGCGTCGACGGAGGCGGCGACATAGCCGAAGATCAGCACGGCCGCCGCGGTGATGACGGTTGCCAGCGCGGTCATCAACCAGCGGGCCCGATTCATCCGGGCCACCACGGGGGAGCGGTGCGAGCTCACGACAGCACCCCGGCGATGAGGAACCCGGTACCGCGCACGGTCTCGATCACGCTGGGCTCGCCCAGCTTGCGGCGCAGCTTGGCGACCACCGCGTCCACCACATTCGAGGCGGGCTCGGCCATTTCGTCCCAGCAGCATTCGATGAGATCGGTGCGGGTGACCACGCTGCCGCGGCGGGTGGCCATGAGTTCCAGGACCGCGAACTCCTTGGGCGTCAACGCCAGCATGATGCCGCCGCGGGTGACCCGCCGTCGCATCAGGTCGATATCGATGTCCGCCACCGCGATCCGGGAACTGGTCGGCTGCTCGCGGCGACGGCACAGTGCCCGCACCCGCATCACCAGCTCCGGGAGCGCGAAGGGTTTGGTCAGATAGTCGTCGGCGCCGGACTCGAATCCGGCCAGCCGGTCGTGCAGGCCGTCGCGGCCGGTGAGCATGAGCGCGGGCACCGTGTGGCCGGAGCCGCGCACCCCGGCGACCAGGTCCAGGCCGTCACCATCGGGCAGGCCGCGATCCACCACCAGGCAGTCGTAGCGATTGATGGAGATCTTGAAATCCGCGTCGGCGATGCTCTGGGCGAGGTCCACCGCGAACCCGGCCGAGCGCAACCCATCGGTTACCTCGCGGCAGAGCTGGTAGTCGTCCTCTAGCACCAAAACACGCACAGAGGCAGAGAGTAGGGCATACCGGACGGCTGCCCAACGGTTCCGGAGATGGCCTTTGCGGAAAATGATCGAAAAATGATCGAGCGGCAATCCCCTTCGCCGCCAGCGCCTCCCGACCTTCTCACGGAACCACCCTCCCGGTCGAGGACTTTTCGGCGAGCGTCGGCATCTGATCGGCAAACCTGGTCCGGTGCGCGGCTCGCCCACCCCGGCTCGCTGTGACGGATTGCACGGCTGTAATTTTCTGCAGTCGGTGGCGTACGTGCCCAGAGCCTTTTCGCATTCTCGCAGGACACCTTGAAGACACAAGGTGTTGTGCTGCGCGGGGTTGTCGTCCACCAGTAGTAGTGTTCAGGGCAGGAAGACTCCGCAGGGCCAGGCGAGCTGAGAAGGGTGTGTGAGCGGGTGTGAAGCTGATCGATCGAGTAACCGCGATCAATTGGAACCGCGTACAGGACGAGAAGGACGCCGAGGTCTGGGATCGGCTCACCGGCAACTTCTGGTTGCCGGAAAAGGTGCCGGTCTCCAATGACATCCCATCCTGGAACACGTTGACCGCCAATGAGAAGCAACTCACCATGCGAGTCTTCACCGGCCTCACCCTGCTCGACACCATCCAGGGCACGGTCGGCGCGGTCAGCCTGATCCCGGACGCGATCACCCCGCACGAAGAAGCGGTGATGACCAACATCGCCTTCATGGAGTCGGTGCACGCCAAGAGCTACAGCTCCATCTTCTCCACGCTGTGCTCCACCCGCGAGATCGACGAAGCCTTCCGCTGGTCCGAGGAGAACCGGAACCTGCAGCGCAAGGCCGAGATCGTGCTCGAGTACTACAACGGCGAGGACCCGCTCAAGCGCAAGGTGGCCTCCACCCTGCTGGAGTCGTTCCTCTTCTACTCCGGCTTCTACCTGCCCATGCACTGGTCCTCGCGGGCCAAGCTCACCAACACCGCCGACATGATCCGCCTGATCATCCGCGACGAGGCCGTGCACGGCTACTACATCGGCTACAAGTACCAGAAGGGCCTCGAACTCGTCTCCGAGGCCGAGCGCGAAGAACTCAAGGCCTACACCTTCGAGTTGCTCTTCGAGCTCTACGAGAACGAGGTCGAATACACCCAGGACCTCTACGACGAGGTCGGCCTGACCGAGGACGTCAAGAAGTTCTTGCGCTACAACGCGAACAAGGCCCTGATGAACCTCGGCTACGAGGGCCTGTTCCCCAAGGACGAGTGCGATGTCAACCCCGCCATCCTCTCGGCCCTCTCCCCGAACGCCGACGAGAACCACGACTTCTTCTCCGGCTCCGGCTCGAGCTACGTGATCGGCAAGGCCGTCAACACCGAAGACGAGGACTGGGAGTTCTGAGCTCCTGACAGACGAACGGCCCCGGGCGAATTCGCGCGGGGCCGTTTGCTTTTCGGGCCTTCGTCAGTCTTTTCGAGCTCTCGTCAGTCGGTGACGAAGCCGTTGAGGTTGGAGCGCATGTCGTCGAGGAGGGCGCGGGCGGCGGTGATGCCGCTGCCGTGCCAGACGGAGTCCTCGACGGCGAATTCGCGGCGGTCGCTGACTGCGGCGAGCTTCTTCCAGTCGTCGCTCTGCATGACGGACTTGCCGTACTTCAGACCGTCGGGGCCGTTGAACATGAGGAAGATGAGATCGCCCTCCAGCTTGTTGCGGTCGGACTCGGTGGCGAGGGTGGTCACGGTGAAGGAGTCGCCGCGCTGGGGGGCGGGGCGTTGGACGCCCGCGTCGCCGAGGACCTGGGCGGCGAAGGTGTTGCCGCCCTGGACCGCAATGTCGTTGGCGTCGAAGCGGATTACCGAGGCCTGGGTGAGGGCGGCGTTCGCGGCGGTGCCCGCGTCCTTGGCGGCGGTGCGGTAGTCGGCCAGGGCCTGGGTGCCCGCAGTCTTGCGGTCCATCGCCTCGGCGAAACCGCTGAAGGTCGCCTGCCAGCCGTTCTCGTCACCCACCAGGACGGTCGGGGCGATGCCCTTCAACACGTCGTACTGGTTGCCGTCGGCGGCGGGGCCGATGATCAGATCCGGTTTCAGCTCAGCGATTTTCGCGGGATCGGGGCTGTCGGCCAGGCCGACCGCGGGAATCGTGAGGACGCCGGTGCCCAGGTAGGCGGGCTGCGGTGTGGTCCCGGCGAGCGTGGTCGTGCCGACCACGCGCTCCCACAGGCCCAGTGCGCAGGTGGCGTCCAGCGCGGCGGTAGACAACACCACGATGCGCTTGGGATCGGCCGGAACCTCGGAGGTGCCCGACGCGTGCGTGACCGACTTCGTTCCCGCGGCGGCGTCGGGGCTCGACGGCAGCGGGCACGCCTTGCTGGTGTCGCGTTCGATCCCGACCACGGCCGCACCCGCGATATTCGTGGTGGTGCGAACGATATTCGCCGAGTTGTCATCGGTCTTGCTGCATCCCGCGGCTAGGCCCACCGTCGTCAGCAACGCCACCGAGACCAATCCCACACTGCGCAAACCGCGCAAAGAGGAAAAGGTGGAGGCGAACGTGTTTCGGGTGGAAGCGGACTCGCGCACCGGCATGCCGGGCAGCCTACAACGGTGCCTCGCGACTCCCAATTACGACACAGAGTAGGACCCGTGGCGAGCGCCGTCCGAACACGGTTTACGATCTCTCACAGCGCAAGCCAACCGTCGTTCGTCATCCTGCCGAACCGGACGCCGGAAGCAGCGTACGAACGATGGCATACCTGTGGAGGTTTCGTGACTGCCGTAGAACCGCGGCCGGCCAGCCTTGTGGAGGCGGCGCGGCCCTATCCGCAAAGGACAGGTCCGAAGGGCTCGTTCATCTTCAAGATGGTCACCACGACGGACCCGAAGGTTCTCGGCGTCATGTACCTGGTGACGGCCATGTCCTTCTTCCTCGTCGGCGGCATCATGGCGCTGCTCATGCGCGCCGAGCTGGCCCGGCCGGGCATGCAGTTCCTCTCGCCCGAGCAGTTCAACCAGCTGTTCACCATGCACGGCACGATCATGCTGCTGTTCTACGCGACCGCGATCGTGTTCGGCTTCGCCAACATCATCCTGCCGCTGCAGATCGGCGCCCCCGACGTGGCGTTCCCGCGTCTGAACGCGTTCAGCTACTGGCTGTACCTGTTCGGCGGCACCATGGCGACCGCGGGTTTCATCACCCCCGGTGGCGCGGCCGACTTCGGCTGGACCGCCTACGCCCCGCTCTCGGACATCGTGCACTCGCCCGGTGTCGGCGGTGACCTGTGGATCCTGGGTCTGGCCGTCTCCGGTCTGGGCACCATCCTCGGTGGCGTCAACATGCTCACCACCGTGGTCTGCCTGCGCTGCCCGGGTATGACCATGTTCCGGATGCCGATCTTCACCTGGAACATCGCCGTCACCTCGGTGCTGGTGCTGCTGGCCTTCCCGCTGTTGACCGCGGCCCTGTTCGGCCTGGCCTACGACCGCCACCTCGGCGGCCACATCTACGACCCGGCCAACGGCGGTGTGCTGCTCTACCAGCACCTGTTCTGGTACTTCGGCCACCCCGAGGTGTACATCATCGCGCTGCCGTTCTTCGGCATCGTCTCGGAGATCTTCCCGGTCTTCAGCCGTAAGCCGATCTTCGGTTACACCACCCTGGTCTACGCGACGCTCGGTATCGCGGCCCTCTCGATCGCCGTGTGGGCACACCACATGTACGCGACCGGCGCGGTGCTGCTGCCGTACTTCTCGTTCATGACCTTCCTCATCGCGGTTCCGACCGGTGTGAAGTTCTTCAACTGGATCGGCACCATGTGGCGAGGCCAGCTCACCTTCGAAACCCCGATGCTCTGGTCGGTCGGCTTCCTGGTGACCTTCCTCTTCGGTGGTCTGTCCGGCGTCATCCTCGCGAGCCCGCCGATCGACTTCCACGTGTCCGACACCTACTTCGTGGTCGCGCACTTCCACTACGTGCTCTTCGGCACCATCGTGTTCGCCACCTTCGCGGGCATCTACTTCTGGTTCCCGAAGATGACCGGCCGCATGATGGACGAGCGTCTGGGCAAGTGGCACTTCTGGGCGACCTTCGTCGGCTTCCACACCACGTTCCTGGTGCAGCACTGGCTGGGCAACATGGGTATGCCGCGTCGTTACGCCGACTACCTGCCGTCCGACGGCTTCACCACCCTGAACACCATCTCCACGATCGGTGCCTTCATCCTGGGTGCGTCGATGCTGCCGTTCATCTGGAACGTCTTCAAGTCCTACCGCTACGGCGAGGTCGTGACCGTGGACGATCCGTGGGGTTACGGCAACTCGCTGGAGTGGGCGACCTCCTGCCCGCCGCCGCGGCACAACTTCTACGAACTGCCCCGAATCCGTTCGGAGCGTCCGGCTTTCGAGCTGCACTACCCGCACATGGTGGATCGCATGCGCGCCGAGGCCCACGTGGGCTGGGGCTCCAAGTCCCACCACGTGGCCGAGCTGGACAAGGTTTCCAGCTAGCCTGACCCCTGAAATGGCGGCCGTCCGAGACGGCCGCCATTTTTGTTTCTGACAGAATGAGCAGCGCATCGCAGGCATGGTCGATGCGTTTTCCGAGATGGGAGTCATCGATTGAGTACGTCGGACACGACGGTTCTGGTCACGGTCACCGGACCCGACAAGCCGGGCGTCACATCGGTGCTCCTCGCCGCCCTGGCCAATAACGGGGTCAGCCTGCTGGACGTGGAACAGGTCGTCATCCGGGGACGCCTGACGCTGGGCGTGCTGGTGTCGTGTCCCACCGACCCCGAAGCCCTGCAGGATCAGCTCGAGGACGCCATGGCGTCCATCGGCATGGACGTGGATGTGGCGATCGGCGCGAGCGCGGTCTCGGGCGCGAAGCTCTCCACCCACGCGGTCGTCGTGATCGGCTCCCCGGTCACCGCCCGCGCCTTCAGCGCCATCGCGCGCAAGCTGGCCGCACAGCGGGTCAACATCGACTCCATCCGCGGCATCGCCGACTACCCGGTGACCGGTCTCGAACTCATGGTCACCGTGCCCACCGCGGACGCCGAATCCGAGACCGAACTGCGCACCGCCCTGGCCGCCGTGGCCGCCAAGGAGAGCGTCGACGTCGCCGTCGAGCGCGCGGGCCTGGCCCGACGGGCCAAGCGGCTCATCGTCTTCGATGTGGACTCCACCCTGATCCAGGGCGAGGTCATCGAGATGCTGGCCGCCCATGCCGGGGTCGAGGACGAGGTCCGCAAGGTCACCGAGGCCGCCATGCGCGGTGAACTCGACTTCGCCGAATCGCTGCGCCAGCGCGTGGCCACCCTCGCCGGCCTGGACGCGTCGGTCATCGACGAGGTCGCCGAGCGCATCGAACTCACCCCCGGCGCGCGCACCACCATTCGCACGCTGCGCCGCTTGGGTTTCCGCTGCGGTGTCGTCTCCGGTGGTTTCCGTCAGGTCATCGAGCCCCTGGCCCACGAGCTGGAACTGGACTTCGTGCAGGCCAACACCCTCGAGATCCGCGACGGCAAGCTCACCGGCGCGGTCACCGGCGAAATCGTCGACCGGGCCGCGAAAGCCGTTGCGCTGCGCCGTTTCGCCGCCGAGACCGGCGTGGCCATGGAGCAGACCGTCGCGGTCGGTGACGGCGCGAACGATATCGACATGCTCAATGCCGCCGGACTGGGCATCGCCTTCAATGCCAAGCCCGCGCTGCGCGAGGTCGCCGACGCCGCGCTGTCGCATCCGTTCCTGGACGCGGTGCTGTTCATCCTCGGCGTCACCCGCGACGAGGTGGAGGCCGCCGACGCTCGTGACGGCGGCATCCGGCGCGTGCCCCTGCCTCGCTAGCGCGTGCCGTTGCCCCGGTAAGGGACGCTCGATCGGTAGCGTTGGTCGGCGTATCAGGCCACGATCCGAAGGAGTATCCGTGCGCATGCGTTTGCCGTTGGTGATGCTGGCACTGTCCGGGCTGGCGCTGACCGCCTGCGGCCACTCCAATCCGAACGAGGCGAAACCGGTGTCGGCCACCAGCGTCGCCGTCACCACCGCGGTGCAGGCGACCTCCGGCGAGCACCCCGCCTTGACGGCCGGCGCGGATTCCGACGGCAAGGAACTGACGCTGACCGGCGGGCAGGGCTTGATCGTCTCCCTGGAAGCCAACCCGACCACCGGATACGCCTGGGTGCTGGGCAGTCTGGACCAGGCGATCGTGAAGCAGAACGGATCCGCCGAGTACGAGCAGGACCCCAACCCGGACGGCAAGGTCGGCGTGGGCGGCAAATCCGTGCTGAACTTCGTCGCGGTGAGCCCGGGAGCCACCCAGCTCGTTCTGGAATACAAGCGGGCGTGGGAGCAAGGCATCGACCCCGCCAAGCGTTTCACCCTGAACCTGACGGTTCACTAGGTAGTTCGAGGAGTTGTGTTGTCCAGCATCGAATCCACCCTCGATGCCGGATTCGCGGCGCGGCACGCGGAGCTGGCCAGGGGTTACGGCGGCGGGGGAGACCCCGAGGATCCGGCCCTGGTCCAGGCGATGCCCATGGTGCTGCACATTCCGAAGCACGAGCCGCCCAATCGCAGCGCGCTGCTGGCGGCCGCGGCCTCGTCGGTGGTCGCCCTGTGCCTGGACGAACGTGTCGGTCCCGACGGCGAGTGGGAGGAGCGCTATCTGACCTGGAAGCGTTCCCGCATCCGCAAGGTGGCCCGGCGTGCCCGCGGCGCGCAGTGGCTGGCGGTGCAGGAAGTCGCCGGTGTCACAGTCGAATTCGCGGGTGCGCAGGCCCGCGCCTTCGTGCCCGGCCCGGTCGGCGAGGTGGATCCGCGCATTCGACGCCTGCAGATCAGCGGCACCGAACTACCGTCCGATGACCCGATCGCAATCGATCCGGAATCTCCGGTGCTGTGGGTGAACGCGGAATTGGGTATGACTGTAGGGAAGGCCGCGGCACAGGTAGGGCACGCGAGCATGTTGCTGGCGGGCGCTCTTCCGGTGGCGCGGGCGTATGCCTGGGCCGCACAAGGGTTCCGGTGCACTGTCGCGGACGCCGATCCCATCCAGTGGGCGGCGTTGCAGCGGCAGGTGGCCCAGGGTGGCGCGGTGGCGGTGCGGGATGCCGGTTTCACCGAGGTGGCTCCGGGGTCGACGACCGTGATCGCGGTGGACTTACCCGATCGAGTGGGCAAGGATCGATTCACGAGTTTCCTAGAGAGGAAACCACCGAAATGACAACACTGCTGGTTGTTCTCATCGTGTGGGCGGTGCTCTCGATCCCGGTCGCGCTGATCCTGGGCCGGATGTTCCGGTCGACGCGTGCGGACGCGCGAGACCGCGGATTGCCTGCTTCGGAGCGCGAACTATCGGAATTCGATACGCGCACACACGAAATCGCTTATCGGCGCCGCATTTCCGGGGAGGACACGCACCAAGTTCACCCACCACGTTGACGATCGCCGGAGGCGGTGGGCCAAGATGGACCCCGTGCCGCAACCGGATCCCGATCTGCTCATCGATTTCAGCGACGTCACCGTCCGACGTTCCGGACATACCCTGGTCGGTCCGGTCACCTGGCAGGTGGAATTGGACGAACGCTGGGTGGTGCTCGGCCCCAACGGCGCCGGGAAGACCTCCCTGCTGCGCATGGCCGCCGCCGAAATGCACCCCACCTCCGGCGTCGCGAACCTGCTCGGTGAGACGCTCGGCCGGGTCGACATCAATGAACTACGCCCGCGCATCGGGATCTCCTCGGCGGCCATCGCCAGCCGGGTGCCGCTCGACGAGAAGGTCGCCGACCTGGTGGTTTCCGCCGGTTACGCGGTGATGGGGCGCTGGCGGGAGCGCTATGACGACATGGATACCGATCGCGCGGTCGACATTCTGGAAAGCCTGGGCGCGGAACATCTTTCCGATCGCACCTACGGGACGCTGTCGGAGGGTGAGCGCAAACGCGTGCTCATCGCCCGCGCCCTGATGACCGATCCGGAACTGCTGCTGCTGGACGAACCCGCCGCCGGACTCGACCTGGGCGGGCGTGAAGAACTGGTGGAACGCCTCGGCGACCTGGCCGCCGACCCCGACGCACCCGCCACCGTGCTGGTCACCCACCACGTGGAGGAGATCCCGCCCGGCTTCACCCACGGCATGCTCCTCAACGAGGGCAGCGTGGTCGCGCAGGGCCTGCTCACCGACGTCCTCACCTCCGAGAACTTGAGTGACGCGTTCCGCCAAGCGATTCAGCTCGACCAGATCGACGGCCGCTACTTCGCCCGCCGCGCGCAACGCTTCGGCCGCCACCGCAATCGCTGATGCACCGCTGATTGTTCGGCAACCGTTCAGCAGAGTCTCCGGCGCGCTGCGATTGCATCCGGCACCAGGTGTGGGCAAACTGTCCGCAACTGCCGTGTACGGAGGGAGTGGGCGTTGGGCCGGAGCATCGGTGCGTTGGCGTTACTGGCCATCGCCCTCGCCGCCACCGGGTGTGTCGCCGATCCACCGGCCGCCCAGCAGGTTTCGAGATCACACGCCGCGGAGACCCTCGGCAAGGCCGCGGTCCCGTCGGATCTGAACGGTAAGACGGTGCAGCTCGGCTACGACTCCGGCTCGGGCGGGACGATCACCTTCTCCGCCGACGGCGGCACCGTCACCTACACCGCCGCCGACACCGGACGCCAGACCAGCACCCCCGTCGCTGTCGAATCCGTCGAGGCCGGAATCTTCCTGGTCACCTGGACCGATGACACCGGCGCGGTGGTCAGCCAAGTGCAGGACTATCGCACCGGCAAGGTCGAGGGCACCTGGACCCGGCACGACCCCGCGGGCCGGCCGATCATCGAAACCCGCACCGGATCAGTCCATTTGACGGACTGACCAGCGTGCCCCGCAACCCGTGCTGTCGCTTAGCCGAGGCAACAGTTATGGTCCGAATGTGAGCGAAGCAATTGCCCGGCCCGATTCCCAGCCGACCGCCGCGCCCATCAAGGACGCTTCCACGGTCGTTCTGGTGCGCGACGGAGCGCACGGGCCCGAGGTCTTCCTGCAGCGACGCGTCGGCAGTATGGCCTTCGCGGCGGGCATGACCGTCTTCCCCGGCGGCGGTGTGGACCCGTCCGACGCGGCCGTCACCCTGGACTGGACCGGACCCGAACCCGCCTGGTGGGGCGAACGATTCGGCGGCATCGACGCGGGCCGCGCGCAGGCGCTGGTGTGCGCGGCGGTGCGCGAGACCTTCGAGGAATGCGGTGTGCTGCTGGCGGGACCGACCGCCGACAGCATCGTCAGCGACACCTCCGTCTACGCCGAGGCGCGGGCGCAGCTGGAACGGCGCGAGCTGTCGTTCGCCGAATTCCTCACCCGCGAAAACCTGGTGCTGCGCGCGGATCTGCTGCGGCCCTGGGATCACTGGATCACCCCGGAGGTCGAGCCGCGCCGCTACGACACCCGCTTCTTCGTCGCCGTGCTGCCGGAAGGTCAGCTCGCCGACGGCGACACCTCCGAGGCCGAGGTCGTCACCTGGTGCACGCCCACCGAGGCCATCGACCGCTGGCATCAGGGCCTGGACGTGCTGCTCCCGCCGACCTGGACGCAGCTCGCCGCGCTGAACGAATTCGCTTCCACCGCCGAGATTCTCGCGGCCGAGCGCACCATCGCCCCGATCATGCCGATCTACGACCCCTCCGGCAACGGCCCGGCATTGGCCTTCCCGAACGCCGACCGCTACTTCGCCGAGCTCCCGGACAACTCGCGCATCCGCGGTTCCCAGCGCCCCGAGTAGGGTGTCGCACCGTGGCCGAATTCGTGACCGTGGACCGGGGTGTGGCAGAGCGTATTGCCGTGCTGCGCATCGCACGCCCGCCGATGAATCTGATCGATCTCCAGGTGGCGCTGGAGGTGGCGGGCGCGGTCGAGGAGATCGGCAAGGACGACTCGATCTCGGCGGTCGTGGTCTACGGCGACGAGCGCGTGTTCAGTGCCGGTGACGAAATGGCCGAGCTGGCGAAGCTCACCGGCGAGCAGGCGTCGGCCATGGTCGAGGACTTCCAGTCGGCGCTGAACTCCCTGGCCCGCCTGCCCCAGCCGACCGTGGCCGCCATCAGCGGATACGCGCTGGGCGCGGGGCTGGAACTGGCCCTGGCCGCCGATCGCCGCATCATCGGCGACAACGTGAAACTCGGCCTGCCGCAGATCAAGGCGGGCCTGATTCCGCTGGCCGGTATCCGCCGCCTGAGCCTGCTCATCGGCCCGTCCGCCGCCAAGGATCTGGTCTACAGCGGTCGCTTCGTCGACCACAAGGAAGCCGCGGCGCTCGGCCTGGTCGACGAGGTTGTCGCGCCTGACGATGTGTTCACCGCCGCGCTGCGCTGGGCGAAGCAATTCACGGGTGGTCCGAGCCTGGCTCTGGCCGCCGCCAAACGGGTCTTCGAGGCGGGTACGCACGGCCATGATCGGGCGCGTCGCGAATGGGTGGATCTGTTCGGCACCGAAGATCAGCAGGTTGGAACGCGTTCCTATTTGGACAATGGTCCGGACGCGGTCCCGTTCACGGGCCGTTAAGTAGCCCGATAACACCCCTCACCGGGGTATTCATTAGGCTGCCCTGCATGACAGTTGGTCCTGAAGACCCCGCGCCGAACCCGCACGCCACCGAGGCAGAGGTCCAGGCCGCGTATAGCGACAACAAGCTGGCCCAGGTCCTTTACCACGACTGGGAAGCCGAGACCTACGACGACAAGTGGTCGATCTCCTACGACGAGCGCTGCATCGAGTACGCGCGCGGTCGTTTCGACGCCGTCGCCCCCAGCTCCGAAGTGCCCTACGACCGCGCCCTCGAACTCGGCTGCGGCACCGGCTTCTTCCTGCTCAACCTGATGCAAGCCGGGGTCGCCAAGCGCGGCTCGGTCACCGACCTGTCCCCGGGCATGGTCAAGGTCGCCACCCGCAACGGCCAGAACCTCGGCCTCGACGTGGACGGCCGGGTCGCCGACGCCGAGACCATCCCGTACGAGGACGACACCTTCGATCTGGTCGTCGGCCACGCCGTGCTGCACCACATCCCCGATGTGGAGCTCGCGCTCAAGGAGTGCCTGCGCGTGCTGAAGCCCGGTGGGCGTTTCGTGTTCGCCGGTGAGCCGACCACCATCGGCAATATCTACGCGCGCCGCCTCGGCCAGCTCACGTGGAAGGTCACCACCAACATCACCAAGCTGCCGTTCCTGAGCAGCTGGCGTCGCCCGCAGGAGGAGCTCGACGAGTCCTCCCGCGCCGCCGCCCTCGAGGCCGTCGTCGACCTGCACACCTTCGATCCCTCCGACCTGGAGCGCATGGCCTCCAGTGCCGGCGCCATCGAGGTCCAGGCCAAGACCGAGGAATTCGCCGCCGCCCTGTGGGGCTGGCCGGTCCGCACCTTCGAGGCCGCCGTGCCGGACGAGAAGCTGACCATCGGCTACCGCATGGCCCAGTACCGCGCGTGGCTGGCCTTCTCGGCCCTCGACGAAAAGGTCCTGCGCCACGTGGTGCCCCGCCAGTTCTTCTACAACGCCATGATCACCGGCGTGAAGCCCGGCACCTCCGCCAAGTAGGTGGCCTACACCTTCTCTCGCGACGACATCGCCTACCTCACCAGTGCCCCCGGCGTGGCCGCACTGGCCGAGGTAGGCGATTTCGCGCTCACCCCGGCCTCCCTCCTGAAAGATCTGGAGCGAGTCCGCAAGTCCCACGCGGACTTTGCCTCCGCCCTCGTCGAAACCGTCCGCCTCCGCCGCCGCGCCGCCGTCAAACTCGACAACGCCCAGCACTGGCTCTTCACCGACGACGCCCTGCAACAGGCAACCCCAACCGCCGTGGCCCGCCACCGCGCCCAACGCCTCGCAGGCCGCACCGTCCACGACGTCACCTGCTCGATCGGCGCGGAACTCGCCGCTCTCGCCGAAGCCTGCCCGGCCGTCATCGGCAGCGATCTCGACGCCACCCGCCTGGCCATGGCCGCCCACAATCTCGGTGCGGCACAACTGGAATCGACCGGCCATGTCCGATCCCCACGGAATGTCGTATTGGTTCAGGCGGATGCGTTGGTGCCGTGCAGTTCCGCCGAGGTGGTGATCGCCGATCCCGCGCGGCGCGCGGATGGGCGGCGTACCCATGACCCCGCGAAGCTGCAGCCGCCTCTGCCGGATCTGCTGGCGGCATACGCGGGGCGCGACCTCGCCGTGAAGTGTGCTCCCGGACTGGATTTCGACAAGCTCGCCTGGGCGGGGGAGGTCGAGGTTGTGTCGTTGGACGGGGCGGTGCGGGAAGCCTGCCTGTGGTCACCGGGGCTCACGGAGCCGGGCGTCACCCGACGTGCGACGGTGCTGTCGTCCACCGGCGAGCCGTGGACCCTCACCGATGTCGACTCGGATGACATTCCCGAGCGTGAGCCGGGGGAGTGGATCATCGACCCGGACGGGGCGGTGGTGCGGGCCGGGCTGGTGCGGCATTACGCGGCGAAACATGGTCTGTGGCAGCTGGATCCGCGGATCGCGTATCTCACCGGCGACAAGGTGCCGGAGGGGGTGCGCGGGTTCCGGATTCTCGATCGGATGGAGTTCCGGGAGAAGCCGTTGCGGGCGGAACTGCATCGGCGCGATTGCGGGCCGCTCGAAATCCTCACGCGGGGCGTCGATATCGATCCGGACGCGTTGCGTAGTCGCATCAAACCCCGTGGCAGCCAGCCGTATTCGCTGGTGGTCACGCGAATCGGCCGGACGGCAACGGTTTTCCTCTGCGCTACCCCGTAAATCGGCCGGGGTCAGCCCTGGAAGGTGACGCGGGTTGGGCGCATGACGAGGATGACGCGGTCGGGGTGGTCGCCGACCGGCTTCTCGTAGGGCAGGCCGTAGCGCTGTGCCAGGACGTCGAAGAACTCGCCCTCCGGGTCGGTGTCGATGCGCTCGATGATGCCGCGCACCTCGAGGTAGCGGTAGGGCGCGTCCGGGTCGTTGATGCTGACGGCCACATGCGGGTCGCGAGAAGTGTTGCGGTGCTTGGCGCGTGTCGTGGTTGTGGTGAAGCGTAGGAATTCGCCGTCCCAGATCTGCCAGATCGGGGTCACCTGCGGGGTGCCGTCGGGGTTGAGGGTGGCCAGGTGGGCGAAGAGCGGGCGGGTCAGCAGGTCTTCGTACTTGTCGGGGATGATCGGGTGGGTCATGGTGTGCTCCTTCAGAGTTGGGTGATGTCGACGATGCGGAACGGGGCGGGTGTGCCCGCGCCGTAGGGGCCGTTCTTGTCGAACTGGGAGACCGTCACCAGGGCGTGGCCGCCGGTGTGCACGATCGAGGTGGGAATGTCGAGGGCGGGATCGGTGATGCGGTGCCGCAGTTCGGCTTTCGTGCCGTCCGCGTCGAACTGCCAGCGGCTGACCGCGTTCCCCTTGTTGTGCACCACCCACAGCGTATCGCCGTGCATTTCCAGGCCGTCCCCGTCGACGGCGTTCCCGCCGGTCAAGGCGACCTTGCGCACGGCCGCCGAGGCATCGGTCGCGACCCGGTACAGGTCACCGTTGGTCATGTCGACCACGATCAGGTACCGGCCCGCGTCATCGGCCGCGAGACCGTTGAGCACCATGGCCTGTTGTGCGGCAGGGTCTTTCGCCGCCCCGAGGTCGGCGTGGACACGCAGTTCGCCGCCGTGCCCGCCGTGCGCGAGCGCGTCCGCGATCTGCTCCGGCGCGATGCGGTAGACCACCGGCCGCCCGCTGTCGGTGACGTACACGCTGCCGTCGGGGGTGATCACCAGATCGTTGAGGAACGCCTTGTCTGGCGCGGGCACGTCGAATCGGGCCACCAGGGCACGAGTCGTGGTGTCGTACACCGCGATTCCCGCCGTGTGGTCGATCACCCACAGTCGCCCGGCGGAATCCACCTTCACGCCGTTGGCGGTCTTGCGGCCGTCGGTGCCCGCGGGCAGGAAGGTCTCGGCCTTCGGGTTGCCCGGCGTAGCCCGGTAGACGGCCCCGGTCAGAAATGAGCTGGCGTAGATGTCGCCGGTGCGCGGATCGGCCGTGATGCTCTCCGGATACGCCCCGTCGGGCAGTTCGTAGGCGGTGCTGATGCGGTCGGCGGCAGGGGCCGTTGCGTCGCTGTTGCCGCACGCGGTGAGCGCGAGCAGGAGGACCGCCGCCGCCGGTGCGGCCCAGCGGCGAATCGGGTGTGGCATGGGGGAGCCTTTCGAACCAGTCGAGCTGACATCAAGGTGTGAGAGCGAAGATAGATTAGAGCTCTAATATTCGTCAAGACTCGAATAGATCGATGGGTTATCATGCTCCGGTGACGTCGATGCCGGTCGAAGAACGCCTCGGAAGCTTCATCAAGCGCGCCGAACAGGCGCTCATGGGCGCGAAGAACGCCGCCCTCAAACCCGCGGGCGTGACCATCCCGCAGTACGCCGCGCTCTACGTGCTCAGCGAGAACCCCGGCATCTCCGCCGCCGAACTGGCCCGCCGCTGCGGCGTCACCCCGCCCACCATGAACACGGTGCTGGGCAATCTGCGCGACCGCGGCCTCATCGAGCGCACCCCGCACGCCTGGCACCGCAATGTGCTCGAGACCAGCCTCACCGCGGAGGGCCGCAAGGTCATGCACGCCGCCGACAAGCGCGCCGTGCCGGTGGAACGAGCCCTGGCGGCCGAGTTCACCGAGGCCGAACGCGCGGCGCTCATGGACATGCTCGAGCGCGCGGCCACCGTGCTGGATTCGGTGCGGCCGGACTGACTCTCGGGCTCAGCCGTTGAACTCCGCGTCTACTCCGGATCGCGAGCGCTGACGGCTCCGAAATCGCTCACGAATCTGGTGAGCAGCCGGGCGAACTCAGTGCGGTCGCCGGCCTTCCAGTCCGCTGTCGCCGCGGCGAAGACGGCCTGGCGATTGGCGTGGGCGCGGTCGAGCGCGGACCGGGCGGCGGCCGTCAGGTGCAGGTGGATGCGGCGGGCGTCGAGCTGGTCGGCGCGGCGTTCGAGGAGTCCCTCGCCGACCGCGCGCGCAACCAGTCGGCTGGCGCGCGGCTGATCCACACCCAGCGCCCCGGCGATATCGGTGACCGTGGCTTCGCCGTCCCGGGTCTCGACCGCATCGAGCACCCCGAAGATCGTCGGGTCGACCGCCGCACCACCCGCGCGGGCCGCGAATTTGCCGAGCGCGCGGCGGGTTTGGCTGCGCCGGATGGCCACCATGGCCCGCTCGATGGCGACGATCGCGGGGTCGCTGTCCTTCATGCTTGCCATTCTACAATTACTTGCTATCTTACATATACATGTAATCGAACAACTGATTGGAAGCCGCCATGAACGAGCCATCCAAGACTGCGACCCCCAAGCCGATCGGCTACTGGTTCAAGCACATCGACAAGACCCTGGAGGACAACTTCGTTGCCCTCCTCGCCGCCGACGGTCTACGCCGCCGCCACTGGCAGATCATGCACACCCTCTCGGGCGGCCCACTGGACGCGACCGCACTCGACGTGGCGCTGTCCCCGTTCCTGAACCCCCAGGACCCCACCGCCACACCGTATGTCGCCGCCCTCGCCGAGCGTGGCTGGGTGCTGATCGACGCCACCGGCACGCACTCGCTCAGCGCCGACGGTGTCACCGCACACGCGAACCTGTTCGAGCGCATCCAGATTCAACGCCGAGCCGTCACCGAAGGCCTCACCGACGACGACTACCGCACGCTGCTGGATCTCCTGCAGCGTGTATCGGCCAATGTCGACCGCTTCGCAATGACGTTGCGCTAGTTACTTTTCCGGCTTGAAGGTGAACAGCTCACCGATGCGAGTGGCTACCACGACCTCGCCCTGCTCGCCGACCGAGGTGCCCACGGTGCTGCCTTCCGCGCCCGGGAGCTCGTTGGACTGGACCGTCGCGCCCGACTTGGTGTCGAAGGTGACCAGGGTCAGCTTGTCGCCGATCGGCGCCACCGTGTAGCCGGTGCCGCCCGCCGTCTGGACGGGGCGACCACGTAGTTCCAGATCCTTACGCTCCCAGGCGATCTCGGCGCGATCGCCCTTGTCGCGCAGGGCCATCAGGTGCCCCTCGTCGCCGGCGGGCACCAGCAGACCGTCGGAGACCGAGATGCCGCCGCGGGCCGGGAAGCCGAGGTCCTGGGTCCATTTGGTCTTACCGGTCGAGGCATCAACGGCCAGTAGGCGATTCGTGTTGTCGCCCACATACACCGTCGAGCCGTCGGCCGACAGGGCCGGGCTGGTGGCGCTGCCCTCGGTGAGCATTTTGGCGCTCCAGTCGGTCTGGACGTTCTTGCCGTTGTAGGTGAGCGCGACCAGTTCCGCGTCACCCTCGCCCGGCTTCCACACGGTCGCGTAGAAGCGGCCCGACTTCTGGTCCACGGCAGACACATTCGCGACCGGGCACTGCGGGCCACCGGTCGCGCAATCCTCGAGGCCCTGCCCGTCCGGCGGGCGGTTGAGCGCGGGGGTGGTCAGGAAGTCCGGGTCGCCGAGCAGCTGGACGGTGGGGACCTTGCGGTCGCCGGTCTGGCGGCTCATCACATCGATCTGTCCGGACTGCGTCACCGACAGGACATTTCCGTCCCCGGTGAACTGCACGGAGACCGGCGTGCCCGCGGCCGGCGTGCGCCAGCGCGGCTGCCCGAGATTGTTGAAGGAGTTCACCGCGCCGTCGTCGCCGACGTACACATTGCCGGTGCCGTCCACCGCGGATCCGCCGTCGACGGCGCTGGGGCCCATCGGATTGCAGAAGCGCTTGCGCCCGGTGGGCATCTGGAAGGAGAGGATCTCGCACGCGGAGGTCCGGGTGGTGACGTACAGCTGTCCGTCCCCGCCGATCATGACCGGCTGCGCCACCGGACCACCCACCGGGCGCGACCAATTCAACGCCAGCTTGCGCGAACCCGTCACCGGGGTGGACCCACTGTTGTGGGCGTCGCGGAACGCCAGCGGCCAGCCCTTGCCCGGACCCACGCCGATGTCGTCGACCTTGGTGCTGCCGTACGCGCAGGCGGTCAACGCGAATAGCCCGGCGCCCGTCAGTGCCAGCACCTTGGCGCCGGTGCGCGTGCGTCGTTCACGTCCGGTCTGCCGCCTGCCGTTTCGCACCTGCTGGTGTCCCTTCTGCCAGTACGGAAGTCTGAGAATTCTCGCCGGGCCGCTACAGCCGCAGCACAGCCTACTTTCACGCCCTGAGAAGGGGGCGGATACCCTCGTTGAAACGACCGGTGAACACAGGGAGTAGTTCGTGACGAGCATGTGGGGCGCACCCTTGAGCGCGCGTTGGCGGGGATCGCGGCGCCGGGATCCGGAGCAGGCGCGTTTCCTCACTCCCGCCTCGTTCAGATGGGTGCTCGCCAATCGCGCGTACACGCCCTGGTATCTGGTGCGCTACTACCGGCTGGCCAAGTTCAAGCTGGCCAACCCGCATGTGGTGTTGCGCGGCATGGTGTTCCTGGGCCGCAATGTCGAGATCCACGCCACCCCCGATCTGGGACGGTTGGAGATCGGCCGCTGGGTGCACATCGGTGACGGCAATGCCATTCGCTGCCACGAGGGTTCGCTGCGCATCGGCGACAAGGTGGTGTTCGGCAAGGACAACGTCGTCAACACCTACCTCGATATCGAGATCGGCGAGTCGACCCTCGTCGCGGACTGGTGCTACATCTGCGACTTCGACCATGTCACCGACGACATCAACCTGCCCATCAAGGATCAGGGCATCGTGAAGTCGCCGGTCCGCATCGGCCCCGACACCTGGATCGCCGCCAAGGTGACCGTCCTGCGCTCCACCCGCGTCGGCCGCGGCTGCGTTCTCGGCGCACACGCCGTGGTCAAGGGCGACGTCCCCGACTACTCGATCGCCGTCGGCGCCCCCGCCCGGGTCGTCAAGAACCGCAAGGACGCCTGGGACTCCGCCGCCGAGAAGCGCGCCGCCCACCTCGAGGCCCTCGCCGACATCGAACGCAAGAAGAACGGCGTCACCGCGTCGTGAACCACTACGCCGCCTTCCTGCGCGGGATCATGCCCAGCAACCCCAACATGCGCAACGACAAGCTGCGCGGCGTCTTCGAGGGCCTGGGCTTCGAAAAGGTGAGCCCGCTGCTCTCCAGCGGCAACGTGGTCTTCCAGACCAAGGATTCGAAGGTCCCAGCCCTCGAATCCCGCATCCAGAAAGCCCTCAACGCCGAACTCGGCATCCCCGGCGGCACCTTGATCCGCACCCGCGACCAACTCCAGACCCTGGTCGATTCCGACCCTTTCGCGGGTTTGACCCACTGCCGCGAGACCTACCTGACCGTGACCTTTGTCCGCGACACCCCCGAGTCGCTCCCGGTATTCCCCGCCGACGACACGAACACGGTCAAGGTGGTCCGCTTCGACCCCGCCGCCGCAGCCCTCCTGTCGATCATCGACAACACCGACCCCAGCACCACGAACTTCATGCAGGTAGTCGAAAAAACCCTCGGCAATGACATCACCACCCGCACCTTCCTCACCGTCCAGAAGGCCCTGAAAAAGATGGATGCCTGACCGCTGTGCGGTCAGGCATCCGGGGATTCGATTCAGCGGGTGTAGCTGTGTTGCGTTGTCCGCCAATCGGATTCGTCGTAGAAGCCGGAGTCGACGGGCTCGACCCGGCCGACGCGGCTCGGCCACCATGCCTTGCGGCCGAGTAGTGCGGTGATGGCCGGGGTGAAGAACATCGCCATGACGAAGGCGGAGAGGGCGATGCCGAAGGAGATGGCGAAGCCCATCTGGCTGAGCATGGAGTTGCCCGCCAGCATCATCGAGGCGAAGGTGCCTGCCAGGATGAGGCCCGCGGCGGCGATGGTGGGGCCGGTGTGGCGCAGGCTCAGGGCAGCCGCCCTACGCGGATCGTTGCCCTCCTCGGCTTCCTCACGCAGTCGGGCCACCATCAGGATGTTGTAGTCGGTGCCCAGGGCGATGACGAACATGTACATGATGATCGGCAGCGAGAAGATCAGGCCCGAATTGCCTTGGACCCGTTGGAATACCAGGACCGCCGCACCCAGGGTGGCCGCGAAGCCGAGGCCGACCGCACCCATCAGGTACCACGGTGCGACGACGCTGCGCAGTAGCAGGGCCAGGACCAGGGCGATGAGGATGGCCGCCACCGGGAACACGATCTTGTAGTCGTGGTTCATCGCGGCCTTGAAATCGACCAGCACCGAAGACATTCCGCCGACGTAGGCGCTGCTGCCGATCGGTGCCGCCGCATGCGCGCCGTCCCGCAGGGGTCCGCGGACCGTCGCCAGTGCGGCGTCGGAGGTCGGCTCGGTGGTGAGGGTGACCTGGAATTCGGCGATCGACTTATCTGCCGAGACCCGTGGCGTGCCGACCTGCCCGACACCGGAAATGGCGGCCAATGCGGTCCGGTAGTCGCCCAGTTGCGCGTCGCTCAGGGTGCCGTCCGAGTGCAGGTACACCAGTGACGGCTGGGTGGCCCCCGCAGGCATGCCCTTGAGCAGTTCCTTGCTGTAGACGGTGGATTCGGTCGTATCGGAGGTGGATGCGGAGCTCATGTCGAAGGTCGGATGGAAGCCGAAGGCGGCCAGACCGAGGGCCACCAGGATCGCTCCCGCAGCGGCGGCGAAGACGCCGGGCCGGCGGCCCAGCCCGCGGCCGAGCGCGGCGAACAACGCGCCCTTCGGTTCCTGCTGCCAGGACTTCGACGGCCAGAACACCTTGGTGCCCAGCTTGGAGACGATGGCGGGGACCAGGGTCAGGCCCGCCAGCATGGCGACCGCGACGGCGATGGCCAGCGCCGGGCCGAGCGCGCGGAACATGCCCAGCGAGGACAGAGTCAGCGCCAGGAAGGCGATGATCACCGCACCCGCGGCGGAGGTGATGGCCTCGCCCACCCGGGTGACCGCGCTGATCATGGCGGTCTTGGGATCCTCGCCGGCGCGCAGGCGTTCCCGGTAGCGGAACATCAGGAACAGGATGTAATCGGTTCCGACGCCGAACAATACGACGGTCAGCAGCGAGTTGACCGAGCTGTCCACCTTCAGGTCGAAGGCGTGGGCGACGATGGCGATCAGCCCGCCGACCGTGCTCGAGATCGCGCCGATGGTGATGACCGGCAGCAGCGCGATCACCGGGCTGCGGAAGATCACCAGCATCAGGACCAGGATCAGCACGACCGTGGCGATCCCGATGATGGCCATGCCCTTGTTGCCGGACTCGGTCTGATCGAGGGTCTGTGCTGCGGTGCCGGTGATACCGGCCTTCAAATCCGAACCGGAGACCTGCTGCTTCAGTTCCTCGCGCAACGCCTTGACCGCGTCGGTCTGGGTCTTGTCGCTCGGATCCGTGGTCTTGGCCATCTGCACGGCGATCACCTGGATCGAGCCGCTCGCAGCGGCCGGTGTCGCCTGAATCCCGGTGACGCCCTTGACGTTATGGCTGCTCAGGTCCGCGGCGACGGCGGTGACGCGGTCCGAGTCGGCTGCGGTCAGCGCGGTCCCGTCGGCCCGTTCCACCACGATCAACGCGGCGGGGGTCACATCGTCGGGAAAGGCCTTCTGCTGCAAGTCCATCGCCTGGATGGATTCGTAATGTGATGGCAGGAACGCGGATTGGTCGGTAGTCGCGGTGAGCTTCGGCGCCAGCCCCACCACCGCGATGGTGGCGAGCACCCAGAGGGCGATCACCTTCCACGGGTGATTGACGGCAATGCGCCCGAGTAGAGCGAACATTGGAGGATTCCTTTCGAGAAATACCGGACCGGCTGTTGACCTTGTTCGGAGACCACGGTCGCGAGCCGGGCTGATACGGACCTGACACGCGCCTTACACGGCCGCTGACCCGGCATCAGGTGGGCAGCCTGCAGGGGGTGTCCATTCGGTGAGGTGGACGTCGAGCCGGTTCGGGTCGGTCAGCCGCAGCCGCAGCAGCCCGGCGGCAATGCGGCGCAGCGGATCGGTCACGGGCGCGCCCTCCTCGAGCAGCCGATCCTGTTCGGCGGCAAGGTCGGGGACCTCGAAGGACAGCTCGACGCCGATCGGTCCCGGGCCGGGCGGCGTCGGCGGCTTCCTCGGATCGCGATGCCGCAGCACGATTTCCACGTCCAGGTCGTCGCGCTCGAGGTAGGTGAACTCCTCGTTGGCCGCCGTGGCGTGGAAGCCCAGATGCGTGCAGAAGAACTCGCTCGATGCCGTGGGGTCGGAGACGGTCAAGGTGATGGCCGCACCGAGGATCTTCATGCCCTCACTCCCTTCGCTGGGTTCGGTCGCCGGTGTCGGCGACAGTTCCAAGCTTCGGAGTTTCCGCAGGTAGGAACAACGACAGAGATCGAAAGGTCGGTTAAGTCAGAGGTTTACGATCACCCATAACAGAGCGAGTGCTCTGTTATGGGTTACAGTGGATCCGCTCATCGAGCGCTGATGAGCGGAGCTAGCGAGCGGGAGATCGTTGTGGAGTTGCGGGACATCGAGATCTTCGTGACCTTGGCCGAGGAACTGCATTTCGGCCGGACCGCCGAGAAGCTGCGAATCACCCCCGCCCGCGTCAGTCAGGCGATCAAGAAGCAGGAGCGGCAGGTGCAGGCCGCCCTGTTCGAACGCACTTCCCGTTCGGTCAGTCTCACGCCGGTCGGCCGCCGGCTCTACGAAGACCTCAAACACGCGCAGAGCCTGATCGAGGGCGGACTCACTCGCGCCCGCGCCGCCGGTCGCAGCATCCAGGGCACCCTCCGCGTCGCGGTCATGAGCATCCTGGGCCTCTATCTGCAGCCGGTCATCGACGCCTTCAATCTCCGATACCCGGACTGCACAATCGAATTGGTCGACTTCCCGCACAGCGAACCGTTCACCGCCCTGCGCGCCAAGGAGGTCGACCTCGGCCTCATCTGGCTACCCGTCCGGGAACCGGACCTCACCGTGGGGCCGGTGCTGATGACCGAAGGGCGGGTCCTGGCGACCACGACCACTTCCGAACTCGCCGCACGTGACTCGATCACCATGGAAGACCTCGCCGACTGCGTCTTCCCGAGCCTGGGCAATGTCCCGCAGTACTGGGCCGAAGGCATGCTGCCCGCCGCCACTCCCAGCGGCATCCCGATCACCCGCGGCCCCGAAGCGGCGTCCTTCTTCGAGATCCTGCCGCTGATCATGTCCGGTGCCGTCGTCTCCCCGATGAACGCGCACGTCGCCTGGACCTACACCCCGCCGAACATCACCTACGTCCCGATCGTGGACGCGCCGCTGACGGAATGGGCACTGGTGTGGCTGACCGCCGCCGAGAACGCCGCCGTTCGCGCCTTCGCCGACACCGCCCGCGACCTGGGCATCCGGTCGATCGTCAACGAGCAGTGAATCGCGCAGCGGCTGCGGGATCGGCCGACGCGGGATACCGTGGGCCCGTGACTCTCGGATTTCGAGCTGTACTGACCGGCCTGGCGTCCATGGCGCTGGTGGGATCGATGGCCGCGACCGCGCACGCGACGCCCTCCAGCGGTATCACGGCGGTGATTCTGTCGCAGACCACGATCGGCGGGAACGACTACATTCTGCGTGAAATCACCATCGCCCCAGGCGGTTCCACCGGATGGCACTACCACGACGGGACGCTGTACGCGCTGGTGCGGCAGGGGCAGATCTCGCATTACGGATCGGACTGCCAGATCGATCAAACCGGCGGCGCGGGAACCACATTCGTGGAGCGAGCCGGTGTCGGCAACACCCATATCGAGCGGAATCTGGGCACCGAGCCGCAGATCCTCGACGTGCTCTACGTCCTGCCCGCAGGCAGCCCGCTGTCCGAGGACGCCCCGAACCCGGGCTGCGACTTCAACTGACGAATCGCCGCGACGTCAACCGGCGAATCACAGTGCGGCGTAGACGGCTTCGAGCAGTTGGTAGGCCCGACGGTCGCCGGAGAGCCAATCGCGGCGCAGGTTGGGAATGAACGCGAAGGCCACGCGGTGCTCGGGATCGGCGAGGCCGATCGAGCCGCCCGCACCGGCATGGCCGAAGACGGTCGGGCGTGCGGCGACGGGGACGATCAGGTTCTCGGCGGGCAGTGCGTAGCCGAGCCCGTAGGCGGAAGCCGACAGCAGGACCTCGTCGGTGCCGCGGACCCGTTCGCGGATTGCGTCGTTCAGGACCGGCAGTGGGAGCAGGTCACCGGCGAGCAGGTCGCGGTAATGGGTCGCGAGCGCGCGGGCCGTGGTGACCAGGCCGGTGGCGGGCCAGCCGCCGGTGAGGACCTCCGGATTGTTGTACGAGGCACGAGGATTCGCGGTCGAGCGGATGGCGAGCGACTCGGGATCGCGGAAGGCGTGCATCATGCGCCGTGCCGCCTCGGGGGAGACGGGATCGGGGTCGCCGGTCCACGCCTGCTCGTCGGCGGGTGGAAAGGACAGGCGCGCAATCTTTTCCAGCAGCGCGGCAGGCACACCGACATGCAGTTCGGGACCCAGTTGCGTGCGGATGTAGTCGCCGATCGTGGAATCGGTGTGGCGACGGACGAATTCGCCGAGCAGCCAACCGTAGGTGAGCGCGTGATAGCCGTGCCGGGTGCCCGGCTCCCACAGTGGTGTTTGAGCCGCGAGCAGGCCCGCGACGAATCCCGGTTCGGCGGCCTCGGCGGCGGAGACGGGCTGCTGCAGGATCGGGAGTCCGGCACTGTGGGTGAGGAAATCCGCCAGCGTCGTCGAATCCTTTTCGGCGCGACCGTATTCCGGCCACCAGTCGACCACCGGTTTCTCCACCGAGATCCCGAGATCGGTCGCCACCCGCAGGGCGGCGGTGGCTGTCACGGCCTTGGTGCAGGAGAAGGTCACGCACAGTGTGTCGCGGTCCCACGGGCTGCCGGTTTTGGCATCGGCGATGCCGCCCCACAACTCCACGACGGGCCGTCCGTCCACGAACACGGCCACGCTCGCGCCGAGGTTCTGCCCGTCGGCGAAGCTCGCCTCGAAGACCTCGCGCACCGCGCCGAACGCCGGATCCGCCTCGCCGTACACACCGACCGTCATCCCCGAATTAGAACACGTTCCAATTCGGAGCAAAAGGGTGTCCCCGGCGAATCCTGGCGGATCCGGCGTGTCGCGATCAGTACGGCTGGTTCGGATCCCGTTCCGGCAGTGGACGTTCGGTGATGACCGGGCGGCCCAGGGGAGTGCGAACCCGGCGCTTGGCCGACTGGTAGACCAAGGCGGTTTCCTGGGCGACCACATCCCAGGAGAAGTCGGCGGTCAGACGTTCGCGGGCCGACCACGCGCGATCCTGAGCGGCGGCCGGATCGTCGAGGACCGAGATGACCGCTTCCGCAACACCGTTCACGTCGGCGGGCTCGAAGGACGCACCCGTCACGCCGTCGGTGACGAGATCGCCCAGACCGCCCGCGGTGGAGGTGACCAGCGGGGTGCCCGCGGCCGCCGCCTCCAGCGCCACGATGCCGAACGGCTCGTAGCGGCTGGGCAGCACGACCGCGTCGGCACTGTGCAGCCAGCCGAGCAGATCGGTGTGGTCGAGCTTGCCCACGAAATTCACGGCGCGCGCGACCCGATGTGTACGGGCTCGCTCACGCAGCCAATCGAATTGGGTGCCGATACCGGCGACCGTCAACGTGGTGCCCGGGTGCGCCTTGCGGATGCGGGGCAACGCGGCAATGGCGTCCTGGATGCCCTTCTCGTATTCGAGGCGGCCGACATACAGCAGTCGCGGCGGCCCGGAACGCGGGGCGCGTTCGCGGAAAGTCCACGCGCCCACGTCGATACCGTTGCGGATCACCGTCATCGGCACCCGCTCGGCCCCGTAGAGCCGGTGCACCTCGTCCTTCATGGACTCCGAACACGTGATGAGCGCGTCGGATTCGTGCGCCAGCCACCACTCCACCGAGTGCACCTGCTTGTTCACCCGGCCCGACACCCAGCCGCTGTGCCGTCCCGCCTCGGTGGCGTGAATCGTGGAAACCAAAGGCACGTCGTAATATTCGGCCAGCGTGATGGCCGGATGCGCGACCAGCCAGTCGTGCGCGTGCACCACGTCGGGCGTCCAGCCCTCGCCGATGCCCGGCTTGTCCAGCGCGATCCCGGCCCGCACCATGGCGTGACCCATGGCCAGCGTCCAGGCCAGCATGTCCTCGCCGAAGTCGAAGGCGGGCGCGTCCTCGGCGACCGCGACCACCAGCACGCCCTCCTCGATGAAGGAGTGCGTCGGGTGGGTGGTGGCGTCGGTGCCCATCGGGCGGCGCGCCAGCACGACGACTTCGTGCCCGGCGGCGGCCAGTTCGACGGCCAGGTGATGGACGTGGCGGCCCAGCCCACCGACAACAACCGGTGGGTACTCCCACGACACCATCAAGATCTTCATGCGGGTCCTTCTGAAGCGGGGCCGAGCCTGCGCGCGTCGAGCGCGGGGAAGAGTCCGTCGGCCGAGGACCATCCTGCCGCCAACTGCCCCGCTTTGGCGAGTTGCCCGGCGGCTACCGCCGCGGCGATCTCGCGCACGGCGTGGGCGTGTTCATGGGCTCGGTCACGCGCGTAGCCGGCCGCAGAATCCTTCGACACCATGAACGCCCAGTCGCTGGAGACCGCGAGAATCGCCTCGCGCAGCAGCTGGTCGGCGACCGGGTCGCGCAGGCCGGTGGCATCCACGCGCATCTTGTCGTGGGTGTCCAGTGCGAGCCGCACGATATCGGCGTTCAGCTCGACCAGATCGGCGACCTGATCCCCGGCCCACACCCGCCAATCCTTGCCCGAACCCCAGCTGGAATCGGCCAATTCGACGCGTTCGCCCACGTAGCCGCGGGCTCGCGCGTCGGCGAGCGTGCCGACGGTGACCCCGGCCTCGGGCAGCGCCCGCAGCACCTGTTCGAGCCACTGTGGGCCCTCGTGCCACCAGTGCCCGAACAGTTCGGTGTCGAACGCGGCCACGACCAGCGCCGGGCGACCTATACGTTCCGACTCTGAGATCAACCGCTCGCGCACGGTCGCCACGAAATCCGCGACGTCCTTCTCGATGGCGGCGGCCGCGAGTTCCGGGTCGTAAGGGGCCTTGTCGGCACCCTCGACGGACTTGCCCGTGACGCGCGCGGGCTTCAGTCCGGTGGCGTGATCATAGTGATGGAAATCACGGTAGTAGGGCTGCCCGGGGTACCCGGATTTCGGCGACCACACCCGGTAACTGACGGTCAGGTCGCGCCCGAAGGCGACCACATCCGAATCCCACACGGGGCGGCCGAGGCTGGAGTCACCGCGCAGCGCGGGACCGTCCACCATGAAATGCGAGATGCCGACCTTGTCGTAGGTCCGCTCCATCCCCGGCGTGAATCCGCATTCGGGAGCCCAGATTCCGGCGGGCGTGTGCCCCCACCGCGCCTGCGCGTCGGCCAGTCCCTCGACCAGCTCGTACTCGCGCATCCGCGCGTCCAGCAGCGGCTGGAACGGATGCGACAGTGGGCCACCGAGCAATTCGATGGCCTCGGCGTCGATCAACTGCCGCCACACCGGCGACGCGCCGTGCATCCAGTTGGTCTCGAAATCGTCCAGAGCCGCACTGGCGAGCCGATGTTCGTGCCCGCCGAGCGCGGTATTGCCCGCCATCGACGCCTCGTCGGCGCGCAACCGCCAGTTGCCCAGCCAATGGTGCATGCCCTTGAGACAGTGCGCATCATCCAGCTGCGCCGCCAGCACCGGCGTGATGCCGAGACTGATCAGATGCGAACGCCCTTCGGCCGCAAGGGTTCTCAACACCTTCGCCACGGGCAGATACGAGGCCGCCCAGGACTGGTAGAGCCACTCCTCGCCGACCGGCCAGCGCCCGTGATGCGCCAGCCACGGCAGATGGGAATGCAGGACCAGCGTGAACTGGCCCGGCACCGGGGAAATGCTGTCGGTCACGGCTTCACCGCGATGGCCACCAGATCCAGGCTGGCGTCGATATCGCGCTCGGAGTCGGCCAGCAGTTCGAAATCGTCGATGCGCACGGCGGCCACATCGGCGGCGAGATCGGACGGCCACGGCTCACCCGCGAGGGCCCGCTCGATCTGCGCGTCGATGATCGACCCGCCCCACTTCTCGTCCAGCGCGACGAGTTCCGGCCCGTGGAAGATGCCCGCCATCAATTCGACGGTGAAACCCGCCTCGACGAGAAGTTCGGTCATCTCGGCCGCATTCAGTTCACGCGTGTGGAAAGGGTTGAGCGGCGTATCGCGCCCCGGCGAGAAGGTGATCCGATTCGGCGTGGAGATCAGCAGTTTGCCGCCGGGCCGCAGCACCCGCAGGCATTCGCGCAGGAATTGCGCCTGATCCCAAAGGTGCTCGATCACTTGGAAGTTCACGACGATGTCGACCGAATCGTTCTCGATCGGCAGATCGGCGAGGTTGCCCTGCACCATGGTCACCCGCGGGTACTTGGCGCGCACGTGCGCGACCGCGCTGTCGTCATAGTCCAGGCCCGTGACCTGCGCCGCGACGTCCGCGATCATGTTGGCGCCGTAGCCTTCTCCGCTGCCCGCCTCCAGCACGACCTTGCCCTCGCAGTGCGTGAGCAGACGCACATACGCGATTTCGTGCCGCCGGAACCAGTAGTTCTCCTCGGCGATGCCGGGCACGGTCCGCTCACCGGTCAAAGGCAGGGGATCGGTGGGATTTTCAACAGGACTCACGGCCTCGCTCATTGCTCCGACGTTAGCGGTTGCGCATATCACACCCGCGACCGGATCAACCGATGCAGAAACTCACACCGTAAGTTACCCACGAGTAACTTAACGTAGGGTAATCTCCCGAACGAGCTACTCGTGGACGTACGTGACTACCTCGTACGACCGCCACCCCAGTGCCACCAGAACAGGAGGTCGACGAAGACCCATGCCGAACATCGTCGTACTGATCAAGCAGGTTCCCGACACCTGGTCCGAGCGCAAGCTCTCCAGCGGGGACTACACCCTCGACCGCGAGGCCGCCGACGCCATCCTCGATGAGATCAACGAGCGCGCCGTCGAGGAGGCGCTGTTGATCAAGGAGGCGCAGGGCGGCGAGGTCACCGTGCTGGCCGCAGGTCCGGACCGGGCGACCGAGGCGATCCGCAAGGCCCTCTCCATGGGCGCGGACAAGGCCATCCACATCAACGACCCGGCCATCCACGGCTCGGACGCCGTGCAGACCGCCTACATCCTGGCCGCCGCGCTGGGCCAGATCGAAGGCATCGAACTGGTCATCGCGGGCAACGAGGCCACCGACGGTCGCGCGGGCGCGGTTCCGGCGATCATCGCCGAGTACCTGGGCCTGCCGCAGCTGACGCACCTGCGCAAGCTGGTCGTCGACGGCGAGCGCATCACCGGTGAGCGTGAGACCGACGAAGGCGTCTTCAAGCTCGAGGCCACCCTCCCGGCCATCGTCTCGGTCACCGAGAAGATCAACGAGCCGCGCTTCCCGTCCTTCAAGGGCATCATGGCCGCGAAGAAGAAGGAAGTTTCCACCTTCACGCTGGCGGATCTGGGCGTCGACCCGGAGACCGTGGGCGTTGCGAACGCCGGCACCCAGGTGACCGGTGTGACCCCGAAGCCGGCGCGCACGGCGGGCGCGAAGATCGTCGACGAGGGTGAGGGCGGCAACCAGATCGCCACCTACCTGGTCGGTCAGAAGATCATCTAAAGCCCCCCGAGCGAACGAACTTCAGGAGAAAGAACAATGGCAGAAGTACTCGTGCTCGTGGAGCACGCTGAAGGTGCCCCCAAGAAGGTCACCACCGAACTCCTCACCGCCGCGCGCTCGCTGGGCACCCCGGCCGCCGTCGTCGTTGCCGCCCCCGGCACCGCCGACAAGCTGGCCGACGCCCTGGCCGCCGCCGGCGCCGAGAAGATCTACGTCGCCGAGGGCGACCAGGCCGACGGCTTCCTCGTCACCCCCAAGGTGGACGTGCTGGCCGGTCTGTCCGAGTCCGCCGCCCCGGCCGCGATCCTGGTCGCCGCCACCGCGGAGGGCAAGGAGGTGTCGGGTCGCCTGGCCGCCCGCATCGGTTCCGGTCTGCTCATCGACGTCATCGCCGTGAACGGCGACGGCTCGGTGCAGCACAGCATCTTCGGTGGCGCGTTCACCGTGGACGCCAAGGCCACCGGCGACGTGCCGGTGATCTCGGTGCGCCCGGGTGCCATCGAGGCCGCCCCGGCCGCCGCCGCGGGCGAGAAGGTCGTCGTCGAGCTGCCCGCGCAGGAAGAGGGCGTCGTCAAGATCGTCTCGCGTGAGCCCAACGTGGGCGGCGACCGTCCCGAGCTCACCGAGGCCGCGATCGTGGTCTCCGGTGGCCGTGGCGTCGGCTCGGCCGACAACTTCGGCAAGGTCGTCGAGCCGCTGGCCGACGCGCTGGGTGCCGCCGTCGGTGCTTCGCGTGCCGCCGTCGACTCCGGCTACTACCCGGGTCAGTTCCAGGTCGGTCAGACCGGTAAGACGGTCTCCCCGCAGCTGTACGTGGCCCTCGGCATCTCCGGCGCGATCCAGCACCGCGCGGGCATGCAGACCTCGAAGACCATCGTGGCCGTCAACAAGGACGAAGAGGCCCCGATCTTCGAGATCTCGGACTACGGCATCGTCGGCGACCTGTTCAATGTCGCCCCGCAGCTGACCGAGGCGGTCAAGGCTCACAAGGGCTGAAACCCTTCGCGCTGAGCGCAATCGACTGTCCCCCGGCCGGAATCGGCCGGGGGACAGTTGTTTTGGGGTCCGGGAGTTCCGGTGGCCTCGGTATGGGGCCTCGGTATGAGGGGCACGGGAATTGGGGGCAGGGGGGAGCGGCAGATTCGGGCCAGTTATGAAACATGGTCACTTAAGTTTGAGTGCGGCTCGGAATGGCCCGGGTCGTTGCTCATCGAAAGGTAGTGCACCATGCGCACTCTCATCTGTGTCGGCATCGCCGCCGGCGCGCTGTTCGCCGGGGTCGGTCAGGCGGCGGCCGCGCCGTTGCCGCTGATCGACGTGTCGGGAACCCCGGCGGCGACTGATACCTCAGGGTCGGGCGGCGGCTCGACGGGCAGCGCGTCGCAAAGCGCTCAAAGCATGGGCACACTTTTCTGCCTGCTGACCAACGGTCACTGCTGGGGCGAGGGCGGGCCCGTCGGTTAGTCGCGGGTTTCGGAGTTCCGGCGCATTGTGAAACGAGGCCGTTTAGATTGTCCCTGCGGGCGGAACTCCTCTCGGCCGCAGGTTCACGAAAGGCGTTTCACCATGCGTACTCTGCTCGCCACCGCTGCCGTCGCCGGCGCGTTGATCGCCGGGATCGGGCCCGCCGCCGCGGATGTCACCCAGATCGCCTCCACCGGTTCCGGCGACGGCTCCTCCGACCTGGCCTCGGGCTCGGCGCAGACCTCCGGGTCGGCCCAGTCGATGGGTGGCGGGATCTGGAACTTCCTGTGCTCCCTCGGCCCCTGCACCTACACCCCGCCGGTCGTGCACTGAGGCAGTTGGCCGGTCGGGCACTGACGTAGCAGTTGCCGCCGCGGCGGGGGTCGGGCAGTCTTGCCCGGTGCGAGGGCGATTCGATCCCCGGCGTGGACGGGTCGAGCCGACAGCCGGAAGGGCCAAGGAGGCCGCTGTACCCGGCGACGAAGCGGTCGAACTGACCGACATCGTCGCGGCATTGCATTTCGATCTGGCCGAATGGCTGGGCTCGGACGCGCTGCCGAAAGTGTTCGACCGGATCTCCGGAGCCTTGGACGAACAGTTCACCTCGGTGGTGACGACCGGGCAGGCAGTGGACCGCGAGACGTTCCTGGCCGGAATGTGGTCGGCGCGAAACGTGCTGGCAGGCGTGGAGATCGAAGTCTCCGACGTCCAGGAGATAGCCCGCAGCGGCCAACTGATCGTCGTCCGCTTCGTCGCCGAAAACCGCCTCGGAGCCGTCAAAACCGGCCGCCGCACCGTAACCGCCGTCCTCGTCACCGACGGCCGCACCCACCTGTGGCGCACCGTCCACGAAACCCCGGTCCCAGAACCAGCTCCCCCCACCCCACCTCCCGCCCCCGAAACCGCCGCATCGCAACCGATCCCGGCCCCGCCGTCAATCGCGAACGCGGGCGGCGATGTGACCGTCGGGGCGAACGAGCAGAGCAGCGGCGGGGGAGAGCCCACAGCTGTCGCGGAGCCCTTGGGGGAGTTCGGATCCGGTGAGCAGAACGTACCCGGATCCGCCGGGATCGAGCCCGACCAGATCGAGGGTGGAGCGTCCGTCGGGCAGCCAAGCGTGCGGGAGCCGGTCGCCGGGCTCACCTGAGGGCACGTAACCGTCAGTGGCGAGCAGGGTTCCGCTGTCGCGATACGCGGTGCCGAGCAGCAGCTCATCGTCGATGCGATAGCCCGCCCGATTACGAGAATTGGCGGTCGAAATATCGATGACCTGCCGCGCCACCGGCCGCCGCTCGGATTCATAAGTGCCCAGCAGGGATTCGTCAGCCTTGCCGGTCAGGACCGCGGCGATTTTCCACGCAAGGTTGTCGGCATCGCCGATACCCACATTCATCCCGTGCCCGCCGGTCGGCGGAATACCGTGGGCAGCATCCCCTGCCAGCAGGACCCGGCCCGACCGGTAGGCATCGGCCAGCCGAGCATTCACCCGCCAGACAGCGGTACTCCGAATCGTGACATCCAGATCCGCCCGACCGGACCCGCTCCGAATCAACTCGATCACATCGAGCTCGCTCGGCTGTTCTCCCTCCAGCGGATGCTGAAAGATCCACTGCCGATCATTGTCGACCGCCAGAAAGCCGCCCCCGCGCGCGAGAAAATAGGACGCGCTGACCCGATCGGCCACCACCGCACCCAACGGCGCTTCGAAACGGACGCTGAGAAATTCGCCGAGGCCACTCGCCCCCGTCATCGCGATGCCGCTGCCCTCCCGGACAGTGCTGTGCGCACCATCGCACCCGATCAGCCAATCCGCCCGCACCACCGACTCGATGCCGGTTCGCTCCTCGCGAACAGTCGCGACCACGCCGGAATCGCTCTGCTCGAACGAAACAAGCCGAACACCCCGTCGCACCCGATCCCCAGCCCGCGCCGACAGCACCCGCTCCAACGCATCCTGCGAGCACAGCACTCCGGGCGTAGGCGTGTGTTCGGTGCCCTGCGAATCCGGCGTTGTGCGGACGTAATCCGGATCGTCGAGGGTCCGCCCGCGAAAGAACGCAACATGCTCGGCAGGCAATCCGGCAGCCCGGATCTCCGCCTCCAGTCCAACCCTGCGAAAGATCTCCATCGAGCGGGCGGAGATACCACGTGCCTTCGGGTGCGGGGACGGCTCGGTGCGGGCCTCGATGACCCGGTGGTCGATTCCCATCCGCGACAACAGGATCGACAGGGTCAGCCCGACAGGGCCGCCGCCGACGATCAGTACCGAGGTGCGCATCATCCTCCTGTAACGCCATTTGTTTCATTTGACGTTACACTGCGTGGGTGGCGGATGACCAGAACCCGAGAGGGCTGTACTTCCTGGCCGACCTCGCGAACGCGGTGCGGGCCGGAGCTGGGGACGACGAGATACGGCGGATCCTGCGCGCCCACCGCGCGCCCGAGCGCTACAGCGGCGCCGACCCCGCCGAGATTCGTCCAGCCGCCCTCCAGGTCGCCGCGATCCTCGACATGGACGCCCCGGACGACGCCGCACACGCCATCAATGCCCTGCTGGCCGACTATCCCGCCCGCCCGACCCTGGTCCAACTTCCCGGCCGCCCCTGGTCGATGCATTCGCGCCCACCTGAGGACGCCGATCCCGAATACTGGCTGCTGGCGAAGGCCGCGCTGGCGCTCGGCCTGTGGCTGAGCGACCGCGGCCGCTGCGCCTGGGGTCGCTGTGCTGCCGCAGACTGCGGTCGCTACTTCATCGACACCGGCCGTCGGCAACCCCAGAAGTACTGCGGCACCACCTGCGCGACGCGCATCCGGGTGGCGGCGCATCGGCGTGGCAAGGTGGGCTGATGCCGATCTCCTTGCCGCCGAATGTCGCCGAGAGCATTGCGAAGTACTTCGGGGAGCGGGGGCCGGTGTGGCTGGCGGCGCTGCCAGGGATGGTGGAGGAGCGGTGTCGGGCGTGGGGGTTGGAGATTATCGGGGAAAGCTTTGGGGGCGGGACGCATTCGTGGGTTGCGCCTGTGCGGCGTACCGACGGGTCCGTCGCGGTGTTGAAGGTGCCGGTGGTGGATGAGGAGAACTGTGGGGAGGCGACCGGGCTGTACTGCTATGGCGGGGAGGGGGCTGTCCGGCTGTTCGAGTACGACGCGGAGACCGGGGCGATGTTGTTGGAGTGGGCGCGGCCGGGGACGGAATTGCTTTATCAGCCGGGGTTTCCGAGTCTCGAGGGGCGGGCGGAGAATGTCGGGAAGGTTGAGCTGGCGTGCCGGTTGTATTCGCGGCTGCGGCGGGAAGCGGTGGGGGTTCCGGATGGATTTCCGGAGTTGCCGACGGCGGCGGGGATGGTGGCCGGGTGGGAGCGGATGTTTCTCGAGCCGGAAGATGAAGTCGCCGAGGTGATTCCGGGTCGGCTGTTGGAGCGGGCGGCCGAGCGGTGTGCCGAGTTGGCGGTGCCGGAGGGGCCGCTGCTGGTGGTGAATCGGGATACGCACCTGGGCAATATTGTTGCGGCGGAGCGGGAGCCGTGGCTGCTCATCGATCCGAAGGCGTATCTGGGGGAGGCGGCGTTCGATGCCGGGTTCCTGGTGATGATCCAGGTGCAGAGCGAGTGGACGCCGGAACATGCGCGGGCAGTGGTCGGGCGGACGGCGGCGGCGTTGGATGTCGCGCCGGATCGGGCGCAGGCGTGGGCGTTCATGCGGGCGATGGAGGAGATCGTGTGGACGATCGAGGACGAGGAGCCCGAGGATCTGCGACTGCATCTCGCGGTCGCGTCGGCACTGGCCTACTGAAACCGGCTGCCCTGCCGAAACCTACTGCGGCCGAAACTCTTCGCGTGCGGCGCGCCGCCGGTTCGAGTCGCGCTGCACCACGATGCCGATGGTGGTGGGGATGAGCAGGGCCAGGCCCCAGGGCGCTTCCACCCAGATCGGCCAGAAGTAACCCATGCCGGTGGCCACCCAGACCACCAGCACCAGCAGGTTCACGAAAACCCAGGGCGTCCACATGATTTTGACCCAGACCGGGACATTGCCGGGCTCGCCCTTCGCGGCCTTGCCGGCAACCCGTTGCGCGGGTAGGTCGGACAGTACCGGTGTGAGTTCCCCGTACGTCCGGGCCGAATACACCTGCTGCAGCCGCGAATCGAATTCGTGGAGCGTGAGCCGCCCCTCGTCCATGGCCAGCCGCAGTTTGTTCACGATCTGCTCGCGGTCGGCATCGGACGCGCGCATGTTCTCATTCCCCACGCAGTCAGCGTAGGTCGAATCGTGATGCCGCGCCGTGTGAATTCACGTGCTGCGGCGCGTGATCAGGGCTCGGCGAGCAGTCCGGAAACCAGTGCCCAGGCGTCGGCGCGGGCGTCCGAGGCCCAGGGTGCGGTCGGCTTGTGGACGCGCAGCGAGGCCACTCCGTGCACGGCGCACCAGATGCGCAGGGCCGTGGCGCGGTGAGCCTCGGGATCGTCACCGGGTAGCAGTCGGGCGATGCGGTCGAGCAAGTCCAGGCCGGGGCCCTGGCTCTCCGACCCGAGCGGGTCGGGGCGTTCGAACAGCAATTGATATGCGCCCGGCTGGTTTTCCGACCAGTTCAGGTAGGCGTCCAGGAGGGCGTGCATGCGCCGGTCGGGCGCTGCGTCGACAGGGTCTGCGGTATCCAGCGCCGTGCGCAATCGATCGAACAGTTCCGCGGTGACGGCGTAGTTCAGCTCGTCCTGTGAGGCGAAGTGCATGTAGACCGCGCTGGGTGCGACCCCGGAGGCGCGGGCGATGGCGCGCAGCGACGGCGCGGCCAGCGATTGCGGTTGCAGCAGCAGATCGATCGCGGCCGACACCAGTTCGGCGCGGAGTTGTTCTCCTTGCCCGCGGGCTCGGCGCTGACGGGTCTCCGCCACTTTTCCTCCTTGACATCGATCACTGAACAGCTGTTAAGTATACATAGCTGAACACCTGTTCACTTAGGAGGAATCATGCGGGATTGGTATCCGGCGACAGCGGTCGTGACCGGCGCGAGCAGCGGAATCGGCGCGGCCTTCGCCACCGCCCTGGCGGCTCGCGGCTGCGACCTCGTCCTGGTGGCCCGGCGCGAGTCGCGGCTGCGAGAACTGGCAACGGAATTGCAGGCGGCGCACGGCGTCTCGGTACGCGTGCTGCCCACGGACCTCGCGTCGGCCGATGGACTGTCCAGCGTGGCCGCGCTTTTCGAGGATCCGGCGAACCCCATCGACATCCTGATCAACAACGCGGGTTTCGCGACCCACGGCGCGCTGGCTGACCACGCGGCCGCGAAGGTCCGCGAGGAGATCGCGGTGAATGTGGCCGCCCTCGCGGAACTGACCCATGCCGCACTCCCGCCCATGGTCGGCCGCGATCGCGGCGTCATCGTCAATATCGCCTCGACCGCCGCGTTCCAGCCGATTCCCTTCATGGCCGTCTACGGCGCGACGAAAGCCTTCGTGCTCTCCTTCACCGAGGCGCTCTGGGGCGAACTGGAAGGCTCGGGAGTGACGGCACTCGCGGTCTGCCCGGGCGCGACCGACACCGAATTCTTCGACGTGGCAGGCGAAGCCGCCAGCGTCGGCAGCCGTCAGACCCCGCAACAGGTGGTGGCGACCGCGCTGCGCGCCCTCGACCGCAAGACTCCACCGCCGAGTGTCGTATCCGGCCTGGCCAATGCGTTCTCGTCGGGTCTACCGCGAATCCTTCCTCGCCGCAGCACCATCCGGGTGACCCGGCGGCTGGTGGCGGCGAAATGATGTTCGCGCTACAGCCCAGCGGTCTCGGCGACATCGACGCCATGCGCCTGCATCTGCGCAGCGAGCGCACGGTGGCGGCCTCGGCCGCGCGCACCTTCGACATTCTCGCCACCGGGGAGGGGCAGACCCGCTGGGCGAGCGGCTATCGGGCAACCACCTGGTATTCGAATGCCCGGGCGGCGGGCGCGATTCGCGATATCCACCTGCGCTGGATCACCGTGCGGGAGCGGTTTCTGGCCTGGGAACCGGCGACACGCTTCACCTTCGGTGCCGACGCCATGTCGGTTCCGCTGGCCCGTCGCATGATCGAGGACATCTCGTTCGCGCCGCTCGACGCCGAGCACTGCACCCTGACCTGGCAGGTGCATGTGGATCCGGCCGCGGCGCTCGTACCCGTCGAGGCGCGCTTCGTGCGTTCCATGCTCGAGCCGATGTTCGAGTCCTTCGCGGCAGGTCTCGCGAATTACGCGGCCGCGCATCCGGGTTAGGAGCAGTGCAGGGCGGCCAACAGGGTGGTGACGATGGGGGAGGTGCGGCCCTCGCTGCGGGTGACGGCGGAGACCGGGATGCGGAGCGGGTGGCCGGTGAGGCGGAGGGTGGCGATGCCTTCGGTCTGGGTGTCGGCGTAGAGGATGGTCCAGGCGTCGGGGCGGTTGATGAGTTCCATGGTGGCGGTGTGGTCGGGTGGGATGGGCGGGCCGAAGACCGGGCCCGAGGGGAGGTCGGCGAAGGCGCCGCGGACCACGTTGTGCAGCAGGACCTGCTCGGATTCGGGTGGGAGCAGCAGCGGGAAGGTGCTCAATTCGGCGAGGGTGGCGTCGCCGCCGCGCTGGGCGAGGGGGTGCGCGGTGGAGGTGGCGATGACCGGATCCTCGACCCAGAGCTTCTCGACGGTCAGGCCGGGCTGATCCACGCTGCCCCGGATGAGAGCAAGATCACAGTCGCCGTCGGCTACGGCTTGAATGCGCTGGCGGAAGGGCTTGATGACGAATTCGATCTCCGCGCCGGGATGCGCCTCGCGTGCTCCGGCGATGGCCGAGAGCGATCTTGTTGCGAAGCTCATATTGGCTGCCAGGCGAATTCGTGGGCCGGAGGCCCGTACAGCTGCGCGAATGGCGGATTCCAGGCTCAGCATTTGCTTCGCAAGGGGAAGTAGCCGAGTGGTCGCGTCGGTGGGCACGACCGATCTTGTGGACCGCTCGAAGAGGTTCACGCCGAGGTCGCGTTCCAGCCTGGCGATCTGGTGACTGATGGCCGACTGCGAGATGAAGCAGCGGCTCGCGGCCCGGCTGAAGCTCAGCTCCTCGCAGACCGCCACGAAGTAGGCCAGTTGGCGCAGCTCCACGGCAATTCTCCAATTCATGATCAACGTAGATAAGAGTCATCTAGATTATGCGCCCTGACACCTGGAACAACGACGTTCCGAATCGCGGTTAGTCATGACAGAAGGGAGCAGTCATGCGCAACGTGGAGGCGGATATCGAAACCGCCGATGTCGTCATCGTCGGTTCGGGCTTCGGTGGTCTTGCCGCCGCCAAGCAGTTGAACAAGTCGGGTGTCAACTATGTCCTCATCTCGGGTACCCCCGAGCATCTTTTCCAGCCGCTTCTCTACCAGGTAGCGACCGGTGTGCTGGCTGCGGAGGAGATCGCGCCACCCATCGCGAATATCCTGCGCAAGCACCGCAACGGTGAAACCCGCCTCGGCAAGGTCACCTCGATCGACGCCCCCAACGCGGTCCTCACCTACGAAACGGCCGACGGCCCGCGCAAGATCCGCTACGGCAAGCTGATCGCCGCCACCGGCGCCAACCAGTCCTACTTCGGCCGCGACGATTTCGCGGACAAGACGTTCTCGCTCAAGACCATCGATGACGCCCGCGCCCTGCGCGCGCAGATCACCCGCGTCTTCGAGCAGGCCAAGGACGCCGACCCGGAGACCCGCCGCCGCCTGCTCAGCTTCGTGGTGGTCGGTGCGGGCGCGACCGGCGTCGAGGTGGCCGGTCAGCTCAAGGAACTCGCGAAAAGGTACTTCCACCTGGAGGATACGGTCACTCTCGTGGAGGGTGCGGGCGTCGTGCTACCGCCCTTCGGCGGACGGCTATCGGAGTATTCGAAGCAGTCGCTGGAGAAGAGTGGCGTCGAGGTCCTGGTCGACACCTTCGTCACCGATATCGAGGACGGTAAGGTCACCGTCAAGAGCAAGGACGGTGTCGAGCGCGGCATCGCCGCCGAGACCGTGGTGTGGTCGGCCGGCGTCGCCGCGGGCGGTTTCGCGCAGATCCTGGCCGAGGCCACCGGTTGTGAGACCGATCGTGCCGGACGGCTTCTCATCAATGCCGATTGCACCGTCGGCGGCCACGCCGACATCTTCGCCATCGGCGACATGACCTTCCTCAACGGCTACCCCGGCCAGTCGCCGGTGGCCATGCAGGAGGGCCGCCACGTCGCCGACATCATCCGCGGTAAGAAGCCCGCCGCCACCCCGTTCAAGTACTGGGACAAGGGCTCGATGGCCGTAATCAGCCGCTTCGCCGCCGTCACCAAGATCAACGACAAGGTGAAGTTCACCGGCCTGATCGCCTGGGTCACCTGGCTCGCCGTCCACCTCTTCTACCTCGTCGGCTTCCGCAACCGCTTCGCCGCCGTAGCTTCCTGGCTGGTCGCCTTCATCGGCAGCGCCCGCCCCGGCTTCAACGAGGTCGAAAAGCCCCGCGCCACAAAGACTCCGAACAAGGACCGCGTAGCGGCCTGACCCGCGATCGCACTGAACGAGCTCCCGCCGACGCTGCCGGCGGGAGCTCGTCGCCGTTCGGAGTGCCGCACGCGCCTGACTCAACGCTGTCGGATTGTCCGGGTATGGTCCCGGTGATTCGATGTGCGATAGGAGTTTTCGGGTGGGGATCGGCAAGTTGTGGGGCCGTGGGCGCAGTCGTTCGGCAGGATCGCCGAAGCAGATGGACCCGGCGGCGCTGGAAGCCGAGGCGTGGGACTGGTTTACCGCCGCGCTCGCATGGACGATGTTCAACTTGTCCGAGGGCGGTGCCGTGGTCTTGACGACCGACAAGCACTGGTGCGCGCAGTTCGTGCGCAACTCGGGTGGGATGCAGTGCGAAGTTCCCGCCAACGGGGGCGGCCTCCAAGGTGAGGATCAGATGTCACCCGATCAGGAAGCATTCCTGGCGGCGCGGGGTTGGCGCGAGCCCGAAGGTGACAACTGGGTCCGGGAACTCGCCTGGCCGGCGCAATTCGGTGGCTACGAGGAACTGGCCGGACACGTGGTGACGGTCATTCGCGACGTCTTCGGAGTCTGGCTGCCGTTCGAGCTGCGTGCCGAGACCATCCACGACAATCGTGGCGAGCTGCCCGATGTCCGCGCGTTGGGGTTGAAAGGTTATGCGGCCGAAAACTTCCGGACTCAGCCGCTGTCCACGTGGGCGGAACTCGTCGCGCTCGAGCGCCGCATCATAGAGGCGGACAAGAACGTCGCGCGCGCTCCGCATCAGCTGCGGGCGATTATCGGCCCCGATTATCTGCAACAGCGAGGCGTCGAGATTCTCACCGGAGGCGACGAGGCTTGGCCGCGTCGAGATCGCACCGTGGACTTCATCGGCCTCGTCGGTTCGGATCATCTGCTGGTGGTCGATGTGGTGGTCGATCTCGACGACCCGGATCACTTCGACCGCGAGGTTCGTGCCTTCGACGGGCGACGCGTGGAGCAGGGCTCACGGGCGTTCGTGCACGGAATGGTCCGGGTGGATCCCGACCTGCGTCAGGTGCTGTCGAACCGTCCTGCGCTCGCATCGGCTCTCACTCATGACGAAGTGCGGATCGACTATCTGGTGCTGGCCATGGGCAAGAACCAGCGCATCGCGGTGCATCGATTCGATCTGTCCGAGGATTAGGACGTGCCGCGCGACGGCGAGCCGGTCGGATTCCTGTGCACGGGAGGTTGATTGCCGCGCGGGGTCTCACCGGCTTCGGTGAGCCCCGGGCTTCGCGCTAACCTGCGAAGATGGCTCTTCCTACAACCCGGTTGCTGGTGCTGGCGGTGGTTCGGCTGCTGCAGCCTGTGCACGGATATGACGTTCGGCGTGAACTGTTGTCCTGGGATGCGGATAACTGGGCGAATGTGAAGCCTGGGTCGGTGTATGGGGCGTTGAACACGTTGGAGCGGGATGGGTTGATTTCCGTGGAGGGTGTGGGGCATGAGGGGGCGCGGCCGGAGCGGCGGACGTATCGGCTGACGGGGGATGGGGAGAAGGAGTTCGCGGGGATGCTGCGGGATGCGTTGTTTTCCGCGGACATGGTCAAGCATCCGTATTTCGCTGCGGTGGCGCTGTTTCCGCAGGCCGCGAAGCCGGAGGTGGTGGCGGCGTTGAACAGTCGGATCCTGAAGTTCGAGGCGGATCTGCTGTATTTCGACACCGAGATCGCGCGGATCCTGGCGGGCAGCGGCGATCCCCGCGAGGCGATTCCGCATCATGTCGCCGATTCGCTGCGGCTGGCCGCCGCGCATGTGCGTGCGGATCTGGAGTGGTCGCGCGCGACGTTGGGGCGGATCGAGAGCGGCGAGTTGGATGCCTGGTCGGGGTTCATGGGCGGCGTGGTGGTGCCGCCGCCGGTCAGCTAATCAAGTTTTAATACTCAAGCTTGACTAAACGGGTTGTCGTTTCTACCGTTGAGACGTGGAAACGACATCACCCGTCCGCGGTGCACCCACCGATCCGGTCATCCGGGTCCGCGGGCTGGCCCGGACGTTCAAAACCAAAACCGGTGACGTGCAAGCCGTCACCGGTATCGACTTCGACGTGCACTACGGGGAGATCATCGGTCTGCTCGGTCCCAACGGGGCCGGCAAGACCACCACCCTGCGGATGATCTCGACACTGCTCGCGCCGACCGCCGGGGAAGCCACGGTCGTCGGGGCGGATCTGCGGGCCGAGCCGCGGACCGTGCGCTCCCGCATCGGCTATGTGCCCCAGGGCGGATCGACCAATGAGAACGAGCTGGTCGGCGACGAATTGGTGTTGCAGGCAAGGCTTTTCGGGCTGTCCAAGGCCGAGGCCGGGCGTAATGCCGCCGAACTGGCCAAGGCGCTGGAGTTCGACGGCCTGGAGCGGCGCAAATGCAGTCAGCTTTCTGGCGGGCAGCGGCGGCGCGTGGATATCGCGCTCGGGCTCGTCCATCACCCGACCCTCATCTACCTCGACGAGCCCACCACCGGGCTCGATCCGCAGAGTCGCGCCAACCTGTGGGATCACATCCGGCGACTGCGGGACGAGGGCACCACCATCGTCCTCACCACCCACTACCTCGAGGAGGCGGACGCGCTGTGCGACCGCATCCTGGTGATGGACAACGGCACCATCGTCGCCGAAGGCACCCCCGACGAGCTCAAGCGGCGCATCTCCGGTGACGTGATCAGCCTCGAAATCGACTCCGCCACCGCCGATCTCGCCATGGACGTGGCGGCCGAGGTGCTCGAACTGCGTTCGCGGCTGCGCACCGAAAACGCCCCTGCCGGAAAGAGTCTCGTGCATCTGACCGTGGAACACGGTGACGCCGCGGTGGTTCCGCTGTTGTCCGCGCTCGGTGACAAGGGCATCCGGCCCGGCGCGCTGACGGTCAAGCGGCCCAGCCTCGACGACGTATTCCTCACGCTCACCGGGCGTTCGCTCCGGGAAGGAGACCGGTCATGACATTCCTGCGCGATACCGGACTGATCTACTGGTCCCAACTGCGGGCCAATCTGCGCAACCCGGTCTGGGTGATCATCGGGCTGATGCAGCCGATCATCTACCTGGTGCTGTTCGGGCCACTCGTGAAGGGCGTCTCGTCCTCGTTCGGGCCGGGCGCGGATCCCTGGAAGATCCTGACCCCCGCCCTGGTCATCCAAACCGGCTTGTTCGGCGCGCTGTTCGTCGGTTTCGGCATCGTGGCCGAACTACGGGCCGGTGTCATCGAACGGCAGCGGGTGACGCCCGCCCCGCGCGGCGCACTGTTGCTGGGCCGGGTGCTCAAGGATATGACGGTGCTGATCGTGCAGGCGCTGGTGCTGGTCGGCGTGGCGGCCGTGGCCTTCGGTCTGCGGCCCAACCCGCTCGGACTGGTGCTGTCACTGGTACTCATCGCGATCATGGGCGGCGGTCTCGCGGCCGCGTCCTACGCGCTGGGCCTGTGGGCGCGCTCGGAAGACACCCTCGCCTCGCTGCTGAACTCGGTATCGGTGCCGATCATGCTGCTGTCGGGCATCCTCCTACCGCTCACGGTCGGACCGAAATGGCTGCAGAACATCGGCAAGGTGAATCCGTTCTCGCACACCGTCGATGCCGCGCGGGCGCTGTTCCGTGGCGACTTCGGGGCGCACGAGGTCTACATCGGCAGCGCGGTGACCCTCGCGGTGACCGTGGTGCTGGTGGTCGTCGCCGCGCGCAGCTTCGCCCGGGAGAACGCCTGATTCGCTCCGGGAGAAACTCCTTGACCTCGAGTGAAGTTCAGGTTTCACGATGGCGGTATGCCTGAAAACAAGAAAAGAGCCCTGATCACCGGGGCATCGGCGGGCTTCGGCCGAGCGGTCGCGCTCGCGCTCGCCGACCGAGACTGGGAATTGATCATTGTGGCGCGGGGCGCGGACCGACTCGAAGGAGTACGGTCCGCGACTCGCGCTCTTGCCATTGCGGGGGATGTCGCCGATCCGGCGGTCCGCGAACGCATCGCGGCGGCAGTCGGCACCGGCCGATTGGACCTGGTGCTCAACAACGCCAGCAGCCTCGGCCCCAGCCCACTGCCCGCCCTGGAGAGCTACCCCCTCGACGACCTCGCATCCGTTCTCGCCACCAATGTGATTGCCCCGCTGGCGATCCTGCAACTGACCCTGCCGGCGCTGCGCGCCTCCGGCGGTGCCGTGGTGGACATCAGCTCCGACGCCGCGGTCGGCGGCTACGAAGGCTGGGGCGGCTACGGCGCTTCCAAAGCGGCCCTGGACCAACTCACCAACGTCCTCGCCGCCGAGAACCCCGCCCTCCGGATCTACAGCTTCGACCCCGGCGACATGCGCACCGAAATGCACCAGGCCGCCTTCCCCGGCGAGGACATCTCCGACCGCCCCGAACCGGAATCGGTCGTCCCCGCCCTCCTGCACCTCCTCGATTCGCGGCCGCCCAGCGGCAGATACCTCGCCTCGGAAATGCAGGTGACGCAATGACACTCGGCATGGAAGAGCTAGCCTTCCTGCTCCCCGACGAGCTCTCGGCCACCCGTCCGCCCGAGTCCCGTGGACTCGAGCGCGATCAGGTCCGCCTGATGGTCGCCGACGCCGCAACCCTGACCCACGCCCGCTTCCGCGAACTGCCGACCTTCCTGCTCCCCGGCGACCTGGTGGTGGTCAACAACTCCGCCATGATCAATGCGGCGGTCGACGCGCACTACAACGGCGACGCGGCAGTCCTGCACTTCTCGACCTGGCTCGACGACGGCGACTGGGTGGTCGAGCTGCGCGATCCGGCCGGTGTGCCGTGGCGCCGAGAAGGACCGGAACCGGGTGCGCGCGTGCATCTCCCAGCCGACCACCTGGCCGAGCTGCGCAGACCTTGGCTGCCCGATTCGGACCGCCTCTGGGTGGCCCACATCACCGGTACCGGTGGATCCGCCGCTTCTGGCGCGGGAGCGGAGGTGCGGGCGTTGTTGGCGCAGCACGGGCGGCCGGTCACGTATTCGTATGTGGCTGAGCGGTGGTCGGCGTCGTATTACCGGACTGTCTTCGGGTTGATTCCGGGGAGTGCCGAGATGCCTAGTGCGGGGCGGCCTTTCACCGAGGCGCTGGTGACGGAGTTGGTGGCGGGCGGGGTGGGGTTTGCGCCGATCACGTTGCATACGGGGGTGTCGTCGCCGGAGGCGGGGGAGCCGCCGAGTCCGGAGCGGTTCGCGGTGCCGGAGATGACGGCGCGGCTGGTGAATGCGACGCGGGCGGCCGGTGGGCGGGTGGTCGCGGTGGGGACGACGGTGACGCGGGCGCTCGAATCCGCCGTGGGCGTGGATGGTTCGGTGCGGGCGGTGGCGGGGTGGACGGATCTGGTGCTCGACGGGTCACGTCCGGCGCGGGCGGTGGACGGGTTGATTACCGGGTGGCATGCGCCGGGAGCGTCGCATCTGCATCTGCTGGAGTCCGTGGCGGGGCCGCGGGTGGTGCGGGAGGCGTATCGGGTGGCGTTGGAGTCCGGGTATCTGTGGCACGAATTCGGGGATTCGGCGCTGCTGTTCCGGGACTGAACCGACTGGTTCTCCGGGCTGAACCGCACCGTTCTTCCGAGGCTCGGACGCGTCGTGTATCGGGGGCTGGACCCCGTGGTGCGGGCCCCGAGGGGCGGGCGTAGTCTTGCCTCTTCCACGTTTCGCGGGGCGCTTGTGCACCACGATTCAGGGCCTCCGGCCTCGCCGGTACCCAGCCAGGATACGAGCATTTGTCCTGGTAGGGAACGTTTCGAGGCGCCCGGATGAACTCCCGGTGCGGTCTGCGTCGCGTTCACCGGACTGGCATCGGCAGGTAATCCGGCAGTCGCTCCAGCGCAGTCTGGGACTGGCTTGATCAAGCGTATGACAGCCATGGCAGCGTCGAATTCCAGCCTGCTAGCAGCCGCGCCGAAGTCCGTTCCGGAAGCGCCCCGCACGTCCGGGCGGTCCCAGTACTCCTTGGTCGTCTCCTCCGATGCCGAGCATCGCGAGGCCGCACAGCGCCTGCGCTACCAGGTGTTCGCCAATGAGCCCGGATTCACCATCCCCGACAACGGAACCGGCCTCGACGCCGACCGTTTCGACGACCACTGCGATCACCTGCTGGTGCGCGACGAGCTCACCGAGCAGTTCGTCGGCTGCTACCGCATGCTGCCGCCGGACAAGGTCACCGCGGCCGGCGGCTACTACACCGCCACCGAATTCGATTTGGCCGCACTGGATCCCGTCGGCAATCGGATCGTCGAGATGGGCCGCGCCTGCGTGGTGCCCGATCACCGCAACGGCTCGGTGCTGACCCTCATGTGGGCCGGCATCCTGCACTACATCCAGCTCACCGGATACGACTGGGTGATGGGCTGCGTCTCGGTGCCCATGCAGATGAACCCCGAGGACGAGCCGGGCGTGAACGTGCGCGGTGTGCGCGACATGCTGCTCAAGAAGCACGCGCTGGACGCGGAACGCCATGTGCGCCCGTACAACCCGGTCGTGGTGGAGGGTCGCACCCTCGACGAGCTGACCGCCCCGGCCCGCCCGAAGCTGCCCCCGCTGCTCAGCGGCTACCTGCGCCTGGGTGCGGAGATCTGCGGTGAGCCCGCGCACGACCCCGACTTCGCGGTGGCCGATTTCGTGGCCCTGCTCGGACTTTCGACCATCAATACCCGTTACCTGGAGCGCCTACAGGGCGCGGCCAACAGCCTGGACGCCCGGTGATGCCCCATGATGCCTGCTCTTCTTTCCCCTGACGCCGGTTCGCTGTCGTGTCCGCCCGCCGAGGCGGACGCGCACGCCTGGATGCCGCACAGCCCCTGTGGCCCTTCGTGTGTCGATGCTCCCGATGAGGCCGGCACGCTGCGAGTGGCCGCCCGCATCGCCGGTGTCGCCGGGGTGCTGCTGAGCTTCCCGCTCGCCCACTTCGTCACCCCGCGCCGCCGCCGTGCCGGACTGCAGAGCCGCTATGCGCGAGCCCTGCTGGCCTGCTGCGGAATTCGGGTCCGCATCGTCGACAATCGCGGTGAGTCCACGCACGAGGGCGGGCTGTTGATCGCCGCCCGCCATGTCGGCTGGACCGATATCGTCGCGCTGACCGTGGTCGAGCCCATGAGTTTCGTGGCCCGCGCCGACCTGATCGACTGGCCCATGCTCGGCGACGTCGCCAAGCGGGTGCGTGTGATCCCCATCGAACGTGAACGGCTGCGGGCACTTCCGGCCGTCATCGAGACCATGGCCCGTCGCGCGGCCGCCGGGGAACGGGTGGCGTTCTTCCCGGAGGGCACCACCTGGTGTGGTCGCGCCCACGGCACCCTGCGCCCGGCACTGTTCCAGGCGTCCGTCGATTCGGGGACGCCGATCCAGCCCATGCGGCTGCGCTACCTGGACCGAAACGGCGAATTGTCCACGGTCCCAGGCTTCGTCGGCGTCGACTCGCTCGGCGACTCCATCCGGCGAGTGCTGCGCTCCAAGGGCGTCGTCGCCGAAATCGCCTTGCAGCCACTGGAATACCCGGCCGAGGATCGTTTCGAGCTGGCTCGGCGCTGTGAACGGGCACTGGACGACGACACGGTCGCCCGCGCCTTCACCGATGTGATCCACGGCACCGAGAACCTGGAGGCCGTCGGCACCGGCGCGGTCCGCCGCACCACGCTGACCGAATCTCCGGTCCACGTAGGGTAATTCGATCCGGGGTACGGGCCGGTCCGATATTCGGGCCGGCCCTTCGTCGAATTCCGGCTGTTTGACTTTATGGCGATTCCCGGCCAGTATGGGTTCGTCAGCACCTCGCTAGGCGAGGCTCCTGTACGAACACAGGCCACTGATCCGACGACGTCGAGAGACGCCCAGGGTTAGGACAGGTTTCCCCGGATTAAGGGGTCACCCGAAGTGGCTTCCCCTCGCGGGATCACGTCGTACAGTGCCGAAGCTCTGACGAGAGGGGTGCCCGCGCCACCGGTTTCGGGGCTGCGATCTCCCCATTGTTGCTGCGTATCAAGGTATGTGGCGCCCCCGTGCGCCCTGGCGGCAAGGAGGTGGGAGACGACATGAAGTCCGGCGATAGTCCGTATCCGAGTCCGGTTCGAAAACAATTCTCGTTCCCGGCTTGCCGCACTCTGATTGCCGCTTGATTCGAATCCGTTCGTCGGCTTTTCCCGACGTTCCTATTTCGCGCGCCTTTAATCAGAGTTTCTCGCGGTAGGCCCTTATCTCCCATGGAGGAGTTTCATCATGGCCGTCATCGCATTCCCCCGTAACAACACCCCGCTGACCGTGCTGTCGGTGCTCGCCGGTCCGGTCCGCCGTGCCCGTGCCCGGCACACCCTGACCGATCAGGAGCGCGCCAACCTCCGGCTGTCGCGCTCCCGCGTCGCGGTCCACACCGCCGCCCTGGGCGGCCACCCGTATCACGTATAGGACAGCACGCTCATCATGCCGGCTTCGCCGTGATAGGCATTGTGGCAGTGGATCATCCACTGTCCCGGGTTGTTCGCGTCGAAGTCGGCCTCGACCGTCTGCATGGGCAGCACGATCGAGGTGTCCTTGCGCGCGCCGGTGCCCGCCGGATTCACCACCTGGTAGGTGTGGCCGTGCAGGTGCATGGGATGGAACATCATCGTGTGGTTGGCGAAGCGCAACCGAATCCGTTCGCCCGCAGACACATTCAGCATGTCGTGGTCGGGGAAGGCCTTGCCGTTGATGGTCCAGACATAGTTGCCCTTGCCCATGCCGAGCGCCACCTCCAGGATGCGGTCGGGCTTGCGTGCGGGTAGTCGCACGGATTCCGCCGCGACCAACTTGTCACCGGTGAGCGGCGGCGTGGACAGCTCGGCCGGACGGACATCGGCCGCCGGTGCCGCGCCGCCGCCGGTGCGGATCAACGCGATGGCCTGGCCGTTCTTACCCTCGGCGGATGCCACCAGCGGGAAGACGCCGTCGGCGAGATCGATGACGGCGTCGTAGCGCTCACCCATGGCCAGCAGCAGGCTGTCGGTGCTGACGGGCTGCACCGGAAAGCCGTCGCTGTGCGTAACCCGCAACCGGTGACCGCCCACGGCGATGCGGAAGGCGGTGTCGGAGGCCGCATTGATGATGCGCAGCCGCATCCGCTGCCCTGGGCGGCCGGTGAAAGTGACCGGGTCCGTGCCGATTCGGCCGTTGAGCAGGTAGTACGGGTAGTCGGTGATATCGCCCGCGTCGGAGCCCAGCGGCGCGTTCGGATCGCCCGACATGCTCATTCCGCCATGGTCCATCCCGCCCATGTCCATCCCACCCATGCCCTGCTGCTGGAGCTTGCGCAGCTGCTGGTCGGGATCGCGCCCGTCGACTCCGTCCAGCCAGTCGTCCAGCACCACAACGGCTTCCAGGTCGTAGTCCTTGCCGTCGGCGGGATCCTCCACGATCAGCGGCGCGTACAGGCCACGATCCAGTTGCACGCCCACGTGCGGGTGGAAGAAGTACGTGCCCGCGTCCGGCACGGTGAACTCGTAGCGGAAGCTGCCGCCGGGTGCGACCGCGGGCTGGGTGAGGTCGGGCGCGCCGTCCATATCGTTGCGCAGCGCGAGCCCGTGCCAGTGCACGGTGGTCGGCGCGGGCAGGGCATTGGTCAGTTCGGCGCGCAGTACCTCACCCTTGGCCAGCCGGATCTCCTTGCCGGGCAAGGCGTCACCGTAGGCCCACGTCCGCACCTGCACCCCGCCGAGATCCACGGTGGTAGGCGCGGCGCGCAACCCCACGTCGCGGGTGGCCGCGCCCGCGACCCGCCGGGCCTGCTCGGCGGCGCGAACCGCGTCGGAGTCGGGTCGCACCGGCGCGGGCGTGCGCGGCGCATCCTGCGCGCAGGCGGCGAGTGCGGCGGCGGAGGCCAGGCCGGTGCCGAGCGCGAAGAAGCCGCGGCGGGTCAGGGGTGGGCGAAAACCGTTCGAGGACATGCGAAATCTCCTGGATTCGAGAGGGATCGAGAGCCGCGTCGCCGGAATCGTGTGAGCGGGCACAGCGTCGGCGAGCGGGCACAGCGGAGTGCCGGCGCGATGTATGAATCGCGTTGGCGCGCATATCCATCAGATGCGGAGAATCGAGAGTTGGCTCAGAGACGGCACGGTCCAGGGTGGCGCCCGCTCAGGGTGGGTTCGCCGGGAGCCTGGACCGGGCAGTCGATCGGCGTCCGATACGCGCGTGAACCAGCCGAGCAGCACCAGGCCGAGCGCGAATGCGGCGGTCGCGAGAGTGAATACCTCGCACGCGTGCTGCATATGGATCGGGGAGGGATGGCTGCCCATGGCGGAGGCGGACAGGAGCCCCCGCAGGGAGTGGTCGACCGTCTGCGACGCGAGCTCGGTCGCATCGGACGTGGTCGCCGTCCGCAGATCGTGGGCCGCGACCGTCGACATGTCGTGTGCTCCGGCGGTCGCCGCCGAGAACACCCCGACGTGCATGGCCGCGATGCCGAGAAGCAGGGCCAGCACACCCAGCCACCGGAGGACTCCGGTGGCTCGTCGGGAAACGTGCTGGTCGGCCACGTCAGCCAGCATAGTCGCCGCCTGGCTGGTAACCCCTCGGGGGTATCTGATCACGGCGATCCCCGGTCCAGGTCGCTGCCAGGGGAATGACAGGCGCGCGTGCCACGTTCGGTTCTCCACAGTCGATCTAGGAGTTACTTCATGAGCAACATCGTGGTGTCGCACGGCCTGCAGGCCCGCGAGGACAGCGTCTGGTTCCCCACGTTTCGCGCCGAACTGACCCGTCTCGGCCACGACGTGGTCATCCCCAATCTGCCCCGCCCCGACGCCCCCGAACGCGACGCGTGGCGCACGGCGCTGACTGCGGCCGTATCCGGCAAGCCCGAAGACACGATCCTGGTCGGGCACAGCATCGGTGCGGTGAATGTGCTGCGCCTGCTCGAATCCCACGATCCCGAGGCGGGCGTCTTCGCGGGCGTGGTGCTGGTGTCGGCGTCGGCGCACGAGGTCGGCTACGACCTGCTCGCCTCCTTCTTCGAGGGTGGCTTCGACTGGCCGCGAATTCGGGCCGCCGCCAACGGGTTCCGGGTGCTGCAGGCCATCGACGATCCGGTCAACGCCCCCGAGCCGCTCGAGCATGTCGGGATCTTCGTTCGTGAGCTCGGCGCGGTGGCCACGGTCCTGCCGGCGGGCGGGCACCTCGGGGCCTACCCGGAGGATCACATCGAACTGCCCGAGGCAGTGCGTGCGGTCGAGGAGTTCCCGGCGGCCTGAGTCCGGGTGCGGCGGCGGGAAGTGATCAGGAATCGAGAAGCGCTGGTCAGCGTGCCCGACTTAGCGTTGCGGACATGACTTCCATTGAAAACATCACTCTTGATGTCGCAGACGCGCAGGCCGCCGCCGACTTCTACGCGGCCGCCTTCGGCCTGGATACGCGCCTGGGACTGCGGGTCGCGCAGGAGCCCAGCTCCGGATTCCGGGGCTTCACCCTCTCGCTGACCGTGGCCCAGCCCGCCGATGCCGACGCCTACCTCGACGCGGCGCTGGCCGCCGGTGCGACCTCGCTCAAACCGGCGGCCAAGTCGATGTGGGGATACGGCGGCGTCGTGCAGGCGCCCGACGGGGCCATCTGGAAGGTGGCGACCTCGTCGAAGAAGAACAGCGGCCCGGCCGTCAAGCGCTTCGAGTCCCTGGTGTTGCTGCTCGGGGTCGAGAACGTGGGCGCGAGCAAACGCTTCTATGTCGAGCACGGGCTGACCGTGGGCAAGAGCTTCGGGCCGATGTATGTCGAGTTCGAGGCGTCCGGCCCGGTCAAGCTGGCGCTCTACAAGCGGCGCGCGCTGGCCAAGGACGCCGGCGTGTCCTCGGACGGGAGTGGCTCGCATCGCCTGGTCATCGGCGGCGGTGCCGCGCGTTTCACCGATCCGGACGGATTCACATGGCAGGCCGCCACGGTGGCGAGTGGCGCGAATTAGGGGATCGGGGCGTCTCGGGGCTTGCCCATTAGGGAGTTGTGCAAACGTCCAGTCTTGAATGCTCCGGCACGGCCGCTAACTTTCGGAATCCGGGCCGATACGGGGTAACACACCGCCCGGTCCATTCGACGGAAGAGAGTCGAACAAGAACTTCTGGAAGCGAATTCACAATGTCGGCAAGGACATTCACAGCAGCCGCGCTCGCCGCGGCCGCTGTTGCGCTGTGCGCATCGTCGGCCTCCGCCGACCCCGCCACCACCACCCCTCCCGCCCCGGGCATCGGCCTGGGCGTCGATGTGGGCGTCGGCGACGGGGGAGTCAAGGTGGGCGTCGGGGTGCAGGCCGGGGGCGGCACCACACCTCCGGCGACCACCAGCGCCGCTCCGGGCGGGAACGTCGGCGGTGGCGTGCAGGTGGGCGGCGGTGCCCAGGTCGGCGGAAACACCAGCGGTGGCGTGCAGGTCGGCGGCGGCGCCCAGAGCGGCGGGAATGTCGGTGGCGGCGTTCAGGTCGGTGGGGACGCGCAGGGCGGCGGGAATGTCGGCGGTGGTGCCCAGGTGGGCGGCGGCGCACAAAGCGGCGGAAACCTCGGCGGCGGTGTGCAAGTCGGTGGGGACGCGCAGGGCGGCGGGAATGTCGGCGGCGGTGCCCAGGGCGGCGGGGATGCCCAGGGCGGCGGAAACGTCGGGGGCGGTGTGCAAGTCGGCGGCAACGTCGGTGGCGGTGCCCAGGTGGGTGGCGGAACCCAGATCGGCGGGGATGCCGGTGGTGGTGCGCAGATCGGCGGCGGTACGCAAATCGGTGGGAATGTCGGCGGCGGTGCGCAGGTGGGTGGTGGAACCCAGATCGGCGGGAATGCCGGTGGGGGAGCGCAAGTCGGTGGCGGTGTGCAGGTCGGTGGGAACGTCGGGGGCGGTGCCCAGGTCGGCGGGAACACGAATATCGGCGGCGACGTGCAGGGCGGCGGGCTCGGCGGTGTCGATCTGGTGGTCGCCGGGGCGGGCGCGGCCGGAGCGGACACCGTGCAGGGCATGACGATTCCCGTCGGCGCGACCACCGGGATTCCCGGCGGCACCGCGGTCACCGACCAGGTTCCGGCCGGCGGCTACGTGATCCCCAAGGGCGCCCCGGAGACGGGTGCGGGCGGCATGGCCGAGCAGGTGAGCGCCAAATGATCCCATCGGGCCGGAATACCCTGCGACTGGGACGATCTCGCCGGGTCTTGCTCGCCTGCGCGGTGGCGATCACCGCGCTGCTGGCGGGCTGCTCGTCCTCGGGTGACACCCATCCAGCGGCTGTCACCAGCGCACCGCTGACGACCACCGCCGTGAAAACCGCTGCGGCGATTACTCGTTCGACTCCGGTGTCCTTCGCGATCTCCTCGATCAAGGCCACCGGCTCGCTGATCTCGGTGGGCCTCAATGCCGATGGCTCGGTGCAGGTTCCCGCCGACTATCAGCAGGCAGGCTGGTATCAAAAGGGTCCCGCGCCGGGTGAGGAAGGCTCGGCCGTGATCCTCGGACACGTCGACTCCTACAAGGGCGAGGGAGTCTTCTTCTCGCTCAAGAAGACCAAGCCCGGTGACATCATCGACGTCACCCGCGCCGACGGTAAGACCGCCCACTTCAAGGTGACCGACGTCCGCATGTACCTCAAATCGCAATTCCCGGATCAGCTGGTCTTCGGTCCGCGCGGCGGTGCGACACTCGAAGTCGTCACCTGCGGAGGCAATTTCGACCAGGCCGCCAAGAGCTACGAGTCCAACGTGGTCGTCTTCTCCTCGCTCGACTCGGTGACCTAACCGGCGGTGGTGCTCCGGGCCAGCTGGACGAGTTCGTAGGGCCGCATCGGGCCCATCGGGCGGAGGGTCCGGTACGTATAGCGTTCCACGGTGCCCGACAACGGGTTTCGGATGATCAGGTCGTCGCTGTCGGACGTCTCGGCGGGGTCGGTGGTGAAGAAGCGTTTGAATTCCACCGGCGACTGCGAATAGCAGGAGTTGAAGATCTCGTCGAGGCGCGATTGCGGAACCGTGCCGGGACCCATCACCCGCAGCGCGTGGATCGCGCGGATCGCGGTGTCCTTCCAGTTGACCACCAGCTCCCGGGCGGACTCGGTCATGATCCACTCGACCACGTTGGCGGGGCGATCCGCCCCGACGTCGGCGGGGATCAATCCGGGAACGAGTTGCCGCGCGGCGGTATTGGCGGCCAGCACGTCCAGTTGCGGGAAGCCCAGGTAGTAGGCGGGGCCGGAGAACGCCTCCAGGTGGTCGAGATCGTCGGCGCCGACCACCGGTGGCGACATCTCCGCGCGCAGGTTGTCCAGGCCGCCCAGGGCCAGCGAGGTGATCTTGCGCAGCATCCAGTCCGGGGGATTGAGCACCCGGCACCAGGCGGCCAGACCCTCGACGGAGGGATTGCGCAGTCCCGCTTCCCATTTGCGCAGGGAAGACAGCGTGGTGGAGGCGGCGAGGGCGACCTCCTCCTGGGTCAGCCCCAGCGCCTCACGGCGGCGGCGCAGGTAGACGCCGATCTCCGGTCGCTCACAGGGCCAGGTGCGCTGACCCGCCTTGCGCCGTTTCGTGGCCGGCCGGGCCTCGGGGTGGGCAAGGGGGGTTGCGGTGATCTGCACGGCGGCCTCTCCATCGATCGTCACGAGCTGGCGAATTCATTGGCCACGCAATACAGATTCGCTCAAGAACTTTTACCCGCCGAACAGTATCGGCGCCATGTCGGGTGGATCACACCGGTTGCCAGCTTAAACATTCGTGAACGGCGGCGATTGTCTCGTCACCGCCAAGATGTCTCGTATTCACCTGTAAACACGGCATATTCACCCGTCGGGATGGCGTGACAATTTGTGTCTGTCGGCAGGTCCGGGGCGGTGCTACCGGGTTTCTCGGCGGTCTGGAAGTCGCTTGTCGGCAGTGGTTTCGGCGGACGGCCGGGCGGCGGTCGGCGGGTGGCCGGGAACGGTCTGGCGGCCGTTTGCTGCGAATTCTCTTGATGGCTAAGGCGGCTCATAGTGCCTGTCCGGCGCTACCGCTGCCCTGTTGCGGAGCAGTGATGTCCGATTTGTCTTATTGTCTGGCGGGAGTTGCGTTCCGCTCGGGCGCCTTGCACAGTCTTCGTCGCTATGAGGTTCCTGATTCCCGCCTGAGAAGGTCCGGGAAAAGTGAACGCTGAAATTCGCTGCCCGCAGAGCTAATTGACGCGGCGACTCATGGTGGACGACGAATTCACTTGGGGACACCATTGGATAACAACGCGCCTGAACTCGACCACTCGAACGCCTCGGAGCAGCCCTTCATCGAAAGCTCCGAACGGTGGCAGTGGATCACGGGCATCAGCATCGCGCCGCGCCTGCGTCGCAATCTGACGAAGGTGGCCGCAGGCGCGGCCATGATGAGCCTGGTCGTCGGTGCCGTCGCCGCTGCCGACACCCGGGGCGACAGCCCGGCCGCCGCCGCGAGCGCCACCGCCGTCGGGGCAACCGACCCGGCGACGCAGAGCTACGACGACCAGACCGCCACCGCGGCATTCGATTCCACCGACGGCTCGACGCCGGGTGATTCTCCGGTACCGGGCGACGGCACCACCCTCGACGCCGCGGACTCGCCGCTGCAGACGACCGATGACGCCGCGCCCACGGATACCGACAACCCGACCACCACGCCGGTCACGACCACCGATACGCCGGTGACGACGACCACCGACGCCGCCACGACCACCGAGATGCCGGGCATCTCCGTCGACGTGAGCGCGTCGCTGACCCTGGGCGGCGGCGATTCGGGAACCAGCACGACCGATCCGGGGTACACCACGGATCCGGGGACCACGACCGTCACGGTGACCGCCGACCCGAACTCGACCACCACGGTTCCGGTCACCACGACCACCGTCCCGGTCACCACGACGCCGGCGACCACCGCGCCCGCGACCACCACGACACCCGATCCAGGCACCGGCACAACGACTCCCGCGCCGACCACGTCCGCGGTGATCTCGCTGACGCCGATGGCGACCACCACGCCGCCCGCGACCACCACGGCCCCCGCGCCGGCCGTCACCACCACGGTGCCCGCGACCACCCAGCCGCCCGCCGCGACCACGGCGCCGGTGACGACGGTCCAGGTCCAGTCCGCGACCCAGCCGCCCGCCGCCTCGCCGACCTGCGTGATTCCGGCGGTCGGTGCGAAGCCGGTGTCGCTGGAGCTGCACGACGGTCCGCCGATCATCACCGTGGTGCCCCATCCGCCCGTGGTCGTGAAGCCACCGGCTCCCGCGGCGCCCAAACCGGCCGCCCCCAAGCCGCCGGCTCCCGCCCCGGCCCCCGGAACCGCGAAGCCGCCGGCTCCCGCGCCTTCGAAGCCCGCCACGGCCGCGCCCGCCGCGCCCCCGGCGTCCAAGGCTCCGGTCGCCCCGCCCGCCGTGCACCCCTGCGGCTAGCGGACCGGAACGAAATCTCGATTGCGACAGTGAATTTCGGCAGATGATGACGAACTCGTACGGTTCGGGCCGACGGTTGGCCGGGGCACGGCTGACCCTGGTCGTCGCGGCCACCGCGGTCGCGGTGGCCGGGTGTTCCGCAGCGCCGGATCCCGCCCCGGCGGCCCCGGGCGCGGGCGGCCCGGTTCCGGCCATCCGGCTCGACGCGGTGACCGCCAAGATCGATCAGTTGCAGGCGTGGGCGCGGCCGCGGGCCGACAAGTACGGCATTCCGCTGCGGGCGCTCGAGGCGTACGGGTACGCGACCGTCGTGATGGCACAGGCCCAGCCCGGATGTCATCTCGGCTGGACGACGCTGGCCGGAATCGCCCGGGTGGAAAGCAATCACGCTCGTTTCGGCGGGGCCACCATCGCGCCGGACGGGCTGGTGGCGCCGCCGATCCGTGGGGTGCCGCTCAACGGCACCGCCGGTAATGCCGTCATTCTCGATCCGAAGTCCGGGCACGGTGGCTATGCCCGGGCGATGGGGCCGTTCCAGTTCATCCCGGACACCTGGAAGCACTGGGGTGTGCGCGCCGGCGCCGACTATCAGGCGCTCGCGGCCGCGCTGCAAGCCGCCAAACCTGTTGCCACCAATGATCTTTCGGGTAACCCCGACAATATCGACGACGCCGCCTTGGCTGCGGGCCGCTATCTGTGCGCGGCTGGCGGCGATCTATCCACCGCGAACGGCTGGCGCCAGGCCATCCTCGCCTACAACCATTCCTCGGTGTATGTCGGCCAAGTGCGCAGTGCCGCAACCGGTTACGACGCCTGACCCTTCGCCGATCCCGTAACAACCCCACATGTTTCCGGTCCGTGCTGCGCACGTGCCGTGTAGAGAGCTGCGGCACAAGAGTTGTGTGCCGTCGGATGAGGAGGATCCATGTCCCGCAAGAGTATTCGAGTGGCTGCCGCCGTCGGCGCGGTCGCGTTGGCCTGCACGGCGACCGGCATCGCCAGCGCCGGCCCCGACAACGACAAGGACAAGGGCGGCAAGGACAAGGATCATGTCCTGCTGATCTCGGTCGACGGCATGCACCAGGCCGATCTGGCCTGGTACATCAAGCAGCACCCGAACTCGGCGCTGGCCGCCATGGCCAACAACGGCCTCCAGTACACCCACGCGCAGACCACCAACCCGTCGGACTCGTTCCCGGGCATGGTCGCTCAGTTCACCGGTGCGACCGCGGGTCAGTCGGGCGTCTACTACGACGACACCTTCAACCATGATCTGCTGCCCGCCGGCACCACCGACTGCGCGCACGCCACCAAGGGCGCCGAGGTCGCGATGACCGAGGCCATGGACAAGGACCAGACCGCGCTCGACGCCGGTCAGGGCCTGTCGGGTCTGCCGGGCAGCATCCTGGGCATGACCGGCAACCCGGCGACCGTCCTCAACCCGGCCGCCATGCCGGTCGACCCGGCCACCTGCAAGCCGGTCTACCCGAGCCAGTACCTGCAGGTGAACTCGGTCTTCGACGTGCTGCACGCCGCCGGCAAGCTGACCGCCTGGTCGGACAAGCACCCGGCCTACTCGATCCTCGAGGGCAAGTCCGGCAACTCGATCGACGACCTGTTCACCCCCGAGGTCAACTCCAACTCGCCGATCGCGGGCCAGGACTGGACCAAGGACGACAAGTCCACCCAGCAGTACGACGGTTACAAGGTGCAGGCCGTTCTCAACGAGATCGACGGCAAGGACCACTCCGGCGCCAAGCAGGTCGGCGTGCCGGCCATCTTCGGCATGAACTTCCAGTCCGTCTCGGTCGCGCAGAAGCTGCCGAAGTCCGACGGCCAGACCGGTGGCTACGAGGCCGACGGCGTGACCCCCGGTCCGCTGCTGTCGGGTGCGCTGGACTACGTCGACGGCCAGCTGGCCCGTCTGCTCGCCGAGCTGAAGAACAAGGGCGTGGACAAGTCCACCACCGTCATCCTCTCCGCCAAGCACGGCCAGTCGCCCACCAAGCCTGCGGACCTGACCCGCATCGACGACGCCCCGATCATCACCGCCCTGAACGCGGCCTGGAAGGCCAAGCACGCCGACGCCAAGCAGGACCTGGTCGCCTTCAGCGTGGACGACGACGCCATGCTGCTGTGGCTCAGCGACCGTTCGCAGGAGGCCGCCGACTTCGCCAAGCAGTTCCTGCTGGCCCAGAACGGCACCGGTAACGACATCAACGGAAATGCCAAGGCGTACACCAAGTCCGGCCTGACCGACGTGCACGCCGGTGCGGACGCCGCCAACTACCTGGGCGCCCCCGCCAATGACCCGCGCCACCCCGACCTGGTCGGCGTCGCACAGGTCGGCACCGTCTACACCGGTGGTAAGGGCAAGATCGCCGAGCACGGCGGCGCCAACCCGGCCGACCGCGACGTCCCGCTGGTCGTCTTCGGCGGTGGCGTCAAGAAGGACGTCGTCAACGACGCCGTCACCACCACCCAGATCGCCCCGTCGATCCTGAAGCTGCTCGACGAGAACCCGGACAAGCTGGACGCCGCCAAGCGCCACGGCGTCCGCGCCCTCCCGGGCGTCAAGGGCTGATCCCCACCCGACTCGCTACTCAGGCCCGGAGCTCATCAGCTCCGGGCCTGAGTTGCGCACAAGGGGTTCCGTCTCCGATCGGGGTTCGAATCCGCAGTCACGGTCCTGGACGGGCGTGTGATCCTCAGTCTCGGAACTGTTCCCTCCGCCCCGCCGCATTCGCGGAATAAGACCTGATCAGACCGCATTTCGGTGCGGCAGCAAATACCGCTCGACCGGTGTCCCCCGGCGTAGGGTCGGCCCCATGAAATTGAGCACCCGCAACCAGCTCGACGGCACCGTCACCGCTATCACCCTCGGCGAGGCCATGGCCGTCGTCCGCGTCCGCCTCAACGGCGGCGACGAAATGACCTCCTCGATCACCCGCGCCGCCGCCGACGACCTCGGCCTCGCCGAAGGCTCCGCGGTCAAGGTCCTCGTCAAGTCCACCGAGGTCACCCTCGGCGTCGAATAACGACCCCCGACATGCCAATCGACCGCGCGGCGCGTTCCTCGGA
>NZ_JBHZAC010000003.1:502867-905379 GCF_042753865.1 Nocardia sp. NPDC059240 | reverse complement strand
TCCCGCGGCCCGCGTCCTAACCCCCACACCCCCCCCGGGCGCGCTGCCGTTGCCTCTTCCCACCCCCCCCCCCCGCCGGTGGGTGGGCCTATTCCACGCCGAGGGAGACCTCGGTGGACTTGATCAGGACCTTGACGGCCTTGCCGTCGGCGAGCGCGAGATCGTCGGCGGCGGCGCGGGTGATGGAGGAGGTGATCTCGTCACCGCCGGCGAGCCGGATGCGCACCACGGCCATCGCCTCACCGCGGGTGACCTCGGTGACGGTTCCATCGAGCTGATTGCGAGTGCTGAGCTTCATGCTGGTGAGCCTAGTCACGCGAGCGACCGGAAATCACGTTGTCTGGACGGTTGCTATATCACTGTGCCTGCGGCTGTGATCCAGGCGTGCCCATTCATCGCGCGGGTAGCGTGGCTGGGGTTGGTGTTCACACGCGATTCACAGGAGACGACACGGGTATGCGGCTGCATCGGTGGTGGGAAGATGTCGTGGTGGCGCACGGCCGACTGCCACTGGCATGCCTGCTGCTGGGATTCATCGTCGGGTTCCTGCTGATCCGAATCAGCGTGCGGCTCATCCGCAAACAGGTGCGCTGGTGGCCCGGCAATGTGCGGGCCGGGGACGTGCACATCCACCACATGGTCTTCGGCGTGATCCTGGTGCTCGGCTCCGGCATGGGCCTGGTCGCGCTGTATCAGAGTTCCGTCGGCGTGATCAGTGCGCTGGCCGCGGTATTCGGCGTCGGCGCGGCGCTGGTGCTCGACGAGTTCGCGCTCATCTACTACCTGCGCGACGTGTACTGGGAAGAGCAGGGCCGCACGTCGGTGGATGCGGTGTTCGTCGCCATCGCCGTGACCGGACTGCTGCTGCTGGGCTTCCACCCGCTGTGGCTGCTCGATATGGGCGATGTCCGCGATCTGCGCACCGATCAGAACGTGCCCGAGCGTCTCTTCACCATCGGCTTCGCGTTGATCAATCTGCTGCTGGCGGCCATTGTCATTGCCAAGGGCAAGATTTGGACCGGTCTGTTCGGCATGTTCTTCCCGCCGCTGCTGGTCATCGGCGCGCTGCGCTTGAGCCGGCCGGGCGCGCCCTGGGCGCGCTGGCGCTACGCCGCGGGGTCGGGGTTGATGCGGCGCGCGATGCGCCGCGAACGCCGCTATCGCCGTCCGGTGATCCGCGCCAAGATCTTCGTGCAGGACCTGCTGGCCGGTAAACCCGACGCCGCGCACGTGCTACGCGCCGCCGAGGAGGAGTTGGCCCGGACCGTGGTCCCCGCCCCGCCCGCCCCGCCCTCGACGCATCTGCACCTGATGCCCGGCTGGAAATCGGCCGAGCGCCCGGTGGAGTCCCACCCGGCGGACCGGCCACCGGAATCTATCGATAGCCAATAGGTTGCTGACGGCCGCTTCGCGTGCCAGTGTTGAACGATGGGCTACGTTGTCGGCGACTATCTGCTCGATCGGCTCCGCGACCTGGGCGTCACCGAAATATTCGGCGTCCCGGGCGATTTCAACCTCCAGTTCCTCGACCACGTCATCGCGCACCCCGACATCCGCTGGATCGGCAGCGCCAACGAGCTCAACGCGGGCTACGCGGCCGACGGCTACGCCCGCCTGCGCGGCATCGGCGCCGTCCTCACCACCTACGGTGTGGGCGAGCTGAGCGCGGTCAACGCCATCGCGGGCAGCTATGCCGAGCATGTTCCGGTGGTGCACATCGTGGGCGTCCCGGCCAAGGACATCCAGGCGCATCACCGCGTCATCCACCACACCCTCGGCGACGGCGACTTCCATCACTTCCGCCGCATCGCCGCCGAAGTCACCTGCGCGCAAGCCGATCTCGGCGCGGCCGACGCCTGCCAGGAGATCGACCGGGTGCTCAACTCGGTCCGCGTGCACCGGCGACCCGGGTACCTGATGTTGGCCACCGACACCGCGCGCATCGAGGTGGCCCCGCCCGCGACGCCGCTGGCCCCGCCCGCCGACTTCTCCAGCGCCGGCGCGCGGAAGGCCTTCGAGCACGCCGCGCGCGAATTCCTCGCGCGCCACCGGGTCACGGTCCTGGCGGACATCTTCGTCGACCGGGTCGGGGCGACCGACCGGTTGCGCACCCTGGTCGGCCCATCGCTGGACCAACCGGACGGTCTCCCGCACGCCACGCTGGCCTGGGGCAAGACCGTGGTCGACGAATCCGCCCCCAACTTCCTCGGCATCTACACCGGCGCGGCCTCGCCACCCGAGGTGCGCGCCGCCGTCGAGGACGCGGAACGGATCGTCACCGTCGGCGTCCAATACACCGACAGCATCACCGCGGGTTTCAGCCAGCGCATCGATCCGCGCCGGACCATCGACATCGGCCCCGAGCGCACGGTCATCGGGGGAGTGGACGCCTTCGCGCCGCTGTCGCTCACGGCCGCGCTGGAGATCCTCATCGAGCTGTCCGCCGAATTCGCGCAGCCCGCACCGCTTCCCGCCCACGCCGACCCCGCGGCCGCCGACCCGCCCGCCGACGCGGACCCGCTCACCCAGGCGGCACTGTGGCCGCTGGTCGCCGAAGCCCTCGGCAACAACAACATCGTGGTGGCGGATCAGGGCTCGGCCTTCTTCGGACTGGCCACCCTGCGCATGCCGACCGGCATCACCTTCCTGGGCCAACCCCTGTGGGGCTCCATCGGTTACGCGCTGCCCGCCGCCCTGGGCGCGGGCATCGCCTGCCCCGACCGCCGTGCGGTGCTGGTCATCGGTGACGGCGCGGCCCAGCTCTCCATCCAGGAGCTGGGCACCTGGATTCGCGAGCAGATGAACGGCGTCATCATCCTGGTCGACAACAACGGCTATGCCATCGAACGAGCCATCCACGGCCCCGACGCCCCGTACAACGACATCACGCCGTGGCGCTGGGCCGAATTGCCGCACGCCTTCGGCGGTGATGCCGAATCCGTGCTGACCTTGCGCGCGAGTACCGTCGGCGAATTGCGGGAATGCTTGAAAGCCGCAGCGGCGGAGCAGGATCGATTGATCTTCCTGCAGGTCGTCACCGGGACGACCGATTATCCGCCGCTGGTCTCGGATATCGCGTCCGCGCTCACTCGCGCGAACACGCGTTCCTGATCAGTAGGGCAGCGTCTTCAGCGTGTCCATGCTGTAGCCGAATTCCCAGGTCTGATTGACCTTGGAATCGAAACCCTCGAGGACCGGGGTCGGATAATTCCGGGCGTCGAGGGAGAGCGTGCCCAGTTTCCCGCTGTATTCGTGATTGCCCGAACCCAGGCCCGACAGTAGCCGGGTGGGAAACGGGAACGCCCACGAATTGCAGAAGTCGGTCGCGCTCGATCCCTGCAGCATGACCGGCGTGCCCGCGAGTGCGGTCTTGGGGACGCCCAGGGTGTAGACGTAGCCGTGCTCGTCCTCCATCTCCAGGGTGTATTGCGCACCCGGAGTGGCCCAGCCGATATTCCAACGGCAGAACGGGGGCAGGACGCCTTTGTCGTAGACCGCGAGCCGCGGCACGAATCCCTGGGCCGTGTGGGCGGCATGCAGAACATTGGGATTTTGGCCGTCGGTGCGGGTATTGGCGATGAGGATCTGTGAATAGACGGGTGTACCCATGGCTGAACTCATTCTAAGACCCGAGCACACGGGACATGCTACTACCGCGTGGCCAGTCCGATCGGCGGATTACCAAGGGGCACAGGGTATTTCGCTGCGATTCACAGGGTGGCATCCGTCCGGTGCGTGCCACCCGCGCCGACGAACCGTGCCTTCCTCGGCGACCGCAACGGTCCGGCGGCTATTGTCGACCAGTCGGTTGTCTTGCTGACACCCCCCGGCGACCCCCGATTCACAGCTTGGTTCGCTGGTCTGGCACAATACTCAGGTTGCCTTGGGCGCACTCATGCCCGGGCACCGCCCAATATCCGGAGCATGAACCGGTCGAGCGCCCCTCGCGGGGCCAGCCGCCAGGTTCCTCTGTTCGCGCGAATCCAAATAAGGACGGAAATGAACACCCTCGACTTCGTCGACGCAGGCTCGCTGCGCAACGACATCCCGGACTTCCGCCCGGGTGACACGGTCAACGTGCACGTGAAGGTTATCGAAGGCAACAAGGAACGCGTCCAGGTCTTCAAGGGCGTCGTCATCCGTCGCCAGAACGGCGGCATCCGCGAGACCTTCACCGTGCGTAAGGTCTCCTTCGGTGTCGGCGTGGAGCGTACCTTCCCGGTGCACAGCCCCAACCTCGACAAGATCGAGGTCGTGACCCGCGGTGACGTGCGTCGCGCCAAGCTCTACTACCTGCGCGATCTGCGCGGCAAGGCCGCCAAGATCAAGGAAAAGCGCTGAGGTAGCAGACCTCCGCACCGAGTCGCTTCGGCTCGACAGCACCGAGCCCGCATCGGCTCGACAGCGCCGAGTAGCCCGGCACCGCATGGATCTTCGCGGTGCCGGGCTACTCTGTTCCGGTGGCAGACGAGAGCGAGTCGGTGACGACGTCCGGGTCGGGCGATGGGAACCGGGCAGACCAGCCCGAAACCTCGCAGACCCCCGGGACTTCCGAGAAGCCGGAGACCCCCGAGGGCTCCGACGCCCCTGAGGGCTCCGAAGACTCCGAGGCGAAGCCGAAGAAGAAGCAGCGCCCGTTCTGGCAGGAACTCCCCATCCTGGTCGGTTTCGCCGCGCTGATCGTGGCCCTGCTGGTGACCTTCATCGGCCGGCCGTACGTGATTCCCTCGCAGTCCATGGAACCCACCCTGCACGGCTGTGCGGGCTGCACCGGCGACCGCATCTACGTACAGAAGCTGAGCTACTACTTCGGCGATCCGAAGCCCGGCGACGTGGTGGTGTTCGTGGGGCCGACCAGCTCCTGGAACAGCCACTACAAGTCGATCCGCTCTTCCAACACCGCCGTGCGCGGGGTGCAGAACTTCCTGTCCTTCTTCGGCCTGGTGCCGCCGGACGAGAACGATCTGGTCAAGCGGGTCATCGCCACCGGCGGGCAGACCGTGCAGTGCTGTGACGCGCAGGGCCGAATCCTGGTGGACGGCAAGCCACTCGACGAGCCGTACGTGAAGTTCAACAACCCGTTCGATCCCGCGCACCCGGAGGTGCAGTTCAACGCGGGCGGCCGTGCCTTCGGCCCGGTCAAGGTGCCGGACGGCAACCTGTGGGTGATGGGCGACAACCGCGCCGAATCCGCCGACTCCCGCTATCACATGACCGACGAACTGCAGGGCACCGTCCCGGTCAAGGATGTGCGCGGCAAGGCCGTGTTCAAGATCTGGCCGCCCAGCCGGATCGGTCCGGTCCGGGCGCAGGACCCCCAGTAGAACCGGCGAACGCGGGATAATCGATCGGTGGGGAATACGGTGAGCGCCGCCGCGAGCCGGAAAGCACGCGGCGGCAAGAAGATTCAGCGGATCGACCGCGGTGACTGGCCCCCGCGCGTGATCATGCGGTCCGCCGCGGGCAAGCGCACGCTCGAGGCGGCGCTGATCCGCAGCGGGCTGGGACCCGTGGCGGGTGTGGACGAGGCCGGGCGCGGCTGCGCGGCGGGACCCCTGGTCGTTGCCGCCTGCTTGCTACCGCCCAAGGCCTACACCTCGCTGGCCGGTCTCGACGACTCCAAGAAGCTCACCGAGAACGTCCGCGAACAGCTCTTCCCGATCATCAAGCGGCTGGCCCTGGCCTGGCAGGTGGTGGTGATCCCGGCGTGGGAGATCGACGCCATCGGCATCCACGTCGCCAATATCGAGGGCATGCGCCGCGCGGTGGCGGGCCTGGATCCGGTGCCCGGCTACGTGCTCACCGACGGCTTCCGGGTGCCCGGCATTCCGGTGCCGTCACTGCCCGTGATCGGCGGCGATGCCTCGGCGGCCTGTATCGCGGCGGCCAGCGTGCTGGCCAAGGTGACCCGCGACCGCATGCTGGTCGAGATGGACGCGCAGTATCCGGGCTACGGGTTCGCCGCCCACAAGGGCTACAACACGCCCGAGCACAACGAGGCGCTGACCCGCCTCGGCATCACTCCCGAGCACCGTCGGTCCTGGCGAAACGTCCGGGAGACCGGCCGAGTGGCTACCGATACGGCGTATGCGGGATGATGTCTCTACACCCAGTCGTTGGGCGACAAGGAGGACGTTCCACCCGATGAGCGCCGAGGACCTCGAGAAGTACGAAACCGAGATGGAGCTATCCCTGTACCGCGAGTACAAGGACATCGTCGGCCAATTCTCGTACGTGGTGGAGACCGAGCGTCGCTTCTACCTCGCCAATTCCGTCGAACTGCGACCGCAGAACGCCGATGGCGAGGTGTATTTCGAAGTGCGGATGTCGGATGCATGGGTTTGGGACATGTATCGGCCCGCGCGCTTCGTGAAGCACGTGCGCGTGATCACCTTCAAAGACGTGAATATCGAGGAGTTGGAGAAGACCGACCTGCGGCTTCCGGAGTAATCCACAGGCTGTCGGCTATCCACAGCTCCGCTGTTTTCCCAGTTCGGCATGGCCGGGCCCACGACGGGCCCGGCCATGCTGGCTGAATGGCACAGCATCTGGCGCTCGGAGCGCAGGGGGAGGAACTGGCCGCGGGTTTTCTGCAGGCGGCCGGGATGGAGATCGTCGCCCGCAACTGGCGATGCCGATTCGGCGAGCTCGACATCATCGGCCGCGACGGCGAGATCACCGCATTCGTCGAGGTCAAAACCCGCACCGGCCTGACCTGCGGCCGCCCCGAGGAAGCCGTCACCTACCGCAAACAACGCCGCATCCGCGAGTTGGCCGCCCGCTGGCTCCGCGAACAGGACGGCCCCTGGCTGCGCGTCCGCTTCGACGTGGTCTCGGTCCTCCTGCTCCCCGGCCGCACCCCGGAGATCCGCCACCTCGAGGCGGTGTTCTGACATGCCTCTCGGCAGGGCCTACTCCGTAGCCGTCAACGGCGTCGAAGGCCAACTCGTAGAAATCGAAGCCGACATAGGCCAAGGCCTCCCCTCCGTCCACCTGGTAGGCCGCCCCGACACCACCCTCCAGGAATCCAGAGACCGCGTCCGGGCCGCGGTCAGCAACTCGGGAGAGAAATGGCCCGACGGCCGCGTCATTCTGGCCCTCTCGCCGGCCACCCTCCCCAAGGTCGGCAGCGTCTATGACCTTGCCCTCGCGGGTGCGGTCCTCGACGCGGCAGGTGCCGTCCCTTCCAACCGGCTGTCCGAATCGGTCCTGCTCGGCGAACTCGCCCTCGACGGCCGGGTCCGCCGCGTCCGCGGCATCCTCCCCGCGGTTCTCGCCGCTCGCACGGCGGGCCGCCGGACGGTGATCGTCCCCACCGACGCCCTGCCCGAGGCCGGGTTGGTGGACGGCATCCGCGTCCTCGGCGCGGCAACCCTGATCGAATTGCTGGACTGGCTGCGCGGCGGCGGCGAACTCGCCCACCCGGAACCGGTCGAGGTCCCAGCTCCCGCGTCGATCGGGGACCTGCGTGAGGTGGTCGGACAGGACGAGGCGCGCTGGGCGCTCGAGGTCGCCGCGGCGGGCGGTCACCATCTGTTGCTGACCGGGCCACCGGGCATCGGCAAAACAATGCTGGCGCAACGCCTTCCAGGGCTACTGCCACCCTTGCGGGAGCGGGACTCCCTGGAGGTGACGGCGATTCACTCGGTGGCGGGCACGCTGTCCGACGATGCGCCACTGGTCACCGCGCCGCCGTTCGTGGCTCCCCATCATTCGTCGTCGGTGGCGTCCATGATCGGTGGCGGTTCGGGTTCGGCCCGCCCGGGAGCCGCGAGTTGTGCCCATCGTGGCGTGCTGTTTCTCGACGAGTGCGCGGAAATCAGTACCAAGGTGCTGGAGGCCCTTCGAACTCCCTTGGAGGAGGGCGAGGTTCGCATCGCCCGGCGTGACGGGGTGGCGCGCTATCCCGCGCGCTTCCAACTGGTGATGGCGGCCAATCCCTGTCCGTGCGCACCGGCCCGCGATATCGATTGCATCTGTGCGCCTTTGGCCCGCCGCCGATACCTCGGCAAGCTCTCCGGTCCGCTCATGGATCGGATCGATCTGGCGGTCCAGATGCATTCGCAGGCAGCCGGAGCCTTCAGCGGCGACGAGGTCGAATGCAGCGAGGTGGTCCGCGCCCGGGTGACCGCCGCACGCGAGGCCGCGTCGAAACGCTGGGCCGATCTCGGCATGTCGACCAATGCCGAGGTCCCGGGACACGTGCTGCGCCAGCGCTTCCGGCTCCCACGAGAGGCGCTGGCTCCGGTGGAGAACGCCCTCAAGCATGGCCGCATGTCCGCTCGCGGTGCCGACCGCGCCATCCGGGTCGCCTGGACGATTTCCGACCTGCGCGGTGGCGAGATGCCGAATGCCCACGACATTCTGCAGGCTTTGAGTTTCCGGCAGCGAGGTGTGGCATGAATGCCGATGAGCGGCGGCTGGCCTGGGTGTATCTGTCGCGGGTGGTGGAGGGGCCGTGTGCGGCGTTGTCGGCGTTGATCGAGGGGGTGGGGGTGGTGGAGGCGGCTCGGGCGGTGCGGGAGTGTGCGTTGCCGGAGGTGTTGCGGGGGCCTACCGAGTTGCGGCGTGGGATCGACCGGGCCGAACAGGATTTGGCGCACATCGAGCGGCTCGGAGGGCGGGTGGTGACGCCGGATGATGCGGAGTGGCCGGCGTGGCGGCTGCTCGGGTTGGGGCAGTTGGATCCGGCCTACGATGCGGATGGGGCTGTCCCACTGGTGTTGTGGGTGCGGGGGAAGAGATCATTGCTGGAAACCACCGAGCGGTCGATCGCGGTGGTGGGTGCCCGGTGTAGTACCGGGTACGGCAATCACGCGACGGGGGAGATCGCGGGTGAACTGGCCGCGCGAGGTTGGACCGTGGTGAGCGGGGCAGCTTTCGGGATCGACGGGATGGCCCATCGGGCTGCGCTCGCCGTCGGCGGGATGACGATTGCGGTGTTGGCCTGCGGGCCGGATCGGCCGTACCCGGTGCAGCACGATCATCTGCTTGCCGAGATCGCCGATACCGGGCTGGTTGTCACCGAATACCCGCCCGGGACATCGGCGCGCAAACACTATTTTCTTGCGCGGAATCGGCTGATCGCGGCGCTCGCGGACGGAGTTGTGGTGGTGGAGGCCGGGATTCGCAGCGGGGCTCGCAACACGGTGAAATGGTGCCGTCGGTTGGGCCGACCGGCCATGGCGGTGCCCGGACCGGTGACGTCGGCGGCCTCGGTCGGATGTCACCGGATGATTCGGGAGGGGGAGGCGTTCATCGTCACGCGTGCGGAGGACATCCTCGATGAGGCGGGGCCGCTGCGGCTTTCGCTGCCGGGAGCGGTCCCGCCTAATCAGGAGGACAACCTGTCGGGTGAGGAGGCGCTCGTTTATGCCGCGCTGCCCGGCACCGGGTCTCGGTTGCCGCGGGCGGTGGTCACCGATACGGGGTTGTCGCTGCCGGTGGTGCGAGCCACGTTGTCGGCGTTGGAGATCGCCGGGCTGGTCGGGTGCGATGGGAACGGCTGGTATCGCATGGGTTCTTAGTCGGGCAGGCCGGCGAGGCGGTGTGGGGCGAGGAGTTCGGCGATCGTTTCGGGGGTGAGCAGGCCGAGTTCGGTGGCTACCTCGGCGACCGGTTGGCCGGTGCGCAAGGCGTGCTTGGCGATTCGGGCGCTGGCGGCGTAGCCGATGTGCGGGGTGAGGGCCGTGACGATGCCGATGGAGTGGTTGACGCCGGCGGCGAGGTGGTCGCGGTGGGCGGTGATGCCGTTGACGCAGCGGGTGGCCAGGGTGTCGGCGGCGGCGGTGAGGTGGGCGGTGGTGCGCAGCAGGCTGTAGGCGATGATCGGTTCGAAGGCGTTGAGCTGGAACTGCCCGCCCTCGGCGGCCATGGTCACCGTCAGGTCGGCGCCGATGGCCTCGAAGGCGATCTGGTTGACGGTCTCGGGGATGACCGGATTCACCTTGCCGGGCATGATCGACGAACCCGCCTGCACCGGTGGCAGCGTGATCTCGCGCAAGCCGGTGATCGGCCCGGAAGCCATGAGCCGCAGATCATTACAGGTCTTGGACAGCTTCACCGCGACCCGCTTGAGGATGCCCGACACCTGGACGAACGCCCCGCAGTCCTGGGTGGCCTCGATCAGGTTCTCGGCCGGAACCACCTGCTCGCCGGTGAGTTCGGTCAGCCGTGCGCAGGCCAGCGCCGGGTACAGCGGATGGCCGTTGATCCCCGTGCCGATGGCGGTGCCGCCGAGATTGACCTCGCGCAGCAACGCCGTACCTTCCGCCAGCCGGGCGCAGTCCTCGCGCAGCATGATCGCGAAGGTGGCGAACTCCTGGCCGAGGGTCATGGGCACCGCGTCCTGCAACTGGGTGCGGCCCATCTTGATGACATCGGCGAATTCGGCCGACTTGCGGGCGAATTCGTCCGCGAGCCGTTCCAGCGCCCCGACCAGCTGCCGGATGTGCCCGATGACAGCGAGTTTCACCGCGGTCGGATAGACGTCATTGGTGGACTGGCCGAGGTTGACGTGATCCAGCGGATCGAGTTCGGCGTAGTCGCCGCGCTCACGGCCGAGCAGTTCGAGTGCACGATTCGCGATGACCTCGTTGGCGTTCATATTGGTCGAGGTTCCCGCACCGCCCTGGATCGGGTCGATGGGGAACTGGTCGTGCAGCGCGCCACCACGGATTTCCGCGCAGGCCGCCTCGATGGCGTCGGCCCGCCGGTCATCGATCAGCCCGAGTTCCCGATTGGCCTGGCAGGCGGCCTGTTTCACGGTGGCCAGGGCGATGATCAGCGCCGGGTACTGGCCGAGCCGCTCCCCGGAGATGGCGAAATTGTCGAGTGCGCGGGCGGTGTGCACACCCCAGTAGGCATCCCGGGGCACCGCGAGTGCGCCCAGCGAATCGTGTTCGGTGCGGGTTTCGGTCATGGTCGGCTCCATCCGATCGGCTTGTGGCTGGCGGGGAAGAGAGGGAAACACGGTGGCGGGAACTCAGTGGCCCGCCGGGGATTCGGTGAGTTCACCGAGCAGATTGGTAGTCATCCAGCGCCGCAGCTCGGCGGTAGTGAGCCCGAGGCTCGCGAGATGGCCAAGCTTGGCCAGCGCGGCCTCCCGCGTCATGTCGCCGCCTCCGATCGCGCCCGCGCCCAGCAATGCCCGTCCCGGCTGATACAGGCTCAGGTCGACGGATCCGCTGTCGCAGTGCGTGATCACCACGACCGGTGTGCCGCGCCCGGTCGCCTTGCGGATCGCATCGACCGCCGCCACGGAGGCGGGCATGGTTCCGGCTCCGTAGCATTCGAGCACCACGCCACCGTGATAGATGCGCAGCGCGGCATCGAGCAGATCGGTGTCCATCCCGGGGAAGACGGTGAAAAGACCCACCGGGGAGGCAGTTTCGGCCTCTACCGCCGCGACCGGAGACGCGATCGCGGTCGGTGGCGGGGTGTGCGGGCGCACGGTGACGAAACCGTCGCGCCCGTGGCTGCTGCGCTTGCTGGCCCGAACGGCCGGATGCAACCGCGACCCGAAGGCGATGAAAGTGCCCGAAGCAGGTTGGGTGGCAATCGAATCCAGGGCCAGCAGCAGATTCTCCCCGGCGTCGCTGCCCGGCTGCCCGAGCGGGATCTGCGCACCGGTCAGCACCACCGGAACAGCGAGGTCGTGCAGTTCGAATGCGAGGCGCGCGCCCGTGTAGGCCATGGTGTCGGTGCCGTGGATGAGGATGACGCCGTCGGGCGGGGTACCACCCTCGGACCGGGTGACCCGGAGCGCGGCGCGCACCTGCTCGGCGATGACATCGACGGTGGCCGGATCGGCATGGGCACTGTCGATCACGTGCTCGAGTTCGCGGTAGCGGAACTCCACCGGGATCCCGGAACGATCGGTGTAGGCGTCGATCAAGTCGGCCACGTCGCCGCCGATCCCGGTGCGCGGACGCAGCCCGTCACCGCCGTCGACCATGCCGAAGGTGCCTCCGGTGTAAAGGATTTCGACGCGCAGTATCGCGATATCCAGCGCCACTGTCTCGCAGGCGATGTCGGTCATAGTGCGGGCTTCCCTTCCGTAGCAGCGGAATCGAGGTTCGCGAGGACGTCGGGGTTGAGCCGCCCACGCACCCGGTACCACCCCGCCACCATGGCGATCACCACGACCACGAACGCCGCCAGCGTGATGCGCCCGACCTCGGCGTCGAAGAACATGAGCAGCACGACGGCCACCAGGAATCCGAGGGTGAGCACATTGAGCACGGGTGCGTACGGCAGCCGGAATTCCGGCCGCGCGTACTCGCCCCGCTCGGCGCGGCGCACGAAGATCCAGTGGCACACCATGATCGAGGCCCAGGTGCCCACAATGCCGAGTCCGGCCAGGTTCAGCACGATCTCGAACGCCTTCTGCGGCACCAGCAGATTCAGCACCACACCCGCGATACCGACGGCACTGGTGAGGAGGATCCCGCCGTAGGGCACGCCGCGACGGTTCATCCGCGCGGCGAAGCTGGGCGCGGTTCCGGCGACCGCCATCGAGCGCAGGGTGCGCCCGGTGGCGTACAGCCCGGCGTTGAGGCTGGACATGGCGGCGGTGAGCACCACCAGGTTCATGACGTCACCGGCGTGCGGAATGCCGATCTTGCTCATGACGGTGACGAACGGGCTTTCGCCCGCGGAGTAGGCGGTCCACGGCAGCAGCAGGGTGAACAGCACGACCGATCCGGCGTAGAAGAACACGATCCGCCACATGATGGAGTTGACCGCCTTCGGCACCACCGCCCGCGGATTGTCGGATTCGCCCGCGGCCACGCCGATCATCTCGGTGCCGCCGAAGGCGAAGACCACGCCGAGCGCGATGGTCAGCATCGGGGCCAGTCCGCGCGGGAAGATGCCGCCGTTGTCGGTGATGGTCGACAGCCCCGGCGTATGCCCGCCGATATCGGTTCCGGTGACGAGGAAGCCGATGGCCACCAGCATGAACAGCACGATGGTGCCGACCTTGACGAGCGCGAACCAGAACTCCATCTCGCCGAACAGCTTGACGGACACCACATTCAGGCCGACCACGATCCCCAGCGCGATCAACGCGAGCACCCATTGCGGCACCGCCACGAACATCGACCAGTAGTGCACGTACAGCGCGACCGCGGTGATGTCGGCGACGAGGGTCGTCGACCAGTTCAGGAAGTACAGCCACCCCACCGAGTAGGCGCCGCGCTCACCGAGGAATTCGCGGGCGTAGGACACGAACGCCCCCGACGAGGGCCGGTACATGACCAGCTCGCCCAGGGCTCGCACCACCATGAAGGTGAAGATCCCGCACACGATGTAGACGATGGCCAGCGACGGCCCGGCCAGGGCCATGCGGCCGCTGGCGCCGAGGAACAGGCCGGTGCCGATGGATCCGCCGATGGCGATCATCCGCAGGTGCCGGGTGCGCAGGTGCTTCTGATAGCCGAGATCACCGGCGTCGACCCGTTCGGCCGGGGCCGTCTGGGCGGTGGTGTGCGCCGCGGACGGCGGCTGGTCGAGCTGCATGGGAAACCTTCCTGGGGGCCGCGTTCAGCCTCCGTGAGCGGTGGATCTGCGCTCATGCAGTAAGGCTGTCAGGCTGTAAGACAGGTGAACCGTAATGGCCGTCACACCGGCTGTCAATGACTTGATGGCTCACCGAGCCGCGCCACCGGGCGAGTGTTTTGCGTGCCTCGAGCCGGGTCGCCCATACTGGTCGCGTGACGGTCGAAGAGGGGCGAGTGCAGCGCATCGGCGCTACCGAAGCCGTCTTCCGCCGACTCAAATCCCTGATCACCGGTGGCGAGTACGCGATCGGCGACCGGATGCCGGGTGAGATCGCGCTGGCCAAGGAATTCGGTGTGAGCCGGCCCGTGGTGCGCGAGGCGCTGCAAGCCTGCGCCATTCTCGGGCTCACCGAAACCCGCACCGGCCGAGGCACTTTCGTCATCTCCACCGAGGAGAACGCGCGACTGACCTTCGCCGGTATCGATGCCGGGGATCTCATCGAGGCCCGCCGCCTGGTCGAGATTCCGGCCGCCGGTTTCGCCGCCGAACGGCACACGCCCGAACAGCTGAATCATCTGTTCACCCTGCTGGACACGCTGGCCGCCACCACCGACCCGAGCGAATGGGTCCGCCACGATGGCGAATTGCACACCGCCATCGCCGCGGCCAGCGGAAACAAGATGCTGACCTCGATGGTCGCCGACACCCGCCGCGCGCTCGACGTGCAGTCGGAGTTCCTCAACCGGACCCAGGACCGTCGCGCCGACTCCGATCGGGAACACGAGGCCATCGTGCGAGCCATCGAGGCGCGCTTGCCCGAAGACGCTCGCCGCGCGATGTCCGAGCATCTGGAGCGGGTCGCCGAGACCGTCGCTCGCATCGACGGCTGACAACCCACCGGAGGGCCCCGTGTCGGCGAGGGCGCTTGATATCTCCCGGAATCGGGGTCAGCGTGGGGGAATGAGTGAGTTGCCCGAGGACCTGGAGGCATTGCTGGCCGAGTACGGGCGGCATTTACGGCTGGGGCGCAACCGGTCCGAGCACACCGTGCGGGCATACGTGGGCGACGCGCGGGGCTTGCTGGAACACCTGCTGAATCGCGCCGTGGATTCCGGTGTGGGGGAGCTGGATCTGGCGCTGCTGCGGTCGTGGCTGGCGGCGCAGGCGAATTCGGGGGCGGCGCGGACCACCATGGCCCGGCGGGCCTCGTCGGCGCGGACGTTCACGGCGTGGCTGACGCATACCGGGAGGTTGACGGCGGATCCGGGGCCGCGGCTCGGCTCGGCGCGGGCGCATCGAGTGCTGCCGTCGGTGCTGGGCAAGGACCAGGCGCGGGCGGCCATGGAAGCGGCCGAATCCGGTGCCGCGCAACAGGATCCGATGGCGCTGCGCGATCGGTTGATCGTGGAGATGCTGTACGCCACCGGTATCCGGGTCAGCGAGCTGTGCGGGCTGGATATCGAGGACGTGGATCGCGAGCGGCGGCTGGTGCGCGTGCTCGGCAAAGGAAACAAGGAGCGCGCCGTACCGTTCGGCGGCCCCGCCGAGCAGGCGCTCGAAGCCTGGCTGCGATTCGGGCGCTCGGCCCTGGCCACGCCGGAGTCGGGGCGTGCCCTCCTGCTCGGGCGTCGCGGCAAACGAATCGACCCCCGACAAGCCAGAACGGTTGTGCACGAGGTCGTCTCCGCAATCCCGGGCGCCCCCGACATCGGCCCCCACGGATTCCGCCACACCGCCGCCACCCACCTGCTCGAGGGCGGAGCCGACCTTCGCGTAGTGCAGGAAATCCTCGGCCACGCCAGCATGGCCACCACCCAGCTCTACACTCACGTCTCCATCGAACGGCTCAAAAAGGTGCACGACCAAGCACATCCGCGCGCGTGACCGCCTTGCGTGCCTGAGCATGATGGCGGGGTGAGTGAGATGTTTGTTCCCGAATCGGTCGAGCTACTACCGGGGGCGGCCGATTCGCCCGTGGTACTGCATGTTCCGCACTCCGCCCGCACGATTCCCGCCGCCGTGCGCGCGGATCTGCTGCTCGACGACGGAGCGCTCGAGGCCGAACTCGATGCCATCACCGATGCGCATACCGCGCGGCTGGCCGAGTTGGCGGCGGACCGGTCGCCGGCGCGGCCTTGGCGGTTCGTGAATCGGCTCTCCCGGCTGGTGGTCGATCCGGAGCGGTTTCCGGATGAGCGGGAGGAGATGCTCAGGGTCGGGATGGGTGCAGTGTATACCGCGACGACGGAGCGGAAGCCTTTGCGCGGCGCCGATTTCGATCAGCGGGAGCTGCTGGATCGCTACTTCCACCCGTATGCGCGGGCGATGACGGAGTTGGTGGCCGAGCGGCTGGCCGCGGTCGGCCGGGTCGTGATCATCGACCTGCACTCGTATCCGGAGCGGCAGCTGCCCTACGAGTTGCACGGCTACGGCCCGCGCCCGCCGATCTGCCTGGGTGCGGACGCTTTTCACACCCCGCCCGAATTGCTCACCCGTGCCGCCGGGGTTTTCGTCGACTTCGGTGAGGTCGGGGTCAACAGCCCGTTCGCGGGCACGTATGTGCCGCTGGAGTTCTACGGTTCCGACGCTCGGGTCGCCGCGTTGATGGTGGAGATCCGGCGCGATCTGTACCTGCCCGAGCCCGGCGGGCCGCCCGGTCCGGGAATAGATCGGCTTGCGGCGGCGCTGGCCACCCTCGTAGCCGCCGTCTCCTGATCAACGGGATATCGGAAACGCTATCGACGAGCTATCGGAATTCGTGCTAGCGTCACTTAGGTAATCCTAATAATGGAGGTGGCCCCTTGGCACGCACACGCATAACGCTGGTGGTCCAGAACACGATCCGCCTGACCGATCATCTGATCCGCGTCCGCCTCGGCGGCCCCGGCTTCACGTCCTTCCAGCCCAACGACTCCACCGACGCCTACGTCAAGCTGGTGTTCCCGGGACCCGACGGCGAGACCGTGCGCACCTACACCGTGCGCGAGGTGGATCTAGCGGCCCAGGAGATCGCCATCGATTTCGTCTACCACGGCGACGAGGGCGTCGCCGGTCCGTGGGCGGCCGCGGCCGAGCCGGGCGACACCATCGAATTGATGGGCCCCGGCGGCGGGTACGCGCCGCGCGCCGACGCCGACTGGCACCTCTTCGCCGGAGACGAATCCGCGCTCCCCGCCATCGCCGCCGCCTGCGCGGTCCTGCCCGCGGATGCCGTCGGGCAGGTATTCCTGGAGGTCGCCGGTCCCGGCGACGAACTCTTCTTCGCGTATCCGGAGGGTGTGGCGCTCACCTGGATTCACCGTGGCGACGCCGCGCCGGGGGAGGCGCTGGCCGCCGCCGTTCGTTCCGCCCCCTGGCTGGACGGCACCGTGCAGGTCTTCATTCACGGCGAAGCACGGGCCGTCATGCACGATCTGCGTCCGTACATCCGCAAGGAGCGTGGCGTCCCCGCCGCGTGGGCGTCCTCGATCTCGGGCTACTGGCGGCTCGGCCGCACCGAAGAGGGCTTCCGCCGCTGGAAGTCCGAGCTCGCCGAGGCCGAGAAGGCGGCTCCAGCAGGCGTTTAGCCGATTCGAATCAGACGAAACCCTCGTCGACGAGTTCGAATCCGTTCGGGCGGACCACATGTCGCTGCCCGGAGCCGCCGACCACCCGGCACCAGCTCTCGACCGTCAGCTCGGGGACATCGCCGGGCTGCGTCAGCTTGATGCTGAAGCCGCCGTACATGCGGGGCACCGCCATCCACATGGCGGGCTCGGTCGCCTCGGTGAGTGGACCCAGCTGCGGCAGCCGCTGGCGCGCCTTGTGTACGAGATCGTAAGCGCGGCTGTCGATTACGGCGTGCAAGACATGCTCGAGCTGGGCAAGCCGCGGTGGTGGGACCGCGTGCCGCGGCTGCGGGGTGAGCACCTCCAGCAGATGCTTGTGCCCGCGCTCCGCGGCGATGTCGGCGGGCGTCTGGCCGGTCGCGCAGCGCAGCGTCCGCCATGCCCCCACCGCGACGAGTTGCTCGGCGACGGATACCGGGCCGCCGTGCCACGCGAGTTGATGCAGCGGCGCGTATCCGGAGGACCCGCCGACCCGGGTCGAGTTCGAGCGGGTCGGCCACTCGTCGAACTCCTGCGGCCCGCCCCCGAGCAGACTCACCAGCCGATCCCACCGGCCGTCGTGCGCGGCATCGGCGATCGCGTCCGCGTACGCGACGATGTCCTCCCGCAGCGCAGTCCGTTCCTGAATTCCCCACCACTGCAACCCCATGCGACGCAGCCTAACCGGTAGCGTCGATGATCATGACCATCCGATCGAACGAGGCATCCCCGCTGCGTGAGCGCCTGCGCGCCGCACTTCCCGTCGCCATGAAGGCCCGCGACCGCGCCGCGACATCGGCCCTGCGCTCGGCGCTGGGCGCGATCGACAATGCCGAAGCCGTCGACGGCTCGGAGGTCCGGGCGGGAGCCATCGAAACCAGCCCCGTCGGCCTCGGCGCCGCCGAAGTAGCCCGCCGCACCCTCACCGAATCCGACATCGAAGCCATCATCCGCACCGAGATCGACGACCGCCTCACCGCCGCAAAGGAATACGACTCCTTGTCCGGCGGCACCGACCGCGCCACCCTCCTCCGCGCCGAAGCCGCCGCCCTCACCGTCCACCTCGAACAGCGCTGACCCTCAGCGGGGGCGGAGGGTGTTGATGTAGCGGTGGGCGAACCAGCGTTGGATGAGGCGGACTATCGGGCCGCCCAGGCGGGTGTACCAGGCGCCGGGGCGGGAGAAGGCGGCGATGAGGCCGTGGACCGAGTCGTCGGTGGGGTCGTATTCGACGGCGAAGAGTTCTTCGCCGATTTCGGGGTGGCCGGGGAGGGTGCCGTAGGCGAAGCCGCGGCGGTCGGGCTCGTCGAGGACGTAGACCACGCGGCAGGGGGCGCTCACCCCGATCGGACCCAGGCCGAGGCGGACGGTCAGTTCGGTGCCGGCCTCGATGGTTTCGGTGCTGGCGTACTCGAAGATGCCGGTGCCGTGCTGGATCCGGTAGGCGAGGATCTGCTTGCCGGCCTGCTCGAAAAGCTCACGCCCGGAGCCGATTCGAAGGCGTAGCCGGAATTGGTCGTAGCCGGGCGGGAAGTCGCCCGCGGTCGCGCCGACCTCGGTGTAGGTGAACGGCACGGCATCGGGCTGTTGCGACATGCCCTCATCCTCGCGCCGAGAACCGCGCGACGCGACGTGAGGGTGGTCTCGTCAGACGACTTCGCCGATGCGGGGTGCCTCAACTGTGAGGTGGCGCCGAGACCGGGGGTTTGAGCCGCAGGGGCGTATGTCGTAGCAGTCCCAGCGGATCCAGGTATTCGTGGTCGCGGCGCGCTCCCCAATGCAGGCAGGGGGAGCAGGATGGGTGGCCCGGTTGCAGGGTGCCGATGGGATCGCCGCGAATGACGCGGCGGCCCACGGGAATTGCGGGGGAGACCGGTTCGTAGGTGGTGCGCAGCCCGCCCGGATGATCGATGGACACGACCGGCTTACCCGCCACGACGCCCGCGAACACCACGATGCCGTCGCCCGCCGCCAGAACGGACTGACCTTGTCCGCCCGCCAGATCCACGCCCCGATGCCCGGGCAGCCAATCGTGCTCGGGCTTGTCGAACGCCCGCGCCACGGCGGGGCGTGGGTGCAGCGGCCAGTCGAACTCCCCGTCGCGCACGGCCGCTGCCGGTGCGGCCGGCACGGTCACGCACGATGCGCAGAGGACCGCTACGCACGCCGCGACCACCAGCGATCCCATCGTGAGCCGCCGGATCGCGGCATGGTGCTGCCCCGGCGAAGGCACCGAATCGGGCCGCCTGGGCCGGGTCGCGGAGGCGCGCACTGTGACTCGGCTGCGGCCACATTTCGGTGCGGCGGTCTGCGGGCCGCCCATGAGGTCGACCGTCGCGGGGATCGGGTGCATCTGACCAGCGTGCGCGCTCGGGATCGGTTGTGGGATAGCGCTTCCGGCGAGTGTGGATAACACGACCGGTTGTGAACAGCGCCAATGCCACTTGTGATTGCCTAGGCGGTGTTCGCGCCATGAGCCGGGTTGGTCAGTGCGTAGTGGATCATCGGCCCGAGTACGCCGGGTACGGTTTCGAACGGGCGTAGGCCGAGGCGTTCGATCACTGCGATGGAGGCCGCGTTGCCCTCGTCGATCTCGGCGAGAACGCGGTCGAGTCCGAGCACCTCGAAGCCGTAGGCCACGACCGCCGCAGCCGCTTCACCGGCCAGGCCGCGCCCCTGAAATCCGGGGTCGAGGCTGTAGACGACCTCGAGGTCGGGTCCGTCGTCGAGCCGTCGCAGTCCGGCCGTGCCGAGCAGTGGGCGGTCGATCCCGGTTTCGCGTATCGCCCAGAATCCGAATTTATCGGTGGCGAAATCTTTTTCGGAGCCGGTGATGATCTCCGTCACCTGTTCGGCCGAAAGTGTCTCGCCGTCGAAGAGGAATTCACGAACTTCCGGCCGCTGCCACAGCGTCAGCAACTCGTCGTGATCGCCGGCGCGCAGTGGTGTCAGGGTGAGCCGTGCGGTCCGCAGCATCAGCCCACGATAGGCTCCTGACCTGCGCTCGGGCACCCGGTTATCGCGTTGCCCCGGGGGCGATTTCTGTCTGGGGGCCCTGCTGCGTAAACTGGTCCAGCGGTTTGCGTTTATGCGAACCGACTTCGCGCGCCCACAGTGAGTGTCGCCGGCTGGTCCCCTGAATTCGTTTTCGGAGGGTTCCGGTGGCCGTGGTCGCCAGGGCAGGGATCGCCGATTCCTGTGTCAACCAGCAACGAGAAGGAGTTACGGAGCCATGGCTGTCGTAACAATGAAGCAGCTGCTCGACAGCGGCGCGCACTTCGGTCATCAGACCCGCCGGTGGAACCCGAAGATGAAGCGTTTCATCTTCACGGACCGCAACGGCATCTACATCATCGATCTGCAGCAGACGCTGACCTACATCGACAAGGCCTACGAGTTCGTCAAGGAGACCGTTGCCCACGGCGGCACCGTCCTCTTCGTCGGCACCAAGAAGCAGGCCCAGGAGTCGATCGCTTCCGAGGCGACCCGCGTCGGCATGCCCTACGTGAACCAGCGCTGGCTGGGCGGCATGCTCACCAACTTCTCGACCGTTCACAAGCGCCTGCAGCGCCTGAAGGAACTCGAGTCGATGGAGCAGACCGGCGGTTTCGAGGGTCGCACCAAGAAGGAAATCCTCATGCTGACGCGTGAGAAGAACAAGCTCGAGCGCACCCTGGGCGGCATCCGGGACATGGCCAAGGTTCCCTCGGCCATCTGGGTTGTCGACACCAACAAGGAGCACATCGCCGTCGGTGAGGCTCGCAAGCTGAACATCCCGGTCATCGCGATCCTGGACACCAACTGCGATCCCGACCTGGTCGACTACCCGATCCCGGGTAACGACGACGCGATCCGTTCGGCCGCACTGCTGACCAAGGTTGTCGCCTCCGCCGTTGCCGAGGGTGTGCAGGCTCGTGCCTCGCGTGCCTCCGGTGACTCGAAGCCGGAAGCCGGCGCCGCGGGCGAGCCGCTCGCGGAGTGGGAGCAGGAGCTGCTCTCGCAGGCTGCCCCCGCCGCCGAGGCTGCTCCGGCCGCCGAGGCCGAGCCCGCCGTGGAGACCGCGGCCGAGGCCGAGCTGAAGGAAGACCCGGCCACCAAGACCCCGGCCGACTTCTGATTCTCCGCCGCAAGGCATCTGTTCACCTTGCCGACCGCTCATGTTCCATGACGGTCGGCAAGGTGTGACACCCACAGACTTTCACTCACAAAGGGAGGCTCGCCCGAGATGGCGAACTACACCGCCGCCGATGTGAAGCGGCTCCGCGAGCTCACCGGCTCCGGAATGATGGACTGCAAGAAGGCGCTCGAGGAGAACGCGGGCGATTTCGACAAGGCCGTCGAGTTCCTGCGCATCAAGGGCGCCAAGGATGTCGGCAAGCGCGCTGAGCGCTCGACCGCCGAGGGCCTGGTCGCCGCGCAGGACGGCGTCCTGATCGAGATCAACTCCGAGACCGACTTCGTGGCCAAGAACCAGGAGTTCCAGGACGTCGCGGGCGCCATCGTGGCCGCGGCCGCCAAGGCCCGCCCGGCCGACCTGGACGCCCTGAAGGCCGTTGAGGTCGACGGCAAGACCGCCGACCAGGTGCTGCAGGAGCTGGCCGCCAAGATCGGCGAGAAGCTCGAGCTGCGTCGCGTCGCCGCGTTCGACGGTCAGACCACCGTCTACCTGCACAAGCGTGCCACCGACCTGCCGCCCGCCGTGGGCGTCCTGGTCGAGTTCACCGGTTCCGATGTCGACGCCGCTCGCGCGGCCGGCATGCAGGTCGCGGCCCTCAAGGCCAAGTACCTGACCCGCGAGGACGTCCCGGCCGAGCTCGTCGCCAAGGAGCGCGAGATCGCCGAGGCGACCGCCCGCGAAGAGGGCAAGCCGGAGGCCGCGCTGCCGAAGATCGTCGAGGGTCGCGTCAACGGCTTCTACAAGGACGTCGTCCTGCTGGAGCAGTCGTCGGTCACCGACTCCAAGAAGACCGTCAAGGCGCAGCTGGACGAGGCCGGTGTCACCATCACCCGCTTCGCCCGCTTCGAGGTCGGCCAGGCGTAAGCCTCCGATCGACTCGGCGTAATCGCCTGAAGCATCGAAAAGGCCCCTCGCCCATCGGATTCCGATGAGCGAGGGGCCTTTTCGTGCGGATGCTAGGAGTACTCGTCGGGGCCGCCGATGCGACAGCCGCTGAAGAGGCAGGGGGCCGACGATCCCGACGAGATCGGCAGCAGTTGCCGGCCGCCGTCGGAGGGGAGTGTGAGCCCACTGTCGCCGGTACCGATGGCGGTGGTGTCGGGGGAATCGGCCGCGATCGCAGTGGTGAGGGGGATGGGGCTCCCGGTCCCGGGCGCGGCGGTGGCGGGGCTCGCGGCGGTGGTCAGGGCGGCGGCGAGGCCGAGAGCGGCAAATCCGATGCGTACGGTGAGTTTTGAGCTGTTCACGAGCCGAAGCTATTCGAAACGCGTTTGTTTTAATTAGGATTCGGTGACCAAGGTTTTCGGGGCATCGACCTCGGCGACTCAGGCTTGCCAGTCGGTTGCGCGCAGCCAATCCTCGAGGGTCATCAGGTCGGGGAGGGTGGTGCGCAGGGCGGTGATGTCGATGGGTGGGGTGGGGCGGGAGTTGAAGAAGGCGAACATCTTTCCCACCTGTTCGTCGAAGGCGCTGATCTGTTCGACCGGGACCTGGACGCTGCGGGGGGTCAGTCCGGCTGTGCGGGCCAGGATCTCGGCGATCTGCGGCGGGGTCAGCAGGTCTCCGGCGATGACGAGGTCGCGGCCCAGGAACTCGGCGGGACGCTCGAAGGCCAGGGCGGCGAAGCGGCCGATGTCCTGGATCGCGATCAGCGGCATCGGCAGGTGTGGCAGCACCGCCAGTGCGAGGACCAGATTGTCGCCGTCGCGGGTCGGGCGGTTGTAGGTGGCGAAATTGTCCATGAACAGCACCGGTCGCAGGATGGTCGCGGGCAGGCCGAGTGCGCGGATGTGGTCCTCGATGTGCTCTTTGGCGTCGTAGTATTCGACGCCCGAGTCCTGGTGTACGCCCTGCAGCGAGGTGTAGACGAGGTGTGCCACACCGGCTTTGGCGGCCAGTTCGGCCACCGTCTTGCCGCGCCGCTCCTCGTCCGCGATGCCCTTCGCGGTGATGTGGACGCCCTCCATCATGGTCAGCATGAGGAAGATGCCGTGGACGCCTTCCATGGCCGGCCGCAACGAGTCCTCGTCGTCGAGGTCGCCCACTGCGAGTTCGGCTCCGGCGGACCGGAGTTCCCGGGCCTTCGGCGCTGCCGGATCGCGGACGAAAGCCCGCACCGGCCAGCCCTTTTCGAGAAGTGATGTCGCGGTGGCGAAGCCTTGCCGCCCGGTTGCTCCGATGACCAGTACCGGCCCCTGCGTGTTGCTCATGTCCCGCTCCCGTCGTGTCGATCTCGTTTCGACGGTAGGAACCCGGACGCGGGACTGTCCTGGTGGCGATACTGCTAGGCAGGGACCTGTACAGGGGGATATCCGAATGCTAAGCGGCGACGGCACTTCCGACCCGGCACCCCCGCGTCATGTCTCGGCCCGGCACGCCCAGCTGGGGGAGTTCCTGCGGGCGCAGCGGGCTCGATTGCAGCCGCAGGACGTCGGATTGGTGCCCTACGGGGATCCGGCCCGCCGCCGCACGCCGGGGTTGCGGCGTGAAGAGGTCGCCGAGCTGTCGAGTGTGGGTTTGACCTGGTACACCTGGCTCGAGCAGGGGCGGGACGTGGCCGCCAGCCGCCAGGTGATCGACGCGCTGGCGCGCACCCTGCGACTGGACCCGGATCAGCATCGCCACCTGCGGTTTCTGGCCGGGCTCGCGGAACCCGAGGACATCGAACCGGATGCCGATCGGGCGCGCCTGCAACGCCTGGTGGACGCGGTCATGCCGAGTCCCGCCAGCGTGTACGACGCCGGTTTCGATTTCCTGGTGTGGAATCGCGCCTACGTGCTGGTGCGCGACGATCCGCTGCTGCTGCCCGCCGGGCGTCGCAATCTGCTCTGGATGATGTTCACCGAGAACGAGAATCGCCGGAACATGACGCATTGGGAGCGCGCGGCCCGCGCGGTGGTCAGCCAGTTGCGTGATGCGCTGGGCCGCCGCCCCGACGATCCGCAACTGGCTGCCCTGGTCGCCGGATTGACCACGGAGAGCCCGATATTCCGCCGCTGGTGGTCGGAATATCCGGTGCGCCGATTCCGCCCGGCCACCATTACCGTGGCGCATCCGCTGGCCGGCCCGATCGATCTCGAAGTGTTCCAATTGCGTCCGGTCGAGGACCCGAATCTGCTGATGGTGGTGCAGGCGCCCGCCACGCCGGTCGCGGCCGAGCGAATCGCCGCTGTTTTGGCGGCCGGACAACAAGCCCGAAATGTCACGAATCGGTAGGCCGTATCGAGGGTCGGGTCACGCTCGTGGCCGGTCGTGAGGCAGGATAGACGAAGCTTTGTTGCCGTCCCGTGCAATTCGTCGGCCGGGATGGTCTTTTCATGTGCCTGGTGCACGCTCGAACTGCCGAGACAAGGAGACCGATGACGGACCCGGATACCGCCCCCGATCGCAAGGGCTATCGCCGAGTGCTCCTCAAGCTGGGTGGCGAGATGTTCGGCGGTGGCCGGGTGGGTCTCGATCCCGATGTGGTGCAGATGGTCGCCGAGCAGATCGCCGAGGTCGTCTCCGAAGGCGTCCAGGTGGCGGTCGTTATAGGCGGTGGCAACTTCTTCCGCGGCGCCGAGCTCGAGGAGCGCGGCATGGAGCGGGCCCGCTCGGATTACATGGGCATGCTCGGCACCGTGATGAATTCCCTTGCGCTGCAGGACTTCCTGCAGAAGCAGGGCATCGACACCCGGGTGCAGACCGCCATCACCATGGGTCAGGTCGCGGAGCCGTATCTGCCGTTGCGCGCCAAGCGGCACCTGGAGAAGGGCCGCGTCGTGATCTTCGGTGCGGGGATGGGCATGCCCTACTTCTCCACCGATACCACCGCGGCGCAGCGCGCCCTGGAGATCGGTGCCGAAGTGGTGTTGATGGCCAAGGCCGTCGACGGCGTCTACACCGCGGACCCGCGCGAGGACCCGGATGCCACCATGTTCACCGACATCACCCATCGTGAAGCGCTGGAACGCGGCCTGAAGGTCGCCGATGCCACCGCCTTCAGCCTGTGTATGGACAACCAGATGCCGATGCTGGTGTTCAATCTGTTGACCAAGGGAAATATTGCCCGCGCGGTCGCCGGTGAGAAGATCGGCACGCTGGTCCGGTCATGACCGAGACAAGAACGATGACGCAGTGGAGGAATCGCCGTGATTGAAGAAGCGCTCTTCGACGCCGAGGAAAAATTCGAGAAGGCCGTCTCGGTGGTGAAGGACGACCTGGCTTCGATTCGGACCGGTCGCGCCAATCCGGGCATGTTCTCGCGGATCGTGGTGGAGTACTACGGCTCGATGACGCCGATCACCCAGATCTCCTCGATCTCCGTGCCCGAACCGCGCATGGTCGTGATCAAGCCCTACGAGCAGGCGCAGATGGGGGCGATCGAGACCGCGATCCGTAATTCGGATCTCGGGGTGAATCCCACCAACAACGGTGACATCATCCGCATCTCGGTCCCGCAGCTCACCGAGGAGCGCCGCCGGGAAATGGTCAAGCTGGCCAAGTCCAAGGGCGAGGACGCGAAGATCGCGATCCGCAATGTGCGCCGCAAGACCATGGACGAGCTGGGTCGCATCCAGAAGGACGGCGAGGCCGGCGAGGACGAGGTCGGTCGCGCCGAGAAGGAACTCGACAAGACCACCGCGAAGTACGTGGCACAGGTCGATGAGCTGGTCAAGCACAAGGAAGCCGACCTGCTCGAGGTCTAGGACGGCCGACACCGGCCGGGGGTAGGGACGACGGGACGACAAGTGAGCGACGGGACAATCGTGGCCGAAGAGACTGCCGCCACCGGCGAGGCGCCGGAGGAGACCGGCGCGCCTGCGGTGAGCACGGCGGGCGTGGATTCGGCCGAGCCGAGCAATGGTTCGGCGGTGCCGGGCCTGGATTCGGCGGTGCCGGGCAACGGTTCCGCGGTGCCGAACGGTGAATCCGCGGTGCCGAGCGGTGATTCGGCCGAGGCCGAGCAGCCGAAGGCGCCCGCGTCGAAGGCGGGCCGCAACCTGCCGGCGGCGCTGGCGGTCGGATTCGGGCTGGGGTTGTCCCTCATCGCGATCCTGCTGTGGGCGCCGAAGGTGCTCGTCGGCGTGATCGCGCTGGGGATCGCGGTGGCCACCTGGGAGGTGGCCAAGCGGCTGCGCGAGGCCGATGTGAAGGTCCCGCGGATTCCGCTGCTGGTCGGTGGGCAGGCCATCGTGTGGCTGGCCTGGCCGGCCGGTCCGCAGGGGGTGCTGGGTGCGTTCGGCGCGACGGCGCTGACCCTGATGGTGTGGCGACTGTTCGATCACGGACTGCGGGCCACCCCGCGAAACTATCTGCGCGACACCGCGATCGCGGTCTTCGTGTTGGCCTGGATTCCGCTGCTGGCATCGTTCGCGGTGCTCATGCTGCAGGAGGACAAGGGCAACCTGCGGGTGCTGTCGTTCATGGTCCTGGTGGTCTGCTCGGATGTCGGCGGCTATATCGCCGGTGTCCTGTTCGGCAAGCATCCGATGGTGCCGCACATCAGCCCGAAGAAGTCCTGGGAGGGTTTCGGCGGTTCGCTGGTGTTCTGCGTGATCGGCGGCCTGCTCACGGTGACGCTGCTGTTGGACGCGAATTCGCTGATCGGCGTCCTGCTGGGCGTGGGCCTGGTCCTGGTGGCCACCAGTGGCGACCTGATCGAATCGCAGGTCAAGCGGGAACTCGGCATCAAGGACATGGGCACCCTGCTGCCCGGTCACGGCGGCATCATGGATCGCCTCGATTCCATGCTGCCGTCCGCGTTCGTCGCCTGGCTGGTGCTGACCGCGCTGCTCTGAACCCCTTACTTCCGTTTGGCGGCGCGCCGCAGCTGCAGGATGCGATAGCCGCCGATGAGCGCCGTGACCAGCGCGCCCGCGATGACCGACAGCAGCACGAGCACGCCCAGCGGCAGATTCCAATCCCAGGCGAACACGGTCACATTGACCTGCTCGAGGTTCTGGAGAATGAAGACCAGCAGCAGGATGCCGATCACGGCGGCGATGAGCAGTCCGATCCACGCATAACCGGCGCGAGTCTTGAGCGCTCCCTTGTGCTTCGAACTACCCTTGCTCGGGGTCGGATCCGCCCCGGCGTCTGGCACGGCGGTTGTCATAGCTGAATCATTGCTGATTGCTATGGCCGATGTCCGGATATCGCGGTCTATCTCACTAATGTCGTGGACAGGTTCCACAGGGCGGCTGCGGTGTCGAGGTCGACGGCGTGGGATTCGGCTTGTCCGATCGCGCAGTCGGCCACATAGGCGCCGCCCGGAAGTTGCGGGAATGTTGCCGCCCAGATCGTACTGGCGGCCGCGGCCGGGATGGATTTCAGGTTGGTGAGCAGCTTCGGGTCGCGTTGTGCGGCGAGGCGTTTCATCTCGGTGAAGTCCGAGCGCGTCATGTGGCGGGCGAGGCCCGTGGCGCAGACGCCCGGGTGCACCGCGTAGGCGTGAATTCCGGTATCGCCGTGGCGGTGCTGGAGTGCGGTGGTCATCAGGATGTTCGCGGTTTTGGATTGGCCGTAGGCGGCGAACTTGTCGTAGTCGCGGTGATGGAAGTTCGGGTCGGTCAGATCGATGGGGTGGGCGCGGTGGGCGTCCGAGGACAGCGACACCACCCGCGAGGGGCGGCCGGCATGGTCGGCGGCAGCGGTCAGCGCGGGCAGCAGCAGGGTGGTGAGCAGGAAGTGGCCGAGATGGTTGGTGCCGAACTGCAATTCGAAGCCCTGGGCGGTGCGCAGTAGCGGCGGGTACATCACGCCCGCGTTGTTGATGAGCAGATCGAGGGCCAGGCGCTGTCGTGCGATGTTCTCGGCCGCGGACGTGATGCTCGCCGGGTCGGCGAGGTCGAGTGCGATCACGGTGAGGTCGGCGTCGGGGACGGTGGCGCGGATGTCCTGGATGACGTCGGCCGCCGCGCGCAGGTCCCGGGCGGTCAGCACGACCGCTGCGCCCGCGCCGGCCAGGACGCGCGCGGTCTCCGCGCCCAGCCCGGTGGTCGCGCCGGTGACGACCGCGGTGCGGCCGTGCAGGTCGATGCCTTCGATGACCTCGTCGGCGGTCGTGGTGTGGTCGAAAGGTGTTGCGGCCATTATCGGGATTCCTCGGGAGATGCGTGTCGCGCCATGGTGAACAGGGCGTCGGCGAGCGATTCGGCGAAGCCGTCATGATCGCCGCCGCCGCGGGCGAGAGCGTGGAATGTAGTGGTGCCGGAAAGGATTTCGAAGAGCAGATCGGGGTCGGCGCCGGTCGGGATCTGTCCACTGTCGGCGGCGCCGCCGAGGAGTTCGGCGAACGCCTTGCGGACCGGCGCGCCGATGGCGAGCAGGCGTTGCCGTGCTTCCTCGGTCTGCGAATCCGCCAGCAGGCCAGGCACTCCCGCGCGGGCCGCAGGGCTGGCGGCGCGGCTGAGGAAGATCCGCGCCCAGGTGTGCAGGTCGGCGCGCAGGTCGCCGGTCGGTTCCGGTAGCTGATGCGCGCCGGGGCCGTGAACGGCCTCTTCGAGCAGGGCCTCGCGGGTGGGCCAGCGCCGGTAGATGGCGGGGGCGTTCACGCCGGCCCGGCGTGCGATGGCCGACATCGTGGTCTGCTGATACCCCACTTCCGCCAGCAGTTTTCGGGCGGCGACCAGAACCGCGAGGTCCTTGTCGGCGTCCCGGGGACGGCCGGGGCGTGGTCGCGATTCCATCGGGTTGCACCCCCTCCGGGCTTCGAATAATTACGTTATAAGTCATAACATAATTAAGGTCGTCGAGGAGAGTGTGATCATCGAGGCGGACGCCGCCTCGGGTTCGGTTACTGCTGATCCTCCGCGTCGCGGATCTTGTCCAGTGCGGCGTCCAGTTCGCGGCCCAGCTCGTCGAGTCCGGCGATGAGCTCGTCGAGTTGCTGGTTCACACCGGCGAATTCGTCGACGAAGCCCATATCGCCGAATTCCTCCCGTAAGAGGGCGGTCTGCGCCGCGAGTTCGTCCAACTGTGGATCTCGTTCGGTCACCGGGTGAGGGTACCGCCGCTGCGGCCGGGCAGTGAGTGTCGTCACCCCCGCCGCGGGTGCGGGAACGCGCCGCCCGCGCCGGGATTGCCGATACGTACACTGGACGGGTTATGACTACCCCCTTGCCGCTCGTTTTCGATGCCCCTCGTCGTGGTATGCCGCCGCGGCATCTCGCCGACCTCGATGCGGCGGAGCGCAAGGCGGTGGTGGAGGAGCTCGGGTTGCCGAAGTTCCGGGCCGATCAGATCGCGCGGCAGTATTACGGGCGGCTGGTGGCCGATCCGGCGCAGATGACGGATCTGCCGGAGGGGATGCGGGCCAAGGTGGCCGACGCGTTGTTCCCGACGCTGCTGACCGAGATCCGGCATATCGAATGTGATGACGGGACCACGCGGAAGTCGCTGTGGAAGGCCAATGACGGCACCCTGCTCGAGTCGGTGCTGATGCGGTACCCGGATCGCAACACGCTGTGCATCTCCAGCCAGGCCGGTTGTGGCATGGCCTGCCCGTTCTGCGCGACCGGTCAGGGTGGTCTCAACCGCAATCTGTCCACTGCCGAGATCGTCGACCAGGTCCGCGCTGCCGCGGCCGCGCTGCGCGACGGCGAGGTGGCCGGTGGCCCCGGCCGCCTGTCCAACATCGTGTTCATGGGCATGGGTGAGCCGCTGGCCAACTACAAGCGCGTGGTGAATGCGGTGCGTCGCATCACTTCTCCGGCGCCGGAGGGCTTCGGCATCTCGCAGCGTTCGGTGACGGTGTCGACCGTCGGTCTCGCACCCGCGATCCGCAAGCTCGCCGATGAGGACATGTCGGTGAGACTCGCTGTCTCCCTGCACACTCCGGACGACGAACTCCGAGACACCTTGGTGCCGGTCAACAATCGCTGGCCGGTCGCCGAAGTCCTCGACGCCGCACGCTATTACGCCGACAAGTCCGGCCGCCGTGTCTCCATCGAATACGCGTTGATCCGCGACATCAACGACCAGGGCTGGCGCGCCGACATGCTAGGCAAGAAACTGCACAAGGCCCTCGGCCCCCTGGTCCACGTCAACCTGATCCCCCTCAACCCGACCCCGGGCAGCAAGTGGGATGCCAGCCCGAAGCCGGTCCAGGAAGAATTCGTCCGCCGCGTCCTAGCCCAGGGCGTCACCTGCACCGTCCGCGACACCCGAGGCCAGGAAATCGCCGCCGCTTGCGGCCAGCTCGCCGCCGAAGGCTGAGTCGCGGTTCAGCAGCTCTTCGGGATGGTGGCGGCGCTGACCTGGACGGTGACCGGACCGTAGTGAGCCTCGCCGTCGAAGCCGACCATGTACTGGGCGTAGATCTGGTGGGTGCCGACGACCGTCGGGGTCCAGTTCGCGGTGGCCTTACCGGTGGCGGAGGCGCTGCTGATGCCGAGGATCGGGACAACGGAGGTGAGTCGGCTGGTGCTGTTGGGGTCGGCGGGATCGGTGAAGCCGTCCACCTTCTCCGGGGCGGTCAACGTGTAGGTGCAGCCGACCTGATAGTTGGATCCGGAAACGGTGACGCTGTCGGTGGTGGTATCCGCCGCGGCGGTGCTCGCGGTGGCGGCGGCGACCGCAGCCCCCAAAGCGACGAGCCCCAATGCGCGAGTGGTGAAAGCCATTGTCGGCCTCTCGATCTGCTTATCTCGACAAGTTTTTGAAACGCTAACGTTTCCATCTCTTGGTGGCAACGAGTATCAGCGGATCAGTGTGGCGAGTTCGACTCGGAGGCGGTCGAGCTCGCCGCTTCCGGTGGTGGGGAACCGCAGGATGGGGATGTCGTAGGCGGCGCAGATGGCGTTCTTGATGGCGTCCAGGGTGAGTTGGTGTGGATTGTTCTCATGGTGTTTGAAGCCGTCGACCTCGATCACGCACAGGCGCTGTTTCGTGATGCGGTTGTACAGATCGAAATCCACTGAGGTGGAACGGGACTGGGCGAACTGCCGTTGTCGCTGATCGAGCCGGTCGGTGTCGGGCAGGAGATGCTTGATGTGGACCTGCTCGTTGTACCAGAATCCTTGGAAGTCGTTCTCGCTCAGCACCTGCTCCAGGGCGGCTCGCATGATGTTCTCAGAGGGGTGCTCCGACTCCTCCCGCACGTGACGTGCGAGCGTTCGCAGCACCACGGCGTAGTCCTTGTACAGCAGATCGAAGATCGATACGACAGGGCTGTCGAAGAATTCTTTGTCCGGGAACTGGTAGCGGATGTAGCCGATCAGGTCGCGCAGGTTCCGACTCTTCGGCAGCATGTCGTGGTGGGTGACCAGGATGAAGCGCTTCCGTGCACGGGACACGGCCACATTGATCAGTTCCGGGGCATCGGCGAATCTCAGTGCCCTGTCGAGGCCCGGCCTATTGTCCAGCACCGTGGTCATGATGATCGCTTCCTTCTCCCGGCCCTGAAACTTGTGGACGGTATCGGACTCGATACTCGAGATCAGGGCGTCGGTGACCCGGTCTGCCTGCGGCCGGTATGGCGTGGTGACACCGACCTGATCCGCGGGGAACTCAGCGCAGTACTGCGGCAGGACGTTCTGCCGGATGATATCGATCTCGCGCTGATTGATTCGTCCGCCGGACTTTCCTGTTCGTTCGTCGAGCCAGCGCATGTGGTCACCGGGTGGTGTCCGTACCACGACCATGGACTGGTAGCCCGGGGTAGTGCGAGTGAACGGAACGAGGTTGTCCTGGTAGAACTTCTGGTTGCAGAAGCCGATGATGGCAGGGTTGGAACGGTAGTGTTCGCGCAGCAGGACGCGAGGCAGCGCGGTTCCGTAGATGTCGGTCAGCGACGACAGAATGCTCTGCCGCAGATAGTCGTAGGCGGGGTGGGGTGCGGGTCCGGTGGCCGACTCCGGAATATTGACAACGGGCTGCAACTGCCGCAGATCGCCGACGACGATCAGGTTGCGGCAGCGTGCCAGTGCAGCGGCCGCGGCGACCAGATCGACCTGCGAGGCCTCATCGATAATGAGGTAATCGACGAGTCGCCCTGTGCCGATGCTGTTTTCGAGCGAATGGCAGGTGCTCAGGATGACGGGGTAATCGCGGGTGAAGTCCTGCCAGTACTTCCGATATCGGGAATCGTACAATCGGGTAGCGCGTCCCGCGTAGCGCTGACGCATGCTCTCGACGAGCCAGACCACCGAGAGCTGTCGTTGCTGGGCAACGAGGTCGTCGAAATTCGATCCGTCCAACGACTTTCGTGCCTGCGCGATCTTGCGCTCGAGTTCGGCGATCCTGGCGTCGTAGTAGAGCTGGTGCAGCCGGAACACGATATCGATATCTTGTGCGTCCGCATGGCGCATGGCGCGGTACTTGAAGTACTTGCTGAGTCGGTTCACTACACCCGCGATTCCCTTGACCCGCGCCAACTCCGGATCGGTATCGGCGATGAACGCGAGAATCTTGGCCGGCCGCCACCGTAGTACCGGTAGATTTTCCTGGTCGGGCAGTTCGTGCCGATCCAGGTAGGCGCGAAAGTGCACGCGCTCCAACTCGTAGGCGGCGTGCTCGGTGTAGAGGTCCGCGAGGTCGCGTTCGGTTTCCCGCAGGCGCAGCAGCCGCTGATCTCGCGCGGTCATCTCCTCTGCGCGCGGCAGCGCCACCGGGGTCGTCGAGCTCAGCTGCTCGACAACCAGATTCCGGGCCGGTTGCTCCTGGAAGAACTTGTCCTTCTTGTCCTTCTTGCCGAGATTCGCAGTGGCATAACCGAATCCAGCTTGGACGAGTTTGGTGTACACATTGTCCACGGCGGCATTGTTCGAGGAGACAACCGCCACTGTTTTGGTGCCATCGACGATGATATTGGCGATCAGATTGAGAATGGTCTGTGTCTTGCCGGTGCCGGGCGGCCCGTCGATCACCGAAATCGGGTGGCGCAGTGAATTGTCGATGGCGGCTCGCTGGCTGAGATTCGTGTCGAAGGGGTACAGAGGTGGCGACGCTGGACGCTCGACCTGCTCGATCGGTGATCGATGGAGATAGCGATGCAGGGCGCTGTCCGGATGAACGAACAACGGCCGCTCGTGTGTCTCACGGAGCGCACGCCCCTCCTCTGGTAGCTGCGCCGCGATACCGCGCCAATATGCCAGTATCCGGGCGACCTGCGGCTGCTGTGCCCCGAGCTGCACGACCTCTATCCGGTCCCCGTGATACGCCGAAAAGTCGCGACCATCGCCGGGGAAGATATGCCACCAGTCCTGACCCATCTCACAGAACCGGTAAGCCGCGGTCAGATCGTCGCGAGGTCTGCCATCGACCAGGATGCGCTGCTGCGGGCCGAGGGCGACGGATTGCGGATGCTGCAGAACGAGCACCCGCCTGTGGCCGTAGGGAAATGTACTGCCTTGATGAAAGGTGACATTCATGCGAGCCGCCGTGGCCTGCACGTCCGCTACCTCCGCCGTACGGTCTTGGTACGGCCCGTCCGCAGGATTTCTGATCAGTACGGCCAGCTGACGTGGATCAACCATCGGAGCCCCCTCTCGATTGCCGGAATGTCAAGGTTACCGCGAGGAAAAGTGTTGTGTCGCAGTACTTCTGATCGCTAGTGGCCACTCAGAGCGAAACGCACGTAACCGAGATGGGACAGGTGCTTTCGATGCCTGATCGCCTCTGCGATCCGCTGATCAAGGGCGGCCAGTTCGGAGGGGGCGTTCTGTAGTGCCAGGAGGCGTCCGGCGAACTCCTGCCGCTTGTTCGCGGCGTCCTTGGTTGCAGAAGCTGGTCGGTGCTCAGTTCAGTAGAGCACCGGGCACCGACACCTGGGTTCGAATCGCGATCTTGGTAGTTGTTGGTGGACAAGCTTTTCGGATCAAACGGCATGAGATTCTCAAGCGGCATGATTCGGTCTTGATGCATCATTTGTGGCCTCATGAGAGTCACCGTGTGCGACGATTCCGAGTCATGACCGCCACCTGCTGGGAGCCACTTCCGTTGAGTAACAAGCCCGTTCGGGAGATTCTGTACTCCGGCAACGGCAAGGATGGCGACTTGACAATCAGCTACGCCGACGGAAGCACGGGCACGGTCGGCGGCCAGCATGTGTCCATCAGCTGTATCGGTCCCGTCCAACTCACTGTTGAGAGCCTCGACGACCTGAACTTGGCGATCCGCCTCGTCGGCGCGGGGCTTACGATTTCCTCCGGCCGGATCGTCAACCACTACACCCGTGACGACGCGCTTGCCGCCGAGTTTCGTGACGACCTGGGGCGGTGGGTTGAAGGCGGTTGTCGCGATCTCGGCATCGTGACACCGGTCGAACTCGAGTTGGCCATCGGCGAGTGAGTTCTATCCACTCGGGAGGTTGGACTCCGGGCTCTGACGTGGTCATGACGCTAGGCTGACGGCATGAGCGAGGCGATCGATTGGTCATGGCTGCGTACCTCGATCCCGGTCATCGACATGGCCATGTACCTGGGTATGCCCGAAGATATCGCTCGCACCGTGGAGATTCGCGACGGCATGATCGTGCATTGCGAGTCGCCGTCGCCGAATCATGTCGCTATCGGTGACAACATCAAAGGGGCACTGCGCGACGCGGTTTCCAAGCGGCCGGGTGACGCGCCTTGCCTGCGAGCCAGTGGCGAGCTGGACATGCTGGTCGCCGAGGTCCCCTTCCATTACAAGCGGCCGGACGCGATCGTGTACCGCTGTATCGATGAGCCGCGAGGCAAGTGGAAGACCAAGCCGACGGCAGCGGACACGCTGCTTGTCGTCGAGGTGGTATCGCCGAATACGGTGACCGCGGACCTGGTCGAGAAGCGTGCGGAGTACGCCCGGCTGAGCATCCCCTATTACTGGATCGTGCGCATGGTCCAGGATGACGGCCCCGCGGCGTCGATCGAAATGTTGCGACTTACTGCCGACGGGACCTATGTCCGAGAGAACATGTCGTTGCGTGCGCGCGGTGATGCGGTGGCCATCGATGCCTCGGACCCGCTCGATGTGACCGTCAGCTGGAATCAGCTCGATCTCGGTTTGGACTGATCGGCCTCGGCTGTCCGGTGGCGGGGGCGTTCGCCTCGCGCCGGCGGCCAGGAGAGGCCGATTTCGCCCAGCATCAGGCGCCTAGGGCTGACCTCGGGTCAGCAGGTCTTCGGGGTGGTGGCGGCGGTGACTTGGACGACGACCGGGCCGTAGTGGCCGGAGGCGTCGTTGATCATGGGGAAGCCGAGCATGTAGTCGGCGTAGATCTGGTGGGTGCCGACGACCGTGGGGGTCCAGTTCGCGGTGGCTCTTCCGGTGGCGGAGGCGGTGCTGCTTCCGAGGAACGGGATGCTCGGGTTGGTGAGTCGGCTGGTGCTGTTGGGGTCCGTCGGGTCGGTGAAGCCGTAGATCTTCGACGGGGCGGACAGGGTGTAGGTGCAGCCGACCTGGTAGTTGGATCCGGAGACGGTGACGCTGTCGGTGGTGGTGTCCGCGGTAGCGGTGGTTCCGGTGGCGGCGACAGCGGCGACCGCGGCCCCCAACGCGGCGAGCCCCAGAGCGCGGGTGGTGAAAGCCATTGTCGGCCTCTCGTTCTGCATACGTCGACAAGTTTGTGAAACGCTAACGTTTCTACGTCGCCGCAGCAATGAAACGCGATCGATTGGCCGAAACGATCGCGCCCGGGTGCTACGTCGCCGATGTCGCCGATGTCGACGGCAATCGCCTCGAATTCGTCCACCAGGCCCGGTGGACGAGGTAGGAAACATACGTGGGATTCGGTACTCGGGGTGGGAGCTGCCCTGGATCCGGCGGTGGCCAGTAGGCTCGGGGGTGGCCACGGTGATTTGCCGAGCCGCTCGAGGCCTCTCTGCGGTCCTGTTTTCGACTCGCGATGCCGCCCGAATCTCTCGGAGAGGCGAATGTGGCAACTATCGAAGGCGAAGCGACTGACCAGGATTCAGTGGTGGAACCGGTGGAACTCGACGACGTCGCACCGGAGGACGCCGTAGCAGAGGAAGCTGCGCAGGATGACTCCGCGCAGGACGACGCCGCCGACGGCGGGGTCTGGGACGAGAGCGATTCTCCGGCGCTGCGCAAAGCGCGTAAGGAAGCCGAGCTCACCGCGGGCGGAGACTCGACCCGGGCGTATCTGAAGCAGATCGGCCGGGTGCCGTTGTTGTCCGCGGCCGAGGAGGTCGATCTGGCGATCCGGATCGAGGTCGGCCTGTACGCGGGGGAGAAGTTGCGGGCCGAATCGGCGTCGCCGACGGGGCTCACCGTCGCACGCCGCCGGGACCTGTCCTGGATCGAGCGGGACGGTATCCGGGCCAAAGATCATCTGCTGGAGGCGAATCTGCGCCTGGTGGTGTCGATCGCCAAGCGCTACACCGGCCGTGGCATGGCCTTCCTGGACCTGATCCAGGAGGGCAATCTGGGTTTGGTGCGCGCGGTCGAGAAGTTCGACTACAGCAAGGGATTCAAGTTCTCGACGTATGCCACCTGGTGGATCCGGCAGGCGATCACCCGGGCCATGGCCGATCAGGCCCGCACCATCCGTATCCCGGTGCACATGGTCGAGATCATCAACAAGCTCGGTCGGGTGCAGCGTGAGCTGCTGCAGGAGCTGGGCCGCGAGGCCACGCCGGAGGAGCTCGCCAAGGAATTGGACATCACCCCGGCGAAGGTCCTCGAGATCCGCCAGATCGCCCGCGAGCCGATCTCACTGGATCAGACGATCGGCGACGAGGGCGACAGCCAATTCGGCGATTTCATCGAGGACTCCGAGGCGATCATCGCCGTCGAGGCGGTGGCCTTCACCCTGCTGCAGGAGCAGCTGCGGGCGGTACTGGCCACTCTCACCGAGCGCGAGGCCGGTGTCATGTATCTGCGCTACGGGCTGGGCGACGGCCAGCCGCGCACCCTCGACGACATCGGCAAGGTCTACGGCGTCACCCGCGAGCGGATTCGCCAGATCGAGTCGAAGACGATGTCGAAGCTGCGCCACCCGTCGCGCTCCCAGTCCCTGCAGGGCTACCTCGAATAACCGGCGCCGAAATCGGTTTGAAGCTCGGTCCCTCTGCGTGATACGAAATGTCGCCGGACAGAGGGGGAAATCGTGTACAGGCGAACAATATTCGTGGCTGCGATGGTGGCTTGCGTCGCATTGGTGGTCGGCGGGTGTGATTCGCATTCCGGCACACCGGTCGCGGCGACCGGTTCGCCGACGGCGACCACCACACCGGTCCCGACGAAAACGACTACACCGCCCACGACCTCGCGCGACGGCAGGCCCATGGCGAATACACCCACCCAGTTCGGCGGGCACACCCTGGATCTGTCGACATCGCAGACGCTGGTGGTGTCGATGTACAAGCTCGGTGACGACAATGTGCTGTCGTTCGGTGAGCTGACCTTCGTGCGTTCGGTGTGGGGTTCCGGCTCGGTCGGTCGCGGTTATCACGAGACCGGGGGTTACGGCAGTGCACCGATCGCACCGGACGCTGTGATCAGCTGCGACGAGCCACAATGCGCAGTGACCTACGATGACGCCACGAGCTACGCATTCACGCCGGTGACGGCGGCGGTGTTCGGGGCGAACGCCCGCAAGAAGGACGGGCTGGACGACGGAGTCGATGCTGTCATCCGCGTCAAGGACGGGCGGATCGTCGAGTTGCGCCAATTCGCCACGCTGGCAGCCAGGTCCGATCCGGCACTCGAGCCGGATGCCGCGCCGGTGTCGGTCGATCCGATCGTCGACCTGCAATTCGGCGCGGATGATGTGGTGACTTATACGGACGTCCTGTACCGCGATCACCTGGTGCCGGGGAACGTCTCCGGTAGTGACCCCAACGGTGTGGAACGGACGGCGCCGATCGACCCGGCCGTTCTCATCATGTGCCACAACGAAATCGGCCCGATCGCCAATGGCTGGAATGCGAGCCGGGTGCCGGTGGCCGCCTCGCTGGCCAATGTCCGGAAGCTGACCAAGAGCCTGCCGGTCTACATGCGCGCGATCATGCGGATGCGCGACGGCAAGGTGGTCGATATCTGGCAGCAGTACGTCGATTGACCGGGGACCGCGACGGCGCTGTCGGGTCTCGCGCGGGGTCAGCGCAGGACGGTCACCGAGGCCGGGGTCTGGTCGCTCAGGTCCGCTTCGGGGAGCAGCATGTGCCCGGCGAATCCGAGGGTCAGCATGCCGATGATGAACGCGGTCGCGATGCGGTAGTTGATGCGACGCGGCTGCTGCACGGTGAAATATCCGAAATTGCGATCGGCGAACTGAATTTGGTTGTTCATGATTCTCCATTCGAGGTGCGGCTCGCGTGAACGGGTGTTGCCCGTGCCGGGGGCCGCGGTTGATCTCGAGCATGAATCTATCGCGTGAGCTGGGCGAAAGCGAGGCGTCGGACCTGGCGCGGAGTGCTGCGGCGCACATCGAAAGCCGTGCTGCATCGCGGTTTTCGTGTCATTGAACCGATGGCCGGTCACGGACCGGTATCGCGTTAGGCGAATCCCACGAAGGGACAGCCCTTTTTGAGAGACGGGGGTTACATATGCGGTCGGGAAATAGCCGTGGTTATATGCGCCACACCGGTGCCGGTCAGTTCTTCGGGCCGCGTAATCGTGCCCGCACCACCTCGCGATTGACGGCCGCGACCGCGGTCAGCGGAATGCTCTCCGGGCAGACCGCGGCGCACTCGCCGTAGCTCGAGCACGGCCCGAACTCCTCCTCCATCTGCCCGGCCAGGTTGCGAGCACGGCGGCTGCGTTCCTGTTTGCCGCGCGTCACCGTCCCCAGGTGCAGCAGTTTGGCTCCGGCATAGAGGTGCGCCGCGCCATTGGGGCAGGCGGCCACGCACGCGCCGCAACCGATACAGGCCGCGAAGTCCAGGGCGTATTCGGCGTCGTCGTGGGGGAGGGGTTCGGCGTCGGCGTCGGCGGCGGTGCCCGCGTCCACGGCGATATGCCCGCCCGCCTCGATCAGCCGGTCCAGGGCCGAGCGGTCCACCACCAGGTCGCGCACCACCGGGTAGGCGGCCGAGCGGAACGGTTCCATGCGCACGCGCGCGCCGTCGGTGAACGAGCGCACGTGCTGGCGGCAGGACGGGGTGTTGGGCAGCGGGCCGTGCGGTCGGCCGTCCACGGTGATTCCGCAAGAGCCGCAGACCCCTTCGCGGCAGTCGGAGTCGAAGGCGATCGGGTCGCGGCCCGCCGCCACCAGGCTGTCGTTGAGCCGGTCGAGAAGTTCCAGCAGCGACATCTCCGGGGTGGCGTCCTCGACGACGTAGTCCTCGTAGCCGCCGGACGCGGCCGTGTCGGCCTGCCGCCAGATCTGCAACGTCAGCCTCATACGTAGTTCCTCGTCTGTAGCGGGACGGCGGCGAACGTCAGCGGCTCGTCGTGGCGGATCTGCGGGCCGTCGGGCCGGTACTCCCACGCGGAGACGAAGGCCCAATTCGCGTCGTCGCGGCGCGCCTCGCCGTCGCGGGTCTGGTGTTCGACGCGGAAATGCGCGCCGCAGGACTCGTCGCGATCGAGCGCGTCCAGGCACATGAGCCGGGCCAGACCGAGGAAATCGGCGACGCGACCGGCCTTTTCGAGTTCCTGATTGAACTGCTCACCGGTGCCTGCGACCCGCAGATCGGACCAGAATTCGGCGGTCAGCTTGTCGATCGCGGCAATGGTGTCGGTCAGCCCCTGCGCCGAACGCGACACCCCGCACCCGGCGTAGAGCAGCTCGCCCAGCCGTCGATGGAAGCGGTCCGGGCCTTGCGAGCCGCCGACCGCCAGCAGCGCCCCGACCCGGCCCTCGACCTCGGAAACCGTCGCCGTCACCGCGGGATCGTCGGCGGCCAGCGGCGCGGTACCGAGTTGTCCCGCCAGATAATTCGGCACGGCGTAGGGCAGCGTGAACCAGCCGTCGACACAGGCCGACAGCAGCGAGTTCGCACCCAGCCGGTTGGCTCCGTGATAACCCCAGCTCGCCTCACCTGCCACGAAAAGCCCCGGGATGGAGGTCATCTGGTCGAAATCACTCCACAGCCCGCCCATCGAGAAGTGCGCGCCGGGCGCGATCCGCATGGGCGTCCGGTAGGGATCCTCGCCGGTGGCGTCGCGGTACATCGAGAAGAGGTTGCCGTAGCGTTCGGCGATGGTGTCGCGGCCCAGCCGGGCCAACGCGTCACGGAAGTCCAGGTAGACGCTGTTGTGCAGCGGGCCCACCCCGTGCCCGGCGTCGATCCGATTGCGGGCGGCGCGGGAGGACACGTCGCGCGGCGAGAGATTGCCATAGGACGGGTACATGCGCTCGAGGTAGTAGTCGCGCTCGCCCTCGGGGATATCGCCCGGGTCGCGGTCGTCACCGGCCTTGGCGGGCACCCAGATTCGGCCGTCGTTGCGCAGGGATTCGCTCATCAGAATGGTTTTCGACTGCCACTCCGAGTTCACCGGCAGCGCGGTCGGATGGAACTGGATGAAGGCGGGCGAGGCGAACAACGCGCCCCGCATGTGCGCCCGCCAGGTCGCGGTGGCGTTCGAATTGCGGGCCAGCGTGGAGCGATAGAAGACGTTGCCGTAGCCGCCGGTCGCCAGCACCACCGCGTGCCCGGTGGTGGCGGTGACCGCGCCGGTGACCAGATCCCGCGCCACGATGCCGCGCGCGCGGCCGTCGGAGACGATGAGATCGAGCATCTCGCTGCGGGTGTGCAGCTTCACCGTGCCCGCGTGCACCTGCCGCAGCAGCGCCTGACTGCCCGCGACCTGCAACTGCTGACCGGTCTGGCCGCGCGTGTAATAGGTGCGCGAAACCTGCACGCCGCCGAAGGATCGGGTCGAGAGGCTGCCGCCGTACTCGCGCGCGAAGGGCGCGCCGATGGCGTTCATGTGATCGATCACCCGCGCCGATTCGGCGGCCAGCCGGAAGCAATCCGCCTCGCGGGCACGGAAATCCCCGCCCTTGACGGTGTCCTTCACGAAACGCTCGACACTGTCGTTGTCGACCTTGCGGGCGCGGGCGGCATTGATACCGCCCTGCGCGGCCACACTGTGCGCGCGGCGGGGCGCATCGTGAAAGGTGAAACATTCGACGTGGAAACCGAGTTCGCCCAGCGCCGCGGCACAGCCCGCGCCGGCCAGGCCGGTGCCCACCACGATCACGGTGAACTTGCGCCGATTGAGCGGGCTGACGAGCCGATAGTCCAGGCAGCGCTGCTGCCAGGCGCGGGCCGGATCGCCCTCGGGGACACCGCCGGTGATCGGATCGCCGATCGTGCGCAGATCGGCCAACGGGTCGAGCATCATGACACCACTCCGATCCACACCGCGACGGGAATCGTCATATTGCCGATCATCACCGCCAGCGCGAGCAGGCCGCCGAGCGCGACACAGACCTGGCGCGTGCGTTGCCCGGTGATGCCGAGATCATTGACCGCCGTCCACAATCCGTGCGCCAGATGCGCGCCGAGCAGGGCCATGGCCAGGAGATAGAACACCGCGACGACGGGGCGGTCGAAGCTGGCGACCAGATTGGCGTAGGCGTGACTGGTGGTGCGGGTGGCGTCGGTGAACGACGTGCTGGCGAACGGTCGCGCGCCGACGGTCAGATCCAGGATGTGGAAGACGATGAACAGCAACAACACCAGACCGGTGACCAACATGGTCCGGGCCGTGAACGAGCGCAGTCCCGTCATGCCCTTGCGCCGGAACTTCCCCCGGGCCGCATGCGCCCGCCGGGTCAGCAGCACCGCCGACCCGACATGGGCGAGCAGGCAACCCAGCAGCACCACCCGGAAGATCCACAGCGCGCCCTCGTAGGGCAGGAAGGGCTGCAGCAGCGTGCGCAGCCAGTGCGCGTACTCGTCGAAGTGTTCGGCGCCCAGGTAGACCTTCAGATTGCCGACCATGTGGACCAGGACGAACAACGCGAAAATCACCCCGGTAACGGCCATGATCAGCTTCAAGGTGATGGAGGACGGTCGGACCCGCCACTCCCATCGGGGTAGGGCGGCGGCGGGCCCGCGGGCCACCTCGTGGCCCCCGTCGGCGGTTTCGACGATCTCGGCAGCATGCGTCATCGCATCCGAACCTCCTCGAATTCAGAAGGTACCGCCGCACTCCCGGGCAGTGCGGCAACCACACGGCAACAGTAAGGTCTCCGGCGGTTTCGCCCGACCGGCGCTTTAATTGTCTGAGACGGTCTAGTCTGGGGTGATGGAAAGTCTTGTGACCGTGCTGTCGCGGATGGCGGGCGGCGCGCACCGAGCCGTGTTCGATCGGACGAACGGTCAAGTGCTGGGCGGGATTCCGGGGACCAAGGTGGTGCGGCTGACCACGATTGGGCGCAAGACCGGGCAGCCACGGGTGACCATGCTCAGTACGCCGCTGCCGGTCGGGGAACGGGTGGTGCTGATCGCGTCCTTCGGCGGGGAGCCCCGGCATCCGCAGTGGTATCGGAATCTGTGTGCAGATCCGCATGTCACGGTGAATATCTCCGGCACCGAACGCCGGATGGTCGCGCGCACAGCGGATTCGGCGGAGCGCGCCGGACTGTGGCGGCAGATTGTTTGCCGTGCGCCGAACTATGCGCTGTACCAGCTGCGCACCGCACGCGAGATTCCGGTGATCATCCTGGAAAACGATTCCACCACTTAGCAATTCGCGGACCGGGGGACGGCGGGGGACGGGGTCTGGCAAGGTTGCGGGCATGGGATCGATTTCGGGGGTCCCGGATGAGGAGTCGTTCGGGGAGCGGCTGCGGCTGTGGCGCAAGATTCGCCACGTCAGTCAGGCCGAACTCGCGGAGCGGGTAGGGGTCAGCACGCGGGTGCTGTCGATGGTGGAGGCGGGGCGGGCCGAGCCGGAGCGGGAACTGGTGCTGCGGGTGACCGATGTCCTGGACCTGGGACTACCGGATCGCAATCAACTGCTGCGGGCGGCGGGGTTCGCGCCGGCGTATCCCGATGTGACCGTGCACGATCCGCGCTGGGCGCCGTTCACCGGGGCGATGGATCGGCTGCTGCGGGCGCACGAACCGTTCCCGGCGCTGGTGCTCGACGCCTACGGGACGGTGATCGCCGCCAATCAGGGGTGCGCGGCCCTTTTCGGGCGGGATCCCGTGGGCAGCAACATGATCGAGCGCTACATCGTGGAGAGCACGGCCCCGGAGACCGAGTCCGACTGGCTGGAGGTGGCCTGGGCCGCCCGCGCCCGGCTGCGCACCCAACTCGCCCGCTCACCCTCCGACGAGCGGCTGCCCGGGCTGATCGGGCGCCTCGACGCCATGCTCGCCGGGCTGCCGGCCCCGCACCGCGACCCCGGCGACCTGGTCGCGTGCTCCACCTTCCGGCGCGGGGCCCGGCTGATCCGGACCGGTCTGCTGGCGGCCCACTTCGACGCCGCGCACGACATCACGCTCGAGGAATTGCGGATCGAACTGTTCTATCCGCTCGACGCGGACTCCGAGGAATTCTTCCGCACGCGCTGATGCTCGGTCGCTCGGACCGATGCCGATGGTGCCGATGCTTTTCCGCTCGCGCTGCCCCGCGGGTGCGAAGATCGGCGGCGGTGCCCGACTCCTCCGCGCGGACGCGGTATGCGGCTTATGCTCGGGTTGGTAAGGCTCGTTGTCGTATCGGGGTCGCTGTGGGGCAGATCGATCCGTTTTCTACGCGCCGCGATGTGACCTCGGGGTTCGTCGCGGAATTGGCCGCGGCCGGATTCGGGGAGGCCGTCGAGATCGGCCGGGGCGGGTTCGGGGTCGTGTACCGATGCTTTCAGCCCGCCCTCGAGCGGACCGTCGCCATCAAGGTGCTGACCGCGGATCTCGAGTCCGATGCGCTGGAACGATTCGTGCGTGAGCAGTTGGCCATGGGCAAGCTGTGCGGGCACCCGAACATCGTGACCGTGTACGAGGCGGGGTCGACCGATACCGGGCGGCCGTTCATCGTGATGCCGTATCACTCGCAGGGGTCTCTCGACGCGCGGATCCAGCAGCGCGGGATCGTGGAGTGGCAGGAACTGCTGCACTACGGGGTGAAGTTGGCGGGCGCGCTGGAGACCGCGCACCGGCGGGGACTGCTGCACCGGGATGTGAAGCCGGGCAACATCCTGCTCACCGAATACGGCGAACCGCAGCTGGCCGACTTCGGGATCGCCCGGCTGACAGGCGGTTTCGAGACCGCGGCGGGAACGGTCGCCGGGTCGCCCGCCTACACCGCGCCCGAGGTGCTGCAGGGGCAGACACCCGATGTGACGGCCGACGTCTACGGGCTGGCCGCCACCCTGTTCTGCGCCGGGACCGGGCACGCGGTATTCGAGCGGCGCAGTGGCGAACAGTTGATCGCGCAGTTCGTGCGGATCACCAAGCACCCGTTGCCCGATCTCGGGGACGCGGGATTGCCGCCGGAACTGACCGGGGTGATCGAGGCCGCCATGGCGCGGGAACGCACCGAGCGGCCCAAGTCGGCCGCGGAATTCGGGGCGGCGCTGCGGGAGATCCAAGAGCGGCAGGGACTCTCGCCGGACGAGATGGCGATTCCGCTACCCGCCCTGGAGTCGGACGGCACGGCGGCCGAGTCGGGGCGGATCACGCCATCCGGATTCACCCCGCCCGGATTCACCCCGTCGGGTCATACGCCGACCTCGAGCCGTCGCCGGGCCGGACGCACCACCACCGCGACCCCGCCGGTACCGGCCACCCGGCTGCGCCCGCCCACCCTCTCCCGGGCTCTCGTGCCGCGTCCGCGCCTGCTCGACGCCCTGCACTCCGCCGGTGACTGCCGGCTCGCGGTCGTGCACGGCCCCACCGGTTTCGGTAAGACCACCCTCGCCGCGCAGTGGTGCACGGCGGTCACGGCGGCGGGCGATTCGGTGGCCTGGCTGACCGTCGACAGTGACGACGACAATGTGGTGTGGTTCCTCTCGCATCTGATCGAGGCCATTCGTAAGGCCCGCCCCGCCCTGGCCCGCGAACTCGGGCAGCTGCTCGAGGAGCACGGCGACGCCGCCGGACGGTTCGTGCTGACCTCGCTGATCAATGACATCGACCGGCGCGGTGAGCAATTGACGGTGGTCATCGACGACTGGCATCGCGTCGCCGCCCCCGACACCCAGGCGGCGCTGCGCTTCCTCATCGAGAGTTGCAGTCCGGCGCTGCGCATCCTGGTGACCAGCCGGCGTCAGACCGGGCTGCCCATGAGCTCCATGCGCGCCCGCGGCGAGCTGGTGGAAATCGACACCGCCGCACTGCGTTTCACCGCCGCGGAAGCCTACGAGCTGCTCGTCGAGCTGGACGGGCTGGACCTGGACCGCGGCGATGTGGAAGATCTCACCGAATCGACCGGTGGCTGGGCGGCCGCGCTGCAATTGGCGGCATTGTCGTTGCGCGGCAGTGAGGATCCGGGGCAGTTGATCGGGCAGCTCACCGGCCGCCATCACGCCATCGGGAAATTCCTGGCCGAGAACGTGCTGGAAGCCCTCGAACCGGGCGTGCTCGAGTTCATGGTGGCGACCGCGCTGACCGAACGGACCTGCGGCGAGCTGGCGAGCGCCCTCACCGGTGTCGCGGACGGGCAGGCGCTGCTGGAACAGATCGAACAGCAGGATCTGTTCCTGCGTCGCCTCGATGGCGGGCAGTGGTTCCAATACCACCAGCTGTTCCAGGATTTCCTGCGGCAAAGGCTCGAATACGGTCGCCCCGAACAGATCGAGGCCCTGCATCGCACCGCCTCGCAATGGTTCGCCGAGCACCGGCACGTGAGCGAGGCCGTCGATCACGCGCTGCTCGCCGGGGACGAGCAGCGGGCCGTGGAGATCGTGGAAAGCGACGGCATGTCGCTGCTCGAGTACGGGCAGATGGCCAGCCTCATCGGGCTGGTCAACAAGCTGCCGCCCGCGGTGATCGAGACCCACCCGCGGCTGCAACTGGATCTGGCGTGGGCGAATATCCTGCTGCATCGGGCCGGGCCCGCCGAACGCGCACTGGCCCTGGCGGAATCGACCCTCGACGACCTGGACCCGCATGCGCGGGATCTGCTGCGCGCCGAGGCGGGCGTGGTGCACGCGGTGGTGACCGTGCGCGCGGATGTGCTGACCGGCGTGGAGGAATGGCTGACCCCGTGCTTCCTCCTCGCCGAGGAACTGTCCCCGTATGTGGTGGCCATCGGCGCGAATGTGGCCAGTCTTGCGGCCGGGTACCGCTACGACTTCGACGAGGCGGTCCGCATCCAGGAGTGGTCGGCCCCGTACATGCGCCGGAACAAGGGGTTCTACAACAACATTCACGGCCTCTGCTTTCTCGGCCTGGCCGCCAGTCTGCAACTCGACATTCCGCGCGCGGAGGAGTACTTCCGGGGCGCGCTCAAGATCGCCAAGCAGTCCGGCGGCAGTCACTCCTACGGTGCGCGGCTGGCCGGATCGCTGCTGGGTGAACTGCTGTATGAGCGTGGCGAACTCGCCGAGGCCGAACGGCTGCTCGACGACGGCTACAAGCTCGGCCCCGACGCGGGTGTCGTCGATTTCAAGCTGGCCCGCTATGTGGTCGGCGCCCGCGTGAAGGCGCTGCGCGGCGACCGGGCCGCCGCCATCCGCCGCCTGAACGAGGGTGCGCGCGTGGCCCTCTCGATGTCGCTGCCCCGCCTGCGCGCCGAGGTCGAGAACGAGCGCCTGCGCCTGGGCCTGCCCCCGCACCCCGAATTCGGCCCGCTCCCGGTCGTCGACCACGACCACCGCCGCGTCCCCACCGACGAGATCGACGAAATCACGGTCCTCTACGAGGAATTTACCGCCATCCGCCTGCTGCTCGCCGAACCCGACCCCGTCGGCCGCGAACTCGCCCGTGCCTGGGCCCAGGAATGGGTCGACCTGCTCGAATCGGTCCACCGCCCCCGAGAACTCCTCAAGGCCCGCCGCCTCCTGGTCGCCTGCCTGGCCGCCACCGACCACCCCGACGAAGCCAAATCCCTCCTCGCCACCGTCCTCGCCCAATGCGCCGAACACGATTCGGTCCGCTACATCCTCGACGGCGGCCCCCACGTGGTAGCCACCCTCGCCGCCCTCCACACCGACCAACTCGCAGGCCACTGGCAACCGGATTGGCCGGAGGTCCCACCCGCCTTCCTCCAAGCCCTGGTCGAAGCCCATGCCGCCCAAACCATCTGAGACCGTGCACATGACCCGCCAAATCCAGTCGGGCGGAATGTCCGATGTGCCCGGATTGTTGGGGGCGGCATCGGGGCGGGCATCTTCAGTACAGTGGGCGCGCTGGATATCGAGGTGGACAGGGATTACGGGTGACTGAACCGCAACACGAGGCGCATGAGCGGGCCAGCTGGGCGGAGTTGTTCTTCGATCTGGTGCTGGTCTTCGCGGTGACGCAGGCGGCGCATGTGGCGTTCGCGGGGCAGAGTTGGGGCGCGGTCGGGCAGACGGTGCTGCTGCTGGGGATCATGTGGTGGTCGTGGGTGGGGACCACGTTGTCGGTGCACGGGGTGGAGGATTCGAACCGGCAGCGGTTGTTCCTGTTCGCTTGTGGGCTGTGCATGTTCGTGGTCGCGATTACCGCGCCGCACGCGTTCACCGGGCACGCGCAGCCGTTGCTGCTGGCCATCGCGCATCTGGTGTTGCGGGTGATGCTGTGGGTGGAGATGCAGCGCAAGCGGGCGTTCTCGCAGGCGGGCGCGTTCGCCAACTGGTTCAATCCGTTCACCGTCACCGTTGTCGCGGCGGTGATCCTGGTGGTGGCCGCGCTGGTGCCGGCGGGCGGGTTGCGCAACGGGCTGTGGATCGTCGCGGTGCTGCTGGCCTTCGGGGGTCCGGCCCTGCTGGCGCGGCGACTGCAGACGGTCCAGTTCGGGGCGACGCATCTGCCCGAACGCTTCGCCACCTTCGTCATCATCGCGCTCGGCGAGACCGTCGCCTCGGTGGGATCCGAAGCGGCAGAGGCCCATTTGGGCGTGGTGGCCTGGATCGCGGTGGTACTGATCTTCCTGCTCGGCTGCGGCCTGTGGTGGCTGTACTTCGCCTACGGCTTCTCCGCGGTCGAACATTCCCTGCGCACCAATCAGATCCGCGGCACCGTGGTGCGGGATGTGCTCAGCTACGGACATCTCCTGCTGGTCATCGGCCTGGTGCTGGTGGCGGTCGGCGCGCGCACCATGGTCGAGCATCCGACCGCGGTCGCGCACGGCGCGGCCGGATACCTACTGCCCCTGGGCGCGACCCTGTTCGTCACGACCTTCCTGTTCACCCGCTGGCGCATGTTCGGCGCGGCCACCCTCGGCCGGCTGATCACCGCCCTGGTGCTGGCCGCCCTCACCCTCGCCACCCCGCTACTGCCACAGATCACCGTGCTGGCCCTGACCACCGCGATCCTGGCCGGTCTCAACATCTTCGAGCACTGGATCGTCTCGACCGGCCGCCCACTCCTGCTGCTGCGGAACCCGTTGCGGGCGCGCTAGCCCACCGGCACGATGGTGGCGACGATGGTCTGGATCTGATCGTCGTGGATCACGAAGGTTTCGGTGATGTCCACGGTCACCAATCGCACGCCGGCGAAGCCGGAGTCGAGGAGGTAGCGGGTGGTCACGGTGTCACCGTCCTCGCTGATCTGGAGGTCGTGGATGCGCTGGATGACCGAGTACTGCACGCCGTGGTCGAGGTCGTTGGTGAGTTGTGGTCCGGAGTAACCGGTTTGCAGGCCCGCCTCGACCCGGGTCGCGTCGGGTGCGAACGGGACGTTCGAGGCGTCATGGCTGACCAGCGCGTAGATGTAGGAGGCCGCGATCTCGGCATGGCGGGTCCGGAGTGGCTGTGCGTCCGCGGTGGCGATTCCGGTCGTCGAGCCGAGGGTCGCGGCCGCCGCCACCGACAGAACTGCAACGTGTCCTAATTTCATCCGCTGATGCTGGCTCGAGCACCGCTGCCGCGCAACCGATTCCGCAAATCCGCGATCCGATCGCGCACGGTCGGACGAACGGGCTCGGCACCGACCCACTCCGCGAGCTCGGCGATCACCACCGGATCCACATGCTGCGCAACCAGATACCCGGCCGGGGTGGACGGGCCGGTCCCCCGGAAGAACATGTGGTCATCGGCGGGATGGACGCGCACGGTGACATCGGCTCCAGCCAGCCCTGCCTCCCACAGCGGCAGATCCTCCTCGGCCGTGACCTGATAATCGCGGCCACCCTGCACGAGCAGGATCGGCCGGTTCAGGGTGGCGGCGGTGGCGACCTGGTCGTAGTCGCGCAGATCCAGCCAGTAGGAGGCGGGCCAGCCGAACAGCAACTCGGTGGCAGGGGTGTGCGCCGACAGCGCGGGACTCTCGGTGCACGCGACCTGTTTCCGGGTGGCGGCCAGGATGTCGGTCAGATCCTCCTCCGGCTGCACCGCCGCGATGTGGTGCAGGGCGCGCAGGATGGACCGGGTCAGCGGAATGGTGTCCCCGGCCAGAATGATCACCCCGGCGATGCCCGGGTCCGCGGCCGCGATGCGCGGTGCCGCCTTACCGCCGCCGCTGTGCCCGGCCACGAACACCCGCGCCGGATCGACACCGGGCTCCCGCCGCAGCAACTCGACCGCCGCGAGCGCGTGCGGAAGGTATTCGTCGACCATGGTGAAGCCCGGGGCGGATTCGGATCCGCCGTGCGTGTGGCTCAGTTTGTCGAAGCGCACCACCGCCACACCGCGCGCGGCCAGCCCCCAGGCGAGGTCCTTGAACGGCTTGTTCGGGCCGACGGTGACATCGCGATCGGCGGGTCCCGAGGCGACGAGCACGACGGCGGGCCGCGGGCCGCGGCCCTTGGGCAGCGTCAGCGTGCCCGAGACCGCGGTGGCACCCGAACCCAGGCTGATCTCCCGTTCGGTGAACAGCCGGGGCGAGGCGTAATCCGGTGCGGTCCAGCCGGATTCGGCGGGCGCCGCCAGCCGCAGCCCGTGCAGCAGGCCGGCGGCGTCGACGGCCAGGTGTACCGCCAGACCGCCGCTCTCGCAGGTCACGAGCACCTGCGTTTTGGTCAGTCCGTCGTCGGAGGGTTCGACCACGGGCGTGCCGAGCTCGCGCACCGCCCCGATCTTGGCGATCTCCCCGGTCCAGCCGACGCGCACGGTCTCGGCGGACACCACCGCCGCCATCCGGGGCGCGAACAGGGTCGCGAGTTCGTCGAAGCGTTCGTCGCGGAGCAGCTCGGCGACGGTGGTGGCCACGGTCGCGGGGTTCTTGTCGGTGGTGGAGTCGTGGTGAACGGTCATGCCGCCGAACCTTTCTCAATCAGTGCAATCATTCTTACTATTGAGAACGTTAGCAGGATATGAGAAAGTCGGGAAGTGGAAACTTTCGAGCTGCTGGCACATCCGGCGCGGCTGCGCATCGTGCACGCACTGCGCGGCGACCGCACCCTCACCACCGGCGAACTGTGCGCCCGCCTGCCCGACACCTCGAAGGCGACCGTGTACCGCCACGTCGACGCCTTGACCGCCGCCGGAATCCTGGAGGTGGCCGAGGAGCGCCGGGTGCGCGGTGCGGTGGAACGCCTCTACCGATTGCGGCAGGACCGCGCGGCCATCCCGGCCGAGGCTGCCGCCGCCCTCCCCGCCGACGGCTACCGCTCGGTCTTCGCCATGGCCATGGCCGTGCTGGTCGCCGAATTCGACGCCTACCTCGCCGGTGGGAATGCCGACCCGGCAGCCGATCTCGTCGGCTTCCGGCAACATGCCCTGTGGCTGAACCGCGAAGAACTCGAGCAGCTCATCACCGATCTGCGTGCGGTCATCGTGCCGCGCCTGGACAATCAGCCCGCTCCGGGGCGTGACCAATACCTGTTGAGCCCCATCCATTTTCCGATCGAGCGGGCGAGCACCGAATAGCCCGGGTCATCGTTACGGTGGGTAAAGAATTCGGTGAGGAGTGAGCATGTCGAACGAACGGGCGGATCTGCTGATCCGGGCGGGTGTCATCCACACGCTGGTGCCGGGGCAGGGCCCGCAGCGGGCGCTGGCGGTGCGCGGGGACCGCATCGCGGCCGTGTCGGAAGATCCGAACGGGTTGGACGACTGGGTAACCGGCGACACCGTGGTCCTCGACCACCCGGACGCGACCGTGCTGCCCGCCTTCGACGACACCCACACCCACCTGATCATCGCCGCCAACAGCGCCCACGACGTGCCCGTGCACACCGCCCGCGACATCCCGGAACTGCTGGAGTTGATTCGCGAACGCGCCCGACAGACCCCGCCGGGGCAGTGGATCCGCACCACCGCGAACTGGCAGGAGATCAACCTGCCCGAACGGCGCTTCCCGACCGCGCGGGAACTGGACTCGGCCACCGACAAGCATCCGGTGCTGCTCATGCGCGGCGGCCACAACATCGTGGTCAACAGCGCCGCACTGGAATTGGCCGGAATCACCGCCGCGACCCCGAATCCGGCGGGCGGCCACATCGGGCGCGACGCCGACGGCGCACTCAACGGCTGGCTGCAGGACAATGCCATCCCCTTGGTGGCGCGGCTGCTCCCGGCCGCCACCGCGGCCCAGCGGATCGACGGATTTCGCACCGCCACACAGGATTACGCGGCTAAAGGCATCGGGGCGGTGCGTGACGCCATGGTCCCGGTCGGGGATCTTCCGGTGCTGCAGGCCGCCCTCGACGCTGGAGCATTGCGGGTTCGAGTGCGAGTCATGGCTTCCGCCTTGGGATTACAGACCGTCGACGCCGTCGAGGAACTGCTGGACCGGCTCGAGGAATGGCGTTACCTGCCCGGCCCGTGGCTGTCGGTGTGGGGTGTGAAGTTCGGGCTCGACGGCGGCATCGAGGCCGGGGCCACCCGCGAGCCCTACGCCTGCGACCACGCCTTCCACGGCTACCTCACCTGGGAGCCGGAGGTGCTGGTGGAAGCCATGGACCGAGTCCTGCGGCGCGGCTGGCGGATCGGGACGCACGCCTACGGAGACCGCGCGGTGGAGCGACTCCTCGATGTCTACGCCGCACTGCGGACCCGCCACCCGGAACTGCCGGCCGGAACGCTGGTCATGGAACACGGCGGCCTCGCCGACGACGAATTGCGCGCCCGCGCCGTGGCAATGGGCATTCCCGTCACCATCCAGCAGCCACTGCTGCACGATGTCGCCCGGATCGAGGACACCTACTGGGGTCCGGAACGGGTCGACCGATTGTTCCCCGCGCGCGGCTGGATCGATCGCGGCGCACTGGTGACCGGCGGCTCCGACTACCCGGTCGGCGCCTACGGCGCGATGCGCTCGGTCTGGGGCATGGTGACCCGCGAAACCGTCACCGGCGTCCGCGGCCCCGAACACGCCATCACCGCCGCCGAGGCCATCACCCTGCACACCACGAATGCCGTTGCCCTGCTGGGCGAGTCCGATACCCGCGGCCTCCTCGCGCCCGGCCGCCTGGCCGACCTGACCCTGTGGCCCCTCGACCCCACCACCGCGCCCGCGCGGCAGCTCCAGGACCTGCAACCCACGCACACGGTGATCGGCGGCCGTCTGATCCACGGCGAGGTCCAGCCTCCCGGATCGATTGCTGTTTGATTGCTACTCTGCCCGGATGGGTGCAGATCAGCGGGTTTTCGAAGCGCGGCCACCCGGGCGTCGATGACGATCCGGGGGAGCCGGGAGGGTGCGGAGATCGTCACCGCATTCCTGGCGGCGCTCATCGCGGGACTGTCGCTGATGGTGCCCATCGACTTCGCGTGGACCTCGCGCAGCTCGCAGTTGCGGCTGGATCTGCTGGTTTTCAGTCTGCCGCAGGCGATTGCGGCGGGAGCGCTGGTCGCCGTGGTCGCGGCGGTGCTCGCGACCGCGCTGGGCGGGCAGAGTCTGCGCTGGGGTGTCGCGCTGGGTGGGGCGGCACTGCTGTTCGTGAACCATCTGCTCGGACGGCACGCCGTGCTCGGCACCTCGCTGGCGACCCTGAACTTCCTGGACTCGATCGCGGGCGGTCTGATCTTCGGCGGTTCCGGCGCGGCGGTGCTGTCACGCTCCCGCATCGAATCCCGCTACTCCTGGGCGGCATTGGCCTGGCTGCTCGGGGCCATCGCCGGGGTGGTGCTGCAGGCGTACGTGCCCGAAACCCGCTCCCGGATGGTCGATCAGCACTTCCCGCAGAACTGGCCCGCCCTCGACTCGCCCCCGCTGTGGCTGGTCACCGTGGCCCTGGTGCTGATCGGCTGGCGGTTCCTGCGGGAGCCGGGCACGCAACCGGCCGAAGCGCTTTCGATCCAGCTGCCCATCGTGCCGATCATCGCGGGCGCGTTCGTGATCGGGGTGAGCCTGTTCGGGTCCGGCATCCTGGCCCGCCACGGCGACAGCTGGCGCGATATCGCGGTGGCGACCGGGGCGACCGCGGTGGCAGCCCTGCTCGCTGCGCTCCTGCTGCCCGACCGCGACGGCAGCCAGGTGCTGCTGGCGGTGGGCCTGGCGGGCACGGGCAGCGTGGTGCTGGCCAACCGGATCCCGGGCTGGTCGCTGCCGCTGTTGTTGGCGCTGGTCGCGGTCGGCCTGCTGGCCGGAACCCGCTGGCCCGCAGTGCGGATCGCGGCGGTCGGCACCATCGGACTGTCGGCGTATTCGGTGCTGGTGGTCGCGGCCGGGCACCCCGCGGTCCTGACCGGCCTCGGACACGGCCTGCTCGCGGTGCTGGCGGGCTACTGTTTCGGCGCGGTCACCCCGCGCTACGGCTCCACCCGCGTGCTCGGCATCGCGCTGGTCTACGTGCCGTCCCCGGTGCTCGCGCTGCGCGACTACGCCCGGCGCGGCCACTGCCTGCTGACCGATCCCGGAAAGCCCTGCGTCATCGACGATTTCAAATCCTTCGCACCGGGCTGGACGGCGACCGCCCTGGCGGCGGCATGCGCGGTGGGCCTGTGGGTGCTGCTGCGCCGCCGCCCCGAGGACGATCCCGTGACCTGAGCCCGACCCGCCTGGGTACCGTGGCGGACATGAACTCGCTGCTGCACCGGATATTGGATATCGCCCCGATCTGGGTGTACCTCGTCGTCACCCTGCTGGTGTTCGTCGAGGACGCGATCTTCGTCGGCTTCGTGATCCCCGGCGAGACCGCGGCGGTGCTCGGCGGCGTGGCCGCCAGCCAGGGGCACGTGGTGCTCGGCGTGATGATCGTGCTGGTGGTGGCCGCCGCGATCCTCGGCGACAGTGTCGGTTACGAGGTCGGCAAGCACGTCGGCCCACGGCTGCTGCAGATCAAACTGCTCGACCGCCACCGCGGCCGCCTCGACAAGGCCCAGGACTATCTGGCCCGCCGCGGCGGCTGGGCGGTGTTCCTGGGCCGCTTCACCGCCTTCTTCCGCGCCATGATGCCCGCCCTCGCCGGCACCTCGCGGATGCCCTACCGGCGCTTCCTGATCTTCAACGCGGCCGGTGGAATCGTCTGGGGCACAACGTTCGTGGTGCTCGGATTCGTGGCGGGGCAGTCTTACGAGGCGGTGGCCAAGACCGTCGGCCGCGACCTGGCCATCGCGGTCGCGGCCGTGGTAATCCTGGGCCTGATCATCTGGAAGCTGCGCGAGCGGCGCCGCGAACGCGGCATCGAGGCCGAATACGAAGCCACCCACGAAGCCACCCAGGAGGGCTAGACCAGGGCCGGTTCCCGGCTCGGCTCGCGCTCGGGTTGCGGCCCTTCGAGATTCAGTGCCGGCAGCACCCGGTCCAGGCCGCGCGGCAGCCACCAGGCCCGGCGACCCAGCAGCGCCAGCACCGCCGGGACCAGCGTGAGCCGCACCGCGAACGCGTCCACCAGCACCCCCACCGCCAGCGCGAAGGCGATCGGCTTGATCAGCGCGTCGTCGGTGGGCACGAAGGATGCGAAGACCACCACCATGATGGTCGCCGCCGCCGTCACCACCCGGGCATTGTGCCGGGTGCCCTCGATGATCGAGGATTGCGCGTCACCGATGTGCAGCCACTGTTCGCGAATCCCGGACACCAGGAACACCTGGTAGTCCATGGCCAGCCCGAACAGCACGCCCACCAGGATGATCGGCAGGAAGCTCACCACCGGACCGACCTTGGTGACACCGAAAAGGTCAGCGGCCCAACCCCATTGGAACACCGCCACCGTCGTTCCCAGCGCTGCCGCGACCGACAGCAGGAAGCTCAGAGCCGCCTTCACCGGCACCGCGATCGAACGGAAAACCACGACCAGCAGCACCAGGCTCAACCCGACCACAATCGCCAGGAACGGCAGCAGCGACGACGAAAGCCGTTGCGAGACATCGATGGTGACCGCGGTGTCGCCGGTGACGGCCACCTGTGCACCCGGGACCGCCGCCGGGACACGGTCGCGCAGCGCGTGCACGAGATCGGCGGTCTGCTGCGACTCGGGCGCACTCGACGGGACCACCAGGATCAGCGACTGCCCCGCTTGCCGGGTCGGCTGCGGCGCGGCGACGTAGGCGACATCGGGCAGCTTGCGCGCCGTGTCGGCGACCGTCGCGGCGGCGTGGGTATCACCATCCGGCGCGTCAACGACCACCACCAGCGGGCCGTTGAAACCGGGCCCGAACTTCGCCGCAATGGTGTCGTACGCCTGCCGCTGACCGGACGACGTGGCGGCGGAACCATTGTCGGGCAAGGCTGTTCGTAGCGACGCGACGGGCAGGGCCAGTAGGATCAGCGCCCCGGCCACGGCCACCACGGTGACCAGCGGTCGCGCCGTGACCAGCCGCGCCCACCGCGCACCCATGCTCTCCCGGCGCGTGGTGGTGTCGCCTGCGGGTGAAGGGGTACCGCCTGCATGCCCGGCGGTGCTATTCGGTCGCAGGGCGGTGTCGTCTGGGTGCAGGGCGGAGTCGTCCGTGCCCGCGGTGATCCGGCGATGCGTGCGCGAGCCGGGGCGCGGAGTCAGACGGCCACCGGCGAATCCGGCCAGCGCGGGCAGCAGGGTGAGTGCCACCGCCACCGCGACCAGCACCGCACCCGAGGCGGCCAGGCCCATCACGGTCAGGAAGGGAATGCCGATCACGCTCAGTGCGGCCAGCGCGATGATCACCGTGGTGCCCGCGAAAACCACTGCGCTGCCCGCGGTTTCATTGGCGCGGCGCACCGATTCCCGTGGTGGGAGTCCCGCCGCGAGCTGCGAGCGGTGCCGCGACAGGATGAACAGGGCGTAGTCGATTCCCACCGCGAGGCCCAGCATGAGCGCCAGCGTCAGCGCGGTTGAGGAGATCGGCACCACCGCCGCCAGCCCCAGCATCCCGCCGACCGTGACGGCGATACCGAAAACCGCTGAGAGAATGGGCATTCCGGCGGCCAGTAGTGAGCCGAAGGTGATCAGCAGCACCAGCACGGCCACCGCGATCCCGATCACCTCGGTGATGCCCGGGTGCATCTCACCCACCCCGTACGCGGAACCGCCGACCGAAACCTCCAGTCCGGCTTCGCGTGCCGGATCGGCCGAGCGTTCCACCGCCTCCCGCGCGGCGCTGGTGACCTTGGACCGGTCGCCGTCGAAGTGCACGACACCGATCGCGGTCCGCTGATCGGGGGACACCATGCCCGCCTGCTGCGGCGCGGTCACTCCGATCGCGCCCGGCGCGGTGCCCGCCGCCTGCAAGGTCTGCCCGATGGCCGTCTTGTAGGGCGGTTCGCTGATGAGGTGACCCGCCGGGGCGGTGAAGACGATCTGCGCATTGGCTCCCGCCGCGTCGGGCGCGGTCTGTGACAGCGAGTCCAGCGCCCGCTGGGACTCGGCCCCGGGCACGGTGAAGCGGTCGTCGAGGCGGCCGCCGGCGAGTACGGCCCCGCCCACGACGGCGATCAGCAGGACGGCCCAGATCGAGACGACCAGGCCACGGCGTCGGAAGGCGAAGTCGCCGATCCGGCCCAGCAGTGCGCTCATCGAAGAATCCTCTCGGCGGAATGCGGTGAAGGTGTCGGGCATCAATGCGGTGATGGTGCCGGGAAACACAGGATGTTGACGGGTGTGAACTTTATGGGTGTTAACTTGCCCTGCCATCTGTACGGGTGTCAACATCGGTGTTGTGGACATCACCGACGATGCGGCCGCCCGACCGGTTCGCGAGGGTCCCTACCATCACGGCGACCTGCGCAATGCCCTCGTGCTCGCCTCCGCGCAACTCGCCGAGATCGGCGGACCCGCCGCGGTCACCGTCCGCGCCGCCGCCCGCGCGGTCGGCGTCACCGCCACCGCCGCCTACCGGCACTTCAGCGGCCACGAGGAACTCCTAGCCGCGGTCCACGACCACGCCGGCGAACTGCTCTTCGACGCCATCTCGGGCGCGATGAAAAACGTTGCCGAACAAGACGATCCGACCGCCACCGCGATCGCCGCGCTGGCCACCGCGGGCCGCGCCTACATCGAATACGCCGACCGCGAACGCGGCCTGTTCCGAACCGCGTTCTGCGGCAGCGACATCGACCAGAACAAGGACGTGCGCGAGGACCCCATCTTCGTGCTCATCGGCGTCGGCCTGGACGCCTTCGTCGCGTCGGGTTTCATGGACCCGCGCCAGCGTCCCGGCGCGGAGTTCACCGCCTGGGCCGCCGTGCACGGGCTGGCCACCCTCATCGTCGACGGCCCGCTCGCCGACGCCGAACCCGCCGAACGCGAGGCGGCCATCGACCACACCGTGGCCACCATCCTGCGCGGCTTCGCCACCGGACCGCACGCCGAGCCGTACCGCAGCACCGATCCGCACATCGCGCTCCCGGACTGAACCCGCACGACCCTCCCCGAACCTGGAGATCCCGGCGCGGGCGTGCCGAATTCACCGGTGTGTCGGAAACCCGTAAGGTGTCAGCGTTTTGATGTCGTGGTTCACCGCGCACATCTGTGCTGACCCCCGAGGATTTCGCGTGCTCAACCCGCTCGGCACGGTGCCCCGCACCGGCATCCCCGCCCACCTGGCCGCCGACATGACCATGGACGAGCAGTACGAATGGCACCGCTCGTTCCTGCGGCGGCATCGGGTCAGCCGCCGGAACTTCCTGTGGGGCAGCGTGGCCGCGGCCATGGCGGCCGGGCTCGGCTCCGCCTTCGGCGGCCGCGGGATCGCCTACGCCGACGACGCACCCCTGGCCGTCGGTGGCCGCCGCGTCGGCTACGGCACCGATGCCGCCAGCCAGCTGCGGTTCTCCGCTCAACTGTCGCGGAATCCCGGGGCCACCAAGGTGTTCCTCGACCACGGCCCGACCCCCGCGCTCGGCGGCACCCTCGAGGCCGAGGTCCGCAACCTGGTCACCCAGCTGCCGCGCACCGACGGGGGAGTGCTCTCGGCCGAACAGTTCTACGTGCACGCACCCGTCGACGACCTGCCCGGGCGGCTGCCGCACTTCTACCGCTGGCGCACCGCCGACGGCTATCTCAGCGACGTCCTCTCGGCGAACACCGCCATGCCGAGTTCCCGTGCGGCCCTGCTGCCCTTCCGTTTCACCATGATGGGTGACCAGGGCATCGACGACACCCCGGGCCTGCCCGCGGGCATGCCGTCCGGGGCCTACCGCAACAAGTACGGTGAGGGCGACGCCCCCAGCTCCCGCAATGCCGAGAACATCCAGCGCCAGATCGTCGCCAGCAACCCGGAATTCCATATTCTCGCCGGAGACATCTGCTACGCCGACACCTCGCACGGCGGCGGCCCGGACTGGTTCGTGCCCAACGGCAAATCCGACAACGACGCCATCGACGCCTACAACCCGTTCGTGTGGGACACCTACCTGCAGGCCATCGAATCCAGTGCGGGCCACGTGCCGTGGATGTTCGCCACCGGCAACCACGATATGGAGGCCGTCTACGGCACCCACGGCTACGGCGGGCTCACCGCCCGCATGGACTTCCCGGACAACGGGCCCGCGGGCTGCCCGTCGGTGTACTCCTTCACCTACGGCAATGTGGCGGTGCTGTCGCTGGACGCCAACGAGGTGAGCTGGCAGGTCCGCGCCAACCTCGGCTATTCCGGTGGGGCACAGAACAGCTGGGTGGAATCGACTCTCGCCCGCTACCGGTCGGACCCGAACATCGACTTCATCGTGTGCTTCTTCCACGAATGCGCCTACGCCACCGGCATCGGCGGCGCGAGCGACGGCGGTGTGCGCGGGGCGTGGGCCGGCCTGTTCGACAAGTACAAGGTCGATCTGGTGTTGCAGGGCCACAACCACAACTTCGAGCGCACCGATCCGATGCGCGGCGGCTCACCCACCAAGCCCGCGCCCGACAACTCGATCGTCTACCCCGACACCGACGGCACCGTCTACTACGTGGTCGGTGGCGGCGGCGCGGCGCACGGCACCTTCGCGGGCGGAGACACCTACCGCGGCAACGAGAAGCCCGACACCTTCGTGCCCGAATCCACCCTGTGGGGTTCCGACGGCAAGGAGACCAAGGAGGCCGCGGCCTGGTCGCGGGTGCGCTTCAGCCGCTACTCCTTCATCCGGGTCGACGTGCGGCCCGGCGTTTTCGCCAGCGAGATGGACGTGATCGCCGTCGACGAGAACGGCCGCGAGTTCGACAAGGTCACCTACCGCCGCATGGTTTCCCGCTAGCTCTTGTCAGGCAAAACGACCGCGCGTCGTAGGGCGGATGAACGGTCGCGAGCGCGCGGCGCATACTTGACGCCGTGGTACGGATCGAAACACCGCTGCACGTGAGCAGTGTGGTGAGCTCCTGGCGGTGGGACACCTCGACTGTCCTGGTCACCGCCGTGCTGGGTCTCGCCTACGCCTTCTGCTTCATCAAGGGACGCCAACGCGGCGAACAGCTTTCGACCGGGCGGGCCGTCTGCTTCGCGCTCGGTGGTCTGGGCGTCTGGTTGTATTCCGGGCTCGGTATGGTCGGCGTCTACTCCGACACGCTGTTCTGGGTGCGGGCACTGCAGGTGCTGATCCTGCTGTATCTGGTGCCTTTCGCGATCGCCGCCGGCGCGCCGTTCACGGTGCTGCGCGCGGCGCTGGGACCGGCCGGACGGAAACGACTGGACGCCGTGCTCACCGGCGGCGTCGCCCGGGTGCTCACTCATCCGGCCACCGCGTCGGTGCTGATCCTGTTGCTGCCGTGGGTGTTGTTCCTCTCGCCCTGGTACGAATCGGTGCTGCGGAACGGGGGAGTGGACGCGGCCACCCGAATCCTCGTGGTGGCCATCGGTTTCCTGTACTTCTACTCGCGGCTACAGGTCGACCCGACGCCCAAGCACTTCACGCAGGGGCTGTCGCTGCTCATCACCATCGCCGAATCGCTGGCCGACGGCATCCTCGGCATCGTGCTGTGGCTGGGACCGCTGGTTGCCGCGGGCTACTACACCGAGGTGGGCCGCACCTGGGGTCCGGACATGCGGATGGATCAGACCGTCGGCGCGGGCATCCTGTGGCTGCTCGGGGATCTGCTGGGATTGATCTACTCGCTGGTCGTCATGCGCGCGTTCGCGCGGGACGAGAAGCAGCGGGCCGGGGAGATGGACGCCGAACTCGATGCGGCCGAGGCCGCGCAGTCGAAGCGCAAGCCGGTGGCGAACGCGGTGGCCGCGGCGGACGACGAGCCGGTGTCCACCGGTCTGTGGTGGGAGAACGATCCGCAGTTGCGGGAGCGTTTCCGCCGCTGAGCGGCTTCAGCAATCTAAGGACATTTGTAGCTATTTCTTAGCGTGCTTTTACTGGACGCTTGACCTGGACGCCCGAAACCCTCGTCCACTTCGCTCTCGGGAAGCACCCAGAGGAAGGTCAACGCCCGCCAGAAAGCAAGTGTCATGCAGATCCGCAAGTTTGCCGCTACATCGACGATGGTCATTGCCGCGCTCGGCGTCACCGCCGGTCTCGCCCACGCCGAGCCCGCCCCCGCCCCGGCTCCCGTTCCGGTCCTGCCCTCCCTCATCGACGGCGTCAACCAGGGCATCGCCCAGGTCGCCCCGTCCATCCACTGGAACGCCAAGATCGAGGGCGACTCCGTGGTCGTCGACACCGACAAGGGGTCGCTCACCACCGACAACGGCCAGCTGCAGGTGCGTGACGACAATGGCATGGTGGTGACCGCGGTTCCGTTGTCCTACACCGTGAACGACCTCGACTACCCGATCCAGGCCACCGTGAACGGTCTGCGTGCGACCCTGACCCCGGACACCGATCCGGCCTCGGCCCGCCCGACCGCCCTACCGCTGCACGACGTGACCAGCTCCAAGCAGTCGAGCTTCGATGACGCCGTCTCGGCCGCGGCCACCCAGTTCGGCCTGGCCACCGCCATCGGCACGCTGGTCGGCACCGTCATCGGCGGTTCGCTCGGCTTGGTCATCGGCGGTATCGCCGGTGGTGGCGTGTTCTCGATCCCCGCCGCGCTCGCCGGAGCGGCCACCGGTATCACCCTCGGCGCTGCCGCGGGTCTGGTCCTGGTTGGTGTGCCCGCCGCGATCATCGTCGGAATCGTGTTCTTGAACCGCATCAACAACCCGGCCGAGCAGGGGTAGCCGGTAATTCGCGACAACAAAGGCCCGGTCAATACATGTATTGATACGGGCCTTTTTCGTGTACCCGAAGATTGCTTTGGAGTGTGATCCAGGACTCGGGGAACATGTTCTTTACGCGTTACATATGTTTTGGACCGTTTTCGGCACGTTTTGGCAACAACTAGGCAACATTTGCTGGCTTATCTTATCTCGGGTGCTCGATGAGGACCTCGCTCCCAAGAGGGAAGCGCCCGTTCAAGAAAGCGACGAGAAGTAATGCGTTTCAAGAAGTTCGCCGCCACGTCGGCCCTCGCCATCGCGGCTCTCGGAATCAGCGCCGGCACCGCCTACGCGGACGCCCCTGCCGCCGCCACCGACGCCCCCGGCATCCACTGGGACGCCAAGATCGAAGGCGCTTCGGTCGTGCTGAAGACGGATCTCGGTTCGCTCGACACCCAGGACGGGCAGTTCCAGGTGCGTGACGGTCAGGGTGGCCTGGTCACCGCGTTCCCGCTGTCGTTCCAGAAGGACGGCCTGGCCCACCCGGTCGCCGCCCAGATCGACGGCAACACCGCCACCTTCACCCCGAACATGGACCCGGCCGCCGCCACCCCGGCCCCGCTGCTGCACGACGTCGCCAGCCAGGCCGATCAGGACGCCGCCTGGTCGAATGCCAACTCGCAGTTCGGCATCGCCACCGGCATGGGCACCCTGATCGGCACCCTCATCGGCGGCGTCGGCGGCTGTGCCCTGGGCGCGTTCCTCGGCACCCCGGTGCTGCTGCCGGGCTGGATCGGCGGCTGCCTCATGGGCGCCGGCATCGGCATCCCGGTGGGTGCCGCGGCCGGTCTGGTGCTGACCGGTGGCGTCGCCGCCATCGCGATCGGCCTCGGCCTGTTCAGCCGCCTCAGCGCGCCGGACTCCACCCCGGCCAACTGATCGGCTGAGTACGGAGCCGAGACCACCACGGCTCCACGGCAGTACCCCGGTGTCTGTGCAGGAGACAATGGGTGACAACAGAATTCGGGCCGGATCGTCACTGACGATCCGGCCCGAATTAGTGGTGCGCGCGCCCGGGATTCAGGTGTTCGGGCGCGCGGTGATGCCGCCGTTTACGCGCAGGAGGCGTTGAACGTGTCGACCGCGGGGGCCAGATCGGTGATGTTGTCGTCGGTCAGCGCGGTGACGAAGGCCGAGATCGCGGCCTTGTCCGAACCATTGGCGGCGATGCCGTTCAGCTTGGCGGCCAAGGCCTGCTGGCCGTCGGAGTCGATACCGTCGGGGTACTGGGCTCGCGCCGCATTGATGAAATCGATGGCCGTGCTGCAGGCGGCGGACTGCGCCGACGCGGTCGCGGTCGGCAGCGCCAGCAGGGCGGCGGTGGTGGCCACGGCCAGCAGGCCGGACGTCAGAATCTTGCGCATGTGATGTCTCCGGTTACTCGGTACTGCATTGTGACGGTAGCGAGTGTGCCGCAGGACACCGACAAAACCCGAAAGCCCCACGGAAAGTCTCCGTGGGGCAAGGGATTCCGCGTGTCGGGCAGGCCCGACCGGGTGTCTGCTAGCGCGGGCGGCGCGACAGGATGGAGTCGCGAATCAGCACGAATGCCAGTCCGATCGCGAACAGCACCAGGAAGATATAACCGACATTGCCGCTGCCTGACGAGCTGCCCTGCTGGTTCTCGAACAGCATGGCCAGCAGGATCACGACGACGACCCAACCGGCGGCGCGGGCGGTCCGGCGCGATTCACCGCTCCAGCCCCACGCTGCGGACGGAACCTCAGCGGTGTCGACCTTGGTCACGACATCCTTCGGGTGCGCGGGTTCCAGTTCCGTGGCGGCCACTTCGGCTCCTTTACGGCTCGAATCGATTGCTGGCCAATATCGTGACATACGACCCACTGTCGTAGCGACCAGGGGGAGGGACAACTCTCGTAACTCTCAGGGGCAAGCCCCTGAAACCCCGGCCGAGCAAGGGCGTGTCGCCCGCGTGCAGGGCCGGGGAACGGTGCCGATGGTGTCAAGAGACAATGGCCCTGTGTCCGACGTTGTGAGAGTTCTGCTGCTGGGCAGCACCGGTTCGATTGGTACGCAGGCACTGGAGGTGATCGCGGCCAACCCCGACCGTTTCGAAGTGGTAGGTCTGGCGGCGCGCGGGGGCAATACGGAACTGCTGGCGGCGCAGATCGCGGCCACCGGGACCACCAACGTGGCGGTCGCCGACGAGGCCGCAGCGGCGAAACTCGGTGTGGCGCTGGCGGGCCCGGACGCCGCGACCGAACTGGTGCGGCGCACCGACGCGGACGTGGTGCTCAATGCGCTGGTCGGCTCGCTGGGACTGGAGCCGACGCTGGCGACGCTGGAGTCCGGACGCCGACTCGCGCTGGCCAACAAGGAATCTCTGGTCGCCGGTGGCTCATTGGTGACACGCGCGGCCAAGCCCGGCCAGATCGTGCCGGTCGACTCCGAACATTCGGCGCTGGCGCAGTGCCTGCGCGGCGGGCGCGCCGACGAGGTCGCGAAACTGGTGCTCACCGCGTCGGGCGGGCCGTTCCGGGGCTGGACCACCGAGATGCTGGAATCGGTGAATCCGGCCGAGGCCAAGACACATCCGACCTGGTCCATGGGGCCGATGAACACGCTCAACTCGGCGTCGCTGGTGAACAAGGGCCTCGAGTTGATCGAGACGCATCTGCTGTTCGGCGTCCCGTACGAGGACATCGACGTCACCGTGCACCCGCAGTCGATCGTGCACTCCATGGTCACCTTCAAGGACGGCTCGACGCTTGCCCAGGCCAGCCCGCCCGATATGAAACTGCCCATCGCGCTGGCCCTGGGCTGGCCGGACCGGGTGCCCGGCGCGGCCGCGGCCTGCGACTTCTCCACCGCCTCCACCTGGACCTTCGAACCGGTCGACAACACGGTCTTCCCGGCCGTCGAACTCGCCCGGCGTGCCGGAATCGCCGGTGGCTGCGTGACCGCGGTCTACAACGCCGCCAACGAGATTGCCGTGCAAGCCTTCCTCGACGGACTCATCCGATTCCCCGACATCGTGCGCACCGTTTCGCGCGTCGTGGAGTCCGCCGACCGCTGGAGTGCCGAACCCGGTAGCTTGGACGAGGTGCTCGCGGCCGATACGTGGGCGCGTGACACCGCACGCACGATCGTGCGCGGCTGACAGCAGGAGGGTTTCCAACCGGATGGGCTACGCGATCGGCTTCGTACTGTTCGCCCTCGGGATCACGGCCTCGGTCGCCCTCCATGAATGCGGCCACATGTGGACCGCGCAAGCCACCGGCATGAAGGTGCGCCGCTACTTCATCGGTTTCGGACCCAAGGTGTTCTCGTGGCGGCGCGGTGAGACCGAATACGGTCTCAAGGCGCTGCCGCTGGGCGGGTTCTGCGATATCGCGGGCATGACCGCGCTCGACGAACTCGAACCCGAGGAACTCGACCGGGCCATGTACCGGCAGGCCACCTGGAAGCGGATGCTCGTCATGTCCGGCGGCATCATGATGAACTTCCTGATCGGGTACATCCTCATCGTGGTGCTGGCCGTGGGCTGGGGGCTGCCGCGTTTCGACCAGCCGCCGGAAACCCAGATCGGCAAGCTGAGCTGCGTCTCCAACATGAACCCGAAGGACCTGACGCTGCTGCCGTGCACCGGCGACAGCCCCGCCGCGCTGGCCGGGCTGCAGCCGGGGGACAAGGTCACCAAGGTCGGTGACGTGGAGATCAAGACCTGGAAGGACTTCCAGGTCCAGACCCAGAAGCAGACCGGCGCCTTCACCTACACCTTCGTGCGTGACGGCAAGACGCAGACCGCGGAGGTCACCCCGCAGCTGGCGACCGTCTACGACAAGAAGGACGGCACCCCCAAGACCGTCGCGAAGGTCGGTGTGCAGCAGGACTATTACGCGCCGCGGCACTACAACATCCTCTCCGCGATCCCCGCCTCCGGCGCCTTCACCGGCCAGATCGCGGTCCGCACCGTCGAATCCCTGGCCAAGATGCCGTCCAAGGTCGTCGACCTCTGGCACGCGGTCACCGGCGGCGTCCGCGACCCGGAAACCCCCGTCTCCGTCTACGGCGCCTCCAAGATCGGCGGCGAAACCGCCCAGCACGGCCTCTGGTCCATGTTCATCCTGACCTTGGCCAGCCTGAACTTCTTCCTGGGTGCCTTCAACCTGCTGCCGTTGCTCCCCCTCGACGGCGGCCACATGGCGGTCGTCCTCTTCGAGAAGCTCCGCAACCTCTTCCGCAACCGCAAGGGCCTCCCCGACGGAGCCCCCGTCGACTACCTGAAGCTGTTGCCAGCAACGTATGTCGTCGTCGTACTAGGCGGCGCGTACATGATCCTCACCCTCGTCGCCGACATCGTGAACCCGGTCAAGCTGTTCCCATAGCGGTTGTCCCGCTTGGAGACTCGACGTAGACGGTGTCCGGGCTGAGGTCGTTCCGACCGGCCTCAGCCTGCAGTCCCGCCGCCCGCAGAATCCCGACTATGGCGGTGCTCATGTACGCGTGGATCGCGGAGCTCTGACGGGCGGCCGCCGACTCGAAATCGCCTGCTTCGGCCGCCGCCACCACGGCCTTTGTCAGAGCGGGATCCGGATTCCAGTCGACGAATACGCCTCCCAGAGAATCGGTTCCGGGATCGACGTCGACTTCGGCCCCGCCTGCGCGCGGACCGTCTGCTGCCGCATGTGCTGGGAGACCGGCTCGCCGCAATTCATCGCGCACGCTCTCCGCGAGCAGGCGGCGACGTTCGAGTTCGTCCACCGGCGCTACTTCCGGGTCGGCCATGGCTAGCGGTATTCCGTTGCGAGGTCGCGCAGCATGGTTCTGCAGAGGCGGTCGGCGCGGCGGGTGGTTTCGGGTTGACGGAAGTCCGGGGTGAGGGCGAGGACCTGAGTGCAGGCGGTGTCCAGGTCGATGAGGTGGCCCACCGAGACGAAGACGGGTTTGACGTCGGTGCGGGTGCGCAGGGCGCGGCCTACCGGGTCGCCGTCGATGGTGATGACGGTGGAGCTGCCGCGGACGCGGGCGGGCTCGTCGTAGTCGCCCCAGACGTTCTTGGCGACGCCGAGGGTCGGGATGCCGGTCAGTAGGCCGATGTGGCAGGCGAAGCCGAAGCGGCGGGGATGGGCCAGGCCCTGGGAGTCGCAGATCAGGAGATCGGGTGTGACGGTGAGGTTTTCGAGGGCGGTCAGGGTGGTGGGGAGTTCGCGGAAGGCGAGCAGGCCCGGTACGTAAGGGAAATCGGTGGTTCCCTGCGCGGTGGCGACCTCGACGGTCTCCAATGTTGTGGCGTTCAGCACCACGACGGCGGCGACCACGTTGCCGTTGTCGTCGTAGGCGGAGTCAAGGCCCGCTATCGTCCGGAAATCCGGTGGCCGGGGGTTGTCGGCGATCACCCGCGCGCGCAGTAGATCTTGCAGGGCCGCAGCCTCTTCGGGGCTGGTCGGCCACGAATCGGGTTTCGCTACCTTCACAATTCGTACCGTAAACCTTCGCGTCATCTGCAACGAATAAGAACTGTAGGCCCCGGCCGATTCCGAGTCCTGCATCCGGCCCGGGTACCCTTGTCGCCGCCGTCACAGGGCGACCGGTATTCGAGCCTCGGTAAGCTCGGAGCCGGTAAGGGTGAGGACTTAGTCGAAAGTAGGCAGCCGATCGTGAGCAGTGCCATCGCTTTGGGGATGCCGGCCGCACCGGCGGCCGTCCTCGCACCGCGGCGCAAGACGCGCCAGCTGATGGTGGGCAATGTCGGAGTGGGCAGTGAGTTCCCTGTCTCGGTCCAGTCCATGACCACCACCAAGACCCATGACATCAACGCCACCCTGCAGCAGATCGCGGAACTCACCGCGTCCGGCTGCGACATCGTGCGCGTGGCCTGCCCGCGTCAGGAAGACGCGGACGCCTTGGCGACCATCGCCAAGAAATCGCAGATCCCGGTGATCGCCGACATCCACTTCCAGCCGCGCTACATCTTCGCCGCCATCGACGCGGGTTGTGCCGCGGTGCGCGTGAACCCGGGCAACATCAAGGAATTCGACGGCCGCGTCAAGGAGGTCGCGAAGGCGGCCGGTGCGGCGGGCATCCCGCTGCGCATCGGCGTCAACGCGGGCTCCCTCGACAAGCGTCTGATGGAGAAGTACGGCAAGGCCACCCCCGAGGCCCTCGTCGAGTCCGCGCTGTGGGAGGCCTCGCTGTTCGAGGAGCACGGCTTCGGCGACATCAAGATCTCGGTCAAGCACAACGACCCGGTGATCATGGTCGAGGCCTACCGCCAGCTAGCCGCGAAGTGCGACTACCCCCTGCACCTAGGCGTCACCGAAGCCGGTCCCGCCTTCCAGGGCACCATCAAATCCGCGGTAGCTTTCGGCGCGCTCCTCTCCGAGGGCATCGGCGACACCATCCGCGTCTCCCTCTCCGCCCCGCCCGCCGAGGAAATCAAGGTCGGCACCCAGATCCTCCAGTCCCTCAACCTGCGCCCGCGCAAGTTGGAAATCGTCTCCTGCCCCTCCTGCGGCCGCGCCCAGGTGGACGTCTACACCCTCGCCGACGCCGTCACCGCCGGCCTCGAAGGCATGGAAGTCCCCCTCCGCGTAGCCGTCATGGGCTGCGTCGTCAACGGCCCCGGCGAGGCCCGCGAAGCCGACCTCGGCGTCGCCTCCGGCAACGGCAAAGGCCAAATCTTCGTCAAGGGCGAAGTAATCAAAACCGTCCCCGAACACCTCATCGTCGAAACCCTCATCGAAGAGGCCATGCGCCTCGCCGAGGAAATGGCCGACACCACCGAATCCGGCGCCCCCGTAGTCACCGCGGGCTAGCCTCCCAACCTCCAACCGGCCCGGTCCTCGGCACCCCCGAGCGCCGGGCCGTTCGCTGTCCCCGGTCGGGACTTGGACAAAGTCTTCGATGGAGCCTTAACTCGATCATTAATTCTTTCTCGATAATGGTGACCTGGGGAAGAAGCTGGAGATCGTGTAACTGAAGGTGGCCTGGTGAGGGACGCACGCTGGATCGCATTGCCCATAGCATCGACCGTCGCGACGATCGTGCCGTGAGTTCTTTTGCCATAGCGTTCAAAACCAATTCAAGCGCCGCTAGATGGATCGCGGTCGGTATGTTGCCTGTTTGCGTGATCGTCGGCTTGTATCTCCTTACCGTGTGGGGCGGATTCGAGTCGAACAATAAGCCCGTTCCGGAAGAGCCTTGTCCGAGTCCGCGGGACCTGAAGGCTCGGGGAGGCGTCCACCATTGAACGGGCAGACGAAGGATGTGCTGCCCGGGCGCTGACGGCGGGCGGGTTTTCGCTGGTGGGTGGGCGGTTGGGGGCAATCGGGCGGCGCGGGTGGGGAAGTTCTGGCAGGCTGTGAGCGTGCGGAGTGTGCTGGAGCCTGCTCGCCGGGGCCGGGTGGCCGGGGCCCGTCAGCTAGCGAACCGCGATTTGAGTCAAGTTTTGAGGGTGCTCGACGCTGATCCTGTGGCGACGTGCATGGTTGCCGCGCGCCTGCAGGAGTTCGGGTTGGATCCGCGCGGGGTGTACGGGGAGTTGTGGAGTCGGGGTGGGCCGGGGGAGTCGTTGTGCTTCTCGGGGGCGAATCTGGTGCCGTTGCGGGGTGGCCGCGAGGACTTGAAGGCGTTCGCGGAGCGGGCGATCAAGGGGCCTCGAGTGTGTTCGTCGGTGGTGGGGCGACGGGAGTTGGCGTTGCCGCTGTGGGAGTTGCTGGGTGAGCACTGGGGGCCGCCGCGGGAGCTGCGGGACGATCAGCCGCTGCTGGCGTTGGAGCGCCCGGCGACTGTCGGACCGGATCTGCGGGTGCGCCGCGTGCGGCCGGAGGAGGTCGACCGGTACATGGTCGCCGCCGTCGCCATGTTCACCGAGGAGATCGGTATCGATCCGCGCAGCGGTGACGGCGGGCGCAGTTATCGCCGCCGGGTGGCGGGGCTCATCGAATCCGGCCGGGCCTGGGCGCGTTTCGAGGACGGCGAAGTGGTGTTCAAGGCCGAGGTGGGGGCCTTGTCGAAGCGGACCGGGCAGATCCAGGGGGTGTGGGTGCATCCGGACAAACGTGGGCAGGGTTATGGCACCACCGGCACCGCCGCTGTCGCGAATGTCGTGATTTCGTCCGGTCGCACGGCCAGCCTGTATGTCAACTGCTACAACGAGGTTGCGCGCCGCGCCTACAAGAAGATCGGCTTCCGGCAAATCGCCACCTTCGCGACCGTGCTGCTGGACTGACCCCGAATCTGTGACGTAACCCTGAAATCCTTTCCGGTGCAGTGTGTCGCGCCGGTTTGCCAGTAGTTGGCTCTAGCATCTGTCCCGATGTCAACTCGGGCCCTCACCATGCTGATCGCCGCCGCCTTCGGCCTCGCCGCGGCCGGTTGCTCGTCGGCTCCGCCGGGTGCCGCGCAGGCCGCCGAAGCGTTCGTCTCCGACTTCGGTAGCCGCGCTGTGCAGGCCGCCGCCGACCGCACCAGCCAGCCCGAAAAGGCCGGTGCGGCAATGGCTTCCGCATGGGATCAGCTGCAGGCGGAGAAATTGGTGGCCACCACCGGCGACACCCGGGTCACCGGCGACACCGCCGTCGTCGACTACACCTACGAGTGGCACATGCCCAAGGACCGCGTCTGGACCTACAAGGGCCAGTTGCAGATGACCCGCACCGACGGCCGCTGGCAGGTGCGCTGGAGCGCCGCCGACATCCACCCGCAACTCGGCAATACCCAGACGCTGCAACTGCGTTCGACCCCGGCCCCCCGCGCCCGCGTGAACGAACGCTCGGGCGGCGATGTGCTGGTGCCCGGTTCGCTGTACCGGGTGCTGTTCAAGCCGTCGGCCTCCACGGATCCGCGCGGCGTCTCGGCCACGCTGGCGAATACGCTGCGCCGCTTCGACGAACATCTCAGCCCCGACACACTGCTGAGCACCGCCCGCAAGGCCGACGGCCCGTACACCACGGCCCTGCTCACGGAATGGGAGTTCGGCCAGGTCAATTCGGAGCTGCTGGGCCTGTCGGGCGTCACCTTCAGCAAGGAATTCGATCTGGTCCCCACCGATCGCCGCTTCGCCCCGGATCTGATGACCCAGGTCCGCAAGACGGTGATCGACGAGGTCGACGGCAAGGCGGGCTGGAGCGTGGTGACGGTCAACTCCAATGGCGTGGACACCGACGTGCTCACCGAGGTCGATCCTCAAACCTCCCCGTCCTTTTCGCTGAGTGTCGACCGCAATGTCCAGAATGCCGCGCAGCGTGCGGTGGACGCCCGCACCGAGCAGGCCATGATGGTGGTGCTGCAGCCGTCTTCGGGCGCGATCCTGGCCATCGCCCAGAACGAGGAGGCCGACAAGGACGGCCCGGTCGCCGCGACCGGCCTCTACCCGCCGGGCTCGACCTTCAAGACGGTGACCGCCGCCGCGGCCATCACCACCGGCAATGCCACACCGGACACGTCGGTGCCGTGCCCGAGTGAGATCGTGGTGGGGGAGCGCACGATTCCGAACTACGACCACTTCAGCGTCGGCACCGTCTCCATGGCGACCGCCTACGAGCGGTCCTGCAACACCTCTTTCGCCAAGCTCGCCTCGGAACTGGGCGGCGAGGATCTGCGCACGGCCGCTTCGGCTTTGGGGCTGGGCCCGGACTACACGGTGGCGGGCCTGCCGACGGTGTCGGGTTCGGTGCCGGCCGACGACGATCTGGTGCAGCGCGCCGAGGACGGCATCGGCCAGGGCAAGGTGCTGGCCAGCCCGTTCGGCATGGCGGTGGTGGCGGCGACGGTCGCGCACGGGTCGACCCCGGTGCCGTATCTGATCGCGGGCCATCCGACGAAGGTCTCGGGTGACCGCCCGCAGCTACGCCCGGAGGTGATCGACGGGTTGCGGCTGATGATGCGCAAGGTGGTGCTCGGCGGTACGGCCGAGCGCATCGTCGATCAGGGTGAGGTCTACGGCAAGACCGGTGAGGCCGAGGTGGACGGCGGTTCGCACGCGTGGTTCATCGGTTATCGCGGTGACCTGGCCTGGGCCACGCTGGTGGTGCGCGGCGGGAGTTCGGACAATGCGGTGGCGGTCACGCGGGACATGCTCACGGCGCTGCCGTCGGGCTACTGAACTACTGCCGCTGTTCGAGGGTCAGCGGTCGCCGAATGCCGCGTCATCGCGCAGGCAGGCGGCCGGATGAAGCTGTCCGAGGGAATCGGTGACGAAGCGCTGTTGTGCCAATACTTTGCCGGGTGGTCCGTCCGCGGACCCGTCGCCCAGGATTTCGGTGACGCCCGCGCCCGCGAGAATCATGCCGGCGGTGGTGAGGAGCAAAAGGGCCGAGCGCTTCATATCCCTCTCCCTTGTTTGGGGATGAGTGAGGAAACCCGAACTGTGTAATTCGGTTGTCCGTTGCTCATTAGGGTTGGCTGACTGTTTGCCAATGCAAGAAACGTTAATCGGTCACTTACGCCGAAGGCAAGGTGTAAATGCGCTGCTGCGCACCCCTCAAATGAGGGGGCAGCAGGTCACGGCGGAATTTGCTACCGGAAGTTCACCGTCAGTTCGTGCGCTGCATGGTCGCGGCCAGATGGTGGGTCAGCGGTTGCTCGACCGCCGCCATTCGCAGCGAGTACTCGAGGGTGTCGCCCGCGACGGTGATGGTCCGGCCGAGCGCGGTCACCGATTTGGCGCTGCTGCTCATGCCGATCGAGGTGGAGTCGAGTTCCAGGCGCAGCTCGCCGTCCTCGTTGACCAGTCGGCCCTCGCAGATCTCGGTGATCCCGGTGGGGTGGGCCAGGATCAGTTCGATGCGGTCGGGTCCGGTGGCGCGCAGGTAGCCGGTCTCGCTGTGCATGGGCCGGCTGCCGTCGGCGGCGCGGGTGCGCTGCCGGTAGGTGAGGAAGGGGCGGCCGACGTGGCCGAAGTGCACTTCCTCCAGGTACTCGAACGAGGAGATGGTCGGGTATTCCCCTTGTCCGCGACCGCGCCAGGTGCCCAGCAAGGGCGCGAGGTGGGCGATATCGGGGTGGGGGGCGACGGGGGTTTCGGGTTCGAGCACGGCGGCCAGCATAGTGCGCCCGGCCGATCATGGCGGCCGCTCGACGCACCCGTCGTCCGGTATTTACGGAAAGGGGACTGGATCGCCGATCACTTCACGCAGGGGATTCCGCCGGCGTCCATGGTCGACAGGTCGGTCGGTGCCGGGGCGTTGTCGCCGGTGGCGGTGGCCGCGACCGGTGCGGGCGGGGGCGTGGTCGAGGTGGCCGCCGCGCTGGTGGAGGTGTCGGGGACGGTGGCGGCGAGGTCGAAGATCGGGCCCGAGGCGGTCGCGTCGGTGCCGACCGCGAGCTGGATGGTGTTGTTGTCCAGATCGGTGTTCTTGGTGGCGGTCAGGCCCAGTTGGGCGGCCAGTGCCTTCGCCGCGGCGTCCGCGCCCGGACCGTAGGTGAGGGTGCTGGTGCTGCGTTCCGAGCCGGTGGACACCGAACCCTGGGTGAAGCCCTTTGCCGCCAGCGCGGTTTCGATCTTCCCGGCGAAACCGGTCTTGCCGGAGTCGTTGATCACGTTCACCGTCATCGAGGCCGCGCCCGGGATGGTGGTCGGGGTGGGAGTCGCCGAGGTGGCCGGGGTGGACCCGCTCGCCGGGGTGAGCAGGCCCTTCACGATGCCGTGGATCTGGTCCAGGTCGACGATATTGATGTCCTCGCCCTGATCGTCCTGCCCGAAGTCCTTGACTGGCAACGTGAACAGCGACATGCCGCCCCCCATCAGCCCGGTCGCGCGATGCATGAAATCGACCAGGTCCAGTGAGTCGTCGAACCACATGTTCTGTTTGGCCACATCGAGCAGCTTCTGCAGCGTGCCCGTATTGGACAGGGTGCCGTTGTCATTGAGCTTGTGCGCCAGCGACACGATGAACGCCTGCTGGCGGCGGGTGCGGTCGAGGTCGGTGAAGTTGAGCGACTCGTCCGGGTCGCGTCGCTGTCGCACGAACGCCATCGCCTGCGAGGCGTCGATCTCCTGGCTGCCCTTCTGGAAGTCCGCGCCGGAGAACGAATCCTGTGTCCGCTCGTTCAGGCAGACCGTGATCGGCTGTACCGCCTCCGCGATCTGGAAGAACGCGGCGAGGGTCACCTCGACGGAATTGTTGATCTGCACGTTGTTGCCCAGAAAGCTGCGTACCGTACTGATTTCGGCCATGCGTCCGGCATTGCGGGCTTGCTGTTCCATGTCCTCGTCGACGGGTCCGGTCTGGATCGCGGTGAGGGATTTGCCGCTCGATTTGGCGGCCGCCGCCTGCAGTTTCTCCTTTTCCTTCTCGTAGGCGAAACCGTAGGCCTGCTTGATCTTTCCCTTGCAGGTGCCACCGTACGTGCACGAGGCCGGATCCAGGGTGACGTAGTCGTCACGCGGAATGGAGATGCCGGTGGCCTTCGACCCGTCGCCCGGAATATGCAGCAGGATCAGCACATTCGAGTTGTAGCCGCCGACGCTGTCGTCCCCGGCGTGAATGGCGTCGTACATATCCTGCGGCAGCGGATTTCCCCGCTCGTCGAGCCGGCTGTCCAATCCCATGATCAGAATGTTCTGATCGACGTGCTTTCCCCCGGCCGGCTTGTCCAACCCCGTGATGTGGGTCGTGATGACCCCGGCCATCGCCTTGCTGTACTCGCGCCACCCGAACCCTGTGGCCAGAAACACCACGGCCGTCAGCACCACGGCCGAACCTCGCCCGGCGAGCAGCGCCCGCCTGGCCCGCTGTGTCGGCGGCTTGCGTCGCCGGTTCGGACTCTTGCGTGGCGCCTCGGCCTTCGGGCTCTCCGGCTTCGGGCTCTCCTGATAAGGCCGCAACGGCGTAGTCACCGGGTCCACGATCGCCCGATGGCTATCCCGTGCATGTCTCATAACAATCGAATATAGGCACCGCCGCCGATCCCGACCATTCGGTCCGGCGTGCCGCGGCCCACTCAGCGGCGGCTGGCCCGGCGGTAGCCGTAGGCGGCGGGCACGGCGAAGACGACGATCAGGCCTAGGGACCAGGCGATGGTTTTGGTGAGGGGCGCGGCGATCGGGCCGCCGGAGGCCAAGGCGCGCATCGTGTCGACGGCGACGGACATGGGTTGGTGCTGCACGACCGGTTGGATCCAGCGGGGGTAGGCGGCGAGGGGAACGAAGCCGGTGCTGAAGAACATGAGCAGCGACGAGAGCAGGGCCACGCCTTCGACGAGGGTGGCCTTGGCGGTGAAGACGGCGATGGCGGTGACCATGGTGGCGAAGGCGAGCCCGAACAGGACCGGGATCCAGAGGAAGGCGAAGGCTTGCAGCGGGCCCTGGCGGAATCGGAAGCCGAGCAGCATGCCGAAGCAGATGATGACGACGGTGCCCGCGAAGATGCGGCAGCCTTCGGCGAGGATGCGGGCGGCCAGGCCGGAGGCGCGATGGACGGGCAGCACCCAGAACCGCGACAGGATGCCCGCTTCGCGTTCGCGGCCGAGCATGACGCCGCTGGCCACGGTCCCCGAGAGAGCGCCGACCAGGGTGACCATCGGGGTGGATCCGTAGAGGGCGCTCTGTCCGGAGAATTTCTGGATCTGGGAGCCGACCACGATGTCGAGCATGAGCAGCAGCAGGCACGGCACGATCAGGGTTTCCAGCAGTGTGATCGGGTCGCGGACCCAGCGCAGCAGCAGTCGCTGGGTTTGAATCCAGGTGTGGCGCAACAGGGCCGGGGCGGTGGCCTCGCCGAAGACGAGGGTGTCACTGACTTCCGGGCGGTCGAGGGTTGCCATCACGACCTCTTCAGGTTCTGCCGGGCGATGAAGAACAGTGACACCGCGATGATGGCCGCGATCCACAGCAGCGGCGGTGTCATGAGCGACCAGGTGACGGGCGCGGATTTGCCGAGGCTGTCGCCGCCGAGCGCACGCAGCCCCTCGGCGAACTGGGAGACCGGCTGATTGCGCACGAAAAGCTGGACCCAGTGCGGGAATTGGTGTGCCGGAGCGAGTCCCGTGGACAGCATGCCGAGGATCAGTGGCGGCAGCACCAGCATCTGTGTGGTGGCTTCTGGGCTGCGGGTGAAGGTGCCGATGGCGTCCGCGCCGAGGCAGAAGGCGACGCCGATGAGCATGCCGAGGGCGAGGAACCCGAGGGTGTGCAGCGCGCCGCCCACGAAGCGGAATCCGATGTAGTAGATGCTCGCCACGGCCGCGACCATGCCGATGGCGAGCCGGAAGATGTTGGAGGACATGCGGGCAGCCGCGGGAATCAGCGGGTGCATGGGCATGGCGTCGAAGCGCCGATCGAGCCCGGACACGGCGTCGGTGGCGGCCCGGAAGGCGGCGGATACGGCGGTGAAGGCCGCGGCCTGCAGGATGACGATCGGTGCCATGAACTGCGCGTAGCTGCTGAATCCCAGTCCGGCGAAGGTCATGACGCGGTTGAGCGGGATGTAGAAGCTGGCGGTGAAGGTGATGGGCGCGAGGATGGCGGTGATGATTTCGCCGGTCACGACCGAGGGCACGATGAGCCGCACGGTGAGCACCCACCATTGGGCGAAGGTGGCGGGCGTGGCGCGCAGGTCGGTGAGCCAGTTGCCGGGTGCGGGCGCGACGGCGGTCATGCCCGGGTCCGATCCTCGGCGGTGAAGCGCCCGTCCGCGGTCCGGAATCGGACCGAGGGCGAATCGTCCTCGGGTTCTTCGACCTTGGCGATGTGCCCGGTGAGTTCGAGGAAGACGTCGTCGAGCGAGGGCCGCCGCAGCGCGATATCCACCAATTCCATTCCGGCCGAGTCCAATCGCCGCAGCGCCTCGGCGAGCGTCTTGGCACCGCCGGGTGCCGGAATGGCGATCCGGTCCGAATCCCCGGTCAGTGCTTCGCGATTGGCGGCGGGCAGCAGATCGCCGAGGGCGGCGACGAGGGCGGGCAGGTCCTCCATGCGCAGCGGCACGATCTCGCAGTAGCTGCCGCCGGTGCGCGCCTTGAGTTCGTCGGCGGTGCCGGCGGCGATGACCACGCCGTGGTCGATGACGATGATGCGGTCGCAGAGCGCGTCGGCCTCTTCGAGGTACTGGGTGGTGAGCAGCGTGGTGATGCCGTGCTTGCGGAACCCGCCGACGAGGTCCCACACGCCTTGGCGGCTGCGGGGATCCAGCCCGGTGGTGGGCTCGTCGAGGAACACCACGTCGGGTCGCACCACGAGTCCGCAGGCGATGTCGATGCGCCGCCGCATACCGCCGGAGTAGGTCCCGACGCGACGTCCGGCGGCCTGCACGAGGTCGAATTCCTCGACGAGTTCGTCGGCGCGGGCGCGGGCGGCGCGTTTGCGCAACCCCATGAGCCGCCCGAACATGACGAGGTTCTCGTACCCCGACAGCGCGTCGTCGAGGGCGGCGAACTGCCCGGTCAGCATGATGCTGCGGCGCACGGCGGCGGCGTCGGTGACGACATCGTGCCCGGCGACCATGGCGCGCCCGGCGTCCGGGGCGATGAGCGTGGACAGGATATTGACGCAGGTGGTCTTGCCCGCCCCGTTGGGTCCGAGGATGCCGAGCACCTCGCCGGGTGCGGCCTTGAAGGTGATGCCGCGCAGCGCCTGGACCGTGCCGAAGGACTTTTCGACGCCTTCGACGACGACGCCGTAGTCCGTACTGGTTTCCACGTGTGTTGTATCGGGTTTGCCCTGCTCGGTGTTCACGGCGTCCCTCCCCAATGTGTGTCGAGAATCCGGGCGATGGCCGCGAGCGCATGCGGTGCGGTCAGTTCTTCGTGGCTGACGTCGATGTCGTGGTTGGTGATGGTGCCGGTGATGTACGGCCGCCAGCCGTCGGGTCCGAAGATGTCGGAGGTGTGCACGGTGGCGCTGAAATACTGTGCGTCGCCGTGGAATACGGGCCGCTGGTATCCGGTGCGGGTGTCGGCGGAGGCGTTGTAGGAGGCGGCCATGCGTTCGAGCGTGGCGGCGTCGACGAGGGAGACGCCGCCCATGCGTTCGCGGATCATGGCCGCGGCCGCCTCGGCGGTGGTGTCGGCGGGGATGTCGGTGATGCCGAAGACCGCGCCGAAGGTGGCGACGAAGGATCCGGCGGTGAGCTTGTCGATGCTGCCGCCGTCGATATCGGTGCTGTCCGCGTCGAGCAGGGCCAGGGTGGCGACCTCGTCTCCGGTTGCCTCGAACTGGGCGGCGACGGCGTGGGCGATCAGGCCGCCGAAGGACCATCCGAGCAGATGATAGGGCCCGTGCGGTTGCAGTCGGCGGATTTCGGCCACGTAGCGGTCGGCGAAGTCGGCGATGCTGCGGGCGTGCGGTTCCCCGGACAGATCGGGGGCCTGCAGCCCGTAGATGGGGCGTCCGGGTCGCAGGGCGTCGGCGAGCCCGAGGTAGGTCCAGGCGATGCCCGAGGACGGATGGATGCAGAACAGCGGCGGCTCGCCCCCGCCGGGCCGGATCGGCAGCACCACGTCCAGCCCGAGTCCGGGCGAGGAATTCGCCTGCGCGGCGGCGAGTTCGGCGGCGGCGCGCTGTTCGCGCAGTTCGGCCATGGCCTGGCGTTCGGCTTCGGCGGCGAGTTCGGCGGCCGGGGTGGTCGCGAAATACGCTGCGGCGGAGAGCGCGTCGGTCCACAGGTGGGCCAGCATGGTGATCTCGTGGCGGGGCAGCAGGCTTTCGGGGAAGGTGAAGCTCGCCTGCAATCGGTCGCCGACCACCACGGCGTTGATCTCGATCTCGGCGGTGACGGGCACGTCGGCGTGCTCGTTCGCGTGCAGGTCGCCGAACTTGTCGGTGGGCAGCCAGCCGAGATCCTCCAGCCCGGCCGGAATGTCGGCGGTGGCGTAGCGGCCGAGGTAGTTGAAGCCGATGCGTCCGGGCACCCGCTCGGGCAGCCGCGTGGCGGTGTCGGCGTTGAGATACCGCAGCATGCCGTAGCCGATCCCCTTGTCCGGCACGGCCGCCAGCTGGTGTTTCACCGCGCGGATGGCCTCGCCCATGGCGGGCCCGCCCGCCAGCGCGTCGCGAATCGGGATGCCCGACAAGGTGAGTCGCACCGGATACACGGTGGTGAACCAGCCGAGGGTGCGCGAGAGTTCGGCTCCCGCAATGATTTCCTGCTGCCGCCCGTGTCCTTCGAGCCGGATCAGCACCGCCTCGATCGGTTCCATCCGCCAGCGTCGGATGGCCAGCGCGAGGCAGGCCAGCAGGGCGTCCTCGACGGTGCCGTCGAACAGGCCGGGCACGGTGGTGAGCAGTGTGGTGGTGGTGTCGGCGTCGAGTTCGACCTCGACCGTGCGCACGGTCGACACGCGGTCGACGGCCGGATCGAGTTCGCGAGCTCCCAGGCGCGGATCGGCGGTGGCGCAGACCTGTTGCCAGAACTCGAGTTCGGCGGCCCGTGCCGGTTGCCGTGCCGCCTCGGCCAGGGCGTAGGCCCAGCGCCGCACCGAGGTTCCGGTGTCGGGCAGGATCGGGTCCGCGCCCCCGCTGACCTGCGCCCAGGCCGCGATCAGGTCCGGGATGAGGATGCGCCAGGACACACCGTCGATGACCAGGTGGTGGGCCACCAGGATGAGGTGCCCACGCCGGTCGGCGGGGCTGTCGGGTGCCGGATCCAGCCACACCAGCTGCAGCACGGTGCCGTGGTCGGGATCGAGTCGCCCGAGCGCGGAATCCAGTTCGGTGACCGCGTATTCGCGCAGCTCGGCCCCGTCGCCGGTATCGAACTCGATGCGGTGCAGCAGTGCGTCCACGTTCACCGCGCCGGGCGGCCGGGTGCGCAACCGCCAGTCGCCGTCCACGAAAGCCAGTTGCGCCCGCAGCATGTCGTGCTGATCGACGACCGCGGTGACGGTTGCGACGAGCTGCTCACGCCCGATGCCGCGCGGCAGTTCCAGCACCGCCGTCTGCGCGAATCTGCGGTGATCGCCGCCCCTTTCGAGCATCCACCGCACGATCGGGGTGAGCGGGATCTCGCCGACCCCGCCGCCGGGCAGCTCCTCGAGCACGACGGTCTCGCCCGCGGCGGCGGCGAGCGCGGCCAGCGCGGCGACGGTGCGATGCTCGAACACCTGCAGCGGCGTGAGTTCGATGCCGCGCAGCCGCGCCCGCGACACCAGCTGGATCGCGAGGATGCTGTCGCCGCCGAGCGCGAAGAACGAGTCGTGCACGCCGACCCGGTCGCGGCCCAGCAGTTCGGCGATGATCTCGGCGAGCGCCGTCTCGAGTTCGGTGGTGGGGGCGCGGTATGCGGTGGCGGCCTCGAAAACCGGTGCGGGCAGCGCCTTGCGGTCGAGTTTGCCGACCGCGTTGAGCGGGATGGCGTCGAGCACCACGAACGCCGAGGGCACCATGTAGCCGGGCAGCCGGTCGGCGGCGTGGGCGCGCACCGCCGCCGGGTCCACGTGCGCGCCGGGTTCGGGCAGCAGGTAGGCGGCGAGCGCGGTCGCGCCGCCCGGCCCTGGAACGCCGAGGGTGACCGCGAATTCGACGCCGTCGGCGGCGGCCAGTGCCGCGTCGATCTCGCCGAGTTCGATGCGCTGGCCGCGCACCTTCACCTGGAAGTCGGTGCGGCCCAGGTATTCCAGGCGGGGTTCGTCGAGGTAGCCGGTCCAGCGCACGAGATCGCCGGTGCGGTAGAGCCTTTCGCCTGCCCGCCCGTAGGGGTCGGCGACGAAGCGGGCGGCGGTCAGGCCGGGCCGGTTGTGGTAGCCGCGGGCCAGGGCCGCACCCGCCAGATACAGTTCCCCGGCCACGCCCATGGGTACCGGGCGCAGCCGCTCGTCGAGAACGAGCGTGCCCGCGCCGCGGATGGGAGTGCCGATGGTGACCGGCTGCCCGGCGACCAGAGGCTCGGAAGCCGTTGCCCAGATGGTGAATTCGGTCGGGCCGTACAGGTTGACCAAGGTGCGGCCGGTGGACCAGCGCGCCACCAGATCCGGGCCGATGGCCTCGCCCGCCACCGCGAGCACCCGCACGCTGGACACGGCGTCCGGGTCGAGGGTGGCCAGCGCGGACGGGGTGATGACCAGGTGGGTGACGCCCTGCGCCGCGATGAGTTCGGTGAGCGGCTCGCCGCCGAAGACGTCGGGCGGCGCGACCACGGCGGTGCCACCGGACCCGAAGGCCATCAGCGCTTCGAAGGCGGAGGCGTCGAAACTCGGTGAGGCGACCTGCAGTACGCGGCAGTGTTCGCCGAGCCACAGCAGTTCCCGCTGCGCCCGGACCAGGTCGCCGATGCCGCGATGCGACACCGACACGCCCTTGGGGGTGCCCGTGGATCCTGACGTGTAGATGAGCCACGCGGGCTGATCGAGGTGGGTGGTCATGGCGCGAACCCGCCCGCGCCCCAGGTCGATTCGCACGCTCGAGGCATCCGGGTCGTCGAGCACCAGCCAGCCGACCGTATCGGGCAACAGCGGTCGGTGCGCGCTGGTGGTGAGCCCGAGGACCGCGCGCGAATCGGTCAGCATGTGGTCGATGCGGTCGAGGGGGTGGCGCGGGTCGATCGGCAGGAAGGCGGCTCCCGCCTTGGCGCACGCCCAGATGGCGGTGAGCAGCTCCGTGCCCCGGGAAAGTGCGAGCGCCACAATGGTTTCCGATCCGGCTCCGGCGGCGGAGAGCTGCATGGCCAGTCGCTGCGAGGCGGTATCCAGTTCCCGATAGGACACCACCCGCCCATCGGCGATGATGGCCGGGCACAGGCGGTGCGCGGTGGCGGCGGCCCGGAAAACCTGTGCCAGCGTGGCGGTTCCGGCGCGGCCCGGCCCGCGCAGCGGCACCAGGGCGGCGCGTTCGGCCGCGTCGAGCAGGTCGATGTCCGACAGTCGTACCCCGGGGTCGGCGGTGATCGCGGTGAGGATCCGCTGCCAGCGTGTCACCAGCCGGGCGGCGGTCGCTTCGTCGAACAGGTCGGTGGCGAAGGTGAGGGTGCAGTCCAGTCCGTCCGCGTCCGTCCCCGGCAGCGGCGCACGCAGGTCGAAGGTCAGATCGAACTGCGAGGCATCCCGTTCGATGGGTTCGACCTCCACCCGCAGCCCCGGGAATTCCACACTCGGCGGCGTGAAGTTCTGCAGCGACAGCGATACCTGGAACAGCGGATGCTGTGCGGTCGAGCGCGGCGGATCCAGCACCTGCACCAGCCGTTCGAACGGCACCTCGGCCTGCGCGAACGCATCCAGATCGGTCGCCCGCACCTGCCCCAGGAACTCCCCGAACCCCTTGGCCGGATCCACCGGCGTCCGCAAGGCGAGCGTATTGACGAACATCCCGACCAGCTCGTCCAGCGCCGCCTCCCCGCGCCCGGCCACGGCGGTCCCGATCAGCACATCGTGCGTCCCCGCCAGCCGCGACAACAACACCGCCAACGCCGCATGCAACACCATGAACAAGCTGGTGTCGGTAGTCGCCGCCAATTCCACGAGCGCCGAATGCAATGCCCCATCCAGCCGGAACCCCAGATCCGCACTCCGCATGCTCTGCACGGCGGGCCGCGGCCGATCCGTCGGCAACTCCAGCACATCCGGCGTCGCCGCGAGCTGCTCGCTCCAGTACCGAATCTGCTGCGCCGCTCGCGATTCCGCATCCTTCTCATCCCCGAGCAGCTCGCGCTGCCAGAGCGAGTAGTCGGCGTACTGCACCCGAAGTGCCGGCCGATCGGCCGGTGCCCCGGTCGCGCTGCGGGCCAGATAGGCCGCAACCAGGTCGGTTGCCAGCGGCGCCATGGACGCGCCGTCCGCGCTGATGTGATGAACGACCAGCACGACGATATGGGTCGTCGGCTCCGTGGGGGTGCTTCCCGCCGGAGAACCCTCCGTCATTCCGGCGTGTTCTTGGCCGGAATCCAACGCGGCGGTATGGATTCCGGCCAAACCCATGCCGGAATGACGAGGTGGGACCAAGCCGGTAGTAGACGGCCGGGATGCGCCGAGGGGCGGGGTGACGCGGAGCAGCCCTACTCGGAGCGGGGCTTCGCGGGTAAGGTCGAAGCCGGTGCCTGTCAGCTCGGCTATCCGCTTGCGCAGTGGGGCGCCGTCTTCGACGTGGCCGACCTCGAGTACGGGTGTGGCGGCGTCGGCGCCGAGCACCACTTGGCGGGGGCCGTCCGCGTCGGCCGGGTAGATGGTGCGCAGGGTTTCGTGCCGTCGCACTACGTCGGCGACGGCTGCGTACAGCGCCTCGATATTCAGGTCACCGGTCAGGCGCAGGGCAGCGGTGATGTTGTAGGCGGCGGAGTCGGGGTCGAGGCGGTTGAGGACCCACATGCGTTGCTGGGCCGGGGACAACGGGATTCGGTCGGGGCGGATGCGTGGGGCCAGGGTCGGGAGGCCCGGGATCTCGGTGCCAGGGACCACCCGGGCGGAGAGTTGGGCGACGGTCGGGGCGTCGAACAGGTCGCGTAGGGCGACGGTCGCGCCGAGGGCGGCGTTCACCCGCGCCACCACGCGGGTGGCGGTGAGGGAGTTGCCGCCGAGTTCGAAGAAGGAGCGGTCGATGCTGACGCGCTCGGTTTCCAGGACGTCGGCGAAGACCTTGGCGACGGCGGTCTCGACCGGCGTGCGCGGGGCCAGGTAGCGTTGGTCGAGGGTGGCGAAATCCGGTGCGGGCAAGGCGTTCCGGTCGAGTTTGCCGACCGGGGTGAGCGGCACGTCGTCGAGTTGGATGAGGTAGCTGGGCACCATGTAGCCGGGCAGGGCGGCGGCGATGCGGGTGCGCAGCAGTTCGGTGTCGAGGGTGCGGCCGGGTGCGGCCACGACGTAGGAGACCAGGACGGTCTGCCCGGCGGGTCCGGGGCAGCCCAGCGTGGCGGCGTAGTCGACCTCGTCGTCGGCGGCGAGTACCGCGTCGATCTCGCCGAGTTCGATGCGCAGTCCGCGGATCTTGACCTGGAAGTCGCTGCGCCCCAGGTATTCCAGCTCCAGTTGCGCCCCGTCGGGCGTCTTGACCTCCACCCAGCGCACCATGTCGCCGGTGCGGTACATGCGCGCACCGGGCTGGGTGTACGGGTTGGCCACGAACCGTGCCGCGGTGAGCCCGAATCGGTTGAAGTAGCCGCGGGCCAGTGCGGGCCCGGCCAGATACAGCTCACCGGTCACCCCGAGCGGGACCGCCCGCAGCCAGCTGTCGAGCACCAGCGCGGCCGCGCCGCGAATGGGTGCCCCGATGGTGATGGGTTCCCCGGGCCGCAGCTCCCCGGGCCCGGTGGCCCACACGCTGAATTCGGTGGGCCCGTACAGGTTCACCATGCGCCGCCCGGCCGACCAGGCGGCCACCAGTTCCGCCCCGGCCGCTTCTCCGGCCACCGACAGGCACGAGAGTTCGCTGAGCCCGTCGGGATTCATGGTGGCCAGCACCGACGGCGTGATCACCGCGTGCGTGACGCTCTCGGTGCGCAGCAGCTCCTCGAGCGCGCTGCCGCCGTACACCTCGGGTGGGGAGATGACCAGCCGTCCGCCCGCGCCGTGCGCCATGAGCAGTTCGTGCACGGAGGCGTCGAAGCTGGGCGAGGCCACCTGCAATGCGCTGGTGGTCTCGTCGAGGTCCAGCAGACTCTGCTGGGAGGCAACGAGATTCGCCAGGCCGCGATGGCTCAGCAGCACGGCCTTGGGTTTGCCGGTGGAGCCGGAGGTGTAGATGAGGTACGCCGTCTGTGCCAGGTTGATCGGCCCGCCGCGTTCGGCGTCGGTGATATGCGCGTCCGAGAGTGTCATGACGCGCCGGATGGTGTTGAGGTCGTCGAGCAGCAGCCAGTCGATGGTCCCGGGCAGGCTGTCGCCGACCTCGCTGACGGTCACCCCGATCGGTGCGCGCGAGTCGGTGAGAATGTGCTCGATGCGCTCGACCGGATAGTTGGGGTCCAGTGGCAGGAACGCGGCCCCGGTCTTGGCCAGTGCCCACACCGCGACCACCGATTCCACCGACCGGGTCAAGGCCAGCACCACGAAGGTCTCGCGACTCACGCCGCGCCGCAACAGCACTCGCGCGAACCGGTTGGACCAGCTGTCGAGATCCCGGTAGGTCATGCTGAGCGCGCCGGAGCTCACCGCGATGCCTTCCGGATTGGCGCGCGCCCCGGCGGCGAGGATGTCGGGCAGGGTACGCAGCGGTGTGGGTTCGCCGCCACGTACGGGCAGCAGTTGCGCGCGTTCGAGTGGATCGCAGTGCTGCAGTTGCGCGGTGCGCCATCCGGGATGCTCGGCGATCTGGTCGAGCAGCAGTACGAACCGGTCCAGCAGTCGCCGCGCGGCCGCCTCGGGCAGCTCGTCGGCCATGAATTTGACGGTGAGGCAGAGACTTTCGCTGCCGTCGGCGGCGCGCTGCGGGATGACCATGAGGTTCAGCGGGTACGGCGTCGCATCCGTGCCGGCCACGTCGAGAATCCGCATGCCCGCGATATCCAGTGCGCGCGAGAGGGTTTCGCGGTCGATCGGGTAGGACTCGAACACGGTGAGGGTGTCGAAGAGTTCGGGCAGCCCGACCGCCCGGTGGATGGCGGCCAGCCCCACCTGCTGATGATCGAGCAGCCGCGCCTGCTCACCCTGCACGCGCGCCAGCAGATCAGCCACGCGCTCGGCGGGATCGAGCCGCACCCGCACCGGCAGCGTGTTGATGAACAGCCCGACCATCTCTTCGACCCCGGTCAGCTGCGGCGGCCGCCCGGAGACGGTGCCGCCGAACACCACATCGGTGCGGCCGGTGAGCATGGCCAGCAACAGCGCCCATCCGGCCTGCACCGCGGTGTTCACGGTGGCCCCGGCCGCCCGCACGGTCCCGGTCAGTCGGGCGAGGCGGGCGGTGTCGAAATCGACCGACACCATGCCGGATTCGGTGGAGGTGATGCCCGCCAGCGTGGGCACCGCCCGGGTGGGGGAGTCGACCCCGGCCAGCGCCTCGGTCCATACGGCGAGTGCCGCCTGTTCGTCCTGGTCGCCCAGCCAGGACAGGAATTCGCGATAGGAGTGCGGGGGCGTGCGCGGGATCTCGTGCCCGGTGACCGCCGCCAGATACCCGGCCAGCAGTTCGCGCACCACCAGCGGCGTGGACCAGCCGTCCAGCGCCAGATGGTGATTGGTCATCAGCAGCGTGTACGCCTCGGTGTCGGTGCGCACCAGGCTGAACCGCAGCAGCGGCGGCCGGGCCAGGTCGAAGCGGGTGCCCGCGTCCACCGCGAGCAGCCGGGTCAACTCCCGCTGCCGCTCGGCCGGTTCGGCGAGGGTGGTGAGATCGATTTCCTGCCAAGGAATCTCGGCCTCACCCAGTACGAGCTGGCGGGGCCCGTCGACGGTCTCCACATACGCGACCCGCAGCACCTCGTGCCGCTCCAGTAGTGCCGCCGCGGCCGCCCGCAATCGGGCCGCGTCGACCCGCCCGGCCAGCGACAGCCGGGTCTGCACGGTGTAGCCGTCGGCGGTGTCGGTGTCGTAGCGCGCGTGGAACAGCAGCCCGTACTGCAGCGGCGACAGCGGCCAGACGTCGGTGAGGCTCGGATACTCGCGTTCCCAGGTCTGAATCTGCCGCTGCGACACCGGAACCAGCCCGAAGTCCGACGGCGTGTGCCCGCCCGCCCCCGCGTGCCGGGCGTGGGTGACCAGCGCGGTGACCGCACGCCCCCACAGTTGTGCCAGCTCCCGCACCTGTTTGGAGCTCAGTACCCGCGACGCGTAGGCCCAGGTCACCTCGAGTCCGGCGGCGGTGTGGAAGGCATTGATGTCGACGACGGCCTCCAACGGTGCCGCGTCGTCCTGGGTGGCCGCGAATCGCACCGGCACCCAAGGGGTTTCCGCACCACCGGGATGCTCGACCCCGGCCCCGGTCCGGCCGAGATAGTTGAAGCTGAGCTGCGGCACCGGCGCGCCCGCGAACTCGGCGGCGGTCTCGGCATCGAGGTGGCGCAGCATGCCGAACCCGACGCCCTTGTCGGGGATCGCGCGCAGCTGTTCCTTCACCGCCTTCAGGGCCGCGCCCGCGGCCGGTCCACCGTGGAAGGCGTCGTCGAGATCGATGTCGCCGAGGTCGAGCGCGACGGGGAACAGGCTGGTGAACCAGCCGATGGTGCGCGAGATGTCGGCGCCCGGCAGGATCGACTCCTCCCGCCCGTGCCCCTCCACCATGAGCAGGGTCCGCCGGGTGCCGCGCAGCCGGCCGACGGCCATGGCCAACGCGGTCAGCAGGGCGTCGTCGAATCCGCAGTGGAAGCGGGCCGGAATGTATTCCTGTGCGGCCGCCATGGTGTCGGCGTCGACGATGGTGCGCAACTGTCCCTGGGTGAGCACGGTATCGAGCCCGGGATCCAGGGCCCGGGTCCCCAGCCGGGGGTCCGCCGTGGTGAGAACCTTTCGCCAGTACGGGATTTCGGCGATCCGGGCGGGTGTCTGCTCGACCTGCCCGTGCGCCCAGCGCCGGAAGGAGGTGCCGACCGGAGCGAGCGTGCCGCCCGCCCACGCCGTGGCCAGGTCCGGGAGCAGGATGCGCCAGGACACGCCGTCGGTGACGAGGTGGTGCAGCACCACCCACAGCAGCGGCAGCGCGTCCTCGCGGTCGATGAGCACGAATCGGGCCACGATCCCGGCGGCCGGGTCCAGTAGATCTGCCGCCCGCTGCAATTCGTCCTCGCCGTCACTGTCGGCGGCGGCCGTGACGGTTTCGATGAGCGCTCCGGCCTCGACGGTGCCGGGCGCGCCGACCTGCCACTCCCACGCCTGCGTGCCGTTGGCTGGGTGGCTGAGGGTGCTGCGCAGGAGATCGTGCCGATCCAGCAACGCCTGCACGGCGGGAGTGAGCCGGGCCGCGTCGATGGCGCGCGGCAGCGGGATCAGCACGGCCTGAGCGAACCTCGGCCAGGTGTCACCCTGTTCGAGCATGGTGTGCACGATCGGCGTGAGCGCCACCGGCCCGACCGCGCCACCGGGCAGTTCCTCGACCGCGGGGGCGGTCACCTCCGTCGCGACCACGGCCAGGGCGGCGACGGTCTTGTGCTCGAACACATCCCGGGCGCGCAGCCCGAGCCCGGCCGCCTTGGCGCGGGCCACCAGCTGGATGGCGACAATGCTGTCCCCGCCGAGGGCGAAGAAATTATCGTCCGCCGCAACGGATTCCACGCCCAGCACGGCCGCGAACACCTCGGCGAGCATGCGTTCGCGCTCGGTCGCGGGCGCTCGCCCCGCCCGGGCACGACTGCTGAAATCGGGCCGGGGCAGCGCACGGCGGTCCACCTTGCCCGCGGGCGTGAGCGGCAGCGTGTCCAGCACCATCACCACCGACGGCACCATGTGCTGCGGAAGCAGCTGTGCCACGGTGGCTTTCACGTCTTCCGCGTCGATCACCGCCGTCGCGAGCACATACGACACCAGAGTCGTCGCGCCGCCCGGCGTGGTCGCGCCCACCGTGATCGCCATCTCGACGCCCGGATGCCGGGCCACCGCGGCGTCCACCTCGCCGAGTTCGATGCGGAAGCCGCGCACCTTCACCTGGGTGTCGCCGCGCCCGAGATACTCCAGTTCCCAGCGTCCGTTGCGCCGCCGCCAGCGCACCAGATCGCCGGTGCGATACAGGCGATTGCCGGGGTCGAACGGGTCGGCCACGAAGCGTCGCGCGGTCAGCCCGAGGCGCTGGTGGTAGCCGCGCGCCAGCCCCTTGCCGCTCAGATACAACTCGCCGACCACACCCGGTGGCACCGGTCGCAGCCACGGATCCAGCACGATCGCCGATACGCCGCGCGCGGGCGCGCCGATCGTGATCGGATCGCCCGGCCCCAGTGGCGCGCTCAGGGTGGCGGTGACGGTGGTCTCGGTCGGACCGTAACCATTGAGGACGCAACGCCCGGCCCACCGGACCGGCAGTTCGGGCGGACAGGAGTCGCCGCCGACCACCACGGTCCGCAGCCGCGGCAGCGTCTCGGGCTCCAGCGAACCCGCCACCGCGGGAGTCACATTCAGGTGGGTGACCTCGAGTGTGCGCAGCACGCGTGCCAGCTCGTCACCGGCGTACGCGGTCGGCGGCACCACCGCCACCGTCGCCCCGACGGCGAAGGCGACCAGGAGTTCCTCGATCGAGATGTCGAAGCTCGGCGACACCGCGTGTGCCACCACCGCGTCCGCGCCCACCCCGAACGCGGCCCCCGACCCGGTCGCCAGATCGTTCAGCCCGTGGTGGGTGACCGCGACACCCTTGGGTAGACCGGTCGAACCGGAGGTGTAGATCAGGTAGGCGATCTGGTCGAGCCGCACCGGCGTGTGCCTTTCGGCCTCGCCGATGGGGCCGGAATTCGTAGCGGCGAGCCGCTTCTCGGTCTCGGGAGCGTCGAGCACCAGCCAGTCGACCCGATCCGGCAGCGTGGCCCGCGAGCCCGCCACGGTCACGCCCGCGATCACGCCGCTGTCGGCGATCATGTGCTCGATGCGGTCGGTCGGATAGGTCGGGTCGATGGGCACGAACGCCGCCCCGGTGTAGGCCACCGCGCACATGGCGAGCACCGATTCCGCCGAGCGGGGGATCGAGATCGCCACCGTGCGTTCGGGTCCCGCGCCCGCCGCGATCAGCACCCGGGCCAGCCGATGCGCCTGCTCGGTGAGTTCCCGATAGGTGTAGGCGGTGCCGTCCACCCGCAGGGCGATGGCGGCGGGTGCGCGTTCGGCTCCGGCGGTGAGGATCTCCGGCAGCGTGCGCGCTCCGGTGCCGTCGCGCCCGCGCGCGGGCGCCAGTTCCGCGCGCTCCCCGTCGAACAGCGCGCTGATCGCGGTCAGACGATGCTCGATGCCGCCGGCCAGGAAGCGGTGCAGGAAGGTCAGGAAGCGGGCGTGCAGGCCGGCGAGTTCGGTGTCGCCGTAACGGTTCGGATTGGCCTGGAAGTCGATGTGGGTGCGTTCCCCGCCCACGCCCGGATAGACATTGACGAACAGATCGTCGATGAGCCCGGAGGTCAATACGTGCAGCTGCCCGGTCACCCCGCCCAGCCGGATGCGGGTGTCGGCGAGCATGAGGTTGACCGTCGGACCGAACCCGGCGACCTCGTCCATGGCCCAGCCCAGGTCACGGATGATGTCCTCCTGCCGGTACCGCTGCCGTCGCAGCGCCGCGGTCAGCTCACCCTGGGTGGCGCGGATCAGATCGCCGACGGTGGCGGTCGGGGACGGATACAGGCGCAGCGGAACGACATTGGCGACCATGCCGCCGGAACGGCGCAGGGTGGCGGTGGTGCGGCCGGACACCGGCAGGCTCAGCACGATCTCGCCCGCACCGGTCATGGCGGCCACATAGGCGGCGAAGGCGGCCACCACCACCGGCGCGGGACTGGTGGACAGTGCGGCGGTCATCGAATCCAGCAGTGCCGCCGTGGATTCCGGCAGGGCACCACTGAGCAGGCGGGGATGCGCGTCGACCGCCCCGGTGCGGCGGCCCAGAGCCACCGGCTCGGGCATAGCGGTCAGGTGGGTGCGCCAGTAGTCGCGGTCGGCCGCCAGCTTGTCCGAATCCCGGTATGCGGCATCGGCTTCCACGATGCGCTGCAACGGTTCGGCCTTGCCCTCGGGCACCTCGCGACCCGCCACGACGGCGTTGTAGATCTCGGAGGTGCGCTGCAGCATGGTGAGCGCGCCGACACCGTCGAGCAGGATGTGGTGGAAGCGCGAATACCAGTAGAAATGGTCGGGTGCCAGCCGCAGCATGGCGACCTTGCACAGGCGGTCGCGGGTGAGATCCAGCGGCGCGGTGTACTCGGCGCGCATCCAGGCCCGGGCCGCGGCCGCCGGATCGGGCGCGCCGCTCAGGTCGACGGTCTCGATGGCGTCGTCGAGGCTGGTGTCCACGAGTTGCCAAGGCAGCTCGTCGATTTCGATCAGGCGCAGGTAGCCGGTGCCGAACTCGCGTCCGGCCCGGCGCGCCGCGTCGGCGAGTGTCGCGACCTCGAAATCGCCGGTGAACTCGACATATTGGGCGATCGAGACGGGGGTGTCACCGGCCAGCTGCTGGGCGAACCAGATACCGCGCTGCGCCGCGGACAGGGTGAAGGCCGACGAGGAATCGGTGATGGGGGATCCGGGCACGGCGAAGCTGGAAGCCATAAGTTACGACAATCTGCGTTCTATGACGGTTCTGTGACCGGCCGGAGCGCTGCCGCGCGGGCTCAGGAAGCCTTCCGCGCGACGAGCAGCTCCGCCTCGGTGATCGGTGCGTCGGAGCCGGTGAGGTAACCCACCAGCGTGGAGCGATCGTCGAGCACCAGCCAGCGGGCCGGATCGGTGATCAGGTCGCGTCCTGCCTTCGTCGTGATACCGAAATCCGCTCGGGCAACAGTGGTTTCGGTGGTCAACGGCAGCGCGGTGGCGCCGGTCTTGGCAATGGCCAGCCGGGCGACCTCGCTCTCGAGCCGCGGGACCTCGACGATCGCGATCCGGACCCCCGGGCGGGCTCCGCGGGCCAGCAGCATGCGCGCCACACGATTGCTCCAGCGATCCAGTTCCGTCTGACGCGGCTCGGGATCGGCGGCGGTCACCACGGCGGTGGCGGGCGATTCGACCGGCTTGCACATCGAACATCATCCTCTCGGAGGGGGCGCTTGCGGTGGCGTTCGGTATGTATCCACTCTCGCCGCCGCGTGCCGCGGTCGATAGCGACCACAGTGCTGCGCAATTCCGCTCCGAGGGTGCGGGCTCACCCACCCTGGGGTGGGTGGAAGATCAGGTCTGCCCGGCGATCATGATTTCTCCCCGCTCGATTTGTCCAGCTCCGCCATGGTCTCCTGGATCATGGTGATGGAATCGCGAGGGCTCAGCGCCATGGCTCGGAGCTGATCGAACATCACCCCGTAGCGGCGGACCTCCGGGTGACCCTCGATCAACTCGTCACTGGCGATGCCCTCCACGTAGACCAGTTCGGGGTCCGCGGGATCCGGGAAATCGAGCAGCGTGAACGAGCCCAGCATGCCCGGATGCGCGCCGGCGTCGAAGGGCAGGATCTGCAGGATCACATTGCGCTTCTCGGTGTGCCACAGCAGCTGGCTGAACTGCTGGCTCATCACCTCCGGGCCACCCACGACCCGGCGGACGACGGCCTCGTCGAGCACCATCCACAACTCCAGCGGATCGTCCTTGGTGAGCACCTTGGAACGCTCCTGCCGAGCCCGAATGCGTTGCTCGATAACCTGATCCGAGACCTTGGGCATAGTGGTCTGATAGACCGCGAGCGCGTACGCCTCGGTCTGCAGCAGGCCGGGGACGAAGGTGGACTGGAAGAACCTGGCGGACAACGCTTCCGCCTCGAAGTTGATGTACGCGCCGTACACCTCCGACACGGCATCCTCGAAGGAGCGCGCCATGCCGGGGCGGAGCGCATCCACCAGCAACTGCAAGGCATCTGAACGTTGTGGCTCGCCGATGCCGTAGAGATCCAGCATGGCCGTCAGGGTGCGGCGCTGTGGCCTGGCCTGAGCGGTCTCGATGCGGTACAGCGTGGTGACGTTGATGCCGGTCTTGCTGCTGACCACCTCTTTGCTGAGCTGCGCGTGCTCGCGCATCTCGTGCAGCATCGCGGCGAGCCGCCGCAAACGGACGGTAAGCACGGTTCGCTTGCCTGCCATGACAACCCTTTCGCTTGTCGCACAAGCAAGAACGCACTGTTGCGTTCTTGCATTTGTAAGAGCATGATCCAGCTAGCCTATTCGTGTACGGCCGATCCGATGACCGGTATAGCTGAATCCGGAGACCAATCATGTTGGTGCGATTAGTGATGCTGTCGGGTGTGTATGGGGAGTCGCGATGACCATGTCCATAGCCGGAGTTCTACCGACCGCTCCGCAATTGCTCTGTGCCTTCCAGGGGCGGCGATTTCAAGATCGAGTTTTGTTGCGTTCGGCGCATGCCCTCGCCGAACTGCACGAACGTCGTGGCCAGGTGCGGGATCCCATGATGGTGCATGAGATCGATTGTCGCCGCGGTGAACTCGTTGACGATATCAACGATTGGGTGGAACAGGAACTGCCCCAACACCGCAACGGCGCCGCGCTACACACCGAGAGCCTCGGCGCGGTCGTCGACCGCATGGCCCGGAGCTGGGTCGAAGCCAATCAGGTGATCGATCACGAGGGCGCTGCCAGTGATAACACCCATAAACACTGGTACCATCTCGCGGAACTGGTTGACGGCTACACTGATCTCGTAATCGACGTGGCCGGTGGCCGCCGCCGTTTACCAGAACAATGATTCCAAATGCATTGACACAATTAATGTATTGCTACCGAATCGTTGATCGTCAGCGGTGACGTCAGCCGAGTAATGCTATAGGACCAATAGCTCTGCTCGAACCGCACGACGTCGCCCGCCTCGAGACGGCGGGCGCAACGGGGCGCCCCGCCCGGCGTGCCGCGTGGTCGACTGGCGCGGCACGCCCGCCCTGAAATCTTTGTTGCGGAGCGCCCGAAGTTCATTCGCACTGTGTCATTTTCACAATGGCGCGGGGGCATTCGGGATTCGGGCATTCGGCACAATGCGTACGGGAGGGAGTTCATTCGTGAACACGGGCGAGGCATCCGCCACCGAGCTCTACCGCCGGGCCCGCGACGGCGACTTCCGGCTGGAGGTCGACACCGCGCGCAAGTGCGCCGCGAACTTCCTGCGCTTCGCCGACGCCCTGGATCCGCAGATCGCCGGCAGCCACGACACTCACGCCCTCACCGGCTTCGGCGACTTCGACTCCGCCCATCAGCTCCGCCGCGGTTTCGAGCACAAGGGTGAGCAGCTCACCGAAGCCCTGACCGCCCTGCGGGATTCGGCGCTCGAGATGGCCGCCGCCTATCTGCTGGCCGCGGGCCTCATCCAGATCACCGACGACGCCCACGCCCGCCCCCTACTGGCCGCCACCGCCGGCCTCGGAACTTCGGGGACCTGATCCCTCACCCGGAGAACAGTTGGGCCGGTACCCGAACCCTCGGGTGCCGGCCCAACTCTATTGCGTACCAGCTGGTCTCAGCTGTTGCTCGAAAAGGCTCAGCCGTTGCCGGAAAAGGCCACGCCCGCACCGACTCCCATGATCATCACCCCGCCGGTGGCCCCCACCGCCTCCACCCGCCGCGGCGACCGCGCGAACCACGCCCGCGCCGACGCGGCCCCGACGGCCCACACCACATCCGAAAGCACCTGCAGCACCGGGAAAATCGCCCCCAACACCAGGAACTGCACCGGCAACCACCCTGCCGACTGCACCGCGAACTGCGGCAACACCGCCGCGAAGAACACCACCGTCTTGGGATTGGTGACCCCCACCAAGAACCCCTGCCGCAGCACCCGCCGCTCGGCCTCCACCGGCACCGCAGTCCGCAGCGCCTCCGAAAGCTTCTTCCGCTCCCGAATCGCCATGGCCCCCAAAAAGATCAGGTAAACCGCCCCCGCGATCTTCACCGCGAGAAACAACATCGCCCAGGCCATCAACAGCGCCCCCAGCCCCAGCGAGGCCCCCACCAAACACACCGCAGTCCCCATCCCGGTCCCCACCACCGACATCACCGCAGCCCGCCGCCCCAACACCAACGCCCGCCCCACCGCAAACATCACATTGGGCCCGGGAATCACGATGATGACCAACGCGGCCACCCCGAACGCCACCACATGCGACAAAGGCACCATCACTCCAGGGTATCCACCGGTCGAGGCCGCATGCGCTCGAATCGTTTGTCCTGCTGACGATCTATTCGTCGAGCCCGCCCGGTAGCAGCCAGGCCACGTCCCCGGCAGGCAACCCGCCCCCACCTACCCCAAGATCGGCGCGGGCGCACAGATAGAAGCGATCGCGGCGCCTCCCGGCCTCTTCGTACAGGCGAACGAACTCGTCATGCCTCATATCGAGTCCGCGCGCGGCATGACTCAACCGCCAGACCGCCTCGCTCCAACTGCGTCCTGCCGCAACAACTTGCGATGACCCGAGCAGCAGGACCAGCTCCCACTTCACCGTCTTTCCGTCGTCGGCCGCCGCCATCCCCGCGAGGCCTTCATCGATATCGATGGGCTGAACCGCCGTGGGGTATCCGCGGGCCGTAGCTACCCGGCCGACCAGTGTGAAGTACCTCTTCAGTGCGTCCGCGTACTCGCTGTAGGCGGCCAGCCTTTTCTCATCCCACCGGGTATCGAGACCCCGTCGCCATTTGGTTCGCTCATGCCAGGCCGTGCCCGAGAAGGTCGATGCAGCGCCGAGGAACACGCCGATCAGCGGCAAGAGTTGCGAGCTCACCCCCATGTGCGAATTCTCCTCGACACCCCAGCTCGACACGGCGTATCCGCCGGACTACATGCATCCACGACTCCATCCAGGACATCCGAGGTAGTGTGGATGTCATGAGCGCTGCCTATGATGTGGTCCCTTTCAGCGATTTGCTACACAAGCCGGGGGTGACCGCCGGGCGGTTGGAGCGGGTTCGCGCGCTGCGGCTGCGGCGGCGCGATGCTGGGGATCTCGCACTGATGCGCGTGGAGCAGCTCGATGCGGAGGGCGCGGTTGTCGATTTCACGTCGCGCCTGCTGGCCGGGTTGGTCCGGCGTCTGGGGGCGAGTGCGGTGCAAGAAGTGTTGCCCGATGCGTTGCCCTGGGTGACGTTTCTGCCGGGCGCGGACCTCGATCGCTTCGTGACCGAGCTGGTGGCCGTCGCTCAGGGCGCGGCTTCGCTCGAAAACCTGGCGCCCCTGGCCACTCTTCTGACCCAGTGGCGCCACACCGCCGAAATCCATGCGGACCCAGCGCTATTGGCGTTGCTCACCCGCGAGCCCGAAGGGGATTTGGGCGGGGTCGAGCCCCCCGGTCTCCCTGGGGGTGATGAGTGAGCCCCAAACGAGGTGATCGTGTCTCCCCACCAGCAATACCTCCCGAGTACGAGATCCGTTTCGCAGCAGCCGAGGCTGTGACGGGGTGGGAGGATCTAGCCCGGCAGGCACCCGCCAATCTCCGCCGCGCGTTCGAGGCCATTCGTGCCGATCCGCGCTCCACCACGAATCCGGACCGCCATCACCGCCTGAAAGGCGAACTGGGAACGGCATTGTGGAAAGGAGCGATGCTGGAACGCTGGCAGTACGAGGTGACTGCGGGCGGTCGTATCTGGTATCTGATCGATGACGACAAGCACACCGCGTGGATCGTGCACGCCGGTACCGGGCATCCGAAGACTACCGAGTGAAAAGGTATGGCGCAGTGGCTATTTCCAGTAGTTGTCGGGGCCTACGTTGTTGATGATGGTGTGGGCGGGGGCGTCGAGGTTGGGCTCGAGGGAGGAGTCCTGGACCAGGTTGACGTACAGGGCGTAGGACTCGTAGAGGTAGCGGTACTGCTGGCGGCCCCAGCTGGAGTAGGTGGCCGCGAACATGGTGTCGAGGTTCGCCTTGCAGACCGAGGCGCCGACACCGTCGGTGGGGCACCAGACGTCCCAGGTCTGGTTCGCGCCCTTGAGGCCGGTGTAGACGGCGCTGGACTCGGTGTCGGACGGGAAGGTGAAGACCTCGATGGACAGCAGGATCGTCTGGTCGGGGTTGAAGTAGACGCCGGTCATCATCTGCTGGCACTTGTTGTTCTGCAGTGCGGTTTTCACGTTCTGCGACATATTGCTGGCGATGCAGTCCTTCGCGCCGGAGGAGGTGCGGGTGAAGACCACGCCCTTGCTGTCGGTGAAGGTCGACGGCAGCAGGGCGTCGGCGGTGAACGGTGTCTTATCGGTGGCCTGCTGGTTGAGGGTCGACTTGTCCAAGGCCGGCGTGGTGGTCGGGGGCACGGTCGTCGTGGTCGTGGGCGGCGTGGTGACCGTACTCGTGACGATGGCGTCATTCTTGGAATGCTTGCCGGTGAGCACCACCGCGCCCACCGAGATGGCGATGACCAGCACGACCAGCAGCACGCCGAGGATCACCTTCAACCCGGTGTTGGAGTTGCCCGGCGGCGGGGCGTCCAGGTACTGCGGTCCGGTCGAATACTGTTGTGGCCCGGTCGAATACCCCACCGGCTGCTGCGGCGTGGCGCCGGTCCACGCCTGCGGGGAGGTCATGGCGACGGTCGGCATGGCGGGCGCGCTCTGCGGTCCGCCCATGGGCAGCCGCCCGGTGTGCCGATCCAGTACCGCCAGCGTCTCCGGCACATAGTTGGTGCCGTCGGGAGTCAGGTAGGTGGCGCGCAGCGTGTCATCCCACTCGGCCGCCGACGGCCGGGCGTCCGGCCCGAATCCGCCATTGCCGAAGGCCCGATCGAACAGCGCGCGCAGCCGCGGATCCAGATCCGCCGGGAACCCGGCCCCCGGCTGCCACGGCATGCCGGGCGCGGCCGTCCCCGCGTCGAGGAACAGGGTGCGGTAGATCAGCGTCGCCAGGTCGTAGCGATCCTTGTATCGGTCGTAGGCGGCGTCGGCGGGCATCAACCCGGCGGTGTCGATGACGTAGGCCAGCGGCGCGGACGCGTGCGAGAGCACGTTCCTGGGCGACAGATCACCGTGGACGAGCTGCCGTTCCTCGAGCACCCGCACGATGTCGCAGAGCCGAACCGCCAGTCCCGCACGGAAATACGAGGCAGTCTGGCTCGGTGTCGACCACAGCTGGTCGAGGGTGCGCGGCCGCCCGTCGGGCAGCAGATAGTCCATCGGGATCAGCGGCAGCACCACCCCGGCCAGCATCCCGTCGTGCACGATGACGTCGATCGGCCAGTTGATCGCCTCCGCAGGCTGCCCGGTAGCCCCCGCGGCCTCGGCGTTCACGACCGTCTGCCGCCCGATGAGCATGACCTGCCGGGCCCGCTCTATATCGTTGGGCGAGGTAGCCGGGGTGCGAAACATCTTGTAGAGCCGTTGCTGACCACGCGGATCCCGGCACAGATACTGCACGGAACGGGTGCCCGCGGCATAAAAGGGTTCGGCGTCCACGTCATACGACTCACCGGACAACCCTGCGACTACCACCATCGAACTTCCCCCGCCCGAACGGTAAATCCATCTACACGATCTTCAGCAACTCGGCGAGCCTACCGGTCTACTGTCCGCCACGCCTCCCTATAAACGCAAGACACCGCTGACCGTCCCCTCATGTCGCGGTCAGCGGTGTGGTGCGGTCGAACATGTGCTGACCCGCAGGTCAGCGCAGCGCCGCACGACCTTTCAAGCGGCCCAGGATGACCAGGGCGAGCAGGGTTACCAGCACCAGGAGAGTGGTGCTGGCTGCCGCGTCGAAGACCGCGCCGCGGTCGGTGGCGGCGAAGATGGTCACGGGCAGCGTTTTCCAGGTGGCGGGGTAGACCATGATGGTCGCGCCCAGTTCACCCATGGACAGGGCGATGGCCAGGCCGGCCGCCGCCCCGAGCGCGGGCAGCAGCAGTGGCAGGGTGACCCGGGTCAGGACGCGCACCGGGCCGGCACCCAGTGATTCGGCGGCCTGCCGGTAGCCGGGATCGAGGCGGTCCAGGGCGGCGGAGACCCCGCTGAACGCGTATGCCAGCACCAGCACCGTATGGGCCAGGATGACAATCCATTTGGTCCCGCCCAGCAGCAGCGGACGCTCGTTGAAGGAGATCAGTACGCCCAGGCCGATGGCCACCGACGGCACCGCCACCGGCACGTGGAACACCGCGTCGGTGACGCGCCGCAGCCAGCCGGGCGCCTCCATCGAGGCCAGCGCCGCCCAGGTGCCGAGGATCAGCGAGAACAGTCCCGCCAGTAGCGCGGTCTGCAGGCTCACCGACAGGCTCGCGGACTCCTCGCCCGAGAGCGCATGGTTGAAGTTCGCGAACCCCAGCTGCGAGGGCAGCGGCCCGGTCCACTGTCCGGCCAGCGCCGCCGCGACCACGGTCGCGATGGGCGCGACGAATACGACGGCGACCACGATCGCGAACACGGCGAGCACCGCGACCCGCCCGCGTCTGGTCCACACCAGCATGGTTCAGCTCTCCTTCCGCACGCGGGTGAGGCGCGCGAACAGCAGTCGGTATCCGAGGTACAGGCTCAGCGACAGCACCACCTGCACCGAGGCCAGCACCGCGGCGCCCGGCAGATCGAAGGTGACGATGCCGCGCGTGTAGATCAGCGCGGGCAGCGTGATGACGCCCTTGGCCCCGGTGAACAGCACGATGCCGAATTCGTTGAGCGTCAACAGCAAGGTGAGGCTGCCGCCCGCCGCCAGCGCCGGCCACGCCTCCGGCATGACCACCTGCGCCAGCACCCGCCACGGCGAGGCCCCGAGGCTCGACGCCACATCCAGTTGTTCCCGCGACATCTGCGCGAACGCGGCCAGCAACGGCCGCACCACGAACGGCGTGAAGAAGGTGACCTCGGCGAGAATCACGCCCCACGGCGTGCTCAGAAAGTCGATGACCGGCTTGGTGCCGCCGGTGATCTGATTGATCAGCGCGTTCACCGCCCCCGCCGTCCCGTAGAGGAACGTGAAGGCCAGTGTCACAAGGAAAGACGGCAGGGTCAGCACCGAATCGATGAGCCGCCCCACCAGCTGCGACCCCGGAAACGGGATGAACGCCAGCACGATCGCCACGAACGTCCCCAGCAGCAGACACCCGATGGTGGAGCTGACCGCAATGGTCACCGTCCGCACCAACGCATTCCGGAACGACTCCTCGGCCAGCACCCGAGACCAGTTCCCGCCCCCGCGCCCGTCCTTGGTCTTGGTCGACTCCAACAGGACTCGCATGATCGGGTACACCGCGATCACCAGCACGGTCAGCACCGGTGGCAGCGTCCACAGCACCGGCCGCCACGACCGTCCCGGCTCCCGATTCTCGGGAACCTCTGCGGCGGAGGGTGATTCGAGCAGCGCGGTCATGCGCGGGCCTCACCGTCGGCGGCTGCATCGGTGCCGATGCCCGGGGGGATGAGGACACCGGCCGGGTCGGGGAAGCGGATGCCGACGTGGTCGCCGACGGCGATCTCGGTGTGGCCGAGGACATCCGCGGTGAGTTCGGTGGGGATGCCGGCCACGTCGAGGTGGAGGCGGGTGGAGGCGCCCTTCCAGACGCTGGCGATCACGGTGGCGCGCAGGGCGTCACGGTCGGTCAGCGGGACTACGGCGATGGTGTGGGGCCGGACGCACAGTTGCGCATCGGCATTGGGCACCCAGTCGGGACGGCCGACACCCGGGGGCGGGGCGTCGGCGCGCAGGGTGTGCTCGCCGACGGTCACCAGAGCGGCGGTGCCGGAGACGTGCTTCACCTCGCACGGTAGGAGATTCGCGCCGCCCAGGAAGGAAGCGGTGAATTCGGTGGCGGGCTGCTGCCACAGGTTGCGGGCGGTGTCGATGTCGACCAGGCGCGCGTCCCGCATCACCGCGATGCGGTCGGCCAGAGCCAGCGCCTCGGCCTGATCGTGGGTGACATACAGCATCGCCGTGTCCGGCAACGCCTTTCGCAGCTGCTGCAGTTCACCGAGCATGTTCTGACGCAGCTGGGCGTCGAGCGCGGCGAGCGGCTCGTCGAGCAGCAGCACCTTGGGCCGGATGGCCAGCGCCCGCGCGATCGCGACCCGCTGCTGCTGTCCACCGGACAGTTCGCGCGGCAGCCGCTTGGCGTACGAGCCCATGCCGACCATTTCCAGGGCCTCGGTCACCCGGGCCCCGATCTCGTTGCGCGCCACATGATGTGCCTTCAAACCGAAGGCCACATTGTCGTGCACCCGCATGTGCGGGAACAGCGCGTAGGACTGCACGACCACCCCGATGCCGCGCTTGGCGGGGGAGAGGTCGGTGACGTCTCGCCCGGCCAGCCGCACCGCGCCCGAGGTGGGCCGGACGAATCCGGCCAAGGCCTTGAGCGCGGTGGACTTGCCGGAACCACTGGGCCCCAGGAGCGCAACCGTTTCCCCCGCGGCGACGCGCAGGTTGAAATCGGCCAGTGCGACGGTGGTTTTGCGGCCGCGGCCGTAGGTGACCCCGACCCGGTCGAACACGATGGCGGGTTCGGCGGTGGTGTCGGTGGTCGCCGTGGATGTCGTCAACGCGGAGGACATGGTTGCTGCTCCTGGGACTGGTGTCGGACTAGCTGCCGGTGGCCTTGGTGTAGGCCGCCACGTCGGCGTCGAGGTTGTCGAGCACGGTGGTCCAATCCGGGTGCAGCACGGTCACATCCTTGATGGTGGCCGCGGGCGACGGTCCGCTACCGGTGGCCGGGGCGTTCGCGAGATCCGTGCGCGCCGGGATGGCGAAGGTGTCCGGCAGCGACTTCTGCACGTCGGCCGAGAGCAGGAACTCCATCAGCTTCTTGGCCGCGTCGGTGTGCGGCGCACCCTTGGTGACACCCATCAGGTACGGCAGCGAGACCGTCGACTTCTTGCCGTCGGCCGCGGCCGGGAAGAAGACGTTGAACTTGGAGCCGTCCTTGACGCTCTGCAGGTTCATCTGCACATCGCCGTTGGCGACCAGGATCTCGCCCTTGTCGACCTTGGCCTGCAGCTTGCCGGTGGAGGAGGACGGGCCGACATTGTTGGCCTGCAGCTTGCCCAGGTAGTCCAGCGCGCCCTGCTTGCCCATCAGCTGCTGCAGCAGCACCAGCACGGCGGTGCCGTCACCGGCCTGGCCGGGGGTGGAGTACTGCAGCTTGCCCTTGTAGTCGGGCTTGAGCAGGTCGTCCCAGGTGACCTTGGTGGCGTCGACCGACGGGTTGGCGATGAAGCAGAGGTAGTTGCCCGCCAGGGAAACCCACTTGCCGTTGGCGTCCTTGTCGGCGGCCGCGACCGCACCGGTGTCGACACCGCTGGCCTGCAGCAGCCCGGACTTGTCGGCCTTCTGCATGAACGGCGGCAGGGTGACCAGCAGGTCGGCCTGCGGGTTGGACTGTTCCTTCTCGACGCGGCTGACGACCTCGCCGGAACCGGCCTCGACCTCGTTGACCGTGATGCCGGTCTGCGCCTTGAACTTCTCGAAGACGGGCTTGTACCAGTCGCCGAGGCCGTCGACGGAGTAGACGGTGACCGTCTTGCCGCCGTTGGTGTCGCTGCTGCCGGTGCCGCCGCAGGCGGTCAGGCTGAAGGCGACCGCCGTGGCGGAGGTGAGGATGAGAGCGGAACGGGCGATGGTGCGTGCGAGGCGGTTGTTCGTATTACGCACGGTGGCTGCACTTTCAGTTCAGGGGACGGTCGAATCGAAGGAACAGTGGGGGTACTCCGCCGCCCGGGCGAGGCGCGCTCGGGCGGCGGAATTCTTCTAGCCGCGCTCGGCCAGCAGCAGCTGCGCGAATTCGGTGACCGAGGGCACCACGTGGGTCGCACCGGCGGCCCGCAGCTGGTCTTCGGTGTGCGCGCCGGTCAGCGTGCCCGCGACGATGCGCGCGCCCGCGGCCAGGCCGGTGGCGATATCGCTGGACGTATCACCCAGCACCGCAACGCGATCCACGGCGTCGGCCTCGAGCCGCAGCACGGCGGTGAGCACCATGTCCGGGTAGGGGCGGCCGCGTCCGGCGTCGGAGGGCGCCAGGGTCAGGTCGGCGATCTCGTTCCAGCCCAGCGCGTTCAGCAGCCGGTTCTGGGTTTCGCGGCTGAACCCGGTGGTCAGCGCCACCTTGATGCCCGCTGCGCGCAGCGCCGAGATCGCTTCGGCGGCACCGGGAATCGGGCTGATCCCGGCGTCCGCGAAGTCCGCGTAGGCGGCCTCGAAGGCGCGGTTGGCGAGCTGGGCGCGGTCCTCGTCGCCGAGCAGGGTGCGGAAGCACCAGATCTTGGACTGGCCCATGGTGTCCTGCACGAACGTGCGGGCCGCCTCGCGCTCGGGGCCTTCGGTGGGGACGCCCGCGGCGGTGATGGCCGCCTCGAACGCCTTCTCGACCAGCCCGTCATCGGCGACGGTGGTGCCCGCCATATCCAGGACGGCGAGTTCGATCTGCTTGTCGGACACGATGATTCCTTCGTCGTTGAGGGGTCAGAGGTCGAGAAGATCGGCGGTCTGCTCGCCGAGGGCGGGGCCCAGCGTCATGCCGCGGCCGCCGGGGCCGGTGATCACCCAGACGCCGTCGGCGGCCTGCGCGCGGGTCACGATGGTGCCCGGATCGATGGACTGGCTGTACACGCCCGCCCAGCGCCGCACCACCGGCGGCAGTTTGCGGCCCAGCAGCTCCTCCATCACGCCGATGAGGTGCTCGTAGGGGGCCTCGTCCACATCGAAGGTGAACGGTTCGTCGTACTCGTGGGTGTCACCGATGGTGAGCCCGCCGTGCAGGCGCTGCACGGCCAGCAGCTGCATCTTGTGCTGGGCGGCCGTGAACGGCTGCGCCTCTTCACGATTGAGTCGATCCAGCTCCGGGCCGGCGAAGGCGGGGTAGTAGCGGAAGCTGTCGCCGTCGGCGATGGCGGTGGTGAGCGGCTCGCCCAGGGGAGCGGTCTGCATCATCTGCAACCGCACCCGGCGCACCGGAATATTGCCGACCAGTTCGCGGGTCAGGCCGGTGTGGGCCGCGCCCGGGCACACGAGGACCAGATCGCCCTCGTGGCGGCGGCCGCGGTCGTCGACGACGGTGGTGCCGGTGACGGTGCGCGCCTCGGTGCCCGCGAAGAACGTGTAGCGCTCGCTGGCCTCCATGTAGCGGCGCAGCGCGGGCAGCGCCTGCCGCGATTCGACGGCCGCGTCGGTGGAACAGTGCAGGCCCGCAAGGAATTTGCCGCGCAGCGCCGGGTTCAGCGTCCGGACCCGGTCGGGGTCGAGCAGTTCGAAGCCGCGCTCGGCGGCCGACGGGTTCGCCATCGCGGCCTCGGCCACGGCGAGTTCGTTGTCCGTGCGCACCAGTGTGATCGAGCCCGCGGGCCGGAAGCCCACGCCGGGTACCTTGCCGCCGATCTCCTCCCACAGCTGCCGGGACCGCAGCGTGAGTTCGAGTTCGCTGGCGCTGCGTCCCGAAACCCACACCAGCCCGAAGTTGCGCACGGTCGCGCCGCGCGCCTCCACCTCACGTTCCAGGTGGACGACCTCGTGGCCGCGCCCGATGGCGGCGAGTGCGTGGGCGGTTCCGAGGATCCCTCCGCCGATGATGACCAATCGCATGACCAACATCCTGGGCAATGGTCTAGACCTAGGAGTGTTTCGTATGGAAACGCTAGGTTAATAATTGGTATAGACCAATCTTGTGTAGGCTGGGGCCATGGAGACGAGGGAGGCCGCCGGGGTGGGGCAGAAGCTGGAACCCGGCCGCCCGCCGGGTGAAACGCCCAGTACACGAGCGGATTCGGTGCCGAATGCGGCAGCCGATCCGGTGCTCGCCGCGGGCGGCGATCCGGTGACCGCCGCGCGCATGCCGAAATCGTATCGAGTCCGCGCGGAACTCGAGGCGCTGCTGACCGAACTCTCCGAGGGTGATCCACTGCCCTCGGAACGCGAACTCGCGTTGCGCTGCGGCGTCGCTCGCGAAACCGTGCGCCAGGCGGTGCGAGAACTGCTGGTGGAGGGGCGAATTCGCCGCCAGGGTCGCGGCACCGTGGTCTCGCGCCCGAAGATGGTGCAGCCCTTGTCGTTGCGCTCCTATACCGAGGGCGCGATCAAGTTCGGCCGCAAGCCCGGCCGTCTGCTCGTCGAATGGACCGACGTCCCCGCCGATCCCGACACCGCGCGGGATCTGGCGGTGGAACCCGGCACCGTGGTCATGCATCTCGAGCGCATCCTGCTCGCCGACGGCGAACGCATCGGCCTGGAGAGCACGTGGATGCCGTTGCACCGCTTCGCCGTTCTGCGCGAGTTCTACAACCCGGAGACGTCGCTCTACGCCGCCACCCGCGGCATGGGTGTGGTGTACGCGGTCGCCACCGAACGCATCGAGACGGTGCTCGCCTCACCGCGCGAGGCGGCGCTGCTGGAATGCACGACGGCCCTGCCGATGCTGCTGCTGCACCGCCGCAGCGTCGACGGCGAGGGCGTGCCGATCGAACGGGTGCGCTCGCTGTATCGCGGTGACCGCATCGCGTTCCAGGCCAATCTCACCGACTACTGAATAACGAATCGACTTCTGAATATTGTTGTGTGCGAGGCGTATCGGCCGGGTCCGAACCGGCCGATACGCCTCGCCTCACTCATTCACCAGGTCGTGTTCACTTCACTCGTGGAACTGGAAACGCCACGCCTGCATCTGGTTTTCCGGGTTGAGCGGGCGCAAGGCCAGCCGCGGCGGATAGATGCGCAACAGGCTCAGATCGAGGGCCAATTCCGCGCCGTCGACGGGTCCGCCGGGCACCACGATATGGAAGGTGAACGGCATGGCGCTCTGCTGGAGCACCCATTCGTATTCCTTGCCGACGCCGACTATCGGGAGGTTGGGCTGGGGGTCCCCATCGGTGCCCAGGAAGTTGTTGATCCGCAGGTTCCGGATCACCACATTCCCGTTGGGAAGCTCCATCACCTCCCACTCCTGCTCGCCGGGATTGCCGGTGGGCGGGAGCATCATGACCGGATGCCCGGGCTCCTCGCCGATCAGCGTGATCAGCTGCTCCACCGGGCGGCTGATTGCGTATACGCCAGACGGGATCGGTGCCATCGCATACCTACTTCCTCCGCGCGTGAAATGCTCACGGGGCGCGGAATTTTCGAGGATCTGACGAATGCAGCTGCCTGTCCACCATACGTCCGCTTCGTCCCGCTGACGGTGTTAATGGACACTTGATCTGAATGAAATATTCGGGCCGACAATGGAATTCGTTGACGGCCCGGTCGGTATTTCATTTTGGTAATTCGACGTCGCGCGGCCTATCGAGTCGCCAGGATGTCGTCGAGCCAGTCGAACATGCGCTGATGGGTCAGCACCATGGCCCCCGTGTGGCAGTGCTCGCCCGCGCCCTCGGCCGCGGTCCCGATGATGAGTTTCTTCTCGCAGGTGAGCGCCTCGTACACGCGCGGGGCCTCGCCCTGGAAGAACAGGTCGTTCTCGGCGTCGAAGACCAGCGTGGGGCAGCGGATCGCGTCCACCACACCGGCGAGGGTGTAATCGGCGGTGCGGCGCACGTAGTCCGCCGGTGAGCTCGCGCCGAAGGTCCACTGACCGTTGCGCAGCGCCCAGCGCATGGTGGTGCTGACCGTCATCATCAGGGACGCAACGGCATTCGCCTCCTCATCGCGGCCCGCGGCGATCCAGTCGGCCAGGAACGGCGGCATCATCCGCACGTGGGCGGCGTGATAGTCGAACAGGCCGTCGTCGAGGATCAGCGCGGCGATCCGGTGCTCGAAGGCGGCGGCGCGGGCGGTCAGGTAGCCGCCGAGGCTGTAGCCGAACAACGCGATGCGGTCGGGATCGATCTCCGGTCGGGATAGCGCGTAGTCGACTACGGGCGTGATCACCGCTTCCCAGTCGTGGCGGAAGGTCAGGCCCTGTTCGCGAATGACCTCACCCTGGCCGGGGCCGTCGAAGGCCAGCACGTGATAGCCGCGCGCCACCGCCGCGGCCGCGAGCGCGAACCAGGACTCCTCGAGCGTGGAATCGAAGCCGCTGTTGAAGATGACGGTCGGGCGGGCCTGTTCGGTGTCGTCGGCCAGGAACAGGTAGCCGGGCAGCGTGGTGCCCTCGTAGGGAATCGCGACCGGATGGACCGGGGTGTCCAGCAGTTGCGCTGCCTCCCAGAAGGTTTCGCGGGCCAGCCGAGACAGTTCGCGCGGCACCGGGTCGTGGGCCGGGTCGTCGCGGCGGTAGAACTCGGCGGTGCGGTAGTAGTTCGAGGCCCGCAGCAGCGCCTCGCGGGCGCTCACCCGGTGTCCCGCCTTCGCGGCCGCCTCGCCGATGGCGTGGACCCGCATGGCGGTGGCCTCCCACTCGCGCAGCCAGGCCGCCTCGTCGCCGTCGGGAATGCGGCTCGCGGTGGCGATCACCTCGCCGAGTTCCGCGCCGCCGTAGCTCGCGAACCCGGCGGCACGCAGCGCCTCGTAGCTGAAGGATTCGTCGTCGAAGAGGAATTTCATGGCTTCTACCTCGCTCTTTACGTCGATACGACACCGTTTCGTCGTACGGCTAGAACGGTAGACCGATCGACGATGAAACGCAACCGTATCGTCGTTGCTAGACTCCCGGGCATGAGTGAGGAATCCGGTTCGGGCGGCCGCAAGCCCGCGGGCGCGGCGGTGATGCAGCCGCAGGTGACCGCGGCCATTCGCATGGCGGCCTTCGAAGAACTGGCGGACGTCGGTTACGGCAAGCTGTCCATGGAAGCGGTCGCCCGGCGCGCGGGCGTCAGCAAGCCGACCCTCTACCGGCGCTGGTCGACCAAGCAGGACTTGGTGATCGGCCTGATCTCGGAAGTCGCGGTCGACGCCGCCGATTCCCCCGACACCGGCAGCGTGCGCGGCGACCTGCGCGCCTTCCTCGCCCAATCGGCCGAGGTGCTGACCAATCCCCTTGTCGCCCGGATCATTCCGGACATCCTGGCCCAGGCCGTGCGCGTACCCGCGCTCCGCGAGGTGCTGCAACTGGGCATCGGTCAATCGCGCCGTGCGAGGGTCGCCCGCATCCTGCACCGCGCGATCGACCGGGGTGAACTGCCGGAGTCGCTGAATCTCGAACTGGCCCTGGACTTCATCGGCGCCCCCCTGTTCTGGCGCGTCATGCTCGGCGGCGACCCCACCGGCCCCGCCTACCTCGACCAACTCACCGACATGCTGCTCGCAGCCTTCGGCGCGACGGAAACGGCGTCATGAGAACCGCAGCGGCGTCATGAAAACGGCCCGGTCATGACGACCGGGCCGCGTACCTCCGTCATTCCGGCGTGCTCTTGGCCGGAATCCAACGCCCTTGTGGCTCAGCGCACCTGGGGTGCGACCTTCGCGCCGAGCAGTTCGATGTTCGCCAGCACCTTCTCGTGCGGCAACGTGCCGACGCTGCTGTGCAGCATGAACCGATCCAGCCCGAGGGTGTCACGCACGTCGGCGATCTTCTCCGCCACGTAATCCGGCGTACCCACGAACAGCGACCCGCTCTGCGACCGCAGCGCATCGAACTGCTGCCGGGTCATCGGACCCCACCCGCGCTCGCGCCCGATGCCGGTCATGGCCCGCGCATAAGACCCGTAGAAGTCCTCGACCGCCGCCTTGTCGGTTTCGGCGATGTACCCGTGCGCGTGCACCGCGATCGGCTGCGGTTCGTGCCCGCCCTCGTCCAGTGCCCGGTGGTAGAGATCCACCAGCGGCTTGAACCGCGCCGGCTGCCCGCCGATGATGGCGATGGCCAGCGGCAGGCCCAAAAGCCCTGCGCGCACTACGGATTCGGGGCTGCCGCCGACCGCGATCCACACCGGCAGCGGCCGGTTTTCGGTGCGCGGATAGACGATCGCGTCCTTCAATGGCGCACGGAACTTGCCCTCCCAGGTGAGCGGGCCCTCTTCACGGATCTTCAGCAGCAGTGCGAGCTTCTCCTCGAAGAGCTCGTCGTAGTCGTCGAGGTCGTACCCGAACAGCGGGAACGATTCGATGAACGAGCCGCGCCCGGCCATCAATTCGGCCCGGCCGTTGGAGAGTCCGTCCAGGGTCGAGAAGTCCTGGAACACCCGCACCGGATCATCCGAGCTGAGTACCGTCACCGCGCTGGTGAGCTGAATCCGCTCGGTGCGCGACGCGATGGCCGCCAGCACCATGGCGGGCGAGGAGGCGGCGAAATCCTTGCGGTGATGCTCGCCCACGCCGTACACGTCCAGCCCGGCCGCCTCGGTCGCGACGGCTTCCTCGACCACCTGCCGCAGCCGTTCGCCCGCGCTCGGCACCGGCCCGTCGCCGCCGACGGGGTGTGTTTCCGCGAATGTCGTGAGTCCCAGTTCCACGGCCGTTGCCTTCTCCCTGTCTTGTTTCCAAGTCAACCAGAAGCTTAAACGGACCACGGTCCGGAAAGATTCCCCGGCCACCCGGTATGCGCTGGAAGGGCCGCTGTGCGGGGCAGATAGTCTGGACTCATGTCTGTGCGCACCCGCAAGCCCCTCGTTCCCGGGCAGCAGTCGCCCATTCGCGAGGTCCCGAAGAATATCGAGCGACCCGAATACGTCTGGAAGAAAACCGCCCAGGAGGGGCACGAGCCCTGGGTGCAGACCGCGGAGACCATCGAGAAGATGCGGATCGCGGGAAAGATCGCCGCACAGGCGCTGGAAGAGGCCGGTAAGGCCGTCGCTCCGGGCGTCACCACCGACGAGCTCGACCGCATCGCGCACGAGTACATGCTCGACCACGGGGCGTACCCGTCGACCTTGGGCTACAAGGGATTTCCGAAATCCTGCTGCACCTCGCTCAATGAGGTCATCTGCCACGGGATCCCGGACTCGACCGTGATCGAGGACGGTGACATCGTCAACATCGACGTCACCGCGTTCATCGACGGCGTGCACGGTGACACCAACAAGACCTTCCTCGCCGGCAACGTGGACGAGGAAGTACGCCTGCTGGTCGAGCGCACCGAGGAAGCCACCATGCGGGCGATCAAGGCGGTCAAGCCGGGTCGCGCGCTCAATGTCATCGGCCGCGTCATCGAGGCGTACGCCAACCGCTTCGGCTACGGCGTGGTCCGCGACTTCACCGGCCACGGTGTCGGCCCGACCTTCCACTCCGGCCTGGTCATCCTGCATTACGACCAGCCCGCCGTGGAGTCGGTCATCGAGCCCGGCATGACCTTCACCATCGAACCCATGATCAATCTGGGTGGCATCGACTACGAGATCTGGGACGACGGCTGGACCGTGGTCACCAAGGACCGCAAGTGGACCGCCCAGTTCGAACACACCCTCGTCGTCACCGACGAAGGCGCAGAGATTCTGACGCTCCCGTGAAAATCGCCATGCCCCAGCGGGGCGTCACCCAGCGCGGCATCGGCTCCCGCGGCCCCCGCCGCAAGCCCTCCCGCTTCCTCCCCCCGAACCCCCGCGACGAGGGCCTCGGCGCCATGCGCGCCACCATGCGCCGCCACGTCGAACTCTCCGCGGGCCGCCCGGTCGAGGACGACAAGGCCGACGATGTCGCCCCCGAGAACCGCGACCGCTACGTCAACCGCGACGCCTACACCTCCAGCGGCCGCGACCACTACGTCTACCGCCCCCGAGCGGAGTACAGCACCCGGTGAAAGGCGCCCTGCTCGTCGCGGGGACCACGTCCGACGCGGGGAAAAGCGTTGTCGTAGCCGGACTTTGCCGCATGCTGGCGCGGCGCGGGGTGCGCGTCGCGCCGTTCAAGGCGCAGAACATGTCGAACAACTCCGTCGTCACCCTGGACGGCGGGGAGATCGGGCGGGCGCAGGCGTTGCAGGCGCGGGCCTGCGGGCTCGAGCCGAGTGTTCGGTTCAATCCGGTGCTGCTCAAGCCGGGGAGTGATCGACGGTCGCAGCTTGTGGTGCGGGGCAAGGCGATCGACACGGTGGGGGCCAAGGACTACTTCCGGCATCGGACCGAACTGCGGGCGATCGTGGCCGAGGAATTGGCTTCGCTGCGAGACGAATTCGATGTGGTGATCTGCGAGGGGGCGGGGTCGCCTGCCGAGATCAATTTGCGGGCAACGGATCTGGCGAATATGGGGTTGGCGCGGGCGGCGGAGTTGCCGGTCGTGGTGGTCGGGGATATCGATCGCGGGGGAGTGCTGGCGCATCTGTTCGGGACCGTCGCGATTCTGGAACCCGAAGACCAGCAACTGATCTCCGGGTTCATCGTCAACAAGTTCCGGGGCGACGTGGACCTGCTGAAACCCGGGATCGATCAGCTCACCGCACTCACCGGGCGGCCGACGCTCGGGGTGATCCCGTTCGCGGAGGATCTCTGGCTCGATGCGGAGGACTCGCTCGGCACGGTGGCCGACGCCCCGGTCGGACGGCCCCGGCCGCCGCTGGGCGATCAGTGGCTGACCGTGGCCGCCATCCGGCTGCCACGCATCTCCAACTCCACCGACGTCGAGGCGCTGGCCTGCGAGCCCGGCGTCTCGGTTCGCTGGGTCGACGACCCGTCCCGCCTCGCCGGAGCCGACCTGGTCGTGATCCCGGGCAGCAAATCCACCGTCGGCGATCTGGAGTGGTTGCGTCGCAACGGAATCGCCGACGCTCTCAGTGCCCGCGCGGCGGCGGGCGGGCCGATCCTCGGCATCTGCGGCGGCTATCAGATGCTGGCCCGCACCATCGTCGACCCGGTCGAATCGGCCGCGGGCGAGGTGCCGGGCCTGGGCCTGCTGGACCTGGAGATCGAGTTCGCCGACCCGAAGGTGTTGCGCCGCTCCGGCGGTCGTGTCCGGGATCATGCCGGGCCCGGCGGTGATAGCGATCTCCCCGTGCACGGCTATGAGATCCACCACGGCCGTGTCACCCGCAATGCCGACCCCGCCTGGTTCGAGCTGGACGGCGTGCCCGAAGGCAGTGTGCGCGAATCGATCTGGGGCACCCACCTGCATGGTGCGTTGGAGTCGGACGAGTTTCGCCGCGCCTGGCTGCGGCAGGTGGCCGATCGGGTGGGTCGGACCGGATTCGTTGTCGCCGAAGATGTTTCGGTGGACCGGGTGCGCAACCAGCAGCTCGATCTGCTGGCCGACCTGATGGAAAAGCATCTCGACCAGGACCTGCTCGAGCGCCTGATCAGCGGCGGAACACTGGAGGATCTCCCAATTCTCACCGTCACGAAGTGACTCAGGTCACAAAAATACGCCCGACTCGCATTCGGCCCCTGCACGGCTCCTGTAGCGTGCTGACCATGGAATCTCGGCGGATCACGGTCGGTGACCGCGAGTGGGCGGTGCGAATTGGCGGACCCGAATCCCGGCACCATGTCCTGCTGCTCCCCGATGCGGGCGATCCGGCCGACGTATACGACCAGGTCTGCGAACGCCTGCAGACCTCGGACCTGCACACCATCGCCGTCGAATCGATCGACGGCCTCGACGCCACCACGGTGTTCGCCCTCCTCGACCAGCTGAAGGTCCCGTGGGCCAACCTGGTCGGCAGCGGCGCGGGCGCGGATCTGGCCTGGCAGCTGGCCGCTCGCGGCTTCGGCCGCTTCATGAGTCTGATCGCCGCGGGTGGTGGCCACCCGGCCGCGCCCGGCCCGGACGGCACCGTCGCCGACGCCTCCTGCCCGCCGGTCGAGATCCCCACCACCCTGCTGGCCACCAAGCGCCTGCCGCGCCCGGTGGCCGAGGGTTCCAGCCGGTTCGTCTACGGCGAATTCCGGCTGGTCCCCATGGATGTCACGGATGTGCCCGCCGAAGCGGGCCACGAACTGGCCACCGAAGTGGTGCTACGCACCAGCTTCTGGTGATTTCGCCAGCCACTCCAACCAGGAATCGAGTTCGTCGAAGGCCCGGGTGCGTGGGTCCTTCGCGGACAGGAAGACATCGTGCCGCGCACCCTCGATCGGCACGATATTGGTCCGGTCGCCCAGGCAACCCGACCAGCGCTGGATCTGCTTGACGTCCAGCACTAGATCCGCCAGATCGGCGGCCGGACCGTACTGGCGCATGAACTTCGTGATCTTGGATCGCAGGATCAGCGCCGGTACCCCGATATCGAGTCCCTTGTGCAGCCGGAACTGCCCGCGCCGGATGGCTCGCAGCCAGCCCGCGTGAACCGCGTAGCCGCTCAACGGTTTCCAATCCAGGTTGTAGTCCCACTCGCCGGAGACACTCTTGTGCAGGCTGTCGCCGTAGGCGGTGGAGACGCCCAGCGGAATCTTCGCGAACGCCCGCAGCCGGCCCAGCCCTTCCAGCAGCGGCGTGCCGACCGACCGGTAGTAGCCCGGCCCCTGCAGGTCGAACCACGGGCTGTTGAGCACCAGGCCCGTAATGCCCTGTGCCGCAACACCACCCGCGGCCTGCAGCCGGTTGAGCCACAGCGAGGTCACCAGCCCGCCGGTCGAATGCGCCATGATCAGCAGCGGCAGCCCGGTCTCGGTGCGGATGGTCTCCAGCGACCGGTTCAGCTCCTCGTCGTAGAGCGCCAGATCGCTGACGAAGTGCGGGGTCTGTCCCGCCCGCTGTGAACGGCCACATTTGCGCAGGTCCAGCGCGTAGAAGGCGTACCCCTGCGCGGCCAGGTGCTGGGCCAGGTGTTCCTGGAAGAAGTAGTCGGTGAATCCGTGCACGTACAGCACGGCCCGCGTGGTGACGGGCGCGTCGGCCGGGGTGTACCGGACCAGGGTGGCGACCACGTCACCCTCGCCGTCCGGGTCCGGTCCCATCGGAATGGTCAGCTGCTGGTAGTCGTCGCCCAGCACGTCCGGCTGCCAGGTGGTGGTGGACGAAGTGGAGGATGACGTATCGGAGGTCACGTGCCCAAGATAGACCGCACCACAACGATGTCCATTTGGGAGGGATCTCTCACATTCAGGGATTTCGAAGCGGGATCCGGGAATGGTCAGGGGCAGAATTGAGTCCAAGTGAACGACGGGTAACCTAACTCCCACCTGGTGACCCCAAATGACAAGGAAGTCGACGAACGCCGTGTCGAATGCTGCCACGATTGAAAAGACCGATGTAGTCCTCATCGGAGCCGGCATCATGAGTGCCACCCTCGGCGCCTTGCTCCGGCAGGTGCAGCCGGACTGGTCGATCAATATCTTCGAGCGCCTGGACGAGGCCGCGGGTGAGAGCAGCGACCCGTGGAACAACGCGGGCACCGGCCACTCGGCCCTCTGCGAGCTGAACTACACGCCGCAGAACGCCGACGGCTCGGTGGAGATCACCAAGGCCATCGATATCAATGAGCGCTTCCAGGTGTCGCGCCAGTTCTGGTCCTACGCCGTCGAGAACGGCGTGCTGGCCAACCCGTCGAACTTCATCAACCCCATTCCGCACGTGAGCTACACCCACGGTGCGGACGGCGTGGAGTACCTGCGCAAGCGCCACGAGGCGCTGTCGCGGCACCCGCTGTTCGAGGGTATGGAATTCATCGACGACGCAGCGGAATTCAGCTCGCGACTACCGCTGATGGCGAAGGGGCGCGACTTCTCCGAGCCGATCGGCCTGAACTGGTCCGAGCACGGCACCGACATCGACTTCGGTGAGCTCACCAAGGAACTGCTGGCCAACCTGGGCGCGTCCGGCGCGGATATCGCGTTCGGCCACGAGGTGCTCAACCTGACCAAGCAGTCCGACGGCTCCTGGCTGGTCAAGGTGCGCAACCTGCGCAGCCACAAGGTGCGGGTCATCAACGCCAAGTTCGTGTTCGTCGGCGCGGGCGGCGGCGCGCTGCCGCTGCTGCAGAAGTCGGGCATCAAGGAGATCAACGGCTTCGGCGGTTTCCCGGTGTCGGGCCTGTTCCTGCGCGCCACCAACCCGGAGCTGGTCGCCCAGCACGAGGCCAAGGTGTACGGCCAGGCGTCGGTCGGTGCACCGCCGATGTCGGTGCCGCACTTGGACACTCGCGTCATCAACGGTGAGAAGGGCCTACTGTTCGGCCCGTACGCCGGTTGGACGCCGAAGTTCCTCAAGGACGGCAAGCTGACCGACCTGTTCAAGTCGGTGAAGCCGAACAACCTGTTCTCCATGCTGGGTGTCGGTGTCACCGAGATGGGCCTGGTCAACTACCTGGTCGGTGAGCTGCTCAACTCGCAGGCCGACCGCATCGGCGCGATGGGCGAGTTCATCCCGCGCGCCGACGGCCGCGACTGGGAGCTGATCATCGCCGGTCAGCGTGTGCAGGTGATCCGCCGCAAGGGCGCGGGCGGCGTGCTGGAACTCGGCACCGCGGTCGTCGCGGCCGAGGACGGCACCATCGCCGGCCTGCTCGGTGCCTCGCCGGGCGCGTCGACCTGTGTGAGCGCCATGCTGGATGTGATGAAGCGTTGCTTCCCGCGCGAATTCTCCACGTGGGAGCCGAAACTCAAGGAAATGGTGCCGTCGCTGGGCGTCAAGCTCTCGGAGAACCAGGCCCTCTACCGCGAGGTGTGGGACTGGACTTCCAAGACCCTGCAGCTCGATGCGGACAACACGCCCAAGCATGGCGGTATCGCTTCTCACGCCTAGATGTGATAGCAAGACTCGATGATGTCAACGGTTGCTCTCAAAAGGTCGTGGTCCCAAGACCTGGACACCACGACGCTGTACAAGCTGTTGAAACTTCGCGTCGAAGTATTCGTCGTCGAGCAGAAGTGCGCCTATCCGGAACTGGACGGATTCGACCTGCTGCCGGAAACCCGCCACTTCTGGCTCGATGACGAGGGACAGGTCATCTGCACCCTCCGCCTCATGGAAGAGCATGAGGACGGCGTCAAGTCCTTCCGCATCGGCCGCCTCTGCACCACTCCGGAGGCTCGCGGCCACGGCTACACCACCCGCCTGCTCCAGGCCGCGCTGGCCGAGGCGGGTTCCGCCACGGTCCGCCTGAACGCCCAGACCTACCTGGTCGACATGTACACCAAGCACGGCTTCAAGCCGGACGGCGAGGAGTACATCGAAGACGGCATTCCGCACATCCCGATGCGTCGCGGCTGACCCCGCCCCCATCCCGACGTCCGCGCCCGCTGCGAAACCCGCAGCGGGCGCGGCCATTTCCACCTCACCCCAGCCGTCGAGTGGCACATGCTGGTGGGGATTTGTCCGGGTCGCCCGCCAGATTGTGCCGCTCGGCGAAGGTGCGGGGTTGGGGCGGGCGGAGGGGGAAGGGTGGGCGTGCTTAGAGTTGGGGGCGTGTCCGTTTCCCCTGTGACTTATCCCGAGAGTGTTCGTGCGGCCGCCGATGAGGCCGGGTTTCCGTTCTCCGCTGTAGTGGGGCAGGAGCGGTTGCAGCTGGCGCTGATCCTGTGCGCGGTGCATCCCGGAATCGGTGGCGTGCTGGTGCGCGGGGAGAAGGGGACGGCGAAATCCACGGTGGTGCGGGCGCTCGCGCAGTTGCTGCCGCCGGTGGTGGACGAGTCCGGGGCGCGGCCCGCGCGGCTGGTGGAGTTGCCGGTCGGCGCGACCGAGGACCGGGTGGTCGGCTCGCTCGATCTGGAACGGGTACTGCGGGACGGGGAGCAGGCGTTCAAGCCGGGACTGCTGGCCGCCGCACATCACGGCGTGCTCTACGTCGACGAAGTGAATCTGCTGCACGACCACCTGGTGGATGTGCTGCTGGACGCGGCCGCCATGGGCCGGGTGCACATCGAGCGGGACGGCGTCTCGCACACGCATCCCGCGCGATTCGTGTTGGTGGGCACCATGAATCCCGAGGAAGGTGAGCTGCGGCCGCAGCTGCTGGACCGCTTCGGCCTCACCGTGGACGTGGTCGCCTCCCGCGAGGTGGACGTGCGCATGGCCGTGGTCCGCCGGCGCTTGGACTACGAGGCCGATCCGGCCGCCTTCGCCGCCGCGTACGCCGCCGCCGATCGCGAAGTGGCCGAACGCATCCTGACCGCCCGCGATCGCATCGCCGAGGTCGCGCTGGACAATGTGGAGTTGCGCCGGATCGCGGCCCTGTGCGCGAGCTTCGACGTGGACGGCATGCGCGCGGATCTCGTGGTGGCGCGCACCGCGACCGCGCACGCCGCCTGGCGGGGCGCGACCGCCGTGGCCGAGGCCGATGTCCGGGTGGCCGCCGAACTGGCGTTGCCGCACCGGCGTCGGCGCGACCCGTTCGACGAACCCGGCATCAGTGAGGAACAGCTGGACGAGGCCATGGACCGGGCCGCCGAGGAAGCCGCGCGGGCCGAAGGGGATGACCGCCTGGGAAAAGGTGAGGCGGTCCCGGGTGCGGGACCGCAGGATCAGCCTGACCCACAGGATGAATCGGGCGAAACGGATGTAGAGAACTCCGGCGCTGACTCGGAAGCGCAGGACGGCAGCCCGAATCCGCATGACGGCGGACCGGATGCGTCCGACGACGGACCCGACGCTGCTGACGGCGACCCGAACTCGCCTGGGGCAGAACAGGATTCCCGCGATCCGTGGCCGCCGGGAACCGATCCTCGGCAGGCGAACGACTCGCGGCAGACCGACCCCGATCAACGGGAACCGTCGGCCGACCGCCCCGCCCGTGAGGGTCGCACCGGCGCGCCTACCGCGGCCCTGCCCAAACCCCCGCGCTGGGAGGTCCCCGGCGTCGGAGAGGGCGCACCCGGCCGCCGCTCCCGCGCCCGCACCCGGCAGGGCCGTGTCGTGAAAGCCATCGAGGACACCTCCACCGGCCTGCACCTGCTGGGCACGATCTTCGCCGCCGTGCCGCGCCAGTACGAACGCGGTCGCCTGACCGGCCCGCTCGCCTTCGCCGCCGACGACCTGCGCGGCGCGTATCGCGAAGGCCGCGAAGGCAATCTGGTGGTCTTCGTGGTCGACACCTCCGGTTCGATGGCCGCGCGCGACCGCCTCTCCGCCGTCACGAATGCCGTGGTAGCCCTGCTGCGCGACGCCTACCAGCGCCGCGACAAGGTCGCCGTCATCACCATGCGCGGTCAGGACGCGGAACTGGTCCTCCCCCCGACCTCCTCGGTCGACATCGCCGTCCGCCGCCTGGCCGACCTGCGCACCGGCGGCAAAACCCCACTGGCCCAAGGACTCCTGAAGGCCCGCGACCTCCTTCGCCGCGAACGCGTCCGCGACCCGCACCGCCGCCCCCTGCTGGTCCTGCTCACCGACGGCCGCGCCACCGGCGGCACCGACCCGGTCCCGCGCGCCCGCACCGCCGCCCGCATGCTGGCCCACGATTCGGTCACCGCCATGGTCGTCGACTGCGAACGCGGCATGATCCGCCTCGGCCTGGCCCGCGACCTCGCCGCCGAACTACGCGGCGGCTACCTGCAATTGAGCGACCTCACCGGCGATTCCGTCGCAGGCATCGTCCGCGCCACCCGGGCGGCCTGACCGTGCGCCTGTTCCGCCGCAAGGGCGAGCGCACCTCCTCCACCTCCCGCGAGGTCGCGGCCGACGTCGCCGGTCAAGCTCTCGGGGAAATCCTGATCCGCGGCTTGGTCGCCGTCGTCAAGGCCATCGCACACGCCTTGACCTGACCGGTTGGGGGCGGCCCTGATAATTGAGGGCGGCCGCGAGCGCCTTGCGGTGCTGCTGAAATCTGCGGCGGCTAACTACAATTGGCGGTAGTGGTCGGCGATTCGTTCGCCGAGATCATCCGGAGTACGGGCGGGTGGATCATGGGGTTCTACACACACGGCTGGGCCGAATCGCACGGCGGCATCCATGATGTCGGGCGAGAGGCGTCCAAGCCAATCGAGGCCGAGATGGCGCTGCGCGCCAAGGCCGATCGCGAGAGGACGCGTGCCGCCTCGAATGGCACGGCGGCCGGGTATCCCGCTCGACGCGGTGCAGGTGGTCGAACCTCGGGCGAGCGCAAGTACGGTGAGGCGGCCGTCGAAACCGGGATAGCCCTGCTGGGGCCGACACCTGTTCCCGGCGCTGTCGTGGACGGCTTCGTCCACGGCTTTCTCGGGGTCGTCAAAAGCATCCTCACCCTCGACTTCCATTGACCCGCAGCCCGGGGCCGGGAGCCGTCGCGTCGTGCGCGTATGGCACCGTGAAGCCGGGATTGTCGGTCGTGGAAGGAGCTGGAGTCGATGCCGAAGGGTGTGCCGCTGCCGGAGAGTGTTCCGGATGATGGGCTGACGACGCGGCAGCGTCGGAATCTGCCCGTGCTCGCGGTGCACACCGGGCCGGGGAAGGGGAAGTCCACGGCGGCATTCGGGATGGCGTTGCGGGCTTGGAATCAGGGCTTCGATGTCGCGGTGTTCCAGTTCGTGAAGAGCGCCAAGTGGAAGGTGGGGGAGGAGGCCGCCTTCCGCACCCTCGGGCAGCTGCACGACGAGAAGGGCCTCGGCGGTGCCGTCGAATGGCACAAGATGGGCGAGGGCTGGTCGTGGACCCGCAAGCAGGGCAGCGATGAGGACCATGCAGCGGCCGCGCTGGCCGGATGGCAGGAGATCAAGCGCCGCCTGGGAGCCGAGGAGCATCGCTTCTACGTTCTCGATGAGTTCACCTACCCGCTCAAGTGGGGCTGGGTCGATGTGGACGAGGTCGTCGAGACCCTCACCAACCGGCCCGGCAACCAGCACGTGGTGATCACCGGCCGAGACGCGCCGCAGGCGCTGATCGACGCGGCCGACCTGGTCACCGAGATGACGAAGGTGAAGCATCCGATGGACGCGGGCCGCAAGGGCCAGCGCGGAATCGAATGGTGAGCACGCCCGCGGTGGTCATCGCCGCACCCGCTTCGGGGAGCGGAAAGACCACGGTGGCCACGGGTTTGATCGGTGCGCTGCGGCGGGCCGGACACCGGGTCGCGCCGTTCAAGGTCGGCCCCGACTACATCGATCCCGGCTATCACGGCCTCGCCGCCGGGCGGCCCGGCCGCAACCTGGACCCGGTGCTGGCCGGTGCCGAGCGAGTGGTGCCGCTCTACCGGCACGGCAGTGCGGGTTGCGATCTCGCCGTGGTCGAAGGCGTGATGGGCCTGTTCGACGGCCGCATCGACGAACACAATCCGGACCCGATCGCCGAGGGCTCCACCGCCCAGATCGCCGCCATGCTCGGCGCACCGGTGATCCTGGTGGTCGACGCGCGCGGCCACAGCCAGAGCCTGGCCGCGCTGCTGCACGGTTTCGCCACCTACGACAGCGGAATCCGGCTCGGTGGCGTGATTCTCAACCGGGTCGGCAGCGAACGCCACGAACAGGTCTTGCGCGCCGCCTGCGCCCGCGTCGGCCTCCCGGTCCTGGGTGCGCTGCCCCGCCTCGCCGAATTAGCCGTCCCTTCACGCCATCTGGGCTTGATCCCCGCCATCGAACACGGTTCGGCAGCCCAGTCCGCCGTGGACGCGATGACGGATCTCGTTGCGGCACACATCGATATCGCGGCGGTCGCGGCAATGGCCGCCTCCGACACCTCCGGCCCAGCCTGGGATCCGGCGACCGAGCTCGCGGGTTCGGCGGCGGCCGACCTGGGTGGTGGGGAATCCGGTCCGCTGGTGGCGATCGCGGGCGGCCCGGCGTTCACCTTCGGCTATGCCGAGCATCGGGAACTCTTGTCGGCGGCGGGTGCGAGAGTCCGGGTCTTCGATCCACTGCGTGACGAATTGCCTTCCGGTACCGCTGGTTTGGTCGTCCCGGGCGGCTTCCCCGAGGAACACGCAGCCGACCTCGCCGCGAACGCGCACCTACTCGCCACCATCGCCGAACTGGCCGGCCGCGGACTCCCGATCCACGCCGAATGCGCGGGCCTCCTCTACCTGGCCCGCTCCCTGGACGGCCACCGCATGGCCGGAGTGATCGACGCCGAAGCCGAATTCGGCCCCCGCCTCACGCTCGGCTATCGAGATGCCGTGGCCCTCACCGACTCTCCGCTCTGGAGCGCGGGCGAACGGGTACGCGGCCACGAATTCCACCGCACCCGCCTCACGACACCAGGCACCGCCACTCCCGCCTGGGCCTGGCGCTCCCCGTCGGGTGAGGCTGTCCGCGAAGGCGCGATCTCGAGCCGAGTACACGCCTCCTACCTGCACACCCACCCCGCCGGAAACCCCACTGCCATCGCCCGCTTCGTCTCCGCCACAGCCGATTTCGCCCACTCCCGTGTCATTGCCTGACCTGGTGGTCGGGGTGGGCTTCCGCCCGGGCGCATCGGCCGACGACATTATCGGCGCGATCCAGGCGCAGGTGTGGTCCGGGGCGATCCGCCGCTTGGCCACCCTCGACCGCCGGGCCGTGGAACCCGGATTCATCGACGCCGCCGAGAGACTCGGAGTAGAGGCAATCGGATTCTCGGCAGAGGAACTCTCACAGGCGGCGGTCCCGAATCCCTCGCCTCAGGTCGCGGCGGCGACACGGACTGGCAGCGTCGCCGAGGCCGCAGCTGTCTTGGCCAGTGGCGGAGGAGAATTGGTGCTATCGAAAACGATAACATCCGGGATTGTTATTGCAGCCGCCATCATTGGCGAACACTAATCTGAAAACCCTTGCAATACTGGACATTTCGGGTTCCCGTCATTCGAATTCAGCGGTAGTATTAGCACATGAATTCGAAGGGGGAATCACTCGACAGCTGCGGCATCACCGCCCTGGTAACCGCAGTGCAGAACTTTTCGACCACCATCCTGCACGCCACCCTCACACCCATCAGCGACCCCGATTTCGTGGCGATGCTGCAGCACCTCGAATCCTGCAAGCGTCAACTCTCCGCCCTGGATTCACGCCTCATCATCGAAATCGGCGAGCGTGGCCTGCCGCAGTCGAGCGGTGCCGGTGCCCTGATCCCGTTCCTGCGTGAAACCCTGGGCCTGTCCCGTTACGACGCGGCCGGTCGTGTGAAGATCGCCCGCTCCTGCGGTGGCCTGCTCGACGCGAAGGGCCAGCCGCTCACCGACACTCTCTCCGCGACCGCGCAAGCGTATGAGGCAGGCGACATCTCGCGCGACCACGCCCGCAACATCGTGGACGTGATGACGCACCTGCCGGCCGATCTCCCGGCCGAGACCTACGCCGAGACCGAGCAGCACCTGGTCGAGCACTGCCTGACCGGCCAGCCCGACGACCTGCCCAAGATGGGCCGCGAAATCCTCGCCCGCCTCGACCCCGATGGCACGGTGATCTCCGATGCCGACCGCCGCCGCCGTCGCGGCCTCACTCTGGCGCGTCCGGGTGTGGACGGCATGTCCAAGATCGAGGGTTGGCTGACCCCGGAGCTGCGCGCCTACTTGGACGCCTTCTTCGCCAAGTACGCCCGCCCGGGCATGTGCAACCTCGACGACCCCGAACCCCTTGCCCTGTCGGCGAAGTCGTTCGACTCGAAGGTGTTGGAGGCCGCTGCCCGCCGCGATCGTCGCGACGCGAGTCAGCGCACCCACGACGCCCTCTTCGCGCTGCTGCAGCCCACTGTCCCCGCCAAGCCTGTCACCTCGCCCGGCAAAACTGCGGCCCCGGTAGCCGTATCCGGTGAGTCCGTCACTCCGGCCGCCGCATTCGGTCAGCACCGTGGTCTCAAGACTCAGGTCATCCTCACCATGTCGCTGGCCGACCTGGAGCGTGGCGCGGGTCTGGCGTCCACCGCCACCGGCGGCCACGTCTCCATCAACGAAGCCCTGAAAATGGCTGCAGGCACCCGCCCCGTCCTGGCAGTCCTTGACCCGCACGGCATCCCGCTGTTCCTGGGCCGAGGCAAGCGTCTCGCCTCCCCGGGGCAACGCCTGGCCCTGATCGCGCGGGACAAGGGTTGCACCCGTCCGGGTTGTGATGCGCCTGCCTCGATGTGCGCGGTTCACCACATCACCGACTGGGCCGACGGTGGCCCGACGGATCTGTCGAATCTCGCTCTGGCGTGCGATCACTGCCACGCCCTGGTCAACGATTCGGTCGACGGCTGGAAAACCATAGTCATGGCCAAGGATTCGGCCCACCCCGGCCGCTGCGGCTGGATCGCGCCGAAGCACCTGGATCCGACCGGCACGCCGAAGGTCAACCAGCGTCATCACTTGGGCGAGTTGGGTGCCGCTGCGGCGGATTCCAGTTGCCGGCAGTGGGGTTCACGGGCAGCGTGAAACCCGGACGGCTGGTGCGGCCCTGGCGTTCGCAGGGCAGGGGAGGTGTGGTTGCGTCGCCTGCCCTACCGGACTTGGGCTGACGCCGGGTTGGGAGCCGTGACCCGCCGATCCCGGCCCACGGACTGCACGCATCACCTTCTCGAGACAAAACAAACAAGAACAAGACAAAACAAGACAACAACGCCGAAATCTCCTGGTAGGACTCGCCACCCCCGCCGCCCTGGTCGCCGAGTGGCACATTTTCTCGGGCAAATCACCCAAAACACCGCCGGAATGTGCCACTCGACGAAAGCCATCGGGCAGTGTGCCTTCGGCGACAATCTCGAGGTTCTTTGACAACTCCACAGAGCACCGATTCCACAGAGCACCGATTGCCCACCGAACGGTCGGTCCGCCTCGGGTGCCCCACCCACCCGCCCCTGCCAGCGGATCCGTAAACGCGGCTACGCCGCCTACTCGAGCCCGCCAGCTAGTGCGGAAACGTAAACCGGCTACGCCGCCACCCGCGTACACCTACCGCCCCTCGCGCACAGCTCCTGCTCTTCGTGGCACAGCGCAACAAAAGTCGCGGCGGCAAGACTTCCTCGTACGCGCCCTCATTCGCGCCGGGGCCTGCGAGCGATTCCGAGAACGCGGCTGTGCCGCCTGCCCGTGCCCGCCAGCTGGTGCGGAAACGCGGCTTCGCCGCCTGCCCGCGCAGCAACGGTCCTCCGCAAGACGTGGTTCTTGTCTTTCGTTGTTGCTCTTATTCTTTGACATCCACACCGAGTCGATCCGCGGCCGGTCGGCGAGCCGGCTGGAACCGCCGGCGAGCGAGCCCAACCTAGCCCCCTCCCAACTCCTCCTCCAGGCGTCCTTTTCATTTCGGCTTTTGTCCCTATGAGCTGGTACGAGAGCGGGCAACCCGAACCCAGCCCCCTCGCGACTCGTCCTCCTGGCCGCTTTTATCTTTCGGTTCTTATATCTTTACGTCTTGTGGCAGACCCCACCCTCGCCCCCGACCGCTGGCACACCTACCTCACCTGGTGGCGCTTCTGGGGTGTCATCGGTTTCTGCCTGACCTTCTTCCTATCGTTCGTGATCATCAGCGACATGGAGGGTGTCCCGGCCTACTGCGGCTGGCGGCACCCCTGCCCACCATGGATCCTGCTCCCCCTGGGCCTGCTCCCCATCTACGCCTGGGCCTTTGCCGGACTGATCGCCTGGGGCCTCGGCCGAATCGCGTTGCGCAGCCGCCGAACTCCGGCCTGGGGCATTGTCGTCGCCACCCCGGTCTTCATCGGCGGCGTGATCTTCAGCATCTATATGGTCGCCGACTACTGGTGGCCGAACGCCTGAGGGAACAGCACCGGGCTGAGCAGGTAGGGCCGACGCCCTTCGCCAGGCTGGTTGCCCGCGACTGACGCGGTGATCTTCCGGAATCCGCTCAGCATGGCGTCGAGTTCCTCCGGGCTCAGCCAGAGGGTGCCCTGCCGGTAGATGACGGCGTCGTTGTAGAGCTCGGTACCCGCCTCATCGAGGTAGGTGTTGAACTCCGAGATCAATACGGCCATCGACGTGGCGAATCCGCGGCGATGCTCGTCGAGCGTCATGGCCGCCCCGTCCTCGGGCGTGACCGTCGGACGGTCGGCAGCGAGTCGGTAGGACCGTTCGACCGCACCACGCACCCGCCGCTCCTCCGCGACTTCGAGCATGCCGCCCTCGACCAGGAACCCGAGATGCCGGTAGATGCTGGTTCGGGGCACGTCGGGCAGGCGTTCGCACAGTTCGGTCGCGCTGAGTGTCCGGCCGGAGAGTGCGCGGACGATGCGCAGTCGAACGGGGTGGAGCAGCAGCTCGGTGGGATCCATAGGCTTACTATCCCACTTCTGGTACCGTTTCCAAAGTTGGTATCGTTCATGGAGGGTGAGTCATGAGAAACGTGCCGGGACGCCGAGTATCAGTGGGCGGCAAGGAGATCTATCTGGAAGAGGCCGGGAACGGTGACACCTGCGTGGTGTTCGAATCCGGTGCGGGCGCGGGCCGGACGATGTGGGATTCGGTGGTTCCGCTGCTGACGGATGTCGCTCGCACCGTCACCTACGATCGTGCGGGACGTGGCCGCAGCGGCCCGGCCGGCCATCCGCAGAGTATCGACGAGATGGCCGCTGTCCTGGTCGATCTGGTGGCGGAGCTCGCGCCGAAACGTCTGATTCTGGTGGCGCACAGCATGGGTGGGCTGGTCGTCCGGCGTGCGATCGAGAAGATGTCGCCAACGCCGCTGGGTCTGGTGTTGATCGACGGCACTCCCGAGACTGCGCCGGTCTACGACGACTGGTCGCCGCGGGTCGCCAAGACGGATCGCATCATCGCGGTCCAGCAGGTGTTGTTCCGTGTCCGCCCGCTAGCCCGCCTGCTGACCCACCCCTATAGTCGCATCTTCCCCGCCGACGCCTACGCCACGATGCTGGAGGAAGATTTCACTCCCGCGGGTCTCGCGCAGACACGCAACGATATCCGGGCGGTCGCTGACGCGATCGGCGAATTCCGCAGCAGGCCACCGCAATTGCCGTCCCACTGTGCGGTCACCGTCATCGTCTCGTCGCGAGCCAATCGACTCCAGGCCCGCAACTTCGACACCCTGCACGAATATCAGCAGCGCTACGCGGAGGAAGTCGGCGCGCAGTTCGAGGAGGTGGACTCCGAGCACATCGTCCCCGCCGAGCAACCCGGACCGATCGCCGAAGCGGTCCGGCAACTGCTCGGCCGGTAGGTCGCCGCTACTGGTGGCCCGGCCCGGGTTCGCGTCGCGGCGGCTCGACTCGCACCAGCCCCGACTGGAACGCGGTCACCACCAACTGCGCGCGATTCTGTACTCCCACTTTGGACATGGCCCGCTGCACATGGGTACGAATCGTCAACGGACTGACGTACATCTTCTCGGCGATGTCCTCATTGGACAGCCCCTCGGCGACCATGGCGACCACTTCACGTTCCCGTGCGGTGAGCACGTCGAGCGAATCGGTGGCCGCGGCCCGGCTTTCGGGCCGAGACAGATAGCGTGCGATGAGGGTCCGGGTAGCGGCCGGGGAAAGCAAGGCATCCCCGGCCGCGATGGATCGGATGGAGCGCAGCAGCTCCTCCGGCCCGACACCCTTGCCGAGGAATCCGCTGGCTCCGGCTCGAAGCGCCTGCGCCACATACTCGTCCAGCTCGAACGTGGTGAGGATCAGCACTCGGGTGTCGCGCAGGGCTTCGTCACCGCAGATCTCCTGGGTGGCACTGAGTCCGTCCATGCCGGGCATGCGAATGTCCATGACCACCACGTCCGGTTTGGTGGCCCGCGTCAATTCGACTGCCTCCCGGCCGTTTCCGGCGATCCCGACGACCTCCATATCGTCGGCCGAATCGATCAGCAGCCGGAAGGTGCCCGCCAGCAAGGCTTGATCATCGGCCAGGAGTACGCGAATCGTCATTGTGGCTCCAGTGCTTGTGGCTCCAAGGGAAGTTCGGTGGTGACTTCGAATCCGCCGTCGGGCCTGCGCCCGGCGTGTAGGTGTCCGCCGACGGACGCGGCTCGCTCGTTCATCCCGATCAGCCCGTACCCGGTGATCTCCGAATCTTCCTCGCCTCGTGCGAGTTCGGCGGTGCCGTCGTCGACCACACTGATGGTCAGCAGTTGCCGGGAGTAGGCGAGCCGGACGGTCGCGGTCGCGGTCCCCGCATGCTTGGTGACGTTGGTGAGCGCCTCCTGGATGATCCGATAGGCGGTCAGATCGGTGCCGGACGAGAGCGGGCGTGGCGCGCCGTTCACGATCAATGTCGTCGCCAGCCCGGCACGTTCGAACGATGTCAGCAACTCGGGTAGCTGATCGAGTCCGGGTGTGGGCTCCAGCGGCGCGTCACCGTCGTCCTCCCGCAGCAGGCCGACGGTCGCCTTGAGTTCCCGAAGCGCCGTCGAGGTGGTATTCGCGAGTTGGTCGAGCATCTCCTGTGCCTGATCGGGTTTGCTCTGCAAAAGGTATGCGGCGGTGGAGGCTTGGGCGTGGGCGAGGGCCATGTGGTGGGCGACGATATCGTGCAGTTCCCGTGCGATCCGCACGCGCTCCTCACCGACCCGCCGCTGCGCCTCGTCTTCGCGGGTGCGTTCGGCGAGTTCGGCTCGGGCGTGCAGGGCAGCCAGATAGTTGCGCCGATTGCGGGTCGCCTCCGACAGCGCCCCGGCGACCAAGAAGCCCGCGACCACGCTGATGCGGGCCCCGGTGAGGATCGGCGTCGGCTGGTGCAGGAAGGATGCGATCAACAGTGCGAGTACCGCAGGCGGGGCCGTGATCTTGACAGTGCGTGGCTCGAGCCAGCTTCCCACCGTGTACATGGCCACGAACGCAGCACCGGTGTTGATCACCGAGAGCTCGAAACCCAAAGCGCCGATCGCGATCCCGCATCCGGTGGTCACCACCAGCACGGCAAGCGGATACTGCCGTCGCCACAGCAGCGCCAGCGAGGCCAGCCCGGAGAGCAGGAAGACCGCCAGCGAGGGCGTCCGATACACGATCGTGCTGCCCTCGCCGGGATGGTTGGCGATGGCGCTGGCGTAGGTGGCCAGCGCGCACAGCAGCACGGCCGTGGCCACGTCGACGAATCGGCTGTGGCGCGCCGGCCAGTGCGACCATCCGGCGGTCATCTCGGCTCCTTACCTGTTGTTCCGACCCTAAACTGTCTCGCCCGAGACGACGGTAGGCCGCCCACCCGGGACGGCCTACCGCTGCGATAACGCCTCAGACCAGCGCTGGTTCGGGCTCCTTCTCCGGTTCGCGACGTTCCAGGCTCTCGCCCTCCACGTCCACGTTGGGCAGGATCTTGTCCAGCCAGCGCGGCAGCCACCACGCCTTGTCGCCGAGCAGCGCCAGCACGGCCGGGACGATCGTCATGCGCACGACGAAGGCATCGAAGAACACCGCCGCCGCGAGCCCGAGCCCCATCATCTTGATCATGGCTTCGCCGCCGCCGATGAAGCCGGAGAACACCGCGATCATGATGGCCGCCGCCGCGACCACCACCCGCGCGCTGTGCTGGAATCCGGTAACGATGGCGTCCTCGGCACTCGACCCGTGCGCGAACGCTTCTCGCATGCGGGTCACCAGGAAGACCTCGTAGTCCATGGCGAGCCCGAATACCACGCCGATCAGGAAGATCGGCATCATGCTCATGATCGGCCCGGTCTGGTGCACGCCGAGCAGGCTTGCCAGCCAACCCCATTGGAAGACGGCGACGATGACACCGAAGGCCGCGCCGACCGACAGCAGGAAGCCGAGCGCCGCCTTGATCGGCACCGCGATGGACCGGAACACCAGCATCAGCAGGATGACCGCCAGCCCGACCACCACCGCGAGATACGGCAGCAGCGCGTCCTGCATCTTCTGCGACATATCGATATTCATCGCGGTCGTTCCGGTGACCAGGACGGTCGCGCCGGTCGCCGCCTTCAGCCCACCGGCCTCACCGCGCAGCGTGTGCACGAGGTCCTTGGTCGCGGTGGTGGAGGGACCGGTCGCCGGAATGGCCGTCAGCATGGCCGTGTCCCCGGCTTGATTGAACATGGCGGGTGTGAGCGTGACGACGCCCGGCGTGGCGGCCAGGGTCTGCGACGCTTTCTCGACCGCGGCCTTCGGATCGGCGGCGTTCTTCGCGTCGATGACAATGCTCAACGGCCCGTTGAAGCCTGCGCCGAACCCTGCCGCGAGGTCGTCGTAGGCGCGGCGTTGCGTGGTCGAGGTGGGCTGCGATTCATCGCCGGGGATACCGAGATCGAGGCTGGACACCGGTAAGACCAGCACGCCCAGGCCGAGCAGGCCCAGCACCAGCACCGCGACCGGACGCCGGACCACGAACCGGGCCCATCGGGTGCCCATGTTCGGCTTCGCGTCGTGGCGTGCGGGAATCTCTTCGGCGCGCAGGCTCTTACGGAAGGCCTTGGGCATGACGGCCTTCTGGAAGAACCCGAGCAGGGCGGGCAGCAGGGTCAGCGCGACGGCGACCGCGATGGCGACGGTGCCCGCGGCGGCCAAGCCCATCTTGGTGAGCATCGGGATGCCGACCACGGAGAGTCCGGCCAAGGCGATGACGACGGTGAGTCCCGCGAAAACCACTGCGGATCCGGCGGTTCCGACCGCACGCCCCGCGGCTTCCTCGGGGCTGTATCCCTCGCGTCGCTCGGTGCGATAGCGCGACACGATGAACAGCGCGTAATCGATACCGACCGCGAGCCCGAGCATCATGGCGAGTGTGGTTGTGGTGGTCGACATTCCGATCGTCATGATCGCGGCGATGCCGACGCCGAGCCCGATCAGCGCGGTGATCAGCGGCAGTCCGGCCGCCGCCACCGCGCCGAAGGTGATCATCAGCACGATCGCGGCGATCGCGAGGCCGATGGCTTCGGTGGCTCCGCCCATATCGGGCTTTGCCTGCAATGCCGTTCCGCCGATCTCGACGGTGAGTCCGTCGGCGCGGCCCTTGTCGACCGCCGAGGTCAGCGCGTCCTTGGTGGCGTCGGTGAGGTCCGCGCTGGTCGCGCCGTAGCTGACGGTGGCGTACGCGGTGGTGCCGTTCTTGCTCACCGCCCCGGTCTGGAAGGGATCGAGTACGCCCTTGACCTGTCCGCCGCTCGCGGCGCTCGCGACGATCTGCTCGACCTTCGCCCGATTCTCGTCGGAGCCGATCTGCTGCCCGTCGGGTGCGACGAACACGATTCGGGCCTGCGCCCCATCGGATTTGGTACCCGGGAACCGCTGCGCGAGCAGGTCGAACGCCTGCTGGGACTCGGTGCCGGGAATCGAGAAGGAGTCGGGGGGCGGGGTGGGAGCACTGGCGGCGCCGACCACGGCGGCGGCCAGGATGCCCAACCAGAGCGTGACGACGAGGCGGCGCTTCTCGAAGGCGAAGCGGCCCACCCGGTACAAGAATTTGGCCATGCTCGCCAGCCTCGCCGAGCGGCGCTGTAGTCCACATCGGGCGAGAGGAGGCCGTGGCGGGTACTGCGGATACAGTACGAGACCGGGTGCCGTACTGGATTGGTAGGACAGCGGAACCCGCACCCGCGAGCTCCGAGCCCGCAGCCCCTGCCGTGTGGTTGGTTCCGGCAGGGGCCGCGAGTATCGGTGTGGCGATGGTCCGCGCGTCAGGGCGCGACCGAGCCCCAGTCGGCGAAGCCGGTCGGGTCGTGGCGGCCCATGGTGCCGTGCTCGAACAGGCCCCAGCCCTCGGCGTCACCGCAGCGGGCCTTGCCGACGTGGTCGATGACGCCGAACGGGATGCGCCCGGCGATGGCCGGGTCGGTCAGGTCGTAGAGCTTGCTCTCGACCCATTCGCGGCCCTTCCACTGCCCGTGCTGCCAGTCCGGGTCGCCGCCGTAGCCGCAGCCGACATTGAGCGCCATGAAGGTGCCCGCCTCGACCTCGAGTTCCAGCGGCTTGCCCTCGCCGGTGGTGAGGTCCAGGCGCACCTTGGTCGGGATGCGGGTGCCGGGCTTGTAGGTGAGATGCACACGCGGCCAACCCAATTGCTCGACGCGCCCGTCCTTCCAGATGCGGGTGGCGTCGTTCAACGTGCGGAACCCGTTGGGCTCCTCCTGCACGATGACGATGATCGAGAACTCGTCGAACAGCAGCGGCACGTACAGCCACCAGAAGCCCTCGGACGGTTCGGAGGCCAGCCGGCCCGGATGATCGGATTCGCCGACCGGGCGGATACCCCACGAGCGGTCACGCGAGCCACACCACGCGGACGGCTCGACGGCGATATCGCTGCCGTCGACATTCAGTGTGCCCGACCAGGTTCCGAGCTGCGCGAAGCGCTGCGCGTCGATGATCGGCCGGTGCACGCCGGTGAGAATGGTGTGCGGCTGCTCGGCCACCGCCGGGAAGGAACCCTCCCAGGTGAGGTCGAACGACAGGTCGTCGTGCTCGCACACCACCCGCAGTTTCTGCAGCGGCTCCACGATCTCGATGCGGTACCCGCCGACCTTCGGGTCCAGGCTGCGTTCGCCCAGCGCGTCGGAGAACCGCACCGCCCGCTGGGTGTCGCCGCGGCGCACGGTCGCGAACGCATCGGTGACGCCCAGGTTCGGGTAGACGCCGAACCCGGTCACCAGGAAGGTGTCGCTGCCCTTGTCGAGGGCGTTGAAGTAGTTGCGGTCGTAGAAGTTCCGATCACTGGTCGCGACCCGCGACATGGACAGCGGGGTCTGATGGATCGGGTATTCGTCGAGCGAGTTGATCTGATTCTGCGTCATCTCTCAATCCCACGAGTAGGTGCCGTCGAGCATGGCTTCGAGCAACTGGCGGTGCATCACGTAGTCGTCGCGGTCGTCGTTGTCCGCGGCCTCGCCGAAATGGATCATCCGGCGGCGGATCCGGGCCATCACGATGCCGTGCCGCAGCGCGGAATACATGAGGTACCAGTCCATATCGCGCGGCGCGTGCCCGCTGGCGTCCTCGTAGAGCTGCTCCACGTCGGCGCGCCGCATGTAGTCGGCCAGGCCCGGCTGGTCGAAGCGGGTGGCGATGTCTTGGAAGAACCGGTGGATCAGGATGGTCCAGGCCACGTCGAGTTCGCGCGGGCCGATGGCCGCCATCTCCCAGTCCAGCACCGCGACCGGATCGAATTCGTCGAACATGACATTGCCCGGGCGGGCATCGCCCCAGCTGAGCACGTCGGGTCCGGTGTCGGTGGGGAAGTTGTCCTCCAGCCACTGGAAAGTGCGCTCCAGCAGCGGAATCCGGTATCCGTCGCGGGCGAGCGCCCAGTCGTACCACGCCTTCTGCGCGTCGAAATGCCTGCGCAGCGCGGAGCCTTCGCCGTCGAACATCGGGAACCGTTGTGCCGGATCGGGAATCGAGTGCACCTTGGCGATGATCTCGACGGTGTGGCGGGTCACCTGATGCCGCTGTTCCGGCGTCGCGTCGTAGAGCCAGCCGAGGAACACGTAGGGCGGATTGTCCTCGGGCACCCGACCGGTCACCCGGCGCATGACGAAGAACGGTGCGCCCAGCACATTGTCGGCGCTGGTCTCGAGCCAGGCCAGCGGCGGCACCGGCAGATCGGTGGCCTCGGCGACGCCCGCGATCACGGCGAATTGCGTTGCCAGGTCGTAGTTCTCGAACACCGGGAAGGAGTCCTTGTCGGGCGCGAGCCGCGCGACGAAGGATCCACCGGCCGCTTCACCCTTCTCCGTCCACTCCGCGTCGAAGAGCAGCGTGGTGCTCGACATGCCACCCGTCTGGGGGCGGGTGATCGAGGTGACCCGCGGCGGCTCGTCGGCTTCGACCTTGGTCCCGAGCCACTGCGCGAGTTCTTCCGCGAGTTCGTCGAGGTTCTGGTCGGAGACGGTGAGTTCCATCCGCTGGTTGGGATCGGCATTGGCCGAAGTCATGGTGTCCTCCCTGCACGGGTGAGGCCGATGTGGTAAGCCCGGTCGGCGCGTCGAGGGAAATGTAACCCGTTCTAAATGTCCACGTAAGGGGATCGGGGAGACCTGTTTCACCAGTACCGGTGACCGGGATGCTGGTTGGTCACTCAGGGTTGGTCGTGCTGGCACGTACGCCTCGAGAAGTAGTTCCTATCAGGCATATTCCGGGTCGGACCGGGGGAAATCCTGGAAGTGCCGAGGAGGTCACGCTCCCTAGCGTCGAAGGGTGCAGTCAATCGATATCGCTGTCGCGCCGGATGACCGACATACCGAACCCGCCCGGTCCTGGAATCCGATCGGGCGCGTTCTCTTCCGATTCGGATTCCTGTATTTCGGGCTCTTCTGTCTCACCTACCCGCAATTGCTGATCGACTTGGTGGGACCGCTGCAGCATTGGCTACCGCGGGACTGGCCACGCCTGTGGATGAGCCCGTCCCTGCCGGTGGTGAAGTGGGTGGGCCACACCGTCTTCGGGGCCGACGTGGTGCTGCACGACACGGGCAGCGGCGACCAGGAGGTGTTCTGGATCCTGCTGTTCTGCGTGCTCGTGATCGCCGCGGCCGGGACCGTGCTGTGGTCCGTGCTGGACCGCGGGCGAGCCGGATACCCCCGGCTGTCGGCGTGGTTCCTGCTCTTCATCCGGGTTTGCCTGGCGGGGCAGATGCTCGGCTACGGCTTCGCCAAGGCGATTCCGACCCAGATGCCCGAACCCGGCCTGGCCACCCTGCTCACCCCCTACGGCGACTTCGCCCCGATGAGCGTGCTGTGGACTCAGGTCGGGGTGTCACCGGTCTACGAAACCCTGCTCGGCACCGCCGAGATCCTGGGCGGCGTGCTGCTCCTGCTGCCGCGCACCCATCTGGCCGGGGTGCTGCTGAGCCTGGTGAGCATGGCTCAGGTGTGGGTGCTGAACATGACCTTCGATGTGCCGGTGAAGCTGCTGTCGTTCCACCTGTTGCTGCTGTGCCTGGTGCTGCTGGTGCCCGAAATGCCGCGGCTGGCCGCCCTGCTGACCGGTCGCGCCGCCGGTCCGGCCGCCACCCCGCAACCGTTCCGGACCCGCCGCGCGATGCGCGTGGCGGCGGCCGCGCAGGTGCTGCTGGTGCTGTGGTTCTCGGCGGGCTACGCCTGGATCGCGTCGGACAACTGGCGCCAATACGGTGGCGGCAGCGCGAAATCCGAGCTCTACGGCATCTGGACGGTCACCGAGTTCGCCCGTGACGGCCAGCCGGTGCCACCGCTGCTGACCGATCAGACCCGTTGGCGGCGACTGGTTTTCGATCAGCCCCAACTTGCCGTCGTACAAGGGATGGACGATGAGATGACGGCATTGGGCGCGCGAATCGACACCGGCACACATCGGGTGGTGCTGCACTCGATGAAGACGGACACGGATCTCGCCGATCTCGGCTATACACAGCCGACTCCGAATCGGCTGGTGCTCGACGGTCGGCTCGACGGGCATGCGGTCACCATCGAGTTCGATCAGGTCGATCTCGGCAGCCTGCCGTTGCGGGCGGGCCACGGCCTGCACCTGATCCAGGAGGACGCGAACTTCGGCAAGCTCATGGGGGAGTGATGTCGTCGGCCTGGTTGGTCCACAACGGATTCGGTGTCGTGAACTCACCGCCCGCCGCGAAGGCGAGCCGGGCGTCCTCGCGGCCGAGTAGACGGGCGGCCAGCCAGGCGGTCGGATAACCGAGGTACCCGAATACGCCGGAGGTGCAGGGCCAAGATGCGGTCGCGCAGTCCGGTTCGCCCTGCACATCATTGTGATTCGGCCCGACCAGCGTCCCCCAGGCTTTCGGTGTTCCGCTTGGCACCGCGTCGTAGTAGGCGCGTATCGACTGCAGGCCGGCGACCTGCCGCGGCAGCGCCTGTTCAGAGGGTGAGATGGGGATGTCCGCCGAGCCGTTCACGAAGAACACCGAATCACCGGCGATACGGCTGGTATCCGCGCAGGATCCGCCGAGACACCAGACCTGCGCCGGAAGTTCGATCGGTATCGCGGTGCGGATCCGGCCGCCGGAATTCGCCATGGCGTTCAGTGCGCCGGTGGCTCCCTGCGAGTGCCCTACCGCCCCAATCGCGTTCGCGTCCAGCCGGTCGTGGAACACGCTCGCCGGATCGTCTGCCAGCGCCAGCAGTTTGTCGACCGCGCCGGCGATATCGACGCCGGATCCGGTGGCCGCGTTCTCGGTGGCGATTACCACGAAACCCCAGGACGCGAAATGCCGCAGCAGGTAGTCGTATTGGCTCGGATGCGCGTTGGTCCCGTCGCCCCAGGTGAGGATGGGATGGCGGAATCCGTTGGCCCCCAGGTCGGTCGGATACCAGATGTCGTAGGCCGAGCCGGTGGAATCGCAGCAGGCGAAGGCGTGCTGCGCGGTCACCGCCCACGGCCCGGCTTGCGAATAGTGTGCTTCCACTGTCGAATCCGCGTGCCCTGTCACCGCGGGCACCCCGAAGACGAACAGCGCGGCGAGCAGGAAACTGCGAATCAGCGCGGCGCAGCGGGTCATAGCTATTCAGCATAAGAACGGTGGCGGGTTCTCGTCGCAAGACGGCGGGTTCTCCTCACGGGCGAGCCGCGAAGGTGAAGTTCCTCTCGATCGCACTTCGGTTTGCTGGACAGCAGCCGGGCGATTATCGGCCGCCGCCGGGCACGCCGTAGGCTGAATCCTTGTGCAGAACGCCTCAGCCACCCCCGATGACCAGCCGGTTCCGGATTCGCAAGCCCCGTCCGGTGACCCGAACTACCTGGTCGGCCTCGATCTGAACGGTCGCCGCGTGGTCGTGGTCGGCGGCGGCACGGTCGCGCAGCGGCGGCTCGGGCTGCTCATCGCCTCCGGTGCGGCCGTGCACGTGATCAGCCGGGAAGTGACCCCGGCGGTCGAGGGCATGGCCACCTCCGGCCAGCTCACCGTCGAATTGCGCGCCTACGCCGACGGCGATCTGGACGGCGCCTGGTACGTGATGGCCTGCACCGACGAACCCGAGACCAATGCGGCCGTGGTCGCGGAGGCCACCCGCCGCCGCGTCTTCTGCGTGCGCGCCGACACCGCCCGCCTCGGCACCGCCGTCACCCCGGCGACCGCCCGCTACGACGGCATGACCCTCGGCGTCCTCGCGGGCGGCGCCCACCGCCGCTCCGCAGCCGTGCGCAATGCCCTGCTCGAGGCGCTGCAATCCGGTGTGGTGACCGATGATTCGGCTCCCGTCACCCCCGGCGTCGCCCTGGTCGGCGGCGGCCCCGGCGACCCCGACCTGATCACCGTGCGCGGCCGCCGCCTGCTGGCCCGCGCGAATCTCGTTGTCGCCGACCGCCTCGCACCCCCGGAACTGCTCGCCGAACTCGGCCCCGACGTCGAGGTCATCGACGCCGCCAAGATCCCCTACGGCCGCGCCATGGCCCAGGAACACATCAACGCCGCCCTCATCGAGGGCGCGAAGGCCGGCAAGTTCGTGGTCCGCCTCAAGGGCGGCGACAACTACGTCTTCGGCCGCGGCTACGAAGAACTCGAAGCCTGCGTCGACGCGGGCATCCCGGTCACGGTCGTCCCGGGCGTCACCAGCGCCATCTCGGTCCCGGCCCTCGCCGGCATCCCGGTCACGCATCGCGGCGTCACCCACGAGTTCGTGGTGGTCAGCGGCCATGTCGCGCCCGATCACCCGGATTCCTTGGTCGATTGGCCCGCCCTGGCCAAACTGCGCGGCACCATCGTCCTGCTGATGGCCGTCGAGCGCATCGAAAAGTTCGCCGACGCCCTCATGGCCGGTGGCCGCACCGCGGACACCCCGGCCACGGTGATCCAGGAAGGCAGCCTCCGTACGCAGCGTATTTTGCGCGCTGACCTGGCCACCATCGCCGAAAGTGTCCGCAGCGAAGGCATCCGCCCGCCCGCGATCATCGTCATCGGCCCAACCGCCGGATTCACGGCAGGCGCACCAGAATCCGACCGGTCCTGACTGCACACAGCGAGGCCCATGCCCCGCCCACTGCATCCATTACAGTGGGCGGGTGCTCGATAATCCCGCTGCGACGATGCAGTATCCGGTGACCAAGCGGGCGTTCGGGCTCGCCATTCTCGTCTTGAGCGGGTTGCAGCTGATGGTGGTGCTCGACGGCACCGTCATGATCCTGGCGCTCCCGCGACTACAGGAGCAGCTCGGCCTGTCCAGCGCGGGTAGTGCGTGGACGGTCACCGCCTACGGTCTCCCGTTCGCGGGCCTGATGCTCCTGGGCGGACGACTCGGCGACTCGTTCGGCCGCAAGCGGATGCTGATCCTGGGCGTCGCCCTGTTCACGCTCGCCTCCGCCCTGTGCGGCACCGCGCAGAACGAAGCCTGGCTGATCGCCGCCCGCGCCCTGCAGGGCACGGGTGCCGCGATCGCCGCGCCGACCGCGTTCGCGCTGGTGGCCAGCACCTACGCGCCCGGTCCGGCCCGCAATCAGGCGGTCGCCATCTTCGGATCCATGGTCGGCGTCGGCTCGGTCGGCGGTCTGGTCATCGGCGGCGCGCTCACCCAGGTCGACTGGCGCTGGATCTTCTGGATCAACGTGCCGATCGGCGCGCTCATCGTGTGGGGTGCGATCTCCCAGCTGCGCGACACCGCGCACCAGCGCATGTCGATGGATGTGCGCGGCGCGATCCTGGGCACGGTCGCCTGTGTGTCGATCGTCTTCGGTGCCACCGAGGGACCCGAAATGGGTTGGGACAGTCCGGTGATCCTGGGCGCGCTGATCGGCGGCCTGGTCCTGCTGCTGGTGTTCGTCTTCGCCGAGCGCGATGTGCAGAACCCGCTGCTGCCGTGGTCGCTGTTCGACAGCCGCGACCGCGTGATCACCTTCGCCGCCATCTTCCTGGCTTCCGGCGTGCTCGGCGCGACCACCTTCTTCGTCGCCCAGTTCCTGCAGAACGTGTTGCGCTACAGCCCTTTGCAGGCCGGTCTGGCCAGCATCCCGTTCACCCTCGGCGCGGGCGTCGGCACCGCGGTGGCGTCCAAGGCGTGCATGTACGTCAAGGCGCGCTGGCTGCTGCTGGCCGCGGCGACGGTGTTGTCGGGTGCCCTGTATTTCGGTTCCACCCTGGACAGTTCGGCCGACTACTTCCCGACCCTGCTGGTGATGATGTCGATCGTCGGCTTCTGCATCGGCGTGGCCATCGTGATCCTGCCGCTGTGTGTGCTGGTGGGCGTGGACATGGCCCATATCGGCCCGCTGTCGGCGGTCGGGCAGATGTTCATGAACATGGGCACCCCGTTCGCGGTCGGCATTCTGAGCCCGGTCGCCCTCTCGCGCACGCTGTCGCTGGACAAGAGCGCGAAGGGCAAGGTGAGCGAGATGTCGCCGCACGCGATCGACGCGCTCGGCCACGGGTACACCTTCGTCCTGCTGGTGTGCGCGCTGGGCACCGCGATCATGGGTGTGCTCGCATTGACCTTGCGCTACACGCCCGCCCAACTGGCCCAGGCCCAGCACGCGCAGGACGAGGCCCAGAAGAATTAAGGCAGCGAGGTGACCGCTATCGCCGATTCGCTGAGGCTGCCCAGGTAGATCACTCCATCCTGTTCGGCAACCCCGGTGACGAGCGCATAGTCGGTGCCCTCGCGCTGCAGGTCGTGAATCAGCCTGCCGTCGAAGTCGAAGGCCTGCACCCACACCGTGCGCACCGGTTTCGGTTGCAGGCGGTCGGGAATCGCCCAGACCAACTGGCGCAGCACGCCGGGCAGCGGAAGCAGCATGTCCAGCAGCGGATTTCGCAGCGATACCAGCGCCACCCAGATCAGCCCGTCGCTGCCGAGCCCCATATTGTCGGGGAAGGCGGGCAGGTTCTCGGTGAAGTAGTCGTGGGTGCCCGCCTTCGGCCCGGTCAGCCAATACCGGGTGATGCTGTAGCCGCCGGTCTCGGCGACGAGCACGCACGACCGGTCCGGGGCCAGCACGATGCCATTGGCGAATTTCAGTCCGTCGACGAGGGTTTCGACGCTGCCGTCCGGATTGCGCCGCAGCAGCCGCCCGGTTTCGGAGTGCTCGATGATGTCGCCCATGTACTGCTCGAGCTTCCAGCGTCGGGTCGACTCGGAGAAGTAGATGGTGTCGCCGTCGGCGAACACATTGCTGGTGAAGTTCAACGGCACCCCGTCGACCTCGCTGACCAGTACCTCGAACTGTCCACCGGGTTTGTCGAGGCGTAGCAGTCCGCGTTCGGCGTCGCAGATCAGCAGTGACCCATCGGGATTCGCGTGCAACCCGAGCGGCCGGCCGCCGGTGTGCCCGATCTCTTCGACCGTCCCGTCGCGGGGATCGACGGCGACCAGTGTGCCCTCGGCGAGTCCGGCGATCACTCTGCCGTCGGCGGCGACCACCACATCTTCGGGCCCGGTGCCGGGTACTTCGAGCAATCTCACCGGCGGCATCGGTGGCTCGCTGTGACTTTCGTGCGCGCGCGGCGTCGCCTTGGGCGGCGTCCAGCGTCGGGGCTGCATAGACATGACTTCATCCAACACCCCCGCGCGCGTCGTGGATACCGATCGGAATGTCGCTCAGGGCTGCGAATCGCGGTAGGCCGCCAGCACGTTCAGCCGGTGCAGATGGCCCAGCAACTGTTCGAACTCCGGGGTCGCATGCACATTCGCGGGCAGCCGCAGCAGCGCCGGGGTGGGGATGCGCTCGATCGTCTCCTCGACCGTCCAGCCCGCCGCGACGGCCTTGCCGACCTCGTCGCGCAGCAGCTCGAGGTACTCGATGAAGTTGCGCAGCGCCGCCGGGCCGTCACCCATCGGGCCGTGACCGGGTACCACCAGCTTCACCGGCAGCGTCTGCTGCATGGCGCGCAGACTCTCCAGATACGGTCCCGGCCCGCCCTCCAGCAGCATCGGCGGCAGCCCGGCGCTCATCAGGAAATTGCCGGTCCACGCGGTGGCGGTCTCGGGTTCGAAGACGATGGTGTCGCCGGGGCCGTTGCCGGGCCCGAAGTGCCACAGCTGCACGGTCTTTCCGCCCAGGTCGATCTCGGCGTACCGGTCGAAGACCACCTCCGGCTTGCGCCAGACGGTGACGGTGGCGAGGGGGTTCTGGTCGCCGCGCATGTTGCCGAAGCGCATCTGCTTCTCGTAGTCGAGGTCGCGCATGCTGTCGCGATTGGCGCGTGAACTGATGATGGTGACCGACTCGGGGAAGGCGGCGTTCCCGAAGGTGTGGTCCCCGTGATAGGTCGTATTGACCAGGTAGCGCAGCGGTTTGTCGGTGAGCCGCGCGACGATCCCCTGAATCTGCTGGGACACTGCGCCATTGATGCCCGCGTCGATGACCAGTGCGGCGCCGCGTCCGACGATCACCCCGTTGTTGTCCTTGGGTGGGATATTGGCCAGCAGCGCGTGCACGCCCGGCCCGATCTCGTGCGGCTGCAGTTCCAGTCCGGCGGGGTTGAGGTTGGGGCCGAGGTAGTCCTGCGGCCGCTCGGCGAGTTCGCGGGTCTGGTCGTTCATCGTTTCGTCCTTACTGCGCAAGCATTTTCAGTGCCAACAAGCGTTGGTCAACGTCTGTTGGCACTGACGGTAGCGCGGGGGCCGTTTGTCTGTCAACAGATGTTGGCCTACGCTTGTGGGCATGAATGTGGAGACGACTCCCCGGCGTTCGGACGCCACCCGGGCCGCCATCTTGGAGGCCGCCCGCCGCCGCTTCGCCGAGGACGGCTATCGCAAGGCGACCATTCGCGCCATCGCCGCCGACGCCGGCATCGATCCGTCGATGGTGATGCGCTACTACGGCAACAAGGACGGATTGTTCGACGCCGCACTGGATGTCGACCTGGAGCTACCGGATCTCGGTGCCGCCGCATCGGATTCGCTGGGCGCGCTGCTGGCGGGTCGCTTCCTCGAGCTGTGGGAACAGCCACCGACCAGCGACATCCTGCTGACCCTGCTGCGTTCGGCGGTGACCGACGAGGAGGTGCACGAGCGGATGCAGCGCATCTTCACCGGTCAGCTCATGCCCGCCGTACTGCGTTTCGGCGATCCGGCGGACGCGCCGCACCGGGCGGGCCTGATCGCCACCCAGATCCTGGGATTGGCCCTGTGCCGCTACGTATTGCGGCTGCCCCCGGTGGTGGCGCTCACCCCCGAGCAGGTGGTCGCCGATATCGGGCCGACCATTCAGCGCTACCTGACCCTGGGCACCGACTGATCTTGCTCCGTGGCGAAAACCACCCAGCCGAGGGGGTTTTCTCCGGACCGAAGTTCGGTCACACTGCCCCGATGGGGAATAGCCTGCACGCGGATCTGCTGGACCGTTGGACGAAATTGGCCGGGCCGCAAGCACGCCCGGTCGGCGAGGACCTGATCCGCCGCTACAGCGAGCCACACCGCCGCTACCACACCGTCGAACACCTGGCCGCCATGCTCGCCGTCATCGACGACCTGGCCGCCGACGCCGACGACCTGGACGCCGTCCGCTACGCCGCCTTCTTCCACGACGCCGTCTACGCCATGGACGGCACGGACAACGAGGAAGCCAGCGCCCGCCTGGCCGAAACCACCCTGCCCACACTGGGTGTCGACGCCGAAACGGTCGCCGAGGTGGCCCGCCTGGTCCGGCTGACCGGCGGCCACCACCCCGACCCCGCCGACCGCAACGGCGCCGTCCTCTGCGACGCCGACCTGGCCATCCTCGCGGCCGCCCCCGCCGTCTACGCCGCCTACGCCGTCAATGTCCGCGCCGAATACGCCCACGTCCCCGACAACCTCTTCCGCCCCGGCCGCGCCGCGGTGCTGAAAGCCCTGGCCGAACAGCCGGACCTGTTCCGCACCCCCATCGCCCGCGCCCGCTACGAAACCGCCGCCCGGGTGAACCTCTCCGCCGAAATCGCGGCGCTCACCGACTAACGAGTCCCGTATTTGTAGGTTTGTTTGCGGAGTTTCAGGTAGACCATGATTTCGGCGTGGCGGACTCCGGCCAGGCCGCGGATTCGGTTGGAGACCAGGTCCAGGAGGGCTTCGTCGTCGGGGCAGACCGCTTCGCAGAGGATGTCGTAGCGGCCGGCGCAGACCACTACGTAGTTGATTTCCTCGATGGTGGCGAGGGTGTCGGCGACCGGTTGGACGGGGCCGTCGACGGTGATCGCGATCATGGCTTGGCGGAACAGGCCGACTTGCAGGGGGTCGGTGACCGCCACGATCTGGATGACACCGGCGTCGGCGAGCTTCTGGACGCGCTGGCGGACCGCCGCTTCCGACAGGCCGACCGACTTGCCGATGGTGGCGTAGGCGCGGCGCCCGTCCTCCTGCAATTGGGCGATGATCCGCTTGGAGAGGTCGTCGAGGATGGGGGCTCCCCGGGTCTGATCGGTCACGAGAGATCATCCTTCCCGCTGGGCACGGTACGTTGGATAGCACGCCGAATCCGGCGCTTTCGGTCCGGTAAGGATGATCTCCCGTGAAGTACGTTCCGCGCGCGGTTCTGTTCCTCGTGATTCCCGCGCTCCTGTTCGCCCTGCCGTGGTGGCTGCTGGTGTACACCACCCTGTCCGGGCCCGCGTTCTGGCTGGGTACCGCGGTGTTCGCGCTCGGCTATCTCGCGCTGCCGGCGGGCATGCTGCTCGGGCACGGCCCGCGGCAGTCGGATGCCGCGTCCCTGATCGGGGACACGCTGCTGGGCGTGATGTGGGTGGGTTTCACCTGGTCGGCGATCGGTGCGGTGGTGCGCGGGGTGCTCGCGGTCGCGGGCGTGGACGATCCGGCGCGCTCGCGTGTCGTGGCGGTCGGGGTGCTGGCCGTGTGGGCGGTGCTGACCGCGCACGCGATCTACGAGGCGCGGCGGCTGCCGCGGGTGCGCACGGTCGAGGTCGACATCCCGAATCTCGGTGCGGGACTGGACGGTTTGCGGCTGGTCGTGGTCACCGACACCCATTTCGCCGCGACGGATCGGCTGCGCTGGTCGGAGCGGGTGGTCGACGAGGTGAACGCGCAGCGTCCCGATATCGCCTGTCACGCGGGCGATCTCGCCGACGGGTCGGTGGCCGCGCGCAAGGCGCAGGTCGACCCGCTGGGCAAGGTCGAGGCCGAGTACGGCCGCTTCTACATCACCGGCAATCACGAATACTTCGGTGACGCCCCCGGCTGGATCGACCACATGTCCGGCCTGGGCTGGCGTCCGCTGCGCAACGAACACCAGGTCATCACCCGCAATGGCGACAGCCTGGTGCTCGCGGGCATCGACGACCCCACCGGCGCGGCGCTGCCCGGCCACGGCCCCGACATCCGCACGGCCCTCGCCGACGCAGACCCGGCCTTGCCGGTCGTCCTGCTGGCTCATCAGCCCAAGCAGGTCACCGACGCGGTTTCCGCCGGTGTGGCCCTGCAGATTTCGGGCCACACCCACGGCGGCCAGATCTGGCCCTTCCGCTACCTGGTCCGCCTCGATCAGCCGGTAGTGGCGGGTCTCTCCCGCCACGGCGACCACACCCAGCTCTACACCAGCCGCGGCACCGGCTTCTGGGGTCCGCAGTTGCGCCTCTTCGCTCCGAGCGAAATCACCGTCCTGATCCTCCGCACCCCCAAGTAGTCGGCCATTCAGCTGTCGAACCCCAAGCCCGTGTAGTCCAGGGTTTTCAGCCACAGGTTGCGCCGTCCCTGGTGGGCGTCGGCGCGGGCCAGGGACCAGCGGGTGAGGTGAATTCCCGCGGAGCGCAACGGTTCCGGGGGCAGGGGGAGGGGGCGGGAGCGGACCAGGCGCAGGCGGGTGCGTTCGGTGTCGAGGTTCCAGAGGCGGTCGAGCATGACTTCCGCGCCGAAGCGGGTCGCGCCCACGCCCAGTCCGGTGTAGCCGGCGGCGTAGGCGAGTTTGCCCTTGTAGGCCGAGCCGAAGAAGGCGCAGAAGCGGCCGCAGGTGTCGATCACGCCGCCCCAGCGATGCGTGAAGCGCAGCCCGTCGAGTTGCGGGAAGGTCTGGAAGAAGTGCGCCGCCAGGGTTTCGAAGGTGGCCTCGTTGTACTCCAGGGTCGGGGCGATGCGGTTGCCGAAGTGGTAGATCGCGTCGTAGCCGCCGAACAGGATGCGGTTGTCGCTGGTCAACCGGTAGTAGTGGAAACGGTAGGAGGCGTCGCCGAGTCCCATGCGGGTGCGCCAGCCGATGCTGTCGAGCTGTTCGGCGGTCAGCGGTTCGGTCATCAGCGCGTAGTCGTAGACGGGCACCACATGCCGTGACACCTTGGGCAGTGGGCCCGCGAAAGCGCTGGTGCACAACGCAACCCGGGGCGCACGCAGCTCCCCGTGCGGCGTGTGCAGGGTCAGGGTCCCCGCACAGGATTTCGAAATGCGTTGCACGGGAGTGCCTTCGTAGATCCGCACCCCCGATTCGATACAGGCCCGCCGCAATCCCCATGCCAGCCGCGCCGGATCCAGCATGGCCACGCCGTCGCGATCCCACCACCCGCCGAGATAGGTGGGGGAGTGCACCATGCCCTGCATCTGCCCGGCATCCAGCAATTCGGTGCGGTAGCCGAGGGATTCGGCCGCGTCGTGACTCTCGCGCAGCCAGTCGACCTCGTGTGGTGCGGTGGCGACCTCCATCTCCCCGGTGCGCTCGAAATCGCAGTCGATGCCGTAGCGCAGCATGGCCTTCTCGATATCGTCGAGGTTGGAGCGGCCGAGCCGTTCGAGCTGGTCGATCTCGTCGGGGAAGCGTTCCATGCCATTCGCGAGGCCGTGGGTGAGGCTGGCGGAACAGAATCCGCCGTTGCGCCCGGAGGCGGCGTGCCCGCACAGCCCGGATTCCAGCAGCACCACGTCGGTGCCGGGATTGCGTTCCTTGGCCAGCAGCGCGGTCCACAGTCCGCTGTAGCCGCCGCCGATGACGGCCAGATCCGCCTCGGTGGCGGTGGTCAGGGGATCGGTAGGGGTCGGCCGTTCGGGCCGATCGGTCCAGTAAGGCGTCGGCACCGCATCGATGAGCGCCGACGCCGACAGTTTGCTTCCTTTGGCCGACATGGCCGATCAACTCCTTCTCCGGGGATGGTGGTGCCATCCGTGTGTGCAGAAATGCGAAAACCCCGACCCGGGTATGTCAAAAGACCGCCGGTCGGTCCACGAATGGACGACCGGCGGTCGAGGATGGGGTCAGCTGGTGGCGGCGCGATCGTCGCAGCGGCGGCGCATGCGCAGCTGCCCGGCGATATTCAGGGCTGCGTGCTGCAGCCTCGGGTCCAACCCGGCGGTGCGGGTTTCCACGGTCAACCACCTCAGAACGTGATGTGTGCCGTGAGGATAGCCCATGTTCGGAGGGAATATCGGAACCGGGACCGACCGTGTCGACGCTGTTACCCGGCCGGTAGCGGGGTGGATTTCAGTCCATGCCGCGGCGGCCCGGCGTCCAGAAGGGCTTGGTGTGGATCGCACGGCGCGGCCAATGCCGCTCTTGTACAAGGTGTTTCACCAGCATCTGAATCGTGCGGGCCTCCCCGGCGAGGTAGGCGTTGCCCGGGGTGTGCGGCAACTCGAGTTCGCGGACCGCGTCGACCAGGATTTCCGAACGAGCGGCCGAGGCCGTCCCGCGCAGCGGGTGGGCCAACTCGGCCGCCCGGGGCAGGGGCAGCCGATCCTCGGCGGTGGCCGTTTCGATCGCACCGTAGACGGCGACCTCGGCGGGCACCGCACCGAGCATGGCCCCGAGTGCGACCGAGGCGGTCTCCTCGCCGGCGAACAGGTGATAGGGCGCGGCGGCCCGCAGGGTGAACGAGCCTTCGGGGCCACGGAATCGAACCCGTTGGCCGACAACGGCATTGCGCCCCCAGCGCGCTCCCGGTCCATCGCCGTGATCAAGCACGCACAGGTCCAGTTCGCCGCTCTCGCGATCGAAATGCCACACCGAATACGTGCGCAGATCGCCGACCCGCGCCAGCACCCCGTCGGCCGCGCTGTCGCCGGTGGCGACCCGGACGTGCTGGCCGCGCAGCCAGTCCGATTGCCGGAGCGTCTGGCCCGCGATGCGAATTCGGTGCGCGCGGGCGGCGATTCGCTCGGTTTCCGAGATCAGTCCCGTGGTGAAGAACTGGTCCAGCAGCAGGTCGCTCAGATCGCGCGATCGGTGGACGGCGACACTATCCGATGCCGATTTGCCAGTGTTTGTCATGGGAATCCTTCAATTCGTAATTTAGTGATGCTCCAGAAATACATACCGATCGGCCTCTATTTTCGAGAATGCGTTGCGGTTCAATATTCTCGATATTGTTAGATACCTCACTACTTTCTTGAACAATCCGCTTCGATTTGAACCCGGCCGGAAGATCGCCTATTCTCGAGAGAATTGAAACACCCGGCCGCCCGTGGAAGTGTGGTCGTCAGCGCGACGCTTCGTGTCCTAGACGGTGGTGGATTCCGAATATGACTCATATCTCGGCCCTGGAAAGATCCTGGCGAATTCTGATAGCGACGAGTACGGGCGACTGCGGGGGTTTGATCCAGGAGTTGCCGCGCTACGGTCATCAGGTGGCCACGGTCGATACCGGAAGAATGGCCATGAAGCTGTCCGATCGCGCCGATCTGCTGCTGCTCGATCCGGATCTCACCGACTTCGACGGTTTCGCGGTCTGTCGATCGATTCGCGAACGACATGCCCTGCCGATCATCGTGATCACCGATCGCACCTCCGAGCTGGATTGTGTACTCGGTCTGCGCTCGGGCGCCGACGACTATCTCACCCGGCCGTTCGGCATCCGGGAACTCATGGCGAGAATCGAATCCGTCATGCGTCGTGCCTGCCCGGACCCCCTGGTGGAGGCCCCCTCGGTGACCCGCTGCGGATCGCTGCGAATCGACGATATGGCCCGCGAAGTGACGCTGTACGGCAGGCCGATCGTGTTGACCAGGAAGGAATTCGACCTGCTGAGCCTGCTGTCGCGGCGACCCGGAGTCGTGGTGCCGCGGCAGCAGATCCTCAGTGAGGTGTGGGACGGGTCGTGGTCGCAGCACACCGTGGACACCCACGTGAGCAGCCTGCGCGCGAAATTGGGTTCGAGCGACTGGATCGTCGCGGTCCGCGGTATCGGATTCAAGCTGATGCCCTCCGCCGAGATCTCGGCATGACGATGGCCGCCGGATCGGGGAGCCGGCGGCCGTTCGCATCATTCCCCCACGGCGATGACGTTCAAGTTCTCGTCGAAGAGGTAACCGGCGGGGGCTTCACCGGTGCGCAGCACCTTGGTCAGTTTCATTCGACTCAGCCGCCAGCCCGCGAAGGTGCGGCGGGCGTCCGCTTCGATATAGCCCCAGACCAGCAGTGGCGGCGAGTCCGCCGTCACGTGCCGGTGTGTCGCGGTGAGATTCAGCCGGACCACCGCGATATCGCCGTGGACATCGGCATGGCAATCGGTGGTGACGTGATGGGTCGGGCCGAACAGCGCGACCACTTCGGTCATGTGCTCGGCGAGTCCGTCGATGCCCCGATAATCCTCGGGCGGCAATTCCAGCAGGACGTCGCTGGTGAAGATGGATTCGGCCCATTCGTCATTCATGGACTTGCGGTCCTCGAAGAAAAAGAAGGTATCGAAAAGCGCCGCGATATCACGCTGATCGCGCAGTTCGCGAACTTCGAGGCGCAAGGCCGCGATCTCGTCGCGGAGTTCGATTTCGACATTGTTTCGCATTGTTCATCCCTGAAATTATCCGCTACCCGCGGCAACGGTTGGATCCGAATTTGTCATGCCGAATCGGCCGGTGAGCCGGAGCCCGTCGCGAATGTTCAACGACATCAGCGCGATATTGGTCGCCCCCGCGATCAGTTCGATGGCCTGCACGCAGTAGAAGGTGACGCCGAAGTCACCGTCGCCGGCGAGTACGGCCAGGGTGATCGCGGAGGGAACGAGAACAAGCAGGCCATTGGCCGCGATGAAGGGCATCCGGCGCTTCTTGGCGAGGATGGTCGGCGCGGTGGCTCCGGCCGACATTCGAAAGCCGCTGGCCCCGGTGATCGCCAGGGCCAGGACGAGGATGGGCAGGGCCCAGGGAATGGTCTGCTTCAGGGTGGTGATGTCGTGCTTGGATCCGAAGATCTCCGTCAGCACGGTCGAGAGCCAGAAGATGAGGATGGTGGTCAGTCCGAGTGCGCCCGCGATGGGATGAATGCGGGAGAGCATGGGTTACCTCTCTTTGTCGGTCAGGTGGCCCGATCGGCTTCGAGGTTGCCGATGGCCTGTCGGGCCATCCGGAGGAAGTCTTCTTCCCGGGTGTCCGGAAACCCGGCGGTGGCAATGTCATTCACCTCGAGCGCGGCCGCGACCAGGGCGGCACGCAGTTCCTGGGCACGTGCGGTGAGGTGGATCAGCGCCCGTCGCCCGTCCGCGGGGTCGGCGGTGCGCCGGATCAGCCCGTCACGTTCCATCCGTTTGAGCGTGTGGGCCATGGTCGACTGGTCGATGCGCACCTTCTCGCAGAGCTCGTTCTGCGTGACGCCGTCCTTCTCGTACAGCGCCAGCAGTTGCGCGAATTGTCCTGGCACCACCCCGTGTTCGGCGATCCGGTCGCGCAACGCCTGCTCCATGAGCCGGGCGAGGTGATTGATCACGTATCCCAGTGAGGTGCGCCGATCCATCGGCAGCGTCCCGAGCGGTTCCATGCCCACCTTCCCTCGATGTTCACGAGCTGAACTCGAGAATACATGGCAAGCCATGTAATGGCGACCGCTGGAGAAACGCCTGGTGACGGGGGTGGGGTCGGCATCGTAGGGGTGACCGGCCCGCGCGGCAATCGGGCGGAGAAGAAATTGAAGCGCACCGGAGGAATCGGACTAACTCCGAACTCTCGAGGCGATCGGCCATGCAGCTTCTGAAGGTTCCCGGACCCGCCGTTCACCCCGCGTCGATCTTGCTTACCCACGATTGTCCCTGAACCCCAACGACTTTCAGGAGACACCGTGCGAAAAGTGTTGATCGCCAACCGCGGTGAGATCGCGGTGCGCATCGTGCGAGCGTGCCGGGATGCCGGGATCACCTCGGTCGCGGTGTACGCGACCCCCGATCGCGATGCCGTTCATGTGCGCGCCGCCGACGAGGCCTACGCGCTCGGCGGCGATACGGCCACGACCAGCTACCTGAATATCGAGGCGGTCCTCGCCGCGGCGCGTGCGGCCGGCGCGGACGCCGTCCACCCGGGTTACGGATTCCTTTCCGAGAACGCCGATTTCGCCGCGGCGGCGCTGGCGGCGGGACTGCTCTGGATCGGCCCGCCCGCGCAGGTCATTCGCGATCTCGGCGACAAGGTGACCGCCCGGCGCATCGCCGCCGCGGCCGGTGCGCCGATCGTGGCCGGGAGTCCCGGCCCGGTCTCGGATGCCGACGAAGTCATCGCCTTCGCGCGCAAGCACGGATTGCCGGTCGCGATCAAGGCGGCGTTCGGCGGTGGCGGCCGTGGACTGAAAGTGGCACGCACACTGGCGGAAATCCCGGAGTGCTTCGACTCCGCGGTGCGCGAGGCGCGGGCCGCGTTCGGGCGTGGTGAGTGCTTCGTGGAGCGGTATCTGGACCGGCCCCGGCATGTGGAGACCCAGTGCCTGGCCGATATGGCGGGCACCGTGGTCGTGGTCTCGTCCCGGGACTGCTCGCTGCAACGGCGGCATCAGAAGCTCGTGGAGGAAGCGCCCGCCCCGTTCCTGACCGCACTGCAGCGGGCGGCGCTGGTCGACGCTTCCAAGTCGATCCTGCGGACGGCGGGCTACCGGGGCGCGGGCACCTGTGAGTTCCTGGTCGGGGCCGATGGCGCGCTGTCGTTCCTGGAGGTCAATACCCGGCTCCAGGTGGAACACCCGGTCACCGAGGAGGTTACGGGCATCGATCTGGTGCGGGAGCAGCTGCGCCTGGCCGATGGCGGACTGCTCGACTACCCCGATCCCACCCCGCGCGGGCATTCCATCGAGTTCCGCATCAATTGCGAGGACGCCGGCCGCAACTTCCTGCCCGGCCCCGGCGTCGTGTCCCGCTATCGGCCGCCGAGCGGGCCCGGCGTGCGCCTGGACTCCGGCATCGAGGCCGGTAGCGTGGTCGGCGCGCAGTGGGATTCGTTGCTGGCCAAACTCATTGTCACCGGCGAGGATCGGGCGCAGGCGCTGCAGCGGGCGGCTCGCGCGCTGGCGGAATTCGAGATCGACGGCCTGCCGACCACCTTGCCCCTGCACCGCGCGGTGGTGTCGGATCCGGACTTCACCGGTGCGCCCTTCCGGGTGCATACCCGCTGGATCGAGACCGAGTTCCGCAACACCATCGCCGCGCATACCGAAGCCGTTGCGGCGGAGGATATTCCGGAGCGTCGCGAGACCGTGGTGGTGGAGGTGCGCGGCAGGCGGGTCGAGGTGACCGTCCCCGCGCGCGGCGCGAAACCCGCCGCTCGCCCCGTGTCACGAGCCGCGCGAGCCGGCTCGGCAGCGCGGCCCAGCGGCGACACCCTGACCGCACCGATGTCCGGAACGCTGGTGAAAGTCGCTGCCACAGAAGGCGACTCGGTCACCTCCGGCCAGCTCATCGCGGTGATCGAGGCGATGAAGATGGAGCAGCCGATCACCGCCCACAAGGCGGGCACCGTGGTCGGGCTGATCACCGAGATCGGGCGGAGCATCGGCACCGGCGCCGTGCTCTGCCGAATCCAGAACTGAACTCCGAATCCAGCACTGAGGGAGCCGAAGGCATGCACACCACTGTCACGGTCGCCAGGATGACCGTCACGGCGCGCGATCGCGTCGCCGCCGGGTTCGCGGATTTCGATGCCGCGGACTCCCCGGCCGAGCCGAAAATCCTTCGGCGACAACTCTTTCACTACCACGACGAGCTGCTCATCCAGGTCGTCGACAGTGACGCACCCCCTGTTGAATTCGCCGAGCAGAGGGACGGCGCACCCACCGGTCCGGAGCTGACAACGGAGTTGAGCGGATACGACGGTGCCGCGACCCCGTTTCGTCCGGCCGCACAGCGCTACTACCACTGGCTGCCCGGCCCGGTGCATCCGAGCATGTACAGCACGCTGGTGGTGAACCGGCTGACCCCGGCCCGTCGCCCGCAGGTCGCGAGCCTGTTCGCGGACTTCGACACCACCGAGGTCCCGCATCGTATGGGTACCCGGCGGCGGCAGTTGTTCGCCTACTCCGGTGTCTATTTCCACCTCCAGGATTTCGAGACCCCCGACGGCGGCGAGGTGATCGCCCAGGCGTGGAAGCAGGCCGATCCGCGCTTCATTCAGATCTGCGACGACCTCGACCCGTTGATCGAGAAGTACGACGTGGCCACCTGGCGCAAGCCCGCCGACGCCGTCGCACAACGCTTCTACCACTGGGAGAAAGCATGAACGCCCGCCGTGTCGTCATTACCGGACTCGAGGTGATCGCCCCCGGCGGGGTCGGTACCAAACAGTTCTGGGAGCTGCTCACCTCCGGCCGCACCGCCACCCGGCGGATCAGTTTCTTCGACCCGGACCAGTTCCGCTCCCGGGTCGCCGCGGAGGTCGATTTCGATCCGGAGCGCCACGGCCTCACCCCGCAGGAGATCCAACGCCTGGACCGCACCGGGCAATTCGCGGTGGTGGGCGCGCGCAATGCGGTCGCCGACAGCGGGCTGGAATTCGACACCCTGGACCCGTACCGCATCGGGGTGGCCCTGGGCAGTGCGGTCGGCGCGACCATGCGACTCGAACAGGACTATCGGGTCATCAGCAATGGTGGACGGCTGCACCTGGTCGATCAGAAGTACGCCGACCAGCATCTCTATCAGCACCTCATCCCCAGTTCGCTGGCCGCCGAGGTGGCGCTGACCGTCGGCGCGCAGGGTCCGGTCACGGTGGTGTCCTCCGGCTGTACCTCCGGGCTGGACTCGGTCGGTTATGCCGTGCAGCTCATTGCCGACGGCTCGGCCGATGTCATGGTCACCGGGGCTTCGGATGCGCCCATCTCGCCGATCACCATGGCCTGCTTCGACGCCATCAAGGCGACCACGCCGCGCCACGACGCACCCGAATGCGCCTCGCGCCCTTTCGATGCCACCCGCAACGGTTTCGTACTCGGCGAGGGCACGGCCATGTTCGTGCTGGAGGAACTGCACGCGGCCCGGCGGCGCGGCGCGCACATCTACGCCGAGATCGCCGGCTACGCCACCCGATCCAACGCCTACCACATGACCGGATTGCGGTCGGACGGTAAGGAAATGGCGGAGGCCATCCGGGTGGCGTTGCGCGAGGCCGGGCTGCCGGGCGAATCGGTGGACTACATCAACGCGCACGGGTCGGGCACCAAGCAGAACGATCGGCACGAGACCGCGGCCTTCAAGCGGAGCCTGGGCGCACACGCCTACCTGGTTCCGGTGAGTTCGATCAAATCCATGGTCGGGCATTCGCTGGGCGCGATCGGGTCCATCGAGATCGCGGCCTCGGTGCTGGCGATCGGCGCGAATGTGGTGCCGCCGACGGCGAATCTGCGCAACCCCGATCCGGAATGCGACCTGGATTATGTGCCGCTCATCGCGCGCGACCACCGCACCGACACGGTGCTGACCGTGGGCAGTGGCTTCGGCGGCTTCCAGAGCGCCATGGTGCTGACCTCGGTGACGGGAGCCGCGGCATGACCGGCACGCTGATCAATGGAGCCGACCTAGGGCGCGACGCCGACCTCGACGCGACCACCGCGGTGATCACCGGGATCGGCATCACCGCACCGAACGGCCTTGGTAAGCAGGAGTATTGGGAGGCGGTCCGGGCCGGGCGCAGCGGTATCGGCCGCATCACCCGTTTCGATCCCTCCGGGTATCCAGCGACCCTGGCCGGTGAGGTGCCGGGCTTCGAAGCGGCGGAGCATCTCCCCAATCGTCTGCTGCCGCAGACCGATCAGGTCACCCGCCTTGCCTTGGTCGCGGCGGAATGGGCGCTCGCCGACGCCGGGATCGACACCACCGCACTCGCGGAATTCGATATGGGTGTGCTGACCGCGTCCGGTTCGGGCGGTTTCGAATTCGCGCAGCGTGAGCTGTGCAGCCTGTGGAGTCGCGGCAGTCAGTATGTGAGCGCCTATCAGTCCTTCGCGTGGTTCTACGCGGTCAACAGCGGGCAGATCTCCATCCGACACGGGCTCAAGGGGCCCAGCGGTGTCGTGGTGAGCGATCAGGCCGGCGGCCTCGACGCGATCGGGCACGCCCGCAGGCAGATTCGCAAGGCCACCCCGTTGATGGTGTCGGGCGGGATGGACGCCTCCCTGTGCCCGTGGGGCTGGGCGGCCCTGTGGACCAGCGGCCGGGTGCACGCCGGCAGCGATCCCGAGCGCGCGTACCTCCCGTTCGATCCGCGGGCCTCCGGGCACGTACCGGGCGAGGGGGGTGCGATCCTGATCATGGAATCCGCGGCCACCGCCCGCGCCCGCGGTGCGCACAGCTACGGCGAAATCGCCGGTTACGCCGCGACTTTCGATGCCCCGCCGCACGCGCAGCGGGAGCCCGGTCTGGCCGCGGCCATCGACATGGCCTTGGCCGACGCCGGGGTGGCCGCGAGCGACATCGACGTCGTCTTCGCCGACGCCGCCGGCATCCCCGAACTCGATCGCATCGAGGCCGATGCGATCGCCGACACCTTCGGCTACCGCGCGGTCCCGGTCACCGCACCGAAAACCATGACGGGACGGCTGTATTCGGGTGCCGGCCCCCTCGATGTGGCCACCGCGCTGCTGGCCATGGCGGCCGGGGAGATCCCGCCGACCGTCAATGTCACCCCGAGCTCCGACTCACCGCTGGATCTGGTGGTCGGTGGGGCGCGGCGCGCAACGGTGCGTGCCGCGCTCGTGCTCGCCCGCGGCCAAGGCGGATTCAACTCCGCCGTCGTCCTGTTCGGCCCCGATGGAAGGAAGAGACCATGACATTCACCCTCGACGACCTCACCCGCATTCTCGAGGAGGGTTCCGGCGCCCCCGAGGGCGTGGACCTGGCGTCCGGCATTCTCGACCGCACCTTCGAGGATCTCGGCTACGACTCCCTGGCCATGCTCGAGACGGCCAGCCGGGTCGAACGCGAATTCGGTGTGACGCTGGAGGATTCGACCGTCATCGACGCCACCACCCCGCGCACCTTCCTGGCCGCGGTGAACGCGCTCATCCCCGTCCCCACCACCTAGCAGGAGTCACCATGTCGCAACGCCACGCCCTGGTCACCGGAGCGACCAGCGGAATCGGCCTGGCCGTCGCCCAACTGCTCGGGGCCGCCGGGCATCGGGTCTACCTCGGGGCACGGACCGCCGAGAATGTCGCCACCACGGTGAAGCAACTGCGCGAGACGGGCCTCGAGGTGGACGGCGCCGCGGTCGATGTGCGGGACGGTGATTCGGTGCGTGAGTTCGTCACCGCCGCCGCCGCGTGCTTCGGCCCGGTCGACGTCCTGGTCAACAATGCGGGCATCAGCGGTGGCGGCGTCACCGCCGATCTCGGGGACGAGGTCTGGGACAACGTCATCGAGACCAATCTCAACAGTGTCTTCCGGATGACCCGGGAGGTGCTCAATACCGGTGGTATGCGCGGGCTCGAGCGCGGGCGCATCATCAATATCGCCTCGACCGCCGGCAAACAGGGCGTGGTGCTCGGTGCGCCGTACTCCGCGTCCAAGCACGGGGTGGTCGGCTTCACCAAGGCGCTGGGCAATGAGCTCGCCCCGACCGGCATCACCGTGAACGCCGTCTGCCCCGGCTACGTGGAAACGCCTATGGCACAGCAGGTTCGCAAGAACTACGCCACGCTCCAGCAGACCACCGAAGATGCCGTGATGGCGAAGTTCACCGCCAAGATTCCACTCGGCCGCTACTGCACGCCGGAGGAGGTGGCGGGGCTGGTGGGCTACCTGGCCTCCGACACCGCCGCATCCATCACCGCGCAGGCATTGAACGTCTGCGGCGGGCTCGGGAACTTCTGAAGGGAAGCCATCATGGCCGAATCAACCACGGAGACCATCGAATCCGTCACCGGGCAGACCGAGCACAGCATCGAGATCGCCGCGCCCGCGGCCACCGTCTACGCACTGCTGGCCGAGGTGGGGAACTGGCCGCAGTTGTTCCCGCCCACCATTTTCGCCGACTATCTGGAGCACGACGAGCACGAACAGCGCATTCGGATCTGGGCCACCGCGGGCGACGGCGTCAAGCATTGGATCTCGCGGCGCGTGCTCGATCCGGCGCTGCGGCGCATCGAATTCCGTCAGGAGGTCAGCAGCGACCCGGTGGCGGCGATGGGTGGCACCTGGATCGTCGACGCGCTGCCCGACGACCGCTCCCACGTCCGCCTGCTGCACGATTATCGGGCGGTCAGCGCGGACCGGCTGGGCTGGATCGACGACGTGGTCGACCGCAATTCGCGCACCGAACTCGCCGCGCTGAAGGCGAATGTCGAACTCGGCGTCGCGGGCTCGGAAGCGGCGTTCTCGTTCGAGGACACCGTCGAGGTGCTGGGTTCGGCCGAGGACGTGTTCGGGTTCCTCAGTGAGGCGCAGTTGTGGCCGGAGCGGCTGCCGCATGTGGCGGGGGTGTCGCTGACCGAGCCGGGGCCGGGCATCCAGTCGCTGTCGATGGATACCGTCGCCGTCGACGGTTCCCAGCACACCACCATGTCCTACCGAATCGTGTTCCCGTCGCACAAGATCGCCTACAAGCAGCTCACCATGCCCGCCCTGATGACGCTGCACACCGGGTACTGGACGGTGCGGCCGCTCGCGGCGGGGGTGTCGGTGTCCTCGCAGCACAGTGTGGTGATCAACACCGAGAACATCGCCACGGTACTGGGGCCCGACGCCGGCATCGCCGAGGCCAAGGCGTACGTGCAGCGGGCCTTGAGCACCAACAGCCTGGCGACGCTGCGGCATGCCAAACAGTATGCCGAGGCCAGATCATGAGCCGGGGCGAGGCGGTGCGGGTGGTGTCGCCCGGCGTGCACCGAATACTGCTGGACGCCAATGGTATTACGTTGTCGGCGTTGTTCAGCACCCCCGCACTGGATCTGCCGCGCGCCACCATCGTGGCCCTGCACGGGGCGGGGATGTCCGGGGCCTACTTCCACGGGCTGGCGCACCCCGACGTCTCCCTGCTCACCACCGCCACCCGAATGGGTTACGCGGTGCTCGCCCTGGACCGGCCCGGGTACGGTGCGTCCGCCGAACAGCTGCCGGACGGGCAATTACTCGCCGGGCAGGTGGAGACGGTGCGCACCGCCCTGGCCGACTTCACCGCCCACCATGACATCGGGGCCGGGCTGTTCCTGCTCGGGCATTCCTTCGGTGGCAAACTCGCGCTCGCGCTCGCCGGGGACGACGAATTCGGCGGTGTGGAGGTGTCCGGGTGCGGGCATCGCTTCGCGCCCCTCGCTGCGGACGCCAAACTCTGGAAACGCAATTGGGGCGACCTGCAACTGTATCCGCCGCAGACCTTCCGGCAGGCGGGCTCTGCGGTGGATACCCCGCCGCCGCTGGAGTTGGCCGAGGCGCTGGGGTGGCCGGCGGCCTTCGCCGAGGCGGCCGCTCGGATCCGGATTCCGGTGCGGCTCAGCTTCGCCGAACAGGAACGGTGGTGGCGCACCGATGCCGCCACCCTCGACGAACTGCCCGCCCTGTTCGCATCAGCGCCCCGGGTCAGCGTCGCCCGGATACCGCACGCGGGCCACAACATCAGCCTCGGCTGGGCGGCGCGCGCGTACCACGCCGGTGCGCTGGCCTTCTTCGAAACGTGCCTGCTCGACCGCGCCGCCGCCTGACCGAGGAGGACCAGCCATGACCGAGGAATCCACGCTGCCGCGCCCCGCCGAGGCGGAGACCTTCGATCGCGTCGACGAACTGCGCCTCCGCAAGGAACTGGCCGCGGCCGGGCCCGGCGCTGCCGCCACCGAGCGACAGCACGCCAAAGGGAAATTGACCGCACGGGAACGTATTTCACTACTGCTCGATCCGGATTCGTTCACCGAGATCGAGGCGTTGCGGCGGCATCGTGCCATCGGATTCGGACTCGAACAGCAGCCGTACACCGATGGGGTGATCACCGGGTGGGGGACGGTGGACGGGCGGACCGTCTTCGTCTACGCCCACGACTTCCGCATCTTCGGTGGTTCGCTGGGCGAGGCGCATGCCGAGAAGATCCACAAGCTCATGGATTTGGCGCTCTCGGCCGGTGCGCCGCTGGTCTCGCTCAACGACGGTGCGGGCGCGCGCATCCAGGAGGGTGTGACGGCGCTGGCCGGTTACGGCGGCATCTTCCGGCGCAATACCGCTGCCTCCGGGGTGATTCCGCAGATCAGCGTCATGCTGGGGCCGTGTGCCGGCGGTGCGGCGTACGCGCCCGCGCTGACCGACTTCGTGCTCATGGTGCGCGGTATCTCGCAGATGTTCATCACCGGGCCGGAGGTGGTTACCGCGGTCACCGGCGAATCGGTGACCTTGGAGGGGCTGGGCGGCGCGGATGTGCACGCCGAACAGTCCGGGGTCGCGCATTTCGTGCACGATGACGAGGCCGCCTGTCTCGCCGATGTGCGCTACCTGCTCTCCTTTCTGCCCCAACACAATCGGGAGCTGCCACCGGTGGTGCCGACCGATGATCCGGCCGATCGGTGCTGTCCCGCACTCACCGATCTGGTGCCCGAGATCGGCACCGTGCCCTACGACATGCGCGAGGTGATCGCCGAAATCGCGGATGACGGAGCCTTTCTGGAGGTTCACGAACGCTGGGCGGGCAATGTGATCGTCGCCCTGGCTCGGATGGACGGGCACACCGTGGGATTCGTGGCCAATCAGCCGAACTGTCTGGCCGGCACCCTCGACATCAGTGCCAGCGAGAAGGCTGCGCGCTTCGTGCAGATGTGCGATGCCATGAACATTCCGCTGATCACCCTCCTGGACGTGCCGGGATTCCTGCCCGGTGTCGGTCAGGAGCACGGCGGGATCATCCGGCACGGCGCGAAACTGCTGTACGCGTACTGCAATGCCACCGTGCCGCGCATCTCGATCGTGCTGCGCAAGGCCTACGGCGGTGCGTACATCGTGATGGATTCGCGCAGTGTCGGCGCGGATCTCGCGCTGGCCTGGCCCACCAATGAGATCGCGGTCATGGGAGCCGAGGGCGCGGCGAACGTGGTGTTCCGCAAGCAGATCGCCACCGCGGCGGATCCGGCGGCCACGCGCAGCGAACTCGTCGCCCGCTACGCGCGCGAACTCATGCATCCCTACTACGGCGCAGAACGCGGATTGATCGACGACGTGATCGATCCGGCCGACACCCGCGCGGTGCTGATCCGGTCGCTGACCATGCTGCGCGCCAAGCATGCCGACCTACCCGCCCGCAAACACGGCAACCCGCCCCTGTAATCGAGGAGTTCAGATGATCCACCCGATAACAGTTTTCGATCTCGATGCCGAACTCAGCGATGAGCTCATCGCGGCGATCGCCCTGGTGCTGCTACCGGACGACGGGCCGGATGCCGATTCGTCCCCGCGCCGGATTCCGGACGCGCGCACCGGCTTCCGCAATCCGCGCGGCTGGCGATAGGACATGCCGCGTCCCGATGAACTCGTGGGTGCGTGGCGGCTGGAATCCTTCCACGACACCGACGCCGGCGGCGGGCCGATCACCGGCCCGCTCGGCGAGGATCCCTCCGGGTTCCTGCTGTACACCGCCTGCGGGCACCTCGCGGTCGGCATGATGCGCACCGCACCCGGTGCGGGTCCCGACTACATGGGGTATGGCGGCCGCTGGCATCTCACCGACGGCGTGCTGCGCCACCAGATTCTGGTCTGCTCCCGCCCGGACTGGGTGGGCGTGGAACAGATTCGGGTGGCAGAGCTGGCCGACGACCTGCTGACCATTCGCACCGATCCCGACAACGGCCGAATTGTGCAGTGGCGCAAGACCGGCGGCGCCTCTGCCGCCGCACCGATCGATATCGACTCCGAGAAGGAACGATGAACAACACAGCAGTACAGGAGCGTCATGCGCTTCGAGGGTAAGACCGCGCTGATCACCGGATCCAGCGAAGGCATCGGCTTCGCCATCGCGGCCGCACTGGTGGCCGAGGGCGCGAAGGTGATCCTGACCGCGCGACGAGAATCGGCGCTGACCGCCGCCGCCGGGCGGCTCGGGGCGGGAGCGTCCTGGTCCAGCGGGGATATTTCCGCCCCGGAGGCGGCGCAGCGGGCCGTCGATCACGCACTCCAGATCGGCGACAGCTTGGACCTGGTGGTGTGCAATGCCGGAATCCTCATTCCCGGTGTGGTTTTCGCGCAGCCCATGGCGGAGGTCGACCGCATCATCGACGTGAATCTGCGCGGCACCATCGCCACCGTCGCGGCGGCCGCACCGGCATTGGCGAAACAGCCGTCCTCGGCGATCGTGGTGATCTCCTCGTCCATCGGCCGCAAGCCTGCAGCGGGCACCGGGGTCTACGGCGCGACCAAAGCGGCACTGCACTACCTGATTCCGACCTGGGCAAGTGAGCTGGGGCCCATGGGCATTCGCGTCAACGGGGTGTGCGCGGGCATTACCGAAACCCCTGGCTTCCGCGCGGGTGCGGAGGCGATTCCCGGGCTCGAACAGGCCGTGCTCGCCACCAATGTGATCAAGCGCATCGCGACCGCCGAGGAGGTGGCGGGACCGGTGCTCACCCTGCTGGACCCCGCGGCCAGCGGTTTTGTCACCGGTTCGGTCTGGGATATCGACGGCGGCTTCGGACTCGGAGGACAGCATGGCTGAGCACGATGTGATCGTGGTGGGCGCGGGACACAACGGTCTGACCGCGGCGGCGTATCTCGCCGCCGCCGGGCTGGATGTGCTGGTGCTGGAATCGAAGTCGGAGATCGGCGGCGGCGTGGTCAGCGAGGAGGTGACCCTGCCCGGTCACCATCACGACCTGCACGCCGCGGCGCATATCTTCATCCAGGGCAATCCCATGATTCGCGAGGACGAGCTCGGGCTGATCGCCGAGCACGGACTCAGCTACGTCTACCCCGACCCGAGCATGTCGGTGGTGTTCCCGGACGATGATTTCATCGCCTTCTACTCCGATGTGCACAAGACGGCCGAAACCATTGCCCGGATCTCCCCGGTGGATGCCGAAAACTATCTGCGCTTCTACGAATTCGCGAGTCCGCTGCTGGATCAGCTGCTGCCGTCGCTGTTCGTCCCGCCCGCACCGCTGGGCGCGTTGTTCGCGCAATTGGAGCAGTCCGAGATCGGCCGGGAGACCATGCGAGTGCTCATGATGAGCTATCTCGACGTCTGCAACGAATGGTTCGAGCACCCGAAAGTCAAAGCCGCCCTGGTGCGCTGGGTGTCGGAACTGCTCGTCGCGCCGGACGAGGGCGGCACCGGGGCCTTCCTGTTGCTGATGGTGCCGTTCATCCACCGGTACGGCATGGGGCTGGCGGTCGGCGGATCGCAGTCGCTGTCGGATGCGCTGGCGGCGTCCTTGGCTGCGCGCGGGGGCAGTATTCGCACGGGCATGAAGGTCGAGCGGTTCCGCTTCGACGGCGACCGGGTGGTGGGCGTGCGCTGCGCGGACGGCACCGAATTCACCGCTCGCCGTGCGGTTTTGGCCGATCTCAATATCAAGCAGATCCCCGCCATGGTCGACCATCGTTTCGGTGCGGAATGGGAGCGCAAGGTCGATCGCATCAAGCCGGCCAGCTTCCGGTTGGTGGCGGGCCATATCGTGCTGAGTGAGCCGCCGGAGTTCCGGGCGGGCCCCGCGGTCACCGAGGCCGGCTTCCAGGAGATCACCCTGCCGCTGCCCGAATTGCTGCGCACCTTCGATCAATTGAAGTACGGCGAGCCGGTCCACACCATCCCGACGGTCTCCACCGCCACCCGCTGGGATGCCACCCGCGCCCCGGACGGGCACCACACCCTGTACCTGCTCGGTTACGCCCCCATGGAGCTCGCCGAGGGTGATTGGGATGCCCGCAAGGAAGAGATCTTCGACCGGGTCTTCACGACCTTCTGCGAGATGACCACCAATATCGGTGCCGCCCAGGTGCTTTCCCGCATCGTCCACAGCCCCTTGGACATGGCCCGCTACAACGAGGCGTGGGTGGACGGCGACGCGGGCCACTTCGGCTGCCAGCTGTTCCAATTCATGGGCTTCCGTCCACTCCCGAACATGGGCTACCGCCTCCCCGCCGAGGGCTTCTACCTCGTCGGCCCCTCCACCCACCCCGGCCAGGGCGTCACCGGCGGCGCGCGGGCCGCGGCCTTCGCCGTGCTCGCGGATCTCGGCCTGAGTTTCCCGGTCTGATGGCCACCCCCGAACCCACCCTGCCCGAGATCCAGGACGCGATCATCGACCTGCTCCGCACCGAGCAACTCGCCGCCCTCGCGACCATCGACGCGCAGGGCGCACCCTCCACCTCGGCCATGCACATCGCGGCCGACGGCCTCATCGCCTACATGCACACGTTCCAATCCAACCGCAAACACGCCCACATGCAACAGAATCCAAACGTCAGCTACGTAGCGAGCTACTTCCCACCCGACGGCTACGCCGGCCGCGCCGACATCCGCTCCCTGCAAATCCAAGGCCACGCCACCCTGGTCACCGACCCCGCCGAACTCCAGCGAGCGGTGCAACTGAGCTTCGAGCAATTCCCCTGGCTCGCAGACACATCCCTCTACAACAACATCAAACTCCCCGACCAAGGCCAACAAGTCTTCTACCGAATCCAACCCCAACGCGGCCTCTGGTCCGACCACCGAGTCCGCCAACTCTGGCGCGTCCTACTCGATTTCAGCCCCGACGGCCGCACCCTAACCACCACCCACCCCTACAACACCCCCCGCCACCCCGCCTGACCCGCGGCGGTCCCCCGGCCCAAGACCCGTCCGGATCACAGATCCGAACGGGTCTTCGCCGTGCCGTCATGTGGCAGAACCAAGGCCCACCATCACCCCAGGTGCTGAACCGCAGTCGGACAAGCCAGCGATCCGGCGGCGGATGGCCGACTATCCGCTCGACCGCTTTCCGCGTAACTGAGCACGGCGACGAGCTGCGGTTTCCGCACCAAGAAGGCGTCGACAGTGCTGTACTGAGAGTGCTCATTCCGCTGTGTTACGGGGGTACGCGATGGGTAACGTCTGGCATCCGGCGAGCTTCTGGGGAGTCCTGGCCACCGGCACCGAACTCAATGATCCCGATATCTCTTTCGCCGCCGGTCAGCTGAACAGCGTCGTGCGGCTGGACGAAGAACCGGTTCCGGTGATCCTGGCTGCCGCCCAGTACAGCGGCGTCTGGTTGGTGGAAGTCGACGGCGGCGACGCCATCCCGTTGAGCACCACCTGGGATCGGCCGGGGCTCAACGTGATCCGGCGCGGCGTGCACGGGTCTCGGCACGTGTTCGCCGCCGGGGACGCGCTCTGGGAAACCGACACGACCGACAGCATGCCGCTCTTCGCGTGGCGCGAAATTCCGATCGTGGATGCGACGGGCACGCCATTGAATACCGGCGTCATCTATGACCTGGTGATCGTGCCCGAACCGAACACCATCGTGCTTGCGTGTCAGACCGGGGTCTACTGGGCCGAGATTCCGATCGCCGGCAGCGCCTACGCCTTCGACACCGCCCTCAATCTGACCGTCGGCCCGTTCAGCGGCATCGCGCTCGGACCCCAACGGACAGTGGTGGCCGCGGCTTGGGGCACTCCGCAGGACGTGCCACCGCGCGGCGGACTGTTCGTGGGCGAATGGCAGAGTCTCACCGGCCCACTCGTCTTCAGCGAAGCCAAATACCTGGGCGATACCGACAACCAGATGTTCATGCGCACCTCCATCGCGAGCTGCCCGAACGATCGCGTCATGATGTACGCCGTAGCCGGGGAATACCACGGCACGCGCGACAGCATCTACCAGGTATTGCGGTCCGGCGACGGTGGTCGATCATGGGCGGCGACCGGTAACAACGTGGTGCACCATTCGCCGTTGTTCGGCTACCCGACGACCAATACACCCGGCGATCAGCAGGCCCGCAACAACTGCATTGCCGTGGGAGCGAGCCCCGATGTGGTCGTCGTCGGTTGGCGCAACGGCTATTTCGTCTCCGAAAACCGCGGCGAAGCGTGGACGATGATCCCCGGCACCACACCGCACCTGCACACAGGCGTGCACGCGGTCGCGTTCGACGACCTCGATCCCAACGAGCGCACCCTGTTCATCTGCAGCGACGGCGGCATGGCCGTGACGACGGACCTGGGAGCAACCCACTCCTCCCTCACGAATCGGAAACTACCGAACCTCGAGGCCCGCTGCGTGGACCGCAACCACCAGACCACCGAACGCGGGTTCCTGACAGCGCGCGGCGGGACCGCGGGCGTCATGGCAATGAGCCTGCAGGACAACGGGGATGCCTACATCTCGTTGTACCCGGCGGACCAACCGTGGCGGCCGCTGGACGAGGGCGACGGCGAACAGGTGGCGCTGCTACACGACGGGAATCTGCTCTACCGCGACTTCTCGACGGTCGACCAGAACAACGTGGAGTTCGGCAATCGCGTGCGTGAAGCGTGGTTCGATCGGCCGTCCGGCACTTTCACCAACCTCTCGATCTTTCCCACGCAGCCGCTGTCCGACGGCGTGGTCCCGCTGGACGGTGTCGCCGACGGCCTCGGGTCGCCGGACGTGCTCGCCGCCGTCACCGCACCGAGCTGGGCGAACAGTAGTGGCGAACTGCTTGTCGCGGTCGCGGTGAAGGACCAGGCGTTGTACGGGATGTTCGCCGGCGCGCCGAACCCCTATTGGAAGCGCCTCGCGACCCTGAGCCTGTGGCGTCACGGAGTCGGGCCGGGGGCGGAATTCGCGACGGCGATCGGTTCCGGAGATGGCGACGGCATCATCGTCGGCACCAGCACCGGGCGGCTGCTGCAGCTCATGCCCGACAGCTGGCATGTGCACGACACCACGCCGAAACCGTTGCCCGGCACCATCGCCCGTCTGGTGGTGCACACGCGGTACTACGCGTTCGCGATCGCAGCAGGACAGCAGCTGTGGGTCTTTCGGGAGTCGACCTGGACACAGTTGCCGGGTCCGCCTGCCGCTCCAGGTGATTTCGTCGGCCTGGCGACCGACACGACCGGGTATCCGGAAGCAGTGTTCGTCGCGACGGCGACCCAGGTCTTCGTCACCCGCGACAGCGGCCTGAACTGGGACGACATCTCGGCAGGTTTGCCCGCCGCGCCGCGCATCCGGGATCTGGTCTTCGTCCGCGATCCCAGCGGAGCCCATTTCCTTTTTGCCGCGACCGAGGGCTGGTCGGTGTGGCGTCGACAGCTCAACGGCACCGATGGCCATCGGCACACGGTCCGGGTGCAGGGCCACACGGACATGGTGGACCGCGTTGCCATCGGCCACGACATCTGGGCACACCCACAGTTCGGCAATACCGTGGAACTTGGGGCCGACGATCCATGGGCGTTCTTCTACTTCCAGCAAGACGACGGCGACGAAGTAGGTGTGATCATCAACTTCAATATCCAGTGGTACACAGACGATTCCATCGATCTCGCCTACGACATCGTGCTCTACACCAAGGACGAACTCGACGAATCGGAGCAGGACCATAAAGTGGGCACCGTCCACATCGCCGCCGGCGCCAGTCGGACCATCATCGAAGACCTGGTCATCGACGAATCATGGCCCGACCGCGCACACGTCGATATGACCGTCTTCAACTGACCGTGTCACCCAGGTAGAGACTTACGCGACGGCGCGGCCCCTGGGGATCGGATCGGTCCCTAGGGGCTGTCGCTGTCAGTTGGTGCGAAAGATGACGTCGTGCCAGGGTTTGTGGGGGGCTGGGGTGATGGCCGACATGACGTGTTTGGTGTTCGTGTATTCCTCGAAGGCGTAGGTGGACATGTCTTTTCCGAAACCGGAGGCCTTGAAGCCGCCGTGCGGCATCTCGCTGACGATGGGGATGTGGTCGTTGATCCAGACGCAGCCCGAGCGGATTTCGCGCGCGGCGCGCTGGGTGCGAAATACGCTGCGCGACCAGGCTGAGGCGGCCAGGCCGTAGGGGGTGTCGTTGGCCAGGGTGATGGCTTCGTCGTCGGTGTCGAAGGGCAGGACCACCAGGACCGGGCCGAAGATCTCGTGCTGCACGATCTCCGACTGCTGGTCAGCGCCGGTGATCAGCGTGGGTTCGTAGTACGCGCCCGCGTCCGGGGTGTGGTCCGGAATGCGGCCGCCGCGGACGATTTTCGCGCCGGATTCGCGGGCGCGTTCCACCATGCCGATTACTCGGTCCCGGTGGGTCCGGGAGATCAGGGAGCCCATATCGGTGTCCGGATCCTGGACCGGTCCCAGCCGGACCTGATCCATGAGCTCGGCGACGCGGCCGACGAATTCCTCGAACAGGGGCCTTTGCACGTATGCGCGGGTGGCGGCGGTGCAGTCCTGACCGGCATTGATCAACGCACCGGCGACCGCACCGCGCGCGGCGGCCTCCGGGTCGGCGTCGTCGAACACCACGAACGGTGCCTTGCCGCCGAGTTCGAGGTGCACCCGTTTGACCGCGCCGGCGGCGGTGGCGGCGACGCGTCTGCCGACGGCGGTGGAGCCGGTGAACGAAATCATCGCCACGGCAGGGTGTTCCACCAGCGGTTGCCCGGCCTCGGCCCCGGTCCCGGTGAGGACGTTGATGACACCGGGCGGGATGCCCGCCGCCGTGGCGGCTTCGGCGAACAACAGCGAGGTGAGCGGGGTCAGCTCGGAAGGCTTGAGCACCACCGTGTTTCCCGCCGCGACGGCGGGCAGGATCTTCCAGGCCGCCATCTGCAGCGGATAGTTCCACGGCGCGATGGACCCGATGACGCCGAGCGGCTCCCGGCGGATCGAGGAGGTGTGATCGCCGGAGTACTCGCCTGTCGCCTTGCCTTCGAGATGCCTTGCGGCACCGGCGAAGAAAGCGGTGTTGTCGATGGTGCCGGGCACGTCGAACTCGGTGGCCAGCCGGATCGGCTTGCCCGCGTTCTCGCTTTCGACCGCCGCGAATTCGTCGGCGCGAGTGCGCAATACCCGCGCCCACTCGTGCATGAGGTCCGATCGTGCGCCCGGCGTGAGCCCGGCCCAGCCGGGGAAGGCCGCCTGCGCGGCGGCCACGGCCGTCTCCACATCTGCGGCGTTCGCACCCGCGCCGGTGACTATCTCGTCACCGGTAGCTGGAGCCGTGATCGTCAGCGGCGCACCCGAACCGGATTGCCGTGCGCCGCCGATGTATTGCAGTTCCCGCTGATCCGTCACGCTCACACCGTATGCCCGTCCGCGACGGTCAGCGCATGATCGAGAATGGCCAGGCCCTCCTTGGCCTCGGCCTCGGAGATGGTGCAGGGCGGCACCACGTGCAGGCGGTTGAAGTTCACGAACAGCAGCAGTCCGGCCGCCTTCGCCGCGGCGACGGTCTCGGTCATGGCCGCGCTGGTCCCGCCGTACGGGGCGAGCGGTTCACGAGTGGCCCGGTCGCGGACCAGCTCGATCGCCCAGAACACGCCCAGCCCCCGGACCTCGCCGATGCTCGGGTGCCGCTCTGCCAATTCGCGCAGGGCGGGGCCGATGACGCGGTCGCTCATGTCGGCGGCATTCTCGACGATGCCTTCCTCCGCCATCGCATTGATGGTCGCGACGGCGGCGGCCGTGGCCAGCGGATGCCCGGAGTAGGTGAGCCCACCCGGATAGGCCCGATCATCGAAGGTCGCGGCAATGTGCGGTGCGATGGCGACGCCACCGAGCGGCACATAACCGGAGTTCACGCCCTTGGCGAAGGTGAGCAGATCGGGGACCACACCGGGGAAATGGTCGATGGCGAACCACTTTCCGGTGCGGCCGAAGCCCGCCATCACCTCGTCGGCGATGAACACGATGCCGTACCGATCGCACAGTTCCCGCACCCCGGCCAGATACCCCGGCGGCGGCACCATGATCCCGGCCGTACCCGGCACCGACTCCAGGATGATCGCGGCAATGGTGCTGGGCCCTTCGAACACGATGGTCTGCTCGAGATGCTGCAGCGCCCGCTCGCACTCCTCGGCCTCGGTGGTGGCGTGGAATTGCGAGCGGTACAGGAACGGCCCGAAGAAGTGCACGGTCCCGGTATTGCCGTGGTCGTTGGGCCAGCGGCGCGGGTCGCCGGTGAGGTTGACCGCGGTCTCGGTGCCGCCGTGATACGACCGGTAGCGCGAGAGCACCTTGTAGCGCCCGGTGTGCAGCCGGGCCATGCGCACCGCGTGCTCGACCGCGTCCGCGCCGCCATTGGTGAAGAAGATCCGATTCAGCTCACCGGGAGTGCGTTCGGTGATCAGCCGCGCGGCCTCGGAGCGAGCATCGTTGACGAACGCCGGGCCGATGGTGCACAGCGTGGCCGCCTGCTGCTGGATGGCGGCCACCACCTTCGGATGCTGGTGTCCGATATTGGTATTCACCATCTGGCTGGAGAAATCCAGCAGCCGATTGCCGTCGCCGTCCCACACATAGCTGCCCTGGGCGGCCGTGATCACCATGGGGTTCAGCGACTTCTGCGCCGACCAGGAGTGGAAGACGTGCTTGCGGTCCAATTCGTAGGCGCGAGCGGCCTTTTCGCGAGCCGCCTCGGGGGTCAAACCATTGGGCAGTGTCATGGAATGTCCTTGGGTGTCTCAGTCTTAGTGGTTCTGTGGGAAACCGAGGTTCAGGCCGCCGTGGCTGGGGTCGAGCCAGCGGGTGGTGACGGCCTTGGTGCGGGTGAAGAAGTGCACGCCGTCGGTGCCGTGCGCATGCGAATCGCCGAACAGGGAGTTCTTCCAGCCGCCGAAACTGTAGTAGGCCATGGGCACCGGAATCGGGACGTTGATCCCGACCATGCCGACCTCCACCTCGTTGTGGAAGCGTCGCGCCGCCCCACCGTCATTGGTGAACAGTGCGGTGCCGTTGCCGTACGGGTTGGCGCTGATGAGCGCCATCGCCTCGTCGTAGGTTTCGACGCGGACCACCGACAGCACCGGCCCGAAGATCTCATCGGTGTAGACGCTCATGTCGGGGGTGACGTGGTCGAGAATGGTGGGGCCGAGCCAGAATCCGTCGGCGGCACCGTCGGCGTCGATGGTGCGTCCGTCGAGAACCACCGTGGCCCCGGCCGTTTCGCCCGCCGCGATATAGCTCGCCACCTTGTCACGGTGCACCCGGGTGACCAGCGGACCCATATCGGTGCCACGCGTACCGTCGCCGGTGCGAATGGTCTTGGCGCGCTGATTGATTCGCTCGACGAGGTCGTCGGCGATCTCGCCCACCGCCACCAGTGCGCTGATGGCCATGCAGCGTTCGCCCGCCGAGCCGAACCCGGCATTGACGGCGGCGTCGGCGGCCAGGTCCAGATCGGCGTCCGGCAGCACCACCATGTGGTTCTTCGCTCCGCCCAGCGCCTGCACCCGCTTGCCGTTGGCGGTGCCGTGCTCGTAGACGTACTTGGCGATCGGGGTCGAGCCGACGAACGAGATCGCCTTGATCGCAGGGTTTTCCAGCAGTTCGTCGACCGCGACCTTGTCGCCCTGCACCACGTTGAACACGCCGTCGGGCAGTCCGGCCTCCTGCCAGAGTTCGGCCAGCCACAGCGATGCCGACGGATCCTTCTCGCTCGGCTTGAGCACCACGGTGTTCCCGGCCGCGATGGCGAGGGGGAAGAACCACATGGGCACCATGGCCGGGAAGTTGAACGGCGAGATGATCGCCACCGGTCCCAAAGCCTGTCGTACCGAGAAGATGTCGACCTTGGTGGAGGCGTTCTCGGTGTAGCCGCCCTTGAGCAGATGCGGTATGCCGCAGGCGAATTCCACCACTTCCAGTCCGCGGGTCACCTCGCCGAGGGCGTCGGCGAGCACCTTGCCGTGCTCGGCGGTGATGAGCGCGGCGAGTTCTTCCTTGCGCTCGTTGAGCAGTTCACGGAAGCGGAACAGTACCTGGGTGCGCCGGGCCAGGGAGGCGTCGCGCCAGCCCGGGAAGGCGGCGACGGCGGCCTCGACGACCGTGCGCACATCGGCCGCGGAAGCCAAGGCGACCTGTCCGGTCACCACGCCGGTGGCGGGATTGGTGACGGGGGCGCTCGCGGTGCTCGAACCGGCGAAGGATTTGCCGTCGAGCCAGTGTCCGATGGTGTTCATGCCCATACTCTGCGCCATTACCCGCCGGTTGACCCCCGACATTTTGTGCGCGATTTCGAACTTCGTTTTACGATTCGTCGGTGCTCCTCACCGTTGCCGACATCGTAGCCATGCCCGTGGTGCAGGCCGGGCAGCCCGAGCTGGCGGGCGGTGGCTCGCTGGATCGGCCGGTGCGCTGGGTGCATGTGAGCGAGCTGCCGGAGGTCGCCGAACTGCTGGTCGGGCGGGAGCTGATCCTCACCACCGGGCAGGCGCTGGCGGGCGCCGACGCGGCGACCGTCGCCTATCTGGAATCGCTGGCCGCCGCCGGAGTTTCGGGGCTGGTCGTCGAATTGGGCACCTACCTGCGGAGATTGCCGTCCGTCGTGATCTCGACCGCCGACCGCCTCGGCCTGCCCGTGGTCGCGCTGCAGCGCGTGGTGCGATTCGTGGAGATCACCGAGGCGGTGCACCGCGTGATCGTGGCCGACCAGTACGACGAACTCGAATTCGCCCGTACCGTCCACGAAACCTTCACCGCTCTCAGCGTTCGCCGCGCCTCGCTGGCCGAAATCGTGAAGACCGCTGCCGGAATGCTGGACACCTCGATCGTCCTGGAAGACCTGACCCACCGCGTGCTGGCTCTGACCGCCCGTCACACCGGCACCCCCGCCCTCCTCGAACAGTGGGAACACGTCTCCCGGCTACTCCCCGACACCGACCCGAACGTCGTCCCGGTAGGCCCGCACACCCAGCCCTGGGGGCGCCTCATCCTCCGCCCGGCACCCTCATCGCTCGCGAACGGCGGCGTGGAGTCCGTATCCGGCGGCGCCATAGGGTCGACCGCCCGCGCCCGGATGGTGCTGGAGCGGGCGGCGCAGACCTTGACGCTGCACCGCATGATCGAGCGGGACCGCTTCGGCCTGCATCGGCAGGCGCAGACCGGGCTCATCGACGACATGGTCACCGGCCGCCTCGGTGATGAGCGCGACGCCGTCGCCTTGGCCGCCGCTCTCGGTCTCGCTCGCCGCGCCCGATACGTCCCTCTCGCCGTGGATTTCGCGGCGGCCGAACTCGAGGGTGGATCCGCATCGGATCCGGTTGCGCAGCAACGCCGTACGGCTGCCCTGCTGGACGCCGCTCAGCACGGCATCGCACTGTCCAAGGCGACCGCCCTGGCCGCTCCCGAGCACGGCAACCGAATCATCCTGCTACTGGCCATCTCCCGCAGCGGTGACCTCGATACCGCCCTCACCGCGGTCTGCACCGCCATGCTCGCCGAAATCCGCCGCGTAGCAGGCGTCACCCACGCGGTCATCGGCGCGGCCCATGCCTCGGACTCCCTGCTCGACACCGCCCGCGAACTCTCCCACGCCGCCCACGTATCCGAAGTGGCTCTCGCCCTGGCCTCCTCCCGCCCCCGCCCCTTCTATCGCAGCGGCGACATCCGGCTGCGCGGCCTGCTCGCCCTCATCCGCGACGAGCCCGGCGTCCAACGCTTCGCCGAAACCGAACTCAGCGCCCTCTTACGCCACGACATCCGCAACTCCACCGACCTCACCACCACCCTGCGTCAATACCTCGACCTGGCAGGCAACAAAACCGAACTGGCAAAACGCCTCACCATCAGCCGTCCCACCCTCTACGACCGCCTCGCCCGGATCGAACGCATCCTCGCCGTGGACCTCGACGACGGCGAAACCCGAACCTCCCTCCACACCGCCCTGCTCATCCGAGACCTCCTCGCACCCCGCCCCTAGCCGGCCGCTGATCGGGCGGTGTCGCGCGCTCGCGATCGGCCGGATATACACCCCGCCGAGAATGCACTGGCGCAGGCATACGCCGAGAGGGCCTGTGCACCCGCGCATTCTCGCGGAGACGTCGGCGGTTCTGAGGAGCGTTGGGGGCGGGCATACTGGCGGGGTGGAGTTCGGGGTGTTGGGGCCTGTTGAGGTTCGGCGGGCGGATGGGAGTCCGTTTCCGGTCGGTGGGCCGCAGGTGCGGGCCCTGTTGGCGGCGTTGGCATTGGACGCGAGCCGGGTGGTCGGGCGGGAGCGGCTGATCGACGAGTTGTACGGGGAGGACGCGCCGGGGGATGCGGGGCACGCGTTGCAGTCGCAGGTCTCGCGGTTGCGGCGGGCGTTGCGGAACGCGGGCGCGGACGGGGAGTTCGTCGAATCTGGCGGTGCGGGATATCGATTGGCGGTCGCGGCGGAGTCGGTGGACGCGCTGCGGTTCGCGCGACTGGCCGAGCTCGGCCGGAAGTCGTTGCGGGAGGGGGATCCCGCCGCGGCGGTGACATTGCTGGAAGAGGCGCTCGGGCTCTGGCGGGGTCCGGCGCTGGCGGATGTGCGGGATGCGCCGTTCGCCGAGGAAGCGGCGGCGCGGCTGGCCGAGGCGCGCTCGGCCGTCGAAGAGGATCGGGCCGAAGCCGCTCTGGCGGTGGGGGAGCCGGAATCGGTGCTGGCGGCCTTGACGGAATTGGTTGCGGCGCAGCCACTTCGGGAACGGGCGCGGGCGCTGCTCATGCGCGGGCTGTACGCGGCGGGGCGGCAGGCCGAGGCGCTGGAATGCTTCGAGGAGGGGCGGCGGCTGCTCGCCGATGAGCTGGGGGCCGATCCCTCCGCCGAGTTGATGGAAGCCCATCTGGCGATCCTGCGTGCGGATGAGGTTGCGGGAGCATCGAATCGGCGGCTGCCGACCCCACTCACCAGCTTCGTGGGTCGTGCGGACGAGTTGGCGCGGCTGGTCCCGCTGATCGCGCAATCCCGGCTCGTCACGCTGATCGGACCGGGCGGCACCGGCAAGACCCGGCTCTCGCTCGCCGCCGGCGGCCGGGTTCGCACCGACGTGTGCTTCGTCGAATTGGCCGCGCTGCTGGACGATACGCAGGTGGTCTCGGCTGTCGCGGCCGCCCTCGGCGGCCGTGAGCCATCCGAGCGCGGTCCACGCGACCCCGAATCTCAGCTGATCGCGATGCTGGCCGACCGCCCGATGCTGCTGATTCTCGACAACTGCGAGCACGTCGTGCTCGGCATCGCACGTCTTGCCCACCGGCTTCTCACCGCTTGCCCCGGGCTGCGGATTCTCGCCACCAGTCGGGAAGCGCTGCGCGTCACCGGCGAAACGCTGTTCCCGGTCCCGCAACTACCCACCGCCCCCACGGATTCGACCCTGGCCGAACAGCTCTCGGCCCCCGCGATCCGGCTGTTCGCCGACCGTGCCGCCGCCGTCCGCCCCGGCTTCGCCGTCGACGCGGGCACCATCGCGGTGGTCGCGCGCATCTGCGCCCGCCTCGACGGTCTGCCGCTCGCCATCGAACTCGCCGCTGCCCGCCTGCGCACCCTCGACCTCCCCGAGATCGACGCCCGCCTGTCGGACCGTTTCCGCCTGCTGGCGCGCGGCGACCGCACCGCCCAACCCCGCCACCAAACTCTCCAAGCCGTGGTCGCGTGGAGTTGGGACCTCCTCGACCCCGCCGAACAGCGACTGGCCCAGCACTTCTCGGTCTTCGCCGGTGGTGCGACAGCGGCCGCCGCCCGGTACGTCTGCGGCCCGGACGGCCGCCACGCTGAGGATGGCAATGGCGCTCTGGACGATATCGACGACCTCCTCGCAGATCTCGCCGACAAGTCCCTGCTCGACGTCACCGGCGGCCGCTACCGCATGCTCGAGACCATCCGCGAATTCGCCCGCACCCGCGCCCTGGAGTCCGGCGACCATGCCGAAACCCAACGCGCCCACGCCGAATACTTCACCGCCCTCGCCGAATCCTCGGACCCCCTGCTGCGCACCGCAACTCAACTCGACCACCTGCACCTCCTCACCGCCGACTACGACAACCTCCAATCCGCCCTGCACTGGTCCGCCACCGCCGACCCCCACCTGGCGGCCCGCCTGATCGCCGCCCAAGCCTGGTACTGGTGGCTCACCGGCCGCCCCGGCGACGCCTCGGCCCTCGCCAGCCACGTACTGCCGCAACTGGACCCGGCGGTTGCCGCCGCCATGGTGGGGAGAGGGGGCGACCCGGAGCGGTATGCCCTGTGTGTCGCCGTGGCGGCGCGCGGGCGGAGCGACCTCGTCGCGGAGGCCGAGCGCGCGGCAGCGGGGATCGTTGCGCTGAAATCCCCACTGCGGCAGCCACATCTGGTGCTGCTGCTGGCCATGGCAGGCGGCATGCTGCCCGGCGAGCCCGCGGATCTGCGCCGCCTGTTCGGCCCTGATGCCTGGTCGCAGGCGTTCCTCCGGATGGGCGACGGCATGGGGCTGCTCATGTCCGGCCACGCCGAGGAATCCGAGCCCGAGTTCACCGCCGCCTTGGCGGGTTTCCGCGCTATCGGGGACCGGTGGGCCATCGCGGCCACCTTGGACAAACTGGCCGCCGTCACCGAGCAGCGCGGTGACCACACCACCTCCCTGGCCCTCATAGACGAGGCCGTAGCGGTGAACGCCGAATTAGGTTGGGCCGCAGATATGGCCGACCTACTGACTCGCCGCGGCGACATCCTCCTCGGGGCTGAGGGCCGAGATACTGAGGCGGCGCGCGCGGACTATCAGCGGGCGGCCGACCTGGCACGATCCACCGGTGCGATCGACATGTACGCCGGTGCGTTGCGTGGGCTGGGTGATGTCGCGCGGGCCGAGGATCCGGCAGCAGCGCGTCGCTATTACGCCGCCGTCCTGGAGATCCCGGCTGCGGGCTCACCCAATGTTCTCGAGGCGCACGAGCGCGCACACGCCGGGCTCGCACTGCTGGGAAACGCCTGAACCCGGCGATATCGCAGGTCTGGGCCTCGGTGAGGGGTGGTGAGGGGACGGTGAGGGTTTGGTGAGGGCCTCCGGCGAAGGTTTGTGTCATGACCAGCACACAGCAGTTTGCCAACAAGACCGTCCTCATCTCCGGCGCCAGCGTCGCCGGCCCGGCTCTCGCCTTCTGGCTGCGGGAGTACGGCTTCACCGTCACCGTCGTCGAGCAGGCTCCGGCCCTGCGCGAGGGTGGCTACAAGGTCGATATCCGGGGTGTGGCAATGGAAGTCATCGACCGGATGGGCCTGAGCGACGAGGTCCGCAAGGCCTCCACCGATATGCGCGGCGGTTCCTGGGTGGACGAGTCGGGTAAGGCCGTCGCCACCCTCGGCCCGGACCTGATCGGCATGCGTTCGCCCGGTGACGACGAGGTGCTGCGCGGCGATCTGGCGCGGATCCTGTTCGACGCCACCAAGTTCGGTGTCGACTACCGTTTCGGTGACGCGATCACCGAGCTCATCGAGCACGCCGACGGCGTCGAGGTCCACTTCCGCCATGCCGCGCCCCAGGTGTTCGATCTGGTGATCGGCGCGGACGGCATGCATTCCACGGTGCGCCGCAGCGTATTCGGCGCGGAGGAGCAGTTCGCCCGCCACACGGGGATGGCCGCCTGCGTCATCTCGGTGCCCAACAGCCTGCACCTCGATCACTGGGAGCTCATCCACGCGGCCCCCGGCAAGGTGGCGCAGGTGTACAGCACGCACCGTTCGGCGGCCAAGGCGCAGTTCATCTTCCCGGCCCCCGAGCAGTTGCCCGACCGCCGCGATACGGCCGCGCAGCAGCGTCTGGTCGCCGACGCCTACGCCGAGAGCGGCTGGGTGGTCCCCGATCTGCTGGCCGCCATGCCGGAGTCGCCGGACTTCTATTTCGACACCGTCAGCCAGATCCACCTCGAGCACTGGTCCTCGGGCCGCGTCGCGCTGGTCGGTGACGCCGCCTACTGCCCGTCTCCGCTCTCGGGTCAGGGCACCAGCATGGCGCTGGTCGGCGCGTACGTGCTGGCGGGCGAGTTGCGTGCCGCCGCGGGCGATCACCGGGTCGCCTTCCCCGCCTACCAGGAGCGCATGCGTGACTACGTCCACGAGAACCTCACCCTGGGCTGGAACAATGCCACCCAGATGGTCGCCGGTGACGCCAAGGCGCTGAAGATGCAGCTGACCATGATGCGCATGCTGCGCTGGATGCCGTGGAAGGGCCTGGCGCTGCGCCCCATCATCAAGCCGATCGAGAAGGCCGCCAACGCCATTCGACTTCAGACGTACTGAGTGCTCCCCGAGCTCGGCCCCGGGGTTGACCCGGGGCGGCGGGTTCTCATTCTCCGGGTGGATCCCGGATGTGCGCCCGTGCCGTTGGATGGAAATCTCAACGAATCGGACAGTAGAGCGGGAAGGACGGCCGACGTGACTATCGCCGTGTACACCACCTGGGTGTGGCTGGCATTCGAGATCGCCCTGCGCGTGCGGGATCGAGTGCGCGGCACCGGCTCGACCGCGGGCGACGGCGGCACCAGGCTCGCCATCATGCTGCTGGTAGCGGCCGCCATGACGGTGGCCAGCTTCACCGGAATCTTCCTCCCGGCCGACAGCCCCCTACGCTTCCCCGGCCCCGTGGTCCCCTGGCAGGTCGCCGGTATCGCGCTCATGTGGGCCGGTCTGGTGATTCGCGTCTGGGCAATCACGGTCCTGGGCAAGCACTTCCGCACCACCGTCGAGGTAGACGCCGACCAGCCCGTCATCAGCAACGGCCCCTACCACTGGATCCGCCACCCCTCCTACACGGGCGTCCTGATGATCACCATCGGCTTCGGCATAGCCTCCGCCAACTACCCCTCCCTCCTCCTGACCACGATCATCCCGACCTACGCCTTCCTCCGCCGCATCCGCCTCGAGGAACAAACCCTCCTCGAAACCCTCGGCACCCCCTACGAGACCTACCGCCACACCACCAAACGCCTGGTCCCCGGCCTCTACTGAGTCAGGCGGGGTCGGCGCCCATGGGGTTGGGGTAGGGGACTTCGCCGGCGCGGACTACGGCGCGGGCGGCGGGGGTGAGGACGGCGAGGGTTTCGACCATGCCGGGGAGGTCGCGGTAGGCGGTCATGGCGAGGGCATCGGTGCGGGATTCGATGTGGTCGCGCAGGGCGCGGCCGGATTCGGTGACGCCGTTGCTGTCGAGGAGGTCGCGGTGGGTGAGGCGGTCGCGGGCGGCCTGCCAGTCGGTGTCGCTCCAGCCGCGGTTGTCGCGCCAGAGCTGTTCGGGGGTGCCGGTCGAGGCGGAGAACAGGACGTGCGCTTCGCAGCCGTCGATGCCCTCCGAGAGCAGGCATGCCACGTGCCCGTCACCGCGATGCTCGCGCAGGGTGGTGGCGGCCTGCCAGAGTGCGTGCACGGAATCGCCGGGGGTGGGCAGGTCGCGGTTGGCGGCGAAGAGCGGGCGGCCCGACGCGGGCGCGGCGTCGATGGCCGCGCGCAGGTGCGGGACGGCTCGCGCGGCGACGGTCGCGATATCGGGCACCACGGTGCGCAGTACCGCGGCGGCCGCGATGGTGCGGGTCGCGATGACCGCGTCGGGTGTGGCGAACCCCCAGGCGTCGGGAATCGCGCGCCGGATCATCGCCGGGTGGAAGTTGTAGAAGGTGGCCTCCACCACCGACGGCCCCACCGCCCCCAGCGGGGCCGAGCGCGCCGCGAAGTAGCCCATCCAATATCCGCGCAGGCCAACGGCTTTGTTGGCGGCCGTACAGTCGGCGGCGAAGTAGGTGACGGCGTGCAGCGGTTCCAGCACCCGCCACATGTCGCGAGCGAACGCATTGTCCATGCACCCCACCCTAGCCGCTGAGTTCAGCGAACTGAAGCCAGATCCGGTTCGCGCACTTGGTATCCAGTGGTAACGCGGTTTGATGTCCCGGCAACATTCCGGACCCCACAATTCCTCCCATGACCGAGACGCACACCCGGTCGGCCTACGGGGATCGCGTGATCGCCGTCGAGCCCGGCGGCGACGACTACATTCCGGAGGACGCCCGCCACGGGACTCCGCGAAAACTGTTCTGGACGTGGATGTCTCCGAACATGGAGTTCGCGACCGTCTTCGTCGGCGTGCTCGCCGTCACCGCCTACGGCATGAACTTCTGGCAGGCGACGCTCGGTCTGGCCGTCGGCACCGCGATCGGCGCGGTCGCGCACTATCTGCTCTCCGCGCGTGGCCCGTTGCACGGGGTCCCGCAAATGGTGTTGGGGCGCTTGGCCTTCGGCTATCGCGGCAATGCGCTGCCCGCGGCGTTCATGTCGGTGATGTGCGGGGTCGGCTGGTTCGCCACCAACTCGGTCAGCGGCGCGTTCGCATTGAACTCCCTGACCGGCATGCCGAAACTGACCGCCCTGCTGGTGATCGTGGTGGTGCAGACCGCGTTCGCGTTCTTCGGCCACAACCTGGTGCAGGCGGTGGAGCGCATCGCCTTCCCGCTGCTGGCGATCGTGTTCGCCATCGTCACCGTGGTGATCTTCAGTAAGGCGCAGCTGGGCGCGCCCGCACCCGCGGGCGGCGTGGGCGGGATGGGCGGATTCCTGCTGACCGTCGGCACCGCGTTCGGCTACGCCGCGGGCTGGAATCCTTACGCTGCGGACTACTCCCGCTATCTGCCCGCCTCCGCCTCCCGCCTGGCGACCGGCGGTTACGCCTCGGCCGGACTGTTCCTGTCCTGCTTCTGGCTGACCGTAGTCGGCGCGGCCTCGGCGACGGTGACCGGCACCGCGCAGGGCAGCCCCACCGACGTGTTCACCGCGAATCTGCCCACGCCGCTGAAGGATCTGACCCTGCTGGCCATCGCGGTCGGCGCGGTGGCCGCCAACGCGCTCAATGTGTATTCCGGCGCGATGGCATTCGTGACCATGGGCTTCAAATTCTCGGTCGGCACCCAGCGCGCCATGGTGTCGGCGGCCTTCGGGGTGCTCGGATTCCTGGTCGCCTGGTGGGCGCTGCCGGACGCGGCGGCCAGTTACGAGGGCTTCCTGCTCATCGTCGCGTACTGGATCGGCCCGTGGCTGGGCGTGGTGTTCGCCGACGAGTACCTGCGCCGCGGGCAGCGCGTCGACCACCTGCTCTACGATCGCACGCACACCAATTGGGGCGGGCTGGCGGCCTTCGTGTTCGGCCTGGTGGTGTCGGTCGTGCTGTTCTCCAACCAGGAGAAGTTCGTCGGCCCGGTCGCCAAGGCGCTGCCGCAATTGGGTGACATCACCTTCTTCGTCGGCTTCCTGCTCGCGGGCGCGGGCTATCTGCTGCTCAACCGCTCCCGGATTTCCAAGCAGGCGGTGGCAGCATGATCGGCATGATCAATGCACAGGATCTGCTGGTCGCCGCCTACGACGAGGCGCAACTGGGACTCCGCGAGGGCGGCATCCCTATCGGTGCGGCCCTGTTCGACAGCGACGGAAACCTGCTGGGCCGCGGCCACAATCGCCGGGTCCAGAACGACGACCCCAGCGTGCACGCCGAGACCGACGCCTTCCGCAATGCCGGCCGCCGCCGCGACTACCGCGACACCATCATGGTCACCACGCTGTCCCCGTGCTGGTACTGCAGCGGCCTGGTCCGCCAGTTCGGCATCGGCGCGGTCATCGTCGGCGAATCCCGCACCTTCACCGGCGGCCACGATTGGCTTGCCGCGCACGGTGTTTCGATCACCGTCCTCGACGATCCGGCCTGCGTCGACATGATGACCCGCTTCATCGCGGAGCGACCGGAGCTGTGGAACGAGGACATCGGGGTGGCGGAGTGAGCGGAGTGGCGCAATGAACGCGATCGCGACCGTCGATTTGAACGAGTGGCGCGCAGGCGGGGCCTCCGCCGCCCGGGTGCTGCGCGAGGTGGACGCCGGCATGCAGCGGGCCGGCTTCCTGCTGGTGCGCGGACACGGTGTGCCGGAAGGACTTCCGGCCGACCTGCGCGCGGCGGCCCGCCGGTTCTTCGCGCTGCCGCCGGAAGTGAAGCAGCACTACGCGGTCTCCGTCGGCGGGCGCGGCTGGATCGGTCCCGGCCTGGAGGCCAACGGCTACGCCGAGGGCACGCCGACCCCACCCGATCTCAAGGAGACCTTCGCGATCGGCGCGGACACCCGCACCGGCGACGCCCTGGTCGACGACGTGTGGTTCCTCGACAACGTGTGGCCCGCCGAGGTGAGCGAACTGCGCGAGCTGTTCCTCGCCTACACCGCGGCCATGCGCACCCTCTCCGACGAACTACTGGCCCTCTTCGCCGCCGCACTCGACCTGCCGCACAACCCTTTCCAGGATCTGGCGAGCCGCCCCACCTGGACCTGCAATATCAACCACTACCCGCCGCTGACCGAAGTCGGCCCGCCCGAACCCGGCCAGTTCCGCATCGGCCCGCACACCGATTTCGGCACCGTCACCGTCTTGGACCGCGAACCCGGCGCGGGCGGCCTGCAGGTCTACACCGACGACGGCGGCTGGGCCGACGCCCCCCACGACCCGACCGCCCTCACCGTGAACATCGGTGACCTGCTGCAACATTGGAGCGGCCACCGCTGGCCCGCCGGCCGCCACCGCGTCCTCCCACCCCAGCCCACCGCCCCCGACGAAGACCTGATCTCCCTCATCTACTTCTACGAACTCGACCACGACGCCCAGGTGACACCCCTCGAGCCACCCATAGGCCGCATCCCCGGCCTACCCCCGGTCATCTCGGCAGACTTCCTCCGAACCCGCCTCGACGCCATCACCCTCGGCTGAGGTCCACCCGGCCGAATCCCCTTCGGCCACAAACTTTCCGGCGAGTTCCCACGGCCGTCGCAGGACGGCGGCCGTGGGGGCGATCCCGGCCACAGTCCGCACTGTCAAGCGGTCGCCGCGCTAGGTGTAGCTGCTGTGCCCGTGGCTGCGGTTGGGGAGATCGGCGGAGCGTCGGTCGGCGGAGCCGCAGCAGTGACATCCTTCCGCTGCGCCGATCCGCGCAGGCTGAGGGCGAGTAGCGCGAGAGCGCCCGCCACCAGGATCAGGCCGATCCAGCCGAGTGAGCTTGCGCCCCACCACTGCAGGCCGAGGCCGCCTGCCGCACCGCCCAGGGCGATGCCGAAGTACTGGGCGGAGGCGTTCAGGCCGAGGAGCAGCGGCGAACCCTGGGGTGCGAGTTCGACCAGCCGATGTTGTTGTGCCACAGCCCAGATCCAGCCGGGGATGCCGAAGGCGACACACCAGACGATCGCGGTGGCGAAGTGCTGACCCGAGACGTGGATCAAGGCCACCACTACGCCGGCGCCGATCAGTGTGAGCGGCATGATTCGCCGTGAGCCCAGCCGGTCGACCAAGCGTCCGCCGAGCGTGCTGCCCACTACGGCAGTGAGGCCGTATATCCACAGTAGGAGAGTGAATCGCCCGGTGCTGCCGCCGGTCGCGGGATGCATGGCCGTGGCGAGGTAGGTGTAGACGGTGAACATGCCGCCGAACAGCAGTACCGCGTGCAGCAGACCGGTCGCAATCGTCTTGTCGCGCAAGGGCAGCAGACGCTCCCGCAGCCGCGCGGGCGCGGGCAGGTGCACGGCTGGGATGATCGCTGCCACACTGGCCAGCGCGAGCGCGCCGAGCGCCGCGACCAGCCACAGGGTGGCCCGCCAGCTGAACGCGCCGCCGATCCAGGTGCCGATCGGCACCCCCAGCGCGGTGGCCACGGTGAGCCCGCCGATCACCACCGAGATCGCGCGCCCGCGTCGTTCGGGCGGGCTGAGCGCGGCCGCGACGGCCGTCGCGTTCGGCGTGTACATGGATGCGCCCGCCGCCGCGATCACCCGCGTGGCCAGCACCAGCGCGAAGCTTCCGGCCAGTGCGGTCGCCACGTTGCCGAGGACGAACAGCGATAACGCGATGAGCAGCACCCGTTTTCGGGACAGTCCCGCGGTGGCGGTCGCGAGAATCGGCGACAGCACCGCGTAGGAGAGTGCGAAGACGGTGACCAGTTGCCCGGCCGCCGAGGTCGACACACCCAGATCGTTCGACACCGGAGCGACCAGTCCGGCGGTGACGAATGCGTCGATGCCGATGGCAAATGTGCCCAGTGCCAACGTGATAAGTCGTGAATTCACCCGAAACTCCTCGTGCTGGGTGAGCGGGAATCCGCATTAGTTGGATGCTCGTCATACTATGAAGACGGTTCGATAGATGTCAAACAATCCAACAGTTGCTAGGGTGGCGCCATGCGGTACCTGCCCCAACCCGCCACCGGCGACATCGACTTCGTCGCCGTCATGCACGCCCTCTCCGACCAGGTGCGCCTCCGTCTGCTCGCATCCCTGGCCGACGACGCCGAGCACGCCTGCGCCGCCGCGGCCGCGGGCATCGACGTCCACAAATCCACCATGTCCCACCACTTCCGCGTCCTCCGCGACTCCGGCCTCATCACCACCCGCCAGGACGGCCGCAACCGCTTCGTCAGCCTCCGCCGCGCCGACCTCGACGGCCGCTTCCCCGGGGTACTCAATGCCGCGCTGACCGCGGCGGCGGCCCTACCACCGGAGGAATGACGTTCAACCGCCGCGCGCTCCAAAGCCCGCGCCTCTGCGGCCCGCACTCGACCCGAACCTGAAGGGCGCTCGGCCGACCGCAGTGAGCGTGCCGGTGGACGAAGCGCGCGCAGATGCCGAGCGGCGGGTGGGCCGATCGTTGCGGGAACAAGGCCGGAGCGCGCCGTGTTGGCTGCGGGCATGACGACACTTGGATTGATCGGGAGTGGGAATATCGGCGGCACCGTGGCCCGGCTGGCCGTGGCCGCGGGGATCGATGTGGTGCTGAGCAATTCACGCGGGCCGGAGACGCTGGCCGAACTGGTGTCGGAGCTGGGGGAGCGGGCGCGGGCCGCGACGCCCGCCGAGGCGGCCGCCGCGGGCGACATCGTGGTGGTCACGGTTCCGCTGAAGGCGTATCAGCAGGTCCCCGTGGAACCGCTGGTAGGCAAGGTGGTCATCGACACCAACAACTACTCGCCCGGCCGCGACGGCGAATTCGCCGACCTGGCGGCGGGCACCGCCACGAGTTCCGAACTGCTGCAACGCCATCTGCCGCGTTCACGAGTAGTGAAGGCGTTCAACAACATCCTGTTCCGCCACCTGGGCGAACTGGCTCGCCCGGCGGGCGCACCCGACCGCACCGCCCTCCCGATCGCGGGCGACGATGCGGAAGCGAAAGCCGCAGCGGCGCAATTGATCAGCGCTCTCGGCTACGACACCCTCGACATCGGCACCCTCGCCGACAGCTGGCGCACCCAGCCCGGCACCCCCGTCTACGGCACGCCCTACGCCACCGCCGAACCCTTCTGGGAGCACCCGGCCACCCCCGCTCCCGCCGACGTGGTCCGCAAAGCCGTCGAGGCCGCCGAACGCTGAGCGGGCGTGCCGATGCGCGGCGGAAAGTGATTGCGGCGGAAGTAATTCGGGCCGGGCGGCGGTGTCAGGGTCCGTCGCCCGGCCGGCGGCGTCAGTCGTTGCAGATGGCGGCGCGCACGATGACCGAGTCGCCGTACCATTCGGCGTTCTGCTCGGCCGCGGCGGGCGTATCGCCGAAGCCGCCGGTGTACTTGTTCATCGAGTTGGAGAAGGCGGCCGCGCCGCACTTCGGGAACGTGGTGATGACGGAGCAGCTGGCCACGCCGCACTTGTCGATGGCCGCCTGGTTGGCCTGGTCCTCGGTGTCGTAGTTCCAGCCCCAGCCCAGATCGCCGTTGTCGGACACCGCGATCGCGCCCCAGGCGCCGCTCGCGGCTTGCGCCGGGGCGGTGGGCAGCATGATGGCGGCGGTGGTGAGGGCGATTCCGGACAGGGCCAGCAGGGTCTTGCGCATGTGCTTCCTAGCGTTGCTCGAATCGGTGCCCGCACCCGGCGGGGCGGGGTGCGGGCACCCGTGTGTCACAGCCATGATCGACTGTCGCACTCATGATCGGCAGGTTTCGGGCACGCGTTAACCATGCGGCGGCGCAGCGGTTTCCGATCAGCCGTGTGCTTCGGCCGAGTCGGGTGCCCAGAGATTGGCGGTGAGCGTGAAGCTGGGCAGGTCCTTGGTGGACGTCGTGTACTCGTAGAGCCGCTGGTAACCGGTGGTGGCGATGCGCCACACGCCGTCCTCGCGCCGGTAGGTGTCGTGGTAGTACGCGGCGCCGCGGATCAGTATCCCGTAGTCGGCGGCGATGATGGTGTCCTCCAGACACCAACTGCCACTGGCGGTGTCGCCGTCGACGGTGATCTCGGGATGGTTGGCGACGTGCACGCTGATGATGTTCTTGCCGTCGAGCGCATTGCGCATGAAGTCGACGATCGCATCGCGGCCACGGAATTCGGCGGGCAGCCCGCCGGAGGGGGAGCCGTACTTGCCGACGATGTCCTCGCACATGGTGTCGCCGTAGTCGTCCCACTGCTTGAGGTCCAGGCTCCGCAGGTAGCGGTGCTTGAGTTGGCGAATCGCCTCGAGTGCTTCGAAATCCATACCGCAATGTAGCCGAATCGGACATCAACCTACCAAGCATTTGCTACGTTCAGTTTCATGATTTCCACCCTGGTCTGGGGCACGGGCAATGTCGGCCGTGCCGCCATCCGGGCCGTCGCCGCCCATCCCGGACTGGCACTGACCGGCGTCCTGGTCCACAACCCCGACAAGGTCGGCCGTGACGCCGGCGAATTGGCCGGGCTGGACACCGAATTGGGAATCGCGGCCACCGACGACATCGAGTCCGCCCTGGCCGCGGGCCCGCGAGCCGTGGTGTACGCCGCCTCCGGCGACATCCGTCCCGACGACGCCCTCGCCGACATCGAACGTGCCCTGCGCACCGGAGCCGTGGTGGTCACCCCCGCGCTCTACGCCCTCTACGACCACCGCAGCGCCCCCGCGGAACTGCGCGACCGGGTCGCGAAGGCCACCGTCGACGGCGGTGGCGCGCTGTTCGTGTCCGGCATCGATCCCGGCTGGGGCAACGACATCCTGCCGCTGCTGATGAGCGGCCTCGGCAGCACCGTGGATGTGCTGCGCTGCCAGGAGATCTTCGACTACACCACCTACGACCAGCCCGACTCGGTGCGCTACCTGGTCGGTATGGGCCAGCCCCTGGACTATCAGCCTCCGATGCTCGCGCCCACCATCCCGACCATGGTGTGGGGCGGCCAGATTCGCATGATCGCCCGCGGACTCGGCGTGCCGCTCACCGACATTCGTGAGGTCGTGGAACGCCGGGCACTCGACGACACCGTCGAGACCCAGCTGATGGGCAAGTTCGAGGCGGGCACCCAGGGCGCGGTCCGCTTCGAGGTACAGGGCATCGTCGACGGCAGCCCGCGCATCATCATCGAACACGTCACCCGTATCCACGCGAGCTGCGCACCGGATTGGCCGCAGCCACCCAGCGGTGCGGGCGCGCACCGCGTCCTCATCGAGGGCCGTCCACGCATCGAGATCACCGTCCAGGCCACCGATGAGGACGGCAATCACTCGGCGGGCGGAAACGCCACGGCCGTGGGCAGATTGGTGAACGCCATCCCCTGGCTGGCCGACGCGGAACCAGGCCTCTACGACGCCCTCGATGTCCCGTTGCCCTTCGGCACGCTCGGAAGGCAGTGACCACTCTCGGGCAGCAATCAACACTGCAAAGGAACCCGGCATGATCATCGACATTCCCGAGGGCAAGGACCCGATCGGCTACGTGTGGGGCGAAATGGTCCCCGGCATCGGCGTGGCCGCCTCCAACTTCTCCCTCGCCGTCTACTCCCATTCCACCCTGGGCCTGCGCGAATTCGAGGCCGCGCGACTGCGCATCGCCCAGATCAACGGCTGCCTGTTCTGCCTGGACTGGCGCACCGACCGCGGTGGCGAGAAGGTCGAGGAGTCCTTCGCCGACGACGTCACCGACTGGCGCACCACCACGAATTTCGACGACCGCACCCGCATGGCCGCCGAATACGCCGAGGTCTACGCGCTGGACCACCACGCCCTCGACGACGAGTTCTTCGCCCGCATGAAGAAGCTCTACACCGATGCCGAGATCGTGGAACTGTCCATGTGCCTGGGCTCTTGGCTCGCCTTCGGCCGCCTGAATCACGTGCTCGGCCTGGACGCGGTCTGCGTGCTGCCCGGCCACACCACGCAGTAGTCGCGACGGCGGCGTGGAAGTGGCTGTGGGATCAGAACTTCCAGCCCGCCGCCTCGGCCACCTTGCGCAGGCTGGTCCACTGCTCGAAGTCGGCCACTACCGACGGCGTGCAGCGCGGTGAGGTGACGCCCGGCACCTCCCATTGCGGCGCATCGAGATTCGGCGTGCTGGTGAAGTCCAGCACCTCGGCGAGATTGCGGGCGGCCGCGTCACGCGGCGTCAATGACGGTAGCCCCCAACGCCATTCGATGGCCTTCAACACCGACGCGTGGTCGTACACCTCGCTCGCCACGTGCTTGCGCCGCGCCAGCGGTGAGATCACCAGGCACGGCACCCGGAATCCGCGCAGCCCCCACGCGGGATTGGCGTCCGGCGCGGTCTGCGGCGGCACATGGTCGAAGAACCCACCCCACTCGTCGTAGTTGATGATCAGCATCGTGCGCGACCAGGCCGGGCTCTTGGTGACCGCCTGATACACCTGATTCAGGAACGCTTGTCCCGCACGGATATCCCCGTGCGGGTGATCGTCGGCCGAGGTGCCGGTGGATTCGTCGAGGAACTTCGGATCCACGAAGGAGACCGGCGGCAGCGTCCCGGCCGCGCAATCGGCCAGGAAGGTCGAGAACAGGTGGCTGATGGACACGTACTTGGTGCCCCACGCCGCCAGGAACGGCACGTCGTGAAAGTAGTAGCGGCCCTGGATTCCCGCCGCCGCCAAGCGATCCCAGATGGTCGGCAGGGTGGACACGGTCATGGAGTTGTGAATGCGGTCCGTCTGCGCCGCATGCTGGTAGCAGCGGTTGGGGAAGGTCTCGGCCATGATCGCGGAGAAGTAGTTGTCGCACACCGTCCAGGCCGGTGCGGCCTTGGCATAGAAGTCGAGATCGCCGGGCTGGTAATAGCCGATGGGGAATTCGTCGTTCTGCCCGGCGCGCAGCCAGCCGTCGCACTTGCCGTCGTTGAACGCGGTGCGGCCGCCGTCGAAGGAATGATCGGGGTCGTTGTACTGGCAGCCCTGGGTGGTGGCCAGATGGAAGGTCTTGCGTGCCTTGCCGTTGCGGTCGGTGAAGGTCAGCCCCGACTGCTTGCCGTTCGCGCCGGGCAGCCAGCCCAGGTAGTGGTCGAAGGAGCGGTTCTCCATCATCACCACGATGATGTGGTCGATCCCGGAGTCGGCGGCCGCCGGTAGCGCGGCGTCGGCGGTGGTCGCCGGGGCCGGCGAGCCCGAATCCTTGCATCCGGCCGCGCCGAGGGCCGTGCCGACTGCGAGCGCGCCCGCCCCGGCGAGGACGGTTCGGCGGTTGGTGGTCTTGCGGCGAGAAGCTGGCACGCCTTGTTTATCGCACAGCGAGGAGTACTCTGTTCAGAGTAGCCAATACTCTGGACAGAGTAATAGGAGGTGCGTGTGGCCGGGAAGCGGGCATTTCGCCGGGTCAATCCCTTGACGCTGGCCGTCCTCGCGCAGCTCTGGGAACGCCCGATGCACCCGTACCAGATCTCGCAGACCCTCAAGCAGCGCGGCAAGGACGGCAGCGTGCGCATCAACTACGGCGCGCTCTACCCCGTCGTCGAATCACTGCAGGCGCAGGGCTTCATCGAGGTGGTCGGGGAGGAGCAGGACGGCAACCGGCCCGCCCGCACCGTCTACCGGATCACCGAATCCGGAGCCGCGGAACTGCGAGATTGGTTGCGCGCCTGGATCTCCGAGCCGGAGAAGGAATACCCGCGGTTCATGGCCGCCCTGTCCTTCCTGCCGGTCCTGGGCCCCGAGGAGGCGGCCGCGGTGCTGCGTCGCCGAGTCGCGGTGCTGGACAAGCGGATCACCGAGATCCGCGACATCGAAGAGTCCGTGGCCTCCTGGCTGCCCGAGGTCCTGCTGATCGAGAGCAACTACGAGGTCCGCCTGCTGCGCGCCGATCGGGACTTCACCGCGGAGGTCGCCGAGCGCATCGAATCCGGCGTACTGGGCGGCCTCGACGGCTGGCGCGCCATGACCAAGCTGGCCGCGCAGCACCCGCCCGGGCAGATTCCGCAGAACGTCGCCGACCTTTTCCTGGAGGAGTGGGGGATGCCGAAACCACCGAGCTAACCGCCTGAAGACAACGGTGGCCCGGGTGCGCCAACACCCGAGCCTCCGCCGGATCCGAACGACCGACGGCGAACCATCGGATGCTCGAACTGCATTCATCAGCATATCCACTGGTTTCCGTGGTCGTTCCCCGTACCTGACACGAGGAACACAACCATGTCCATCACCCCCTTGCCCTCGGCTGCGGTCGAGGTGCACAACCTGGTCAAGACCTATCCCGGCGGCCGCCGCAAGCCCGATGTGCGGGCCCTGGACGGCCTCAGCTTCAGCATCGCCGCGGGCACCGTCTACGGCATGCTCGGCCCCAACGGCGCGGGCAAATCCACCACCACCAAGATCTGCACCACCCTCTCGCGCGCCGACTCCGGCACCGCGCGAGTGGCCGGATTCGATGTCACCACCGATGCCGCGGCCATCCGGCATCGCATCGGCTATGTCTCCCAAGGCTCCGGCGCGGACCCGCGTCAGACACCCTTCGAGAACCTGGTCATGGCCGCGCGCCTGCACGGCCTGTCCCGCCACGACGCCGTGCTGCGTGCCGACCGGCTGCTGGATCAGTTCCAGCTCGGCGACGCGCGAAAGCGTAAGGTGGCCAAGCTCTCCGGCGGTATGCGGCGCAAGCTCGACGTTGCCGTCGGGCTGGTGCACACCCCGTCGGTGCTGTTCCTGGACGAGCCGACCACCGGCCTGGACCCGCAGGCGCGCGCCGAGATGTGGTCGGAGATCCGGCGATTGGCGACCGAGGCGGCGCTCACCGTCGTGCTCACCACCCACTATCTGGAGGAGGCCGACGAACTCGCCGACCGGCTGGTCATCATCGACCACGGGCGCGCGGTCATCGAAGGCACACCGGCGCAGCTGAAGTCGACGCTGGACGGCGACACCCTCACCGTCGAGCTCATCGATCCGGATGTGGCGGCCGTGCGCGCGGTCGGGGAATCCATCGCGTCCCTGCGTGACATCGTCATCGAGCAGGACGGCCCCGTCGGCAAACTCATCGCCCGCACCGACGATCCGTCCGGCGTGATCGGCCGGGTCCTGTCCGAATTCGACGCCGCCGCCATCGGTTTCGGTGCGGTGTCGATCTCCCGGCCCTCCCTCGATGACGTGTACCTGCACTATGCGGGCCGTTCCTACCGGGCCGACAACCACCGCGAGACCGCGGAGGTGGCGGCATGACCGCGATCGCCTACGACCTGCCCCGCGAAACCCCCACGGCCGGTTGGGCGGTGGCGGCAGGCCAGATCTTCCGGCGCTGGATGGTCAACACCCTGCGCGAATCCTGGGGTGTTTTCGCGGCGCTGCTGCAGCCCATCGTCTGGATCCTGTTGTTCGGCCAGGTGTTCAAGTCCGTCGGCGACATCCCCGGCTTCGGGGCCGCCAACTACATCACCTTCCTGGCTCCCGGCGTCCTGATGATGACCGTCCTGTACTCCGGGGTCTGGGCGGGCACCGGCTACATCGAGGACATCGACAACGGCGTCATGAATCAGCTGCTGACCGCGCCGGTTTCGCGCAGCGCGGTGGTGGCGGGGCAACTCGGCGTTCAGCTCACCATCGGCCTGGTGCAGTCGGCGCTGGTGCTGCTCATCGGATTCGCCGGTGGCGCACGCTATCCCGGCGGCGTGGTCGGGATGTTGCTCGCGCTGGCGGCGGCGACCCTGCTGGCGGCGATCTTCTGCGCGGGCTCGGTCGCTCTGGCCTTGATCACACGCAGTCAGATCGCCCTGATCGGCATGTCCCAGTTGATCATCCTGCCCTTGACGTTCCTGTCCTCGGGCATGATGGCCACCGCGCTGATGCCCGGCTGGGTGCAGTCGATCTCGAAGTTCAACCCGGTCACCTGGGCGGTCGACATCGGCCGCACCGGCCTGGCGGGCACCGCGGACGCCGGGTTCGTCGCCGCGCATCTCGGTTACCTGACGGCCCTGGCCGCCCTCGCGTTCGCCTGGGCGCTGTCGGCCTTCCGCACCTATCAGCGGACCCAGTAACCGCGCAAAAGTCCGGCCCGGGTGGCACTTCCGCCGCTCGGGCCGGACGCGTGCGGCCGAGTCCGCCATCCTCGTCCGATACCCAACGGTCCGGTATGCAGTCGTCCTATGATCGCCCCACGTCGGACATTTGGGGCAGAACATGACAGCAGTAGCTGACGCCATGAGGTTTTCCCGTGTCACCGCACCGCCGGGCTGGAGCCGTTGGCTGGTGCCACCGGCGGCCCTGTCCATCCACCTCGCCATCGGGCAGGCGTACGCGTGGAGCGTGTTCAAGCCGCCGCTCGAGAAGACGATGCACATCTCCGGCACCGGGAGTGCGCTGCCGTTCCAGATCGCCATTGTGATGCTGGGACTTTCGGCCGCCTTCGGCGGCACGACCGTCGAGAAACGCGGGCCGCGTTGGGCGATGGCCGTCTCGCTGGTGTGCTTTTGCTCCGGACTGCTGGTCTCGGCGCTGGGCGCGGCGCTCAGCCAATATTGGCTGATCGTCCTGGGGTACGGGTTCATCGGCGGCATCGGCCTGGGCATCGGCTACATCTCGCCGGTGTCCACGCTGATCAAGTGGTTCCCCGACCGGCCGGGCATGGCAACGGGTTTCGCCATTATGGGCTTCGGCGGCGGCGCGCTCATCGCCTCCCCGTGGACCACCGAGATGCTCTCGGACTTCGGCAAGGATCACCGCGGCATCGCGGAGACCTTCCTCGTGATGGGGCTCGTCTACGCCGTCTTCATGACCGTGGGCGTGCTACTGGTCCGGGTCCCGCCGCCAGGCTGGCGGCCCGCGGGCTGGGAGCCGCCCGCCACCACCGGCAAGCTCGTCAGCGCCCACGATGTCGCCGCGAACGACGCGATCCGCACCCCGCAGTTCTGGCTGCTGTGGATCGTGCTGTGCTTCAACGTGACCGCGGGCATCGGCATCCTGGAGAAGGCCGCACCCATGGTGGTCGACTTCTTCAAACACTCCTCGACGCCGGTATCCGCCAGTGCGGCAGCGGGATTCGTGGCCGTCCTGTCGGCGGCCAATATGAGCGGCCGCATCGGCTGGTCGTCCCTGTCGGATCTCATCGGCCGCAAGCACATGTACCGCATCTACCTGGGCGTCGGTGCCCTCGCCTACGTCCTGGTGTGGTCGGTGGGCCGCGACAACAAACCCGCCTTCATCCTCGGCGCGATGGTGATCCTGTCCTTCTACGGCGGCGGATTCGCCACCGTCCCCGCCTATCTCAAGGACCTGTTCGGCACCTACCAGGTCGGCGCGATCCACGGCCGCCTGCTCACCGCCTGGTCCGTCGCCGGCGTCGCAGGCCCGCTCATCGTCAACGCCATCGCCGATTCCGGTGCCCGCCAAGGCAAATCCGGCCCGTCCCTCTACGGCACATCCTTCGCCATCATGATCGCCCTGCTGTGCGTCGGCTTCCTCGCCAACGAACTGATCCGCCCCGTATCGCCAAAGCACCACCGAAAGCCCGCCGAACCGGCCGTCCCGCAGGGAGACCCGCAATGACCACCCCGGAACCGACCCCACCCCGCCGCATCCCACTACTGATCTTCGCCTGGTCCTGGGTCACCCTCCCCTTCCTCTACGGAGTGGACCGCCTGATCGTCAACCTGCTCAAGCTCTTTCAGTAGTCCCCGAGGCTATCGTGGTGGTGATCATGTTCGACCCTGCGCGAGAAGGTGATTACCGATGCTGGACTACGGCCTCGACGTGTCCGAAGTGAACCGCGATCTCGCGGTACCCGATCTGGTGGCCGAGGGAGATGAGCTCGACGCACTGGTCTCCGCGCACGACGACTGGACCGCGCCCACCCCCGCCGCAGGGTGGACAATCGCCCATCAGATCGCGCATCTGGCCGTCGCCGACGCGAACGTACTCATCGCAATCCGTACCCCGGGTACCTTCGCCACCGTGCTGAAACAAGCCGAAGCCGCGGGTCCGCGCGCCGCCGACCTCGACGCCGAGGAGGGAGCAGCGAAACCCCGATCGGCCCTGTTGAACGAATGGCGCAGCGGCCGAGCCGAACTGGCGACAGCGCTCCGCGACATCCCCCTCGATCAGTCCTTCCCGTGGTTCGGCTCGGACCTGACCGCGACCCTCATGGTCCCGCTGCGCCTGATGGAAACCTGGGCGCACGGACAGGACATCTACGACACCCTCGGTGTCGCCCACCCTCCCACCGCTCGCCTCCGGCACGTCGCCGCGCTGGGCGTGGCCGGGGTCGGCCTGTCGTTCTATGCCGCCCAATTGCCCATCCCGACAGCGCCCTTCCGGGTCGAACTGACCGGACCGGATGGCGCGGTGTGGGTGTGGGGCCCCGACGATGCCGCGCAGCGAGTCCGGGGGAGTGCCCTCGATTTCTGCCTGCGAGTCACCCAACGCAGATCCCTCGCCGACACCGACCTCACCGCCGACGGCCACGATGCCTGGTTCTGGCTGGAGAACGCGCGCGTCTTCCTCTGAGGGCGACCGTCGGCCGGCGGTATGCCGCCAGGAAATGCGGTGGCCGGATGGCCCATGGCTGATCACACTGCTGCTGTGACGACGACGGAAACGACTGAGCGGGTGCCGGTCCGGACCTCGGCAATCGGATGGAGCCTCACCTCCTGGGCGCTGTTCGCGAGTTCCGGACCATTGGCGAAGGCGGTGATGGATGCGGGCTGGTCACCGGCGGCGGTGACCTCGGCTCGCATCACGTTGGCCGCCGTTCTGTTGCTTCCGATCGTGGCGCTGGTGCGGCCCTGGGCCTTACGCTTCCGGCTGGCCGATCTGTGGTTGCTGCTCGGTTATGGCCTGCTCGGTGTCGCCGGGGTGCAGTTGTTGTTCTTCGTTGCCGTGCAGCAGGTTCCGGTCGGGACGGCGATGGTGTTGGTCAATCTCGCGCCGGTACTGGTCGCCCTGTGGGTGCGGGTGGTGCGGCGCACGAAGCTGCCGGGCCGGGTGTGGCTGGGCATCGGGCTGGCGGTGGCCGGATTGGCCGTGGTTGCGCAGCTCTGGCAGGTCGCGCATCCGAATGCCCTGGGCATCCTCGCGGGATTGGGTTCGGCGGTCTGCTCGGCCGCGTACTTCCTGCTCGGTGAGCGCGGCGCGCGTAGTCACGACCCGGCCGGGCTGACCGCCGTCGGCTTGACCATCGGTGCGGTGACGGTGGCGGTATTCACGCCGCCGTGGACCCTGCCCGCCCGATTACTCACGGCCCCAGCCGTTCTGGGCGGTCTGCGGACCCCGGTATGTATCATCCTCCTCGCGCTTGCCGTCGCCGGCACCGTCCTGCCTTATCTGGCCGGTCTCCGCTCTCTGCGCGACTTACCCCCGACCCTGGCGGGCGTACTGGCGGTCGCGGAACCCTTGATCGCCGCCGCCCTCGCCTGGCTGCTGCTCGGCCAGTCGCTCACCCCGGCCCAGCTGGCCGGAGCGTTGACCATGCTGCTCGGTGCCCTACTCGTGCAATCCGCCACGCCCTGAACCACGTTCGGCCGGCCACACAGGTGGTCAGCCGAGGACGAAGGGGAGGCGGGCGGCCAGGGCCGCCAGTTCGGTGGATTCGGCGGGAGTGGGGGTGCGGCGGCCGGTGCCGATGCGGAGGGCCTCGGTGTCGGAGATCGAGGCCGGGAAGGGGGTTCCGGCAATCTGCTCGAGCATTTCGCGTGCGCGGGTGAGGGTTTCGGTGGGTGGGGGAGTCACGTGCGGGAGGTTGGCGATCAGGTCCAGGTGGTGGAGGGTCCATTCCAGGACGTAGGCGCCGAGGTAGTCGGCCGTGGTGAGGGCGTAGTCCTGGGTGGCGACGCGCTGGGCCGGATCGGCGAGGGCGGCGGCGCGACCCGCGGCGGCGCCGACGTCGTCGAGATGGAACGTGAGCAGGGCCGGGTCCTGGTAGGCGGCGGCCAGCCGGACGATCAAGGCGTCCAGGGGGTCGTCGCCGGTGGGTCGAGTGTCGCTCACCCGCCAGTAGGTGATCGAATCGCGGTTCGGCTCGGCCTCGGTCGGCGTCACCAGGGTGATCAATACATCCTGGGCATCGATGACCAAGTGGCACAACAGATCTCGCACGAGCCACCCCGCGCAGCCGGACGGCCGCCCGAAGTCTTCGTCGGAGAGTTCGCCGACTGCGGTACGCAGCGCGCTCCAAGACTGTGCGAACAGTTCCACCCCGCCCAACCTAGCAGCGGGCCGGGCCGCGATCCCGCAACCGTCATCATCGCGGGACCGGGCTCGGCCGCAGGGCATCGAGCATGAGGTCGAGTAGTCGTTCGGTCTGTTCGCCCGTATCGCCCGCCGTGGTGAGCAGGATCCCCAGCAGCATGACCGTGATATCCGCGGCTTCGACATCGGCACGCAGGGAACCGGTTTCGACTCCCCGCGCCAGCAGCGTCGCGATCGCGCCCGTAATGCGTTCCCGCGTCACCGGTATCGCGATCCGGCCGGAGGCCCACCCGGCGCGCAGCGTGTCGGCCATACCGCGCTTGGTGGCCACGAAGGCGGCGTACCGCCCCATCCACGCCCGCAATGCCACTTCCGGCGGGTGCTGCTCGAGCAGGGCCTCGACGGCGGCGGTGACATCGTCGAGCTCGGCGGCGTAGACGGCCTCGGCCAGCGCCTCGCGATTGGGGAAGTGGCGATACAGGGTGCCGATGCCGACACCGGCCTGCTGGGCGATGCCCTCCAAGCTCACGGTGTCACCCGCATTCGCGAACGCGACCCGGGCGACCTCGAGCAGTCGGTCGCGATTGCGTTGGGCGTCCGCGCGCGGGGCGCGGGCAGCCCGAGGCTTGTCATGGGCGGACGCGGAATCGGCCGGGCTCAAATCGGAGGCACCTCCGGTATAGTCGGATTAAGCGGAGGTTCCTCCGCTTCGGCCATCATCTCATGTGGGAGGACTCCCATGACAACGAACATCCCGCCCGCGACCACCCTCGCCCCCTCGGGCGTGCCGCGCCCCGGCGGCCCCGGCACGCTCGGCCGACATACCGTGTCGCGCATCGGATTCGGTGCGATGCGGCTCGCGGGCCTGCCGGACGACCGGGCCGCCGCGCTCGCCGTGCTGCGCCGCGCCTGGGAACTGGGCGTCGACCACGTCGACACCGCCCACTTCTACGGTGACCGCTACGTCAACGGGCTCATCCGCGACGCCTTCACGCCCGAGGACGGTGTCGTCATCGTGAGCAAGGTCGGTGCGGACCCCGACCCCGGAGCCCGCATCCCGCTGCGCCCGGCGCAACGACCCGAGCAACTGCGGGCCAGCGTCGAAGACAATCTCACCTCGCTCGGCCTCGACCGCATCCCGGTGGTGAACCTGCGCCGCCTCGACACCGGGCCGGGGCTGCGGGCGTCCGGCGATCAGGTCGTCGACCTGGACGACCAACTCGCCGCCATGATCGCGCTGCGTGACGAGGGCAAGATCGGCGCGATCGGCCTCAGCGCCGTCACCCTCGACGGCCTGCGGCAGGCTCTCCCCGCCGGCATCGTCTGCGTTCAGAACGCCTACAGCCTGGTCGCCCGCGACGACGAGGATCTGGTGAAACTCTGTGTGGCAGAAGGCATCGCCTGGATCCCGTTCTTCCCCCTCGGCGGCACGTTCCCCGCCATGCCGAAGGTCACCGACAACCCGGTCGTCATCGCCACGGCCCAAGCCCTCGGCTGTACCCCCGCCCAACTCGGCCTCGCCTGGCTACTCCACCATGCCCCCAACATCATGCTCATCCCCGGCACCTCCCAAACCGCCCACCTCGAAGCCAATCTCGAAGTCGCCGCGATCCCCCTCCCCGCCGAGGTCCTCTCCACCCTCGACGCCATCCCCTCCCTCTCCTCCGAGATCCCCCTCGGCTGAACGCCTTCCGGTTTGCGAATAAGATTGTTCGTAACAATCCGATAGCGACGCTCGATCCAGTGGCGGGGGTCATTCGTCACCGAAATCAACTCAGGAAGATCGGGTTTCAAATGATTCGAGTCAATCGCCACATCATCGCCGGCACCCTACTGACCGGCGCGGTCCTGCTATCCGCCACCCCGGCCCAAGCCGAAGTCCACCTCGACCAGGCACCCGCCTCCGAGCCCCAGCCGGTGAGCAACACCGAAATCTCCAGCGGCTCAGTCGATCTGAACCAGATGTGGTGCGGAACCCTCTGGCGCCCCGTCTGCTACTGATCCTGCAGCGGGAACTCTGACGAAACCCACGGGGCCACGTACGCTCCGTGGGTTTCCGGCCGCTACTGTCTGGACTCAGCCTGGATAGTCCGGTCGCACACGGTATTCGGCCCAGAGCCGCAGGTGCTGGGAGAACGCGACCTCACTGCGCTCCGGGGGAGAGTCGCCACGGAAAACCCAGAAGTGAGGGTCCGGAAGGGTGAGATCCTCGGTCCGGAAGTAATGGAACATGTAGTCGTGGTGGGTCTGGAAGATGAAGGCACCCTCGAACTCGGTGAAGTCGTGGCCGTATTCCTCGACGGTCTCGCGCGCGTACTGTTTCGCGTCGAGTAGCCACTCGTAGTCGGCTTCGTCGTTGCGGCTGAACCAGTACGGGTTTCTGCCGGTGTAGGACAGGAACTTTCGGAATGTCGTCGGCAGAGTCGTTACGTTCTGCGCGGCCATCAGAGCGTTGATTTCGGCGTCGGTGCAGCCCCGGATCGCGTCCGGGGGCACCGAGCCATTGCGTATCAGCGTGGCGGCGAGGTCGGCCAGGAAGTCCGTCACCCTATTTGTCGAACAAGGCCAGATACTTTGTCTGGCCGAACATTTCGGCGGCATCGCGGGCGGACGGGCTGCCCGCGTTGGGGTCCGCGCCCGCGGCGAGGAGGGCATGGACGATCTCGTCGGAGCCCTTGAAGACCGCGCCGGAGAGCGGGGTTTGGCCCTTGTCGTTGCCGAAGTTGGGGTCGGCCTTGTGGTCGAGGAGGGCGGTCACCGCTGCGGGGTGGGCGTAGTAGGCGGCGAGCATGAGGAGGGTGTCGCCGTTTTCGTTGGTGAGGTTCACCGGGACACCGGCATCGAGGTACGCGCCGAGGGTGGCGGCGTCGCCGCTGCGGGCGAGGTCGAAGATCTTGCTCGCCAGCTCGAGGACTTCCGGATCCAGATCATTGGGTTCCACCAGGCCACTCTATCGAGCTCGAGTGGCCCGGCCGAGCCAAGTTTCCGTATATCTGAGGCAGGGGCGAGAGCCCTCGTCCGACAGCGGTCAGGACGTGATGATCAGCAACTCGGACGGCGAGGCGATCTCGGTGCGCAGCCCCGACTTCTCGGCGAGCTTCGCCAGCCCGTCGATGTCGGAGGGTTCGGTGCGCGAGAGCACCAGTGCCCGCGCCAGCAGCCCCTTGTGGTGTTTGTTGAAGTGACTCACCACGGTTCGCTTACCGTCCGGACGTTCGGTGAGCACGGTCGCGGTCACCGCGCCGGGCACCCGGCCCAGGTTCATGTAGGTGCCCGACCGCAGGTCCACCACCAGTTGCCCGGCCGCCTCCGCGCGCAAAGCGTCCGCCAGCACCGGCTTCCACAGTGCCTGCAGCGTCGGCAGCCCCGGCAGTTTCGACCCGCCCGAAAGCCGGTAGGCGGGAATCGGATCGCCCGCCCGCACCACGCCGAACAACGCCGACCCGATCCCGAGCCGCGCCTCGGCCTTGGCGCGCTGCGCCTTGGTGAAACCGGCCGCATCGAGCGCGTCGTACAGCACACCCGTATACCGATCCAGCGCCGGGCGTGTCGCGGAGGTGCGCAGCGCGGCATTGCGCGCGATCTCCGCGTCAGCCCCCTTGCCCAACCCCAGCGCGGCGCGCGCGGCGTCGGGATCGGCGGCCAGCCCGATCACCTCGGTGACGAGTTTGTCGCGCACCGCGCTGAGCTGCGGCATCGACAGGGAATCCAGATCCAGGGGTCCACCCGAACCACCGTCGGACTTGGTTTCGGAGGGAGGCAGCAGCACCAGCACGAGCCAACACGGTAATGCCTTGTGAACTGTGCGCGAGCAGCGGCTAGGGTGATGAGCCGTGATCACCCGCCTCTCCCACCTGTTCCTGCGCACCCTGCGCGACGACCCCGCCGACGCCGAGGTGCCCAGCCACAAGCTGCTGGTGCGTGCCGGATATGTGCGTCGCATCGCGCCCGGCGTCTACTCGTGGCTGCCGCTCGGCCTGCGCACGCTGCGCAAGGTCGAGGACGTGGTCCGCTCGGAGATGAACGCCATCGGCGCTCAGGAGATCTCGCTGCCGGCCCTGCTGCCGCGCGAACCCTACGAAACCACCAACCGCTGGACCGAATACGGCGACGGCCTGTTCCGGTTGAAGGACCGCAAGGGTCAGGACTACCTGCTCGGCCCGACCCACGAGGAGCTCTTCGCGCTCACCGTGAAGGGTGAGTACAACTCCTACAAGGACCTGCCGGTCACGCTGTACCAGATCCAGACCAAGTACCGCGACGAAGCCCGTCCCCGCGCCGGCATCCTGCGCGGCCGCGAGTTCATCATGAAGGACTCGTACTCCTTCGACCTCGACGAAGACGGTCTGAAGAACAGCTACAGCGCGCACCGTGAGGCGTACCAGAAGATCTTCGACCGCCTCGGCGTGAAGTACGTGATCGTGGCCGCCACCTCGGGCGCGATGGGTGGTTCGGCGTCGGAGGAGTTCCTTGCCGACAGCCCCTCCGGCGAGGACACCTACGTCATCTGCCGCGAATCCGGTTACGCCGCGAACGTGGAGGCCGTGGTCACCGCCGCCCCGCCGGAGATCGCCATCGCGGGCCAGGCCGAGGCCGTCGTCCACGACACCCCCAAGACCGCCACCATCGCCAAGCTGGTGGAGTGGGCCAACGGCGCGGGCATCGACAAGGTGCTGGGCCGCGAAGTCACCGCGGCCGACACCCTCAAGAACGTCATGGTCAAGCTGGTCTACCCCGACGGCAAGACCGAACTGCTCGGCGTCGGCATCCCCGGCGACCGCGAGGTCGACGAGAAGCGCCTCGAAGCGTCGCTCGAGCCGGCCGCGGTGGAGCTGCTCGACGAGGCCGACTTCAAGGCCAACCCCTTCCTGAAGAAGGGCTACATCGGCCCGAAGGCGCTGCTCGACAACGGCGTTCGCTACCTCGTCGATCCGCGCGTGGTGTCCGGCTCCGCCTGGATCACCGGCGCCGACGAATACAACAAGCACTACGTCGGGCTGGTCGCCGGTCGCGACTTCACCGCCGACGGCACCATCGAGGCCGCCGAGGTCCGCGACGGCGACCCGTCGCCCGACGGCCGCGGCATCCTGGAAGCCGCGCGCGGCATCGAGATCGGCCACATCTTCCAGCTCGGCCAGAAGTACACCGACGCCTTCCAGGTCGACGTGCTGGGCGAGAACGGCAAGCCGGTCCGCCTCACCATGGGCTCCTACGGCGTCGGCGTCTCCCGCATGGTCGCGGTGCTCGCCGAGCAGATGCACGACGAGAAGGGCCTGCGCTGGCCCCGCGAGGTCGCGCCGTTCGACGTCCACGTGGTCATCGCCAACAAGGACGACGGCGCGCGCGCCGGCGCCGAACAGGTTGCCGCCGAACTGAATTCCCTCGGCTTCGAGGTGTTGCTGGACGACCGCACCGCGTCGCCGGGCGTCAAGTTCAAGGACGCCGAACTGCTGGGCATGCCCTACATCGTGGTCGTCGGCCGCGGCTGGGCCGAAGGCAAGATCGAACTCCGCGACCGCTTCGCCGGCACCGCGGAGGAGCTCCCCGCCGACACCGCCGTAGCATCGGTAGCCGCCAAGATCCGCGGCTGATCCCGCGAATCCGCCAGTGGCGCATCACCTTCGGGTGGTGCGCCACTTGCTTTTTCACCGCGCCCGATGCGCACTACGGATCACACGTCCCACAACCCGCCTCCGCCCGACTCCCCGGAAACTGAATAACCTTCGCCGACAAAACCTTCTCGGCATCGGTCCGAATGATCTGCCCCGCCGCCATCTTCCGCTCACACACGGCGGTCACACAATCATGATGCAAAACCAACGATTCCATAGCCTCGCTAGTAGTCATCCCCGGCTCCCCATCGAGAACATCACAATTCTCCAGCCGCTCATAGGTATCCACACCCCATTCACCGCCGATCCCCACCAGTTCGTTTCCAATACCGACCGGAATTTCTTATCTCCTCGACGAGACAAGCCGCGAACACCACCACACCGGCAGCAGACATAACCATCAAACCCCAAGCATCCCAAGCCATCTCGACTCCTAGCGGTGGCACCTGGCTGATTACTGAATATCGTTAGATACCTAGTCTTGCGCTTCTGGCATCCTCGCAATAGGGGAGTGGTGAAGAACGGTGGAAGCCCATTCTGGGCAGGCCAAAAAGCACCAACCCGAATAGCGAGGCTAACGAAACGCTTTCGTGGATCCCTCGGTTATCTACGTCGAGGGCGCTCAGCGCGTGGGCGTCTATCACCAGCGAGAAGATGTCGTGGGCAAGTGCCGCTGGGCCCAGCCCATCTCCGCCTGGACATCAAGATCAACGTGTACTCAGCGCGGGGATTCGGACAAAATTCCACGCTGAGTACACCCTGATCTTGAAGTGGTGATCGGTAGGGGTCGCCTGGGCGGCAGTAGATTTTGGGTGCGCTCGGAAGCTGCGCGGCGTGGGGCGGCGTGTCGAGTCCTGGCGGCGCTCGGCCGGGGCGACGTTCTACGCTCACGCCATGGACCTCGGCACGCCCATGCAGCTCTACCGCGACCAGCAACTTGTCGCCCTGATCACCAGTTACAGCTACGACCAGCCTTGGGCGTCCGGCAGGGTGGACGATCTCGACCCCGACCGCGGTGCCCGCTCCGAACGCGCCGCCGCATACCTGCAGTGGTTCAACACGCACGAGGACCTCCCCGAGGACGACGATGCCTACGACGAGGTTTGCGCCCACGAAATGGCCCGGCACGGCACGACTTCGGCCGATGTCGACTGGTGCACGGGTGGCACCTGGACGATCCGGACCCGCGACGGAATCGACAACCGGGTCTATTCGCTGGATTTCATCACCGACCACCGCATCCAATGGCGCTGGTGACCACCTGTCGATGCCCCAGTGGCGTTCAGTCCAGTTCGCGGCCGTCGAGCACTTCGATCCCCGTCACCGCGGACTGCTCCGCGTCATAGTGCAGCCAGATGACACAGTCATCGTCGCGGTCCAGCATGATGATTCCCGCGCTCGGTGAGCCCGCCGGGGCGGTCAGCAGAACCGGGCAAGTCGGCGTACACGAGCACCGGCCATGGAACCGCAGGTCGAGGATGGTGCGAGCGAGCTGCTCGTCCTCCGGCTCCAGCAGGTCGAGGATGTCGGCCACCAGGTTCGGGAAGGCTTCGGCAAGCAACGGCACGCCCTCAGTACACCATCGGCGTTCCCCCGGCCGCTCGTTCGAGTTCGTCCGAGGAATTCGGATCCGGGTGTTCGCCGGATGGAATCGAACCGCACCCGCTGCTGATCAGGACCAGCGGTCTCTCGCTGATCACATGCGCTGAGCATGGGCCGGTGCAGGCGATTCACGAGAAGGCTTGTGCGCCAATGCATGTTCGAGGGCTGGGGTGGCGGCCTATTCGGTTCAGTGGCGGGTTCCGTGATGGTTACGGATGTGGTGGGTGACTCTCGGGGGCGATGCTGGGAGCGTGCCCGGTTGAGCCGGGCGGCCGGACTTCGGGTCCGCGCGCACAACGACTTTCGGGAGTGAACATGACCAGTTCTATGGTTCAGCGGCGGGACGGTGCGGGGAGAAGCATCGCGGTGATCGGTACGGGGCGTGTCGGGAGGGCCGTGGGATCTGCGCTTGCTGCGGCCGGGTATCCCGTTGTCTACGGGTCTCGGCGGCCCGGCGGGGACAGTATCGGCGTTGCGGAGGCTGTGGAGGGTGGGGATGTCGTTGTTGTTGCCACCCCGCCCGACGCCGCAGCGGATCTCGCTCGCGAACACGGGGAGGCGCTCGCGGGCAAGCTCATCCTCGATGCCACCAACAATGTGATGGGGTCGCCGGCCAACGCCTCCGAATCCTTCGCCGAGCACGCCCCGAAATGCCGCTATGTCCGCGCGTTCAACACTCTGGGCACCGAAGTCCTCACCGATCCGATCTTCGACGGCGAGCCCGCCGACATGTATTTCTCCTGCGCGCAGGCGGATCGGCCGGCGGTCGACGAACTCATCACCGCGGTCGGACTGCGGCCGGTCTATGTCGGTGAGCAGTCCTACGACCTCGTCGACGGCGTCATGCGCCTGTGGCTCACGCTGGCGATGCGCGAGGGCCACGGCCGAAACATGGCGTTCCGGATGGTCACTCGCTGACAGCGACACACTCCTTGTAGTACACCGACTGGTGTACTACGGTTCGTTCAACCGCATCGCTGCGGCCGGTGAGGAGGCACCTATGCGTCGAATACTGTGCACGATCCAGGAGGGCAGCCTCACGTCGGCGCAATGCCGGGCCGCGGAGCGGGCGCTGGGCGAGGCGTATCGCAAGTCGCTGGGAGCCACCGGCCGCGCGGTCGTGATCTGGTGTGAGATCCCAGCGGGCCAGTCCTACACCGAGAATCGTGCCTCGACGATGTCGTGGGTACTGGTCGAGACCGACGACGGACTCGACGCCGCTCGGCGCGAGCGTGCCATGCACGCGATGAGCGACGCCTGGAACACCGTCACCCATGCCGGGCCCAACGATCTCATGCTGGCGCTCGTCGACACCTCGTTGTTCGACCGCTACCTGCGGCTCAACCGCGACCGCATCCGGCCCAACGCCCGCCCGCTGTTCCTCCTGCGCACGCTCGCGCACCTCCTCACATCCAGGCTCACGCGGGGCCGCTTCGCGATCGCCGCGAACCATCATCGGAGCTGACATGCCGCTCTACAACGTCGCCTGTCGAACCCGGCCGGAAGCGGGCACCCACCGGTCCGTCGTCGAGGCGATCACCGCCACCCACTGCGAGATCACCGGCGCACCACCGGAATTCGTCAGCGTGGTCTTCCTGCACGGCTACCCCTTGACCCCCGGCATCGAACTGTCGGTGATCGCCGGAGTCCGAGGCGGCGGCAACCGCGACGCCACCCTCTTCGCCCGCCTCGAACAAGCCCTGCAACTCGCCATCTCCGAAGCAGCCCACCTCCAGCCCCCGGCCGTCGAGATCGCACTGATCGAATTCGCGGCGAGCTGGATCATGGAAGGCGGCGCGATCCTCCCCGAACCTGGCGAGGAAGAGCACTGGCATCCGCTGCGGTAGTGCGAGATTCAGCTCCCGGTTCGAGTTCGGTGGTGAAGCCGTGTTCGATGCGGGAGAGGAAGTCGGCGAGGAGTTTCAGTTCGGCCGTGGTGTAGCCGCCGATCTCGCGCCGCCAGGCGCCCAGTAGCGGGCCGAAGAGCGGGGCGATGTCGGATCTGGCTCGGGCGTCGTCGAGTTCGACCAGGACGCGGCGCCGGTCACCCGGATCGCGTTCGCGCCGAACCAGTCCGGCCTGCTCGAGGCGATCGACCAGGCCTGTCATCGAGGCGGTGGTCAAGCCGGTGAGGCGGGCCAGCTCCCCGGCGGTGTGCGGGCGGTGCTGCAGGAGTTGCAGGACCTGCATGTCCGTGGCATTGATGCCCAGTCGAGCGGCGGCGGACTGATTCATTCGCAGGCCGAGCTCGGCGGTGCGACCCACACCCGCCAGCACGGCATCGATCAAACGTGACTTCTCCGTTGACATCCCAGAGTCCCCTCGGCATCCTGATATCTAGGAAACCTAGTAATTAGATTTGCTTGACATCAGCTTACCGAGAGGAATGACGATGGTGCGCCATCCGACTCCGCTATTGCTCGTTCTCACCGCCGCCGCCGCGACCGCCTGCGCCTCGTCGCCCCACCCGCCCGCCGCCGAGATCTACCAGGGCCGTTGGAATTACGATCTGCCCGACGTGGCCACCATGACCAATATCGCCACCATGAACATCGGTGACGGTGTGCAGGGCCCGCAGATCGGCGACATCGTGTTCACCCCGGCCGGGCCCGACCGAATCACCGGCCGCACCGATGTCGGCTGCACCTGGCAATTCGCCGTCACCCCAACCGGTCTCGAACTGGCCACGCCGAACCAGACCTGCCACAACCCGACCGCGGGCTACACCTACACCATGACCGCGTGGACGGTCCACGTCACCGGAGGCCATGAAACCGAATCCATCAAGGCGATCAGCCACCACCGGGACCGCGACTACGAGTTCGACCTGACCCGCGGCGCCCGCACCCGCGCCCCGGAGGAAGACCCCAAGTCCGCCGGCGAATTCCAAGGCACCTGGACCTACGGCTCGCCCGACCCCCGCACCGGAGCCAACACCAGCCTGACCCCCGGCGCGGCCCCCACCCTCTTGAATGGATCGGTCACCATCACCACGAGTGTCGGTCCCCGCCTGACCGCCCACACCGACAACGGCTGCGACTGGTCCCTCATCGCCCGCGGCAACACCGCGAAACTCGACCCGCCCATCCAAACCTGCACCCTCGCAGACTCCGCCGTAACCCTCACCGCCTGGACAATCGCCACCGACGGTCACCACCAACTCTCATCCATCTCCGGAACCGCCCCCACCGGAACCCCCTTCACCGCTACCGGTGACCTCACCCGCCGGTAGCACTGTCGCGAACGCACACAAACGCCCCCGCTGACCGGCTCGGTCAGCGGGGGCGTTTGTGTGCGATGTGTGTCAGGGGCGTGATCGGTAATCGTTCAGTGGCGCTTTCCTTTTCACGCGACGTTCAGGGCGGCGGTGACCTTGCGGGTCATGTCGGCGACGACCGGGCTGGGCTGGGCGTTGCGGCCCGTGGCCGCGGCGGACTCCAGCGCGACGAGCACGATGCCGCGGAAGTTGTCGGCCTCGGCCGGATCCTGCTGCTGCAGCAGCGTCGCCGCCTCGGTCAGCGCCGGCAGCACCTGGTCGGCGAGCTCGGCAACCGTCTTGCCGCTCAGGTGAATATCCTTCGACTTCGCGTTCAGCACGTGCCCGACCTGCCCGGTGGCGGCACCCAGCGCGATGGAACCGGCGGTCGCGGCCTTGTGCGCCTTGTCGGAAGCGGCGGCGATGAGGGAAACCGCGCCGTAAGCGGCAGCCCGGATAACAGCCTTGTCCTGGTCGGTCAGGTTGAGAGTGGCAGACATGATGTACTCCTTCGAAATCTGTTGTGGCAGAACCCGTATCCGATGTGATCCGGGCTCGTTTTCTTCGATGGACATACTGTGACCGCCCCCGCTGACATCGCCCTGACACCAACCTGACACCGCTCCGCGAGTAACTTTGCGAGCGGGAGGCATCATGGGAGACAAGAGAACACGCGGCGTTATCGCCTCGCAGGTGCAGGAGATCCTGAACTATTTCGGGAAGTGCCCACTGTGCGGCCACCCCGCCCGAGCGTGGCACATCACCGCGGAATTCGACGACCACCGCGTCGAGTCCCAGGACATCGCCGAATGCGGCGGCTGGTGCGGCTGGAAAGGCCCCGTCCGCCCGCTCGCAATGACCCCCGGCGCACTGGTATTCGATCAAGAACAGGGTTCTGGAGTTCAGCGAGCGATCAGCGCGGACGCTGGACGACGATCGACGGGGGTTCGGCGAGGGAGCGGCCGACCACGCAGTAGCGCTCGGTGAGGTTTGCGAGGCGGGCGAGGGCGTCGTCTTCGGCGTCGGTGTCGACGGTGAAGACGACCGTCACTTGCTGGACGCCGATTGGGGCCTCCCGATCGACGCCCAGGGTGCCGCGAGCGTCGAAGAACCCCTCGGCTCGACCGTCCACCGACCGAAGGTGAACGCCCGAGGCTGTCGCGACCGAATGCAGAGTCACGCCCGCACAGGCGAGCACTGCTTCGAGCAGCATGTCCCCCGAGCAAGCATCCGACCCGTCACCCCCGGTGGCGCGGTGCAATCCGGCACGACTCACCCCCGAGAACTGTTCGACATCGAACGTGACCCCCGGCGACCCGATCCGCCCCACCGCCCGCAACGGAGTCCGCGCCGTTCCAGGATCCTGCCGATACTGCTCTTTCAGCGGCGCCTGCACGGCGCGCAACTCTTTCGCGTCCATCCTCCGACGCTAGCCCCCGGAACAGGTCAGAGGTGGATCACCTCGCCCAGCCGGGGGAGTAGGCGGCGCTTCCAGGTGCGTTCCATGGCGTTGCGGGCCATTTTCTGACGGCGGTCGCCTAGGTCGAAACCGGTTTGCGTCAGTAGGAGCCGGGTGCCGTGGCCCTGGGGGCGGAGGGTCCAGTCGAGAATCCAGCGGGCCGGATAGTCGGCTTGCGGATAGTGCCAGGTGTGGGTCAGTTGCGAATACGGTTGCGCCGTCAGCACCTCGCAGCGGATCTCGCTGATCGGCGCGTCGGGGACGGTGAATCGGAAGCGGGTTCCGGGGACGGCGGCGAAGCCGATCGGGCGAAGCAGCCAGCGGGCCAGCAGGTCCGGATCGGTGAGCGCCCGCCAGACCGCCTCGGGTGGTTGCGGGAAGAAGCTGCCCAGTTCGATGGCGGCGGGGTTGAGTTCCGCGTCGGCGATCATCGGCGTACCGCCTCGGTGGCCACTGGTGTGCGGTTCAATTCGCCTGGCCTTCCTTGTGTTTCGCCTCCATCTCGGCGGCGATCTCCGGCTTCTCGGCCTCCATCTTCTGCACGTAGGTGACGGCGTCGCCGACGGTGCGCAGGTTCGACAGATCCTCGTCGGGGACCTTCACGCTGTACTTGTCCTCCAGTTGCACGGCGATCTCGACCAGCGACAGCGAGTCGATGTCCAGATCGTCGACGAAATGCTTGTCGATCGTCACCTCGGTGGCCTCGATCCCCGTCACCTCCTCGATGATCTCCGCGATCCCGGCGACGATCTCTTCCTGCGTGGTAGCCACGAATTGTCCTTTCCTGGTAACGAACTCCGTCCCGGGTACGGTAAAAGCTCCACCGGGGTGGAGGTTCAACAGCTTGTGACAGACGACACACAGACCGGCGCGCTGGTGAGTATCGGGGAATTGGCGCGCAGCACCGGTCTCGCCGTGCGCACGATCCGGTTCTACTGCGACGAAGGCATTCTCGAATCCCGCCGCAGCCCCGGCGGGCATCGCCTGTTCGACGCCGGCACCGCCACCGAACGACTCCTGCTGGTGCGACGGTTGCGCACCCTCGGCCTCGGCCTGGAAGCGATCACCGGGGTATTGCGCGCGGAACGCTCCATCGATGAGGTCGTCGCCGCCGAAAGCGCCAGGCTCGACATCGAATTCAGGTCCCTGACCTGGCGGCGTGCGGCCCTGCGCGCGGTCGAGGCCGCCGACCCCGGGCAACGCCCGCACCGCCTGGCCCTGCTGGCCGCCGCCGAGGACGGCAGCGCCGCCCACGACTGCCTCATCCGCTACTGGCGGCGCATCCTCGCCCCGATCCCCAAGCACCACATCGAAGCCTGGGTGTGCTGGAACGTCCCCGAACCGCCCGCCGACCCGACCGTCGACCAGGTGGTCGCCTACGCCGAACTGGCCGCATTGGCCGCCGATCCCGACATGAGCCGCACTGTGCGACAGCAATACTGGCGCACCCGGGCGGACCTGATCCGCGACCGCCAAGCCCTCTTCCTCGACGTCGGCGACATCATCCCGGACGTGCTGACCCGCATCGCCCAGGGCGAGCCCCCACACCCCGGCAGCGAAGTCGACCGCTTCGCCACCGCCCACGCCACCGCCCGAGGCGAACACGACACCCCCACTTTCCGCAGCCGACTACTCACCGGCGCAACCGATTCCGACCCCCGAATCCACCGCTACTGGACGCTGACCGACCAGCTTCTCGCCGACCGCATCACGGTGGGCACCGCCCACCACTGGCTCTACACCGCACTGACCCACACCCTCGACCCGCAGCCGACACCACCCGACCCCGGATCGTGGCCCGCCACGAAGTCCGAGCCACTCGAAAAACCCTTCGGCTGCTCCTGATCGTCCTGCTGTCCTGTCGACCGTTGCGATGTCACGTCCGGCCCGGCTCCGCCGAAACAGGGGCATGGGGAGTTCATTATCGACGGCGCGAGGTATCGCGCTATTGGCTTGCACGCTGGCGCTTTCCGCATGCGGGACCGAGGGGGCGGGGCGGGATCACCCCGTCGCGGTCGTGACGACGGCGGCCGGGGCCGGTGATTCCGAGCCGAAGCATGACGGCGAGTACTGCCCCGGTTGCCCGTCGCCGTCGCCGGAGCCGAGGCTCGTTCCACCGGTGGTTCCGACGAGTCCGATCACGCCGGGGCCGACGACCACCCCGGCGACGACCACACCCGCGCCGCCGGATCGCATCGCGGTCAACGAGATTCAGCTCGAACATCACGATGGGTTCGATCGGGTGATCTACGGATTCGGCGGCATCGGTGTGCCTGCCTGGCAGGCCGACTACGTCGCCGAGGCCACCCCGCGTGGGCGGCCCACCGCCTTACTCGTCGCCGGTGCCTCGATCCTGCGAATCGTGTTCTACGCCAACGCACCCGCGAAGGTCGGCCTGCCCGCCTACGGCGGAACCAACCCGCTGGCCGACGCCAAGACACCGGCCATCACCGAAGTCCACCTCACCACGCCCTACGACGACGGCGCGCAGCCCACCACCGAATCGTTCATCGGCACCACCGCGGACCGGCCACACTTCACCGTGACCAGGCTGCTCGACCCGCCCCGCCTGGCCGTCGACATCTCCCGCTGACCGTCGCCGTTTCCACTGACAGTCGGTGGCCCGCCGTAGGACGACGGGCCACTCGAAAGATGCTGCGGTGCAACCGGATCAGGGCCGGTCGGCGACCACGTATGGGCGGCAGTCGACGAACCGCCAGCCGTCGCCGTCACGTCGGAGCAGGGCCGAGAGGTGAACGGTGAGAGCGGTTTCGCCGGTGGGGGCGGTGATGATCTGCTCGGCGTCCAGCAGCGCGTGGTCCCCGTCCACGGCCCGGGTCCGCTCGAGGGTGCAGCTCGTGGTGGTGCCCGCGAGCATGCCCCGGAAGTATTCGCCGTACATGGCGGCGACCCCGTTTCGGCCGTCGGCACGCTCACCGAAGGGGTTGATCAGCGAACCGTCGGCGGTGAACAGTTCGCTCAGAGCCGTGCCGTCATTGGTCTTCCAGGTGTCGGCGAGCCGATCCAGGAACGCGGTGATGCCGGAGAGTTCGGTGGTGGTCATGATGGTCTCCTCGATGATCGATGCCGGGTCACCCGGATCCGGCGGGTAGCTCAACGATGCGCGGACACCGCTGGTCACCGCGTCGGGAGAACTCCCTATCTATGATTCATCGGGTGGAGGTGAAGCCCACCCGGGCCGAGGTGGCCGTACTGCTGGCCACCATGCAGGATCACGCGCTCGGACAGCCGCCGGGCTGCCAGCTCCGTGCCGCCGTCCTCGGGCACAGCCTCGCCCGGGCGGTGGGAGCCGACCCCTCGGAATGCGAAACCCTCTGGTGGACTTCCACCTTGCGCTTCCTCGGCTGCACCGGTCACGCCTTCGACATGGCCGTCGTCTTCGGCGACGAGATCGAGATGCGGGCCGCCGCTGCCCGGCTCGACATGTCCGATCCGCTGGCGATGGCACGCGCCATGGTCGGATTCGCCGGGCGGGACCGGCACGGCCCGGACCGCTACCGCGCGAAGCTGTCCGCGCTGGCCGGAGGCCGCCGGGCCGCGGAGTTCAACTTCCGGACCGCCTGCGAGGTCGCCGACGTACTCGCCGAACGCCTGGGTCTGGACGACACCGTGCAGGCCGCCCTACGCACCTCGTTCGAACGGTGGAACGGCCGCGGCTACCCGCACGGCGTACAGGGCGACGCGATCCCACGCGTCATGCGCATCGCACAACTCGGCTACGAATTCGAGGTCATGTCCCGCCTCGAAGGCGTCTCCACCGGACTCGACATCGTCCGGGCCCGCCGCGATCGCGCCTACGATCCGGCCCTGGCCGACCTCCTGCTCGAGCACGGGGCCGACTGGTGGAATGCCCTCGAATCCGCCGACCCGTGGGAGGTGGCCCTGGCGATCGCGCCCGTGTGCGCACCCCTCGACGGCGTTCAGGTCCATGCGGCACTACTGGTCCTCGCGGACTTCGCCGACCTCAAATCACCGTGGACCGCAGGCCATTCCAGAACCGTGGCCGCCCTCGCCCGCGACGCGGGCGGACCAGCCGCCGAGGCCGCGGCCCTCGTCCACGACCTCGGCCGAGTCGGCGTCCCGAACACCATCTGGGACAAGCCCGGCCCCCTCACCCGCGACGAGCGCGACCGCGTCGAATACCACGCCCTGCTCACCGATCAACTGCTCCGCCGCATCCCGTCCTTGGCGGTCCTCGCCGACGCGGCGGCCGGCACCCATGAACGGCTCGACGGCTCCGGCTACTGCCGACGGCTGCACGGATCTCAACTCGACGACACCCAGCGCGTCATCGCCGCCGCCGACTGCTACGCCGCCATGACCTCCGACCGCCCCCACCGCGCCGCACTCGCACCCGCAGCGGCCGCCACCGCACTGCGCGCCATGACCACCGACGGCCGCTTAGACGCCGAAGCCGTCGAACGCGTCCTGGACGCCGCCGGCCACCGCCGAAATGCCCGACCGCCCAACCCCTCCGGCCTCACCGCCCGCGAAATCGAAGTCCTCCAACTCCTGGCCATCGGCCTCAAAACCCGCGAAATAGCCACCCGCCTGGTCATTTCCACCAAAACCGCCGACCACCACATCCAGCACATCTACACCAAAATCAACGCCTCCACCCGAGGCGCCGCCACCCTCTTCGCCATCGAACACGGCATCCTCCGCTGATACACAAGATCAAGGTGTACTCAGCGCGGTAATTCGGACAGATTCCCGCGCTGAGTACACCTTGATCTTGTTGCGCCGGTGGGGATTCAGGGGGCGGGGCGGTTGGCCCAGGCGGCCTCGATCATGGGGAAGAGGTCGTCGAGGGCGGCGGCGGGGTCGGTGGAGTCTCGGGCCAGTGCGTAGGCGTTGATCACGGACCTCGCGATTGCGCGGCAGGATGGGGTAGTCGGGGGCAGGGCGAGGTCGGTGGCGATGGCTGTTGCCAAGGAATCCGCGTAGCGCAGGTGCATCGACTCCTCGTAGATCCGCAGCGCGGGGGAGTTGTCGATCATGTTTCGGATCGGGGCGGCCTCGTCGGAGGCGCAGTGCCGGACCATCGCGACGATCTCGCGGCGCAGCGCGGGGATGAGCGGCTCGTCGGGCGCGCGATCGACGACGGCCTGCGCGAGGCGGCGCTCGAAGTTCTCGTCCTGTTCGAAGACCAGGGCCTCTTTGCCGGTGAAGTGGGAGAACAGCGTGGTCACGGCCACGTCCGCCGCGGCAGCCACATCGCGAATGCCCACCGCGTCGTAGCCGCGTTCCAGGAACAGATCCAGCGCGGTGTCGGCGATCTTCTGGCGGGTCGCGGCTTTCTTGCGCTCGCGGCGGCCGGTCGGCACGGTCATGCCCTGACACTATCAGCTGCGAATAAGTACCTGATCCAAAAAACTACCCGTTGCAAAACACTAACCGTTAGTCCTATGTTGGGTTCATGAAAGCAGTGCGCTTCGCCGAGTACGGCGGCCCGGAAGTCCTGCAACTCCAAGACGTGGCCGAACCCCATCCCGGCCCCGGACAGCTCCGCATCGCCGTCCGAGCGGCGGGGGTGAACCCCCACGATTGGCGCGTCCGCGAGGGCCAGTTCCAGCGGATCCGCCCGATCGACCTACCCACCGGCGTCGGACAGGACGCCGCCGGCATCGTGGACGAGATAGGCGCGGGCGTCACCGGAATCGCCCTCGGCGACAGCGTGTTCGGCCGCGGCCGCAACACCTACGCCGAACACGCGGTCCTCTCCTCCTGGGCGCGCCTGCCCGACGGGATGACCTTCGCCGAAGCGGCGGGCTACCCGTCGGTGGTCGAGACCGCACTGCGCGTCCTCCGTCTGGTCGGCATCGAACCCGGCCAGACCTTGCTGGTCAGCGGTGCATCCGGCGGCGTCGGTTCCGCGGTCCTCCAGATCGCCCGCGACCGCGGCATCACCGTCATCGGCACCGCCGGCCCCACGAACCAGGACTACCTGCGCAGCCTCGGCGCGATCCCCACCACCTACGGCCCCGGCTGGGTCGAGCGCGTCCGCCGCCTCGGCCCCATCGACGCCGCCCTGGACCTGACCGGCGCGGGCGTTCTGCCCGGCCTCCTCGAATTGACCGGCGACCCCGACAAAATCATCACCATCGCCGACCTGGAAGCCTCCATGCTCGGCATCCGCTTCGCCGGCGTGGGCGGCCCCATGCCCGAAGCCCTCTCCGCCGCAGTCGATCTCATCGCCCGCGGGCAGCTGGCGATCCCTGTCGACCGCTCCTACCCCCTGGCCGCCGCCGCGACGGCCCACGCCGACAGCCAGTCCGGCCACACCCGAGGCCGTCGAGTCCTGCTCGTCTGACCCGGCCGTGCGGCAGTGCCCGAACGCACTCCGGGCCGGACACCAGGTGGTGTCCGGCCCGGATTCGTGCAGGGCGTCAGTTGTAGGACTTGGCGACGCCGTCGAGGAGGTGTTCGAGGGTGTCGTAGTCGGGTGGGGTGACCTGGTTGACGAGGTTGATGTCGACCGGAACCTGATGGGCGGCGGTCACATTCGTGAACAGGGTGGTGTCGGTGGGGCGGAAGCCGTGCTCGGCGGCCAGACGCTGCAGGTCCGGGTCGGTGGTGAGCAGCTTGCCGAGCCGGTCGCCCTTGTCGTTGAGGGGGACCACGGTGTGCTGGGACATGACCGTCGGCTTCGGGTACATCAGGACCATGTCCGGCTTGAGCTGGTTGTGTACCGCCGCGTCGACGTACTGGGCCTCGTAGATCCAGGCCATCGGCACCGTGCCCATGCCGTTGGACAGGTAGTCCTTGAACGGGCCGTCACTGCTCGCCTCGGTGTAACCCTGTCGGGTGAACAGGCGCGAAACCCGGGACACCGCATAGTCTTCCGCCTTCGCGCCACGCACGATCGTGTTGTCGTTGGCGACATAGGCGGTCACCGCCAGATACATGGCGGCGGAATTCGAGGTGCGCGGATCGGTGGTGGAGACCAGCACGTTCTTGGGCACCGCGTACGTCGAGTTGCCCTCGAGCTGATTCCACTGCACCCCCTTCTCCGCCAGCGACAGATACTTCTCGACGTCGAAAGTCGTTGTCGCGCCGGGCGCCACGATCCCGGCCTGGGTCAGCAGATCGGCGATCGGCTTGAAGGTGGCGATCGCCATGGGGGAGGAGAACGGCACATACTTGCCGGTCACCCCACTCTTGCGCTGCACCAGCTCCGCCGCGGCGGAACTCGACGGGAACGCGAAATCGAACTTGCCCAAATCCACCGAGGTCGCGATCTGCCGCGACCCGGCGGGCTCCACATCGACCTTCAGCCCGTGCTTGGCCAGCGCGTCGGCGACCTTCGGATCGTCGAAGAAGGCCGACTTCTCCGACCCCACCACCCCGTGCACGGTCGTCAACGCGGGTGCGGCCGTGGTCGCCGACGGCGAATCCGACTGCTGCACCGCGAACGCCACGCCGACCGCCAGCACGACGGCGGCCCCGGCCGCGACGACGCCCAGCGTCCGCTTGTGCTCCGACAAACGCACCGGCACGAAACGTCCCGCGACCGCCGCGAACACGTTCGTGGTGTCCGCCGCCGGGCCGCTCGGCCCCGACTTCGACAAATCCACCTGCACCGCAGCGGTTTTCGTCCGCGTCGGATCCAACTCGCGCCGCGCAATCCGCTCGACGAGAATCGGTACGAAATCCCGCACCGAATGCCCCTCGAACCGCTTGCGCACCGCACCCACCACGGCCTCGACCCGCTCCGCCGGATGCGCCTCGCCATAGTCCTCGACCAGGCGATCGGTCACCTCCCGCAGCGCCTTCTCTTCCCGCGCAACATCCACCGCCACAACATCTCCCTTGACCCGGCACCGAATACGGTTGCGCGGCAGGAAAATACGAAAAGCCGCGCCGCCAGGACCCTAGGCCCCCAGAGTGCCCGGCCAGGGTCGCGCACACAAACGTCAAGTACGCCTGAGCGAATTTCCGGTGACCAACACTCGGGTCAGGGTTTGCCGGGGAATGCGATCGTGGCGGGGTTGGTGCCGAGGACGGACTGCCAGGTGGCTAGGCGCAGGGCGCATTCGGTGAGGGCGTCGAGGCCGGTGCGGCGCAGGTCGGAGGTGGTTGCGTGCTGGACGACGGTGTACCAGGCGGCGGCGGTGTCGGATTCGACGGTGACCGCGAGTTTGGCGGCGGGGATGGGGTCGTTGACGGGGATGGGGGAGGTGTAGGCGGCGGCGGGTTCGGGGACCGTTGCGCCGGAGGCTGCGAGGGCGTCGATGGTGGCGTCGCGGCGGGCGCGATGGGATGCCGTGTATTCGGCGACGAGTTTGTCGCGGTCGTGGTTGGCGTAGGCGGCGATCACGCCGTAGGCGTAGACAGCGGCGTATTCGGCGCTCAACGCATCGATGAGTGCCTGCTGGTCGGTCGTGGTCATGCCAGGAGAACCCCCGCGTGCGTGGCGCAGGACGCGCTGATCGAAGAAAGGAGACCGGCGCGATAGCCGGAGAGCTGGACCGACAGGTCGGCGGCCGTGCGCTGCGACTGCTGCAACTGCGTGCGCAGCGCGGCCACGGCGGGCGGTGGCACCGGCGCGGTCGGGGTGACCGGCGGGGTGCGATGGCTGGGCAGCGTGCCGTCACCGTAAACGCCTACGGCACGGTCGATTTCGGTGCGCAGCGCATCGGCGTGCGCGGTGCGCTGGGTGGCGATGATCTGCAGCGCCCCGGCCTTGTCGGGGCTGGTCGCGATCGCGGCGGTGGCGGCCGCGGCGTCCGTGCGGGCCGAAGTCTCCTGTGCGATCAGCGGATCCGGCGGCTTCGGCTTGTCGTCCTGCGCGCAGGCGGCCAGCGCGCCCACGGTCGCCACCGCCAGCGCGCCCCCACCGGCCAGCCGCAAGGCGACCCGGCGATTCACGGCACTGAAGGGAGGCTCGGGCGAGGGTTGGGCGGCTCCGACACGATCCCTCGGGACCGTGAAACCGACTACACCGGCCGGATGGCCGCTCTGACTGCTGGGCACGGCATACATGGTGCCAGCCGTCGCCGACGGCTTGCTGCGCGAGGGCGGTCAGATACCCTGTGATCTGGAACGACGGGCAACCGTCACTGGCGCGTCGCGAGTGGACACGCCGCAGGCACCGCAGCGCCGACCATGCCGAACTCGAGCGAGTTGGCTGGTCCTTTACACTCTTTCCGCGCGTTACGCTAGATCTCCGGCACGGTATTTCGCCGAATCCGCCCTCCCGAGGGCGAAATGAGCTCGCCGACCGTGCCAACCAGTACGAACACCGACAACTTCACCCGTGACAACTGAACCAGGAGCCGCCCCATATGCCGATGCCGACCGAGGAAAGGGTGAGCCAGCTAGTAGCTGAGCTCGTCGAACGCCGAGGATTCGACCTCGAAGGCGTCGCGCTTTCGGCTGCCGGTACAGCACACGCCAAGGTCACCGTGACCGTCGACAGCGACGGCTCCGCCGACCTGGACGCCGTCGCGGACCTGAGCTCGGACATCTCGCAGGCCCTCGACGACGCCGGTGACTTCGGCGAAACCCCGTACCTGCTCGAGATCACCACCCCCGGCGTCGACCGCCCGCTCACCGCCCTGCGCCACTGGCAGCGCGCCCAGGGCCGCAAGGTCAAGATCGTCCTGTGCCCCGGCGTCGAATCACCGGAGGAGAAGGGCAAGACCACCTTCGAGGCCCGCGTCGGCGTCGCCACCGACACCGATATCGCGCTGGTCCTCGGCGGCAAGCGGAAGCCACACCGGGTGACGGTGCCGCTGGCCGACATCCAATCCGCCGTCGTCCAAGTGGAATTCAATCCACCCGGCGCGGCCGAACTGGAACTGGCAGGGGGAGTCGCACCGGGCCGCCCGCAGCCCGGCGCGCCGGAGGACACCACCGAGTCCGACGCAACCACCGAAGATGCAGCAGCAGAATCCGATTCACTGACCGAAGGGATCGTGGAATGAACATCGAAATCGAAGCCCTGCGCGCGATTGTCGCCGACAAGGGGATCTCGATGGAGACCGTGATCTCCGCGATCGAGTCCGCCTTGCTGACCGCCTACCGGCACACCGACGGCCACCAGGCCAACGCCCGCATCGACATCAACCAGAAGACCGGTGTCGTGCGCGTGATGGCCCGCGAGGTCGACGCCGACGGCAATGTCATCTCCGAATGGGACGACACCCCCGAAGGTTTCGGCCGCATCGCCGCCACCACCGCCCGCCAGGTCGTGCTGCAGCGCCTGCGTGACGCCGAGAACGAGAAGTCCTTCGGCGAATTCGCCACCCACGAGGGCGACATCGTCGGCGGTGTCGTGCAGCGCGACGCCCGGATGAACGCCCGCGGCACCATCGTGGTCCGCATCGGCTCCGAAGCCCATGGCGCGGAAGGGGTCATCCCGCCCGCCGAGCAGGTGCCGGGCGAGACCTACGAGCACGGCGACCGCATCAAGTGCTACGTGGTCGGTGTCTCCCGTGGCCCGCGCGGCCCGCAGATCACCCTCTCGCGCACCCACCCCAACCTGGTGCGCCGCCTGTTCGCGCTGGAGGTCCCCGAGATCGCCGACAGCTCGGTGGAGATCGTGGCCGTGGCGCGCGAGGCCGGGCACCGCTCCAAGATCGCGGTGCGTTCCACCGTCCCCGGCGTCAATGCCAAGGGCGCGTGCATCGGCCCGATGGGTCAGCGCGTGCGCAACGTGATGAGCGAACTGGCCGGCGAGAAGATCGACATCATCGACTTCGCCGATGATCCGGCCACTTTCGTCGGGAATGCGCTGTCCCCCTCGAAAGTTGTTTCGGTCACCATCGTCGACCCCGACGCCCGCGCCGCGCGGGTGGTGGTTCCGGACTTCCAGCTCTCCCTGGCCATCGGCAAGGAGGGCCAGAATGCCCGCCTGGCGGCCCGGCTGACGGGCTGGCGGATCGACATTCGCTCTGATGCGGCACCGGATATGCAGGGCGGTGTGCGCCCGGCCGCGGCGGCCGGTGGCGGCGAGGCCCACCGGGGTTGATCTTGCCGGATTCATCCGGCCCGGTCGCTCCCGAGATTTGTGAAACAGACCCCTCGGATGACAGGTTGGTAACTTCCAAGGGGTACGGATGCGGAGATCGGGACGTGACAGCGGTAGAGTGGACGAAGGCTCAGCGCGAGTCGTCGGCTTCTCTGCGTGCCGAACGGGTGTCAGCAAGATCAACACCCGTCCGGACCTGCATCGGATGTCGGCAACGCGAGCTGGCTGCCGATCTGATGCGGGTCGTGGCGCAAGGGTCTGTCGAAACTGGGCAGACGATTGTGGTCGTTCCGGATCCGCGGCGCAGACTTCCCGGACGGGGTGCGTGGTTGCACCCCACTTCCGCTTGTCTGAGTCAAGCAGTTCGGCGTCGAGCAATCGGCAGAGCACTACGAGTGTCCGGACATCTGGATATCTCAGCCCTGGAGCATTACGTAGAGAACAGGCACGAGAACTCATGAGCACACCGTGAAGTCCCAGAAATGATCGGCCTTCGAAATTAGTCGAGGTCGTGCGCGCGTCCCGTCGTGAAACGGGCTGCCGCGCTCGACCTCTGAGTGAGGAGAGCAGTGGCAGGCAAGGCCCGCGTGCACGAGTTGGCTAAAGAACTCGGTGTCACGAGCAAAGAACTACTCGCGCGGCTCAAGGAGCAGGGCGAGTTCGTGAAGTCGGCGAGCTCGACGGTGGAAGCACCCGTCGCGCGTCGTCTGCGGGAGTCGCTCGCACCCAAGAGCGCCCCCGCCAATGGAAACGCCAAGTCGGCGTCCCCCAGGCCCAGTGGTGACGGTGCCCCGCGTCCGGCGGCCAAGCCGGCGACCCCGGGTGCCGGTCCGCGTCCCGGTCCGCGTCCGGCGGCTCCCGCCCCGGCCCCGGCTCCGGCCCCCGCAGCGCCCAAGCCCGTGACCCCGGTCGCGGCGGAGCAGGTGGCCCCGGCCGCCCGCACCGAGGCACCCAACCCCGCACCGGCGGTTCGCCCGGGCCCCGCGCCCAAGCCCGTCGTGCGTGAAAACGTCGCTCCCGCAGCGTCTTCCGCCCCGGCGACCCCGGCCCCGCGTCCGGACGCCCCGCGTCCCGCGCAGCCGGCTCCGCGTCCGGCGGCGGCTCCGCAGCCGAACGCTGCGGCTCCGAATGCCGCGGCCTCGAACGCTGCGGCTCCGAGCCCGTCGGCCGCGCCGCGTCCGGCCGGTCCGAAGCCGGGTCCGAAGGCGCCGCGCGTCGGCAACAACCCCTTCTCGTCGGCTCCGGAGCGTCCCGCTCCGCGCCCGGCCCCCCGTCCGGGTGGCCAGCAGCAGGGTGGACAGCAACAGGGCGGTCCGCGCCCCGGTGGCCCCCGTCCGGGTGGTCAGCAGCAGGGCGGTCCGCGTCCCGGTCAGCAGCAGGGCGGTGCCCGTCCGGGTCCCGGCCAGGGTGGTCCGCGTCCGGCTCCGGGTCAGGGCGGTCCGCGTCCGGCTCCGGGCCAGGGTGGTCCGCGTCCGGCCGCCGGTCAGGGTGGACCCCGTCCCGGTGGTCCGCGTCCGAGCCCCGGCTCGATGCCTCCTCGTCCTAACCCCGGTGCCATGCCGGCGCGCGCTCAGCGTCCGGCCGGTGGTCCCGGTGGCGGCGGTGCCGGTCGTCCGGCGCGTCCGGGTGGTCCCGGCGGTGCCGGTGGCGGTCGTCCCGGAGGCGGCGGTGGCGGTGGCTACCGCGGCGGCGGCGCTCCCGGTGCCGGCGCTGGTGCCGGTGCGGGTGCGGGCGGTAACACCGGTGCTCCCGGTGGTTTCCGCGGTCGTCCCGGTGGCGGTGGCGGCGGTGGTCGTCCCGGTTCCGGTGGTGGTCGTGGCGGTGCCGCGGGTGCCTTCGGTCGTCCCGGTGGCGCGCCCCGCAAGGGCCGTAAGTCGAAGCGGGCGAAGCGCGCCGAGTACGAGAACCAGCAGGCTCCGATCGCCGGTGGCGTGCGGCTGCCCCGCGGCAACGGCGAGATCGTTCGCCTCGCCCGTGGCGCCTCGCTGTCGGACTTCGCCGAGAAGATCGGCGCCAACCCGGCCTCGCTGGTACAGGCGTTGTTCAACCTCGGTGAGATGGTCACCGCTACCCAGTCGGTGAACGAGGAGACCCTCGAGCTGCTGGGTTCGGAGATGAACTACGTCGTGCACGTGGTCTCCCCGGAGGACGAGGACCGCGAGCTGCTCGCCAACTTCGACCTCACCTACGGCGAGGACGACGGCGACGAGGAAGACCTGCAGATCCGTCCGCCGGTCGTGACCGTCATGGGTCACGTCGACCACGGTAAGACCCGACTGCTGGACACCATCCGTAAGGCCAACGTCCGTGAGGGCGAGGCCGGCGGTATCACCCAGCACATCGGCGCCTACCAGGTGCTCTCCGAGGTCAACGGCGAAGAGCGTCTCATCACCTTCATCGATACCCCCGGTCACGAGGCGTTCACCGCCATGCGTGCCCGTGGTGCGAAGGCCACCGATATCGCGATCCTCGTGGTCGCGGCCGACGACGGCGTCATGCCGCAGACGGTGGAGGCCATCAACCACGCGCAGGCCGCGGATGTGCCGATCGTGGTGGCGGTCAACAAGATCGATAAGGAAGGCGCGAATCCGCAGAAGATTCGCCAGCAGCTGACCGAATACGGTCTGGTCGCCGAGGAATACGGTGGCGAGACCATGTTCGTCGACATCTCCGCCAAGCAGGGCACGAACATCGAATCGCTGCTCGAGGCGGTCGTCCTGACCGCCGACGCTTCGCTGGATCTGCGGGCGAACCCGGACATGGACGCGCAGGGTGTGGCCATCGAAGCCCACCTCGACCGTGGCCGTGGCCCCGTGGCGACCGTGCTGATCCAGCGCGGCACCCTGCGGGTCGGCGACTCGATCGTGGCGGGTGACGCCTACGGTCGCGTCCGCCGCATGGTCGACGAGCACGGCGACGATGTCGTGGCGGCCCTGCCGTCGCGGCCCGTCCAGGTCATCGGTTTCACCTCGGTGCCGGGTGCAGGCGACAACCTGCTCGTGGTCGAGGAAGACCGGATCGCGCGTCAGATCGCCGATCGCCGCAACGCTCGCAAGCGCAACGCCCTGGCCGCGCGCAGCCGCAAGCGGATCTCCCTGGAAGATCTGGATGCCGCTCTGAAGGAGACTTCGGAGCTGAACCTGATCCTCAAGGGCGACAACTCCGGTACCGTCGAGGCCCTCGAAGAGGCGCTGCTCGGTATCGATGTCGGCGACGAGGTGCGTCTGCGCGTCATCGACCGCGGTGTCGGTGGCGTCACCGAGACCAACGTCAACCTGGCGTCGGCCTCCAACGCGATCATCATCGGCTTCAACGTCCGTGCCGAGGGCAAGGCGACAGAGCTGGCGAACCGCGAAGGCGTGGACATCCGCTACTACTCGGTCATCTACCAGGCGATCGACGAGATCGAGAAGGCCCTCAAGGGTCTGCTCAAGCCGATCTACGAGGAGCACGAGCTGGGTCGGGCGGAGATCCGTCAGATCTTCCGTTCCTCCAAGTTCGGCAACATCGCCGGTTGCTGGATCACCTCCGGGTCGGTCAAGCGCAATGCCAAGGCGCGCCTGCTGCGTGACAACGTCGTTGTCGCGGAGACGGTGACCATCGCGTCGCTGCGTCGCGAGAAGGATGACGTGACCGAGGTTCGTGAAGGCTACGAATGCGGTATCACGCTGACCTTCAACGACATTCGTGAAGGTGACATCATCGAGGCCTACGAGCTGCGGGAGAAGCCGCGCGACTAGGAAGCTTTACACGATCCCGCCGGGCCTTCGGGTCCGGCGGGGTTGTGGCCTTGTTTTTGAAGTGTCCCAGCCCTTTCCGGGTAACGGTGCGCGCATTTCCCGGGGCGCGTTCATATGACTGAAAAGATGTTTTTCGGAGCGCTCGAGTTCGATATCTTGCTCGGTGATGTTCATTCACTGAAGGAGAAGCGCTCTGTCATTCGCCCGATCATGGCCGACCTGAAACGGTTCGACGTGAGTGTCACCGAGGGCGGAGATCATGACCGTTATCGACGGACCTTGCTCGGTGTGGCAATGGTCAGCTACGGCATGAACCACCTGACCGAGGTGCTGGACAAGTGTGAACGGCACATCGCCAATCGTCCGGAGTTAGAGTTGCTGGCAGTACGCCGCCGCATCTTCGGACCCGAAGACTGAAGAAGTGAGGAGGCTCGGCATGGCTGACCAGGCTCGAGCACGCCGACTCGCAAAGCGCATCTCGTCGATCGTGGCTACCGCGATCGAGTACGAGATCAAGGATCCGCGACTGCGGTTCGTCACCGTCACCGACGCAAAAGTGACCGGTGACCTGCGTGAGGCAACAATTTTCTACACCGTCATGGGTGAAACCATCGACGCCGAACCCGACTACGCCGAGGCCGCCGCCGGTCTGGCCAAGGCCGCCGGCATCCTGCGGTCCAAGGTCGGCGCGGGCACCGGGGTGAAGTTCACCCCGACGCTGGCGTTCAAGCTCGACAAGGTGCCCGAGGCGGCACGCGAGATGGAAGAGCTGCTGGCCAAGGCCCGTGCCGTCGACGCCCGCGTGGCGCAGGTGTCGGTGGGCGCGAGCTACGCCGGTGAGGCCGACCCGTACAAGTCCGACGAGGACGAAGCAGACGGCGAAGCCTGACCTGCCGTGACCCCCGTTGATGTCACTCCCGCCGTCGAGATTCTCGACCGCGCGAAATCGGTGACGATTCTCTGCCACGTCCAGCCCGATGCCGACACCGTCGGCAGCGGGCTGGCGTTGGCGCAGGTGCTGCGTCGACGCGGGGTCCCGGTCGTCGTCGCCTTCGCCGAACCGGCCGAACTGCCGGTCTCCATGCGGTCGCTGCCCGCCACCGACCTGCTGGTGCCCGCCGACAAGGTGCCGCGCGAGGTCGACGTGCTGGTCTCCGTGGACTGCGGCAGCGCCGGTCGCCTCGGCGTGCTGCGTGACCGATTGGACGGCGCCGCAACAACTTTGGTCATCGACCACCACCGCTCCAACACCCGATTCGGCAAGGTCAACGTCATCGACGAGAACGCCGAATCCACCGCCGGCGTCATCGCCCGCGTCCTGGACGCCTGGGGCGAACCCATCGACCGCGATATCGCACACTGCCTCTACGCCGGATTGGTCACCGACACCGGCTCTTTCAAATGGGTCCGCCCCGGCTCCCACGCCCTGGCCGAACGCCTGATCGCCACCGGCATCGACGCCGCCGCCATCACCCGCACCCTCATGGACACCCACCCCTTCGCCTGGCTCCCAATGCTGTCGCGAGTCCTGTCCTCGGCGCAGGTCCTCCCCGACGCGGCGAAGGGCGCGGGCCTGGTCTACGCGGTAGTCCGCCGCGAGGACACCGAAGCCGTCCGCTCCGAAGAAGTCGAATCCGTCATCGACCTGATCCGAACCACCGCCGAAGCCCAAGTCGCCGCCGTCTTCAAGGAATCCCGCACCGCCCCCGACTACTGGACGGTCTCCCTGCGCTCCCACGCCAACCCCGACGGCACCCCCGGCGTAGACGTCGCCTGCGTAGCCACCGCCCTCGGCGGCGGCGGACACCGCTACGCCGCAGGCTATTCCACCGCCGGCCACCTGGACACCCTGCTCGAGGCTCTCAAAGCCCGCTTGAGTGACTGAGCCCACCGTCCGTGCGGGGCGTGAATCACCGCACCGGCGGGCTCGCGTGGCACTGTGACAACCGGATCCGGATCTCCTTGTGCCGCCGCATGGTTCGACTCCGATCAGGGCCCGGATCAGCGATTATCGCAATTTGCTATGAAATAGCGCTGTCGGCAGACTCCCTGGGAACATTCGTCTTTGGGAGTCACAACAGTCATGGTTCAAGCCACCCGCTTCGCCCTCGTGCTGGCGATCGCCACCGCGATCACCGCCGCCTCCGCCGCCACCGCTGCCGCCGATCCGGCCGCGCCCAGCGGTTCCGCCGGGGTCATCACACCCGCCGGACCGAGCGTCGCGCGTGCCCTCGCCGCGGCCGAGAGCGCCGAGTTGGTCGCGCTGTCCGACCCCGCCACCGTGGCCGACCTGCACGACGGTCAGCGCCGCATGGAACGGATCGCCGAGATCTTCGCGGGCGCACACGATCGCCGCGGCATCTTCGCGATCTTCTATCGCAATATCCTGCGCGACGCGAACCCGGTTCTGGATCAGGGCAACTTCGACGATCCGGCCTGGGCCCGCGCGGTCAGCGCCGAATTCTTCCGGATCTACCTGGTGAATCTGCACAGCAATCTGACCGGCGGTACCGTCACGCCGGAGTGGGCGCGCTATTACGACCTGGCCGCGGACCCGGCCCGTTCGCCCGGGCGCGTGGCCGCCGCGGCGCTCGACGCGCACCTGCACATCGACTTCCCGGAGGCCATCGCCGCCACCGGAACCCTTGCCGCGCACACCCGGGACTTCTTCGTCATCGGCGACTCGCTCATCGCGACCACCAACCACATCACCGCCGATCTGGACGCCGTGTACGGCGCGAAGCTTGCCGACTTCTTCCACGCCTACTTCGTGGGCCCCGCCCTCGACTCGGTGCTGGGTGAGAACGCGACCAGCTACGTCATGTTCCAGAGCGTGCGCGGGGTTTCCTTCGCCAATGGCCTGGCGCTCGGAACTCCGGCGCTGCACGATGCGACCGCACTGGAAATGCGCGTGATGTACCAGACCGCCGAAACAGTCTTCGACGGTCTGGAAGCCGTCGACCTGATCTGAGGGTCAGTCCGGTCGGCCGACGCCACGCACGAGGACGAAGGCGAACAGGGCGACCATGACGGCGACGCCCGCCCACATGGCCTGCTGCCAGCCGTCGATGAAGGACTGTTGGGCGGCGTGGATCAGGTTTTGCGCGTGTGGGCCGGTGCTGGCGGCCACGTCGACGGCGTTCGCGATGCCCTCTCGGGCGGTGTTCGCGGCGGCGGCCGGAATGCCTTGTAGGCGTGGGGCGATGGCGTTGCGGTAGCCCGCCGATACCAGTGCGCCCAGCAGTGCGACGCCGAGTGCGGTACCGAATTCGCGGGTGACGTCATTGAGTGCGGAGGCTACGCCCTGCTGCTCGCGGGGCAGGGAGCCGGTGATGGCCTCGGTGGCGGGGGTCATCGACAGGCCCATGCCGATACCCATGGCGAGCAGTCCGGGCAGCACGGGGAGGTAGCCGCCGTCGACCGAGACGAAGACGGCCATCAGTGCCGAACCCGCGGCGGCGAAGGCGATTCCGGTGGCGATGGTGGCGCGGGAGCCGATGCGGGCGGCCAGTTTCGGGGCCAGGCCCGAGGTCGCCATCATCATCACGGCCAGCGGCAGCATCGCCACCGTGGACAGCAGACCCGACCAACCGAGCACGGCTTGGAAGAACGGGAACAGGACGACGGCGATACCGGCCTGTACGCCGAAAACCACCAGCAGCGTGAGTGATCCGCCCGCGAGTCCGCGCTCGCGGAACAGGCGCACGTCCAGTAGTGCGGCGTCGCGGCGTCGCAACTCCCAGACGATGAAGCCGACGGCGGCGAGGAGCCCGGTGGCGAGACCGATCACTGTCACGGGCGCGGTCCAGCCGCGTTCCGGGCCTTCCTGCAGGACCAGGATCAGACCGACCACGGCGACGGCCGACAGCAGTGCGCCCACACCGTCGAACGAATGTGGGGAGTGCGCACGGGAATTGGGCACCGATCGCAGGGTCATCGCCAAGGCCGCGAGCACCAGGACGACGGGCAGCACGAACAGCCATCGCCAATCCGCGACATCGACGAGCAGTGCCGACAGGAACATGCCCAGGATGCCGCCGCCCCCGGCGACGCCGGTCCAGACGCCGATCGCCTTGCCGCGCTGATCTTGCGGGAAGGTCGCGGTGATGACAGCGAGCGTGATCGGCATGATCATTGCCGCACCGATTCCGGCGGCCGCGCGGGCGATCAGCATCACCTCGGTCGACTGGGCCAGGCCCGCAGCGACACTCGCGGCCCCGAAAACGGTCAGTCCGGTAATCAGCATGGGTTTGCGGCCCCACCGGTCACCGAGTGCGCCCAGTGGCAGCAGCAGGGCCGCCAGCACGAGGGTGTAGAGATTGATGATCCAGAGGATGGTGGTCTGGGAGGCGCCGAATTCGACGGCCATCTGGGTCTGGGCGACGTTCAGTCCGGACACCGAGGCGATGACCGCCATCAGGGCGATCGAGACGGCGATCAGGATTGCGCGCAGCCGCCGGGGATCGGGGGTGTCGGTAGACACTGTCTGCGCCTGGATGGACAGTGCCTGCCCGTTAGTAGACAGTGTCTGCGCGCCGGTTGCCGGTGTCTGCAGCCCGGTTGCCGGTATCTGCTCGGCCTGGTTCGTACTCATGGGTTCCTCTCCGCAAGTGCTCGTACCAGCGACGATAAGCATTGTTTGCATGAGAGGCATAGACTCTTGCCTATGACGCAAGAAGATGGCGGCCTGGACGGCCTCGTACGCCAGCGGATCCGCGCGTTGCGTGTCGCCCAGGGCTGGTCGCTGGAGGAACTGGCCGGGCGGGCCAATCTCAGCCAGTCCTCGCTGAGCCGGATCGAGAACGGACAGCGCCGCCTCGCGCTCGATCAGCTCGTCATCCTGGCTCGCGCGCTGGACACCAGCTTGGACCAACTGGTCGAGACCGCCGATGAGGATGTCGTCATCAGTCCGATGATCAATGCCTCGCATCAGACGATGCGCTGGCCCATCAAGGGCGATCCCGGCGTGCATGTGGTCCGGCAGCGGCTCACCGACCCGCCGCCGGACAACCCGGCCCGGATGCGCGCGCACCCGGGCCGGGAATGGCTGGTCGTGCTGTCGGGCACCGCGATCCTGCTGCTCGGCGACCGCCGCTTCCGCATCGAGACCAATCAGGCCGCCGAATTTCCCACCATGATGCCGCACGCTCTCGGGGCCGAAGGCAAGCCGTGCGAGATCCTCGGCATCTTCGACCGGGATGCCCGGCGCGGGCACCGATCCGACGACCAACCCGCCGACTGACCGCGACCGCGCCGGGCCCGGACCGAGTGTGTCAGTCCGGCAGGCCGAAGATCGTGACGCCCTTGGGGGCCTCCACCCGGTAGCCGAGGGTGATGGCCGAGGTGGCCTGCGGGTCGAGATTCAGCTTCCAGGTGAGGATTCCGAGCTCGTCGCGCTCGGCGGGCGGCTTGATCACCGTCTCCTTGACCGTGACGGTGGTGTCGCGGGCCACCGGGAGGCGATCCAGGACGGTGACCGTGGTGGGGCGCTTGCCGTGATTGGCGACGGTGATCGTGTACTCCCATTCGACCCGGCGGGCCGAGCCGAGGGTGGCCTTGGAGGCGTTGCGGCGCACCAGTTCTCGTTCGACGCGGATGCGGTCGTCCACGCCGAGGGCGAGTTCGCGTTCCTCACCGGGGGCCCAGATGTCGAGGTTCGTCGCGCCGACGTATTCGCTGTCGTTGAACAGCGACGCGCGGCCCTTGGGCAGGGTGTGCTCGGAGGTGTTGCGAGCGGTGGCGCGCAGGATCGCCTCGGGGGAGCGGATCGGGGCGGTCACGTGATCCAGGTCGGCCTCGAGGTCGAGAGCGGTGATCAGCGTGCGGTGTTCGGTCCCGTCGGCGGCGACGGCGACCGGACGCTGCGGGGAATAGGTTGCGGCCGTGGCACCGTGCTCCACAGTGGTGACGGCTTCCCGGACCGGGGCGGGCGCCGGCATGGGCGGTGCCCCGCCGGGCGCGCCCGGGGGCATGGCCATCGCGGCGGGCATGGGAGCGCCTTCCGGGCTGCCGTAGGAGCGGGAGGCCCGCGCCCTGCGGGTCGGCTCGGGCGGGGTGGTGCTGAGATACCAGGGGTCCAATTCGGGCACGTCGAGAGCGACGGCCGGGCGAGCTGTGGACAATTCGAGTCGGCATTCGGGCCAGTCCTCGCCGGTCTGCTGGCTGACCAGCCCGAACCAGCGCAGGCTCAAACCCTTGTCGTCGATGCGCAAATCGTAGGTGCTGGACCATTTCGCGCCCGGCACCACGTAGGACAGTTCCAGTTCGACGGTCGCCGGTTGGGCGGCGTCGACGGTGATGACCGCGGCCCGGATGTCGGGGCGGTTCTTGCGGCCGAGGTCGGCCAGCCGCCGTTCCAACGAGTTCTTCTCTCGAATCTTGTCCTGCCGCAGGCCCGCTCGCTCCCGGCGTCCGGCGTGGACGGCGGCGTACTGGGCCTCGAGGCTGTCGCCGAACGCGACGACCCGCTCATCCGATGCCTTGGCCAGCTGCCCGGCGGACTTCTGCACCAGTCGTTGCAGGAATTCGACGCGGGCATCCGCGGCCTTGTCCGCGTCGGCAAGCTCGGTGAGCGCGACATCGACTTCGTCTCTGCGCGCGGTCAGTTCGGCCACCTGCTCATCGCTGGGCTCGGGCTGTCGCTCGGTGACAATGTCCACCCCGAGCACCGTCACCTCGCCCCGCCCGGCCACGCGAATCGAGTCGCGCAGCAGTTCCATCGGCAGGGGAGCGACCCGAATCCGATGCTCACCCGCCTCGAGCGTCGCTTTACCGGACCGGGTGACCCGCGCCCGATCCGGATAGACCGTCACCGCCGCGATTGCTGTCTCGAGATCGACCATGCCGCCCAGCCTGCCCGAGCCGCGGTCGGGAGTCGACGTGATTACGCCCGCGAATCGTGGTGTCGTCGAGGCGCGCCGCGAATCGCGCTGCCGGTGTGGCCTTCGCGGCCGCAGGGGCCGACCGGAATAGGGCCGGTCGGTTGGATGCGGACACTGACATATGTTTGCGTAACTATGTATCGGCCTCTGCGATAGGCGGCGTCGGGCGATCGCGGTCACGATTGCAAGCAGGCCCGGATGGAGCCGGGGTGCCACCGTCGGCGGCTGGCGGTGAGCCGAGGTCGCACGTGGGACATATTCGGGGGACATATATTTGCGCCGTGCCGGGCATGCGGTGCCCCGTCGGCGGTACTGGCTCGGCGCGGGTGCGGGCGGGAAACCCGCTGGTGGCGTGCTGGTTCGGGGCGGAAGAGGGCGGACCGGCAGGCGCGGCGCGGCTGGGTGGGGGCGTCGTACCGGTGTGGGATGGTGAGCTGATGAGCAGCACCGAGATTGTCGATGGCGAGGACCCCGGATCTATCCGGAAGTCCCAGCAGACCGGAGGGGCTCGGGACATGCTGGCTGCCGCGCGCGGGGCCGAGGCCGCGGCGGCGGGCCCGCGGCGGATTCTGGGGATCGCGATTCCGACGCTCGGGGTGTTGGTCGCGGAGCCGATCTATCTGCTGTTCGATATGGCCGTGGTGGGGCGGTTGGGGGCGTTGGCGCTGGCCGGGCTGGCGGTCGGGGGTTTGGTTCTGGCGCAGGTCAGTTCGCAGTTGACGTTCCTGAGTTACGGGACCACCGCGCGGGCGTCGCGGCGGCACGGGGCGGGGGATGAGCGCGGGGCCGTGATCGAAGGGGTGCAGGCCAGTTGGATCGCGGTGGGGGTGGGGTTGGCGATCGTGGCGGTGGTGCAGATCTTCGCGGGGCCGATCACCAGGGCCATCGCGGGCGGGGATGACATTGCGTCCAAGGCGGAGTCGTGGGTGCGGATCGCGCTGTTCGGGGTGCCGCTGATCTTGCTGTCGATGGCCGGGAACGGGTGGATGCGCGGGGTCCAGCAGACTCGGCGGCCATTGTTGTACGTGCTTGCCGGACTGGTGATTTCAGCAATTCTGTGCCCGCTGCTGGTGCATGGCCTGCTGGGTGCCCCGCGGCTCGAGCTGGAGGGCTCGGCCATCGCGAACCTGGTGGGCCAGACGATTTCCGGCGCGCTGTTCGTGAGCGCCCTGTGGCGCGCCAAGGTGCCCCTCGCGCCGCACATCACGATCATGAAGGCGCAGTTGGTGCTCGGCCGGGATCTGATCGTGCGCAGCCTGGCGTTTCAGGCCTCGTTCGTCTCGGCCGCCGCCGTCGCTTCCCGTTTCGGCGCGGCCTCGGTGGCCGCTCATCAGCTGGTCCTGCAGATCTGGAATTTCCTTGCCCTGACCCTGGATTCGCTCGCCATTGCCGCCCAGACCCTGGTCGGTGCCGCGCTGGGAGCCGGAAACGCCCGTGGCGCACAGGGTTTGGCACGCCGGATCACGGCCTGGTCGGCGATGTTCTCGGTGGCGTTGGCTGCCCTCTTCGCGGCCGGGTATTCGGTGATCCCGCGTCTGTTCACCACCGACCCGTCGGTACTGGATCGCACCCATGTGGTCTGGTGGTTCTTCGTCGCCATGATTCCGGTGGCGGGTGTGGTCTTCGCCCTGGACGGCGTCCTGCTCGGCGCCGGCGACGCGGCGTTCCTGCGCAATGCCACCCTCGGTTCGGCGCTGATCGGCTTCCTGCCGATGATCTGGCTCTCCCTCGCCTACGACTGGGGCATCGGCGGAATCTGGACCGGTCTGGTCGCCTTCATGCTGCTGCGCCTGATCGCCGTCAGCTGGCGTGCGTTGTCGGGACGGTGGGCGCAGGTGGGAGCCGAGGTGCCGGGACGGTTGGGCTGATCCGTCCCGGCCTCGTACCGCTCTATTCGGCGGAGCCATTGCCCTGGGCGGCAGCCTGTTTCGCGAGGTTGTCGGCGACCTCGGCCTCCCAGTGCTGGTTGGCGAGGGTGGTGTCGACCTCGTATTCGAAGCGGTCGGTCATTTCGGGTTTGATGTCGGCGACGTCGACGTAGAACTGTTCGTACCAGCGGCGGTGTTGGTAGACCGGGCCGTCCTCCTGGGTGAGGAGGGGATTGTCGATGCGGGTCTTGTGTTTCCAGATTTCTACGTCCTGGAGGAAACCGACGCCGAAGCTCTTGCCGAAGGCCTTGGCGAGTTTGGCGGACTTCTCCGGGGGGAGGCCCTTGATGCGTTGCACGCTGACGCCCCACTGCAGCATGAAGGAATTGTGGGTGACGGGGTAGTGGCAGTTGATGAGGGCCACTTCCACGGTGTTGTCGCCGAAGTCGTTGTGCAGGTAGTTGATCATGTAGGAGGGCCCGAAATACGAAGCCTCCGAACGCAGTAGCGACATCTCCTGCGAATAGTTGGACTTCGCGTGGATGTCGGGGCGGCCCTTGGAATGCAGGAACTGGGTGGCCACGTGCCCTTCGAAAACGTTCTTGAAGTACACCGGGTACGCGAAATGGATGTAGAAGAAGTGCGCCATATCGACGTTGTTGTCGATGATTTCGCGACAGTGCGCGCCCTCGATGAGCAGCGAGTTCCAGTCCCAGGGGCTCCACTCGTCGGTGCCCATGCCCTCGATGTGCGGGATGGCGACCTCCGGCTGCGGGGGATTGCCCTCCGGGTCGTTCCAGACGAAGAACTGCCCGTTCTCCTCGCAGGTGGTCCAGGATCGGGTGCGCGCCAACGGCGGAACGCGGCGCGCGTAGGGAATGGCGGCGCATTTGCCGTCGCCGCGCCAGCGCCAATCGTGGAAGGGGCAGGCGATATTGTCGTCCTTGACGCTGCCGTAGGCGAGATCCGCGCCCATGTGCCGGCAGTAGCCGTCGAGGGCGTGCAATTCGCCCTTGCTGTCGGACCAGATCACGATCTTGGTGCCGAAAGCATTGACCGAGTGAGGTTGTCCGTCGCGGAAGGTTTCCGCGAGTCCGAGGCAGTGCCAGCCCCGGGCGAATCGGGTCATCGGCTCGCCGACATCGATACTGCGATAGTGCTGGCTCATTTGCGTCCTCCGCGATTGATGATCGGGGCCATCACATCGGGCAGCATTCGATTGAGCCCGATAATGATCCGGTTGTATGCGGGAAAACTGATGTACTGCTTGTTCTTCGCGACACCGTCGAGAATGGCGTCGGCGGCGGCCAGGGGTGTCACCTTGGCGAAGGGGAGTTTGTCGATGGTGGCGCGGTAGTTGTAGCCGGGCAGGTTCACGGCATTGTCGAAGATGCCGGTGTCGACGACCCCCGGCAGCACCACGCTGACCTTGATGCCGTGCGCGGCGGCCTCGGCGCGCAGCGAGGTGCTCAGGCCGACGACGGCGTGCTTGGTGGCGGCGTAGGCGGTCGAGCGCGCGACCGGCATGACGCCCGCGCTGCTGGCGGTGTTGACGATGTGCCCGCGGCCCTGTTTCAGCATGTGCGCGTAGGCGAGTTGGGTGCCGTGCACGACGCCCCAGAAATTGACGTCGACGATGGTGTTCCAGACGGTGTCGGTCATGTCCGCGAAATCGCCGCCGACCACGATGCCCGCATTGTTGAACATGAGATCGAGCCGGTCGTGTTCGGCGACGGCGCGTTCCACGACTTCGGCGAGGGCCTCGCGGTCGGTGACGTCGGCGACCATGGTGGTGAGGTCGCCGCGGCTGCCGGCCGCCAGCGAATCCAGGCCGGTGACTTCGCGATCCACCGCGTAGACGGCCGCGCCCTGGGCCAGCAGCCGGGTGACGAGCGCGCGCCCCATGCCGGAAGCGGCACCCGTCACGATCGCGGTCGCGGAGGAATAGGTCATGTGCCCGAGGTTAAGCACTTGTGATTATTAGAACAAGTGTCAGTTTATGGGCACGGGTCGATCAGAACCTGCGATACCGGCGGACAACGACTTTCGCCGGGCGAATGGACCGATCCCCGACGGTCAGGCCGGGCTGGATAACGGACTCGACGGTTCGGTCCGCTTCCGGATCATCGGTATCGGAGAGCTCGGCGGCCTCCATCACCTCCGGATCGAAGGCCGCCCCGCGGAACGGTGTCACCAGTTGACCACCGCGCTCGGTCAGCATCCGTTCCACGCGCCGGCTGATCGCCTCGAAGCCCGGCCGGTCCGCCTCCGAATTGGAGGTCGAGGCGAAGGTCTGGGCCAGCCCGTGCAGGGCGAACAGATCCCGCAGCATCGGTGCGTCGGCTTCGGCGCGCTCATCGCGGATCTGCACCTTCGCTTCGTCGGCTAGTCGCTCGATGGTGGCGGCCTGCCGGGCGATCACCCGCGCGAGGTCGTCGATGCGTTCGGTAATGCGGTCGAGGCTCGTCGCGGGTACCGCCACTGGGGTCTCGGCTACCTCGGTCATCGCGGCCGCCGGGGCTGGATCGGTCATGGTGGAACGATAGACCCAGCTGTCGGTCCCGGCTGCTACCATCGCCGACGTGGGGGTCTACGGAATCGATCTTGGCACAACGAATTCGGCAATTGCGGCAATCGACGCGGATGGTCGGCCGCAGGTGCTGATCGGACTGAACGGCGAACCGACCGTCCCGTCTGTGGTGTTGTTCGCCTCGGCCACCGATCACGTCGTGGGGGAGGGCGCGCGGCGACAGGCCCGCCTGGACCCCGATCACGTCTGCACGCTGGTGAAACGCCGCATGGGGGATGCGGAATGGCGTTTCGGTGCGCACGGGCAGATGTGGTCCGCGCCCGCGGTGTCCTCGCTGATTCTGAAAAGCCTTGCCGCCGATGCCGAATTCGGCGGCGGCGAACCGGTGCGGCGGGTGGTGATCACGGTGCCCGCCTACTTCGGTGACGAGGAACGCCGCGCCACCATCCAGGCCGGGACCTATGCCGGCTTCGATGTGGCGGGCGTGCTGTCCGAACCCATCGCGGCGGCGCTGGCCTACGGTTTCGGGCGGCTCGACGGCGGTATCGAGATCGACAAGGGCCCGGCGCGGGAGACCGTGCTGGTCTACGACCTCGGCGGCGGCACCTTCGACGCCACCGTGATCGAACTGGCCGACCGGCGCATCTCGGTCCTGGCCGTGGAGGGCGACCATCAACTCGGCGGCGCGGACTGGGACGAGCGGCTGGCGCTGCACCTCTCGCAGCGCTTCTGCGCCGCCAACCCGGATGCCGAAGACCCGCTTGACGATTCGGTCGGCTCCCAGCTGCTGGTGCTGGCCGCCGAACAGGCCAAACACGAGCTCACCACCGCCGAGACCACCGAGGTGGTGATCGCGCACGACGGCGCGCGGGCGGTCATCGAACTGACCCGCGACGAAGTCGAGACCATGACCGCCTCGCTCATGCGGCGCACCCTCGACCTCACCCGGGCGGTGCTGGCCGCGGCCGGGCAGCGCGGAGTACGGCACGTGGATCGGCTGCTGTTGGTCGGCGGCTCCTCACGGATGCCGATGGTCGCCGAACAACTACAGAAGGAATTCGGGCTCTTCGGTGAGCTGCGCGACCCGGACCTGTCGGTGGCGCGCGGGGCCGCGCTCTACGGCGAGAAGCTCGAGATGGAGCGGCTGGTGTCCGCCGACCTGATCACCCGCGGCCGACTACGCGACGGCGCAGAGCTTTTCGAGGCCGATCCCGCGGATTTGGAGGCGGCGCTCAAACGGGTGGCCGACTCGTTCGGGCAGCCGGTGAGTCTGGTGCGGCGCATGCTCGAGATCCAGGTGGACACCGTGGTGTCGCGCGGGTTCGGGGTGCTGGCGCTGGATCCGTTCAACGGGCTGGCGGCCAGTTGGCTGGTGCATCGCAATCAGACGCTGCCGATCAAGGTGAAGCGCTCCTACGGCACGGTGCGCGCCGATCAGGATCAGATCGAGTTGACCATTGTCGAACAGCAGGGGCAGGCGGCCTCGACCCGGCCCGAGGACTCGAAAGTCTTGGTGGCAGGCCGGATCAGCGATATTCCGCCCGGATATCCGGAGGGCAGCGAGGTCCGGGTGACCTTCGAGATGGGGTTCGACGGGGTGCTGCACGTGACCGCCTATCACGTGGACGCCGATATTCCGCTCACGCTGTCGGTGCAGACCGGGGCCACACTGTCGCAGGCCGATGTCGAGCGGGAGCTGGATCAGTTGCAGCGCACCCGCCGCCGCAACTCCTGAGAGCGCCGTCCACGTAAAGCCATGCACGCCTTCGATCCCAACGACTATCGCAAACGTGTCCTCGCCGCCGTCGAACGCCGGGGCGGGCCCGAGGAGTCGGATGCCTTCGAGCTCTACGATATTCCGATCGCCGAGGCCGCGCGGCTGAGTGACGCCGAGGTGGCGGCGCGGGTGCAGCAGGTGTGGACGCTGTGGCAGAAGCTGCGCGACCATCCCAAGTTCCGGGTGCTGGCCGGGCTGCTGGTGGACGCGCACCGGGAGCTTTCGGAACCCTTGCTGGAGACCGGGTCCCGGCTCATCGAGGCCGACCGGGTGCGGCAGTTGCGGGCGCGGCGTGAGGCCGAACGCTTCGAGATGCTCGATGCCGCGATCGACCGGCTGGTGCAGCGCCACGGCGGCATTCCGGCCGGCAAGATTCCCGGGTTGGAGGACATCGGCCGCATGGGCGGGCTCACCCCCGCCGAGATCGCCGCGCACGTCCGCCGCCACCGCATCATCGACGAATCACCCACGCCCGCACCGCCTCCGGCCGCACCCGCCCTGACCCCCGAACGCCGCCGCCAGATCCGCAAACTACTGCTCGAACTCGAGCGGCTGCGCGACGACGACCCGGTCCCCACCCTGCTGTCCGTGCTCGGCCTGACCTTCGCCGACGCCCACCACACCGTCGAAATCCGGCTGCGCGCCGACGCCTGGCGCGCCCGCACCCGCGAACTCCCGCCCGGCCGCCTCCGCGTCGTCCTCGACGAACTCCTCATCCACATCGCCGACCTCCTCGAGCCCGGCGGCAACCTCGTCGACGCCTACCTCCAATCCGTCATCGACGACGTCACCGACCAACTCCGCCCCCAGGTCCGCGCCGCCGTCCTCGTCGAAGACCTCCTCGTAGCAGCCGATTTCGACTACCTCCTCGGCGAAGCCATCACCGCCGGCCTCGACCGCCCCACCTCCGAACGCCTCCTCATCTCCCTCACCGACGAACTAGGCACCGTCGTCGAAGGCCGCGAACACCTCGCCGCCTCACCCGGCGGCACCGCGCTGAGGACCGCCGGTGGCTCCGCGGGACACACTGCCGATCGCACCGGATCGTCTGCGGCCGCAGACAGGTCGGGACGCGGATCGGCGGGTGATAGTGGCGCGCGGGGAGATTCGGGAGAGGTCGGAGGTTCGACGTCGAGCGAGTCGGTGGAAGGCGGTGGGGCGCGGCAGGATTCGCGGCGGGATGCGGGTGCGGCGGCGGGTGCGCCGGATCCGGCGCACTGGCAGCGGACGCCCTACGGCGGTGGCGGGCGGGATGATGCGTCTGGAACGGCCGGGAATCTGACGGGTGCGCGGGCCGCGCGGCCGTGGGAGGCGGCGTTGCAGGCGGCGCGGGGGGCTTTGCGGGCGGGGCGGCCGCGGGCGGCGGCCGGGTTCGTCGAGGACGCGCGGCGGGGCGTCGGCGACGATGTTACCGGCGCGAAGTCGGTGCGGGCGGTGGGCGATGAGGTCGAGCGGGTGTTGGCCGAGGCTCAGTTGCGTTGGCGGGCGGCCGTCTCCGCTTGTGCGGGACGGCGATTCGTGGAGGCGTTGACCGAGCATCTGGATTTCCTGGAGCGGCGGGCCATGGATGTGGCGAATCCGGATCCGCACGGGGCCAGCCGGGAACTGCTCAGCGGCAGGGCGCGGGCGGCGGTCATCCAGGCCGGGCGGATGTTCGAGGCCGCGCCGCCGGAGCCGCCGGACGCACGGCTGCGGGCGGTGCTGGACGTGCTGGAGGTGTGTGCCGATCACGCGGAGGCGCGAGCGGCGTTGGCGCAGTTGCGAGTCGGTGCGCCCGGCCGGGTGAGCGCCAGCCGCAAGCCGGACGGGACCGTGGTGATCGCCTGGCTCGCCTCGGCCACCGAACAGGTGGAATACCGGGTGACCCGCTTACTGGTCGACGGGTCCTGGCGGGTGGTCGGCCGCACGCGCGGCATCGCACTCGAGGACGGCGGAGCGGGTTCGACGGGAGCCGTGCCCGTCTACGGCGTGGTCGCGTCCGTCTCCGGAAGAACCTCCGAAATGACCCGCTCCGACGGCCGATCCGACGCCGACGCGGGGGACGGCGCCGCCGATGACCGCCCCAGCGGCATGCCCACCGTCCGCGGCCTGACCGAACAGCGCGGCCTGCTGGTCTTCGAATGGCCGACGGGCATCACCGAGGTCATGGTGGTGGCCCGCCCCGACGCGCCACCGGTCGACCCGCACGATCCGCACGCCCGCCGCTGGAAGATCACCAATATGCGCTACGAGATCGAGGGCGGCGTCCGCATTCCACCCGAAATCCCGCGCCCCTGCCACATCGCGATCGCCTCCTGCCGCCGCGAGCCCACCGGAAGCCTCACCGTCGCTACCGGCTTCGCCGCCGCGGCCCGCATCCGCTGGGTGCGCTGAGCGCTGCTCGCGGCGGGCGTGGGAATCTGGTGGGGGCCGGGGCTGTTGCCGCAGTGATCGGTCGTGAACAGAGAGGCGGAACCGGGTGACTCCGAAGTTGATGGCGGTGAGCGACATCCATGTCGGTCATCAGGGCAACAAGCCGGTGGTCGAGGCGATTCGCGCGGATTCTCCCGAGGACTGGCTGATTCTGGCCGGTGACGTCGGGGAGAAGACCGATGACATCCGCTGGGCGCTGGAAACCCTGCGCGGCCGCTTCGCCAAGGTCATCTGGGTGCCCGGCAATCACGAATTGTGGACCACCGCAAAGGATCCCGTGCAGATGCACGGTGCGGGCCGCTACGACTACCTGGTGTCGCTGTGCCGCGACGTGGACGTGCTCACCCCGGAGGACCCGTTCCCGGTGTGGGAGGGCGCGGGCGCGGAGCACTACGGCGGCGCGGTGACGATCGCACCCATGTTCCTGCTCTACGACTACTCGTGGCTGCCCGCCGGCGCGAAGACCAAGGCCGAGGGCCTGGCCATCGCCAAGGACCGCAATGTGGTGGCCACCGACGAATACCTGCTGTCGTCCGAGCCGTATCTGACCCGCGACGCCTGGTGTCACGCCCGCGTCCAGTACACCCAGCGCCGCCTCGACGCCCTGCCCGCGGAGACCCCGCTGGTGCTCGTCAACCACTGGCCGCTGGTCCGCCAGCCGGTCGACATGATGTGGTACCCGGAGTTCGCGCTCTGGTGCGGCACCGATCTCACCTCGGATTGGCACGTCACCTACAACACCGTGTGCATGGTCTACGGCCATCTGCACATCCCCCGCACCACCTGGTACGACGGTGTCCGCTTCGAAGAGGTCTCGCTCGGCTACCCGCGCGAATGGCAGCGCCGCGGCGTGCCCGACCCGCTGCTGCGCCAGATCCTGCCGGTCCCGGACTACGGCGACACCCTCAACGAGTGGGGCGGCCACTTCAAGGTCACTCCCGAAATGCGTGCCGCGGGCGAGAAGATGAAGGCAGCCGCCGAGCGCCGCCGCGGCGTCTGACCGGTAGCCGCAACGCCGGTAGCCGTCAAATTGCCGTGCGCATGGCATGGCGTGCGCCAAGGCTATTGAGCTGTGAAGATAGGTGGCGTGCGGGATGTGCTGGCGCAGCTGATCGATCGGGTCCGGCAGGGTCCGGTCGCGCTGGCGCGAGTGGTGGCCGTGACCGGTGCCGGGCCGCGCGAACTCGGGGCCGCCATGGTCGTCACCGCGACCGGCGAGGTCCTCGGCTCCCTGTCCGGCGGTTGCGTCGAGGCCGCGGTCGTCGAATCGGCGGGTGACGTGCTGGCCACCGGATGCGCGGTGCTCGAGCATTACGGCTTCGCCGATCCGGACGGCATCGCCATCGGATTGACCTGCGGCGGTGAACTGGAAGTCTTCATCGAACCCGTCGGACCCGAGCGGCTGGCCGACCTCGAGGCACTCGAGCGGGCGATCCACGAGGGCTGCCCGGTCGCACTGACGACCACTCTCGACAGCTCTCCCGTCTGGCACTTGATCGGGCCCACCGGTGACGCCGCGACCGGCCGGAATGCGATCAGCCGGGACGCCGTGGCCATGGCCAGATCCGGCCGCACCGGCACGATCGGCTCCGCGGACTGCGAGCCGCCCTACCCGCCGCGCGCCTTCGTGCACAGTTTCGGTTCCCCCGCGCGCATGATCCTGGCCGGCGCCAATGATTTCGTCCGCGCCCTGAGTCGTCTCGGCGCGCAACTCGGTTACCGCGTCACCGTCGTGGATGCCCGCGAAACCTTCGCCACCCCAACCCGATTCCCCGCCGCGCAGCAGGTCGTGGTCGACTGGCCGCACCGCTATCTGCGCCGTGAACACGACGGCGGTCGGATCGACTCCCGCACGGTCGTCTGTGTGCTCACCCACGACGCCAAATTCGATGTCCCCATGCTCGCCGAGGCGCTCGAGCTCCCCGACCTGGCCTTCGTCGGCGCGCTGGGATCGCGTCGCACCCATCGCGACCGGGTGGCGCGCCTCGCGGCCGCGGGCATCGGACCCGAACGACTGGGCCGCCTGCGCAGTCCGCTCGGCCTGGATTTGAATGCCTCGACCCCCGACGAGACCGCGGTGTCCATCGCCGCTCAGATCATCGCGGAGGCGGGCGGAGCTTCGGGCCGTCCCCTCGCCGAGGCGGACGGCCCGATTCACCGCTGATTGCGATTTACCGCTGAGCGATCACTCCGGGCGGACCTGCTCGGCCTGCATGCCCTTCTGGCCGCGGGCCGCGACGAACGACACGCGCTGTCCGTCCTTGAGGGACCGGAAGCCATCGCTCTCGATCGCCTTGAAGTGGACGAACAGGTCATCGCCGCCACTATCCGGTGCGATGAAGCCGAACCCCTTCTCGTCGTTGAAGAACTTCACGGTCCCGCTCTGCCTGTCGGCCATAGCCAAACTCATTTCGTATGAGGGGGGACGAGCAATGACGGTCAGGTAGCCCGTCACTTTCTTGATCATCCCTTGTCGGGCCATCGCGGGAGGGTTTCTCGAGCGGTGAGCCCCAACGGGGATTGCCGTCGACAATACGACTCTCCGGCGCGACCTCAGTGTTCCACGGCGTGGCGCAGGTCGGTGAGCCATGCCTCGAGACCCATGCCCAGGAAGCCGGTTGAGGTCGAAATGTCCGCTTCTACCTGGGCTCCCCGCCAGTTCTCCTCGGTCTGGACGAGGACGCCGTCGGCGACGGCAGTGAAGGTCCACACATGCGTGCCACCTTCGATATTCAGCCCGTCGCCGACGGCGGGTCCGGTCCAGCGCAGGCATTGCCGGTCGACGACCTGCTGGACGGTGGAGGTGATGCCGAGCGTGGTCGCCGGCGTCGAGGCGGAGGCGGGGACCGGCGTGGTCCAGTGGAAGCTCGAACCCGGCTGCAGCGGGCCCGAATCCAGGCGCTGCACGGTGGCGACCGGCGGCTGCCAGGCGGGCCAGTGTTCGACATCGGTCTGCAGGTTCCAGACGGTGTCCAGGGGCGCCTTGATGAGTGCCTCGGTGCGGTAGTGGATGGGCGCGCTGGTGTCGATGGTCTGACCCTCGCAGGACAGCGGCGCAGGGTCCGGGGTGTCGGCGGTGGCGGGAGTGGTTGTGGCGCCGAGGATTCCGGCGGCCAGTGCGATGCCGAGAAGGGTGCGGTGCATGATGCTGCTCCTGTTTCGCGAATCGGTTAGATGCTATCGAGTTAGTTAGAACCTATAACTGGACTCTGGTTAGAGTCAATAGGAAAAGTGATAACCTCTAACTGAACGAGGCCGAGCCGACGAAGGAGCTGCTGTGGTGGGTGCGACGAGTTCGCGGGAGCGCTATCGCGAGCAGATCCGCGCGGAGATCAAGGAACGCGCCTGGGAGCAGATCGCGACCTCCGGCGCTTCGGCCTTGTCGCTCAATGCGATCGCCAAGCAGGTCGGTATGAGCGGGCCCGCGCTGTACCGGTACTTCGCCGGGCGCGACGACCTCATCACCGAGCTCATTCGGGACGCCTATCGCAGCCTGGCCGACGCCGTCCGCGCGGCCTTCGACGCCGGTGCCGACGTGGCAGGGATCGCACAGGTGATCAGGGAATGGGCACTGTGCGATCCGCAGCGCTATTTCCTGATCTATGGAACGCCGGTCCCCGGTTATCACGCGCCCGCGGACACCACCGTCATCTCCGACGAGATCATGACGGTGCTCAGCGCCGCCCACGCCCGGCTGCCGGTGCGCGCCGAGCAGGCTCTGCCCCGGGCCCTGTCGTTCTGGACTCGGGTGCACGGCGTGCTGTCACTGGAACTGGCCGGGCATTTCACCGGGATGGATTTCGACCCGGCCGTGCTGTTCGCCGCCGAGGTCGACCAGCTGGTGAACGGCTGACGCTCGGCGGCAACGCCTTTCAGAGCAAGTGCTCGATGCGGACCGGGATCTCGTGCAGGTGTTTGCCGGTGGCATGCGAGATCGCGTTGATGATGGCCGCCGCGGCACCGATCATGCCGAGCTCGCCGAGTCCCTTCACGCCCAGCGGATTGACGATCCCGTCGGTGACTTCGACGAAGCTGATATCCACCTCCGGCGCGTCCGCGTTCACGGGCAGCAGATACTCCAGCAGTGAGGGATTGGCCCACGCGCCGGTGCGCGGATCCGGCAGCGTCGCCTCCATGAGGGCTTGTGACAGCCCCCAGTTCATCCCACCGAGCACCTGGCTGCGGGCCAGCTTCGCATTGAGCACCCGGCCGGGCGCGTACGCGCCGACCATGCGTCGCACCCGGACTAGCCCGAGTTCCGGATCGACCGCCACCTCGGCGAACTGGGCCCCGAAAGTGATGCGGCCGAAGGGCAGATCGGTGGCTGGCGGATGCCAGGTGCCGATGGTCTCCACATCGGTGAGGTGATGCCGCGCCAGCAGCGCCGAATACGTCTCGCCCACCGCGGGATTGGAGCGCACCCGCAGCCGCCCGGCGACGGATTCGATCTCCAGCGCGATCCGTCCGTGCAGCGGCGATTCCGGGTCGCCGACCGCCAGCGCGATCACCTGGCCGCGCAGCTCCGTGCATGCGGTGTGCACGGCCGCACTGATCATCCCCGCGCCCATGGACCCGACAGCCGCGGCGATGTTCGGGTAGTCGGTGTCGCCGATATCGACTCGGATGCGGTCGAATTCGATGCCCATGGCGTCCCCGGCCACCTGTGCCATGGTGGTGGCCACGCCGGTGCCGAACTCCTGGGTGCCCGCCTGCACGATCAAGGCTCCGTCGGCCAGCAGGCGTGCGTGCGCCCGCTGTGGTTGTCCCGGTTCGTACACCGGGTATCCGGCGGTGGCCATGCCCCAGCCGATGAGCCAGTTTCCGTCGGTGCGGGCCGGGCCGCGCCCGGACTCGGCCGACCAGCCGAAGCGTTCGGCGGCGACGCGCACGCATTCGGCGTACCCGTCGGAGCTCCACGGATGCCCGCTCTCCGGGTCGATGGTGGCGTGGTTGTGCAGCCGTAATGCCATGGGGTCGCGCCCGATCACGGCCGCGAGTTCGTCGACGGCGCACTCCAGGGCGAGCATGCCCGACGCTTCGCCGGGGCCGCGCATGAAGGTCGGGGTCATGGTGTTGCCGCGGATCAGGCGATACTGCCCGTCCCAGTTCGGGATCGCGTACGCCTGCCCGGCCACGCCCAGCGACACCTCGGCCCAATTGTCGAAAGGTGAAGTGACCGAGAGCTTGTGGTGCCGCAGGCCGGTGAAGGTGCCCCGGTCGTCGCAGGTGAGGGTGACCCGTTGTTCCTGTTCCTCGCGTAATCCGGTGCCGTAGAACATCTGCTCGCGGGTGAGCACCACCTTGACCGGCCGCCCCAGTTCGCGGGCCAGCATGGGTGCGAGGGTGACGTGCGGCCACATCAGTGCCTTGGCCCCGAAACCGCCACCGACATAATGCGATATGACGCGCACGTGGCCGGGCGACATGCCCAGGTAGGCGGCCACGGTGGCCTGGGTGGCCGCGACGCCCTGGGTGGCGTCGTAGACGGTGACGGTGTCGCCGTCCCAGCTCGCGGCGGTCGCCGAGCATTCGATGGGATTGTGATGGTTGGCGGCGAAATGGTAGGTGGGATCGACCGAATGGGCGGCTGTGGCGAGCGCGGTATCGAAGTCGCCACGCGACTGCACCGCCGGCACGAGATCGCAGAACACCTTCTCGGGTTGATACTGCGCGTGCCGTCCGTCCGCGAGCCGGATGAGCGGGTGCCCCTCGTCGTAGCGTGCGGTGACGAGTTCGGCCGCGTGTTGCGCGATTTCGAAGGTATCCGCGACCACCACCGCGATGGGCTGCCCGTAGTAGTGAATCGTGGTGTCCTGCAAGGGGAAGAACGTCTGCCCGGGCGCGGGTCCGCCGAAACCGGAGGGCCACTGCGACGGGATCGCCGCCACCTTCGGCAGGTTCTCGTGCGTGTAGACCGCGACCGCCCCGGCCGCCAGCGCGGCGCTGGAGTCGACGGACAGCACTGTGCCGCTGCCGATTCGCGCGCCCACCAGCACCGCGTGCGCAAGTCCGTGCAATGGCACCTCGGCGGTGTACTGCGCCGCACCGGTCACCTTGGCGCGCCCGTCGATGCGATCGAAGCCCTGCCCGACCAGTGGCCGTGCGGCGGTGGCGGTCATCGTTTGCCTCCCGAATGCAGCTGCTGCGCCACCGTTTCCAGTGCCCGCACCAAGGTCCGCTGGGCGAGTTCGGCTTTGAAGGCGTTCATCGGATGCGAGGTGTCGGCGGCCTGCAGTTCGGTCGCGGCCGCTTTGGCGAAGTTTTCCCGGGTCGCCGAGACGCCGATCAGCATTTGCTCGGCGATGCGGGCCCGCCACGGTTTGGTGGCGATGCCGCCCAACCCGATTCGCACATCCAGCACGGTGCCGTCCGCGACGCTCAGCGCCACCGCCGCCGAGGTGAGCGCGAACTCGTAGGACTCCCGATCCCGCACCTTCAGATAGTGCGAATTGCGTGCGAACGGCAGTGCGGGCACGTCGATGCGGGTGATCAGTTCGTCGGCCGCGATCGGGTGTTCGAGGTGCGGGGTCGTGCCGGGCAGCAGGAAGAAATCGTCGAAGGCGATGGTGCGTTCGCCGCGCGGCCCCCACACGGTGACCGTCGCGTCCAAGGCGACCAAGGGGATCGCCACGTCCGAGGGATGAGTGGCGAAACACTTCGGGCTGGTACCCAGGATCGCGTGCCCGCGGTGCAAGCCGTCGACCGCGTCACAGCCGGAGCCGGGTTCGCGCTTGTTGCAAGCACTTTCGGGTTCGCGGAAGTAGGAGCAGCGCACCTTCTGCATGAGGTTGCCGCCCATGGTGGCCATATTGCGCAGCTGCGCCGACGCGCCCTTCCACAGTGCCACCGACAGGAACGGATAGCGTTCGATCACACCGGGTTCCGCGGCCACCTCGCTCATCTTCGTCAGCGCGCCGATGCGCAGTCCGCCGTCGGGGGTGTGGGTGATACCGCCCAGTGGCAGCCAGGTGATGTCGACGATATTGTCCGGCTGCATCGCGCCGATGCGCAGCATGTCCACCAGGGTGGTGCCGCCTGCGAGGAAAACCGTTGCGGGCCTGGAGGTCACGGTGCTGACGGCCTGCTCGACGGTGGTCGGCCGGGCGTAGGCGATGGGCTTCATCGCTCACCGTCCTTGCGGCGCATGGCATCCCGGCCCTGACCGACCGCGTCGCGGATGTTCTGGTACGCGGCGCACCGGCAGATATTGCCGCTCATCCATTCCGCGATCTCGGTCCCGGATTCGGCGTGGCCCTCCTCGATGCATTTGATGGCCGACATGATCTGCCCGGGAGTGCAGTAGCCGCACTGGAATCCGTCGGCCTCGAGGAAGGCCTGCTGCACCGGATGCAGCCGATCCCCGTCAGCGATGCCCTCGATGGTGGTGATCTCGCGGCCCTCGGCGGCCAGCGCCAGCGTCAGGCAGGCCAGCACGCGCCGATTGTCGATCCAGACCGTGCAGGCTCCGCAGCCGCCCTGATCGCAGCCCTTCTTGGTGCCGGTCAGGTGCAGATGCTCGCGCAGCGCGTCCAGCAGGCTGGTGCGCGGTTCCAAGACCGTGTAGTACTCGTGGCCGTTGACGCGCAGGGTGGTCATGGTGCGGGTGGGCCCGATGAATTCGGCCGGTGCGATCCCGGTCCGTTTCGACGGTTCGACTGTCATGCCTCGCCTCCTGCCTCGCGGACTCAGGAGTGCCGCGACGATTGCCGGACTGCGGTTGGGATGAGCTGGCAAAAGCCTAGCAACGTTCGCGGGAGCGCGCGCGGCGGCGATCGGGGCCCGCACGAGTGGCCGAGTGGTCCCGGCCTGCCCGGTAGGCTCGATCCGGCAGTGCAGGACGCGAGAATGCAGGACGCGAGCAGGAGGCGGTCATCGAGGAGCGGGCAGTCGCGGCGACGGAGTCGGCGCGCATACTCGGCAGGATTCTGCCCAACGGGGTCGCCGCGGCCGAACTGACGGTGTACCCGGCGGACCTGAAACCGCATCCCGGCGAGGAGCATCTGATCGCCCGCGCGGTGGAGAAGCGGCGTCGCGACTTCATCGGCGCGCGGTATTGCGCGCGGCAGGCACTCGAACAGCTCGGTGAACCGGCGGTCGCCATCGGCAAGGCCGAGGACGGGGCGCCGGCCTGGCCGCGCGGCATCGTCGGCAGCCTGACCCATTGCGACGGGTACAAGGCGGCCGCGCTCGGGCACAAGCTGCGGGTCCGGTCCATCGGCATCGACGCCGAACCGCACGACCGGCTGCCCGAGGGGGTGCTGGATTCGGTGAGCCTGCCGCCCGAACGCGAATGGCTGGCCGCCGTGCTGTCCGGCACCGATCTGCACCTGGATCGGCTGCTGTTCTGCGCGAAGGAGGCCACCTACAAGGCGTGGCGGCCGCTGACCGGCCGCTGGCTCGGATTCGAGGACGCGCACATCACTTTCACCGTGGACGAGGAGTCCGCGGGCGGCGGCGCGGGCACCTTCCACACCGACCTGCTGATCCCCGGTCAGGTGACCGACGGCGGCACCCCGCTGAGCTCGTTCGACGGCCGCTGGCTGATCAGCGACGGCCTCATCCTGACCGCGATCGTGGAGGCCTGATGGGAACCGAACCCGGCACCCTGCCCGCTGTGGACGAGCGCGACAAGCCCGCCGAGGGCAAGCGGGACAAGCGATCTCGTGAGCCGCGCCCGCCCCGGCGGGAGAAGCTGCCGCCGCTGGTGGACGCGTTCGGCGGCCTGGTCATCGTCGACAAGGACGGCGGCTGGACCAGTCACGACGTGGTCGCCAAGGGGCGAGGGCTGTTGCGCACCAAGAAGGTCGGGCACGCGGGCACCCTGGACCCGATGGCCACCGGCGTGCTGGTGCTGGGCGTGGAGCGGGCCACCAAACTGCTCGGGCAGCTGATCCTGACCACCAAGGCCTACACCGCGACCATCCGGTTGGGGCAGTCCACGATCACCGACGATGCCGAGGGCGAGGTCACCGCGACGACCGCCGCCGGTCATGTCACCGATGCCGAGATCGCCGCGCACATCGCGGAATTGACCGGCGATATCCAGCAGGTCCCCGCCACGGTCAGCGCGATCAAGATCAATGGAGAGCGCGCCTACGCCCGCGCCCGCGCGGGTGAAGAGGTGGAACTGGCCGCGCGGCCCGTCACGGTGAGCCGCTTCGAGGTGCTCGCCCGCCGCGATATCGACACCGGCACAACGCAGTTCGTGGATCTGGATGTCGAGGTGGCGTGCTCGTCGGGCACCTACATTCGCGCCCTCGCCCGCGACCTGGGTGAAAAGCTCGGCGTCGGCGGGCATCTCACCGCGCTGCGCCGCACCCGCGTCGGCCCCTTCACCCTCGAACACGCCCGCACCCTCGAGCAGTTGGCCGCCTCTGCCGCGGCGGGCGAGCCGATGCTGAGCCTGGACATCGACGCGGCCGTGCGCACCGCCTTCGAGGTCCGCGAGATCAGCGAGGCCGAGGCGGGGGATCTGCGCAACGGCCGCTGGCTGGAACCGATTGGTCTGCAAGGCGTCTACGCCGCCGTCGATCCGGCCGGGCACGCGGTCGCGCTGATCAAAGAGTCCGGCAAGCGCGCCGCCTCGGTGCTGGTGGTACGTCCCGCCAATCTCTGACACTGCCCAACCGCCGACCCGGCGCTGCCCAAATCCGCACGCGGGTCGCGCGGCGGGCGCACCATGGAAAGGTCGTCCGGCCGCGTAGAGGAGGCGATCATGGCCACCGACCTGTCGCAGGAATCCATGAAACAGTTTGTCGCCGACCACTTCGAGGAGTTCGTCAACCGGCGCAATGCGGCGGTCATCCACCGCAATATGACGCCGGACTTCCTCGACCACGACGGCCCCGGCGGCAAGCCCACCGACCTCACCGGCGACGAGAAAATGATGCTCGGCATGTACGAGGCCATGCCCGACCTCCACGTCACCGTCGTCGAAATGCTCGCCGAGGGCGACAAGGTGATGTGCCGCAACATCTGGCAATGGACCGACCGCACCACCGGCCAGCCCCTCACCTTCCAAGGCTTCGTCCTCTGGCGCTTCCAGGGCCGCCGCATCGCCGAACGCTGGGCCACCGTCTCCCAGCCCTCACCCCACCCCGGCTGGGCGTAAACCATTGGCTGCCTGCCGACCTCGGGCGTAGCGTGAGATTCCTTGACGCGGGGTGGAGCAGATGGTCAGCTCGCCGGTCTCATATGCCGGAGATCGCAGGTTCGAATCCTGCCCTCGCGACTCGTGACGCCGCCACCTCGGTGGGGGTTGTCGGGGTTGTCTTTTGGGGGGCGGGGCCGCGTACGGTTCTAGGGTGGAATTGCGGCAGTTGCGGTACTTCGTGGCGGTGGCGGAGGAGCTGCATTTTCGGCGGGCGGCGGAGCGGTTGTTCATCTCGACTCCGACGTTGAGCCAGCAGATTCGCGCGATCGAGCGGGAAGTTGGGGGGCCGTTGTTGATTCGCGGCAATCACGGGGTGGAGTTGACCGCGGCCGGCGAGGTGCTGTTGAAGACTGCCCGAAATGTGCTGGAGGCGGCGGAGATCGCGCTGCGGGAGACGCGCGCGGTGGCGCAGCCCGGCAATGCGGTGTTCCGGCTCGGCATCGTGAACGGTGCGCCGAAATGGCTGCCCGGCCGAATGGAGGCCCTGCTCAAGGCCCGGCAGCCGGGCGTGCGGGTGGCGTTGACCACCGGCACGAGCGGTGATCAAGCCAAACTGCTCGATCGCGACGAAGTCGATCTGGCGGTCTTGCGGTTGCCGGTGCGACTGGCCGAACACCTGACCTACACGCCGATCGCCGACGAGGAGCTCGGGATCGTCATGTCCCGGGAGAATCCGCTGGCCGCAACGGGTTCGGTGGAACCGGCGCACATCGGCGGCCACGAGCTCATCATGTTCGCCCGCGACGCCGCACCGGAGGTCCACGACTCGGTGCTCGAACAGTTGCGGGAGCGCGGCGCCTCGGTGGTGCTCAGCGACAGCGCCATGAGCCACGCCCAGATGCTGCAACTGCTACCGCTGCGTCCCGAAGCCATCGGCGTCGGCTCCGCCCGCACCGCCGCCGTCCCGGGCCTGGTATGGCGTCCACTGCAACCCCGCCCGCTGGTCATCACCTACGCCGCCGCCTGGCGCGCAGCCACCCGCAACCCCCTCCTGCACACCATGGCCGACGCCCTGGCCGGCGGATTGCGGCTGTCCTCGGACTGATCGGCGATGCCGCACGGCTATAGAATTCGGTAGTGGTGTGAGTCATACCCGACCGGGCTCCGAACAAGGACACAGCCATGCGCAGCACCGATTCCGACCTCCGGCAGCCGAAGATCGAGCGTCCGGAGGCCCTGCGGCTCGGCGCGGATGAATACCTCCGCGTCGTCGACCTCCTCAACCGATTCGGTCCCGAGGACTGGGACAAGCCCACCGACTGCACGGAGTGGTCGGTGCATCAACTGGTCGCCCACGTGGTCGGCGCGGCCGCCATGGCGGCCTCGATGCGCGAGAGCCTGCGCCAGAACCGCATCGCGAGCAAGCGGCCCGGCGGCGAGGCCACCACGGTGGATGCCCTCGGCGCCCTGCAGGTCCGCGAATTCGGCAGGCGCACACCGGAAGAACTGGTCGCCATGCTCGCCGAGCTGGGCCCGCGCGTCGCCCGTGGCCGCCGCCGTGCCCCCGGCCTGCTCCGGCGTCGATCCATGCCGGAAACCGAGGTGATCAACGGGATTCCCGAACGGTGGAGCTTCGGCTACCTACTCGACATCATCCTCACCCGCGACCCGTGGATGCACCGCATCGACCTGTGCCGCGCCACCGGCCACCCACTCCGCCTGACAGCCGTCCACGACGGCCGCATCGTCGAAGACGTGGTGCGGGAATGGGCGCAGCGGCACGGTAAGCCCTACCGCCTCACCCTCACCGGTCCGGCCGGCGGCACCTGGACGTCGCCGGACGGCGACGGCGAACCGTTCGAACTCGACGCCATCGAGTTCTGCCGTGCCCTCTCCGGACGCGGCCCCGCCGGCCCACCACTCGGAACCGAGGTCCCGTTCTGACCGTCAGGGGACCGAGACCGGACGCAGGCAGCTCTCCAGCGGGGTGACGATCGAGCAGAGGGTGGGTTTGCGGGTGGGGCGGTAGTCGGAGGGGACGCCCTGGGCGGCGGTGATGGTTTTGAAGGCGGGGACCGCGTCGGTGGGGCGGCGGGTCAGGGTCGGGTCGTTGCGGACGTCGACGGTGTAGAGGCCGAATCGCGGTGAGTAGCTGCCCCATTCGTAGTTGTCGGTGAGGCTCCAGTAGTTGTAGCCGATCACGTCGATGCCGTCGGCCTTGGCGCGTTGCAGCCAGTAGACGGTGTCGCGCAGGTGGTCGGCGCGGTCGTAGCCGTCGGCGCGCGGGGCGGCGTCGTCGGTGGGGAGGCCGTTCTCGACCACGTAGAGCGGCAGGCCGGGGAACTTCTCGGCGTAGGTGCGCAGGTCGTAGTAGATGCCCTCGGGTTCGATGGCGTTGTTCCACAGATCGCTGCCGACCAGTGACGCGCTGGGCAGATGCTGCAGGGACACACCGTAATAGAAGTCGAGGCCGACGAAATCGAGCTTGCCCTTGACCCGGTCGGCGAACAAGATGTCGGTCAGGTTCTGGATCATCGGGTACTGCGCGATATTGCTGGTCACTCGTGCGCCGGGCTGGCGCTGATGGATGTAGTCGTAGATCGCGCTGTGCGCGGCGACCAGCCGATCGAACATGGCCGGCGCGTCGAGCAATCCGATGTCGCCGATCTGAATCGATTGCGCGACATAGCCCATCGGCTCGTTGATGGTCACCCACATCGGGTCGTCGCCCGCGTACCGGTCCACGACGCGGCGCATATTGGTCAGCCAATCGGCCACCATGCCCTGGTTCTTCCAGCCGCCGCGATCGGCCTCCCAGCCGGGGATCACCCAGTGATCCAGCGTCAGCATCGGGCGCATCCCGGCGGCCTTGATCTTCGCGATGACCCGGTCGTAGAACTGGAAGCCGTTCTCGTCCCAGGTGTTCGGCTGCGGCTGCACCCGCGCCCATTCGATGGACAGGCGGTACACCTTCAACCCCATGCCCGCCGCCAGATCGATGTCCTCGGCATACCGGTCGTAGAAATCGACCGAATTCCGGTACGTGTCATGCGCTTTCCCGGAATTGGCATACCGCAGCCAATTGCTGTCGGGCGCATGCCCTTCGGACTGGAAGCCCGCCATGGCCACGCCCCACAGGAAGTCCGGCCCCAGCGCGGGCACGCTGGTCGGCGCCCCCGAGCTCCCGGTCCCGGACCCACTCGCGCTGCCGGAGGCCGAACCGGTGCCGCTGCCCGATCCGCTGGAGCTGCCGGATCCGGCGATGTCGGTCGGGTCCGCGGCAGCCACGGTGGCACTACCGGCGATGACGGCGAGCGCGGTCAACATCGAGCACATGACTCGTGAACGTTTCACACCCAGGCACCATACTGGTCACTCGTCCAATATGGCAGTGATTCGGCACTATTCCTGCGGTGTTAGCCCCGGCCTCACATGGCTTCGATCGCGCGTCGTGGACCGCCGCGCACGCCACGGGTTGGCTGAAAGGCATGACAGACAAGGGATTTACGGGACAGGCCGAGCGTGCGCTGGTTGTGGGTGGCGGCTCGGGAATGGGACAGGCGATTGCCGACGCACTGCTCGGCGAGGGCTACGAGGTGATCATCGTCGGGCGCAATGAGCAGCGGCTCGCCGACGCCGTGCGCGAACTCGGCGATGGGAAGCTCACCGCCATCGCCGCGGACATCACCGATGAGCAGGAGGTGGCGCGGCTGTTCGACACCGTCGGCACCGTCGACCACGTCATCACCACCGCGGCGGATCTGGACGGCTCCTACGGCCCGATGGCCACCTTCGATTTCGAACACGGCAGCGGCTTCCTCGAGTCCAAGCTGCTCGGCGCGATGCTGCTCGCCAAGCACGCACGCCTGACCGAAAACGGCTCGCTGACGGTCATTTCCGGTATCGCCGCCTACCGCCCGGCGGTCGGCGGCGCCATGGTCGCCGCGATCAACGCCGCCCTCGAGGGCCTGGTCCGCGCCCTGGCCGTCGAACTCGCCCCGATCCGCGTGAACGCGGTCTCACCCGGCTGGGTGATGACCGGAATCTGGGACCACATGCCCTGGGAGGACAAGGACGAGCGCCTGCGCGCGATGGCCGAGAAGCTCCCCGCCCGCCGCCTGGGCCGCCCGGAAGACATCGCGGTAGTGGTCGCTTCGCTACTGCGCAGCCACTTCGTCACCGGCACCGTGCTGCACGTCGACGGCGGCCACCGGCTGGTCTGAATCCCTCTCATAGCAAACGGATTTCGAATAGCAACCCCCCGCTTTCCCTGGGCACGGTGAGTGGGGGCATGCCGGACCGTCACTGATCTGGCGCAATGTTCTGGTCTCGAGATGGAGGAAGACATGAGTAAGACATTGCGCCTGACCCTGGTCGCCGGTGTAGTGCTGTCCGGCGTCGCGGCGGGGATGGTCACCGCCTCGGCGGACCCGGTCGCGCCGGTCGCGGATACCGGTTCGGGTACCGGCTCGGACAACTACACGCCGGGCCTGCCGCTGTGGAGCGGCTCGGGGGCCCGGATCGCGGTGCCCTTCCCCTTCGTTCTCGTGTGCATGCTGCCCACCGTCGGTTCGAGCTCGTGTGTCTACCCGAAGGGTGGCGACCTCTGAACCGGGCCCGATAGCCCGACGCGCTAGTGCGCTTCGCTCAACCAGATGGCCTCGGCGGCAATGCTGCCGAGGTCGATGGTGCGTTCCTCGACGCGCACGGCGATGGTGCCCGCAAAATCACGGCGCTCGACCACGGCGATCGGGGTGTCCAGGGCGATGCCGAGGGAATCGAAGTAGCGCAGCATGGCCGGGTCGGAGTCGGAGATGCGGGCCACGCGGCCGGATTCACCGGCGTCGAAATCGCTGAGCTGCCGGGCCGGGGGAGTGGGGACCGCGCCGTCCACCGAGGGGATGGGGTCGCCGTGCGGATCCCGGTCCGGGTGGCCGAGTTTGGCGTCGATGCGCTCCATCAGCGTTTCGGAGACGGCGTGCTCGAGCACCTCGGCCTCGTCGTGCACCTCGTCCCAGCCGTAGCCGAGCTCGTTGACCAGGAAGGTTTCGATGAGGCGATGCCGGCGCACCATGGCGATGGCGGCGCGGCGGCCGTCCTCGGTGAGGGTGATGGACCCGTAGCGCGCATGCTCGACCAGTCCTTGGTCGGCCAGCTTGCGCACCGCCTCCGACACCGTCGACGCGGACACCCCGATCTTCTCGGCGAGCAGCTTGGTCGTCACCTTTTCCTGCGACCACTCCCGGGCCGTCCAGATCACTTTCAGGTAGTCCTGCGCGACCGAGGACAGCTCCGGCGCGATGCTGGTGGCATGGGTCGTGGTGGTCCCGTGAGATTCGGAAGATGCGGACGTATCGGCCAACTCGCGGCGGGTGGCGATGTCTCGTTTTCCGGGCACGTACCCGAGCTTAGGCACACCTGGCGCGGTTTCCCACATCGGCTCGCACGCTGGTAGGGACGATGCCGCGCCGAGCGTAGCGAGCATGTTGTGCCGAGCGCCCGCCCCGGTGAACGCACGGTGACGGGCATGCTTCGACCCGTGAAGATCGGCACGGCCGAATATTGTCTGTGACGCGCTTTGCGTAGGCTTCCGGTGTGCAGAGATGGCGAAGCCTCGACGAGATGCCCGCGGACTGGGGCCGGTGTGTCCTCACCATCGGGGTATTCGACGGCGTGCACCGCGGGCACGCCCAGCTCATCAGCCGCGCGGTGAAATCCGCTGCGGTGCGCGGTGTTCCATCGGTGCTGATGACCTTCGACCCGCACCCCCTCGATGTGGTGCGGCCCGGCTCGCATCCGGCGCAGCTCTCGACGCTGAACCGGCGCGCGGAACTGGTCGAGGAACTCGGCATCGACGTGTTCGTGGTGATGCCGTTCACCCGCGACTTCATGAAGCTCACGCCCCAGGAATACGTCGAGGAGCTGCTCGTCGACCGGCTGCACGTCTCCGAGGTGGTGGTGGGTGACAACTTCACCTTCGGCAAGCAGGCCGCGGGCACCCTGGACACCATGCGCGAGCTCGGCCGCGAGCACGGCTTCGACGTCGACGGCGTGCAATTGCTCGGCGAGCACGCGGTCACCTTCTCCTCCACCTACATTCGCGGCTGCCTCGGCGACGGCAATGTGGGCGCGGCCGCCGAGGCGCTGGGCCGCCCGCACCGCGTCGAGGGTGTGGTCGTGCACGGCGACGGCCGCGGCAAGGGCCTGGGTTTCCCGACCGCGAACGTGGCCCCGACCATGCACGCCGCGATTCCGGCCGACGGCGTGTACGCAGGCTGGTTCACCGTGCTCGAACCGGGCGACCCGCTCGCGGGGCAGCGGCTCATGGCCGCCATCTCGGTCGGCACCAATCCGACCTTCGACGGCCGCAATCGCACGGTCGAGCCGCACATCCTGGATTTCGACGCCGACCTCTACGGCAAGCACGTCGGCGTGGATTTCGTCGAACAGCTGCGCGGCATGCGGAAATTCGACTCCATCGAGGATCTGGTCGAGGCCATCGGCAAGGACGTCGATCAGGCCCGCAAGGTGCTCGACGACGAAACCGAGGAATAGCGTCACCCCTTCGGACGGGTTGGCGGGGCCGATTTCCGCTGGAACGGGACGTTCCGGTAGGGTGGCCCGTTGGGTTTGCTGCGGTCCGCGGTTGCTGCCCAGCCGGGTTTTCCCGGACTTTTCCTGAGCGCGGACTGAAACAAGGAGATTCAGTGGCTCTCACCACCGAGCAGAAGAAGACGATCCTCGCCGAGTACGGCCTGCACCCGACTGACACCGGTTCCCCGGAGGCTCAGATCGCGCTGCTGTCGAAGCGGATCGCCGACCTCACCGAGCACCTCAAGGTGCACAAGCACGACCACCACACCCGCCACGGTCTGCTCGCGCTGATCGGTCGCCGTCGTCGCCTGTCGAAGTACCTGCAGGCCAACGACATCAACCGCTACCGTTCGCTGATCGAGCGTCTGGGCCTGCGTCGCTGATTTCAGTGACGTCTTCCTCCCAGCAGGGGCGACATGCCCCTGCCGCCGGAGGTAGTTGACGAACCGGCCGACGAGGAGGCATAGAATCTCCTCGTTGGCCTTTCGTATATGTGTCCGATTTCCCCACGAGGGGGAGGTCGAGACGGGTATACGCCAACAGAAGCCGTATGCACCCGCCGCGTGGCGTCGGTCTTCGGTAGTGGCTTTTCGGGGCGCGGATTGAGATGAACCATGCGCGCCCGGAGGGCTTCGATCGATGATCGCCTCCGCGTCGCCCTTCTGGTTCAGAGGGGATAAAGGCCGGGTGTGCGTACGCCGACCACGAGGGTTGGCGCGCGCCCATGTCGGGTACGGCCGACGAGCCGGATCGCACGAGACGAATGTGCGAACCCCGGCGAAGACGAGAGGTTGAGAGAAAACACATGTCTGACACACAGACCAGTTCCGCCGCCGAGGTCGAGCCCGGCGTTTTCGAGTCCGTCGCCCTGATCGACAACGGCAGCTACGGAACTCGCACCATCCGTTTCGAGACCGGCCGCCTGGCCAAGCAGGCCGCGGGTTCCGTGGTCGCCTACCTCGACGACGAGACCATGCTGCTGTCGGCGACCACCGCCTCCAAGCAGCCCAAGGATCAGTTCGACTTCTTCCCCCTGACGGTGGACGTCGAGGAGCGCATGTACGCCGCGGGCCGCATCCCCGGCTCGTTCTTCCGTCGTGAGGGCCGCCCCTCCACCGACGCCATCCTGACCTGCCGCCTGATCGACCGGCCGCTGCGTCCGTCCTTCGTCGACGGCCTGCGCAACGAGATCCAGGTCGTCGTGACCGTCATGTCGCTGGATCCCAAGGATCTGTACGACGTGGTCGCGATCAACGCCGCTTCGGCGTCCACCCAGATCGCGGGCCTGCCGTTCTCCGGTCCGGTCGGCGGCGTGCGCGTCGCGCTGATCGAGGGCCAGTGGGTCGCGTTCCCGACCGTGGAGCAGCTGGAAGGCGCCGTGTTCGACATGGTCGTCGCCGGCCGCGTGGTCGAGGGTGACGTCGCCATCATGATGGTCGAGGCCGAGGCCCCGAGTCACGTGCTGAGCCTGATCGCCGACGGTGCCATCGCGCCGACGGAAACCGTTGTGGCCGAGGGCCTCGAGGCCGCCAAGCCGTTCATCGCCCGCCTGTGCAAGGCGCAGTCGGACCTGGCCGCGCTGGCCGCCAAGCCGACCGGCGAGTTCCCGGTCTTCCTGCCCTACCAGCAGGACGTCTACACCGCCGTCGAGGGCACCGCGAAGGTTCCGCTGAACAACGCGCTGTCCATTGCGGGCAAGCACGAGCGGGAAGAGAAGATCGACGAGATCAAGCTCGACGTGCTCTCCGCGCTGGCCGAGGACTTCGTCGGCCGCGAGAAGGAGATCGGCGCGGCGTTCCGCTCGGTCACCAAGAAGCTGGTCCGCCAGCGCATCCTGACCGACAGCTTCCGCATCGACGGCCGTGGTCTGGCCGACATCCGCGCGCTGTCCGCCGAGGTCGCGGTCGTCCCGCGCGCCCACGGTTCGGCGCTGTTCGAGCGTGGCGAGACCCAGATCCTGGGTGTCACCACCCTGGACATGGTGAAGATGGCGCAGCAGGTCGACTCGCTCGGCCCGGAGACCTCCAAGCGCTACATGCACCACTACAACTTCCCGCCGTACTCCACCGGTGAGACCGGCCGCGTGGGCTCGCCCAAGCGCCGCGAGATCGGCCACGGCGCCCTCGCCGAGCGCGCCCTGATGCCGGTGCTGCCGTCGCAGGAGGAGTTCCCCTACGCCATCCGTCAGGTCTCGGAGGCGTTGAGCTCCAACGGTTCCACCTCGATGGGTTCCGTGTGCGCCTCGACCCTGTCGCTGCTGAACGCCGGTGTGCCGCTGAAGGCCCCCGTCGCCGGTATCGCCATGGGCCTGGTGTCGGACACCGTGAAGAACGACAAGGGTGAGGACGAGGTCCGCTACGTGGCCCTCACCGACATCCTGGGCGCCGAGGATGCCTTCGGCGACATGGACTTCAAGGTCGCCGGTACCCGCGAGTTCGTGACCGCCCTGCAGCTGGATACCAAGCTCGACGGCATCCCGTCGCAGGTGCTGGCCGGTGCGCTGAACCAGGCCAAGGACGCTCGCTACACGATCCTGGACGTGATGGCCGAGGCCATCAACACCCCGGACGAGATGAGCCCCTACGCTCCGCGCGTCACCGCCATCAAGATCCCGGTCGACAAGATCGGCGAGGTGATCGGACCCAAGGGCAAGGTGATCAACCAGATCACCGAGGACACCGGCGCCAACATCTCCATCGAGGATGACGGCACCGTGTTCGTCGGTGCGACCGACGGCCCGTCGGCGCAGGCCGCGATCGACGCGATCAACGCGATCGCGAACCCGCAGCTGCCGAAGGTCGGCGAGCGCTTCCTGGGCACGGTCGTCAAGACCACCGCCTTCGGTGCGTTTGTGTCGCTGCTCCCGGGCCGCGACGGTCTGGTCCACATCTCGAAGCTGGGCAACGGCAAGCGCGTCGCCAAGGTCGAGGACGTGGTCAACGTGGGTGACAAGATCCGCGTCGAGATCGCCGATATCGACAACCGCGGCAAGATCTCGCTGGTGCCGGTCGACGAGGATTCGGACAACTCCGAAGCCTCTGCTGCGGTCGACGCGATCGCAGAGTAATTATTTCTCTGTGACGAAGAAGCAGTCGGCGGTGGGCGCGGGTTCCGCGCGCGCCGCGACAGACACGGCCCCCTTGCTCCGGAATCTGGAGCAGGGGGGTTCTGCGCTGGCCATTGTCCAGAACCAAGCGCCCGCAACCGATATCGGTGTGCGGCGCACCGTGCTGCCCGGCGGGCTACGGGTGGTGACCGAGCATGTACCCAGCGTGCGCTCGGCCTCCATCGGCGTATGGGTCGGCGTCGGCTCGCGCGACGAAGGCCCGACGGTCGCCGGTGCCGCGCATTTCCTCGAACACCTACTCTTCAAAGCCACGCCGACCCGTTCGGCGCTGGAGATCGCGCAGGCCATGGACGCGGTCGGCGGTGAGCTCAATGCCTTCACCGCCAAGGAACAGACCTGCTATTACGCGCACGTCATCGACGAGGATCTGCCGATGGCGGTGGACCTGGTCGCCGACGTGGTGCTCAACGGCCTGTGCCGCGCCGAGGATGTGGCGGTGGAACGGCAGGTGGTGCTGGAGGAGATCTCCATGCGCGACGACGATCCCGAGGACATGGTCGGCGACGCCTTCCTGACCGCGCTGTTCGGTGATCATCCGATCGGCCGGCCGGTGATCGGCAGCGTCGAGACCATCGAGGATATGCAGGCCCATCAGCTGCGCTCGTTCCATCTGCGCCGCTACCGGCCCGACCGGATGGTGGTCGCGGTCGCGGGCAATATCGAGCACGAGCACGTGGTCGAGCTGGTGTACCGCGCGTTCGCGCATCGGCTCGAACCGGGCCTGGAACCCGCGCCGCGGCGCGAGGGCAAGTTCCGCCCGCGCGGCAATCCGGAGCTGCTGCGCATCCAGCGCGACAGCGAGCAGGCGCACCTGGTGTTCGGTACCCGCGCCTTCGGGCGGCACGAGGGTGAGAAGCGCTGGCCGCTGTCGGTGCTCAACACCGTGCTCGGCGGTGGCCTGAGTTCGCGGCTGTTCCAGCGCATTCGGGAGGAGCGCGGCCTGGCGTACTCGGTGTACTCCAGCGTCGACACCTTCGCCGACACCGGCGCGTTCTCGGTGTACATCGGCTGCCAGCCCGAAAACCTCGGCCACGTCGCGACTTTGGCGCGCGGGGTGCTCGAGGAGGTCGCGGCCGACGGCATCACCGACGCCGAATGCGCCCGCGCCAAGGGTTCGCTGCGCGGTGGGCTGGTGCTCGGGCTCGAGGATTCCGGTTCCCGGATGAACCGCATCGGTCGTTCGGAACTCAGCTACGGCAATCACCGCAGTGTCTCCGAAACCCTCGCGCGCATAGACGAAGTCACCACCGAGGAGGTCTCCCGCATCGCGGCGAACCTGCTCGCCCGGCCGTTCGGCGTGGCGGTGGCGGGTCCGTACCGCCGCACCCGCGACCTTCCGGCCGCGGTGCGCCGACTGGTTCCCTGAGGGTTATCGCTGGTGCCCTGAAGGTACTGTCTCGTTCCCTGAGAGTAGCCGTCTCGCCGACTGAGACGGCTACTCGACAGTAGGCCCGTACACCCTGCTAGGTGTGCCGGTTTGTGGCTATGATCTCCTCGCTGGATGGGAGGGGCTTGTGCTCAGACCGGGTGAGATCTTCGCCGGGTACGTGATTCAACGAGAGCTGGGACGCGGCGGGATGGGCGCCGTGTACCTGGCCCGCCACCCGCGCCTGCCGCGCTGGATCGCGTTGAAGCTGCTGAACGCGGAATTCCACGGGGACAGCGAAACTCACGCCCGCTTCGAGCGAGAGGCCGATCTGGCCGCGCGGCTGAATCACCCGAATGTGGTCACCGTGTACGACCGGGGTGTCGAGGACGGGCGGCTGTGGATCGCCATGCAGTACGTCGACGGCGTCGAGGCCGAATCGGTGCGGGACATGACCCCCGAGCAGGCCGTCGCGATCGTCGTCGCCACCGCCGCCGCCCTCGACTACGCGCATCGCGTCGGGGTGCTGCATCGAGATGTGAAGCCCGCCAACATCATGCTGGCCACCGAGACTCGCGAACAGCAGGCCGGAGTGCTGCTCACCGACTTCGGGATCGCGCGACTACAGGAGGACACCGGGCGGCTCACCGGTTCCGGCTCGGTGATGGCCACCCTGGCCTACGCCTCACCCGAACAACTGCAGAGTCAGCCCGTCGATCACCGCTCGGACCAATACTCGCTGGCCTGCACACTGTTTCGACTATTGACCGGATTGCCGCTGTTTCGTGCGACCGATCTCGGTGCGATCGTGAAGTCGCATCTGTACGACAGTCCGCCGCCGGTGGGCAGCTATCGCCCCGGTCTGCCTGCCTCGTTGGACCCGGTGCTGGCGCGGGCGCTGGCCAAGAATCCCGACGATCGCTATCCGTCGTGTTCGGACTTCGCGGCCGCCGCGCAACGAGCGCTGACGCTGGGTGACCCGGTGGGTTCGGCGACCATCTCGATCCGGGATACGGCTCCGGAAACTCCTGCGAGCCGGGCGAAACCGGCTCCGGCCCCGCGGCGCGGGAAGGCGGGCGCGACCCCGGCCCGGTCGTCGCCGGCCGCGGCGCGGTTGTCGCCGCCGCAAGCCCGGTCGCCGCAGTCGGGGCCCCATGCCCAGCGCCGGGCGGCACCGTCCGCCGTGGCGCTGCGGTCGGGAAAACTCACCGACATTCCGGCACTGATGGGACCGGCGACCGACCGGCATTCGAGAATCCCGCTCGCCGAGGCGAAATCGCCGCCGTCACCGCGCAGGTGGCTGGTGGGCTTGCGGATGGTGGTGCTGCTCGGTGTCTGCCTGGCGGTCGGGCTGGGTGTGGCCGTCTTTCTGGTGACCCCCTTCGGCAATACGGCCAAACCGAAGGCCCCGGCTCCCGAAATCGCCGAGATCAGTGCGGCTTTCCCCGGTTTGGTGCCGGCTCAGCCGGAACTCGGTTCGGGCTATGTCGCCGCGAGTTGCCGCGTTGTCGACCACGACACCAAGGACTTCCTGCCGCCGTGGGCCTTCGAGGGCTGGGCGGCCGCGTGGGACTGCCAATACTCTGCCGACCACGACGTGCGTGAGTACGTGCTGTTCGCCTACAGTTCGGGCGCGGCGGCCCACTCGGTGGCCAGCCGAATCCATCCGGCGGGCAGCACCTTCGAGAACCTGACCTTCCAGGAGGCGTGCGGCGGTAAGCAATACACGAACCTCCGCTTCGATTCCTTCCCCGAGGTCCCCTCGACCGCCTTCGCCACCACCTTCTTCGACGACCCCAAGCGTGAGAAGTTCCTCATGTACACCCGTGGCACGCCCAAGGCGCCCAGCGGCGTCGTCGACTGGTGGAAATCCTTGCCGCTCACGCAGTAGTGATCTCCGCCGCACCCTCCTGTATCCAGTACGTCCGTACTGTTAAATTTGATCGCAGGGTGTGGAAGGGAGCGCAATGTCGAATCGGTATGCGCGGATCGCCTTCTCGGAGGCGGCGCGCGAGCGTCAGAAGCTCATCGGCAGCTATCGGGACTACGGTGCCCAACTCGAGCGCGGGCGCGACGAGCCGCAACCGCTGGAAATGCGTGAGCAGGGCTTCATCCGCGCGGCGGACTCGTTCTTCCTCGGCACCACCACCCCCGACGGCTGGCCCTATATCCAACATCGCGGCGGCCCGCCGGGTTTCGTGCAGGTCCTCGACGAACGCACCCTCGCCTTCGTCGACCTCACCGGCAACGGCCAGTACGTCACCGTCGGCAACCTCGCCGGCAACGACCGAGTCGCCCTGTTCTTCATCGACTATCCGCTGCGCGAACGCCTGAAGGTGTACGGCCGCGCCCGCATGGTCGAACGCACCGAGGATCCCGGCCCGGTGGATCGGATCTCCGCCGCCTACAACGGCGCAATCCAGAAGATCGCCGAGCGCGCGATCATCATCACGGTCGAGGCCTACAACTGGAACTGCGTCAAATACATCCGCCCCCGCTTCACCAAGGACCGCCTCGACGAGGCCATCGCGCTGGAACGCCGCACCGCCGCCGCCGAGCGAGATCGGCTGACCGCCGAGATCGAGGAACTGCGCCGTGAGAACGAGCGGTTACTCGGCGGCCTCGTTGGCGGCGGTCAGGACGGCGTCCAGCAGGCCGGGCAGGGCGGTGTTCAGATCCTCGGCGCGTAGTTGCAGGTGGGTGTTGCCGTCGATGGTGACCTTTTCGGTGACACCGGCCTCGCGCAGGATCTTGAAGTGGTGCGCGGCCGTCGATTTGCTGATGCCCTCGTAGGTCAGGCCGCAGCGCATCGGGCCGCCCGCATTGGCGAGGCGGCGGACCACCTCGAGGCGGATGGGGTCCTGTAGTGCGCCCAGCACCGCGGGCAGCGGGGCGACCGCGGGCTTCGCCTCGGTGTCGGACATGACCTACCTCACTCTGGGGACTGGTTTGATAATTATCGAACCTGCCGTAGAGTCGGGTTCGATACAAATCAAACTTACCTGATGGAGGGTTCGATGGCATCGGCAACGGCAGTTGCGACTCGAGCCGAACAGGGCAGCCAGACCTGGGCTTACGCCCTCATACTTGCGGCTTGTGGCGTGGCGCTCGGGGTATCGGGCGCGCCCGCCCCGCTGTACGGGATCTATCAACAGAGCTGGCATTTCTCGCCGCTCACCACCACCTTCGTCTTCGCCACCTACGCCGTCGCGGCGCTGGGTTCGGTGCTGGTGTCCGGCCGCATCTCCGATGTGGTGGGGCGGAAGCCGGTGCTGCTGGGCGCGTTCGGGCTGATGATCCTCGGACTGGTGGTGTTCCTGTTCGCCGACAATGTGGCCATGCTGCTGCTGGCCCGGGCGCTGCACGGCGCGGCGGTCGGCGCGATCGTGGTGTCGGGCGCGGCGGCGCTGCTGGATCTGCGCCCGCAGCACGGGGCGCGGTCGGGGCAGTTGTCCGGCGTCGCCTTCAATGTCGGTATGGCCGTGGCGATTCTGGGTTCGGCGGTGCTGGCGCAGTACGCGCCGCATCCGCTGCGGACGCCGTACGTGGTGATCACCGTGGTCTGCGTGCTCCTCGCGGCGGGCGTGCTGGCGCTGCGCGAGCCGCACACGGCACGCAAGAAGCAGCGCATCACCATCGCGAAACCGGCTGTACCGCAGGAGATTCGCAGTGACTTCTGGTTCTCCGCGCTCGGTGTGATGGCGGCCTGGTCGGTGCTGGGTGTGCTGTTGTCGCTGTATCCATCGCTCGCGTCGTCCAAGACGGGCATCCACAATCTGGTCTTCGGTGGCGCGGTGGTGGCCTCCACGGCGACCGCGGGCGCGCTCGCGCAGGCCGTGGCCGGTGGGATCACGGCCCGGCGCGCGGCCATCGCCGGTGACATCGGCATGGCGATCGCGCTGATGGTCACCATTCCGGCGCTGAACACCGGCAACTGGGTGCTGGTGCTGCTGGCCGGATTCGCGCTGGGTGGGACCTTCGGGCTCGGCTTCGGCGGGTCGCTGCGGCACCTGTCGAACGTGGTGCCGCAGCACAAGCGCGGCGAGACCATGTCGGCGTACTACCTGCTGGCCTACTCGGCCATGGCGATTCCGACGGTCATCGCGGGCTGGGCGGCCACCACCTGGGGGCTGAGCACGGTGTTCCCGTGGTTCGTGATCGTGGTGGCGCTGGCCTGCCTGGGTGCCGCCGGAATGGGGCTGCGGCGCAACGCCGAGGTGACGGCACCCGTCGAGGCTGCCGTGCCTGCCGAGGTTGCGTGATTTCTCCCCCGATAGCCCGTTTCGCGTCCGCCCGGTGACCACCCGTCGCCGGGCGGACGCGGCATTTCCGGCGAAACGGATTGGCGGGACATCATTTTCGGGGGTGCGAAGTCGTGAACGAATCCTCGCAACCGATGCGTGACCGGCCCAGAATCGCTATTCTTCGGCTATGTCGCGGTGGAGGTTCGGTGGGGTGGTGAGCCGGACGTTTCATCGGTCGGGTCAGACGGTGTCGATACTGGTGGCGGTGCTGGGCGGCCTCACAGTCGGCGGCCTCACCTGGTGGTGGTCGGGCAAGGTGGCCCCGGCCGTGGCCGTGGGTGTGGGTGCCGCGTTCGTAGTGCTGCTGGTCTACCGCTGGCGGCGTGATGCCGAGCGCGCACGCTTCGCCGAGGTCTTCGCCGCCGCCGCACGGCAATTGGGTGATCCCGATGTGGCCGTGCGGATCGCGGGCGTCTACGCCATGGCCGGAGTGGCCGACGATTTCGCGGCGCGCCGGCGGCGTCAGCAGTGCGTGGATGTGCTGTGCGGGTACCTGCGGCTGCCGTATGCGCCGGAGGAGGGGGCCAGTCACCTGGTCTCCAAATCGCAGCGCATCGAGGATCACGGCACCGCCGTGGAACGGGTGTACACCTACCGGCAGAACGACCGGCAGGTTCGCGACACCATCGTGCGCGTGGTCACCCGGCGCCTCCGATCCTCGGCCGAAATATCCTGGTCGGCTTGTGATTTCGACTTCTCCGACGCGGTATTCGAGGACGCCGACTTCCGGGGCGCGATCTTCGGCGGCCGCAATACCAGCTTCGCCAATGCCATGTTCCTCAGCGGCCGCACGGCCAGTTTCGAGCAGGCGCGGTTCCTCGGCAAGCGAGTCACCTTCCGCGGGGCCATCTTCCGCAGCCTGGCCGTTTTCGATCGAACGGACTTCGCCCACAGCGCCGTGCGTCGGGGTGAGCGGCGCGCCGCCGCGACGGTGTTCACCGAGGCCACCTTCGGCGGCGGTGTCAGCTTCGAAGGCGCTCGATTCCGGGGCGCGCGAACGATATTCGAGCGCACCACCTTCGCGGGGGAGCGCAGCAGCTTCGCCAACGCGGGCTTCGCCGCCGACCTGACCTCCTTCGAGCGCGCGGTCTTCGACGGTGACCGGGTGACGTTCACCGGCGCCGAATTCTCCGGCGCCCGCACGACTTTCGCCGACACCCGCTTCTACACCGAATCCAGCTCCTTCGACTGCGCCCAGCTCGGCGCGCAGGTCCGTTGGCGCACCGGGCGCACCCAGGAAATCTCCTTCGCCCGCGCCGAGTACCACGGGCGGGTGTCGTTCGCCGATGCCACCTTCTCCGGTCGGCTGGTGACCTTCGCCGGCGGCGACTTCTTCGGCGACATCTCGTTCCGCCGTGTCGGTTTCGATGCCCGCGCCATCGATTTCGAGGGGCCGAAGGCCTGGGTCGGCGTGCATTTCGACTGGGACGGCAGCCCCAACACCAAACCGGCGAACATCACGCCCACGCCGTGGCCACCGGCCCTGGCGGAATCCGCCAAGGAACCGGCAGCCTGACGCGAGACCTACGCGGGCATTTCGGGCTTCAGCAGCGCGAAGACCGCGCCCGCCGGATCGCCGAGCACGGCGAACCGGCCGACCGTCGGAATGTCCATGGGCGGCACCACGACCGAGCCGCCCACCGAGGTCGCGGACGCCACCTGCGCGTCGACATCCTCGGAACCGAAATAGGCCAGCCAGTGCGGCGGCTCGTTCTCGCCCTGCAGCGGCGCGATGCCACCGAAGCCGGTGTCGTCGGGCGCGCTGTCACCGGTGGCCAGGACGGTGTACGGCATCCCGGGCATGTCCATCTGCGTGGTCCGCCAATCGAACACCGTCCGATAGAAGGCCGCGGCGGCGGCCGGATCGGAGACGTGCAACTCCACCCACGCCAGCGCGCCGGGCACACTGGCGAGTTCGAAGCCGGGGAAGGCCAGCGGCTGCCAGACCGCGAACTGCGCGCCCAGCGGACCGGTCAGATTGGCCATGCGCCCGACGCCCATGACATCGAAGGGTTCGTTGCGGACGGTGGCCCCGGCCTGTTCGGCGGCCTTGGTGGTGGCATCGGCGTCGGGTGTCTGGAAGTACACCGTCCAGGACGAGGCCGCGCCCGCCTCGGTGAGCGGCCCGATGCCGGCGACGGTCTTGCCGTCCACCTGGAAGAACCCGTAGCCGCCGGCGTCGGGTCCGGCGGATTGGAACTCCCAGCCGAGCACGGTGCCGTAGAAGGCGGTGGCCGCGTCCAGGTCGGGGCTGCCGAGGTCGAGCCAGTTGGGTGAACCGGGAACGAATTCGGTTGTGAGCACTGGAATTCCTTTGTTTTCGGGATTGGTCGCCGGGAATGCCCCGGCGGGGTCCAGCATTCCACCGCATGCTCGCCGGGGCTGCCGGATTGCCCGGTTGTTCGCCCGTGCGATAGCTTGCAGTCGATCGGGCAGGGGTTTGCGGAGGGGTTTGCGGCGTGTGGTTTGTGGTCGGGACGGCGGTCGTCCTGCTGTCGGTGGGGGCCGTGCTCGCCGTTCGGGCCGTCGCTCGCCAGGCGCGGGCCCGGGCCGACCCCGCCGTTGCCGGGGTGGGAGTCCGTCCGCGCGCGCTGATTTCGGGTCTGGCCGTCAGCGGCTGGGTGCTGGTGTACGCCGCGGTCGCCTCGAATCTGCCGTTCCTGCACCACGACACCATTGCCGGGAGCGCGCTCGCCGCCCCGCCGGAGCTGGTGCGGGCCGGTCAGCCCAGTACGGTCACCGGCAAGGCGCCGGCCCCGGATCCGATGGCCGCGTTGAAGGTCGGTGACTGTGTCGAGGTGCCGATCGAGCAGGCCCGCAATGCCGCCGGTGACCCGACCTGGAAGGCGGGGACACCGGAGCCGTCGGATTGCGCGTCGGTGGACGCGAATTATCGGGTGCTGCAGATCGGGCCGGACTCGTGCACCGATCCGCTCTACACCCTCGAATCCGCCCCGCACGACAAGACCGGCAAGGTCCGCTATCACCTGTGCCTGACCTTCGACTGGCGGGCCGGGGTCTGCTACGACACCACCAATATGGATGTGCCGTCCAAGGTCGACTGCGCCGCGACCGGTGAGCACATCGTGCAGGCGACCGCGGTGTTCGTGAACTCCACCTCGGGTGCGGGCTGCCCCCGTGACGGCCGCGGGGCGGTGTGGGTGGTGTGGAACAAGCTCCAGCTCACCGTCTGCTTCCGCGGCAGCGACAATCCGGGGAAGTGAATCGCTAGACCCGGTGGCCGACGGTGATGACGTCGGGGATCAACCAGGACGGCAGCGGCCGGGCGATCTTGCGCTGGTCGACGATTTCGAAACCGGCGTCCTCCAACAGTTTCCGGGTCTCACGCGGTGACGGGGCGTGGGCCGGGAACAGCGGGCTGCGGGTGAGACGCTGAATCGGGCGGGAGGTCGGGCCGTCGGGGTGCATGGTCGCGATGGCGACCAGACCGCCCGGCACCAGCACCCGATGGAACTCACGCAACGCGACCGGATGATCGAAGAAGTGGAAGGCGCTGGTCGAGACCACCGCATCCAGATCGCCGGGGGCGAAGGGGAGATGCTCGGCCGCGGCCTGCCGCCACTGCACGTCCTTCGAGCGGGCGCGCGCCTGCGCCAGCATGCCGGGGGAGGCGTCCACGCCGAAGACCGCGTCGGGCCGTAGTTCGCGCTGGATGCGGGAGGTGAGAATGCCGGTGCCGCAACCGATGTCGGCGATGCGGCGGGACTTGGCCCGGCGCAGTTCCGACAGCACCTGATCCTGCGGGGGACGGTAGACGACCTGTTGCAGGGCCGCGGTGTCGTAGGCGCGGGCGACGTTTCCGAAGAACTGCGTCACCACATGGTTGAAGGCGCGATTGCCGGTGGTCAGCGAAGTGCTCATGTGTGCTCCTGTCCGGTACTCATGGAATCAGATATCCAGCTGTCTGGGAAGGTTCCCCGGTGTGGCTTCCGGCCGCCGGTGTAGCGTCGGGCGCATGAGGATTCGTGGTGCCGTTCTGGAGAGCATCGGCGCGCCGACGCCGTTCGCGGAGTCGAAGCCGCTCACCATTTCCGAACTCGACCTGGGCGAACCCGGTCCGGGTGAGCTGCTGGTCCGGATCGAGGCGGCCGGGCTGTGCCATTCGGATCTGTCCGTGGTGGACGGCAATCGGGTGCGGCCGGTGCCGATGCTGCTCGGGCACGAGGCGTCCGGACGGGTCGAGGCGGTCGGGCCGGGCGACAGCGATATCGCGGTCGGGCAGCGCGTGGTGATGACCTTCCTGCCGCGCTGCGGCGAATGCGCCGGTTGCGCCACCGACGGCCGCACCCCGTGCGAGCCCGGCAGCCTGGCCAACAATGCGGGCGAATTGCTCGCCGGCGGTAGGCGATTGCTGCGCGACGGCGCGGAAGTTCATCACCACCTGGGTGTTTCGGCCTTCGCCACGCATGCCGTGGTGGATCGCCGCTCGGTGGTGCCGGTCGACGACGATGTGCCGCCGGAGGTGGCCGCCGTCCTCGGCTGTGCCGTCCTCACCGGTGGTGGGGCGCTGCTGAATTCGGCGAAACCCGGTCCCGCCGACCGCATCATGGTGGTCGGTCTCGGCGGTGTCGGCATGGCCGCCGTCCTGGTGGCCGCCGCTCTGCGCGCGGGGACCGGACGCGAGGTGATCGCCGTGGACACCGTCCCCGAGAAGCTCAAGATCGCCATGGATCTGGGTGCGACCGCCGCCTACACGCCGCAGGAGGTCGCGGCCGAGCACATCCAGGCCGAAGCCGTCATCGAGGCGGCGGGCAATATCCGCGCCTTCGAAACCGCCGTCGCCGCAACAGCTCCCGGCGGTGTCACCGTCACCGTCGGCCTCCCCGCCCCCGACGCCCGCGCCAGCATCTCCCCCCTGGGCCTGGTCGCCCAGGGCCGCGCCATCATCGGCAGCTACCTCGGCTCCGCGGTCCCCGCCCGCGACATCCCCGAATTCGTGCGCATGTGGCGCGAGGGCAAACTCCCCGTCGAACGCCTCGTCTCCTCCCACATCCGCCTCGAGGACATCAACCAGGCCATGGACGAACTAGCCTCCGGCCACGCCCTCCGCCAGATCATCACCTTCGACTGAGGCCCGCCACCCGGGATCGCTACGCTCGAGCGGCTTTTCGCGTTCGCGGAAGCGGGAACGGGCCCTGCGCGTGGTGGTTCAGGACAGGGTGCGGGCGATGACGTCGGCCGCGTAGGACTGGCCGACGGCGTTGGGGTGCAAGGGAACCGAGAAGGTGTCGGGGAGGGGCCCGTTGACCCAGTTGGTGCCCGCGGGCTCGCACATGTCGTGGCCGGTCATGGCGAAGATGTCGGCGAAGCGGGCGTGGTGGGCGGCTGCCGTGGCGGCGAGGGTGTCGGCCATGCGTTGCTGGCCGTTGGCGCTGCTGAATCCGTAGCAGCCGGGGCCGTCGGGTGGGGCGTAGCGGATGTAGGGGAGCACTACGACCGTGGCGTGGGGTGCGCGCTGGTGGATGCCGTCGAGGACCGCGCCGACATTGGTTCCCATGGTGGCCAATTCGGTCTCGGTGACCGCGCCCTGGTGGCCGAGCGCGCCGATGTCGTTGGCGCCGATGGTGATCGTGACCAGGTCGGTGTCGGGGGTCAAGGCATCGAACTGCGGCGGTACCGATCCGGGGGTGGCGCCGGTCTGCGGCTGGGTCATGTGCGTGGTCTTCGCGCTGCTGCAGGTGGCGTCCACAAACTGCGCGGGCGCGAGCTTGCGGGCCAGATCGGAGGGGTAGTTGTCGTCCGAGCGGGCGCAGAACAGCGGGACGCCCGTCTCCAGCCGGTCGAGCGAGCCGACCGCCGCGGCCGAGTCGCCGAGTGCCACGTAGCGCTGGATCGGGGCCGAATCCTCCGGTGCTGCCGCCGAAGCCGGTGCGGTGAGCGCGCCGCAGGCCGCCACCAGGGAGATCAGTCGAAGCGGGAACATGCCGGGATCGTACTATCGTTTCGCTAGTAACAGGTGGGGTGACGGCCCGGAACTTCAGGAAAAGGTCAGCAGGGTGCGGGCCACGCGGAGTTCGGGGATGCCGACGGCCTTGGCGGTCAGCAGGAAGACGACGGTGCCGGAGACGAATCCGGCTGTGAGGGTGGTGATCTGGGCGAGGGTCGGGGCGGAGATCGTCGTGGTGGTGAGGAAGACGGTGGCCAGGGTGGTGGCTCCGGCCGCCACGGTGGCCCACACGACTCGGTGCGCGCTCGCGGCGACGATGCGGAATCCCAGCGGGCCGTGGCGGCGGCGCAACAGCAGATGACCGGTCGCAGCCCCGGTGACGTAGGCGAAGGAGCTTGCGACGCCGAGCATTACGACGACCGTCGGGCCGGTGCACAGCGTCGCCGTCAGGGCCACGATGGCGACCTTCGTGAGGACCATGACCAGATTGATCAGGGTTGGGGTGCGCGTGTCGTGATAGGCGTAGAACACTCGCATCTGGAGCATGACCAGTGCGAACGGGGCCAGGCCGAAGGCTGAGCAGGCGATCGCGATGCCGATGAGGCGGGCGGCCTGCGGATCGACGCGGCCGGTGAACACCAGCGTGGCGAAGGTGGGACCGAGCAGGCTCATGGCCATGCTGATCGGGATCAGCGCCGTGAACAGATACCGCGCGCCGCGCGACAGATCGGCGAGCACCGCGCGATGGTCGTGCCCGGCCGCCGCGCGGGAGATGCGCGGCATGAGCACGGTCAGCACCGAGGCGGCCAGAATGCCGTACGGAACCTGGAAGAGCAGTTCGGCATAGTTGTTGATGGAGACGCCGTCATGGTCGAAGGCGACCCGCATGGTGACCGCGACGCTGACCTGACTGATCGCCGCGTACACCAGCAGCCAGCCCAGGATCGGCATACCCACGCGCACCGGCCGCAGCGTGTAGGGCAGTGGCCGGGCCCGCCAGCTCCACCGGAACCCGCTGTGCCGCAACGCCGCAACCACCCATGCGGACTGGCCCACGATCCCGGCGGTGGTGCCGATGCCGAGGGTGAGCACCTGCGCCGTGGTCATGGTGCCGGGGGTCAGCGTCACCGGGCCCGGTAGCAGCGTGAATACCCCGCAGGTGGCCAGCACGATCGCATTGTTGACCACCGGAGCCCATGCCGCGCTCGCGAAACTGTCCCGCACATTGAGGACCGCGCCCACCACGACGGCCACCCCGTAGAAGAAGATCTGTGGCAGTAGCAGATACGCCAATCCGGTGGCGAGCCTGCGCTGCCCGGTATCGGCGATGAACAACCGCACGATCAGCGGCGCGCACACCACGGTCAGCACCGTGATGACCGTCAATGTGAGCACCGCGCCGACCATCACACGCTGGGTGAATTCGCGAGAGTGCTTGCGCCCGTGCCGTCGTGCGCGGGCCAGCACCGGAACCACCGCGCCGGCCAGCACCCCGCCGAGCAGCAGCTCGTAGATCATGTTCGGCAGAGTGTTCACGCCGTTGTAGGCGTCCCCGACCGCCGCGGTCCCCAGCACGGCCGCCAGCACGAGGGTGCGAGCGAACCCGGTCACCCGGCTCACCACCCCGGCCACCGCCAGCGCCCGGCCCGCCCGCGCCAGCTCGCCGGACTCCGAACGGCCCGGCCCGCCAGCGCTTTTCGGATCGGCCGCCGCGATTGAGCGGTGCGCACGCTGGATCGGTAATGGTTGCGTCGGGAAACTCCCGTAGTCGTGCACCAGACCCGCTCGATCGACGTCCATCTCCCCGACGGTAGCGGGAACCCGTCGGCAGCGAGCCTGCGCTGGTGGCGGCGAACGGCGAAAGGCGTGCGCGCCGGTGGGAGTTCGGTGCGGTCAGCCGGCGGTTTCCGGCTGGTCGGGGATGCCCAGGCGGAGGTGTTCGATGTGGTAGACGGCCTCATCTAGGAGTTGCGCCACGTGACTGTCGTAGAGGCTGTAGACGATGCTGCGACCCGTGCGGGTGCCGCTGACCAGGCCGAGATTGCGCAGCAGGCGCAGTTGGTGGGAGACCGCGGACTGTTCCATGCCGACCGCTTCGGCGAGTTCGGTGACCGCGAGCGGACCCTGCCGGAGTTCGGTGAGGATCAGCAGTCGGCTCGGAGTCGCGAGGGCCTGAAGAGTATTCGCGATGTGCGCCGCGGCGTCCGCGTCCAGACGTGCCGCGGGGCGGTCGCGGTCCTCGACTCCATGTCCCATGGTTTCGGAGCCTACCGGTGGTGTCGACGCCCACAGTCGAGGATATATATGAAGACGTCTTCATGTGTTCTGTTATGGTTCCAGCGTTCCCGCCGTTCGTCCAGGAGGTCGTCATGAGCCTGACCGCTCCCGCGTTGATCGCAGCCGGAGCCGGAGTCGGCTTCGGTCACGCCGTGCTGCCCGACCACTGGGTGCCGCTGGCCGTCATCTCCCGGGCCCAGCGCTACCCGCTTCGCCGGGTCCTGCGGCTGTCCGGGCTGGCCGGGTTCGCGCACGTGGCACTCTCACTGATCCTGGGCGCGATCGTGATCGGCGTCGGCCTGCAGTTCCGCTCGGTGGTGGAACGCAACGAGGGACTCATCGTCGGGGGACTGCTGATCGCGACCGGTGTGGTGTTCGCCGTGCTCGAACTACTCGGCCGCGGGCACAGTCACGACCATGCTCACGGGCACGGGCACGGGCACGGGCACGGGCATGACCATGACCATGACCACGATCACGATGACCATGGACACCACCACGGCCATGACCACGACGACCACGGTCACGAGCACCGGTCGCGTGGCACCCGATTGCTCGCCGTCGCCGTGCCTTTCGGTGCCGCGGCCTCGCCGGATCTCACGATCCTGCCGGTCTTCCTGGCGGCCAGCGCGGTCGGCGTCACCGCCGCGATCGGCACCCTCATCGCCTTCTCCCTGGTCACTCTCGGCACCATCGTCGGCCTGACCATGCTCGGCACCCTGGCGGGCTACCAGTTGCGTGGCGCGTGGATCGACAAGAGCGCCAACCTGATCACCGCCGCCGTGCTACTGATCATCGGCATCCTGATCGCGGCGAACATCATCTGATCGATTGCCGTAATTCCCACTCGCGCTGCGGTTTCCGTACCGACACCACCGCGCAGACCAGGGCGGCGGCGACCAGCGCACACCCGGCCCACGGCGTCGCCCGCAGCGCGCCCGCACCGACGAGCACGCCGCCCAGCGCGGAGCCGAGCGCCACCCCGACGTGCATCGCCGACACATTGACGGCCACGGTCGTATCGGCGACCGCCGGACCGGCATTGATCAAATAGTTCTGCACGATCGGGGAAACAGACCAACTGACCGCACCCCACAGCATCATCGCGGGCACGAACCAGCCCGGCGCGCTACCGGCGGCGGGCAGTAATGCCATGGCACACAGGAATACCGCCGGGCAGACGCACAAAGCGCGAGCGACGCCGAGGCGGTCCGACAACAGCCCGCCGAGCCATGCGCCGGTGACACCGGCAACCCCGAAGGCGACATAGAGGCCCTGTAAAGCGGTGGGGTTCGGGCGCAGAACAGCATTCAGATACGGCGTCAGATAAGCGAACAGCGTGAAATGCCCGCCGATCATCAAGATCGACACCAATTGCGCGGCCACCAGCCGCCGGTCGGTGAATACCGTTCGATAGGACCGATGCTCGGCCACCGCCGTCGGTTGCCTGCGCGGCAACCGCCTCCCGAGCCACATCATCAGCGGCGCGACCGGTAGCGCGATCGCGACGAACACCGCACGCCACCCGGCCCATTCCGCGATTCGCATCCCGATCGGCACCCCCAGCACCAGCGACCCGCTGATCCCCATGAACACGATCCCGATGGCCCGCCCCCGCTGCTCGGGTGCGGCGAGCTCGGCCGCGAGCCGGCTCGCGACCAGCACCAGGACGGCACAACTCGCGGCCATCACCACCCGCGCCGCGAGCAGACCCAGGTAATTCGGACTGGCCGCCGCCGCGAGATCGGCCACCGCGAACACCGCCAGCGACATCAACACTGTGATCCTGCGCTCGGTGCGTGCCACCAGCGCCGCGGCCCCGAGCGCGGCCACCGCGAACACACCGGAGAACACGGTGGTCAATTGCCCCGCCACCGCAATCGACACCCCGAGTCCACTGGAAATCTCGGGAAGTATTCCAGCACAGATATTCTCGGCAACCCCCGCCAGAAACACCCCCGCCGCCAGCAAATAAACCCGCCCGTCCACCGAAACCCCTCCCGCACAGCCGACGTGATCGAGCAACACGCCCCGACCCTGCCGATCGATAACTGGGTTTCGCGCCACGCGTCGGTTATCCCCTGACACCCCGCGACGCTATGCCGCCCCTCCAACTCGGACCAGTAGCCGTTCGCCACAAGATCAGGGAGCTCTCAGCGTGGAGATTCGGACAAATCTCCACGCTGAGAGCTCCCTGATCTTGATTACCCGATGAGCGCGCGCCCGGCGGCGGAGACGCGTCGACCGGCGGGCGCTACCACTGTGTTCGGCACGGGCGTGCGCGGGCTGCGGGCGGGGGCGCGGACGCCGCCCACTAAGCTAGGGCTATTCCATGGTGGGCGTAATGAAGGAGACCAGGTGACCACGAACCGGATCCGGGTAGGTGTGCTCGGGGCGCGCGGCAAGGTCGGGCAGGCCATCTGTGCCGGGGTCGAGGCGGCTGCGGATCTGGAGTTGGTGGCGCAGGTCGACAAGGATGATTCGCTCGACGCATTCACGGCCGCGGGGACCGAGGTGGTGGTCGATTTCACCCATCCCGATGTGGTGATGCCGAATCTGAAGTTCCTGGTGGAGAACGGAATTCACGCGGTGGTCGGTACCACCGGGTTCGACGCCGGTCGGCTCGAGCAGGTGAAGGGCTGGCTGGCCGCCAAGCCCGAGGTCGGCGTGCTGATCGCCCCCAACTTCGCCATCGGCGCGGTGCTGAGCATGCGTTTCGCCGAGCAGGCGGCGCGCTTCTTCGACTCGGTCGAGGTCATCGAGCTGCATCACCCGAACAAGGCCGACGCGCCCTCGGGCACCGCCTTCCGCACGGCCGGCCTGATCGCCGCGGCCCGGGAGAAGGCGGGTGTGGGCCGCAGCCCGGACGCCACCAGCCAGGAGCTGGAGGGTGCGCGCGGCGCGGATGTGGACGGGGTGCGGGTGCATTCGATCCGGCTCGCCGGTCTGGTCGCGCATCAGGAAGTCATCCTCGGCACCCAGGGTGAGACCCTCACCATCCGCCACGATTCCCTCGACCGCACCTCCTTCGTGCCGGGCGTGCTGCTGGGTGTGCGCAAGACGCCGCTGCGTCCCGGCCTGACCGTGGGCATCGACCCGCTGCTCGACCTGTGAGCGCCCCGGCCGACAACAACACGCGCGAGGTCTACAAGCGGGTCGGTTTCATCACCGCCCTGGTGCTGATCCTCGGGTTCTATTTCGTGCTGCTGGGCCGGATCGCGATCGGCCTGATCACCTCCGGCAAAGTCGCGGCGATCCTGCTCGGCGTCGGCGTGCTCATCCTGCCGCTGCTGGGCGTGTGGACGGTCGCGACCAGCGTGCGGGCCGCCTTCGCGCATCAGCATCTGGCGCGGCGCATGCACGACGAGGGCGGCGAGCTGGATGTCTCCGCGCTGCCCCGCCGCGCCTCGGGCCGCATCGAGAAGGACGCCGCCGACGCGCTTTTCGAGCAGGTGAAGCAGGAATTCGAGGCGGATCCGGAGAATTGGCGCAGCAACTACCGCGCCGCCCGCGCCTACGATTATGCGGGTGACCGTTCCCGGGCGCGCGAAATGATGAAGCGCGCAGTCGAATTGGAGCGCGCCGAACGTTCGGGCAAACGATAGCCCGGGTTTCGCGCGAAACCTGCCGGTAGCCTTTAGCCGGAGTAAAGTCCGGCCGGTGAAGTTGATGGTGGGTTATGCGCTCGCGGTGGCCTGCGCGGCGATGGCGTCGCCCGCGGCGGGGCCGGGCGTGGCGCGGGCGGACGAGGCGCCCTCGTGTGTGGAGTACGAGAACGGCTACAAGCTGGAGTGGCAGGCCAGCTGGGCGATCTTCGAAGCCGAGCAGCAGAATCCGGCCGACGGCCGCGCGGTGACCGAGGTGGATCTGCCGATCATCATCGCCGCCCCGCTGGACAAGGTGTGGGACGTGTACTCCGATGTCAGCAAGGGCATCGGGCGGCATTCGTTCCTCAAGGACGTGATCATGCACCGCACCTGCGACGCGGACGGCGTGGAGATCCGGGATTTCACCGCGCTGGAAGACATTCCGATGGGCCCGGTCACCTTCCCCGGCCACACCCAGGCCGAGCAGCGACTGCACCCCGACGAGCACTACTACACCTCCGACAGCTGGGACGTCCCGAACGTCACCACCCACCAGCTGATCACCTTCACCGACAACGGTGACGGCACCACCACCGTCAACGAGCACCTGCAGTTCATCGCGGACGCCGCGCTCATCGACTTCACCGCCACCAACGGTGTTGCCGCGCACATGGCTTCGCAACATGCGGTCAAGGCCGATATCGAAAACGGCACGCTCTGAATCGATTACCTCCAGAAGGCACCAATGTGGCCCGGAACCTGATGGTTCCGGGCCACATTCGTTGCCGGTCGGCCACGGCTCGCACTCCGAGGAGTCCGGCCACCCGTGACGGGCGGGCGCCGGTGAGAAGCGGTGTGCTCAGCGGGCCTTACCGGCATTCCACCGGGCCCGGGGATTCCGCGCGAATCATCCGGGCCGCAGGGGTTTTCGGTGTCAGGGCGCGGGGTGAACCGTGCGCCAGTGCTCGGCGATATCGATGCGCCGGGCCAGCCAGACCTTGTCGTGCGACTGCACGTAGTCCACGAAGCGTTCCAGGGACTTGAAACGGGCGGGCTTGCCGATGATGCGGTTGTGCAGACCGATCGAGAGCATCTTCGGCGCACCCGCGGCACCTTCGGCGTAGAGCACGTCGAAGGCGTCCTTGAGGTAGGAGAAGAACTCCTCGCCGTTGGCGAAACCGGCCGGGGACGCGAAGCGCATATCGTTCGTCTCAAGCGTGTACGGCAGCACCAACTGGTCCTGCTCGCCGACCTTCACCCAGTACGGCAGGTCATCGCCGTAGGAGTCCGAGTCGTAGACGAACCCGCCGTGCTCCACGACCAGGTCGCGGGTGTTGGGCGAGTCGCGGCCGGTGTACCAGCCCTTCGGCGCTTCACCGAAGAGCTTGGTGATGATGCGCACCGCCTCTTCCATGTGCGCGCGCTCGGTCTCCTTGTCCACCAGCTGATAGGTGAACCAGCGCAGCCCGTGCGAGCAGATGTCGTAGCCCAGCCGCTTGAACGCCGCCACGGCCTCCGGGTTGCGCTCGAGCGCCCGCGCCACACCGAAGATGGTGAGCGGGATGTCGCGCTGCTCGAACAGCCGCAGGATGCGCCACAGTCCGGCCCGGGAGCCGTACTCGTACATGGTCTCGACGCTCTGGTGGCGGTTCGGGAACGCCCCGCCCGGAACGATGTCCGGGGTCAGGAACGCCTCGGAGCCCTCGTCACCGTCGAGCGGGTTGTTCTCGCCGCCCTCTTCGTAGTTCAGCACGAAGTTGACAGCGATGTTCGCATCGCCGGGCCAGTGGGGATGCGGCGGGTTGGGTCCGTACCCCACCATGTCCCGCGGGTAGTTCAGGTCGAAATCACTCATGCCAGTTCATTTTCCAGCTCGGCGCGCAGCTGCGCGCGGGCGTCATCGGTCAGGGTGCCGAACAGTCGCAGCCGCGCCATGCCGCCATCGGGGAAGGCGTCGAAGCGCACCCGCACGACCGCCTCGGCGGCGTCGATCAGGAAGCGGTGTCGGGTGTCGGGCTGCAGGCGGGTGCGCGGCAGCAGTTCCACCTCGGAGCCGTCGGCGCGAATGCCGGTGAGGGAACCCGCACCCGGGCTGTTGAACAGGAAGTACGAGGTGTCGATCTCCGCGGCGGTGATGACGCCCTCGGCGGCCAGCTGCACCAGCACCCAGTCGTTGGTGGACTTGTCGCGACCGCGCGCGGTCTCCCAGCCGTCGCCCATGGTGGCGGCGCGGCCCGGCATCAGGATGTTCTGCGGGTGCGAGAAGAAGATGTTGGAGCAGTCGGCGACCAGGCCGCCGTTCTCGATCGCGGCCAGGTCGAACGGACCCGACTCCAGCCACGCCAGATTCGGCTTGGCGACGCCGTGTACGCGCAGTCGCGCGATGCCGCCGTCCGGGAACATGCGCAGCCGCACGTGGGTCCAGCGCTTGGCGGAGTCCACGGCGAACGGGTTCTTCGAATCGCCCGCGACCTTGGCGCGCTCGACGATGGTGGTCCAGCCCTCGGCGGCGACCAGTTCTTCGGTGGACGGATGTCCTTCCACCGCAATGGCTTCCACGGTGATCTCGGGCGGGTAGTTGCCCTTGAACCAGGCGGTGTCCACGACGACGCCCTTGATCACACCGGGCACGCCCAGGCGGATGATCGCCGAATCGCAGTCGTCTCCGGCCGGGTGGCCGCCGTCCTCGCCGCGGCGACGGCGGGTCTCCCAGCCGTCGTACACCTGGCCCTTGTGGCCGAAGGTGGCGGGGGAGTAGGTCGCCGCCTGCGGGCGAATGAGGTTCTCCCGCTCGGCGAAGGACTCGTCGTTGGCCCACAGCACGGCGCCACCCAAGGTGCGCACGGCCAGGTCCGGAAGCAGCGTGAAGTCGTCGCTCATAGCGCCGGAATCTTCCTTTCTCGCAGTTGATGCAGTACGTCGACAGAGGCTTTGGGGGCGATGGCGGTGACATCGGCGGGATCGAACGCGCCGCATTCCAATCCACGCAGCACCACGGTGGCCAGCGCCTGCGCGGTGGCGGGCTCGTCCATGACCGCGCCGCCCTGGCGATCCAGGTAGCGGCCGATGCGCGGGGCGGCGACGCCGAGACCCTCGCGGAAGAAGGCGAAGGTGGCCAGCCAGCGGGTGACCAGGTGGCCCGCGCCCATATCCCAGCCCTGGTAGTAGCCGCGCTCGAGCGAGCGGGTGACCAGGCGGAAGTGCCGCGACACCGCCGCGCGCACCTCCTCGTCGGTGCCGATGGGCAGCACCTGGGTGGAACCGTCGCACACCCACACGCCGGTGGTGGCCGCGGCGGCCTGCATGACGGCCTTGGCGTGATCGGCGACCGGGTGCTCCAACGACTGGAACTTCGGCGCGATACCCAGCGCGGCGCTGTAATCGTAAGTGCCGTAGTGCAATCCGGTGGCGCGTCCGGCCGACCGCTGGATCAGCTGCGACACCGGGGAGGAGCCGTCGGCGGCGATGATGGCCTGCGGGGACTCGATCTGCAGCTCGAACTTCAGCGCACCGGCGGGCAGCCCGTGCGCCTGCTCGATCGCCTCGCACACCTGCACGGTGAGATCGGCCTGCTCGACGTGGCGAATCTTCGGCACGGTGAACACGAAGCCCTCGGGCACACCGCCCGCGCCTTCGAGGACCTTCTCGAGGGTGCGGATGGCGCGCGCCCACTCCAAGGTGGTCAGACCCTTGGTGCGGATACCGCGCGAACGAACCTCGGCCGGAAGGGCTTTCAGCACCGCGCCGGCATTGAGGGCGGCGGCGTCCTCGGTCTCGTCGTCGCGGGTGCCGTAGCCGTCCTCGAAATCGAAGCGCAGATCCTGAATCGGGCGCTCGCGCAGCGTCTCGAGGGTGCGTGCGACCACGTCCTCACCGGCGAGCGCGACCAGCAGGTCCCGCTGGCTCTCGGCGAGTTCCAGTGCGGCCGAACCCCATTCGCGCGGGGTGTCGACGGAGGCGTCCGCGCCGGATACGTACGCGGTATGGATCGGCTGCCCCGGGCGGTCACCCGGGTAATGTCGCAGCAGCTCCGAATCCACGGCCTGCAAACGGGATTCGATCCCGTTCAATGTCTCCGGTGGCAGCGTCACGCCTGCGCCTCCTTTTCCTCGATGCCGAAATCGGCGAGCAATCCCACATACGTTTTCGGTAGTGGGGCCGCGAATTCCCCGCGGCCGGACTTTCGCAACTTCATGGTGACCAGCGATTGCACGGTCAGTGTGGCGGCGGCGACACCGTCCACCACGGGTACCCCGACCTCCTGGGTCAGGAATTCACACAGATCCGCCATCCCGGCGCAGCCGAGCACGACGGCGTCGGAGTTGTCGGCGGCCACCGCGTCGCGGCAGGCGTCGGCGATCACCTTGCGCGCCTTGGGATCCTCCAGTTCCAGCACCGGGATCTCGCAGGCGTGGACCTGGGCGCAGAAGCGTTCCATGCCATAGCGTTCCGCGAGTTCCCAGGCCCGGCCCGCGGTGCGGGCGAGCGTGGTCACCACGCTGAAGCTGCGGCCGAGATGACTCGCCGACTGCATGGCCGCCTCGGCGATGCCGATCACCGGACCGCGCGCCAGCTCGCGGGCGGCGTCCAGGCCCGGGTCGCCGAAGCAGGCGATCACGTAGGCGTCGACGCCCTCGGCCTCGCCCTTGGCGATCTCTGCGAGCAGGCCGGGCACCGACAGCGCCTCGTCGTAGTGGCTTTCGATGGAGGCCGGGCCCATCTCGGGGTTGACGGCCTCGATCACCGTGCCGGGCGCGGCGACCGAGCGCGCGCTGTCCCCGATGAGAGCCGTCATCGCGGCGGTGGTGTTGGGATTGATAACCCGGATCCGCATGGGTCCACGCTATCGAACAGACAGAGCTTCGTGGTTGCTGGAACCGTATATGTTCGAACGGCCCTGGCTCAGGGGTTATATATCTTCTTCACCTGCGGGTTCGGCGAACAAACCGGTGTCTGTGGGCAGGTGTTCCAGAACACTGTTGAGCCGTGTGTGATGGCCCTCGCTGGCCGTCAGCAAACCTTCAGCATCCCTCGCGAGGAAGGCTTGCAACTGCTTGCTGTGGTCGGCGTGCAGCACCACCCGGTCCATCGTCGACACGTGCACCATCGGCTGCACGGGTTCGGTGATGTTCCAAGCGTATTCGAGCATGTGCACCACGCGCGGCATACCCGACGGACGCACCAGGGCGAGATGGAAGTTGCGGGTCTCGCGATGATAGGCGACCGCGTCCTCGGTCAATACCGCCTGCTCGAGGCGGGCGTGGATGTCGCGGGCCAGCTGGTGATCGGCCTCGGTGGCGTTGTGCACGGCCGCGGCCATGGCCACGGACTCCAGCCGTTCGCGCACGACGTAGAGCTCGCGCAACTCCTCGGAGGTGAGCATGGTCACCTGGTAGCCGAAGTTGGGGCGATGCTCGACCAGGCCCTCGCCGATCAAGGTCTGCAGCGACTCGCGCACCGGGATCGCGCTCACCGTGAACATGCGCGCCAGCTCGCCCAGTGGCAGACCGGTGCCCGGTGGCAGGTTGCCCTCCAAGATCAACCGGCGCATTTCGCCGAGAATCTCCTGCTGGGAGTAGCCGCGGCGGGCATCCAGAGGCGGGTTGAGCTGGGGCAGACGAGGTAGACGCGGGCGAGAAGGCACGGCCCCAACCCTAGCCCGTCGCCGAACCGCTGCGTACGCCGTACCGGTCGCGGCCGCTCGTGCGGCGGGGTGTGGGTCAGATCTCGTCGGGGTCGTAGCCGAGGGCCTTGAGTGAAAGGTGATGCAGCGTCTCGCGTTCCGCCGGGGTGAGCCGGTACAGCAGCACATCGGTGGCTTCGAGGATTTTCGCGTCGGTCTCGGCGCGCAGCCGCTCACCGGCGGCGGTGATAGTCAGGCGGTATTTCCGGCGGTCCTCGGGATCGCGGGTGCGGGTGACCAGTCCGGCCTTCTCCAGGGTGTCGATGAGCCGCACCACTTCACTGCGGTCGATCTCCATGGCATTGGCCATCTCCTGCTGGGAGACCTCGGCGCGCTCGGCCAGGTAGGTGAGCACCCAGTGTTCGCGCAGCGGGGTGGCGAGGTTGGTGTGCATCGCCTTGTGCAGCTTGCCGAGCGCGTAGGTGGGGTGTTTCAGCAGGCCGGCGGGGTGGTAGGGCCGCGCGGGGGAAGGTTCGTCGGTCACCCGCTGATTATATCTATTGTTGAGCCACTCAATCATTGATACGCTCTGCAATTGAGTCGCTCATCAACGATTGAAGGAGAGGTCCGATGACGCAAATGCGTTCGGACACCAAGACATCCGGCACCGGAGTGGCCGCCGCGCCACCCGCCGATTCCGACAAGATCCCCGCGCATGTCTGGCGCACCGCCGCGGTGGTGGTGTTCGGCGCGGTCATGGGCATGCTGGACACGTCGCTGGTCAATATCGGGCTGCACACCATCGGTGCGGACCTGGGCGCTTCGCTCGCCACCATCCAATGGGTGGCCAGCGGATACCTGCTCGCGCTCGGGGTTTCACTCACCGTGTGCGGGTGGCTGGCCCGCCGGGTCGGCGTGACCCGGCTCTGGATGGGCGCGCTCGTCGCGTTCACCATCACCTCGGCGTTGTGCGCCCTCGCATCCACTGCCGACTGGCTGATCGCGCTGCGCATCCTGCAGGGGCTATCCGCCGGGCTCATGATTCCGGCAGGTCAGACCATCCTCGGGCAGGCGGCCGGGCCGAAGCGCATGGGCCGCGTCATGGGCGTGGTCGGCATCGCGGTCGTCGGCGCGCCCGCCATCGGGCCGACCATCGGCGGGCTCATGCTCGCCAACTGGAGCTGGGAATGGCTGTTCCTGATCAACATTCCGCTCGGGCTGATCGGGCTGGCGCTGGGTCTGCGATACCTGCCGCGCAGTGCCGGTACCGAGGTGCAGCGGCTCGACGTGGTCGGCCTGATCCTGGCGGGCGGCGGCGTGTCGGCCGTGGTGTACGGGCTGTCCGAGGTTGGGGCGACCGGATCGGTGACCTCGCTGTCGGTGTGGCTGCCCGTGGTGCTCGGGCTCGCCGGGCTGGGCGGGTTCATCGCCCGTGCCCTGCGGAATGCCCGGCCGCTGCTGGACATTCGGCTCTTCGGCAACCGCGGGTTCCGGGCGGCGACCACCGCCGGATCCTTCGCCGGTGGCGCCATGTTCGGCGTGATGGTGTTGCTGCCCTTGTACTTCCAGGTCCTGCACGGCACCGGACTCATCCGCACCGGCGTCGACCTGCTCAGCTTCGGACTCGGCGGCGTCATCATGCTGCCGCTGGGCGGCCGGCTCACGGACCGCTTCGGCGGTGGGCGGGTCGCGGTGATCGGCAACCTCCTGATCGCCGCCGCCATCCTGCCCTTGGCCTTCCTGCCGGTCGACACCAACGGCATCGTCATCCAGTTGCTGCTGTTCGCAGCGGGATTGGCCACCGCCGTGGGTGCCATGCCGCTCGTGTCGGCCGCCTACGGGTCCGTCCGTCACGAGCAGTTGCCCGACGCGGCCGCCCTGGTCAACATCATGCAGCGCGTGGGCGGCGCGATCGGGGTGGCGATCGTCGCCGTGATCCTCTCCCGCGCAACGGCCTCCGGCTGGGAGCCGGTCACCGGCTACCACGTCGCGTTCGGTGCGCTCGCCGCGCTGTCACTGGTGTCCGCGGTCGCCTCGACGGTGCTGCGCAACCACCAGCGCAAGGCGTAGTGGCGAACGGCACTGCCGCCGAACGGGGTTCACGCGCCACACTGAACGAGTGAACGAACCCCTCGCATCCCGCAGGACCCGCGTCGAGCGGTTCCTGCGGGATCGCGGCGCGGATACCATCCCGCACCCCGGCGGCACCCTCCTCGCCCACCTCGGCCGCGTCGCCGACACCCTCGCCTCCTGGGGTCACGACGCCGATCTACAACTCGCGGGCCTGGCCCACGCCGTCTACGGCACCGACGGATTCGATCGCCGGCTGGTCGAACTGTCCGACCGGGCAACGGTTGTCGAGCTGGTGGGGGAGCGCACCGAATCCCTCATCTACTTCTACGCGGCCTGTGATCGCAAAGCCGTATACCCCGGAATCGACTCCACCCCGGTCCTGTTCCGCGACCGCTTCACCACCCGCGAATTCGTGCCCACCCCAACCGATTTCCACGCCTTCCTGGAATTGACGGTGGCCAACGAACTAGACGTCCTGTCCCACAACCCTGAACTCACCGCCGAAATCGGCCAGCCCCTCTACGACCTGTTCAGTCGTGTCCGTCCCCACCTGACTCCCGCGGCCTGGTCCGCGTGCCATTCCCAGTTGGCGTCCTGACGGATTCGGCTCAGGCCTGCAGCGTCGAAGAGCTGGTGGCCAGGCGCAGCCAGGTCCCGTAGAGCCAGCGCTCGTAGGCGGGCGGGTCGAACCCGAGGGTGCTGGTCATCAGGTTGTAGGTGTCGGCCTGGCCGAGCGGGCCGACCGTCTCGATGATCCACTCGAGGTCGGCGTCGGGGTGCAGGAGGCCGTCGGCGTGCATACCGCGCCAGAGGTCGGCGATGTGTTGCTGGGTGGCCAGGCGGCCTACTCGGCCGGCCTCGGCGATCAGGGGTTCGCTGGCTTCGGCGGCCGCGGCGGCCGCGATCAACGGACCCGCGCGGTGCATGAGAGCGCTTGCGCCCTGGGCGTATGCGGCGATGCGTTCGTGCAGGGTCGGGGCGGTGGCGGCGCGCTGGGACCAGTCGCGATGGGCCAGGTCGATGTCCTGGGTGTCGCCGACGATCGCGACGTCGATGGCGCGCTTGAGGAGTTCGGCCTTGGAGCCGAAACGCAGGTAGACCGTGCGGGATCCGACCTCGGCGGCGTCGGCGACCGCGGCCAGGGAGGTGGCGGCATAACCGTCGGTAATGAACAGCCGGGTGGCCGCGTCGAGGATCTTCCGCTCGGTTTCGGCCTTGCGGGCATCCCATAGCGGAGATGTCTTCTTGACATCACGGCTCATTCGCTGCATCCTTACTGCATCACTACAGTGATGCTGCACTATTACATCTGTACTGCAGAGGATACCAGCAATGATCCCCACTCTCGCCGGGGTGCATCACCTCAAACTTCCCGTTTCCGACCTCGCGCGTTCGATCGACTGGTACCGCACCCGGCTCGGCTACGAGGTCGGCGTCGAATTCAACGAGCAGGGCGTGCTGAGGGGTGTCGCCCTGCATCACCCGGCCGGAGGTCCCATGCTGGGCCTCCGGCTCGACCCCGAAAAGGCTGCCGCCGCAGCCGGATTCGACTACTTCTCGATCGGCGTGCCGGATCGTCCGGCCATCGAGGCGCTCGCCGAACACCTGACCGCCCTCGGCGAATCCCACGCGGGCGTCCATTTCGCCACCATCGGATGGATCCTGCCCCTGCTGCACGACCCGGACGGCCACGAAGTCCGCTTCTACACCGTGGAATCCCATACCGAACTCGACGACGAACCCCTCGTCGTCGACAACGCCCGCGAAACCGCCACCGCCCGCGAACGTGGGCAATCGCGCTAGTCGCGCCCGAAAAGTCGCCGCCACCAACGCTGTTCGGTCGATTGCGGGCGTGGAGAGGTCGGGGCGGCCGGTGTGCGCGCGGCTCGGGTCGCCTCGCGTCCGGCGCGCCAGGCGGCGACCACCTCGTCCGTCTTCAGCGGGCCGATCGGGACGTGCGGGCCGCTGGGCATCCGCAGATAGTCGACGATGCGATCGTTGAGGGCGGTGACGACGGCGCGAACTTCCTTCTCGGAGAGCAGGTCTGCGACGGTGTCCTGAATGCGCTCGCGCTCACGGCGCAGGATGATCGATTCCGGGAGCAGGCCGTCGGCGCTCGCACCCTCGCGCGTCAAATAATTTCGCAGCCACCAGTTCTCATCGGCTGCACCGGCTGGGATGGGCTGGCCCGCGCCCTTCAGATTGTCGAATTCGCCGCGCTGGGTGGCCTCGCGCACCTGCTTGTCGATAAACGATTCGAAGGAGATTCCGGGCGGTTTGCGCTCGGTCATGACTCAATACTACAGGCTGTCGTTGAGTTGTGGACCTACATCACAGACCATCGTGGCCGGATGGGCAAGCCCCGGAAATGAATGTGAAGACGGTGTGCGTCAGACCGGATAGTCTGCTGTTCTGATCGACGCCCGGCAATGCCGACTTTCGGTTCTGCCGGGCGTCTTTTCGTTCCTTTGGGAGGGGACACAATGTCAACTACCGACGCGGTCCTGCCGTCGGACATCGTTGCGCCGGTAGAGGAACACGGGCCGGTCACCGCACACGTACCGTTCGCCTGGCGGGGCGTGCTCGCCGTCTCGTTCGGCTTCGCCGCCGTGATGGGCATCGCGGCCGCCCGCATCAACTACTTCGGTGATGAACTGTACTTCGTGGCGGCCGGTCGGCGACTGGCCTGGGCCTATCCCGACCAAGGGCCGCTCGCACCGTTCGTCGCGCACCTGATGGACCTCATCGCGCCCGGTTCGGTACTGGCACTGCGCATTCCCGCGCTGGCCCTGATGGCGGCCGCCGCGATCCTCTCGGGCGCCACCGCACGGGAACTCGGTGCCGGGGCGCGCTACCAGATGCTCGCCGCCCTTGCCTACGCCGTCTCGCCGCTGGCCTTCGATCAGGTGCAGCTGATCACCCTCACCTTCGACATCCCGCTGCAGGCGCTGATCGTCTACCTGCTCATCCGCTGGGTGCGCACCCGCCAGGACTGGCTGCTGATTGCTGCGGGAGTCGCTGCCGCCGTTGCGTTCCAAGCCAAATGGATGGTCCCCGGGGTGTGGGCGATGCTCGGCATCGGCGTGCTGGTGGCCGGCCCGCGCGAGGTGCTGCGGCGACCAGCTTTGTACATCGGCACCCTGATCATGGTGGCCGCCATGATCCCCGGCATCGTGTGGCAGACGCGGCACGGCTGGGTGGAATCCCAGATGACCGAGATCATTTCGCAGGAACAGCACGCCGCCAACACCGGCCCGCTGATCTGCGCGGTCGAGATCGCCATCCAATGCGGCCTGATCGGCGGCATCCTCAGCCTCTTCGGCCTGTGGGGCATGGTCCGCCTGGAACCCCTGCGCCCCTACCGTTTCGCCTTCGTCGCAGGCCTCCTGCTGGTCGCCGTGGTGCTGGTCGAAAACGGCCGCTCCTACTACGTCGCAGGCTTCTGGCCCGCCCTCCTCGGCGCCGGCGCCTTCGCCCTCGGCACCGTCGAAGCCAAGCGTCTGATCCGCCGCTGGATCACGGGTGCGGCAGTAGTGTCCGCGGCCCTCTTCGCCGTCTGGATGACCTCGGTCCCCCTGTCCCGCAGCTGGATCCCCCTCCCGAACAGCCTGACCACGATCTCTTCCCCCATCACCAACCAGGCCCAGTACTGGATGCGCGAATCCTGGTACGGCCCCGACGGCTACGCCACCTTCACCGCCGCCGTCAACGACGCAGTGCAGAGCCTCCCCGAATCCGAACGCTCGAATACCGCGGTAGTAGCCGCCGCCTACGTCCAGGCAAGCGCCCTCGAAGAATTCGGCCGCCAATACAACCTGCCCCCCGTCTACAGCCCCAACCGAGGCTGGGGCTACTTCGGCCCACCCCCCAACTCCGCCAAAACCATCGTCTACCTCTCCGTAGACGGCGTAGGCGACAAAGAATTCCTCTCCCAATTCGAATCCACCACAACGATTCAGAAGATCATCGACCCCAACGGCCTCCCCGGCCTCCAACGCCTGATCACCGTCTACGTCTGCCACAACCCCAAACACCCCTGGGCGGACGTCTGGCCGTCCCTCCAAACCCTCACCTTCCCCAGCGGAATCTGAACCCCGCCGCCGTCAGAGATACCAACCCTCTGGCGGCGGCATCGCACTGTCCCAAGCCTTTTCGAACTCCTCGGCGGTTATCTCCTGCTCCGCCAGGTCCGGATCCCAGAGGTCGATCGGCGGATTGAGTGGAAAGTCGTCGAGATCGGTGCGCGTCGCTTCCCCGGTGTCCAGGATCTCGACCTGGCGGGTGCGATAGCCGTCGGTGATCTCGGTCAGATAGTCCGCAGCAGCCCTATCTTCCTCGGGATCCCAACGATTGCGGGTATACAGCAACGCACGGTCGGCCATCACCCCGAACCCCGGCCGAATACGTTGCGTATCTCGCCGCGCACGCAGGCTGTTCAACGACGAATCGGACCGATCATCGATATCGACCTCGTCCAATCCCCACTCCTCGACCTCCACCCACCGCTGCGGATCGTCGACCACCGCAGTCTCGGCAAAGGTTTCGACAATCTCCCGCGCCGACCGCGCAAGAATCACCCACCACACGCCCCCCATCCCATAGTCGTGGCAAACCAGAAACCGCTGCTTGGGCACCTCACCACCACTCACACCAACCCACCCTAGGCGCAGCCTCCGACCTGTCGGATCCCCCGAGCCGAACCACCCCGCCTCCCCACCGACCTCATCGTCCGCCTGGCAGAAGCCCACTTCCGCGGCTCCATGCACCTCCCGATGTTCCACGCCGACGACGTCCTCCCACTCCTCGAGGGCAACGACCGCGAATACTTCACCGCGGTAAAGCTTCTGGACACCGGCAAGGTCTTCTATCCGCTCGGAAGCGAGCCGTAATCGGCGTACTGATCCTCGCTATGCACGGTGAATCGCCAGCCTTCTGCGACGCAGTAGACACAGCATCAATGTCATCGCGAACGACCCGATCGACCAGTCGAACGTAGTTCCCCCACTGCACGCCTCATCACCAGATCCACTTGACTAGGGGCCATGAGGGGCGCAATCATCGGATTCTCGGCGCAACCATTCGCAACCTAGAGGCTGGTGGACCTCTATGTGTCTGACTTTCATTGCCAAGGATCCGAATTCGAACCCGACAGGTTCTCCGACCTTGTATCGGACCGACAAGCGTCGAGATCCCGGACCGGCTGATTCCATTTTTCGGGCAGGGGGACAGTGGCCTCGATCAGTGATGACGAGTTCGATCGGCTCTTGACAGGTTTCGGCCAGGAGTCGATTCATCTGGAGACCCGCGATGCCTACGGCACCGCGGTCGAGCTGCCGCACATGGCGAAATGGGCTGTGGGGGAACCTGACGACTCGGAATGGTTGGAAGGCTGGTGTGCCGTCCTGCGCAGTCATGTCGCAGCCGGACGATCCGTGCGGCGCGCTCGCATCGTGTCCGAACCGCTCAGCGGATACCAGCTTTGGTCGCACAGCATCGCGCAGCCCATGGTCGACGCCGGTGAGGACATTCGCTGGGCCCCTCGACGGCTGATCTCGTCAATAGGTCTGCCTGGCAACGACTTCTACCTGTTCGACGATCGTCTCGTTGTCTTTCTGCACTACTCGGGTAATGGTCTGGCAAGGGGAAAGGACACATCGACCGATCCTGGTGATATCCGGATGTGCCGCAAGGCATTCGAGGCGGTGTGGACACTGGCGATTCCTCACCGTGACTACCAGCCCATCTAGCTCGGCGCAGCAGGCCCGACGAGCGCTCGGCACCCGCTTACGGGACCTCCGCAAAGACGCTGACCTGACCGCACGTGAGCTGGCACAACAGACCGGTCAGCACTACACGCGGGTGTGGAAGATCGAGAACGGAATCCAGCCGCCCACCGATCAAGACATCCGGGACTGGTGCCGGGCTTGCCGGGCAGATGGGCATGTCCTCGACCTGATTGCCACGCTGCGTGTAGTGGACTCGGCATACCGCGAGTTCCGGCGGCAGAGCCGTGCGGGTTTGAAGCGTGTCCTCGGCGCACCCAACGACCTCGAAGAGGCCGTCGCCGTGCGGCAGGAACGTCAGCGAGTCCTGAAACGTGGCGGGAAGCGCTTCGTTACGGTACTGGAGGAACAAGCGTTGCGAACCTGGCTCGGAGACGCGGAGATTCAGGCCGGACAGCTCGGACGGCTGCTGGAGCTGATGGCTCGTTCCGCAGTTCGCGGCGGGTCAGGGCCCGGGTGATGGTGCGGAGGTTTTACCTGATCCGGAAGTTCCTACCACCGAGATTCGACGTCGCGCGGTCGCTGCGGCATTCTTTCATGCCTGGACATCACTGGGCGCAGGTGGGTTCGTGGGCGGTTTGGATGTCGTAGGCGTGGGTGGCGAGGACGGTGGTTTTGGTTGCGGTTACCACGGTCAGTTGGGCGGAGGTGTCTTTGGGGGAGGGTGGGCCCGTTCGGATTTCGAAGGTGGTGGTGGGGGAGAGGGTGGCGTGCGCGAGGAGGTCGGGGTCGGGGTTTTGCTGCCATTGGCGGCTGTCGAATTGCCAGAGGGAGTGGGTGCTCTCGCGGGGCTGTTGTTCCCATTTGCGGTCGGTGACGGAGATGGTCAGCTCGCAATCGGTCAGGTGGATCGTGTCGAGCGTGAGGCACTCCGAGGTGATCGGGAAGGCCAGCGGGGTGGGGTGGTCGGCGTCGAGGGTGAAACGGATCAGCTCCAGGTGTGAGCAGCCGTTGCTGACGTGTGCCTCGCCGGCGAGGACCGCACTGCGGCCGTCGGGGGTGATGACGCCGCGGTTGAAGGGCTCGTTCAGGTGCTCGTAGCGGCCGAGTTGGTGGATGGCGCCGGTGTCGCGGTCGACAACATAGAGGTGGTTGTAGGACCAGTAGCCGCCGCCGGTCTCCTGCCGGGTCATGATCAGGTGGTGGGCGTCGGCGGCTACCAGGGTCGGGTCGGACAAGCGGTTGCCCGCGCCCGGTGGGTCGCGTGGATCAGGAAGAGTCATCGGGGTTTTCGTTGCCGCGCGCAGGTGGTGGAGATCGGCTTCGTACAGCGACTTATCGGTTTCGTTCCACCAGATGACCGTGGTCGCGGTGGTCGGAAAGGCCTGGCCGCAGTGGCAGCCGATGTACTCGGGCAGTAAGTCGCCGGAGTGCGGGTCGATGGCTTCCAGATCGCCGGTTTCGTCGATCGCGTAGATCAGGGATTCGTCGCGGGCGAATCCGTCGTCGGAGAATTGGCCGTCCACGTGGGCGATCACGCGATCGGCGGTGACCAAACCCAACTCGGTCCGGGCGCGGTACACCGCGACCGCCGGGTCGGCGGACACCGGAGCCGTCGTCGGTGCGGCGCTGCTCGCGGCGGGAGTGCTCGGCGGCGCAACGGGATTCGCGTGTTTCTCACCGCCGCACGCGGCGAGCAGCAGCACGCAGGTGAGGATCAGGGCGGCCAGTCGCCGCCCGATCCATGACATCAGAACTTCCACAGCCGCACCGTCTTGTCCTCGCTACCGCTGGCCAGCAGCATCCCGTCGGGACTGAACGCGCCGGCCTCCACCGGCCCGGTGTGCCCGGTCAGCGGTGGCCCCAACGGTTTTCGGCCGGCGACGTCCCACAACCGCACCGTCTTGTCGTACCCGCCACTGGCCAGCAGCCTGCCGTCCGGACTGAATGCCAGCGCGTCCGGCCCCTTCTCGTGCCCGGTCAATGCGGTGTCCTCGAAGGCGTTGTGCCGCGTATTCCACAGCCGCACAGCATTATCGGCACAGGTAATGGCCAGCAGCGTGCCGTCCGGGCTGTAAGCCACGGCCCCGGCGCTACTACCGGCGACATTGATGTCCGTGCGCCCGACCCCGAGGTCGCGCAGGTTCCACAGGCTGACCGGCTTGTTCTCGAACAGCATCATGGTGGCCAGTTGCGCGCCGTCGGGACTGAAGGCCAGGGATACGACCGAATCATCCTCGTCGAGAAGGTCCTTGCCCCGTGGATCCAGCGGTGACCCGATCTGCTGACGGCTGTGCATATCCCACAGCCGCACGGTCTTGTCCTCGTGACCGGAGGCCAGTCGCGTTCCGTCCGCGCTCAGGGCCAGGGTCCGCACCGCGCCCGCGTGCGCCAGCAGTTTGACACCCTGCGGTGCACGGGATCGCATGTCCCACAATCGGATCGATCGATCCTCACCGGCACTGACCAGCGTCGATCCGTCGGGGCTGAAAAGCACCGAGCGCACCCAGTAGTTGTGACCGAACCCGGGGCCGTCGGGTTGGAGCGTTCTCGTATTCCACAGCCGGACCGTCGTATCCGCGCTTCCGCTGGCCAGCAGCGTGCCATCCGGACTGAAGGCCACCGACAGCACGAAGTCGGTATGCCCGGTAATCGTCCCGGCCGCCGTCGGCGGTGACGGCAGTGGCCGCGTATGCGGCGTACCCGCGCCGCCGACCCCGTATGCGATCCCGGCGGCAGCGGCAGCCACTCCGATCACGCCTCCGGCCAGTACCCCGCGCCGAGTGATCAGCCGCTTGCCCGCCGTCCGCTCTCCCATCCCGGAACCTGCAGCGTCACAGCTGCTCCCGGCATCGCTCCCCATCCCCTGAACTCCCCATTCTCGAATGCCGACCGCAGATATAGCACGCCGCCCACCGAAACTCACTGCCATTTTCCGGGTCGAGGCGGTCGCCGCATCTAGGCTCGGGGAGTGCCGACCTTGCTGATCATTCATCACACCCCGTCGCCGTTCATGCAGGAGATGTTCGAGGCTGTCGTGGCAGGCGCGACCGATCCGGAGATCGAGGGGGTGGAGGTGGTTCGGCGGGCCGCCTTGGCGGTGACGGCGAGCGATGTGCTTGCCGCGGCCGGGTTTGTGCTCGGGACTCCGGCGAACCTCGGGTACATGAGTGGGGCGCTCAAGCATGCGTTCGACACCTTTTATTACCCGTGCTTGGACTCCACCAAGGGGCGGCCGTACGGGCTTTATATCCACGGCAATCAGGGGACCGAGGGGGCGGAGCGGAGTGTGGTGAGCGCTACCACCGGGCTCGGGTGGGAGAAAGTGATCGCGCCGGTGATCGTTTCGGGGAAGCCGGAGAAGGCGGATGTCGAGCGGTGCTGGGAGTTGGGGGCTACGGTGGCGGCTCGGTTGATGGGCTGAGTTGGATGTTCGCCGAGATGCGGAGCGTTCCCCCGAATTCTGGTGGCTGACACATCGGGTGGTGGGACCGTCATACTCGGGAGGACATTCGCTGAATGTCCGTTTGTGGAGTGTGGGAAGAGGTGACGGCCGCCGTGATGGCGCAAGAGTCGGGGATACGCCGGATTGGGCTGGTCGAGGACCATGAGTCGGTAGCGATCGGACTGGCGGCGATGTTGGCGCCGCAGGCCGATCTGGAATTGGTGATCACGGCGGGAACCGTCGCCGAATTGCTCGCGGCGGGGCCGCAGTTGGATCTGGTGGTGCTGGATCTGCGCCTGGCCGACGGTTCGCAGCCGGAGGAGAACGTGCGCGCACTGCGGGCGCGGGGGATCGAGGTGCTGGTGTTCACCGGCGCCGACAATGCTTTCCTGGTCCGCGCCGCCGCCCGCGAGGGCGTGCTCGGCGTGGTCCGCAAATCCGAGGACGCCGCGACCGTGGTGGCCGCGGTACGCCGCGCCGCGCAAGGCGAACAGGTGGTGACCACCGACTGGGCGGCCGCCATCGACGGCGACCCGCAACTGCAGGATGTCGGGTTGAGCCCGCGCCAGCAGCAGGTGCTGCAGCTGTACGCCTCGGGCGAGAAGGCGTCGCGCGTCGCCCGCATGACCGGCCTGTCCGAGCAGACCGTCAACGACTATCTGGGCCGCATCCGGCAGAAGTATGCCGACGCCGGCCGCCCGGCCCCCACCAAGACCGACCTGTACAAGCGGGCCGTCGAGGACGGGTGGCTGCCTGTCCCCGAACGGAATCCGCGGGCATGACCGCCTCGGGCACCCTGGATTCGACGGCCGCGACCCGGCCGGTGCCCTCCCCGGCGGCGTTCGTGGCGCGCCTGCGCCGCGGCCTCACCATGCGGGAGGATCCGGCCACCGCCGCCTACGACCGCATCATGCTGCGGCTGGGCATCTCGATCGGCATCGCGGGCGTGATCGTCGGCGGTGTCGAACTGCCCGAGATCGCCGAACAGGGCCGCTACGGCCCCATGTGGTGGACGGTGACCGCGGTCCTGCTGGCCTTCGGCTGGTATCCGGTGATCGGCATCGTTGCCGCCGTGTCGGGTCCGCGCGCCATCCGCTTCGTATCCGGTTGCGCCGCGGTCAGTTTCCTCGGCGCGCTGGCCTCGATCCCGTTCGGGCTGCACCTGCACGCGATCGACGCGACCACGGTGTGGCCCTACCGGGTGACCCCGCTGGCGGTGACCGCCGCGGTCCTGGCCTGGCAGACCCGCATGACCGTGATCTATCTCCTGGTCTCCGCGACCTCGGCCGCCGCGGCGACCCTGTACACGGTGCCCGCGTTCACGACTCAGCATGTCGCCGAGAACTTCCTGCGCGCGGTCGGCCTCTCGGCGCTGTTCGTGTGGTGTGGCGTCGCCCTCACCGGGGCCGCGGCCCGCGTCGACCGCGAGTCCGCGATCGCCAGCCGCCGCGCCGCCGCCCAGGCCGCCGCGTTGGCCCGCGACCGCGAACGCGCCCGCTTCGCCGCGCTCATCCACGACGCCGTGCTCTCGACCCTGCTCGAGGCGTCTCGTGCCGGCACCGCATCGGATGTGCTGCAGCGCCAGGCCGAACGCACCATCGAGCAACTCGACGAATGTCATGGCGAGCAACGCGATCCGGACCTGCTCGACGCCCGCTCGGCGGTGCTGTTCCTGCGCGCCGCCGTCCAGGAGATCAATCCGAGCGTGCGCTTCGCCACCCGCACCTGGCCCGGCTACGACGACCTGCGCATGCCGGTCCACTCGGCCAGCACCATCGCCGCCGCCCTCTCCGAGGCGGTGCGAAACAGCCTGCGGCACGCCGCGATTCCGGGCCGCGAGGTGCGCCGCACGGTGACCGCCACCGTCAGCGCGGGCAGCATCCGCATCGTATTCAGCGATGACGGCGCCGGTTTCGACCTGGCCGCCGTCTCCGCCGACCGGCTCGGCATCTCGATGAGCATCATCGGCCGCATGCGACAGCTCGCGGGCGGTTCGGCCTTCGTGGAGACCCAACCGGGCGAGGGCACCACCGTGACATTGGTCTGGGGTGGCGATGGTTCCCGTTGACAATGCGAGCCTGGAACTGGACCCCCGGTTCGGGCTGCGTGATCTGCTCGGCCTGCGCGGCAGTGCCGCCTGGCTGTTCCTGCTGATCCTGGAAGCCGTCATCGCGCTCTATATGGTGCGCAATTTCGGTCAGTCCCCGCCGTGGGCGGCCGCGGCCAGCATGGTGCTGATGCTCAGCGCCGGTGCCCTGGTCACCGCGATCCCGGTGGATCCGCTGCCGATCCCGGTGGCGTTGTACGCGGCCATCGCCCCGCCGGTGGCGACCACGCTGACCGTCATCACCCCCGAACACGATCTCGTGCACGAGACGGTGTGGTCGGCGTTCGCGTCTTCCTATGTACTTGCGGTCCTGGTGTTGCGCGGCCGGATTCGCACCGCGTGGGTGGGTGTCATCGCGGTGGCGGCCGTGCTGGTGTCGCTGGGCCTGATCGGCGGTCACCTGCAGCCCGGCACCCTGGTCGGTTCGCTCATGCCGGTCGGCACGGTCACCGCGATCTCGGTGTTCACCGCCGTCATGCGTCCCATGCAGCGTTCGCTGCGGATCCTGCGCGAGGACGCCATGATGCGGGCCGCCGCCGAGGCGACCATGGCCGCCGCCGACAGCGAACGCTCCCGGCAGCTGGCCCGCCTCGACCGGGTGGCGCGCCCGATCCTGGAACGCATCGCCGACGGTGTCGAACTCAGCGCCGCCGAACGGGAGGAATGCCGTCTGCTGGAGGCCGAACTCCGTGACGGCCTACGCGCCCCGCAACTGGTGACCGATGAACTCAGTGGCGCGGCCCGTGGCGCGCGAGGCCGCGGCGTGGAGGTCATCCTGCTGGATGACGGCGGTTTCGCGGGTGTCCCCGAATGGGTCCGCAAGCGTGTGATCGATGCCGCGACAAAGGAACTCGACGCCACCAATTCCGGCCGCATCACCGTTCGCGTGCTACCGCTGGGCCGCCACGTGCTGGCGACCGTCCTGGCCACAGCGCCCGATCAGGACCGCCGCACCGAGATCGACACCGACGGCCAGGTCACCACGATGACGGACTGACCGATCGGGGTTCGCCGGGCTAGGCCTTGTCGTCGTCGCCCGGCTTCTCGGTGGGGCGGGGCTTCTCGCCGTAGCGGTACTTGTCCTCGTAGCGGCCCGGCCCGCCCTTCCACATCTGATCGCGCAGCGCGGACTGGACGGTCGTCGACAGCCAGGAGTTGAGCGACTGCCCGCTCTGCGCCGCGGCCTCCTCGGCCCGCGACTTCATCTGCTCGACCAGCCGCAGCGTGACCCGGCTGATGTCGCCGGTCATCTCCTCGAACGTCGGATGTTCCTCCTCGCGCCCGGCCTTGCGGACGTCGACGTGCGCGTCGGTGCCGTCCACGGACACGTGCACGGTCCGGTCCGGGAGGGTGGCGCTGACCTCGGCGGCGAGATCGGAGAGTGCCGCCAGCAACACCAGCCGCGCCGAGTTCTCGGTGGCGGCGGCCAGCGCGGCCGCGGTGGACTGTGTCTTCTCATCACCCAGAGCGGCCGCCGCGATCAGGTTCTCGCGCAGCTGGGCGGTGTATTTATTGAGATCCATGACACCAGTGTGGCGTCATTTCTGACACCATTCAAGGAAACTTTTGACGCCTGAATCGGGCGCTTGACGTGAATCGGCATCGCACCCGGCACGGTTCGGGTATAACGGTGCAAATCCCGTTCCAGCGACGCTGTAGCCTTTCTGACTATGACGAACGGTGAATCGACGCGAATCGAGCTGCACGCGTCCGGCACAGTAGGTGTCGCGATGGTGACCCCCTTTACCGCCGAAGGCAAGCTCGACGTCGATGCCGGTGTCGCGCTGGCCGCCCGCCTGATCGACGGAGGCGTCGATCTCCTCGCCATCTCCGGGACCACCGGTGAGTCGCCGACCACCACCGAGTCCGAGAAGTTCGACCTGCTGCGCGCCGTCGTGGACGCCGTCGGTGACCGTGCCACCGTCATCGCGGGCACCGGAACCTACGACACCGCGCACAGCATCGAACTCTCCCGCAACGCACAGCGCGCGGGCGCGCACGGCCTGCTGGTCGTGACCCCGTACTACTCGCGTCCCAATCAGGACGGCCTGCTCGCGCACTTCACCGCGATCGCCGACTCGACCGATCTGCCGGTCACCCTCTACGACATTCCGCCGCGCTCGGTGGTGCCCATCGCCACCGACACCATTCGCCGTCTGGCCGCGCACCCGAACATCGTCGCGGTCAAGGACGCCAAGGGCGATCTGGGCGCGGGCGCGGAGCTGATCGCGGAGACCGGGCTGGCCTTCTACTCCGGTGACGACACGCTCAACCTGCCGTGGTTGTCGGTCGGCGCGACCGGATTCATCAGTGTCATCGGCCATCTCGTGCCGGATCGCCTGCGTGCCCTCCTCGACGCCTACCGCGCCGGTGATGTGCAGCGTGCACGCGAAATCAATGTCAGCATGGCCCCGCTGAACCGGGCCATGGCCCGCCTCGGTGGTGTCGCCATGACCAAGGGTGCGCTGCGACTGCTGGGCATCGAAACCGGAGAGCCACGCTTGCCTCAACTTCTGCCGTCCCAAGACCAACTCGATGAGCTCGCGGTGGACCTGCGCGCTGCGGGGGTGCTTGCATGAGCGAACCAGTCGCCCGTCGCCCGCGCCGTACCGCCAGCCGCGCCGCCGGTGCGCCGCCGCCGGCCCCGGAAGTTCCGGTGCAGCCCGTGGCGCAGCCGGAACCGGCCGCCCAGCCCGCCGCCGCCCAGCCGGAATCGGTGAGCGCTGCTCGCTCGGAATCCGTTGCCGCCGAACCTGTTCGGGAGCGCAACGGTCGCGGCCGCAACGGCACCTCGGAGCGCAATGGCGCCAAGGCTGCATCGTCCAGACCGGCCGAGGAGGCCCCGCGCTCGCGTCAGGACGATTCCCGTTCCCGCCGTGACGATTCGCGTTCCGGTGGTGGCCGCGATCGCCGCGGCGGTGGCCGTGGCCGTGCCGGTGGCCGCGATCGCGACCCGGCTCCGGCCCCGCGCGATCCGCACGCCATGAGCGCCCCGCCGAAGGCCCCCAAGGGCGGCCTGCGGGTGTTCGCGCTCGGCGGTATCGGCGAAATCGGCCGCAACATGACCGTTTTCGAGTACGACGGCAAGCTGCTGATCGTCGACTGCGGTGTGTTGTTCCCCGAGGACCAGCAGCCCGGCGTCGACCTGATCCTGCCGGACTTCGGTCCCATCGAGAACCGCATGGACGATATCGCCGCGGTGATCCTGACCCACGGTCACGAGGATCACATCGGCGCGGTCCCGTTCCTGCTGCGTCTGCGTCGCGACATCCCGGTCATCGGTGCGAAGTTCACCCTCGCGCTGGTGGCGGCCAAGTGCCGCGAACATCGCTTGCAGCCCAACCTGACCGAGGTCGTCGAGGGCGAGCGCACCCAGCACGGGCCGTTCGACTGCGAGTACTTCGCGGTCAACCACTCCATCCCGGACGCCATCGCGGTCGCGATCCGCACGCCCGCGGGCATCGCGCTGCACACCGGTGACATCAAGCTCGATCAGCTGCCGCTCGACGGCCGCCTCACCGACCTGGCCGGGTTCTCCCGCCTGGGCGACGAGGGCGTGGACCTGTTCCTGGTGGATTCCACCAATGCCGAGGTGCCCGGCTTCGTCACGCCCGAGCGTGAGATCGGCCCGGTGCTCGACAATGTGATCGGCAAGGCCAAGGGCCGGGTCATCGTGGCCTCCTTCGCTTCTCACGTGCACCGCATTCAGCAGGTGGTGGATGTGGCGCAGCGCTACGACCGCCGGGTGTGCTTCGTGGGCCGGTCCATGGTCCGCAATATGCAGATCGCCCAGGATCTCGGCTACCTCGATATCCCGGACAATCTGGTCGTCGATCTGGATCAGGCCGCGAACCTGCCGGTGCACAAGCTGGTGCTGATCTCGACCGGTTCGCAGGGCGAGCCGCTCTCGGCGCTGTCGCGCATGGCGCGCGGCGATCACCGCCAGATCAACATCCGCCCCGACGATCTCGTGGTGCTGGCCTCCTCGCTGATCCCCGGCAACGAGAACGCGGTCTTCGCGGTCGTGAACGGCCTGGCGCGTCTCGGCGCAACGGTCGTCACCCAGCAGAACGCGAAAGTCCATGTCTCCGGCCATGCTTCGGCGGGCGAGCTGCTCTACCTCTACAACGCGGTCCGCCCGACCAATGCCATGCCCGTGCACGGCGAATGGCGGCACCTGCGCGCCAACGGTGCGCTCGCGGCGGCCACCGGCGTGCCGGAGGATCGGGTCATCCTGGCGGAGAACGGCGTCGTGGTCGACCTGGTCGACGGCATTGCCACCATCACCGGCCGCGTCCCGGTCGGCCAGGTTTACGTCGACGGCCTCTCCGTCGGTGACGTCGGCGAATCCACCCTGTCGGACCGCCTGGTCCTCGGCGAGGGCGGTTTCATCTCCATCAACGTCGCCATCGACTCCGCCACCGGCAAGGCCGTCAGCACCCCCGAGGTCACCGGCCGCGGCTTCTCCGACGACCCCGAAGCCCTCACCGGCGCCCAGGAACTCGTCGAGAGCGAACTGCACCGCCTGGCCGTGGAGGGTGTCACCGACACCCACCGCATCGCCCAATCGGTCCGCCGCGTGGTCGGCCGCTGGGTCGCCGAAAAGTACCGCCGCCGCCCCATGATCGTCCCCACGGTCATCGGCGTCTGATCGACCCGAAACGAAACCGCCCGAACATCATTCGATGTTCGGGCGGTTTCGTGTGTACCCGGCTCGGCCGGGTTACTTGTCCTGGCAGGCGGCCGAATCGAGCTTGGCGGCCTTGACGATCGAGCAGGCGTAGCTGTGGTCGATCTTCCAGTCGTTGCCGTCGGCGACGAAGGAGACGGTGGCGTTCTGGACCGGCTTGCCGTCGATGGTGACGTCGGCGTCGGCCTTGAGCTTGCCGGCGGACGGGTCGCCCACGTTGGTGATCTTGATCTTGACGTTGTTGGCCTTGGCGGCGTCGACCAGCTTCTGGGCGAGCTGCGGATCCAGCGCGGCGTCCTCGATCCAGTCGGTCTTGGTCTTCGCGTCGATCGACGGATCGAAGGCCTTGGCGACCTTGTCGTTCAGGTCGGCGACGCTCGGCTTGGCCAGGTCGGCCGTGGTGGTCGGGGCCGGAGCCTCGCCGGTGAGCTTGCCGTCGCCGTCGACGCCACCGTCGAACTTGCCGGCGGGCGCGGCCGCCGAGGTGGTGGTGGCGGCCTTGCTGGTGTCATCGGACTTGCTGCAGGCCACCAGGCCCAGCGCCGAGGTGGCCAGCATCAGCGCGGCGGTCGCGCGAAAGATGGTGTGCTTCAACGAAATTCTCCCCAATGGTTTCGGAGCCGGCGGGCTACAGCTGGTAGCCGGTGGTGCAGTTCCAGTGAATGATGGTGGCGTCGCCGGAGTTCCGGTTCAGGGCCTGGTTCTTGGCGGCGACCCGCGAGGAGGCCGCACCGAAGGTGTAGTAGCCGTCGCGTCGCGAGTAGGCGACGGCGCCACAGCCGTTGGTGAAGCGCGCCACGATCTTGCAATCGTTGTAGGTGCACGAGCTCATGGCCGCGTTCTGCGCCGACGGGCTGTCGGAGTAGTCGTAGGAGTAGCCGATGTTGCCCGTGGATACCGACAGCGCGATGGCACCGAAGTTGTAGTCCTGGTAGGCATTGGCCGGGGCCGCGGTGCCCACCAGCAGGGAACCGGCGGCCGCGACCATCACGGCTGCGCCGCTGAGGATCTTCTTCAAGTTGTTGCCCTTCTTGTGCTTTCGGGTCCATGACCCTCTGGACCGCCGATCAAGCTACCGATACGAAAGTGTTGACGCCAACCCGCATCTGTGTTTTGTGCCGGTTCACCGCGGCGGTCGAGCGCAAGGGCGTGAAAAGTGGTGCCGTGCATATTCGGATACGCACGACTAAGGTCCCCCTTATGAGTATGGCTCAACGGGAGCGCCAGGCCCTGGTCCAGGCCATGGCCGAGGCCGGTCCGGACGCCCCCACCCTGTGCGGGGAATGGACCACCCGAGACCTGGCGGCGCATCTGATCGTTCGCGAGCGCCGCCCCGACGCCGCCCCCGGCATCATGCTGAAGCCCTTCGCGCCGTATCTGGACCGGGTGCAGGCCAAGGTCGTGCAGCGGCCCTTCGCCGAGCTGCTCGATCAGGTGCGCAGCGGCCCGCCCTTGCTGCTGCGGCCGGTGGACTCGCTGATGAACCTCACCGAGATGTTCGTCCACCACGAGGACGTCCGTCGCGGTGTTCCCGGCTGGGAGCCGCGCATCCTGCCGCCCGCCGATGAGGACCGCCTCTGGAAGGTCCTGACGGGCTTGGCGCGCATGGCATATCGCAAATCGCCGGTTACTGTCGCGCTCACCACGCCCGACGGCCGCCGCACGGTCGCGCATCAGGCCGGTGACCGCACCGTGGTGCTCGCGGGCCCGCCCTCGGAACTGCTGCTGCACGCCTTCGGCCGCAACGAGGTTCGGCTCGAGGCGACGGGAGCGCCGGACGACGTGGCACTGGTCCACGCCCTCGACCGCAGCGTCTGACATCCCACCTCCTGAGACCGTCGTCCCGGCCGGAGTGGCGTGGTACGTACCGGTCATGAAACGATCACGCGACGAGCGGTAACTTGCGTAATCAGCAAGCGTTCCGGGTGTGATGAAGGTGGTAGGCAATGTCTTGGCAACTGGCGGTTCTCGGACCGGTCGAGTTGGCGGCCGACGGGGTGCCGATACCGCCCATGCCACCCAAACAGCAGGCCGCCCTGGTGATGCTGGCGTGCGCGCGGGGTCGCACGGTTTCGGTCGAGGAGCTCGTCGACGGTATCTGGGGTGCCGACCGGCCGTCCTCGGCGGTGGGCGCGCTGCGCAATTACGCCTGGGCACTGCGCAAGCACCTCGCCACGCAGGGCGCGGTGCTGCTGTCCTCGGAGGCCCGCGGCTATCGCCTCGACGGCGCGCTGGAACTGGATGTCGACTGCATCGAACGATTGCGTGCCGAGGTGAGCGAGGCCCGCGCGGGCGGCTGCCTGGAGACCGCCGACTCGGCGTTGCGCACCGCCTTGCGCGCCTGGCGCGGTGATCCGCTGACCGGTGTGCCCGGCCCGTGGGCGGCGGCCGAACGCGCACGACTGCGACGCCTGCACCGGGTGCTCGAGGAGGACCTGCTCGAGATCACCGTGCAGCGCGGCGACTTCTCGCACGCCATGGCCGAATTGGAGGCGCTGATCACCGGCGACCCGCACAGCGAACGGCTGCGCGGACTCATGATGACCGCCCTCTACCGGGCGGGCCGTCGCACCGAGGCGCTCGACGAATACCAGCGCATCCGGCGACTGCTGGTGTCCGAACAGGGCATCGAGCCCGGCCCGATGCTCGCCGAACTGCACCGCCAGATCCTGTCCGACGAGCTGCCCGTCCCGGAGTCGGCGACCGCGCCGATCACCATGGTCGCGCCGCGCCCGGCCCAATTGCCGCCCGACACAGCCGATTTCACCGGTCGCGGTGACCTGGCGCAGGAGTTGTGTGCGGTGCTCGGCGGTGCCGCGCCCGCACCGGTGGCGATCTCCGGTATGGGTGGTGTCGGCAAGACCGCGCTGGCTTTGCATGTGGCGCACCGGATTCGGAGCCGCTATCCGGACGGGCAGCTGTATGTGGACCTGTGTGGCGCGGGTGCCGCGCCCGCCGATCCGGAGCATGTGCTGGGCGCGTTCCTGCGCGCATTGGGAGTGGCGCAGAAGGAGATTCCGGTCGGGGTGGCCGAGCGGGCCGCCCTGTTCCGCTCCGCGATCAGTGGCCGCCGCATGCTGGTGGTGCTCGACAATGCCGGTGATGCCGCGCAGGTCACGCCGCTGCTGCCGGGGGAGTCCGGGTGCGCCGTGCTGGTGACGGCCCGCCGCCCGCTGACCGCGCTGCCCGGGGTGCGGGTGTCCGCGTTGCGGGTGCTCGAACCCGAGGAGGGCGTGGAGCTCTTCGCCCGCATCGTCGGCGGTGCGCGGGTGTCGGCGGAGCCGGACGCGGTGCGCCGCATTGTCGAACTGTGCGGTCTGCTGCCCATGGCGGTGCGGATCGTGGCCGCCCGGGTAGCGGCCCGCCCGCGCTGGACCATCGTCTCCGAGGCCGAACGCCTGGCCGCCGAACGCCACGACCTGGACCGCTTCCGCACCGGAGACCTGGCCCTGACGGCCGCCTTCCGCGCCGGCTACGACCAGTTGCCGATGGAGGCCGCGCGTGCCTTCCGGCTGCTCGCGGTCGCGGATCTGCCGGATCTGCCGTTGGCCGCCACCGCCGCCGTGCTCGACACCATCGAACCGGTCGCCGAGGACCTGTGCGAGGAACTGGTCGATCGCGGCATGCTGGAATCGGTCGGCCGCGGCCGCTATCACTACCACGACCTGATGCGGCTGTTCGGGCATCACCTCTCCGTGCGCACCGATGCGGAGGCGGATGTCACCGCCCGCCTGCTCGACTATTACCTGGCCACCATGAAAACGGTGCTGCGCGTGCGGCATCCGGGTCTGCGACTGCGGCTGGCGTCGACCGGTCATCCGGGCGCGCGCCTGACGGATCTGGATTCGACACGGGAATTCCTCACCATCGAGCGGCGCAATCTCAATGCCCTCTACCGGCTGGCCATCACGGGCACGGTCCGGCACCGGGTCGTGGCGGCGGATCTCGCGTTGACGGTCGCGGAGACCGGATTGGCCTGTGACGCCACCATCGATCTGACCAGGACCCTGGAGGATCTGATCCGCGCGCTGGAGGCGGACGGCGATTCCGGTGCGGTGCGCCGGGTCCGGATCGCGCTGGTTTTCGCGTTGCTGGGGGAGATGGAGGACCCGCGGCGCGCGGCCGAGCACGTGCAGTTGCTGCTGGCCGCCGACGATCCGGATTCCGATACCTGGGCGTCGGGCGCCACCAACGCGATGGCGGGTCTGCTCGCGCTGTACGACGGTGATCCGGCCGGTGCGACAACGTATCTCGCCACCGCGCTCACCATGTATCGCCGCGGCAGCAGCCCCGAGTGTGTCCGGTTCGCGTATTCGCTGCTGTCGCGGGCCTATTCGGCGGCCGGGCGCAATCGCGATTCGCTGGCCGCCGCCGCCCGCGCCGTGGTGGCCGACAGTGACGCCGGGGTGCGCCGCAATGTGGTGTACGGCCTGACCGAGGCCGCCTGGGTGCTCAGCGGAGAGGGCGACTCCGAGCGCGGCACCCGCCTGTTCGACGCCGCCCTGTCGGTGGCCCGTCGATTCGGCAACACCCGTTACGAATCCGTCGTCCACGCCCGCGCCGCCCGCGCCCACCTGGCCGCCGGCGGCTTCGCCCGGGCCGCCGAGCACGCCGAGCGCGCCGAAGCCACCCGCATTTCGGCGGGTACCGGCGCCGTCCACACCCACAACCTCCTCATCCGCTACACGGCCCTGCGCCGCCTGGGCCGCAATATCGACGCCGCCGAGTGCTACCGCACCGCCTCCACCCAAATCCCCGACTTCGATGCCGCCTTGACGGCCTGGACCGCCGAAACCCACCTCCCCGCCACCCGCTGACCCGCGATTCCGCACGGCGGCAGCGGGGTTGAACCGCCCTTCCCGCCCCGGTGAACCGCTGGTTTCGGGTAGTGAGCGCCACATGTCTGATATGGGTGGGCCGGGTGTTGCGGATGGTCCGGGTGGGGCCTGAGCGGCTAGCCTGGGACGCATGGCAGGTAAGGCCCGCACCGGAACGTCACGTACGCGAGCGGGGGCTACGCGGGGTCAGACTCCTGCACAGTCCCGGGCTCGCACTCCACGCCAACCCGCGAAGCGGGCGGCGCGGAAGGCTCCGGCGCGGCGGCCCGCACCGCGGCGCGCCTCGAATACCGCTCCGCTGGCGGTGGTTCGGCGGGGCGCGACCAGGGCCTGGACGGCGACCGCGCGGGGGCTGGGGGCCACCACGCGGGCCGTGAGCCGGGCGGGGGATATCGAGCACGGGCATCGGCGCGACGGCATCGCGCTGGCCCTGGTCGCCTTCTCGTTCGTGATCGCGGCGGCCGTCTGGCTCTCGGCGGGTGGCCCGGTCGGGCACTGGGTGGATACCGCGGTGCGCTGGGTGGCCGGATCCGCTTCGGCGGCACTGCCGTTCGTGGCGGTCGGGATCGCGGTCATCCTCATGCGGACCGAGCCGCAGCCGGAGATCCGGCCACGCCTGGTGCTGGGCGGGCTGCTGGCAGGTCTGCCGATCCTGGGCCTGTGGCATATGGCGGCGGGTTCCCCGGCCGATGAGCACGGCCGCGAACATGCCGCCGGTTTCGTCGGTTACGTGGTGGGCGGACCCCTGAAGGACGGCCTGAGCGCGTTCCTGGCGGTCCCACTGCTCATGCTGGCCATCGGTTTCGGCGTGCTGCTGCTGACCGGCACCCAGGTGCGTGACGTGCCCGCCCGCATGCGCGAGATCTTCGGCACGGGCGCGGGCGGCGACGAATACGAGGACTACTCCGAGGAACACGGCCTCTACGACCCGGACGACTATGACGCGGACGGTTTTCCGCGCCATCGCCCCGAAGTGCGCAAGCGCCGCAGCAAATCCCCGTCGGAGAACTATCCGGCCGACGAGTTCTCCGGCTCCGACGCCGTCACCGAGATCATCGGCGAGCCGCCGCTGCAGGACGCCAAGGACATCGTCGCGGCGGAGGAGAAGCCCCGGCCCGCCGAGAAGGTCAAGCCGCGCAAGCCCCTTCCGAAGGTCGTCGACCAGACCCCGCCGCCGCCGGAGCCGCAGCAACTGGAGTTCGTCACCGACCGCGAGGTGGACGGCGATTACCAACTGCCGTCGCTGAACCTGCTCACCGACGGCGATCCGCCCAAGCAGCGCAGTGCGGCGAACGAATCCATGATCGAGGCCATCACCGAGGTGCTGGTGCAGTTCAAGATCGATGCTGCGGTCACCGGTTTCGTGCGCGGCCCGACGGTCACCCGCTACGAGGTGGAGCTGGGTCCGGGCGTGAAGGTCGAGAAGATCACCGCGCTGGCCCGCAATATCGCCTACGCGGTGGCGACGGAGAACGTCCGCCTGCTGGCCCCGATTCCGGGCAAGTCGGCGGTCGGTATCGAGGTGCCGAACGCCGATCGCGAATTGGTGCGCCTGGCCGATGTTTTGAAGGCCGCGAGCACGCGCAGCGATCACCATCCGCTGGTGATCGGTCTCGGCAAGAACATCGAGGGCGAGTTCGTGTCCGCGAATCTCGCGAAGATGCCGCACTTGCTGGTGGCCGGTTCCACCGGTTCGGGTAAGTCCAGCTTCGTCAACTCGATGCTGGTCTCGCTGCTGTGCCGCGCCACCCCCGAGGAGGTGCGCATGATCCTCATCGACCCGAAGATGGTGGAACTGACGCCCTACGAGGGCATTCCGCATCTGATCACGCCCATCATCACCCAGCCCAAGAAGGCCGCCGCCGCGCTGGCCTGGCTGGTGGAGGAGATGGAGCAGCGCTATCAGGACATGCAGGTCAACAAGGTCCGCCACATCGACGACTTCAACCGGAAGGTGAAGTCCGGTCAGATCACCGCGCCGCTGGGCAGCGAAAGGGTGTACCGCCCTTACCCGTACATCCTGGCGATCGTGGACGAGCTGGCCGACCTGATGATGACGGCCCCCCGTGACGTCGAGGACGCGATCGTCCGCATCACCCAGAAGGCCCGTGCCGCAGGCATCCACCTGGTGCTGGCGACCCAGCGCCCGTCGGTGGACGTGGTGACCGGTCTGATCAAGACCAACGTCCCGTCCCGCCTGGCGTTCGCGACCTCGTCGCTCACCGACTCCCGAGTCATCCTCGACCAGCCGGGCGCGGAGAAGCTGATCGGCATGGGCGACGGCCTGTTCCTCCCCATGGGCGCAAGCAAACCGACCCGTCTACAGGGTGCCTTTATCGACGACGCGGAAATCTCCGCCGTAGTCGACTTCGCCAAAACCCAGGCCACCCCCGACTACCAGGAGGGCGTCACCGCCGCCAAGGCCGGCGAGAAGAAGGACGTCGACCCCGATATCGGCGACGACCTCGACCTCCTCGTCCAAGCCATCGAATTGGTAGTCACCTCCCAATTCGGTTCCACCTCCATGCTGCAACGCAAACTCCGCGTCGGCTTCGCCAAGGCCGGCCGCCTCATGGACCTGATGGAAACCCGAGGCGTAGTAGGCCCGTCGGAAGGCTCCAAGGCCCGAGACGTCCTCATCAAACCCGACGAACTCGACGGCCTCCTCTGGACCATCCGAGGCGGCGGCGAACCGCCCGACGCGGAGCCGGACCAGGACCAGTAGCCGACATCAACGGCAGCTGTCCAGGCTGTGCGCGAGCAGGAACCCGATCATCATCCGGACATAGCCGATACCGTCATCGGAGCTGAGCAGGCCCAGGGTTTGAAAATGTTCGAGTTCGGTGGGGGAGACGAACTCCGCGATCTCGCACCCATGGGTCGAGTAGTGCTCGTCACCGGCCGCCACCATGAACCCGGGCCCGGGCCCGACGGTTTCGTTCGACGCCGGTAGCCGCGGCACCGTTCCGTCGTCACTGCCGCGGTAGGCGATATTGTCGGCGCTGAGCCACTGTTCGAGATCGGCGCGCCCGACCGAGTACAGGCTGAGCTGATCGCCGGGCGCCTGCAGAAAGAACGTGGGCAGTGGCCGCGCCCGCGCCCCCATCGCGTCGTGGATGGGCTGGCCGGAGCCGGGAATCACAGTGCCGGTGAGTGACTCGAACGCCGTGGTCGGATCGATCCGGAAGGGCGCGCCGGCCATCGGTGCGATCGCGGCATACAGATCGGGATAGGTGGCACCCATGACGGTTGCCATTGCGCCGCCCGCCGAGTAACCGCTCATATAGACGCGCGACCGGTCCAATCCGAACTCCGCGACGATGGCGGTGGTGAGATTCGCCAGCCGGGCCGGGTCACCGTGGCCCCGTTGCTGATTGGCCGGACTCAGCCAGTCCCAGCAGAGGGTGTCGGGCCCGTAGCGTCGGATCGGGCGGACGAGAACCGCGCCGAATTCGTCGGCGACGCGGTTGACGACCCAGTCGTCGTTCGGATCCCGGGTCTCCTGCTCGGAGAGTCCCGGCCCCCGCCCGCATCCGTGCAGCCAGACGATCATCGGCTTGCCCGCGGGGTCCCCGGGCGGCAGATGGATGTGGTATTCCATCGTTCCGTCCGCATCGGTGTAGTCGCGGACGATGTCGTCGGCGGCTTCGGCGCGGGGTGGAATCGCGGTCGGCAGTACCGCGATCGACAGTGAGATCAGTGAAAAGGCAAAGTACGTAATCGATCTCGATCGACGCATTACTTAATGGTCGCATTGTCGGCCGGGCATTCGGTCGCAAAGCGGTTTCCGGGGGTCCGGTTCCGGTCCGGAACCTCTAGTTATGCCTCTGAACTGTGTAAATGCTGAATTCTGATCATCGCGAAATGGTGGCCGGCGGGTGGTCGGATCGAGAATTGAAGCGTCGGATGAGGTCTGGGGGGATCGGTTTCCGGGTCTCGATCAATGCTGCGGAGTATCCGCACCTTTCGAAGAAGATGATCATGAAGAAGCTGGCTTGCAGTCTTGCTACCGTGCTGGCGATCGCCACCGTGGGTATCGGTGGGGTATCGGTCGCGACCGCCCCGGCGGCACATGCCTCCACGACCTATTGGGGTGCGATCGCGTACTCGCCGAGCGGGCACCGGTTCGGGTGGTCGTGGGAAGCGGCATCGCTGAGCGCCGCGATCACCGGTGCGAAGAATGCCTGTGGCTACACCGATTGTGTATACAAGATCAGCTGGTACAACGGCTGCGGTGCGATCGCCGAGGGCACGAACTACATCGGCTACGGCACCGGAGCGACCCTGTCCATAGCGGAGAACGAGGCGTTGTCGGCAGCGGGGAGCGGCGCGGGCATTACGGGGTGGCACTGCACCTACTGACTTCGGCGCCTCCCGTCCCCCGCCCCGTTCATACTGTAACGCGGTATCGAAACAGTCTGCGGTGCAGGAGATACCGACCATTGAGTATCCAGTGGGGGAGACAACATGGCCGAGCCGGCGGAGCCCGTATCGCCGCGTGAGATGTTCGCGCGGCGGCTCACGGAACTATGGGAATCCGCCGGCCGGCCACCGCAGACCAGCGTGGTCGCCGCCGCCAACCGGCTGATGGGCCCCGCGCGCGGCCCGAACGCCAAGGAGCTTCGGTTCCAGAAGTTCGCCGCGTGGAAGAGCGGGAACAACCTCCCCGGCGAATTCGATTCGGTGTGGCCGGTTCTCGGCGTATTGATCGCCCGCTCGGCCACCTCCGACGCACCGCTTCCAGCGGAGCAGCTAGGGCGAAAATACTGGTACCAGCTCTGGTCGGAGGCCAAGGCGTGGACACCGGAACCGGTCTGTCCGTACCGCGGCCTGCGGTCGTATCGCTCCGAGGACGCCGACCGATTCTTCGGCCGCGATCGAGCGGTCGTGGACCTGATCGCGTTGGTGGAGGCCATCGGCGCGGGTGGTGGGGGTGTCGGTGTCCTTGTCGGAGCATCGGGTTCGGGCAAATCGTCCCTGTTGGCAGCCGGGCTGATCCCGAAACTCGACGCGGTGTGGACGGTGGTCCGATCCACGCCCGGTGGCGGCGACGCGCGGGCGCTGACCCCGCCCGCGCCCGGCGAGCGCCGGGTGGAAATCGTCGACCAATTCGAAGAGCTCTTCACGACAACGGATTCCGAGGACGAGCGTCGCGATTACCTCGATCGATTGAGTAACTGCGCGGCGGCGGGCATCGTTGTGATCGTCGGCGTGCGGGCCGACTTCTTCGCACGCTGTCTGGAGTACCCGGTGCTGGCGGAGGCGCTGGCGAACCAGCAGGTGACCGATGACGCGGAAACCGTTGTCGCGCAACGCAGTGTCATCCTCGGGCCGTTGCTCGAGTCCGAACTGCGCGAGGCCATCAGCGGCCCGGCCCGGGTATCGGGCCTGAAACTGGAAACCGGTCTGGTCGACTTGATTCTGGCGGACCTCGTCCACCTCTCGGGTGCTGACGCCGCGGGCGCCTTGCCGCTGGTATCGCATGTGATGCAGGTGATGTGGGAACGGCGCAGCGGCAGCAAGCTCACCATGGCCGCCTACGTCGCGGCGGGCCGTGTCGCCTCGTCGATCGCCCACACCGCGGACCAGGCGTGGCAGGAGCTCGAGCCCGAAGGCAGGGTCGCGGCCCGGCACCTGCTGATCGCCATGGTGACCGTCGGCGACGGCACCCGCGACATGCGGCGTCGCGTGACCAGGAGCGACCTGCTCGCGCGCGCAACGGATCCCGTCGAGGCCGCGGCGGCACTCGAGACGCTGGCCCGCGCCCGCCTGGTCACTCTCGACGACGGCGCGGTCACTCTCGTGCACGAGGTCGTGCTGGACGCCTGGCCGCGCTTGCGCGGCTGGATCGACGACGACCGGCAGAGCCTGGTGGTCCGCCAGCGGACCGAGGCCGATGCCGCCGAATGGGAATCCGCCGGCCGTAGCTCGGCCCTGCTCTACCGTGGCGAGCGCCTGCTGCGTGCGCGCGGCAGCGATCCCGAAATCAGTGGGCGCAGTGGCGCTTTCCTGGCGGCGTCGATCCGGGCGCGGCAACGCCGGCGGGCAGCGGAGGCCGCCACCGCGTGTGCGCTCGTGGTGCTGCTCGTGCTCGTCTCGGTGGTGCTGGTACGGATCGGTGAGACGAATCGACGGCGTGCGGCCGACTACTTCGACACGGTGACGAGCGAAATCGATCGATGGCAGACCTCCGACCCGACGCTCGCGGCCGAACTCACCGTGCTGGCGAATCATCTGAGGCCCGATGACGCGGGTATCCGATCCCGTTTGGTCGCGAGCCAAACTTCGCCCGTGGCAAAGACCTTCGACAACGGCGGCGGTTCGGTGGCGGGCGTGTCCTATCTCCCCGACGGAACACTGGTGGTCGGGAGCAATGACGGGATGATCAGGCTGTGGCGGGTCCGGGGATCCGGGGCGGCAGTGTCGGCGGGTCCGGCCATCGCCGACAACGCCGGTGGGATCCGCACGTTTTACACGGTTGGATCATTGCTGGTCACGACCGCTGTCGATCACATCGTGCGGATCCGTGACCTCTCGGATCCCGCCAATCCCCGGCTCGTGCGGGCGGTCGACGTCGGAGTCCCGATCACGCTGGCCGCGCTCTCCCGCGATCAGCACAGCCTGGCGGTGGCCCGAGAGGACGGCGATGTCTCGGTATTCGACCTCGCCGCACCGGATACTCAGCAGCCGATCGTGTTCCCGGTGGGCGGGACTATCGCCGCCCTCAACTTCAGCAGCAATGGCATGCTGCTCGCCACGGCGTATACGAAGCAGAACGTTTTTGGTCAGGCGGTGACGACGTCGGTCTGGAGCATCGATCGAACCGCGGGTACCGCCCACGGATCGACGATCTTCACCGGCGGGGACGTGCCACTCATCGAGGTCTCCGAAACCGAACCCGTACTGGCGATCGGTGACGTCAGGGGTCAGGGCGAAGGGGCGAATGTTGGCAAGAGCACCGTCCAGTTTTTCCGGATCGATGATCCGACGCAGCCAGTCGCTATCGCTCCGCCCTTCCCGGTAACCACCGCGTACGCTCTCCGAGGATTTGCGCACAGCTCGGACGGTCGTGTCCTGCTGACGATTTCGACCCTGGGTAGCGAGCTGTGGAACCTGGCCGATCCGGCGCAACCAACTCCGCTGGGTTCTCCACTCACCGGCACCACCGCCGAATGCCCGAATCCCCAGGTTCGTTGCGCTCCCATGGTGACCAATGCGGCTTTCTCGGAGGACGGCCGCAACGTCGCGATCGGGTTCGATACGGGGGCTGTCGCGCACTGGGCATTACCCGGTGGCGTCCTCGCCGGACAAGCCGGACAGGTTGGCGTACTGACCTCGGCGATCAGTGCCAATGGCGAGCGGATGATCACCGGGGCGCCCGGGGCCGACGCACGCATCTGGGATATCCACGATCCCGCGGCGGCGCGGATCGTCGGATCCATCCCGAAACCCGACTACCGGCTTCCGAACGTGTCTATCAGGGTGTCGCCCACCATGAGTGCGGACGGGCAGTTCGCCGCGACCGTGCTGCAAGGACAGGAGACATTGCTCGACGTCTCCCAACCCGATCGTCAGCGAACGGTGAAGACCTTTCCCGGCGCGGTGAGCATCGGTTTCGCAGCTGACCGTCGAATGCTCGAGGCGATCTATCCGACACCATTCCCGCGGTTCGACATCTGGGATTTCACCGATCCCTGGAATCCGGTGAACCGTGGCAGCGGGTTGTTCAGCTTCGGATCACCGAACGCGGCAGCCGCTCTCACCATGGCCACGAGCCATGACGGGCATCTGGTTGTCGCGTTGACCGACAAACTGCATGTCTGGCAGGAGAAGGACACGCTGGCCTTGCGGCCGGACAGCATCACCGCGACGGATTGGACCGGCGGGGGCAATGGCCTCGCAGTCAGTGCCGATGATCGTGTGGTGGCCGCCGGCTGGGGAGCAGGGGCGGTCCGGCTGTGGTCGGTCGCGGACCCGAGCCATGTTGTCCCGCTGGGCGATCCACAGACGGTCACGGGCAATGCCGTTCAGTCGCTCGATTTCGCGCCGACCGGTGCCACGCTCGCGGTGGGCGGCGCGGACGGCACCGTGCAGCTGTGGGACGCCTCGGATCCCAAGCATCTTGTCCGGCAAGGACAGTCGCTGACCCCTGCGGGACCTATGGTGTGGCACGTCGCCTTCCATCCGCGCGGCGGCTTCCTCCTCGGTGCCGGTGACAACGGCACCGTCCGCATCTGGGATCTGAATCCCGATCACGCGGTGACACGGATCTGTGCCCAGACGTCCGCGACGATCGCGGCCCGGCTGGCCGCGATCCTCCCGAATCACACCATCGATGGCCTCTGCCGGCCTTAGGCGGCCGAGTCAGTCCTCCAGCGCCAGGGCTTGCCGCAGGGTCAGCCGCCCCTGGGTTTGCATGAGGGAGCGGCGGTAGATCTTCTCCGCGATCAGGACGATGGCGTAGGCGGCGCAGGCCATGATCAGCAGGGCGATCACCGGTTGCCACCAGGCGGCGGTACCGGCGGCCAGGCGGGCGGGCATGGCGACGACCGACGCCAGCGGGACGAAGGAAGCGATGGTTTGTGCGGTGCCGGAGAGGAAGATTCCGGCGAAGAGCACGATCATCACCAGCATGGTCAAGGGGGTGGAGGTGGCTTGCAGGTCCTCGGTGCGGGTGGCCAGGGCTCCGGCGACGGCCCAGAGGCTGGCCAGGGCTAGGAAGCCGACGAGGAAGAAGACCACGAACCAGCCTGCGGCGCCGCCGATCTGGGATATCTGATCGCCCTTGCCGGTGGCGGCCAGGCCGATCAGGCCCGCGCTGACGAACAGGATGAGCTGGCCGAGTGCCATCACGGTATTGCCGATCACCTTGCCGATCAGCAACTGGCGCAACGGGATCGCGCTGGCCAGGATTTCGACGATGCGGTTCTGTTTCTCCTCGACCACGCTCTGGGCGATGGACAGGCCGAACAGGATCGACGACAGGTAGAACAGGAACGCGAACACGAAACCGGCGGCTTTTGCCAGGCCGGGGTCGATGGCGTTCGGTTCGAGCAACGCCGAGGTGACGGTGCCGCCGCGGGCGAGTTGCTGCGTGGAAATGCCTGCGGCCGCGGTGTTCTGCTGGATGGCGAGCTGCCCGGCGGCGGCCGAGAGGTAGGTGTCGGCCTTGTCGTTCTTGGCGGTCTTGCCGAGTAGTCGCCAGCCACCGGGTAGGTCGGGCACCAGGCCCGCATCGGCGTCGCCCGCCCGGACTTTCGCCTCGACGGCGGCCGGATCGGCGACCTCGTGCGCCACGAAATCGACCTTGGCGTTGGAGTGGTGGGCCAGCTGCCCGGCCAGCTCGACCACCGCGCTCGCGCCCGGTCCGGTGACCGCGATATCGATGGTTTCGGTTCGGCTGCTGATAAATCCGCTGATCCCCAGTGACGCGACGATCGCGATGATGGTGATCGCCGTGGAGATCAGGAAGTTGCGGTCGCGCAGTTTCACCGCGATTTCGCGCTGTGCGACCAGCCGCCACACGCCCCGGGGTGCGGCCTCGTCGATGGTGTCGTGGCTCATGCCACCGCCTCCCGGTAGATGTCGGACACGGACGGCCGTACTTCGGCCAGTTCCCGCACGGATCCGCGGCTCAGCGCTTCGGTCAGCACCTTGTCCGTCGTCGTATCCGGCAACTCGACAATCGCTGTCGCGCCGTCGATTTCGATCACCTCGACTCCGGCGAGCGCCCGCAGCCACTGCGCGTCCGCGCCCAGCACCAGCCGATACCTCGCGGGCCCGGACTCGGTCAGCTCCGCCGCAGATCCCTGCGCCACGACCCGCCCGTCGGCCAGAATGATGAGCCGGTCACACAGCCGCTCCACCAGATCCAGCTGATGCGAGGAGAACAGAATCGGGACACCCTGCGCGGCATATTCTTTCAACAGCTCCGCCATGGAATCTACGGCCACCGGATCCAATCCGGAGAACGGCTCGTCGAGCACCAACGCCACCGGCTCCGCGATCACGGCGGCCGCGATCTGCACCCGCTGCTGATTGCCCAGCGACAGCGACTCCAGCTTGTCCTTGCGCCGCCCACTCAATTCGAACCGCTCCAACAGCCCGTCGGCCCGCGAAACGGCCGCCGCAGCACTCATCCCACGCAATCGCGCCAGGTATACGAGCTGATCGACGATCGGCTGCTTCGGGTAGAGCCCCCGCTCCTCGGGCATGTACCCGAACTTCCGCCGGTCCCCGGCCGTCACCGCGCGCCCGGCCCACCGCACCTCCCCGCCGTGAATCCCCAAGACCCCCATAATCATTCGCATGGTGGTGGTCTTTCCCGCGCCGTTCCCGCCGACGAACCCGCTCAATTCCCCTTCCGGCACCGTGAACGACACCTCGTCCACCGCCACCTTCTCTCCGAACCTGCGCACCAACCGCGCCACTTCCAGCATTGAACCCTCCCGTGCACCGAGCGACCCGACCGCCACCATCTTGCCTGGATCTCCGGAGCGAGAACCGCGACCCCCGCGCGGAATTGAAGCTCGCGGCCGGTGCCCATACCCTGAAGTCGTGGCAGGCGGGGGAATTTCACAGCGTCGGAAGCGGAATCGACGATGGCGGTGGCCGGAACCGCGGTGGATCGCGGGTCTGGGTGTCGGGGTGGCGACCATCCTGACGCTGTCCATGCTCGCCGGCGGACTGCCGGACTACTGGCGCAACTTCGAGCTGAACACGGCGGCCGATCTCATCGGCGCAGTCTTCACGATCTTCCTGCTGACCCCGATCATCCAGCGGGTGGGGGAGTCCCGGGTGCGTGAGCACCGCGAGCTCGACTACGGGCGCTTCCTCGACCGCGCGGACCGCAGCACCGATGCGATCCGGATCGTCGACACCTTCTCGAACATGCTGCTCGAGCCGTATTCCGAGCGCTTCGGGCGGATCGTTCGGGCGGCGGTGGCGCGCGGGGTGTCGGTGCACGTCCTGCTCATCAACCCCTCGACCCTGGCGGCCGAGCAGCGTGATCTGGAGTTGGGCGCTTCGAAGGATCTGCAACGACAGCTCGCCCGCAATCTGCACACGCTGCGTGAATTGCAGCGGGAGATCGGCGAACCCGATCAAGGGCACAGCGGGCGCGGGCTGCGCGCGGAATTTCAAGTGCGGCTGTATCATTCGGGCCCCGACGTGACGATGTACAGGTCCGACGACAGGTGCCTGATCTCGTTCTATACCCTCGGCGAGCTCTCCGGCGATTCGCGTCAGCTCGAGGTGTCGCGATATTCCCCACTCGGCAAGTTCGTCAATGATCGCTTTCACGCGGTCTGGCGTCGTTCCTCGCCGCTGGAGCATTTGATCGGTATCACGGTGTCCGACGGTCGCGGTGCTGAGCTCCAGCGGTTGGTGAGAACGATTGTGCTGGACGATGTCCGGTTCGTTCATAGTTCGAAGGTGGATCGTTTCCTGGAGGGGGCCGATCCGAGTTCGATCACGGTGCGGATCGACGGCGGCGGCGAGCATGCCGTGTCGTGCGTGGTCGAAGCCGAGCTGGTGCAACGCCTGGACGCGATGCTGGCCGAACTCTTCCATGACGCACCGGGCGGTACCTTTCGCCGGTTGGATTCCATTCCGTTGATCCTGGAGCATGTCCGCGAAGACGGGGCAACCGCGGATCGATAAGATCGGACCTCGGTCGCTCGACATCCGTCGGGCAAGTGGCTGGAGGCATCGGATGTCGCTGGGCACCACGGGGTATGGATTTCGCGCGCTCGGCGCCCGGGAACTGCCGCGGCTGGCCGCGCGGGCCGGGCTCGATGCCGCGCGGACACGGGAATTGGCGGCGGTGGCGGCGGTGCTGCCGTTCCGGACGAACCGGTATGTGCTGGACGAACTCATCGACTGGGACCGCGCGCCCGACGATCCGATCTTCCGCCTGACGATGCCGAATCCGGGCATGCTGGCCGACGCCGACCGTGTCGAACTGGTGTCGCTGCTCGCCACCGACGCGCCCGCCGCCGATATCCGCCACGCCGCCACCCGGATTCGCAAATCGATGAATCCGCATCCGGAGGGCCAGCGCACCCTCAATCTGCCCGAGGTCGACGGCGAGACCTTCGAGGGACTGCAGCACAAGTACCGCAGCACCGTCCTCTACTTCCCGCGCAACGGCCAGACCTGTCATGCCTACTGCGCGTACTGCTTTCGCTGGGCGCAGTTCGTCGGCGACCCGGAACTGCACATGGCCGCGGCCGGACCGGAAACGCTGGTGCGCTATCTGAAACGGCATCCCGAGGCCAGCGACGTGCTGGTGACCGGCGGCGATCCGATGATCATGAGCGCCCAGGTCCTGGCGCGGCACCTGGAACCGCTACTGACCCCGGAACTGGAACAGTTGACCACCATCCGCATCGGCACCAAGGCACTCGCATTCTGGCCGTACCGATTCGTCACCGATCCCGACGCCGACGACCTGCTGGCCCTGCTGGCCCGAATCACCGCCTCCGGCCGCCACCTGGCCATCATGGCCCACGTCTCCCACGCCCGGGAGTTGGACACCGAGATCGTCCGAACCGCAATCCAGCGCCTGCAGAGCATCGGTGCGATGATCCGGTGCCAGTCACCGGTAGTCCGCACCGTCAACGACACGGCGGACGACTGGATCACCTTGTGGCAGAAGGAAGTAAGCCTCGGAATGATCCCGTACTACATGTTCGTAGAACGCGACACCGGCCCCCGCGACCACTTCGCCGTCCCCCTCGCCGCCTCTACCGCCCTCTTCACCGCCGCCTACCGCGCCGTCCCCGGCCTGGCCCGCACCGTCCGAGGCCCCGTAATGTCGGCCACCCCCGGCAAGGTAGTCATCGACGGCATCACCACCATCGCCGACCACCGAGTCTTCGCCCTCCGCTTCCTCCAAGCCCGCAACGAATCCTTGGTCGGCACACCATTCTTCGCGAACTACAGCGCCACCGCCCGCTGGCTCGACGACCTAACCCCCGCTTTCGCCCCCACCTTCCCGCACCAACACCCTTGACGGCCAAAGGAAATCGAGTGCGGCGCAGGGCCGCCGGACACGCCGACAGCAAGACCGATCGGTCATCGAATGTGTGTTCGGGGCGTGTCGCCGCAGACCCTGCTATACGGTCCGCGACGTGCCTTCCAATAACCATGAGGTGCCGTTGGAACTGTTCCGGGAGAGACCTGAGCTCGCGCCGAAGGTGGCGCGGGAGGTGTTCGGCTTAGCCGTCCCGGAGGGTCCGTGCTGGCGGCTGGGACCGGAGACGGTGACCATGCTGGGTCCGCTAGAACTGCATTTGGATGTGTCAGTGGTCGGAGGCAGCGTGGAGCGGCCCGACTTCGCGATCATCCAGGAGGTCCAAAACTCGGCTACCTGTGAGGATCTGATTCGCATTCGGTCGAGTTGGCCGGAGTACGTGACGAACCTGCGCAAACGGCTACGTTGTCCCGTGGCGTTGCTGGCCTACTGCCCGAATGAAAAGGTCGCGGCTGCAGTCGGCGAGCCGGTCGAAACTGGGCATCCGGGTTTCGTTTTCGCGCCGATCACCTACTGGCCGGGCCGGCTGGCGGCGGTGACTGACCCGGTGCAGGCACACGAATGGCCCGAGTTGGTGTTGTTGTCGGCTCCTGGGCACGTGGACGACACGTCCCGACATCGCGTGCTCGAGATGGTGATGCGGGCGATTCAAGCATTCGGGCCCGAGCGTGGCCTGATTTACTATGACTACATCAGCGCGCGGTTGCCGCAGGCGGTCCGTTCGGAGCTGGAGGAGCTCATGTCGATCTCTGTCGAGGATTACCAGTGGGAGAGCGAGTTCGCCCATCGCCACCAGGCAATCGGTCGTGCGGAGGGCGTGGCCGAAGGGGAGGCCTCCGCGATCCTGACGGTTCTGGCCGCTCGTTGCATCGAGGTCGAGTGCTCTTCTCGCGAGCGCATTCTGACCTGCTCGGATCTCGGGCTGCTGTCGGTTTGGCTCACTCGGGCTGTCACCGTGAACGTTGCTTCGGATCTGTTCGACCAGGAATAACGCCTCCGCCGCACCCACGCCGCCAGCGCTGTAGGTGCGGCGGTGCCGATTCTGGCTTTTCCGACAAGTTGATGCCGGTCCAGCCGTTCTGGCAGTCCCTGTCGTCGTAGTGGCCGTCGAGCATCCGGGGTAGTTCGCTGTCGCGGAATTGGTCCGGGCCGCCGGGTGCGGGCGGGGATGCCCGGTGGGTTAGCTGCGGACCTTGCGGACGATGAACAGCAGCAGTACCGAGCCTGCCAGGCAGGTGAGGAAGCTGAAGATGAGGCCGCCGCCGTTGACATCCACGCCGACCAGTTTCAGCAGGAATCCGCCCAGTAGGCCGCCGACAACGCCGACTACGACATTGAGGACGATGCCTTGTTGGGCGTCGGTACCCATGATCTTGCTGCCGATCCAACCGGCCAATCCGCCGATAATGATCCAGCCGAAGAACCCGAGTGCGAGCATTGCGCCTCCTACCAGTTCCGATACCGGGATTCAGCCCATGGTCGTCGCTCCCGCGCCCGAAATCCGACAGTGACACGCGGTCTGCCTGGTTATGGCTTTCTCGAAAGGTTGATGCCGTTCCAGCCGTTCTGGCAGGCACTGTCGTCGTATCGGCCGTCGCGCATCCGGGGTAGTTCGGTGTCGCGGAATTGGTCCGGGGCCTTGGCTGTAATGCGCACCTTGTAGTCGGGGGTGATGCAGGCTCCCGCGATCCGCCAGTTGCCGGTGTCGGTGGTGTCGGGGGTGGGTTGGCCTGGGCTGGTGCTGACGTAGGTGCCCTCGACGATTTCCGGCTGCCACGAACCTGCTGACAGCAGTGCGCGGGTGGCAGCGACGGTGGTGCCGATCAGTTGGTCCCTGGTGACGACGACATCTCCCGGAGCTGAGGGGATGGTGCGGTAGACGGGCGGTGACCACGCGACGGTGGTTTGCACCGGTGGGGTCGGCGATGTGCTGTCGGGGGGCTGGTCGTTGGAACCGCATGCGGCGATTGCGAATACCACTGCGGCGCCGACGAGCCCGGCGGTGATTCGATTACAACGCACGATCTTTGACATTCCGATCACCTGCTTGGGGAGTGCAGTCGGCGGGTGGTTCGCTCAACAACAACAAACCAGAACGATTTCAGCAATCTTTTGGCTAACTATGTGTTGAGGGTCACGGACTCGAAAATGACTGAGCTCCATCGGGACGCACCGGTACTCGTGGCGGCTGTGTAGGGTGACGGCTGCGGAGATCACGCCCGGGGAGGGGCACGATGGTGGGTGGAATTCATTCGGCAGGCTGGTTGCGCGCGGCGGCGGGGGTGGTCGGCGTGATCGCGGTGGCCGTGCTCGCGCCGGTGGTGACGGCCGAGGTCGGGGATGGATTGCAGTGGGGGCCTTGCCCTGTCGAGGCGAACGCGGGCGGGGCGGTGTGTGCGACGTTGTCGGTGCCGCGGGATTACGCGGTGCCGGACGGGGCGCGTATCGACATCACGGTGAGCAGGATTGCGGCTGCTGATCCGGCGCATAAGCGCGGGGTGCTTTTTGCTGGGCAGGGTGGGCCCGGGGCGGATGCGCTGGGGTTCTGGGGGTCGCGGAATTCGACTGTGCCCGTACTGCATCGGGAGTTCGATGAGGTCGCGGTGCAGCCTCGGGGGTTGCGGTGGGCGACGCCGCTGCAGTGTGCGATGACGACCGTGCTGGTCATCTCGACCACCGACCGTTCCGCCTGTGAGAGAGCCGATCCCGGCTACTCGCACACCATCACCACCCAAACCTTGGCCCGCGATATCGAGCAGGCCCGGCAGGCGCTCGGCGTCGATCGGATCGATTTCTACGGCGGCTCGTACGGCACTTTTCTCGGCGCCGCCTACGCGACGCTGTTCCCGTCGCGCGTCGATCGCCTTGTGCTGGACGGGAATGTGAACCCGCAATGGTCGTGGCGGGAGCAGTTCGCGCGGGGCTGGCAGGCGCGGGAGGCCGGTTTCACCGAGCTGTTCGATTGGATCGCCGCCAACGACCCCATTTACGGTCTGGGTGCGACCCGCAATACCGTTGCCGCCGAATGGGTTCGGCAGGTCGACGCCCAGGGCGGTGGCTGGCTGGCCCGGCTCGATCCCGCGCTCGGCGGCGCGGCCGGTGCGCTCACCGCGCCCGGGCAGACGCCCGGCTCGGACGAATTGTCCGGGCGCATAGCGAATCTGGTGGAGACCGTGCGGCACCCGAACGGATCGGCGACCCCGACCTATGCCGCCGCCTCGACCGCGGTCTACTCGCGCAACCTCTGGCCGTATCTCGCCGAAGGGATGCGCCGCTATCGCGCCGACGCCACGAACACCGAATTCCTCACCTACGTGTCCGGCCGCACCGCCCTCGATCCGACCGGCCAGTGGATGTACGACGCGATCACCTGCAATGAGGACACCACGGCCCAGGACCCGGCCGTCGTAGCGGGCGCGGTCAGCGAGTTCATCTCCGGCGCAAGTATTTTCGCGTTCCTATCCCGGTTGCAGGATTCCGGCGCGATGTGCGGAGCCTGGCCGTCCTCGACCGACCGCATCCGTGTCGACGGCACCGCCCTCACCACCCGCCCCTTGGTGCTGCAATCCACCCGCGATACCGCCACCCCCGCCGCTGGCGGCCCCGCCATGGCCGCCGCCCTGAACGCCACCCTGATCTGGGTCGACAGCACCGACCACGGCTCCTTCGCCCGCGGCATCCCCGAAGTCGACGACGCGGTCGTCCACTACCTCGAAACCGGCGAAGCCACTCCCACCTCCACCCCGCCCGCCCCCATCCTCACCCCCAACCCACCTACCGCCCTGCCCGGTTGATCATCCGAACTCGTGGATGACCTGCGACAGTCACTCCGAATGTAGAACGTGTTCTATATTCGGGGTGACTGTTCCGCGAGCCTCCGGGAGTTCTCTCACATGTACCAGTGGTCCGACGAAGATCTGATGTTCCGCGATGTGCTGCGCGGGTTCATCGACAAGGAGATCAAGCCGCACGTCGAGCAGCTGGAGAGTGGGGCGCTGCCGCCGTTCGACATCATTCGGAAGCTGTACGCCACCTTCGGGTTGGACGAGATGGCGAAGGAGGGTCTCGAGAAGGCGATCGCGCGTGAAGAGGCCGGGACCACCGGGAAGGCGGGCGGCGGGTTCAGTGGTTCGGGCTCGATGGGCGTGATTCTCAACAGTGAGCTGGCGGGGATCAGCCTCGGCCTGGTGGCCTCGATGGGTGTCAGTCTCGGGCTGACGGTCGGGACCATTCGCAGCCGCGGCACGCTGGCGCAGAAGAAGCGCTGGCTGCCGGAGTTGGTGACCTTCGAGAAGGTCGGCGCGTGGGCGATCACCGAACCCGATTCGGGCTCCGACGCTTTCGGTGGCATGAAGTCGTATGTGCGCCGCGACGGCGCGGACTACATCCTCAACGGGCAGAAGACCTTCATCACCAACGGCCCGTACGCCGATGTCACCGTCGTCTACGCCAAGCTGGACGAGGAGGACGGCACCGACCGCCGCGACCGCAAGGTGCTGACCTTCGTACTCGACCAGGGCATGCCCGGCTTCACGCAGAGCAAGCCGTTCAAGAAGATGGGCATGAACTCCTCGCCCACCGGTGAACTGTTCTTCGACAATGTCCGCATCACCCCGGACCGCCTGCTGGGCGAGACCGAGACCCCGGCCAAGGGCGACGGCAAGGACAGCGCCAAGGAGTCCTTCGCCGCCGAGCGCATCGGCATCGCGTCGCTGGCGCTGGGCATCATCAACGAATGTCACCGGCTGTGTGTGGATTACGCGAAGACGCGCAAGCTGTGGGGCAAGGAGATCGCCCAGTTCCAGCTCATCCAGTTGAAGCTGGCCGAGATGGAGATCGCGCGAATCAATGTGCAGAACATGGTGTTCAACGCCATCGAGCGCACCGCGGCGGGGGAGAAGGTGTCCCTCGCAGAGGCGTCGGCCATGAAGCTCTATTCCTCGCGCGCCGCCACCGAGGTCGCCATGGAGGCCGTGCAGCTCTTCGGCGGCAACGGCTACATGGCCGAGTACAAGGTCGAGCAGCTCGCCCGCGACGCCAAGTCGCTGATGATCTACGCGGGCAGCAATGAAATCCAGGTCACCCACATCGCGAAGGGCCTGCTGGCCGGATAGGGTCGGCAGAAGCTCCGGTGGTGAATGATTTCCTGTGAATCTCCTCCGAACGAGACTGTGAAGTATTAACGTTTCGCATCGTCCACGATCCTGTGGACGATGAGAGGAGCACACTCATGAACACCACTCGGCGGGTAGGCGTCGGCGCCACCGCAATCGGCGCCGCGGCCGCGGTCGCACTGCTGACCGCACCGAATGCCAGCGCCCTGGTCACGGGTATCAGCGTGGCGAGCGCGAGCCAGTACTGCGCCAACCAGACCTACACCGTCAGCGTCGACGTGACCCCCACGTCGTTCCTGTTCAATGTCACGCTGTCCGACAACGACACTCAGGTCGGCAGCAACAAGCCGTCGAACAGCGTGGCCACCTTCTCCTGGACGCCGACCACCACCGGCTCGCACACCCTGAAGGCCGTGCAGGAAGTGATCAGCAACAAGTCCACCACCGTCACCGTGGTCGACTGCAGCACCACCGGCGGCGGCAGCGGCTCCTCGGCGTCCAACCCGCTGGCCGGTCTGCTCAGCAGCCTCTCGGCGCACTAGTCGTCCCGACACATCGGTCGTCCTGATCTGATCGGGTACCGAATCCCCGCCGGGCAGACCGCGCCACTGCGAAAGCCGTTCCGCCCGGCGGGAATCGCCCCCGCACTCGAGCCGATCCGTCGGTAGGGTTCAAAGGTGTCGAAGGTAAGCGTCCTGACCTGGACCGCAGCGATCAGCCTGCCCGTCGCGGGACTGTGGTTGCTGATCTCGCACCCACGCCTGGACGCCCACTACGAACACCATCCCCAGCATTTCTGGCTGGTCCTGGCCGCGGCGGCCTTGGCGATGGCCCTCGGGGTCGTCCTCTACCGCACCGCACGCAGCCGCCACGATCTGCGACTCATCCTGGTGTCGTTGATGTTCCAGTTCTCGGCGGGCTTCCTCGGCCTGCACGCCATCGCCACCCCCGGCGTCATCATCCAGATGCCCAATGCCGGATTCGTCTACGCCGTCCCGGTCGGACTGACCCTGGGCGGATTCGCCGCGCTGGCTTCGGCTTTCGAATACGGACCGGTCGCCGCTGCCCGGCTGAATCGACTCATGTGGCTGCTCTCGGCGCTGCCGGTACTCGCGCTGCTGGTGTGGGCCATGTTGTCGCTCACCGGATCACCGCCGTTCGACGCCATGCCCAGCGCCACCGAGACCTCCCACTCGCTGGTGGTGGTCGCCTACATCGGCTCCCTGGCGTACCTGGGAGCGGTGGTGGCCTACGCCCGCCAGTTCCGCCGACGGCGTGGATTGCTGCTGCTCAGTGTGCTTTCCGCACTCGTTCTGCTGATCGAGGCACTGCTGGCGGTCGGTTACGGGCGCAGCTGGCAGGTCTCCTGGTGGGAATGGCATGTGCTGATGGTGGCGGCCTTCGGCCTGATCGCGGTCAGCAGCCACCTGCAATTCCGGCGCGAGGGTTCCGAGCTCGGCCTCTTCGACAGCGTCACCCTGAACCAGACCATGGCCGCCCTCGAACGCGACTACACCCGCGCGATGACCGAGATGGCGGAGGTGCTGCGGCAGCGCGCCGCGCACGGTGTCCCGGCCGACCAGCCGCTCGGTGCGGTCGGGGTCGAGTTGTCGAAGCGATTCGGGCTCACCGAGAGACAGTTCGTGGTGCTGGAACAGAACGCCCGGCTCTACCGTCAACTCGATCAGCTGTTCCGCTCCTACATGTCCCCGCAGGTCGCGACCGCCCTGCTGGCCAATCCGGCCGAGGCCGACCTGGGCGGCCGGATCGCCGAGGTCAGCGTGCTGATGGCGGACCTGAGCGGCTTCACCCCGTTCGCCGAGCGCACCGACCCGGCGCTGGTGGTGCAGATGCTGAACACCTACTACGGCGCTATCGTGCCGGTGATTCTGGAAGCGGGGGGCGTGGTGGTGCAATTCGTCGGTGACGCGGTGATGGCGGTGTTCAACGCGCCCACCCCGCAACCGGATCACGCGCTGCGCGCCGCGCACGCCGGACTGGGCCTGCAACAGGCGGTGGCACGGATCGCCGAGGGCCGGCCGGAGTGGCCGCGCTTCCGGGTCGGGGTCAATACCGGTCCCGCCCTGGTCGGCAATATCGGTGCGGCCCAGATGCGCAACTACACCGCCATCGGCGACACCACCAACACCGCGGCCCGGCTGCAGGGCGTGGCGCATCCCGGCGATGTGGTGATCGGCCCGCTGACCCGGGCCCAGCTCGGACCCCGGGCGCTGGTGGAACCCTTGCACGCGATCGCCGTGAAGGGCCGCCGCGAACCGGTCACCTGCTTCGTACTGCGGGGTCTGCGATGAGCGACATCCTGGTCGAACGGTTACGGCCCTACAGCTCTTCGGTGTTCGAGGAGATCTCCCGGCTGGCCACCAGCAACGAAGCGGTCGACCTGGGTCAGGGCTTCCCCGACTACGAGGGCCCCGCCGCCATGCTCGAGCTGGCCCGATCGGCGATATCCGGTGGCATGAACCACTACTCGTCCTCGAAGGGGCAGGCCGTGTTGCGGGAGGCCATCGTCGCCGAACGCGGGCGGCGGCTCGGCGGCGGCTATGACCCGCTCGCGGAGGTGGTGGTCACCGCCGGCGCCACCGAGGCGCTGACGTCGGCGATGCTCGCCCTGGTGGAGCCGGGCGCGGAGGTCGTGCTGATCGAACCGTATTACGACTCTTACGCGGCCGCCGTCGCGATGGCGGGTGCCGTACCGCGCACGGTGGCAATGGTCTCCGACGGTGACGGCTTCACCCTCGATCTCGACGAATTGCGCCGCTCGATCACCGCCCGCACGCGGCTATTGGTCGTCAACTCGCCGCACAATCCGAGCGGTTCCCTACTGCGCCCCGCGGATCTGCGCTTGATCGCCGAATTGGCCTGCGCGCACGACTTTCTCGTCGTCTCCGACGAGGTGTACGAGCACCTGGTCTTCGACGCGGACGACTACCTGTCGATCGCGACCCTGCCCGGCATGCGTGAGCGCACCATCGTCGTCTCCAGCCCCGCCAAGACCTTTCACGTCACGGGCTGGCGCATCGGCTGGGCGCTGGGCCCGGCCCCGCTCATCCATGCCATCCACGCCGCCAAGCAGTACCTCTCCTTCGTCTCGCCCGCCCCTTTCCAGCCCGCTGTTGCGCATGCCCTCGCCCACGAACAGGAGTGGGCCGCCGCCAATCGCGCCGCGCTGCGCGGCAAGTCCGAGCTGCTCTCGACCGCCCTGCGTGACCTTGGTTACCCCGTGAAGCGCAGCGCCGGAGGCTATTTCGTCTGTGCCGACGTCGGCAGCGACGGCACCGCCTTCTGTCGCGAACTCCCCGCCCGCGCCGGCGTCGCCGCTATCCCGGTGGCGGCACTGGCGGCTCGGTCACAGTGGAACAACCTGGTCCGCTTCGCCTACTGCAAACGTGACGCCACTCTCCATGAGGCGATCGCCCGCCTCGGCAAAGCACAGTCCTGAGCTGCATCGATCCCGGATCGCGGGGCCGGTGTCGATCGGGCTCGTGATGCCGGTGCCGCCAATCAGGTGGCGTTGACGGCGTGGGCCCGCTATGGTGGTCCCGCGACGCAGGGAAGTTCCTGGATCTATAGCTGGGAAACGAGTTGAGTTCCTCTGCGTCGTCCAAAAAACGTACATCGCGAAAGTGGCCTCGGTCACATCGTAGGTCGAGAGTTGTGATCTCCACGCCGGGTCGCCGTCGGCAGCCGCACCAATGTGTGGCATGCTGTATGTCGAGAACGGGTTGTTGATGTGATCGCTCGGCTCGCAACAGAAAGCAAATAAAAAGAATGTCGCAAGGCAGTGTGAAGTGGTTCAACGGCGAAAAGGGCTTCGGGTTCATCGCGCAGGATAATGGCGATCCGGACGTTTTCGTTCATTTCTCCGCGATCTCCGGCTCCGGCTTCAAGTCCCTCGAAGAGGGCCAGCGTGTCGAGTTCGAGATCGGCCAGGGCCAGAAGGGCCCGCAGGCCCAGAACGTCCGCGTCATCTAAGTTCTGGTACTGACACACGAGACCCGCGCTACGGCGCGGGTTTCGCGCGTTTCAGGGCATTTTCCGCCGGGATGCCGCGCCCGGCGGCTGACGCTGAGTCAGAGCCAACCGGCCTGTCGGGCGATGCGAATGGCGTCGACCCGCGTGCGGGCCTGGAGTTTTGTGGTGGCGGCAGCCAGATAGTTGCGGACTGTGCCGTAGGAGAGGTGCAGGTCCGCGGCGATCTGTTTGGGGTCGGCGCCGGCGGCGAGGCCGCGCAGGACGTCGGCTTCGCGGTCGGTCAGCGGATTGGCGGGGCCGCGCAGGGCGGTGAAGGCGAGTCCCGGGTCCAGGATGCTGCCGCCGGACGCGACGACCCGGACCGCGTGCAGCAGGTCGCGGCGGGAGCTGTCCTTCAGGACGAATCCGCCGACGCCGATGTCGATGGCTCGCTTGAGATGGCCGGGGGAGGCCAGGGAGGTGAGCACCAGGATTCGGCAGTGCGGGTGGTCGCGGCGGAGTTCTGCGGCGGCGGTGAGACCGTCCTTGCCGGGGAGATCGATGTCGAGGATGGCGAGGTCGATGTGCTCGGCCGCCACGGTCGCGACGATGGCGTTGCCGTCCGCCAGTACGGCGGCCACCTCGAGGTCTGCTTCCAGTTCCAGTGAGGCGACCAGGGTTTCGCGCAGCAGCCGCATGTCCTCGGCGATCAGGATTCTGATCATCTGATACCACTCCTCTGTGCGAACCGGGTCACCCGAGCCGTTCGATTTGCTCAGGACCGGCCGGACGGTATGCAATCATCGCGTGTCGCTGCTCGCCAGGTCGACCGGGTACCTGTTCCTGGTCGCGTACGTCCTCTCGGTCGTGTTCGGGGAGAACGGAATTGCCGCGGGCGGGTGTGCGGTTGTCCAGGCGGCACTGCTCGTCGTGGCGTACCGGTGGCGCGGTCACTATCGCTCGGCGCTGGTCGCGCAGGGGCTGCTCACCTACCTTCCGATCGCACTCTTCGATCCCGCCACGGATCTCGACGCGCTGCTGGCCGCGACGATCGCGCTCGGGCCGCGGTGGCGGTGGCTGGGTTTCGGTGCCGTCGCCCTCGCCTCCGGTCCCGTTCACCACGGATGGCACGCGGGCGCTTCGACCTACCTGCTCGCCTCGGTCGGCACGGCCGCCATCGGACTGGTGATCTTCAGCCTGCTGCGCCTGCCCGGCCTGGTCGATCGGCTCGGCTCGACCCGGGACGAACTGACCCGGGTCATCCGCTCCGAGGAACGATTGCGGGTGGCGCGGGATCTGCGCGCCGGGCTCGGCGCACAACTGGTCGCGGTGACCGAACACCTGCACCGGGCGCGAGTTGAACTGGCACACACGCCGGACCTCGCGGTCCGCACGGCCGACGACGCGGCCGAGCGGACGCGCGCGATCGTCGCCATGATGCGTCGCACCGCCGCCGCCCAGCACGATCTCGACCTGCCCGCCGCGGACCCGGCGCCGGTGTCCCGCACGGCACCCCGGCTGGCGCTGGCCACGCTGGCCGCAAGCATGCTGGCGCTCACCGCCAATCAGGTCTTCGAGGTCGAGCGGTACCCCGTGGCGAACGCGATCGGCGGGCTGACTGTTTCGAGTCTGCTACTGGCACAGGTGGTCCGGCCACGCCTCGCCGGATCGTTGTTGTGGACCCAGCTGGTTCTCACGTTGGCTCCGCTGCCGTGGCTCGGCCCGTTCTGGGCGCTGTGGCTGGTCCCGCTCGCGGTGGCCGCCCTGCTGCGCGAGCGGGTGGCGTGGCTGCTCGTGGCGGTCGGCGCGCTCGCGCTGCGTGCCGTTTTCACCGCACCGACCGGCGGCCTGGCCGATCGGACCAGCTGGGTGCTGCTGGCTCTGGAGGCGACCCTGGTGCTGTTCGGGCTCGCCCGGTTTCACCAGCTCTCGATGCAGCTCAACCGATCCCGTGCCGCGCTGGCCGCCCGGACGGCGCAGCTCGAACGACTGCGACTGGCCCGCGACATCCACGATCTGCTCGGCCTGACGCTGTCGGTGCTGGCATTGAAGTGTGACCTCATCGGCGAATTGATCGCCCGGGATTCGAGCCGGGCGGAGTCGGAGATCGGGCAGGCGCTGCGCATCTCGGCCGACGCGCAACTCGAGGCGCTCGCCCTCACCGACGATCGTGCCGCCCGCACCTTGCGCGGCGAATTCGATTCGGCGGCGGCCATCCTCGCCGCCGCCATCGCGAGCGTCAGCATCGACTACGACGACGAACTGCCCGAGCGGGCCGACCTGGTGCTCGCGCCGGTCGTGCGGGAGGCCGTCACCAATGTGCTGCGGCACAGCACCGCGACCCGCGTCGAAATTCGGTGCCGCAGCCGAAATCGGCAGGTAGAGCTGAACATTCACAATGACGGGGTCGGTGCGGCCGACACGAACGGTGCCGGGCAGGGACTGCGCAATATGCGGGCCCGCGTGCTGGACGCCGGTGGCTCGTTCACGACCTCGATCGGTGACGGCGAGTTCCGCCTCGCGGCCGCGCTGCCCTGCTGACCGTGCATTCTGCATGGTCCGACAGTGCTTGACGCAGGTGCGATCGGTGCCGTGCGCACTACTGCGCGTCCCTCGCCGCTGTGAGGCTTGTTCTTGTTCGCACGACAAGCCCCAAGAAGCGAGGACACCATGGCCGTAGTCCGGATCCACCGATTCCGAGTGGCCCGCGCCGATCTCGAAACCCTGCTGACACAACGCAAGATGCTCATCGACGGCATCCGCCGGGCCAATCCGGGCCTGACCGGAACCCGCCTCACCCGCCTCGAGGACGGCACCTACCTCGACGCCTGGCGCTGGGATCGCGCCGAAGACATGCTCGCCGCCCTCACCGCCGCACAGGGCGTTCCACTCGTCGAGGCCACCGAGGCGCTGATGCTGGACGCCTCCGTGACGACCGGCGAGATCGTCGACGAACGTCCCTGACACCCAAGCACTTTCACTCCCACGAATTCATCAAGGAAGACCCTCATGAACATCGCCTATCACGTCGTCGGAATCGTCGCGGCCCTGTGGATCGGATTCTCCAGCTTCTCCCTGTTCACCGAGAAGCAGTTCGTGACCGAGCCGCTCGAGCAGTACAGCGTCCCCAAGTCCTGGTGGAACTGGCTGGCGACGGCCAAGGGCGCGGGCGCGCTCGGCTTGATCGCCGGTTTCTTCATCCCCGCCGTCGGCATCGCGGCCGCGATCTGCCTGGTGCTGTACTTCCTCGGCGCTTCGGCCACCTCCATCCGCGCCGGTCACGCCGGGTCGGCGATCTTCCCGGTGCTGTACCTGGTTCCGGCCGCCGCGACGGTGGCGCTTCAGCTCGCCAGGTGAATCCTGCGGGTCGGGTGGCCCGAAACGGGTTCGTTCGCGTCCGAATTCGAGTATTTTCGCAACACGTTCCAGTGTCGTCGGCGACTCGCGGCGGGACTTGCGAGGGCGGAAGGACTGGTCATGGCATCGGCGGATTACATCGTCATCGGCTCCGGGAGTGCGGGGGCCATCATCGCCCGCCGACTGGCGGATTCCGGCGCGGCCGTCACGCTGTTCGAGGCGGGCGGACCTGACCGCTCCCGGCTGGTCCGCAAGCCCGGCATGATCGGCCCGATGCACAGTGTGCCCCAGTTGAAGAAGCGGATCGACTGGGGCCACTACACCGTCGAGCAGAAGCACGCCCTGGGCCGCACCGTCCCGCAGACGCACGGCAAGGTGGTCGGCGGTTCGAGCTCGGTCAACGGCATGGTGTTCGTGCGCGGCAACCGGCGCAACTTCGACGACTGGGCCGGCGAGGGCAACAGCGGCTGGGCGTATCAGGATGTGCTGCCCAGCTTCAAGAAGTTCGAGTCCTTCGAGGACGGCGCGAGCGACTTCCGCGGCGACTCCGGCCCGATCCGGGTGATTCGCGCGCACGATCTGACCCCGGCCTCCGACGCGTTCATGCGGGCCTTCACCGACACCGTGGATCTGCCGTTCAACCCCGACTACAACGGTGCCGAGCAGGACGGCATCTCGATCCTGCAGCAGAGCAACAGCAATGGGCTGCGCTACAGCACTTCGGTCGGATACCTCGACGATCGGCCGAAAAACCTTACGGTGCTGCCGAATACGCAGGTCACGCGAATCGTGATCGAGAACGGCCGGGCCGTCGGGGTGGAGTACCGGACCGGAAACGGCGGTCTCGACGTGCTGCGTGCGGAGCGCGAGATCATCGTCAGCGCAGGCACATTCGGCTCCCCGCAACTGCTCATGCTCTCCGGTATAGGACCGGCCGACCACCTGCGGGCCTTCGACATCGATGTGGTCGCCGACCTCCCGGTGGGCGACAACCTGCACGACCACCTGTTCGTCCCGATGTCCTTCGCCATGCCGACCGCCGTGCGCCGTTCGTCACCGGGCTACTTCGCGCGCGCCTTCGTGCGAGAGTCCTTGCGCAACAACAGCACCTGGCTGGCCCGCAGCGTCTTCGAGGCGGTCGCGTTCCTGCGCACCCCGTACGCGGTCGACGCCCCCGATCTGCAACTGCACGTCCTGCCCTGGGGCTACCCCGGACCGAATCAGGACGCCCCCATCCGCCATGTTCCCGACCCACGCCAGTCGCTGACGGTTCTGGTGACGATGATCTACCCGCGCAGCCGCGGCACCCTGCGCCTCACCTCCGCGGACCCCACCGCCGCCCCCGCAATCGATCCGAACTACCTCGCCGAACAGCAGGACGTCGACACCCTCGTGCATGGCATGGAGCTGACCCGGGAAGTCATGGCCGCCAAGTCGATCAGCCCCGCCGTCGACACCGAGATCGCCCCCGGCCCCCAGTACCCCACCCGCGCCGACCTCGCCGCCGAAGTCCCCAACCGCGCCACCACCGTCTACCACCCCGTAGGCACCTGCCGCATGGGCACCGACGCCCGCGCCGTCGTCGACCCCACCCTCCGAGTCCGAGGCATCGAAGCCCTCCGAGTAGCCGACGCCTCCATCATGCCCAGCATCGTCGGCGGCAACACCAACGCTGCCACCATGATGATCGGCGAACACGCCGCCTCCATCATCCTGGGCTGAGTTCGATTCCAGCCGCTTCAGACCGCCGCGGCAGCAGTCAGGATCATCACCACGACGCTGATCACGACGATCGGCCACACCGCGGAACCGCGGCTGAGCCGGCGAACACCGGTGCGGATGTTGGTGATCGCGCGAATCCGCAGTCGGCCACGACGGTCGATCCTGCCCTCGGTGAACACCGGGTCGCCGATATCCAGCTCCATCGCGGTGACCGGGAGAAAGCGCGCCTCCCACCGCCGTCCCGAGTCGTCGACAAGGTGGATCAGCATTCCGAGCCGGCGTTGCAGCGGTGAGAACCGGACCAGGATCGATGCCCGACCTCGGCGGCTGGAGGAAGCGAGTCGAAGCTGGAGCGCGAAGATGAGAAGGATCGCGCCGAGGCTGGGCGGCACCGTAATCGGCGCGAGTGCCTGTTCGACAAGCAGGATCCCCGCCGGGATCACGGCTGCCAGTGGCTGCGGCGCAACCATCGTAATAGCCTCGGGGCGCGGACATTGACGCCGATGACCGATCCACGGCCCGGTGTCACCCATGGTTGTGGGGCATCTTCTTTGTGCCCCACGGGAGTAGTTGCCATAAAATATGGTCACCGCTCGAGCAGGCCCGAAAATCCGGTCCGGATCCGGCCTGCCGGGCCGGAATTCGTTCTGGGGTGGGTAGCTGTGGCGACGGAGCCTGATCTGTTCACGGCCTTGCGCGCGCTCCGGGCCGCGGTGGGATCCCCGACGGTGGCGGATCTGTTCCGGCGCATTCAGATCCTCGGCATCCAGCTGGGCCGCAACACCCTCTACGACCTGTACAACCGGATGGATTCGCCGGCCGACACCCGGGTACCGGTGTGGTCCACCGTTGAAGCGTTTGTCGGGGCCTGCCTGGATCTGGCCGACCGGACCGGCCAGCCGATCAATCCTCAATGGCGGGACCAGGACTGGTGGGACGACCTCTACCGACGTTGCTACAACTCCGCACCCGCGCCCGTTGACGGATGGAGTCATGCGGTCGAGAAAGCACGACGCGACCGTCCCACCGATCTGCTGACCATCACCGCGATGAATGCCGACGCGGTGCATCTGGTCGACCGCATCCAGCGCGATCATGAGGTCGTCAGCCGCTGGAGCCAATACGCGCCGGGCGGCTCGGGCGCCAATACCGCTGTCGCACTGTCGCGAATCGGCGGCCGGGCCGCCGTCGCAGGCATTGTCGCCGACGACAGTGCCGGCCGTAATCTGGTGGCCCAGCTCGTCGCCGATGAGGTCGACGTCGACTGTGTACTGTCGGTGCCCCATTCCCGGCTTCCCACCGGCAGCACCATTGTCCTGGCGGACCAATCCGGCGGGAGGATGATCGTTGTATCGCCGGGCATCAATTCGGAATTGGCGACTCGGCTGCGCCGCCAAGGTCGTGTCGATGCGCTGATCGAGGCCGCGCAGCGCTGCCGAATCCTGCACCTGACCTCGATGGAAGGCCATCGACAGCGGGTACTGCAGCAGAAAGTCGCTGCGACGGTGGCGGATCGAACCGTGATCACCCTGAACCCAGGTGCGATCTACGCGTCCCTGGGAGTCGCGGGCGTGGAACCGTTACTGAGCCTTGCCGACGTTGTGTTCGTCTATGAACAACAGCTCGACCTCTTTCTCGGCCACCGCACCGTCCAGGATCGTCCGGTCGAGGACAAGATTCGCGACGTCCGGGCACGACTGTCCAGGCTGCGGCCGTCGGTCATCGTGCTCAAACTGTCTACCGGAGTGGCGAAAACGCGATCGGTCGCGATCACGGTGACCGAAGCCGGCGACCGGATGACGACCCACTATCCCGAGGGGGTCGTCGACGTCGATTGCCACCGGCTAACCGACACCACCGGAGCCGGGGACGCATCGGTCGCGGGCGTCATGCTGAGCCTGCTCAACGGTGGCACCCCGGAGGAGGCGGTCAACCTGGCCCACGTCATGGCACTGGCAGCCTCCGCCACGGTCGGTGGCCGCGACGGCTTACCCCGCCGGCCTGACATAGGCCCGCTGTGGGAGCAGTACTCGAGCGGCGCCGAACCTCCACCGTGGCTGTCGGATTGACGCTCGCCCACGCGTGTGTGGCCGCTGGAGATGTCGGCGATCCGCGCGAGCCGACCGGCCCATGCCTCGTACACGATCACGGCAGCAGCCCGCAGTGGGCGGCGGCGAGGCGGAACAGGCGGAGGCGTTCGGCGGGCGAATCCGCTTGGTAGATCTGTTGAATCACGCAGTCGGCGGCCTCGGCGGAGCCGAGCATAAGTTCGCAGAACAGGCGTAGTTGGGCGGGCAGCGCCTCATCGGGCTGCGCTGGTTCGGGCATGTCGGGTCCCTCAGAGGCCGAACAGCGGGAACAGGGCGGAGCCGTGGAATGCGACGACCCGGCTGACGCCCGCCGCGGTGACTGTCAGGACGTGCAGGGCGTGCGGGTGACGCGCACCGTCGCGGCCGCGCGCGTACACCGCGAAGGCCGGTTGGCCGTTGGCGGAGGTGGCGACCAGTTCGGCCGGGCCGATCGTCCGCATCTGCTGGACCAGGAAGGCGAGGATGGTGTCGCGGCCTTCGAACCAGGTTGCGATGGGCGGCATTTCCCAGCGCGCGTCCTCGGTCAGGACCGCGACGAGCTGATCGACGTCGGCGGTCTCGAACGCGGTGACGTAGCGGTCGAGCAGGGCGCGCTGCCGTGGTTCGTCGGGTTCGCTCAGACCGTCCTCGCGCAGCGGAACCTGGGCTCGTGCGCGCTGCAGTGCGCTGTTGACGGCGGCGGTGGTCATCTGCAGCAACTCCGCGACTTCGGTGGCTCGCCACTGCAGCACGTCGCGCAGGATCAGCACCGCCCGTTGCCGTGGCGGCAGCTGTTGCAGCGCACCCATCAGCGCCAGTCGCAGGCTGTTCCGTTGCACCACCACGGTGGCGGGGTCGCTCGGGGCGGCGGTGAACAGGAAGTCGGGGATCGGTTGCAGCCACGGCACTTCCGGGGATCGGGCGAGCCCGGCCCGCACGCTCGTCTCGGGGTCGCCGAGGTCGGCGGGCAGCGGCCTGCGCCTGCCCTTCTCGAGCGCCTTGAGGCAGGCCCGGGTCGCGATGCGGTAGAGCCAGGTGCGCAACGACGATCGGCCCTCGAACCCGTCGTAGGCCCGCCAGGCGTCGAGATAGATGTCCTGCACCACTTCTTCGGCTTCGTCGACCGATCCGAGCATGCGGTAGCAGTAGGCGAGCAGCTCGCGGCGGAACGGCTCGCTGAGCCGTCCGAAGTCCTCGCTGCCGGTCTTGGTCACCGTGTGCATGATCCGCCCATCGTGTCGGGGGTGTCTCCTACACATACAGAGCGGATCGGACCGCGAAAGTCATCGGTGCCAGGTATCGAAACCGCCTCGACGGCACCCTCCTCGCCGCTATCTTGGACGTTCGACCTAGAACGATGAGGGGTACAAAGCAAGTGAAGAGTTCGGCTCGGTTGCGGTTGCTCGCGGCGTCCACGGTCTGCGGCACCGCGGCGGTGCTCGCTGCGATGGCCCCGGCGACGGCGGCCGGCACCGGCGGCAAAACCCTTGTGGTGCTGGGTGATTCCTACTCCGCCAACGCGGGCATTCTCGACCTGATCGACAAGGGCGGGGATACCGGCTGTAAGCACGTGCCGACCTCCTGGCCGACGCAGCTGACGCAAGGCCTCGGCCTGTCACCCGACGACGTCGAGGACAACTCGTGTCAGGGCGCCACCATCGATACCTCCGGCTGGACCCTCGCCTATCAGGTGAAACGGGCCATGTCCGATGGTGCACTGGGTCCCGACACTCGGACCGTGACGATCCAGCTCGGCATGAACGACGCTTGGGGAACCGACAGCAAGGTCGCCCTCTCGCATGCCGTGTCGTGCCTGACCGACCTGATCGACGGCTGCGGCCCGGAAGCCGCCGCGCAGGGCCGCGCCCCCGACCCCGAAACCATCACCCCGCAGGCGTACGCCGACCGCGTCCGCCAAGCGGTCGTCTACCTCCACTACTACGCCCCGAACGCGCACATCATCTTCGTCGGCTATCCGGAAATCCACTCTCCCGGTGGAGATTCCGCGTGTACAACCGTCCTCGGCGTCGAGGTTGTCCAGCCCCGGGCAGGCGCGATCACCGCCTTCCTGGACCACCTCGACACCGCTCAGCGCGCAGCCGCCGCCATGCTCGACGCCGACTTCCTCGACGCCCGAGCAGTCACCGCCGGCCACGGCGCCTGCACCCCGAACCCCTGGGTGGACGGCGTCTTCGACCCCACCACCGAACTCCTCGGCTTCCCCTGGCACCCCACGGCCCAGGGCGACAGGATCCTCGCCGCCGCCCTGCAGGACCGGATAAGCCGCCGCTAGTTCGCGACGCCGGATTGAACGGCTTGGACCGTGAGGGTGGTCAGGGACTGGTTGCTACAGGTGGTTCCGGGCAGGTCCAGGAACAGTGAGGACTTGTTGTCGGGCGGATAGATTCGCAGGCCCTTCTCGGGGACCGGCTTGCAGTCGGCGGACGAGTAAGCGCCTTGGCCGTTGAGGGCAACGATTTTGGCCGAGGCCGTCGCGCCGGGATCGAGGCGGACGAGGGTGACGGGTGTGGTGTTGGTGTCGCGGTCGGCGGGTTTGCCGATCGGGTCGCCGTCGGGGCCGTTGGTGTGGGAGACGCCGGGGTAGCCCTGCATGGTGCACGGTGTGGAGCCGGTGTTGGTGAAGATCAGGGGGAAGTAGGAATGCATGGCTGCCGCGCCGCCCTTGCCGATTGCCACGCTCAGCTGATCGGCCCGGCATTCGCCGATACCCGCTGCCGCGCTGGATGATTCGGTGGTCGGCGTGCCGCCCCCGGTCGGCGCGGTCGTGGTGGGCGGTGTCCCTCCCGTGGGCCCGGATGTCACCGTGGCCGAGTTGCACGCCGTCATGGCGACCAATCCCGCGCCGATGAGGCCCAGGATGTGAAGTTTTCTACCGTTCATGATCGAACTCCTCTGTCCCGTACCCGACTAGCTGCGGCAGCCTTGCAGCTTTGCTGCCACCTCGTGTGGCATCCCGAAGTTCGTGCAGTCGATCGCGCTGCCGACGGTGATGTAGCGCCACGCTCCCGGCGAGGTCGCATGGAACAGGTATCCCGAGGACTGGGGTGCGGCGGGAGTGGATTTCGAGGACGCCAGCGCCCAACCCTGTACGCACTGTGGCTGTTTGAACTCGACGGGAACCGATGAGGCGTGCGCGCTCGCGGCCACCTGCTGCAGGATCGCGGCGGTTACGGTGTCGCACGGATTCGAATCTGCTTCCGTCGTCGTGGTTTTCGGCGCTGTGGTGTCGGTACTCGGCGCAGCGGTGCTTGTTACGGCGGTGCTCGTCGGGGGCGGTGGGAACTCCGCGGTGGTGGAGTGCGGTCCGGAGGTGTCCGAGCCCGACTGGCAGGCGCTGACGCTCAGAACTGCCGCGATCAGTGCGACCGTCGAAACAATAACTCTCACTGTGGGTTTCCCCTGTACCTCGAGACAACAAGATCAACACATGATCGTTGCTGCCGGTCGGCTTGTTAACCCGGAGGGGACTGCCTGCGTCAGGAAAGTTTCGCTTCGGGGGCGAATGCGGGCAGCTTCTCGAGACTGCTGCGCACAGCCTCGGCGCCGTACTCGAACATCTGGTTCTCGTAGTCGGCGACCGCGCCGAGCAGGTCTTGGCGGCCTTGGTCGGCGTCGATCAGGCAGCGGCGCAGCAGGTCTGCATCGCGCAGCGCGGTGTTCGCGCCGTTGCCGCCGGTGGGGGAGGTGGCGTGGATGGCGTCGCCGAGCAGCGTGACCGGGCCGGTTGCCCAGCGCGCGCCGGGCTTCACCACCCGGATGGACAGCAGGGTGCTGTTGTCCGGGTCGGCCTCCTCGATCAGCGCGCGCAACTGCGGATGCCAGCCGTCCATCCTGGACAGCACGGCGTCCTGCGCGGACAGATCCTCGAGCGAGCCGTTGGGCGGCAGGATCATGGCCCAGCGTACGTAGTCACCGATATCGGGCAGCGTGACTTCGGGCGCGAGCTGTTCGGCGGCCTGCTTCGGCGGGGTGCGGAAGCGCATCGCGCCGAGCAGCAGGCTGACGCCGTCGCCCGCGATCTTCGAGCCGAAAGCCTTGGAGAGACCTTCGAATTCGTCGGTCAGCGGGGTGCGTCCGATGACGAACCGGACGCCGGTGTCGGTCGGGGTGGTCTGCGGCGACAGCACGCCGCGGACCGCGGAGGTGACGCCGTCCGCGCCGACGAGCAGGTCGGAGACGACCGGGTCGCGATGCGTGAACTGGGCTCGGACCCGGCCGTCGGCCTGTGCGTCGTAGCCGGTGAAGGCGGCATCGGTGTGGATGTCGAGACCGGTCAGCAGTAGGTGCCGCAGCACCTGCCGGTCGACCACGATGCCGGTCCGGCCCGCGCCGAGCCTGCCGATCTCGTTGAGCTGCGGGTCCAGGATCAGCTGTTCGGCGGTGGCGTCCATGACGATCTCGTCCAGTAGCGGATGCCAGCGCGTCGGCAGGCAGTCGCGCACCGCCTGGAAACCGATCGGGTTGAGGACGAGGCGGTAGCCCTGGAATCGGGCGACGATGCCCGGATCGCGCTCGAACACCTCGGTCTCGATACCGGCACCACGCAGACCTTGAGCGAGAGCCAAACCACCAAGACCAGCTCCGACGACGGAAACTCGCATCACGCACCTCCAGGACATCGACACGAACTAAGTTCGTTCTGACGATCTAAGTTCTACGTGACGAACATTGTTCGTGTCAAGGTATGGTGGCCGTTATGCCCACCGATCCCCGCCAACGCCGCGCCGCCCGTCACGCCCAACCCGCCGCCGACACCGCCGCGCCGGCGCCGCGTAAGCAGCCGATCACGGTCGAGCGCATCACCGACGCCGCCATGCAGGTCGTCGCCACCGAGGGGTATGACGCGCTCACCATCCGCCGGGTCGCCGCCGTGCTCGGGACCGGTCCGTCCTCGCTGTATGCGCACATCGTCAACAAGGACGACATCGACGATCTGCTGATGGGTCGACTTTATGCCGAAGTCGTTCTCCCCGAACCGGATCCGGCCGTCTGGCGCGAACAACTGCTCGGCGTGTACATCCAGATCCGCGACCTGTACCTGCAATATCCCGGCATCTCGCGCGCTGCTCTGGCTATGGTGTCGACCAATCTGGAAACCCTGCGGGTCGGCGAGGGGATCCTGTCGATCCTGCTCGCGGGCGGCATCGACCCGAAAACGGCCGGCTGGGCCCGCGACGCCCTCTCCCTCTATGTCAGCGCCTACGCCCTCGAGCAGAGTCTGGTCAGTCAGCGTCGCCGCAGCCAGGACCAGGAATGGGTGCTCAGTCACGACGAGCTCCTGGACCGCTTCACCGCCCTCCCTGCCGACAAGTTCCCGCAAACCAAACGTCATGCCGCCCAACTGATCTCCGGAACCGGCCCCGACCGCTTCGAATTCGCCCTCGGCCTGCTCATGAGCAACCTGTCGTCCGCATCCAGCTGACCTGCGAGGGTTGACACAGTCTCAGTGGGACTATAGATTTCATGCCAGCGAGACCGTACCAATGAGACTATAGGGGCAAGAGATGTCGCTGGAAGACAACAAGAACGTGATCCGCCAGTTCATGAAGGTCGGCGACGTGGAAACCCGTGACCTGCAAGCAATCTGGGACTCCTTCACCCCCGACTGCGAGTTCCCCACCCTCGCCCTCCGGGCAGGCATCCCGAACTTCGGTGTAGAGAACTACAAGACCTTCCTGCTCGCCTATTTCGAGGCCCTCCCCGACGCCACTTTCACCCCCGATGACCTGGTAGCCGAAGGCGACCAAGTCTGGGCCCACATCACCATCCGCGGCACCCACGAAGGCGACCTCCGAGGCATCCCCGCCACCCACCGCCCGGTCGAATACACCCAACTCGGCATGTACACCATCCGCGACGGCAAGATCGCTTCAGCCCGAGCAGTATTCGACGACGTAACCCTCCTCCGCCAAATCGGCGTCAATATCTGAGGCGGCTCGACGCCGGATCCGATCAGGGGATCGTGTCGATGCGAATGCCTTCGCCGGCGGCGAGCTCGTTCAACCGGATCAACCGGTCGGCGGACACGAAGGTGACGGCAAAGTCGTCACCCTCCGTGACAAAGGAAACCAGCGTGACCCCGAGACCGGCGCAGTGTTCGCCGACACGATTGAGCAAGACTTCGGTGACATCGCCCGGATGCCACTCGGCCGCGGTCGCGAGGAATTCGGGGAACCACTCCCACGACAGATCCCTCGGGTGGAACAGCGAGCGCTGCAACCTCTCTCGGATGTCCTGGGGGTCCTGCTTCCAGTAAAACTGTGCGAATACGCCGATCCCGCCGTGACTACAGTCGCCGAGGCAATCGAGCAGTCGACTCCACGCACCGAAACCCCGATCCGTCGCGGGATCCCGGAGCGCGTATCGCACAGTGTCGACCAGCCACAGATGATCGCTCAGTAGCGCTTCGGCGATCGCAGGCAGCGAATTCGGCTCGCCATCGGCCGATGGCGAGCCGACTCCTCGCAGTTGATCGAACGGCACCTGCCAGTCATTGCATTCGACCCATCCATCCAGCCGCAGATCCGTCGGCGAGGCAACGCCGAACACCTCGCGCAGGATTCCCACTGACTCCCAGGCGATTTCGCGGTAGTCGTTCGGCCCCGGTCGCTGGATCGAAAGCCACCAGTTGTCATCGGAATCTGGTATATACCAACCACGTTCGTGCAGGTACTGCCGTCCCGGGTCGGTGATGTCATCACACACGAGGATGTTGAGGTAATGACCTCCTGAGCCCTCGCCCTTGCTGAAATCCAGAAACCTATTGCCTGATCTGAGGATCAAGGCAGTGTAGATGGGGCACCGGCACAACACTCCCGCAAGATTTGTCGCGAACGTATCCCATTCCTGGCTACTCACCGAGATCCTCCGAACCCAACTCGCTTGCTCCGCACCATGATCGCAGTGCCCACCGACAACGATCCGATGCGGCACCAGGACGCTAGCGGGAAGGGTCGAAGGCCCGAAGCTGTTCATCCCAGACGATTTCATGGTCGTCCACCGTCACGAGCCACTCGGCATCGGGCACATGGCGTCGAATATGTGTGAGCAGAACCGACCAGCGGTGGATAGCGTCCCAGGCGGCCGCGGTTTTCGGGAGCTGTAGCCAGCGGGAGAAGATGGTGCCCGGCTCCCGCGCACCATCATCGTCGATCGAGTACGGTTCCTTGCCCTTCTCCGCGATCGCTTCGAGCCCCCGATCGATCTCCGCGATCTCACCGACTTCCAGCGGTCGCTCACGCGTCGCGCTGAAGTACATCGCCATCCCCATGGCCGCGCCTCCCTTTCGTCCCGGCCAGCGTATCCGCATGCCCCGACAGTGCATTCCGTGGACGAACGACCCACGGCCACTATTCAGTTCGCCGGTGTCGCGTACCTGCGAACGGTTTCCTCGACCGGTTGCCGACTGGGGCGGGTGTCGAATGGTTCTGCACCGTCGAGGATTTCGTCGAGTATCTCGGCTCGATCCAGAGTGGCCGGAATGCGGTGCGCCTCCCGTGCACTCACCACCACCGCCAGCAGAACCGTGGCATAGACGCGTGAGCGGGGCACCGTCAATCGCCACCCGCAACGCTCCATATCGCGGATCCTTGCTTCCACCGCCTCGAGGACGTCCTGAATGACCTGCAACTCGACCTGTCCGAGATCATCGCAAGGCATGGCGGCCACCCAATCCCGCTGTGCCGTCACCGAAGAACGCCATCGCGAGCAGTGTCATGCCATACCGCCACGCACTCGGTCGCCGTCTCCGATGTTGCGTGGGACGCCGCCGCCCACCGCTCCCGCCACTCCTACGTTCCGATTCGATTCGCGCACTGATGGCCCGAACCGACCACGGGTTCTCGCTGGACATCGCGATCTCCTCCCTGTCGCTGCTGTGCCACCAGAACATCATCGGAAGTTCGCAGGTCCCAGCGAAATCGGACCTTCCGAACAGGATTGGTCCGAAACGCCAGGATGGGGTCCGTGCCCGGCGTACCGTCTGTTCCGCGATGGTGTCTGCTCCGTTCCGGAAATGCCGAGGATGCGAACATGGCCGATGACGAAGAACCGTCCACGCTGCCGCGGCGACAGCTCGGGCGATTTCTACGGGAAGCCCGTGAGGGGCGCGGGTTCTCGATGGATCGTGCGGCGAATCTGGTGGAGTTGAGTAAGACCGCGCTCCATCGGATCGAGACAGGCGGCGTGAAGAAGATGCGCGTCCGCGATATCCGCGCCCTGTGCGAATTGTACGAAGTGGACGAGGCTGACACGGCGCGCGCCGTCGAGTTGGCCGAGCAGGCACGAACCCCATCCTGGTACACCGCTTTCAGCGGGCTCTACAGCGACGCGACCTTCAACATGTACGTCGGGCTGGCGGCATCCGCACACCGTCTGATCGCCTATCACGAGATGGTCCTGGGGTTGGTGCAGACGGCCGATTACGCCAGGACTCTGATCAGCGCGTTCTATCGGGACGGCAGTACCGAGGACATCGACCGCCGTGTCGAGTTGCGCCTGAAAAGGCAGACGATCATCACCCGCAAGGTGGAGCCGGTGAAACTCGAGCTGATGCTCCATGAATCGGCTCTCCACCGGGTCGTCGGCAGTCCGCGAATCATGGCCGCCCAACTGCGGCATCTGGCCGAGATCGGCACTCTTCCCAACGTTTCCGTGCGCATCCAACCGTTCGCCAGTGGCTACGCGTGGGGAATTCTGCACGGCCCGTTCGTGATTCTGGACTTCGGCGACGATCCGCGTGGTCATCGCATCGAACCGCCGCTCGTCTACTGCGAAGGCAATGGCAAACTTGACCTTTACCTCGAGCATGCCGACGACGTGCAGCGCTACATTGACATTGCCTCGGCGGTCCGTCGCACCGCATTGGACGAGCCCCGCACACGAGACCTGCTCAGGCAGGTGGCAAGGAGTTATCAAGCATGAGCACCGATCTGGCGGGAGCGGCCTGGTTCAAGAGCAGTCATAGCGGCGGTCAGACCGACTGCGTCGAGGTGGCGTGGGTTGGGGAAGCTGCTGTCGGCGTGCGTGATTCGAAGAACTCCGCCGGCCCCGCCTTGGTCTTCACCCCCGGCCAGTGGGATTCGTTCGTCGGCGGGGTTGCGGCCGGAACGTTCGATCATTGCTGAAGCGCCAGGATTCGAACCTGAACTGACAGAATCAGAATCTGCCGTGCTGCCGTTTACACCACGCTTCATCGAGGGTTGGTATGCCCGGGAGGAATCGAACCTCCAGCCTTCTCCTTCGTAGGGAGACGCTCTGTCCAGTTGAGCTACGGGCACAGGGCTCCACGCGGATGTCGGCGTTGACATCGGCTCGGCACTGAGGTGCGCGGAGCAAGATCGGTTGGTTACGTCGTTGTGGGGCAACAGCATCCACACGAGACTGTGCGGGCATCGGCTGTGACGCCATTCGTCGTCGAACTGCACGCGGTGGCTACTGTGCTGTGCCAGAAATGAGAGCGGGCCGCTCCTGCGAATGCGAGGAAGCGGCCCTGAAAGGTCTGCGATGGTCGAGACCTCAGTGGCAGCTCCGTGCGCCGGCGCGTACTCGGAGGAAGCGGCGCTGGCCGAGAGTGAACTGCTGCTGGTTGCGCATCGTCGCGGGGCCGCCTTCCTGTTGTCGTGGCCGTGGTCTTGAAGTCAAAGTAGCAGTGGGTTCCGAAGCGGTAAAGCGATTTTCGGTTGGCACCTACTTGCCGAGGTCGTCGATGAGATCCAGGGCCGGGTAGAGGACGGCGCGCAGGGGCCGGAGTCGCGACAGCGCGACGATGCGTTCGACGAGTGGCGCGACCCGGCGGATCAGCAGTCGGGTGCGTTCTTGGTCGGGGCTGCGGTCGTGAACCCAGAACAGGACGACGCCCATATGGGCCAGCCACAGCAGATTCGGTAGCTCGGCCATCAGCCGCTTGTCACCCTTGACCTCATTGCCGATGACCAGGTCGCGCATGATGGCGGTGGCTGACGCTCGGGCGGGCTGGCTTTCGTCACTGAAGGGACTGAGCGGGCTGGTGGGTTCGGCGGCGCTGGCGAAGAACTTGCCACCGAACTCGTGGTAGGGCGCGGCGATATCGACGAACGTCAGTTCCATCGTCTGCCAGCGGGCGGCGAGCGAGTCGCCGCGGGCCGTCTGCTCGAGCTGCCGCGCGTGCAGATCCTGAATGTGCTGGTAGAAGCCCTGAACCAAATACTCTTTGGACTTGAAGTAGTAGTAGGCGTTCCCGACGCTGACGCCGGCTTCGCTCGCGATCGCGCGCATGGTGGTCTTCGTATAGCCGTTCTGCTCGAACAGCCGCAGGGCGGCGTCGATGATCTGCTGGCGAGTTTCCTCGCCGCGCGCGGTCGCGGGCTCGGGGCGGGTCATGCGGGTCAGGCTAGCGTGGCCGCGCCGGCCGGAACCGCAGCGACGACGCCCTGCTTCTCCTGATGGCGGCTACGACGGATCTTGTTCAGAGCGATCAGGTTTGCAAAGTGCATCCCACCGAGCACCAGCAACACCATCCCAAGCTTCGACGCCAGTTCCTCGATAGCGGCCCGCGTATCCACAACCGGCCCACTGATCCGCAAGGCCACCGCCACAAACCCCGCATTCACAAGCCAGAACCCGATAACCAGCAGATGATTCACAACCTCGGCAAGCTCACTGTCCCCGTTCATAACATCCACCAGAAACCGTGCCCCGGTCCGATGCAGCGTCCGCGCCACCCAGAACGTGACAGCCAAGCTGATAGTCGCGTATGCCCCGTAAGTAACGACGACGAAGTCCATTATCCCAACTCCTCAACTATTTGAACGTGTTCAAAACGAAGGCTAACCCGCCAGTTGAACATGTTCAAGTGTGACGGTCGCCGCTCGTCGGGCGGTTCGAGCCGGCAATTGGCGCGAGAGCCTTCAATCGTTCATCCTGGTGCCGGTGGACTCGGATCACCTGGTCGAGATCGACCTGTCGGATGACGAACGTGATGTGCTGCGTTGCGGGCTGAACGAGTGGGGCGGGCCCGCTCGTTGCAGTGACGCGCTCGCGGTGGCCATGGACTTCGAAAGCGTGGCCGACCTGTACGAACAAGGGCGTCGACTGCGTTCGGCGTTGATCGCAAACGAGCCACTGAGTGCTCGCGATTGGCGGCGCTCGCTGCTGGCAACCGAGTTCGTCTTCGCCAGCGACGTTTTCGGATCCGGCCTGGATTGGTCGATCACCACAGGTTTCTCGGACGAGCAGACCATCGCGATCCTCCGGGGCCTGCAGCGGAAGTTGGGCCGTGCCCTACGACAAGCGCTGTACGGCCATCGCTGACCGCACCGCACCCGTATTCCTTCGGGTGGCCCGTCAGCGACAAGATCAGGGAGCTGTCAGCGAGGGAAAGCGGACAAAATTCCGCAGTGAGTACTCCCTGATCTTGATGGCGCACACGCGGGGACGCCGGATCAACCGGCCGTGGCTATTCGGGACTGGGCGAACGCACGGAATTGCCGAATGCCGAGTGGCACAAAAAGCAGGACAAACCGGGCCAAACCCCTCCAGAATGTGCCACTCGGCGACGAAATATCGTCCGTTGCTGGCGATTACGATGCTGGTGTCGGCGGGAGGGGTGGGGGTCGGCCGGATGCCGGAGCGTCCTAGTCTGCCGCTGCCCGCGCGGTTCGAAGCGGTCAACGCGGTCTTGTGGAAGACCGACGGCCCGAGGCAACTCGGGCCGTTCTGGTGTCCGCACACGCCGATGGCAGCGCGGGGGTCAAGGACATCCGTTGGTGAGTAGGAAGTAGAAGATGTCACCGCGGAAGATGAAGCTGGCCGAGTCATTAGGTCCGCCATCGAAGTAGGCGGGGTCCGAGCCTCCATCCTGCTGGTCGTAGTAATGAGTCGAGGCGAGGAAGTTCGGTTGCACCGCAACGAAGGACCAACCGGCCGGGGACGGCCCGAACAGCTGACGTTCGAAGTCACGAATAAACTCGCGCGCCTGGCTTGCTGTTCGGTGCCGTCCATACGGGCTGAATGCCGTGCACAACATCCAGAGCAATCGTGCTTCGAACTGGGATGCGTCCATCGGGGAGCAAGTCAGCTCGAATCCCTCCTGCAGCAGCCTGGATTTGTCTGCCGCCGCACTGTCGGCCATCGACTGAAGGATCCACCAATTACGGTTGCGATCGGCTTCGAGCATGGCTGAGCTGAACACTGCCGATCGGAGGAATAACTCAAGTACTGCCGCGCCTTCGTGTTCGTCAGTGATGGGGGAGTCGGTTCGGATCTTCAGCAACAGTGTGTTGCTGTTCATCACCTGGTCCACCGCACTCAGAAACCGATCCACCGCCGGGTGTTCCAGCTCGCTCCCCAAAGACTGCATGGCCCCTATCTTCGTGGCTCAATCGCCATCCACGCTGAACGACCCTCCGTCACACATCCGCACATGCCGCATCCCGCGCTGATCGGAGTGGCCGCGATGCGCTCCGAAGGTTACTGCGGCAAGCCCATCTCGGCCGGCCGAATGCACGGACGTGCCGATAGCATGTCGCCGGTGGTACATGCGAGTGCCACGTCAAATGCGCACGACGGGAATGGGATACGGGCTCGAATGGTGATTCGAGGCCGGGGTGGTCATGACAGATTGGCGTGAGTTCACCGATCGACTCGCTGAGCAGGTGGCCACGTTCCCCGAGAATGCGGTCGTGGATATCGGTTGCTTCCGGTGGCCGACATCCGACCGTCTAGTGCAGATAGCGCAGTTCGGCGACTGTCTGTGGGCGATAGTTCTGGAGCTGCCGCTCGTTGGCGCTTCGGTCTCCCTCGGTTCCGGCCCGGAGCTGATGTCGGCTGTGGGCTGGCAACCGCCAGGAAACCCCGACCATGGAACTTGCTGGTGGATCGAGTTGCCATGGCCGGTATCGGTACTGATCCACGGGCAATTGGCGAAAATGATCGTCACAGGTCTTCGAGACTTTCACTGCATCCCGAATGCCTCAACGTTGGCGTACGACGCCTGGGATCTCGACACGAGCGAGCGCGCCATCGATCTGCCTCTTCTGGGCATACCCGCCCGATTACTGTCATGAGACGAATTTTGCTCACCGTGAACGGGCAACTCGACCAGATACGGCTGGATGCATTGCGTGATGCCTTGGGGCTGACCGGAATTGGATCGGCGACCGACCCGAGCCGTACGGTGTTGGGCGCTCGCTCCGGTGGCGGCCGATCGACTCCGGCGGTGGCACTGACTCTCCTCCGAAGCGATGCGGACGCTTGGTGGATCTTGATCGACGAGTCGACGAGGACGATCAACGGCGAATATCCAGCCTCGCCTGAGGCATGGCGTGGCCTAGCCGAAATCGCCGTCCGCGCAGCAGGACTGACCATCGACGATCGTAAGGAACTCCCAAGCCTGTAACCGGATCAAGACTGACCGGCTGTGACCGGGCTCAGCAACACCTCACGCAGCCACCCGATCACGGTCAGCAAAACGCACGCTATTGCCGCTTACAAGGTTGTTCGGTCTGGCCACCGGTGGACTGTCACCGCCACGAGCAACCTCCCTTGAATTCAACCCGTATGCCTTCGGGTGGGCCGGCAGCGACAAGATCAGGGAGTTTGTCAGCGAGGGGAAGCGGACAAAATTCCGCAGTGAGTGCTCCCTGATCTTGATGGCGCACGCGCATCCGGGGCTAAAGAATTTCCGCAGGTAACGGTGCATGAGTAGTATCCGTCAAGCGGTCGGGGGCCTTATTGTCCCGGCGTCGTAGAGCGGATCGAGGGGGAAACGCCGTCATGCCAAGGCATCTCATCACCAGCGCCCTGCCCTACATCAATGGGGTCAAACACCTGGGCAATCTGGTGGGGTCGATGCTGCCTGCGGACGTGTATGCCCGCTATCTCAGGGCTCGCGGGCATGAGGTGCTTTTTGTCTGCGCCACCGACGAACACGGCACGCCGGCCGAATTGGCCGCTGCAGCTGCAGGATTGAGCGTCTCGGAGTTCTGCGCCCAGGCGCACGCCACGCAGAAGGCGATCTATGACGACTTCGGACTGTCGTTCGATGTGTTCGGCCGGACTTCCTCACCGCAGAACTTCGAGATCACCCAGCATTTCGCCCGCAAGCTGTTGGAGAACGGGTTCATCGAACAGCGACCGGTTACCCAGGTGTACTCGCCCACCGATGGGCGGTTCCTGCCCGACCGCTACGTCACCGGCACCTGTCCGCACTGCGGCTACGAGCGGGCGCGTGGCGACCAGTGCGAGAACTGCACGCGCCTGCTGGATCCGACCGACCTGGTGGATCCACGCTCGGCGATCAGCGGCTCGGCCGATCTCGAGGTCCGCGAAACCGATCATCTGTTCCTGCTGCAATCCAAGCTGCAACCCGAGGTAGAGGATTGGATCGACCGGGTGAGTGGCAGCTGGCCGCACTTGGCCACTTCGATCGCGCGCAAGTGGCTCAGCGAGGGCCTGAGAGATCGTGCGATCACCCGCGATCTGGACTGGGGTGTGCCCGTTCCTGCCGATACCTGGCCGGATCTTGCGGCGGCCGGGAAGGTCTTCTACGTCTGGTTCGACGCCCCGATCGGATATCTGGCCGCCACCAAGGAATGGTCCGATGCCGATCCGGGTGGGCGGGACTGGAAAGACTGGTGGTTCAACGCGCACGACGTGCGATACACCGAGTTCATGGGCAAGGACAATGTCCCGTTTCACACGGTCATGTTCCCCGCCACCGAACTTGGCGTGCGTGAGCCGTGGAAGATGGTCGACTACATCAAGTCGTTCTCCTGGCTGAACTACTACGGCGGGAAGTTCTCCACCTCTGAGCATCGCGGCATCTTCACCGACGACGCACTGGCCATGCTGCCCGCGGACTACTGGCGTTACTTCATGATCGGCAACGCTCCCGAGTCCGACGATGTCAGCTTCACGTGGGAGCTGTTCGCGGCGCAAACGAACAAGGATCTCGCGGATGTGTTGGGAAACTTCGTCAACCGCGTGCTGACGTTCTGTGTCAAGCGATTCGGTGAGCAGCTGCCCGAGGGCTCACCCGCAGGCGACGCCGAACGCGAACTGGGCCACCGGCTCTCACGGCTGCTCGCTGATTACGAAACCCACCTCGAGGCGATCGAACTCCGCAAGGCGACCGCGACCCTTCGAAGCATGTGGAGCCTGGCCAACGAATACATCAACGACCGTGCACCGTGGATCCAGATCAAGACCGACCCGGACGCCGCAGCACTCACGCTACGCACGGCCGCAAACCTCATCTTCCTGTTCGCGATGATCTCCGCACCGATTATTCCGACCACGGCCGCGACTCTCCGGGGCCTTTGGCGGCAAAGCGAACCCAACGTCGCCGGAATCGACTGGCCGGACTGTGCCGACGTCGAATCCCTCGCCTGGCTGCGCGCGGGAACCGAATTCACCGTGCCGCCGGTGCTGTTCACAAAAGTTTCGGATGACCAGGTGGCGTCATGGCGCGAGCAGTTCGGCTCCGACAACAAGTAGCGCGGCCGCCAGGCGGGGGTGTCTCTTTGGCTTCGGCCCGATCGTGATTCGCTCTACTCCCAATCGTGGCTGGCGTTGCAGGATCGGCATTCCAGCCGCAGGTTGTTCAGGTTGTTGTATGCCGCTTTGGCTTCGGCCGGGGTGGTCACGGCCGCGAACTTGAGGTGGTCCCGCCATTTCTGGACGTGACCCAGTTCGATGCCGCTCTCGCTACACCCGTGGCCGCAGGTACCGCACTGGTAGATCCGCATCTGCGTGGTCGGATTCCACGGATCGGTCACCGGCAGGAATTTGTGGTTGGTGAGCATGAAGATCCGGGTGTCCCGGGTGACACGCAGCTGACTGGGATCGGTGTACCAGGCCGGCCTCGCCAAGGCGCCGACATAGGCGTCCACGGTGGCCTGCACGATTGCGGCGTCCGGAACCCAAACGACATCGAATGAAATGCCCTCGGGCAGCGCGATCTGATTTTGGTAGCTAGCCTTCATCGGCCCGCCCCTTCTCGAAGAGTATCTAGAAGGGTGGGTGCGCGCGTTCCCACCAACTGCCCATGATACTTGTGCCACAACCCAATTCGAGGCAATTTGACCCGGAGAGGCCCCGGCGCCAGACGCTGAGCAACTCGGAAAGATCAAGGCGCCGAGCTATTTTCGCCCGCATCGGACCCGCACACGCAGTGTTGATGCCTGCTGCTGTGAACGCACTGGATGGACGGTATCGAGGTCGTGGCCTATCGAACGTGGCCGCGCCTGTGTCCGCAAGATCGATCCGAGTCGATGCTTGACCTCAACATTAGTTCAGGTTGCAGGATCGAGTCATGATTCTGGTAACCGGTGCAACAGGCAAGGTCGGCCGCGCAGCCGTCAACCAACTACACGAGGCAGGCGTCGATGTCCGCGCACTGGTTCGTCGCCCGGAGGCGGTGGATCTTCCGCCAGGTGTAGAGGTCGTTCGCGGCGATCTGTCGGACCCGGGCAGTCTGGATGCCGCATTGGACGGAGTGCACGCGGTGTTCCTGGTGTGGCCGACGCTGGAAGCGGACACGGTCGCGCGGGCCGTGATTCGGCGGCTGGCCGAGCAGGCGCGCCACATTGTCTACCTTTCTGCCAGGGGTGCCGACGAACGGGTTGGCGCGGTGCTCGGTTCGCACGGCTATCTCGAGCGGCTCATCGAGGAATCGGGGGTGGGCTGGACGTTCGTGCGCGCAGGCGGTTTCGCGGGCAACGACCTCGGCTGGGCGGAGTCGATCCGTGCGGAAGGTGTTGTGCGCGAGCACTACGACGAATGGGCCAGGTCGGTGATCCACGAGCGGGACATCGCCGCGGTGGGCGTCGGGGCACTGCTCGAGGGTCGCACCGGCACCGTCTACGAGGTGACCGGCCCCGAGTCCCTGACCGCCCCGCAGCGGGCGCGGATCATCGCCGACACGCTCGGGGTGCCGGTGCGATTCGAGAAAATGCCCCGGGAACAGATGCGTGCGGCGATGTCTACTTGGATGCCAGTCGACCACGTGGACAAGGCCCTGCTGGACATGGACGAGCTGACCGCGCAGCCAGAGCCGGTCCTCCCCACCGTCGCCGAGGTTACCGGTGCACCCGCACACACATACCGAGACTGGGTCAACGACCACCTTGCCGATTTCCGCTGAGCCCCAGCACATTCGCCGCTCTCCCCGAGCTACGATGCGTGCCGGCTGCCTGAATCGACATCAAGTGTCCAAGTAGCCGCATACCTCGCTGGTGGAACCAGCCAGCGTGGGGTATCCGTTTCTGCCGATCGTCGCTTGGCACCGCGGTCGAGTCTTCGGGGGCAGATTTGGCTGTTCAGTAGCTTTCCCAGTGAACGCTGACCTTCGTGAAGTCGTGCACGGCCAGATCCTGTGGCGTGATGAAGCAGTAAAGAGTGCCGAAGTCTCCCCATCCCATGTTGATTTCGGGATCGGTGTCGAACTGGGCGAGCAGCAGCGGACCTGACGGTTCGAAGTCATGGTAGAAGTGTCGTTCGGCGGCGGTCCCTGGCAGCAGGCCGCGGTCGCGTTGTCCCTGGATCTCGTTGGCCCAGCCGCCGAGCTGGTGCCAGGCCCAGGAATGGGTGAAGAATGCCTCGCCGAACGCTTCGAATCCTTCGTATACCTCGTCGTCGTGGTCGTTTCCGTCGAGTAGGTTCTCTTCGAACCACTGTGCGTCGGGAATGGTTTCGACCACCGCGTAGGTCATGTCGACACGACTGATGATGCCGTTACGTTCGGCGAGATCCGTCGGCAAGGGCGCCTCGTTGAGGGCCACGTCGTGAGGGAAGTACAGGCAAGCCCCGGCCCAGCCATTCGTATCTCCGAAGACCGAGATCGTCCCGGAGGCAGGCAGATTCACATCCAGCTTCGGCAGAGTGGCGAGATCTATGGTGGCGACGTGCTGGTCGTGACCGTGATCGGCTCCAGGCCAAGCGAATCCGTCCGGTAACTGCGGCAGACCACCGAAATAGCCGATGACCGAGTCATCCTCGCGAGCGTGCCGCAGCCGCAACCCTTCACGGACGGTCAGCTCGATCTCGGAGTGGAATTCTTCGGGGATGTGCAGTCGCATCAAGGCGCGGAGGTCGGGCTCGTTCACGGCATCGATCGTGCCAGCACTACCCGACAAACCCAACGAGAACCACTCGCCGAATACCACGGTGCGACTGTAGCTATCGCAGCTGACATGCACTCAACTGCCGCGAAGCGCGCTGACCGGGCGTGGTCGTCATTCCCGAATCACAGACTGACCCAACCTGATTGCGGCGTGCTCTCGCATTCAGCGCGAATAGCATCGTGCCATGCGACCGCAATGGCTCATCGATCTCCATGAGGAATTCCCCGGATCCGCTCTCGTCGCGGCCGCGCTCGACGATGCCCTGATTATTCAATCGCGCGATGCGATGACGGGACGCTGGCCGGTCGTCGGAGACGGCCGGCCGATCGTCGGGTACGGGACTATGCCCACGATGAGAAGTCTCCGTCGCGTGCCTCGGCTCGGAGAAGCGGTCTTCGACGATTACACGATGCTGCGCTGCTCGTTCTACTACCGGCACGTCTACGACCTCCTTGGACGCACCGCCGTCTTCGTGCCGTTCTCGGCGGTTGCCGGTCTACCGCTGCGACGCATGTTCGACAGCGACCAGGTCTTCATCCGCAGCGATACGAACTACAAGCTGTTCCCCGCAGGCGTGCATGCCATCACGGAGCTGTGGCACTGGCTCGAGACTTACGACCAGTACCGAGACGAGCTCGTCGTCGTGTCCGAGGTGGTGCCCTTCGAAAGCGAGTACCGCTGCTTCTGCCGCCACGGCCGCTTCGTCTGCGGAAGTTCCTATCCGATCGAGCCGTATCTCCCCGTCCCCGATCACGTTCGTGGCTTCGCGGAAATAGCAGCGCAGCGGCTACTCGCTCAGGGTTGCACCATGCTCACCGTCGATATCGGCGTCGGCCCCGATGGCGTACTTCGCCTCGTCGAACTCGGCGGCGTGAACAGCTGGGGCATCTACGGATCCGACGTCGGCGACTTCATCGCCGCGATGGAAGCCGAGGCCCTCGCCCGCGCAGACACGTAGTGCCGGATCCGTTGCATTTTTCGCAGATCGAGCGACGCGGGATCCTCCTCGTGATGAGGCCAGTTCGGAATGCAAGCTCATGCCGCCGGTCGTACCGACCAACGCCACCGCCTGGAAGATCAACGGGGCCAGGCCATCCGATGCCGGCGGATCGCACGTACATGCCGAATATCGAGTGGCACAAAAACGAAGACAAACCAGACGAAACCCCTTCGGGATGTGCCACTCGGCGACGAGATATGTGCCGTTGCTGGCGATTACAACGTTGGTGGTGGAGGGAGAGGCGAGGTCGATTGAGGTTCGGGCGTCCTGCATTGCCGCTGATCGTTCGGTTGGGAGCCGGGGCAACCTAGTCCGGTTGACTTGCTCCTGCCTGACCTGCAAGTGTCGGATATACGGGAGGGCGACGTCCATATTCGCGACATCGCGTAGCGATCGGCGCAGGGGTATCGCGCTCAACGCATTTGATCGCGGCTTAGGCGGCGGAGATAAGCGAGACCGCGCCGTAGGCGGCCGAGCGGATGGTGGCCTTGTCCTGGTCGGTCAGGTTCAGAGTGGCGGACATGGTGTGCTCCTTCGAAAGCTGTTGTGGCAGTAGCTCGGAGCCGGTGTTGGCTCGGGCCTGCTTTGTTCGATGGGCATACTTTGTCCGCCGCGACTGACACCCCGCTGATGTCGACCTGACAGAGCCGCTGACACAGCTTTGGCAACCGTTTCAGGCCGATCTCGAAGTGGTTCGGCGGATGGGTCGCCGGAGTAGGCGCGCTAGGTTTGAAGTAGCACTCTCGGATTCGGATTCTCACGTCTCCGCAAGGTCGGATCGTCATTGACGGTAAAGGGCATCAGTCTCCCTATTTCTCCGCTTTGCTTATAGACAACAGTCGCCCTACCACCAAAAGTCAGGAATGAATCATCGCCATTGATCAACCATTCTCGTGCGCCGATGACGACTAGATAGTAGTCGTCTGTCTCCGCGATCATGCGATCGTCGATGCAGAATGTGCCATGGGTCCACGTTGGCTGCACGGTCCGATAGACAATTTCGCAGGCTTGCTCATGTGTGATGCTCATGCGTTGCTCCGTGCGTCGATGTCGAAAATATTCAATCACGCCTTTTGGTTCCGCCGCGGAGTCTCCGAGGTGGCCTGGGGCCGAGTCACTCCGTGAACACTCGTCGGGGCATGGGGTCGAGATTCGTTGTGGCAAGGGGAGGTCCCGGTCACCGAGATAGTCGCCGACCCGTGACGTGATGCGCGGTTGCGCTCGAATGTTCATGTCCCCCAATAATCTTCGGCCTATTGACATTTAGAGACCGATTGGTTGCAATCTGCTGTGTGACCGAGAACCAGCATGTGCGCCGGACCCAGGCGGAGCGCACGGCATCCACGAAGGCGGCGTTGGTGGATGCGACGATCGCGACTATCGCCGAGATCGGCTACTACCGTGCTTCGCTCGGCGAGATCTGTGCCCGGGCAGGGGTATCCAAGGGCGGGTTGTTCCGTCACTTCGATTCGCGGCTCGCGCTGGTTGTCGAAGTTGCCGAAGAGGTCGGTCGTCGGCACCTTGCGGGCTTTCGCGCTCTCGGTGACGCGCCCGTCGGGGAGATGCTCGCGTTGACGCGAAGCCAGTCGCGAGCGGAGATCAATGCGGTCTGGTTCGAATTGCTGGTCGCCGCTCGCACGGACGGCGAGTTGCGTGAGCAGCTCACGCCGGTGGCGGCCCGGCTCTACGCTGCCGTCGACGAGCTCGCGGTGGTGCCCTCATCGGGCGCGGGAGTCGATCCCGCAGTGCTGCGGTTGATGGGCACGTCGCTGGTGCACATGTTCGACGGAGAGGCCGTCCTTCGCGAAGTCTTGCCGCGGCCGGAGCTCGAGGACGCTCGTTTGCAGGCTGTGATCGAGCTGAGCAATGCCCTTGTCGCGCTTCGCCGTAACTACCCGTCCGTCGCCATCGAGCGATCCGACAAGGAGAAGTAATCCATGGCAAGAGAATTCCCGCACGACACATCTGCGGATTACATCGTGGTCGGCGGCGGCAGCGCCGGAGCGGCCGTGGCACGTCGGATCGCTGATGCCGGTGCCGAGGTCCTGCTGCTGGAAGCGGGCGGCCGCAACGACTCCCGGCTCGTCCGGGTTCCGGGCATGGTCGGGGCGATGCATGGGGTCGGCGCGCTGCAGCGCAGTGTCACCTGGCAGCCGCGCACCAGCCCGCAGCCGAATGCCGCCGGACGCCGGGTATCGCAGATGCACGGGCGCGGACTGGGTGGCGGCAGCGCTGTCAACGGGATGATCTGGTCCCGCGGGCACCACAAGAACTACGACGACTGGGCGGCGGCCGGTTGCGTCGGCTGGAGTCACGCGGACGTGCTGCCGATCTTCAAGCGCATGGAGTCGTTCGAGGACGGCGCGAACGACTACCGCGGCGGCTCGGGCCCGATCGGCGTCACTCGTGCACGCAATCTCGCCGAGGTGACCGAAGCCTTCCTCGACACGCTCGCCACGACGGCCGGAGTCGCCCACAACGCCGACTACAACGCGGCCGAACAGGAGGGCGTCTCGGTCGCCCAATGGAACGCGGCCGGCGGACGTCGGCAGAGCTCGGCGGAGGCCTACCTGCGCGGTGCACCGCCGAACCTGCGGGTGCGGACGGGTGCGCACGTCACGCGGATCCTGATCGACAAAGGCTCCGCCGTCGGCGTCGAAGTCGCTACCAAGCGAGGCACGGAACGTCTTGTCGCGCACCAGGAAGTCATCGTGACCGCCGGTTCGTTCCGCACCGCTCAACTGCTCATGCTCTCCGGCATCGGACCGGCCGCACACTTGGCCGAACACGGGATCCCGGTACTCGGTGATCTGCCGGTGGGGGAGGGATTGCAAGATCACGCCGTTGTCCCGGTGGTCTACAACGTGACCGAAGGCCCGATCCTCGGTCCGGCGAAATTCGTTGCCGCGATGGCCAAGGAGCGCCTGCGGGCGAATTCGACCTTCCTGGCAGGCTCGTACATGGAGGGTATTGCTCACCTCAGGTCGGAGTTCGCGGACGCCGTTCCCGATCTGCAGTTGTTCGCGACTCCGCTTGGCCGCCGCGGCCCCGATGCCACGATCCCGGGAGTTCACCCCGATATCGACGGCGCCTGCTTCACGGTCTATCTGGTGCTGCTGTATCCGGAGAGCTCGGGCACGGTTCGGCTGGCCTCGCGCGATCCGCATGCCGCGCCTGTGATCGACCCTCGCTACCTGAGCGCAGCCGCGGATCTTGACGTGCTGATGTCGGGACTGGAGATCGTCCGCGAGGCGATGGCACATCCGGGAGCCGCTTCCTACGTCCGCGCCGAAGTAGCGCCCGGCCGCGCCGGCACCACGCCCGCCCGAGAGGACGCCCGCCGTCGGATTTCGAGCGTCTATCACCCGACCGGCACGTGTCGGATGGGCGTGGACGATCGAGCCGTGGTCGACCCCGAATTGAAGGTGCGCGGCATCGAGCGGCTGCGCGTCGCCGACGCATCGGTGATGCCGTCCATTCCCGGCGGCAACACCAACGCGCCGTCGATCATGATCGGCGAGCGCGCCGCCCAACTGGTCCTGGAGGACGCATGACACCCCTGTTCGAGGTTGCCGTGATCGGCGCCGGCATCTCCGGTCTCGGCACCGCGATCAAGCTGCGCGAGGCGGGGATCACCGACTTCGTGGTGCTGGAGAAGGCCGACAGTGTCGGCGGAGTGTGGCGAGACAACACCTATCCGGGGTGCGCGGTCGACATCCCGTCGATCGCCTACTCGTATTCCTTTGCGCCCCACGATGACTGGAGTCGAAAGTTCGCGCCGCAGCCGGAGATCCTGTCCTATCTGAGCGAGACCGCGGACCGCTTCCGCGTCACCGAGCATCTGCGTCTCGGGGTCGAGGTGTTCGAGGCGAGCTGGGACGAGCCGCAGCGATGCTGGGTGTTGGACACCAGCGGCGGCGAGATCCGTGCCCGTTCGCTCGTCGCCGCCGCCGGACCATGGCATGAGCCGAGCCTGCCCGCCATCGACGGCCTCGACTCCTTCCCAGGCCCGGTGTTCCACACCTCGCGCTGGGATCATGACGTCGATCTGACCGGACAGCGGGTGGCGATCGTCGGAACCGGAGCCTCGGCGATCCAAGTGGTGCCGAGCATTGCCGAGCAGGTCACCGAACTCCATGTCCTGCAACGGACTCCGCAGTGGGTGGTGCCCAAGATGGAGCCTGCGCGGTCCCGGATCGTGCGCCGCCTGGGTCTGCATCGGCTGGGGTGCGTGCACGAATTCAACCGTCGGCGTGAGGAACTGATTCTCGAGTTCACCAATATCGCGTTCAACCATCGCTGGGGGCAGGCGGCCTTCAAATGGCTAGGGCGCCAGAACATCCGGTCGGCCATCGATGACCCCGCGTTGCGTGCCGCCCTCACGCCCGAGTGGTCGGTCGGCTGCAAACGGCTGTTGATGTCGAGTGACTACTACCCGGCGCTCGCGCGCCCGAATGTCTCGGTTGTCTCGACCGGCCTGACCGCCGTTCGCGGGAATACCCTTATCGGCGAAGACAATTCCAAGACCGAGGTCGATATCGTGATCATGGCGACCGGATTCAAGATCCTCGACATGCCGATCGCGGGCAAGGTCAGGGGCAGCGACGGACGCAGTCTGTCCGAGCATTGGGCCGGCAGCCCACAGGCGTACCTCGGGACCACGGTGCCCGGCTTTCCGAACCTCTACATCCTTTTCGGGCCCAACGTGTCGGCCGTCGCGTCGGGGTTCCTGATCGTCGAATCCCAACTGCAGCAGGTGATTCAGGCACTGGCTCATCTGCGGCACAGCGGCGCGGTATCCCTGGAAGTCCGGGCAAACGTGATGCGCCAGTTCAACAACGACGTCCAAGCCGCACTACAGAGCACGGTCTACAACTCAGGCGGATGCCGCAGCTACTACTTCGACGAGAACGGCCGCAACGGCTTCTCCTGGCCCTGGTCGGCACGTCGCCTCCGCCGCATGACCGCACGCTTCAACCCAACGGACTACATCGTGACGCGAGCGTGAGCACATCCTCGAGCGCCCGGCTCCCCCGACTCTCGGACCTATCACCAACCCCCAAGCGTTACTTGCTTTTTGGCGGTGGTGCTCTTCCGTCGCGATCATTCAATGGGCGGTGTTGCAACCAAAGGCGTCGCTGGCTGCAGGGAGCGATTTCGGGCGACTCTGCGAAAAAGCCCCCAAGACGCCAGCGAGGGAGGCTGGACCTTGGGGGCGTTCTCAACCCGCTACACGCTTCGTCTAGCGAGGGGTAGGGATGCCGGCAGAGCCGGTCAGCGGCACGATGCCGTTCCCGAACAGCTTGAGCAGCAGGGTTCCCAGTTCAATTCCTGTGGACATCAGGTTGGTTCCTCTCGATTGTGGTGCCTTGGCGCGCCGCCGACTTGCTGATTGTTCGCGATCGCTGCCACTTTGAGATCGGTACTCATGTCTGATCTCTGTTGTCGACCGTATGGTGTGGGAATTTGCCTCACAATCGGTCATCTGTCCTAGGTGATTGCCTAGTTGCTGGCAACTTGCAGGTTGGTGCTCGTGGAAGTGGGGCTCGCTGCGGGTGGCATCATGACCTGCAGCGATGTCCCTGACCGGGAGGCGTGGGGACGCGACGATACGCGTTGACGACGAAGGGATTCTGCCGGTGACAGCGCCCTACTACCTGGCCGCTTGCTGCGCGGCGACGGTTGCGGTCGCGGTGCGTCTGCCGGGCTGGCGGCGTGATCCGGGAACCCGCCCGATGACCTCGGCAATGGCCGGTTTCGCGATCTTCGCGATTCTCAGAATCCGGGGTGTTCTGGACTTTATCGGTGACACCGCGCCCGGTCACAATCTGGGAGCCCTCGCCAGTGAACTGGTCGCCATCGCGACCTCCCGCCTGCTCTGCGTGCATGTCGCCGGGCAGGCATGGGGGCGACGTGATCTCGTGCCTTGGATCGGTGCCGCCGCCGCGATTGCCGCCCTCGGTGTCGTCGGTTCCTTCGCTGCATCAGACGCGCCGACGACGCCGACGCGTCTGATCGGCGACCTGGGCGGCTGGGCTCAGGCGTACGCGACCATCGGCGGATCCGTGACGGTGATCGCCAACGGGACAGTCCTCGGTACGGTGCTGTACGCCGCACGCCACGGCTGGGCAGGGTTCGCCCGTACCGACCGGATCGCGCTCTCGCTTCTGGGCGTTGCCGCGGTATTCGGAATCATCTGGGGCGCCAACCGTATCGTCCGAATCTGGGTACCTGCCGTCTACGGGTTCTCGTCGCGGGTCACGCTTTCCTTGGGCGTCGCCACGGTCTTCGCGTACTCGGCCTACGCGATTCTGAACTATTGGCTGACCGCTCGGCGTGATCGCCGGGTGCGAAGGCAGCAGGAGGGCGCACAGTACGGCTGGCAGGAGTCCTAGGATCGCGCACTTCTGCGGCACGGTTCAGCTTTGATCGGCTGTTTTCACAGGTGAGCACCGGCGGAATGCCGCAAAACTGCGACTAGACTCTGCGCATGCGCACGAGGTTCCAGGGCTGGTTGAAGCAGATCTCAGGCGGTATGAGCGAGCTGGCGATCGCCAAGCGGATGGGTGTCAACCCCAGCACGGTGAACCGGCACCTGTTCGACCCCAAGAAGGCGCCGGTCGCGCAGACGGTCATCGATTTCTGTGTCACCTTCGGTGTGAACCCGGCGGAAGGCCTGATCGAGGCCGGGCTGGCACCGGCGGAAATGTTCACCCTGCCCATGGTCGACGATCGATCCAGTATCGGTGAGGCGCTGCATGCGGCGACGAACAGTCAACTCGTCCAAGAGCTTTCACGTCGACTGCTGGATACGGAACATCGTGACGAGGCGCAGTCGGAGGCCCGCGCCTCCCGCTCCCGTCCGGAACGGGTAGCGCGCGGCCTCTTGTCGTAGTCCCCAGCTCCGAAGCGGGGGAGCGAGCCCGATCCGCCGTTCTCGGCAAACCGGCTCGCCAAGACCGGCGGGCACTTAGGACATCTGACGGATACCGCCTCTGGCCAGGCCTTCCTACCGTGAGGTGACGGATTCGTCCGGCGGCGGCATCGGGCAGCTTCGACATCGAGGGGTTGTCGTAGTTGAGCTCATCGATGTCGTCGTATCTCTGTTCCCGATCGAAGTTCGGAGTCACCGTTATGCCCGCAGTCGAGGTCCTGGACTCGACCATCTACTACGAACAGGCCCCTGGCGGTACTCGGTTCGTATTTCTGCACGGCAATCCTGCGTCCTCGCATATGTGGCGCGAAATCCTGCCGACCCTCGGCGGTTTTGCTCCCGACCTGATCGGCATGGGTCGTTCGGGCAAACCCGAAATCGACTACACCTTCGCCGACCATGCCCGCTACCTCGATGCCTGGTTCGACGCGCTCGAACTTGACGATGTCGTGCTGGTCGGGCACGACTGGGGTGGCGTGCTCGCCTTCGACTGGGCCGCACGCCATCCCGAAAGAGTCCGGGCCGTAGCCTTTTTCGAGACCATCGTGCGGCCGCTCTCCTGGAGTGAGCTCGGCGAAGGACCGCGTCAACGGTCCGAGGCGATGCGCTCGTCCAAGGGCGAGGAGTTGGTGCTCGACACGAACTTCTTCATCGAGACCGCCTACACGGGCGGAGTGCTGCATCCACTCGATACCGAGCAACTGGCCCCCTATCTGCGGCCGTATCCGACACGCGAGAGCCGAAAGCCGGTCCTGCACTGGGCACGTTCCATCCCGCTGGATGGTGACCCTGTCGATGTCACGGAGGCCGTGACTGCCTACGACGAATGGCTGGCCGCCAGCCCGCAGATCCCGAAATTGCTGCTGACCTTCGATACCTCGCCCACGTTGCTGATCACCCCGGAAACGGCAGCGTGGTGCACTGAAAACATCGCCGCGTTGACCGTCGAACACATCGGGCCGGCCGGCCACCACGCTACCGAGGATCAGCCCGGGGCCATTGCTGACGCCATCGCACGTTGGTGCCCGTAGTTCGCACGTACTCCAAGCGAAATCTGTTGATTTCCAGCCTATTTCATACCTCGCGCTGCCGGAACTCGGTGGCCGTAGACAGGACTCGCCAATGACTGTTCCGTTGAACCCTTCGATTGTCGGCCAAGCAGAAAAGGTGCACACGGTGATTCTGTCGCGCGCCTTGGCGGGTACGGGTCTGGATGAGACACAGTGGATCACTCTCAACCAGTCCATCGCCATCGATCCGGCCGACCGCACCGCGCTGCTGGCCCACGTTGTCAGTGCCACGAAATTCGATGCCGCCCTTGTTGAATCCGCTATCTCCCGCCTCAACGAGCGGGATCTGCTCGAGGGTGCCCAGCCCACCGAGCTCGGCCGCACACTGGTGACCGATGTGCGGGCGAGTCTGGCACCCATCCTGGCTCGCGCCTACGGCCAGGTGTCCGACGAAGACAGCCGCACCGCATCCAAGGTCTTGATCACCATCACCGCGGCGCTCTCGCAAGAACTCGGTGCATGACACGTTCCGCAGGAATAGCGAACGCCGACTCACCGCTGTCGGCGACTCCCAGGCACTCGTCGCCATGGCGGTCGGAGGCAAAGCCGGCGTCCCTGCCGACCCGGACAAGAAGCTGCCGCTGCGCTGGGCCGAGTGACCCGTCGCCCGCGGCATCGAACCGAGAACGAGGAAGAAATGAGTTACGACAACCTTTCCGGCCGTACCGCCGTCGTCGCCGGTGCCGCCAGCGGCATGGGTGAGGCCACCGCCCTGCTCCTTGCCCGCCACGGCGCTCGGGTCGCATTGCTCGCCCGTCGCGCGGATCGACTGGTAGCACTAGCCGACAAGATCGCGGCGGAACCGCGCTGTCGGTCATGGTCGACGTCACCGATCCCGAAAGCGTCGGACGTGCGGCGGAAAAGGTGCACGCGGTTTTCGGGCCGGTCGATCTGGTGGTGAATTCGGCGGGGGTCATGCTGCCCAATCCGATCGACGCCGGTCGTGAAGACGAATGGACTCGCATGCTCGACACCAATGTGGCTGGGCGCCTGCGCATAATTCGTGCTTTCATTCCGGACCTGGTGGCCGCGGCGGACGCCGGCTACGCAGCCGACCTGGTGAATATTTCTTCCATAGGTGCGCACGTCCTCTTCCCCACCTATGCCGTGTACGGGGCCACCCAAGCCGCCATCACCCAACTGTCCGCGACGTTGCGCACCGAACTGGGCCCCCGAAAGGTCCGCGTCACCAACATCGAACCGGGCCTGACCGATACCGAATTGGGCAGCCACATCGATAACACTGAGCTCAGCAGCCAGCTGGATGGCATGTACACGGCCATGGAAGCGCTGCACGCCGACGATGTCGCCGACCTGATCGCCTATATCACCAGCCGCCCCGCGCGCGTCAATCTGCGCCAGGCCATCGTGCTGCCGACCCAGCAAGTCTGACAGCTGTTGGTTCGAAGCGAAGAAGGGAAATGCCGATGCGGAGAACACTTTTCGCCGCGATTACGCTGGTGGCTGCTACCGTTGGGCTCACTGCGGTTGCTGGTACGGCGGGCGCGGTCGACGACAAGGCGACCTGCGCCGCCGTCGACGTGGCGTGGACCGATTTGGTCGAGCGGACCGCAGCGCTCGGCGGCAGGGGCTCGATTGCGGACTTGCGGCTGATTTACGCCGACACCGCAGCGGAATTCGACGCAGCCGCGGCAGTCGCGGACCGGGGCGCACTGAAGGACGCACTCTATATCGCTGCGGTACAGCTGAATCGACTCGCCACTGCGGAGGGCCTCGACGAGGCCGACGGGGTGACGCGGGACGCTGCATTCACCGCTGCCATGGACGCGGTCGGGACACCCTGCGGATTCTGATCTCGCCCGCGATCCGGGTCCGTCGACTCCCGATCCAGTCGCACTCGATCGAGAGCTCGTACGTCGAAATCCCTGACGTTCACAACAACAGCCGAAAGCTAAGGTGCATGACCGAATTCGACAACCCCACCGGTGAGCGGCGCGTCTCTGTGCTCGCGCGGTATGTGCTCGGGAGGTTCGGAACCGTCCGACGCAGGCTCGTAGCGCGACTGGAGATTCCATCGTGAGCGACTCGCGCGAGGTGCCGGATCCGCGCAATCCTCTGGTCTCGGTGTCGGTGGTTGTCTCGGCCGTGGTCTCGGTGGTCGTGCTGGCGTTCATGCTCTGGGCGTGGAGTAAAGGCTACGATCTGCGCCCCAACTCGACGCCCGGCCGCGTTGCGCCGATGGAGAACGGATACTCCGATGTTCAGCCCCGGTGATGTCGTCCGCTTCAAGCCGAGCGGAGAGACCTACATCGTCGAGTTCCATGCAGCGATGTCGGTAGTGGTGTCGCGCCCAATGTGCAATGGCCGTTGCGAGATCCTCGAAACCGTCCCGGAACGACTGATCGCCTTGTAGCGGGGCCGTCGTTGTGGGCAAGGTCCGCGCCGAATCCGGCGCGATACTGCAAGCCGCCTACGGTGCGGTCGCAATCCCGAAAGACTTTGCCGATGAATAGGATTCGCAACCTACCGGCGAACCCGGCGACCAGCAACAGGAGATCCGAATGACTGTTTCCGCGAGCCCCGCGATCGGCGGCCTCGAGCGGGAACGGGATGTGTTCTGTGGCAATGAATCGAGTTAGTGACTGTGGAACGCTACGAGATCGAGGCATTCCTCGCGGTGGCCGACCATCTGCACTTCGGACGTGCCGCTGAACAACTCCATGTGACATCCGGGCGGATAACCCAGACGATACAGCGACTGGAGCGCCGCCTCGGCGCGCGACTCTTCGACCGCACCACGCGCCGGGTCGCGCTGACCCGAATCGGGCAGCAATTGCTCACCGATCTGCGGCCCGGTTACGACCAGATCCACCGAGCGATCCAGCGTGCCACCGATGCCGGCCGCGGCTTCGAGGGTCGATTGTCCGTGGGCTTCCTCGGGGCCGCCGCCGGGCAACTGACGTATTCGGCAGGCCGCGAATTTCTTTCGCTCTCGCCGGAAACCGATTTCGACATCTGCGAGGTGCGCATGTCCGACGGTATCGACGGTTGGCTCGGCGAGGAGCGCGACATGGTTCTGGTCGATAGGCCCTTGGTGGATCCCGCGCTGACTCTCGGTCCGGTGCTGATCAGCGAGCGGCGCATGCTGGCGATCTCGACTCGACATCCGCTGGCCGCACGCACGGCCATCGACTTCGAGGATCTCGCGCAGGTGCGGCTCCTGCGAGTACCCGAGGCCTGGCCCGCCGCACTCGCGGCAGATCGCAATCCGCGCCGAACTCCGAACGGTCGCCCGATCTCTCATGGTAAGCGCGCCAACACGTTCGAGGAGATGGTGGCGTTGGCCAGTGCAGGAGAGGGCGGGTTCCTGGTCGGCGGTAGCGCGGCCACGCTCCATCAACGGCCGTGTGTCACGTATCTCCCGGTGCTCGACGGCGCACCGATCGAGTTGGGCCTGGTATGGCGAACATCGCACGAGACCAACAAGATTCGGACGTTCAGCGAGATCGCTCTGTCGACCAGCCGGAGCAGCCCACACTGCGCGTCGCCGTCCTTCTGACCGGGGTAGGGGATCGTTCTCGATTGCTCAGTATCACTAAGGGATTGCTGAGCAATCGAGCATTGTTCCCACCTCGTTCGTTGGCCAACCTTCTCTGTGGGTCCACTCCGGATCCACCCACCGCACGATTTCTGCCCTCGGCGAAGCGGACGTCACCGGCCGCACACATCTGCAACGGTGTAATCAAGTAATCCTCATGCGGTTCGGTCCCGTTCGGGAGCGCCGAGTCTGAAATCTGGAGAGAGGCAACGACAGTGCACCAAGAGTTGGAATCTGTGCTGAACCGTGCCGTGTCGCTCGATCGTCGCCTGGCTCAGGCGATGGCGGACAGTCCGTCGGGAGATGCAGCACCACTGCGGAACTCGGTGATTCGTCCGCTGACTCAGGTGTACACGGCCTTGACCGGCCATCCGCCCGCATCGCCTGACTCCCCACTGGCAACCGACGAGAATGAGGAGATCGGCTCCGCGCTTTGGCAATTGGCATCCGATCTCACCCGACTGCGCGCTACGCCGGACGCACCCCCCGGCGTACAGGAAGCCACGGCCGCCTTGCAGCACTTGGCCGTATTGGCCGCCGAGGACCCCGACGCCCGGGTATCGGAGCTTGCGGCCCTGCAGAGTGAGCTGGATTCCTGCATCCAGGTCGCCCCGGATGGCCCGTACCTGGTCACCAATCCGGTCACCATCACGAACTGGCTCGGCGAGCCGCTACGCGCGCTGCCGCAGATGGCGTTGTGCCGTTGCGGCGCATCGGAAACCAAGCCGCTGTGCGACGGCAGCCACTCCCGCATCGAGTTCAACGGCGACAAGAACTCGCAACGGGTGCCCGACCAGCGTGACAGCTACGAAGGCACCGCCGTCACCGTGCTCGACAATCGCGGCCTGTGCGCGCATTCGGGGTTCTGCACCGACCGGCTTCCGACCGTATTCCGTGCCGGGGAAGACCCTTTCGTCGCACCCAGTGGTGGTCGCCAGGATGAGATCGAACGGGCGGTGCGTGCCTGTCCCTCCGGTGCACTGGGTTACGCCGTCGATGGGATGGACGCGGCGCCACCGCGCCGAGGGCCCGCCATCGAGGTATCCAAAGACGGCCCCTACCGTGTCACCGGCGGCATCCCCCTGGTGGACGGGGGGCCGCGCAATGCCGGAGCCTCGTCCGAGCACTACAGCCTGTGCCGCTGTGGTCATTCGCAGAACAAGCCATTCTGCAGCGGAATGCATTACTACGCAGGCTTTTCCGATCCGGCGCTCTCGGACGAGCCGACCCTGTTCGAGTGGGCCGGTGGCTTGCCCGCGCTGACTCGGATGACCCAGTACTTCTACACCAAGTACGTTCCCTCCGACCCTCTGCTCGGCCCGCTCTTCGCCCGAATGTCACCCGATCATCCAGAGCGAGTCGCGGCATGGCTCGCCGAAACCTTCGGCGGGCCCAAGCTGTACACCGAGCAGTACGGCGGCTACGACCACATGGTCGCCGAGCACGCCGGCAAGGCCCTCACCGAGGAATGGCGCGCTCGCTGGGCCCAACTGATCACCCGCGCGGCCGATGACGCGGGCCTGCCGACCGATCCGGAGTTTCGGGCCGCCTTCGTGTCCTACATCGAGTGGGGCTCGCGGATCGCGGTCGAGAACTCGCAGCCGGGAGCCACACCGCCACCCCATATGCCGATACCACGCTGGTGGTGGGTGTGCAATGCGACTCCGGGCGCACGCATCTCGGCACTTGCCGCCCCAGAGCCCGAATCTGCTGTCGCTCTCCCAACGCCCGAGTCGCCGCTGAGCTTCGCCCGTGACATCAAGCCGCTCTTCCGTGAAAGGGACCGCAAATCCATGAGTTTCGCCTTCGACCTGTGGTCTCACGCGGATGTCGCCACTCACGCGGAGGCCATTCTGCACCGGCTCGAACAGGGTTCGATGCCCTGCGACGGTGCCTGGCCTGCGGACCGTGTCGAGGTCTTCGCACGCTGGATCGCCGCGGACACACCCGAATAGCCGTCGCAGCCGTAACAAGCACCGGCCTCTACAACAACGTCGACGCCTACGCTCGGTAACTAGGTCACCGAATTCCCAGGTGTGCGCAATGGTATGCATACCGATGCAAAAGAATTCGCTTACCACTTGGTGGCTGTCCTCGAACGTTCGTTGCGATATTCACCGGCCACGCTTGGGCAACGGTAACGGCTCGCGATCGAATGCGTTATCGGGAAATCTTCTAAGGCATACCGGTGTGCTGAACATTTGCGGTTCCGGATAGGTTGGGATAATGCTGTACGGCCGGGATCTCGAAGAACGGAGAATCGGCGTTCTCTTGGACGCCGCGGCCACTGGTCGGAGCGCGGCACTCGAACTGGTGGCCGAGGCAGGTGCGGGCAAGACCGCGCTGTTGAATCGGTCTGTCGAACTCGCGGGCGAGTCGTGGAAGGTACTGCGCTGCACAGGCGTCGAAGGTGAATCGGAGTTTCCCTTCTCGGGACTGCAGGAACTGCTGGCGGCGGTCGGTCGCCCTGCTGCGCTGCCGCTGGGTGCGTTGCCTCCCGCCCAGGCCGAGGCGCTGCGCGCGGTGATCGGCCTCACCATCGCGCCGAATCAGATGGATCGTTTCTTGGTGGGTCTGGCAACGCTGTCGCTGCTCGCGGAGCTCGCCGACGAGGGTCCCGTGTTGTGCGTCATCGACGACGTCCAATGGCTCGACCCGATGTCCGCGGAAGCACTGCGCTTCGCGGCGCGCCGCCTGGGCACCGAGAGCATCGTGATGCTGTTCGCGAGCCGTACCCGCTGTCTGCCCGGTATCGCGGAGCTGCACCTGCCGCCACTGGACGATGCCTCATCCGAGCGCCTGCTCCAGGAGCGGTGGCCGGGAATCAATCCGGTTATGCGCGAACGTGTTCTGCGCGAGGCATCCGGAAATCCCTTGGCGCTGCTGGAATTTCCGCGCATGGATCTGGACGAGCTGCCCATCGGACCGCTGCCGCTTCCGTACCGGCTCGCCGGCGGGTACCGGCGACACGTCGACGCGCTGTCCGAGGCCGGGCGTCTCGCGCTGTTGACCGTGGCCGCCGAGCCCCACGGTGATCCGCGGATCGCGCTGCAGGCACTGGACTCTCTGGAGGTGGGTCGAGGCGGCATCAGCGAGGGTGAAGCGGCCGGCCTGATCGAGGTCTCCGCGCGAGAGATTCGGTTTCGACACCCGCTGGTGCGTGCGGCCGTTTACCACGGCTCTTCGTTCCACGAACGGCAGTCGGTGCACGCCGCGTTGGCGGCGGCGTCGCTGGATGATCCAGATCGCCGAGCCTGGCACTTGGCCGCCGCGACCATCGGCCGCGACGAGAGTGTCGCTGCGCTCCTGGAATCGGCGGCCGAACGCGCGGTCGATCGGGCCGGATACTCGGCGGCCTCCGCCGCCATGGAGCGTGCTGCCGGGCTCACCCCGGACCACGAAATCCGCGGTCGTCGGATGGTTTTGGCCACCGAGTGGGCGGCGGCCGCCGGAAGTTTCCAGCGCGCGGCGACCCTGGCTGGGCAGGCGATGCAACTACCTATCGGTACCGAGGGCCGAGCCCGGTTGGGTTGGGTGCAGGCCTCGGTCGAGTTCGAGAGCGGCAAGCTGCGCCGAGCGCGCGACGCACTGCTGCTGGCCGCCGAAGAAGTCGCGGCGGTCGAACCGGTGCGGGCGGGTCCGCTGTTCATCGAGGCGAGCCGGGCGTCCTGGTTTCTCGGCGATGGGGAGCACGCGCGAACGGCGCGAGCGAAACTCACGGCTCTGCGGCTGCCCGCGGAACAACGTTCGGCGCTGCTCGCAGCCATCGACGGCCCACTGAAGCTGTATTCGGGTGAGCTGGTCGAGGGGATCGCCATCGTGCGCGCGACCGTCGCGGAAGGCCACCGCACCGAGGATCCGGCACTGGCGCTGGTGGCTGCCGCGCAAGCCATGCTCATCGGGGATCTCGAGGACGCGCGCACCCTGTCCTACCGGGCTTTGGACGATGCCCAGAACCAGGGCATGGTGGGTCGCTTCACCACTGCGGCCGTCTACGCCGGCGCAGCCGAGCTCATGCTCGGCAGACTGCCCGAGGCTCAAGAGATCCAGACGCGGGCCGCTCGCGTGGCACGAGACATCGGTCAGGTCAACACAATCGCTTCCGGGCAAGGCTATCTCGCGCTCATCGCGGCCATCCGCGGAGACGATGAGAGTTGCCGCGACCTGATCGAGCGATCGAGGCGCGCGCACGGCCAGGACAATTTCATCGATGTGACGCACAACGAGTGGGCGCTCGGCCTGCTGGATCTGGGGCACGGGCGCTATGACCGTGCCATCGACCGGCTCGATGCGCTGTATCGAATACCGAACCGGATCCGCGGACATTGGTTGCACCTGCTGCGCGATCTGGTGGAGGCGGCGGTCCGTGCCCAGCAGCCCGAGCGTGCGAGCGAAGCCATGGCCGAAATCGAAAGGTGGGCGCAGGCTCTCGGATCGCCGTTCGCCGAGGCGATCCGGTTACGGTCACGCGGGCTCCTCGACTCGGACAGCAACGCCTATCGCGAGGCAGCGAAATTGCAAGTCGCGGAGGGACTCTGGTACGACTACGCGCGGACCTTGCTGCTACTCGGAGAACTGTTGCGCCGCGAACGCGAAATCGGCGAATCCCGCGGCGCCCTGCGTCAGGCTGTCGAGATATTCGACCGGCTCGACGCTCTCCCGTGGGCTGACCACACTCGTCTCGAACTGCTCGCCGCTGGCGATCAAACGCCACTGCCTGAGAAGCCCACCGTGAAATCCTCGGCAGCATTGACCCCGCAAGAACTACAAGTGGTCAAGCTGGCAGCGGGAGGCGCGACCAACAAGGAGATCGCCGCCAAACTGTTCCTCAGCCCGAAAACCGTTGCCCACCACCTCTACCGGGCCTTCCCGAAACTCGGTGTGGCCAGCCGCGTCGAACTCGCGCGCTTATCTTCCTTCTGACGGAAGGACATTCACGCCATAGCAGCTCGAGGGAAGCGGCCCACTGTCTTCGCCGATCCGCCGGTGCGGCTCACCAGCGCCGAGCGGCGACGGGGCGTGGATGGCGCCAGGCAGGCGATCCTCGATCAAGGGTGCGGCGAGCGCTGGCCATTACCGGCGAACTGCACGCCCGCCAATAGTTGATCGATCGTGATACGGAGTGCGTGGGTCAGGGCGACCGCTTCGGTCAGTTTCAGGGTTCGATTGCCGTTTTCCAGCTCTGAGATCTGACGCTGTGCGATGTGCATGCCGTGTGTGGACAGGCGACGAGACAACGCGGTTTGACTGAGACCCGCGGCCTCTCGGTAGCGCAGGACGTTTGCCCCGATGGCTTTGTCGACGGGAATGTAGGGGAGCGGGTTGTCGCCGGGCTCGGGTGGGTCCACGCGCATAACCGCTGCTTCGTCTTGGAAAGCCTGGTTGAGGAAGTCGGTTGCGGTCGTCCTGTCGTAAGTCGGCACCCTGGCTCCTCCCTGGATTCGGGGTCGGCACCTTGGGGCCGGTGGGGCCCGTGAAGTCCGTCCCCGATGTTTCGATCTCCCTCATTCTATATTTGCATCATGAAGCCAGCAAATATGCGTCATCCTTCGATAGGTGCCGCGGTTCCTGGTGCTCACGAGTAAACCCGAGGGTGGCCGGCGCTGAAGCTGCTTCACCGCCTGCGCGTGCCGCATATTTGCGGCACGCACGCTGCGCATATATGCTATTGGACGAGTGATCAAGTCTCTGTACTGCAACTCGAATTGAGCACACCCCGATGCTCGAGGGGGCATCGGGGTGTTTGATTTGCCACGCTAGTCCTTGCGCACCCAGGCGAGGATTGTGCGCGTACTACTCAGTCGCCAGCCGATCGGCGTGCGGACGACACCCGCGACCAATCGCAGCCCGCTTGTCTGGTGGGGAGCCTGGCCGTCACGGTAGAAGTAGACCTGCGAGTTCGCCGAAGCGGCCGCCTGGTCGCCGTCGATATCGACCTGCAGGTCGGTGGTGATGTGCTGGGTATGTTCTCCCTCGACCACGGATTGTCGAATGTAGCCGATGACCTGATCAATTCCCGTCAGCTTTCCCGCCCGCGGCGAGGTAACGGTGATGTCGGGGGCGAACACCGTGTTGGCTGCCTCCCAGTGATGCTCATCGAGCAACTGCCCGAAACGGCTGAACAGGTCGGAGATTTCGAGACGGTCGGCAATCAGGGTTTCCATGGTCATACCCAGGACCGTAGGTACCTGCAAGCCGCCGCGGTATCGGACCAATGGCCTAAGTATCTGTTGGGCTTGGGACGTCGACACCGGCTTGGAGACTTGGCGGAATGCCTTGGAGTGAACCCTGATTAGCGGGTTCGGGACCCGGGCCAGCAGATGAATGCCGGCACTGCCAGCGGTCTGCCAGGGGCGGGGTTCAGGGTGGCGGCAGTGATTGGGGCCAGGTTCCCCCGGCCGGATGAGGCTGTACAACCCCGGAGAGGTTCCAAATAGTATGCGGTTCAACGTATTCCGTCACAGACTGCTGCCAGTCGCCGCCGCGCTGGTAGCGGTCGGCGCGCTGGTCACGTCCTGCTCGTCGTCGGCTCCGACCGCCACCGACCCGCTGCCGGGGTTCCGCGATGGCACCATCGACAACGACGGCGTGCAGGTGCATTACGTGGTCGGCGGACACGGGCCCGGCATCGTGTTGTTGCACGGCTGGCCCGAAACCTGGCGTGCGTGGTCGAAATTGGCCCCCGATCTGGCCAAGGATCACACCGTGGTCGCGATCGATCTGCGCGGCATGGGTGACTCCGGCTTCGCAAAATCCGACGACGGCTATCAGGCCCTGAGCGTCGCCACGGATGTGCACGCGGTCGCTCAGCACTTGAATCTGGGCCGCTTCGACCTGTTCGCCCACGATTGGGGCGGTGAGATCGCCTTGGCCTATGCGGACGAATACCGTTCGGACCTGGGTCATCTGGCGATCATGGAGGCCGCGCCGAGCAGCGATTACGCGAAGGTGGCGCTGTCGAAACCCGACGTGCTCTGGTTCGATTGGCTGGCGCTGGGACCCAAGGACCAGCTCGCCGAACAGCTGATCGAGGGCAAGGAATCCGCGTTTTACGGCCAGTTCTATCGGGCGGCGAAGAACGGCGCGATCGACCGGGCCGAGAGCGACGCCTACATCGCCGCCTTCAGCCGTCCCGGCCGCACCCACGCCGGGCTGGAGTACTACCGCCAGAAACCGGCCGGCGACAAGGCCATTGACGCCCTGATCGAAAAGGACGGCAAACTCACCATCCCGGTGCTGGGCCTCGGCGGCCAGGACGGCATCGGCTCCGCCGTCGGCACCATGATGACGCGAGTCGCCACGACCGTGACCACCGACGTCGTCCCCGACGCCGACCATTGGGTCCTCGACGAAAACCCCGGCTACGTCCTCACCAGCCTCCGCAAACTACTCGCGCAGTAATTCCGGTGCCGCCCGGCCCGCTAGCGGCGGGTTTGGCGGCCTACCTCGTTGAGGTGGCGTAGCGCTTGGGCGTAGGAGTCGAGGAGGGTGGTTTCGGCGTAGGGGATGCCTGCTTCCGCGCAGAAGGTTTGGACCAGGGGCTGGGCGGCGCGGAGAGCGGGGCGAGGCATGGAGGGGAAGAGGTGGTGTTCGATCTGGTAGTTGAGGCCGCCGAGGGCGAGGTCGGTCAGGATGCTGCCGCGGACGTTGCGGGAGGTGAGGACCTGGCGGCGGAGGAAGTCCGTGCGGTCGTTCTCCGGGAGTACCGCCATGCCTTTGTGATTCGGGGCGAAGGTGCATCCCATGTAGAAGCCGAACAGGCCCTGCTGGACGGCGATGAAGACCAGTGCATGGACCGGGGAGAGGATGAGGAATACCGCGCTCAGGTAGATGATCGCGTGTGCGGCGAGCGCTGCGCCCTCGCGCAGACGGTGCGGGATCGGCCAGCTCAGTACTGCTCGCACGCTCGCGAAGTGGAGGCTGCCCGCCTCGAGTAGCAGCAGCGGGAAGAACAGCCAGGCCTGGTATCGGAAGATGAAGCGCCGCCAGCCCTTTCCGGCCATCGCCCGCGCGCCGGAATGGGCCAGCACTCCTTCGACGTCGGGATCGGCGCCCTCGGTGTTGGGGTGCGCGTGGTGCCGGTTGTGATTGCTGGTCCACCAGCCGATGCTCACTCCGGTGGCCAGATTGCCGACCACGAGCCCGTACCACTGGTTGGCCCGCTTGGTCCCGAAGATCTGCTGGTGTCCGGCGTCATGTCCGAGAAACGCCAGCTGCGCGAACACCATGGCGAGGAAGGCGGCGACGCCCAACAGCCACCACGAGTCCCCGATCAGCCACAATGCCGCCCAGCCGCCCACGAAAGCCGTTGCGGTGACCGCACTTCGCCATCCGTAGAACCGCATGCGCCGATCCAGCAAGCCCGCCTGCCGGATTCGCCGCATCAGGGTCGCGTACTCACTGCCGCGCGTCGATGCGGCCGCGGTCCCCGTCGGTGGGGTCGTCGGCTGCTCTAGCGTCGTGTCGATAGTCAAGGCTGCACATCCTGCGCTCGTCGTCTTCAGTATTCGTTCCGCGAGCCCTCGCGGACGCACAAGATTCCGGGTTCGGCACCAGGCCACCCGCGTGCCCACTCCCAGCTTGTCTGGTCACCGTCACTGGAAGATGAACGAACGTGCGGTCCGGCAACACATCTGCATGACGATCTAGCGATCGCCGGTGGCGTGAGCGTCGCGCGGCTACAGTGAGCCATCAAATCTGAAGCGATGACGCTTCGCATATCGCAACGAAGCGATGGGAGGTGCACGGCCAGTGCGGAATTCGGTTCGATTGCGGCTGCTCGCGGCATCCACGGCCTGCGGGGCGATGCTGGTCGCCGCACTGGCGTCGCCGACCACGGCGGAGACTCCCGGCGGCAAAACCCTCGTGGTCATCGGCGATTCCTTCTCCGCCAACGGCGAGATCCTCGACCTGCTGAACACGGAAGGGGTCGGCTGCAAGCATGTGTCCACAGCATGGCCGACGCAGTTGACGCAGCGTCTGGGTTTGTCGCCGGGCGACGTCGAGGACACCTCGTGCCAGGGCGCGGCGATCGACACCGTCGGCTGGACACTGGTGCATCAGGTGAAACTGGCCATGTCCGACAACGCGTTCGGGCCGAGCACCCACACCGTGACGATTCAACTCGGCATGAATGACGCCTGGGGAACCGATAACCCGGTCTCCATGGCCCACGCGGTGACGTGCCTGACCGACCTGATCGACGGCTGCGATCCGGAAGCCGCAGCCCAAGGCCGCGTCCCCGACGCCGACGCCGTCACCGGCGAGGCCTACGCCGACCGAGTCCGCCAAGCGGTGAACTACATCCGCTACTACGCCCCCAATGCGCGCATCGTCTTCGTCGGATACCCGGAAATTCACTCTCCCGGTGGCGATTCCGCCTGTGCAAGCATCCTCGGCATCGATGTCGTGCAGCCCCGAGCGGGCGCGATCACCGCGTTCCTGGATCGCCTCGACACGGCCCAGCGCGAAGCCGCAGCCCTCCTGAACGCGGACTTCCTCGACGCCCGAGCGGTCACCCTCGGTCACGGCCCCTGCACCTCGGACCCTTGGCTGGACGGGGTATTCGACCCGCGCTCCGACCCACTCGGATTCCCTTGGCACCCCAGCGTGCACGGAGACGCGGTGGTCGCCACCGCCATGCAACAGCTGATCACCGGCTGAATCCGCGAGTTCAGGACAAGCGGAAAAGGCCGGACGGTGGCGACTTCAGCGGCAGTGGCGATATCTGGTCGGAGTGCCCGGATTTGATGGAGCAGTACTGGAAGGGGCCGTCCAGGTCGAACAGGACGCGCATATGCGGATCGGCGTGGTCGAGAAACCACACGCTCAATCCCGTATTGCAGTCGAGTCGATAGTGCTCCCACGTCCGCCACATGGCATCCAATCGCGCGACAGCCTCGGCGTGCTTCCACCACTCCTGGCACCACACTCGACGGCCGTTATCGACTTCTCGCCGGTAAACGAGGCTGAGGTAGTTCTCCACGAATTCAACGACAGAGTCGTACACCCACTCGGGGTTTCTTGCGTCCACAGGATCGTGAACATACTCGGCCGCAAGAGATTTGGTGCGCAATAGGAGATGCAGTCCGGCATCACCGCTTGTTGGCCGATGTTGCCGGTGCAGTGAGTTTCGAGGCCTCGGGGAGGAGTGGACGTGGGGTTGCGTGGGGAGGTGCCGGCGTGAGGTTATAGTTGCGTGATGCAACACCAACCGGGGCGGTGGTCCGCCGAACTGCTCGCGGTCCATGACGGCTTGACGGGGATCGTCCGCGAGATCGTGGCCGGGCGCCCGGCCGCCGAAGGGGTGCCGTCGTTCACCCAGCAGTCGGTGCTGTCGTATGTCGACCGGAAACCGGGGTGCCGTGCCACGGAGATCGCCGAGATGTTCGGAGTACACCGGTCGACGGTGTCGCGGCAGGTGCGGACCTTGATGGATGAGGGTTGGCTCGAGGCGGGGGAAGGCAACCTGCGCGTCGGCTTCCCGCTGCATCTGACCGATGCGGGGCGGGCCGCGTTGTCGGCGGCGATCGGACACGATCTGACTCGGCTGGGCGAGCGCACGGCCGAATGGACCACCCGGGAGATTGCCGACCTGGCGCGAGCGCTGCGGCGACTCGGTCACCCCGATTCGACGATTGGAGACGATCATGCGTGAATTCGCCACGGCGAGCACCTTCGCCATCGCCGAGGACGAGACGATCGTCCGCTCGGTCTACACCCAGGCCGAGCAGACGCCGGAGCGGGTGCTGTTCTCTCGGCCGTCCGGGGATCGCTGGCTCGATGTCACCGCCGCGGAGTTCGCGCGCCTGGTCTCCGGGGTTGCGAAAGGGTTGATAGCCAACGGGATTCGGCCCGGCGACCGCGTCGTACTGCTGTCGGCGACCAGATTCGAATGGACGCTGTTCGACTTCGCGATCTGGGCGGCGGGCGCGGTCACCGTCCCGGTCTACGACTCGTCCTCCGCCGAGCAGGTGCGCTGGATTCTCGAGGACTCGGGTGCGGCGCTCGCGGTGGTGGAGACCGCTCGGCACAAGGACCTGCTCGACGCCGCGCCGGACAGCCTGCAGCGGATGGTGGTGATCGACGATGGTGCCGAAGCCATCCTGATCACCGACGGTGAGCAGACCGCGGACGCGGTGTTGCGCGAGCGCCTCGACGGATTGCGTGCGGACGGTCTCGCCTCGCTGGTCTACACCTCGGGCACCACCGGCCGTCCCAAGGGCTGCATGCTCACCCACCGCAACCTGCTCTCGGAGGTGCGCGGCATCCTGCACGCCAGCATCGGCGAGGTCGCGCGCCCGGGGCAGCGCATGCTCACTTTCCTGCCGCTCGCGCACGTGCTGGCGCGCGCCGTCTCGCTGGCCGCCTTCGAAGGCGGTATGACACAGGCGCATTGGGCGGACTTCAAAACCATTACCGAGCAGTTCACGCGCTTCCGCCCGCACACGATTCTCGGGGTACCGCGAGTCTTCGAGAAGGTCCGTGACGGTGCGGACAAGAAGGCGCGGGCGGGCGGCAAGGTCAAGGGCGCGGTATTCCGATACGCCGAGCGGACCGCCATCCGCTGGAGCGAAACAGCTGACAGCACAGGCGAATTCCACCCGAGCCCGCTCCTCCGCCTCCAACATGCCCTGTGCGATCGACTGGTGTACGCACCGCTGCGCGCGGCCCTGGGCGGGCACTGCGAGTTCGCCATCTCCGGCGGCGGCGCACTGGCCCCGCGGCTGGGCCACTTCTTCCGCGGTGTCGGCGTCCCGATCTACGAGGGCTACGGAATGACCGAATCCACCGCCGCGCACTGCGTCAACGTGCCCGGTGCGATCAAGATCGGCAGTGTGGGACAACCCTTGGGCGGCAACGCGGTTCGCATCGCCGAGGACGGCGAGATCGAGCTGTCCGGCGGTGTCGTGTTCGCCGGATACTGGCACAACGACCAAGCCACGGCAGCAGCGGTCCGCGACGGCTGGCTGCGCACCGGCGACATCGGTGTCCTCGACGAGGACGGCTTCCTCTCGATCACCGGCCGCAAGAAGGACCTCCTCGTCACCGCCGGCGGCAAGAACGTCTCACCCGGCCCCCTGGAAGACCGAATCCGTTCACACCCACTGATTTCGCAGGCAGTAGTACTCGGCGACGGCCGCCCCTTCATCACCGCGCTGCTCACCATCGACCCGGAGGCATTCCAAACCTGGAAAGCCACCAACGGCAAACCCGCCCCCGCGACGGTCGCCGACCTCCGTGCAGACCCCGCCCTACGAGCCGAGCTGCAACTAGCCATAGACGACGCGAACACCACCGTCTCCCACGCCGAAGCCATCAAGAAGTTCGCCCTCCTGGACCACGACCTGACCGAAGAATCCGGCGAACTAACCGCCACCCTCAAGGTCAAGCGCCACATCATCACCACCCGCTACGCCGACACAATCGACGCCATGTACCGCGGCTGACGGGTGCTTGCCGAGTGCTCACGGAGCCGGCCGCCCGGCCGTGTATTGCTGGGCGTCCTTGTCACAGTGGTGTGGATCACCCAGCCTGATCGACGCGCTCCGGAGGGGTGATGAGCGGTGGAAACCCCACGGTGTGACGGGGTTTCCAACAGGGTGTGACAGCCACCGACCTTCCGTTGACAGTGGTGTTCCAGCTCTAGTTGCCGAGTCGGATCGACTCATTCTGGTTCCGATCGCAGTCAGAGGTCCCTCATCGCGGACCGCCATCGATCGGCACCACTCCCGGAAAGCGAGCTGAAATGCGTACTCGTGCCATCTTCGTCCTGACGACACTGTCGGCAAGCGCGGCCGCAGCCCTGGTCCTCGGCTCGGGAGCGGCCTCGGCCGCGGTGCCGTTCACCAGTCCCGATGCCACCGGTGTCGTGCTCTTGCCGAGTGAGAACGCGGCCTTCGCCGCCGGCCCGATTCCCGGTGCGATCGACGCACTGGTGCCCGCCGGGGTTCAGCGCGTGGACTTGGAACCGGATTCCCAGCTGATCCAGCCCGACGGCAGCACCTTCGCCAGCACCTACGAGATCGCGGCCGAGGCCGCGGCGCACCCCGGTGGCGGCACGTTCATCGGGGTCTTGAATCCCTTCGACCCGGAGGATCCGGGTGCCGTGCTCGTCGTAGGCCAGTACTGGTAGGCGCGTCAGACCATTCCCACTTCTACGCAAAGGATTTCGGGCAATGAAACGACGTCATCTCGTAGTGGTGTTCATCGCGTGCGCCGCAAGCGCTGTCGCCGCCGCAGCGGGGCCCGCCGCGGCGGATCCGCCACCGTTGGGTGGCAGCTCCGGGATCGTGTTGGACGACAGTGTCACCTGTTCGTTGACCACGATCGGCTACGACGGGTCCGGTCGGCTGGTCGGTCTCACCGCGGGGCATTGTGCCGGGGCCGGCGCGTCGGTTCGCGTGGAACGCGCGCTGGCGGCCGGTCCGGTGGGCACCGTGGTGTTCTCCGATCAAGGGCGCGGCCTCGATTACGCGATCATCGAATTCGAGCCCTCGAAGGTGACACCGGTGCGCAGCGTGGGGCAGACCACGATCGCCGGGTTCGGGGCACCACCGGGGACGGGGGCGACCGTCTGCTCGAGCGGGCGGTCCAGCGGTTACGACTGCGGTGTGGTCTGGGGTCCGATGGGTGACCGGATCATCAACCAATCCTGTTCCGTCCCCGGCGATTCCGGTGGATCGGTGACCGTGGGCGATCAACTCGTCGGCATGAATCAGGGGCACTACAACCCGCTCGGCGTCGACATGCAGTGTGTCAACGCCGCATCGCCGATGCACTCGCCCGCATACTTCCGGCCGATCATGGAAATCCTGCAAGCCGTCAACGCCACCGGCGGCGTCGGAGCGGGTCTTCGCCCCGTCTAGTTTCCTGCAGGGTCCGGGCCGCACCCCCCGACTATGGAAGGGGTCGGGGGTTGCGGGTCGGGTGATAGAAGCTGGCGAGGAGGGCGACGACCAGCAGCAGGGCAATGCCTGCGGCGATACCGGAATTGATGGCTGCCGGGAGGTGCCCGGTGGCCGGGGCGAGGATGTAGATGGCGACGGCGATGAGTCCCGTTGCTTGCAAGCCACGGGCGATGCGGTGGTGCAGGCGTGGCGAGGGGGTGTGGTGGTCGGCGGGTGTGATGGCGGCCAGGGCGAGTAGTGCGGTGAAGCTGGTGAATCCGAGTTCGGAGCTGGCGACCAGGTCGGTGCTCGCGTCGGCGGCGATGTCGATGGTGGCAAGGATGGCGGCGGCGGTGTGGGCGACGAATGCTGTTGCGAGCAAACGTGATTGGGTGCTCCAGCGGCCGTGCGCGTCGGTGAGCAGGGCCAGGGCGAGCATGGCGGCGTCGGCGATCGGGTACAGGTAGGTCAATCGGATCGCGGTGTTGTCGGGTGGGTCGGCGGGGTTCGTGTGCAGCAGGGCGGCGAGGATCCAGATCAGCGCCGGAATCGACAGGGCCGCAACCGCGGCGAGCGCTACCGTCCGGAGAGTGTCGCCGCGAGGTGCCCGGCCGAGTGCGGGTCGCAGGCGCAGCCACAGCGCGGTGAGCATCAGCAGGGAGTAGCCGTGGAAGCCGACCTCGGCGAGCGTGGTGCCACGGTCATGGTCGCCGCCGATTTCGTGAACGACGGTCCAGCACACCATGGCCGCGGTCCAGCAGCCACTGGCCAGGCAGGCGACGAGTAGCCAGCGGCGCTCGGGTGCGTGGGCGCGGCGTGCGTTGACGGCGAAGGCGAGGGTCGCCGCGGTGGCGAACACGGTTTGCGCGACGTTGCCGAGCCATCGATCCGCGTGCGATTGGGGTGGGACGGCGCTGTGCACGATGGCGAGGATCATCATCGTGACGGCCACGGCGACGCAGGTCGGAATGAACCAGCGCGGTCGGCGCGATGCCGTGGCCTCGGCCAGTGTCACGGCGTCGTCGGAGTTCGGCCCGGATTCCGGGGGCGTACCGGTGGAGGCCCAGAGCCACAAGGCTTCGACATCGCTACCCGCACCGCCCAGGACGCGAGCGATCGCGGCGATCGAAGGCCACGACGGCAGCTTGTCGGCCGTCGACAGCGCTCGCGCGACCGTGGTGTGGCTGACCTGAGCCCGGTCACCGATGGCCCGCAAACTCAACTCCGGATGTTCGCCACGAAGTTGCTGAATGCGTTCTGCGAGCGCTTCGCGGCCTTGATCGCGGTGGTTCACAGAGTCGAATTCTAGGGCCTGCGGTGTCACTGTGGCATGGATCACCCCGCGCGATTCCGACCTGATGTCCCAGTCGTTACCTGTGTAAACCCCGAAATGGCAGCGGGTTTACACGGCGGTGTGACAGGGGTCGGGGTTCCGTTTCCATCGGGGTTCCAGCTGTAGTAGCCAAGTCGAAGCGGAAACGAGTTTCGCATCTCCAGCGGATCTCCGGTACCTGCCTGACTGGTGGCGTTTCGGTGCATATCGAACTGGTGCATATCCATCGGGAGGAACGGTGCAGAGACTCGGATCCGCCTCGTCGGTAGCGGCACGCGATCGCTTGCGCGGCCTGCTTCGCAGAATTCGACGCATGTGGGCGGCAGGGCCGATTCTGTGTGGGCTGGGCGCGCTGGGCATCTCGATTTCCGACCTCTACCCCGGTTGGTTGTGGGCAGCGGTGTACTTCGCCACCGGGTTCGGCGTTGGGATAGTCGGTCGTCGAAGCGATACTTATCAACGGTTCGGCGTGTGGGCGCTCCAGCTCGAATTCTATGAGGCGCAGGACAATCGCCGCCTCCCGGATCGAATCCATCCGCCGTGGTGGCATGCCCACATCCTCGCCGAGCGGCACCGGCTGGAGAAGCAGAGACGCTTCATCTGGGTGATGATCACCCTCGGCGGCGGCTCGATGCTGGTACTTCTCGCCCAAACATTGCGGCCAGGATTCCGGCTCCTCCCAACCGGAATGCTGGTGGTCTACGCCATGCTCGGCAGCGGCTTCGTGTTCTGGCACCGCCTGATGGGTCCCAGCCTGCTCGCCGACCTCGATGAACTGGCCCGTCAAGGCCAGTCCCGGGGGTACCGAGTGGGATGAGCCCCCGATCGAAAACGGCGGCCCCGAGGCCGACCAAGCGCAACGATCGCTCCTTGGGATGGTCGGATTCCTGTTTGGTCTGGTTGTTCCTTGCTCAGACCATCATGTCGATTGACGCGATCGCCCGCGCCGTGACGTTGTCCGCGACACCGGCCGAATATGTGCTCTCCGCGGGGCTTGCCCTGGGGTGGGGTGCGATGGCATGTGGGCAGTTCAAACAGTGGCGAACTGGTCGGCCGTCGGCGCCGGCCTCCCAACAACCGCCTCCCGCATCGCCATCGGTGCGGCGCGATCCAACGGTCAGGCGCCGTGCGACCCGCCCCGCCGGACCGCCCGACACCCTGTCGAGCGGAGCAGGCGGCTGACCATTGTGCGCCCCCACGGTCGACAGCTCCCAAGGCCCGCGACACCCTGTCGGTTATCCGTATCCATGGGTGACCGCGATGTGCAGGACTGTGATCGTGCCGTTCTTCATCGCGGCGCGCTGGGCGGAGTCCAGTCGGTCGTTGTAGGACGGATTCTCGATTTCCTGCTCGACGGTGACGGTGAATCCACCGGGGTGGTCGCCCCACCCGACGGTGTAGTACTCGGTGACGGTTCCGCCGGGATCCAGACGAACCAGGGTGTGCGGATCGCTGTTGAGGGGATTCAAGGTCAGGCCAGGCGCGTCGACGCGGCGCAGGATCGCTTGGAGTTTGCACTCGGTCTCTGCGCACGTCTGATCGGGTATCGGTGGACCGATGAACAGGGCGTCCGCATCCTCGTAGCCATGGCTGTAGGGGTGAGTGCGTCGCGATTGCTCGGAGAAACCGTCCACGCTGATCTTGTCGAGGAAGGTCTTGGCCTGGTTGGCCGGTCGAAGCCAATGCCGGTAGCCGAAGACGCCCGCTACCAGCACAACCAGAACCCCGACCACTGCGACTGCCGGCGACAAGAACCGCCGCAGGTCCCTCCCCATCATAAATGCATCCTATAGCGCTGCTACACAAGAGTTTTCGACCCTATAGTGATCTTGTGGGTGCGGTGGACGAGTCGAAGTTGATGGTGTTGGAAGATCGACTGCGGGTCGTCTTGGGCGGCACCCCCTTCCAGGTGCGCTTCGTCGACGATGGATTAGAGGTCGAGCGCCCCTTCCGCAACAGCCAGACACGCACACCGTTCCGATATCACCTGCGGTTGGACGAAAACAACAGCCGCGCATGGATGTCGCCGGTGTATCAGCGAGACGACGGGCCGGGCGATCTGCCGCCGGAGAGCGCCCGGGACCCACGCGACCGGACCGGCGATCTGATCAGAGCCGAGTTGACCGCCCTGGATTGGCAATTGCAGGCCGGTCCCGGAGGCTGGATCGGTGCGGCGGACAAGATATTCAAGGTTCTCCCCGTGCTGAGCGGCATCGTTGTACTGGCCCTGGTAATCCAGGGCGCGGCCGACGGAGCGAATGCCTTTATCGCAGGCGTACTGCCCTTCCTGGTAAGTCTGCTACTGGTCGGCGGCGCGATACTCGCCATTCGTCGTCGCCTCAACAACCGGCTGTAGCAACCGAAACGGGTAGCGCGAACTCCATTCCGGTGGTGCTTGTCTCAGCACCCTCTCCGCCCGTTTCAACGGTGGCTACTCATCGAGTACATGGAAGTCGAGAGCTGGCAAGGTGTGGTCGAGGATCTCGATCACCTGATGAGAAAGAAGCCTTGGGGCTAACCCACCCAACATCCGCTTCTGCCGAGTTCAGTGCCATCGTGGATGGTGGCTGGTCCGCTCCCGACACTGTCGATTTGTATGGTGGCGATTCGTGGCCAAATATCACGCTATGCATGAAGGTGGAGAGCCCGCGGTCGATCTCGCTGTGGTCGCGGCGGAGTTTGATTGGACCTGGTCAGAGACGGACGTGGGTCGTTTCGCAGCGGCTGCGGGATGGGATCTGGGGCAATGGTCACCAGATTCTGGATCCCCGATCCGCACCCACCTGCCTGTTGCGTCGCCGCTCGTGTGGCCGTTTGTGGACGGCAACCTCAAGTACATCCATGTGGGTGTCAGCGATAGATTCGACACCGAGGACCCGGTGGGCAAGGAAGCCCTGTATGAACGTTTCAAGCAGTTGGGCCGAGGCATGAAGGACGGGCTCGGGGACGCAAGGATCGAAGTTCTGAGCAGAGGGTTCGGACTCCGGTTCTGCTGGTCGAGACCCCTGGTTTTCGTTGAACTCGTGGGCTATTCGCAGCAAGGTATCGATTTGCGGCTGACGAATCCGGAGTACGAGGCATGGATGCAGATGGTCACCGCCGATGACGATGACGGTGGATGGGTGTACGGCTACGAGCGCTAGTCCGGGCGACCGCCAGCCTACGAATGTGCGCTGTGGACTTCCGCTCGATCGCCCGAACCATACGAACACATGCTCATGCCGCAACCCGCGCGTTCCAAGCCGGCCGAGCGAGTCGGCGAAAGATCAACGAGTCGAGGCTGTTTCGACTCAGCGAAGTACCGGAATCAGGGCGAGCAGCACCGCGATAAGGAGTAGCGGAGCCGAGAGTCGCTCGACCAGGCGATGAGTCCGGTCGAGATCGGAATTGATGCTTGTTCCGCCCTTGGGGCCGCTCCTGACGCTGTCCGCGCCGCCGGCCACGCGCATGGCGAGAACGGCGTCGACGCGCAGCTTTACGGTGAGGATGGCCGCCATGACCACGGCTCCGGCGAGATACACCGCAGCGATCGGCCCGGCACCGGAAGCAAGGCGCGCGACCTCGACCGCTGCGAGGACGATGCTCGCGATCAGCGAAGCGCGGTTGTAGCGGGTCCACGCCCCGACCGAGATCCGCTCGGCGGCAAGGGCGATATTCGGTGCTGTTCCTGGTGATTGAGCGGCTAGCAGGAGTGGGCGGACTCCGGCAACCATGATCAGCCCTCCCGCGGCGACAACGCCGACCGCGAAGCGTTCGATTCCGGTGAATCCGATGTTGACGAGCATATCGATGTCCACGTGTCACTCCCGATGTCGAGCTATTACGCAGCTTCGCTCCCGCTCATTGCCGGCGCTGTCGCCGACATCGCCCTTCTCGACGCCTACCGCGCCACGAACGCCTCCCAAGGGACCGGACCCCAACTGGCCGTGCAGTCGATGGCCGAGTATTTGGGCAGCTGGCAGACAACCGGCGCGCTCGCCACCAGGGCCGACACCTGGGCTTTGGCGCTGATGTTCTGCGGCGCAGCACAATCGCAGGCATGGACCGAGCATCTCGCCGGACCCCAAGCCCTGCCACGCGACAGAGATGCCCGGATCCGCGCAGTCGTCGACGCGCTCATCCCTTGAGGCCGAATGACGGTGCCAACGCACTACACGCCGCTTACCAGGTTGTTCGGTCTGGCCACTGGTGGACCGACTCTGCCACGAGCGGCCTCCCTTGAAAATCACCCGTATTCCTTTGGGTGGGCCGTCAGCGACAAGATCAGGGAGTTGTCAGCGAGGGAAAGTGGACAAAATTCCGCGGTGAGTGCTCCCTGATCTTCATGGCGCACGCGCGGGGACGTCGGATCAACCGGCCGTGGCTATTCGGGGCTGGGCGACCGCGCCGTAATCGCCCGCTGCTGCCGGTGGGTGTCTTATGCGGTTGGGAACTCGCCTAGTTCTGGTAAGGCTTGGCGGACCCATGTGTAGGGGGAGACTACTGCTGCGATTTTCAGGGGTGTGGTGTCTTTGAAGAGGGGGGCGTAGAGCTGGTGGATCAGGGTGTGTTCGCCGCGTTGGACGGCGGCGGAGCGGACTGAGCGGAGGCCGCTGCGGGCGTCGGAGGAGGCTCGGTAGCGGCGGGCGGTGTCGGGGACGGGGAGGATGCGGCAGCCTTGGGTCCAGATTCGTTGGGGGAGGAGGACGGCTTCGGGGCGGCCGTGTTTGAGGATGACGAAGGTTTCGGCGTTTGTGGAGATCTCACCGAGGATTTCGCGCCAGTCTGCTCGCACTGTCGAAGTGTCGAGGCCCTTCATCGTTGGAATCTCCCTCTGGACGGCGACCAGACGCTCGGTCCAGCGTGATTCTCATGGTGCGTCAACGCTATCTGAGACCGGTGGGAGTGAAATGTGGCAGATCACCAATCTTCGGTGGGCCGGATGGGGAATTGCACAACCGACCGGTCTGGTCAGCGGCCGTGGAGGTAGGCGAGGACTGCCAGGACCCGGCGGTTGGTGTCGTCGGATTGAGTGAGGGCGAGTTTGGTGAAGATGTTGGCGGTGTGTTTGCCGACTGCGCCCTCGCTGACGAACAGACGACCGGCGATGGCGGTGTTGGAGCAGCCTTCGGCCATGAGGGCCAGCACTTCTCGCTCGCGGGGGGAGAGGGTGCTGAGCGGTTCGTTGCGCGGCGTGCTGGCGAGGAGTTTCGCGATCACTTCGGGGTCCATGACGGTGCCGCCCGCCGCGACCCGGCGGATGGCGTCGACGAACTGGTCGGCATTGAAGACGCGGTCCTTGAGTAGATAGCCGATCGCGCCGGTGCCATCGGCCAGTAGCTCACGCGCGTACAGCTGTTCGACATGCTGGGAGAGCACCAGGACCGGCAGCCCGGGACGCTCTCGCCGGGCCGCGAGCGCGGCTTGCAATCCCTCGTCGGTGAAGGTGGGTGGCAGCCGCACATCCACCAGCGCCACGTCGAGTTCGGTATCGCGCAGTGCCCGCTGGAGTTCGGGCCCGCTGGCGACGGCGGCGACCACGTCGAAACCGTGGGCGGTCAGCAGATGGGTCATGCCGTCACGGAGGAGGAAGAGGTCCTCGGCGAGGACAATGCGCACGGCGGCTCCAGGGTCGGGATCGTCGCGCACCAGGTTATCGCGCGGGATCAGTCCGCGGTGAGCGGTATTTCGACCGTGACCACCGTCGGCCCGCCGGGCGGACTGTCGAGCCGGACCTGTCCGTCGAAGCTGCTCAAGCGGTGTTCGATCCCGCGCAGGCCGGTGCCCGCCGCCGGGTTCGCGCCGCCGCAACCGTTGTCGCGCACGCTGATTCGCAGCAGCGTGCCGTGCCCGGTCAGCTCCACCTCGACCCGGTCGGCCCCGGAGTGACGCGCCGCGTTGGTGAGCAGTTCGGCAATGGTGAAGTAGAGCGCCGACTCCACCGGCGACGCGACCGGCGCGTCCAGGCGTGCTTTCACGCGCACCTCGATCGGGCTGTCGAGAGCGAGTGCCCGCACCGCGTCGACGAGCCCGCGTTCGGCCAGTACGGGCGGATGGATGCCCCGCACCAGCCCGCGTAGGTCCGCGAGTGCCGCGGCCGACGCCGTACGTGCCTGTGCCACCAGCTCTTTCGCGGCCGCCGGATCCCGGTCGATGAGGGCTTCGACCGCGCCCAGCGTCATGCCGACCGCGACCATCCGGGCCTGCGCGCCGTCGTGCAGGTCGCGTTCGATGCGGCGCAGTTCGGCGGTGAGGGTGTCGGTGGCGGCGGTGCGCGTCTCGGTCAATCGCGCGACACGGGCCGCCAGCTGTGCCCGCTCCACCACCAGACGTGACCGGTCGGTCGGCCGCAGCAGGATGTACAGCCAGTCGCCGTGCCGTAGCAGCAGTCGCGGCGCGAGCATCAGGCCGAACACCACCAGCAGCGGCCCGACGAGCACCGCGGTCCAACTCGATCCCGCGACCTCGCCGTACCACGGTGAAACCGTCTCGCCCAGTGGAGATTCCAGCACCGGCAGTACCAGTCCCCAGATGCCGTAGCCCACGAGTCCCGCGGGAACCAGCAGTGCGAGCCCGGCGACCGGCTGACAAGCCAGCCATACCAGGTCCCGCCAGGTCGCCGGATCGAACCACATGGCGCGGGCTTGACCGGCGAACCCGGCCCACCAGCTCGTCCTCGGGTCCTGCCGGTCCACCAGGTCGAGCCGTGGTGTGGACAGATAGGGCCGCGGCAGGTCCGCAGCCGACCAGTCGATGCCCAAGCGCCGGAACAGATTCGGCAGCCAGCGTGCCCACGCCAGCACCCACATCGCTACCACGGGACCGGTGAACACCAGCGATACGAAGCAGACGGCCAGCACCGGCGCGGCCAGCGGCGACAGCACGCCCAGTGCCAGGCAACGAAACACCGCGAGCAGGCCCGCCCCGAAACGCCGCCGCCACCGTTCCCCGCGCGCGAGCGCCGCCGCCGAGGCCGGTGCCAACAGCAGTCGCGTCCAATACCCGTGCAGCACCACCATGGTCGGCGCGATCACCCAGCCCAGCACGATGTTCACCACGCCCAGCGCGGCGGGCCACGACCACGGCCGCCACCACAGCAACGCCAGCCCGGCCCCGATCATGAAGGCCGGGAAGGCGGCGAGCGTGCCGCCCACGAACGGGTCGGTGAGCATCCACAGCAGGTCTCGCCAGGTCGCGGGATCCGTCCACACCCATCGCGAGCGCGTCCCGAACACGGCGGTGCGGCGGGTGGGATAGGCGGTGCCGTCGGGGGCGTGGAATCGTTCGTCCGTGCCGCGCACGGCCACCTCCGGTTCGGGTCGGTAGGGCGAATCGATCGGCACCGCAGACCATTTCGCCGAGAGTCGCCGTGCCAGCGCCGCCAGTGCCCGGACCCGTTCGACGATCGGCGGGAACAGGAAGATCAGGCCGACGCAGGCGGCGATGATGGCGACCGCCTGCGCGAGGAAGGCCGCCAACTGCACGGGCGCGAGCACGCACCACGCCAGTCCGCGTCCGATCGCCCGAATTCCGGTGTACAGCCGGGACACTCTCACCTCCTCGTCGGTTCCAGTCTGGCCTACCGCGATTCGCACGGCAGTGCCCTCAACCCCCGTGGAAGGGGGTGGGGCCAGCCCCACCCCGCCGGGGTGCCAAGCGGATGTCGCCGCGCACCCGGTTCTCGTAATTTCGGTGCTACCAGCAGTTTCCGTGAAGTTCGGAGGGAATGTCATGACTATGCCGACCACCGTGCCCGCCTCGACGCAGGAGGCGGCACCGGATCCGAGGCGGGCCGCGCTCGCCAATCTCGCCATCAATGTGGTGGCACCGGTCGCCCTGTTCTACGGGTTGCGGGCGGGCGGCGTCGATCAGTGGGCGGCCGTCACGCTGGGCGTGCTCCCGCCGGCCGCCTACACCGCCTGGACCGTTGTGACGCGCCGGCGCGTGGATGCGTTGGCGCTGTTCACGATCGGCGTGCTGGTGATCAGCGTGGCGGTCTCGTTCCTTACCGGCAGTCCCCGCTTCGTGCTCGCCAAGGACGGCTGGGTGACCGGCATCATCGGGCTCGGACTGTGCGCGACCCTGCTACGGACACCGTTCTATCTGCAGATGGCGCGGGCGATGACGACCGGTGCTGTGCGTGAGCGCATCGAGATCAGTTGGGCGCGGTCTGCCACCTTCCAGCGTGCGGTGCGGCTGGCCTCGCTCATCTGGGGTGTGGGACTGATCGCGGACGCGGTGGTGCGGGTGGTGCTGGCGTACACGCTGCCCGTCGATCAGGTGCCGTTGATCAACGGCCTGCAGTACGTCGTGGTGTTCGTGGTGCTCGAGGTGTCCAGCCTTCGGGTCGTGCGCAATTCGCGCACCCGCGCCAAGGTCGCCGCCGAAGCCGGATTGGAGCTGTGATGCGCGACGATGTCGTCTTGGTGACCGGGGGAGCCAATGGAATCGGCGCGGCGGTGGCCCGCCGCTGTGCCGCCGCCGGCGCGAAGGTGGTGATCGCCGATCTCGATGAGGACGCGGGCCTGGCCGTGGCGGCCGAGACCGGCGCGACCTTCGTCGTCACGGATGTCTCCCGCGAGGAGGACAATCGGGCCGCGGTCGAGGTCGCGATGGCGGAGTTCGGCCGTCTTACCGTCGTGCATCTCAATGCCGGGGCCGGTGGAGCGGGCGGTGCGGGCGCGGATTTCGACCTCGAGCGCTACCGCCGGGTCATGGCGATCAATGTCGACGGCACCATGTTCGGCATTCGCGCCGCGCTACCCGCCCTGATCGCCTCCGGTGGCGGTTCGATCGTGGTCACCTCCAGCCTCGCGGGAGTCGCGCCCACCCCCTTCGACCCGGCCTATTCCGCGAGCAAGCACGCCATCATCGGTTTCGTGCGGTCGCTGGCCATGGTCTGGGCCGACTCCGGGGTCACCATGAACGCGATCTGCCCGGGTGTGGTGGAAACCGCCATGATTCCCACGGAATGGCTACCCCGCCTGCGTGATCAGGGCTTCTTCGTCGCCGATCCCGATGAGGTCGCCGCCGCCGTCGAACACGTGATCCGCAGCGGTGAAACCGGCCGGGCGTGGGAGGTGCAGGGCGGGAAACCGCTGGCCCCCATCGTGTTTCCCGCTATCGAACTCAGCCGCTCCGCCACGGGTCCGGTCGCCCCGATATTCACGCGGTGAGCGACCGGAGTGCGGCGACACGGCCCAAGCGAATATCACCGTTGGTGCAGACCACCGAGTACGGTCCTGACTTCGTTGAGTGAATCATCCTGCGCGACGAGCGAATGAGGATCTGTTGACCGTGAATGGTGTCCGCAGCGCACTGCGGGTCGGACTGGCACTGGTCGCGGCGTGTGCGGCCGCAGGTCCGGCGCACGCGGACTCGGCGAACGCGGACGGACCGCTGGACAGCTGCACCCAGTTGGCACTGCCGGGAATGGTCGGGCCGCCGCTGTCGCTCTATACGCCGCCGAATCCGGGCGGCGGGCTCGGTCCGCTGACCGTCGCCGCCGGTGAGGTCCAGGCTCGGCTGCCGCGGCAGGTCGACCTGCGTACCGAGCAGCAGGGACTCAACGACCAGTGGACCTTCGCACTCGATCGGGGCGACCTCTACGTCACCGGCGGCGGCGAGCCGTGGCGGCAGGTTTGGTTGCCCGCCTGCCTCGCCGGAAAGCTCACGTCCGTCTCGGTCGACGGCAATGTGCTCATGGCCACCGACGCGACCGGTCGCCTCTACACCATGGGCAATGCCGCGCACGGGCCCGAAACCTGGGCCTGGACTTCACGATTCGGATCGCCGATCTGGCAGAGCCCGTTCGGGCAGCGGGTGCGGGCGGGTTCGCGGGCCTGGAGTCTGTCCTGGCTGGACAATCGGATCCCGACGTTGATTCCGTCGAACCAGCCGGGCTTCTGGGAGCAGTTCGGTTTCTGGAACGATTCGTCCGACAGCCGTCAACCGGTCGGCGGGGCGGGTGTCACCACCGCGTATGTGTTGAGCGCACAAGGGAATCGGATCGCCATCCTGGATCCGTGGTTGCCCGGCGGGGACCCCGGCGCACCCGACGACTACTCCTATGAGATGTCCACCCCGAAGGGCGGGCGCTTCGAGGCGGTCAATCTCAGCTCGGCGGGTTCGACCACCCTGGTGATCAACCGGTTCGGTGACATGTACACGCGGCTATGGGATTTCGACATGTCGGGCGCGGACAATCTCTTCTTCCGGTACTCGTATGCCGACCAGCGCGGAAAACCGTCCGCCCCCAACCTGAGCCTTGCCGAGATCGACAATCTGTTCGGCCCGAAAACCTATGCCGCGAACCAACTGCCCGCGCCGGAGTGGGTGCGGCAGCCCAAGATTCCCGGTGAGATCACCTCGGTGGTCAGCGTCCACCAGACCGGCGGGGATTCCCCGGATCGCGAACTGCGGGTGCAGGGCCGCAGCGCCGGTCGGAACGGGTACTGGCACAAGCCGGTCGACCCGGACGCGAACTGGAGCTTCGAGGCGACCGGCGCGGACCTGACGGCGGAACTGCTCGACAACCGCCCCGGCGACCACTCCGACGAGACCCTCGCACCCCCGTCCGGCATCGACTTCGGCTACGCCGATCCGTCCCAATGGTCCATGAGCACAGCCGATTTCGACTACGCCGCCTCACCCGCCCCGTTGCGCGTATGCGCCGCCGACGCGTGTGTGGACCTGCGCCTTCACCTGATCGACAGTCTGCGACTGCTACGCGCCGCCGACGGCCTCACCGCGGTACCCCGTGAGTATCTCGCCGCGATCGAGGTCCCACAGGCCGTCCTCGACGGGCTCCCGGGCCAGCCCCCGGCCCTGGCCGCCGCCATCCAAACCCTCACCGGCACCACCGCACTGCGCGAGTTCAAGGCAACCGCGACACCCGGTGCCCTGACCCTGCAGCTGCCCGGCGGCCCGCTCGTGCTGCATCGAGCCCGCTGACCGAGAGTGCGCGCACTGCGGCACCGAGTTCGAGCACGGTTCGAGGATCGCTCAACGAACGGCTGGTGAGTTCCTCGATTCGGCGCAGTCGGTAGCGCACCGAGTTCGGGTGCAGGAACAGCAGCCGGCCGGTCTCGGCTGCCGAACCTGCTGCCGCGTACCAGGTTCGCAGGGTTTCCAGCAGCCGCTCACGTTCTTCGTAGGGCAGCGACAGCAGTGGTCCCAGCGAAACCCGCGCCATCCGTTCGGCTTCCACCGGTGCGGCCGCGATCAGCATGGCGAGCGGGTCGTCGTCGAACAGCGCCACACCATGCGTGCGACCCCGCAGGCCGGTGACCGCGAGCCGCGCGAAGTGCAGCGCCTGCGGGGTTTCGGGGAGCGCATCGTAGGGCGGACTGACCCCGATCCGCCTGCGGTGCTTCCGTAATACGGTGAGCGCGGCGGCTTCTCGGGCGGCGGGTAGCGATAGGACGCCGATCTGCTGCTCCGGCAGCAGTCGCCAGGCCGACGTGATCTGCCGGGCCCGCAGCATCGCCTCGATCCCGGGCAGCGCCTCGCGGCCGGTGGCGGGCACCTCCGCCGCAACCACGACATACCGTCCGGTGGGCGGTAAGCCGAGAATCCGGGTGGCCTCGCCGAGCGTGGCCGGATCCGCGATCATGCCGGTGAACAGCGCCTCCACCAGCACCGATCGCTCGTGTTCGCGTTGCATCACCAGTTCCGCCGTCATGTCCCGGTAGGCCGCCGCGACCGCGACCGCGTACTCGCCCGACAGCGCCCACACGTCCGCGGCGAGCGGGACGAGCATGGCGTCGGTGACCTCGGGGTGGCGTCGGGACTCGGCGACGAGTTCGGACCACAGGAATTCGAATCCGATGCGGAAGGCGTGCAAGGTTTCCGCCAACGGCACCCCCTGTTGTGCGCGCAGCCGCCCGGTTTCCTTGGGCGGCTGCGGGTCGACGGGTACGTCGGTGGTGAAGTGCCGCAGCATGAGTGCCAGATTGCGGGTACACGACGTACGGATGCTGTCGAACGGAACCTGCACCTCGTTGCGGTAGGTGTCGAGGTCGAGCAGGAAGCGCTGGGCCAGCCGGAGTCCGAGGTCATCGATGCGTTCGAGCAGGATGTCCGCTACTTCGACGACCTCTCCCGGCGGGGTGGATCTGGACATTTCCGCAGATTACCGGCAGCGCGATTGTCCCTGAGAACAATCGTGGCGGCAGCGGTGTTGTTCCCGCGGCCATGGGATCGCCGTCGCACCGGTGCAACGATTTTCGCCATGTCCACATTCACCAGCAGTGACGGCACCATCATTCATGTCCGGGAATGGTTGCCGACCGGTCGTGAGCCGATCGGCATCGTGCAGATCGCGCACGGGATGGGCGAATACGCCGGTCGCTACGCTCACCTCGCCGAGCGGCTCGCCGACCACGGCTACGCCGTCTACGCGAATGATCACCGCGGCCACGGCCACAGCATCGCCGGTACGCCCGGCGACCTCGGTCCCGATGGCTGGAACCTGCTCGTGGCAGACCTCGCGGCACTCACGAAGTCCTTGCGCGACAAACACTCCGGAATTCCCGTGGTGCTGTTCGGCCACAGCCTCGGGTCCTTCGCCGTCCAGCAGTACATCCTCGATCATTCCGGGTTGATCGACGACGTCGTCCTGTGCGGCACCACCGCCGTCGACCTCTTGTTCGCCAGGATCGCCGAGTCCGGGGGAGATCTGCTGGGGTTGTTCAACGCTCGGTTTCAGCCGACCCGGACGATCGCCGACTGGATCAGCCGCGACGAGGCTCAGGTCGACGCGTACCTCACGCATCCGTGGTGCGGGTTCGAGATCGACCCGGCCAACATGGCGTTGCTCGCATCGGTTGCCGCCGAGCGATTGTCGAAGCCGGTGACCGTCCCCGCCGACCTCCCCCTCTACGTCATGGTGGGCGACCAGGACCCGCTGAACGACGGCCTGCGCCTGAGCGACCTGCTGATCGCCCGCTACCGCGACGCCGGCCTGACCGATATCACCTACCGCGTCTACGAGGGCGCTCGCCACGAGATCCTCAACGAGATCAACCGCGACGAGGTCGAAGCCGACCTGCTCGCCTGGATCACCCGCGTGAACGCCTAACTCGACGCTGACTTTCCTATCTGACCAGTGCGTTTCGAGATCGTTCAGCCGCCTTTGAGTTGACCGGGTCAAGGTTCTCCCCGAAACCCGATCAACCAGAAAGGCATGTCAACCATGCGTAAGAGCTTCGGCCTCCGCCGGTCCGGCCGCACCATGATGCTGATGAGTGCGCTCACCCTGACGCTGGCCGCCGCGGCCTGCTCCTCGAGCGGCGACAAGTCGGCCGCGCCGACCTCGGCGACGGTGCCCGCTGTGGACCCGAACAAGCCGGGCGTGCTGCTGGTCCACGGCGCCTTCGCCGACGGCTCCAGCTGGGGTGGTGTGGCAGAGCAGTTGCAAGCCAAGGGATTCCGGGTAACCACCGCAGCCGTCCCGCTGCGTGGCCTGGAATACGACAGCGCCTACATTCGCGGGATTCTCGACGAGATGCCCGGTAAGACCCTGCTCGTCGGCCACTCCTACGGCGGTGCGGTCATCACCAACGCGGCGGCCGGTTCCCCGAAGGCCGCCGGGCTGGTCTACGTGACCGCGTTCGCGCCGGACAAGGGCGAGTCCCTGGGCGAACTCGACGGCCGTTTCGGCGGGCCCGCCACCAAGATCACAGTCCCGCACCCGGTCGGCGGCAGCCCGGTTCCCGAACTGCGGGTCGCCGACGACAAGTTCCCGGAGTACTTCGCGCAGGATCTGTCCCCGGCCAAGGCGGCCGTATTCGCGGCCGGGCAGCGTCCGATCTCGGTGGCGGCCTTCACCGAACAGACCGGCGAGCCGGCGTGGAAGACGCTGCCCTCGTGGTATCTCGTCGCCACCGACGACCGCATGATTCCACCGGCCGGGCAGCGTGAGATGGCGCGGCGCGCCAACGCCACGGTCACCGAGCACGCGGGCAGCCATGCCATCGCCGTCTCCCATCCCGATGCGGTGGTCGCGGTCATCGATCAGGCCGCCGGCGCGGTGCACTGATGTCGGAAACTCCGGCCGTGTCAGACACTCTGGCCGATGTGGTGATCGTCGGCGGCGGCTCGGCCGGTGCGGTGCTGGCCGCCCGCCTCAGCGAGAACGCGGATCGAAGGGTCCTGCTGCTGGAAGCCGGACCGGTGTACCCCGCCGCAGGTTATCCGGACACCGTGGCCTCGAGCAGCCTGCTGGGCGGCTACACCGGCCACGATTGGGGCTACTCCGCCGAGCCCGGCTATGTCGGGCATCCGATCCGGCTCTACCGCGGCAAGGTGCTCGGTGGCAGTTCGGCGGTCAACGGCTCGGTGCTGGTGCGGGCCCTGCCCGCGGATTTCGACCGGTGGGCGGCCCGTGGCCTGCAGGGCTGGTCGTTTCCGGAGGTGCTGCCCAGCTTCCGGAAGCTGGAGCGCACCACGGCGGGCGCCGACGAATGGCACGGCCGCGGCGGGCCGCTGCCGGTGCATCAGCTCACCCGCGCGGAGCTCAGCCCGATGCAGCGCGCGTTCGTGGATTCCGCGCTGGCGTGCGGAATTCCATCGACCGATGACTTCAACGGACCGCAGCCGTACGGCGTCGCACCGTATCCGATGAACGTGGTCGACGGGGTGCGGGTCAATACCGGCATGGCCTACCTGACCGATGAGGTGCGGGAGGCGAATCTGACCGTGCGCGGAAATGTGCTCGTCGATCGAATCATGGTGGACAACAGTGGAAGACATGCGGTCGGCGTCGTCACAGCGGAGGGTGAATCGATCGTCGCCGGACAAGTCATCCTGTGCGCCGGGACGTTCGGCAGCGCCGCGATCCTGCTGCGCTCCGGCATCGGTCCCGCGGATCAGTTGAGACGGTTGGGAATTCCGGTAGTGGCGGACCTCCCGGTGGGCAGCGTCCTCTACGACCACCCGTTCTACTACAACGCCTATGCCGCACATCCCGATCGACTCGGCGCGGGTGAACCGGTGATCGGGGCCAAGGTGTGGACCGCGAGTTCCGCTGCGGAGGCAGGCGAATTGGACCTGCACATCACCGCCACCCATCTCATCGACCAGGGCCTGAGCCCGACCGGCGCGGCCTTCGTCCTCGCGGTCGCGCTCACCCGCCCGCACTCGCGCGGATCGCTCACCCTGACCAGCCGTGATCCACGCGTCGCACCGCGGATCGACCCGAACTTCCTGGCCGATCCCGCCGACCGCGGTCGCCTGCTCGAGGGTGTGGCATTGAGCCGCCGCATCGGCCGCAGCGGACCGCTGGCCGACCTCGTCGATCACGAAATGACCCCGGGCAGTGAGGATCCGGCCGCGATCGCGGCTTCGGTGCGCGGCACGCTCGACACCTATCACCATCCGACCTCGACCGTCCCCATGGGCTCCGAGGATGACGCCGCCGCCGTGGTGGACGCGCTCGGTGCGGTCCGCGGCCTGACCGGCCTACGGGTCGTGGACGCCTCGATCCTGCCCGACGCCGTCTGCGCCGCCACCAATGCCACCGTGATCATGGCCGCCGAGCACATCGCCGCCCAGCTCTGATTCACCGAATCCTCCCGATAGCAAAGGCATCTTCTTGTCGTCTTCGACGAATCTTCTCGCCCGCCACTACATCGACGGCCGCTGGACCGACGGCGGCGTGGTACGCACTTCCTACAACCCGGCCACCGGCGCGGCCCTCGGCACCTTCGCCGACGGCGGTGAGCCGGAGGCGATCGCGGCCATTACCGCCGCGCGGCGCGCCTTCGAGACCACAGCCTGGTCACGGGACCGCGAATTGCGCGCCCGAGCCCTGTTCGAAATGGCCGACCGGATGGCCGAACGCCGCGACGAACTCGTCACCCTGCTGGCGCGGGAGAACGGAAAGATCCTGGCGGAAGCCGCCTTCGAGATCGATCTGACGATCCCGAAGCTGCGCTATTACGGTGCGCTCGCCCTCACCGAGGGTGGTCGGGCCGCCGAGGTGAAGCCGGGGCTGTACTCCATGACGCTGACCGAACCGGCCGGTGTGGCCGCGGTGATCGCGCCCTGGAATTCTCCGGTGGTGCTCGCGGTGCGTTCCTTCGCGCCCGCCCTGGCCGCCGGGTGCACGGTCGTCATGAAGCTGCCCGGCCAGACCGGGCTGGTCAACGGACTGCTGTACGAGATCATCGCCGCGACTCGAAGCCTGCCCGCCGGTGTGGTGAACTGTTTCACCGAGTCCGGCAATACCGGTGCGCCGCTGCTGATTTCGTCTCCCGAGGTGGATGTGGTCAGCTACACCGGCAGCACCGCGGTGGGCCGGATCATCATGGCGAACGCCGCGCCGACGCTCAAGCCGCTCTCGCTCGAACTGGGCGGCAAGAGCCCCATGATCGTTTTCGACGACGCCGACCTCGAGGCCGTGGTTCCGGTGCTGACCAAGGCGATCACCACCTTCACCGGACAGTTCTGCATGACCGGCAGCCGCATCCTGGCTCAGCAGGGCATCGCCGACGAACTGCGTGCGCGGATGGCGAAATCCCTGGCGGCGGTGCGGGTCGGCCCGGGTGACGATCCGGCCAGCGAGATGGGTCCGATGATCGACCGCGCCAATGCCGAGCGGGTGGACCGGATGGTGGCCGAAGCCGCCGATTACGCCGTCATCGTCGAGCGCGGGGGACTGGTGAACTCCAGCGTCGACGCCGTCGACGCCTACTACCGGCCCAGCCTGGTCGAGGTGTCCGACCTCACCGTGCCGATCGTGCAGCACGAGGTCTTCGGCCCGGTGGCCACCTTCGAGGTCTTCACCACCGAGGCGGATGCGATCGAGCGGGCCAATGCCACCGAATACGGTCTGGCGGCAAGCATCTGGACGCGGGATGTGGACCGGCCGCTGCGCGTGGGCCGGGAGCTGCGGGCGGGCACGGTGTGGACCAACACCTGGGCCGTGGTCGTCGACCAGTTCGAAGAAGGCGGCTACAAGCAGAGCGGCATGGGGCGTCTCAACGGTCTGCGCGGCCTGGGCGAATTCCAGGAGATCAAGCACATGGTCCACCCCGCACCACGCGGGGCATGACGGCGGAACTGCCGCTCCCGGCGCCACCGCGATGGAAACAGGCGGTGGCGTCGGGGCTGGCGATCTTCCCGATCTCCTTGCTGGGCAACGGTTTGCTGGGCCCGGTGCTGTCCGCGCAGCCGTTGATCGTGCGCACTCTCACGTTCACGGTCCTGTTCAGCCTCGCGATGACATTCCTCGCGTTGCCCGCCGCGACCAGGCTGCTGCACGGCTGGCTACATCCGAAAACCACGACAGGTGAGCATCTTTCGCAATGACCGATACTTCCACCCCCGAGGACATCGCCGCCCGGATGGCCGCGCTGACACCCGTGCCGCGCGGGCAGCGGATGCTGCACCACCGTGGCGTGACGGTGTCGGGATCCTTCCGGGCGGGTCCCGAGGCGGCCCGCCTCAGCACGGCGGAGTTGTTCTGCGGCAGGGATATTCCGGTGACCGCACGCTTCTCCGGCACCCACGGCGATGCCCGCGATGCCGACACCGGCGATCAAGGCCTGTCGGTGCGATTCGCGCCGCCCGGCGCGCTGCCCACCGATCTGATCGCGTTCACGCTGCCGGTGTTCTTCGTCCGCACCGGGGCGGACATGATCGAATTCCTGACCGCCGCCCACGCCGGGCCGGAGGCCATGGACGAGTTCCGGAGTCTGCACCCCGAGTCGGCGGCGGCCCTGGCGGCCGCCGACAATCGGCCGCCCGCAAGCTATGTCGGGCAGCGGTATCACGCCGTTCACGCGTTCGGGCTGACCGCGCCGGACGGCGAGAACACCTGGGTGCGGCTCGAATGGCATCCCGATGCCGAGCTCGCACCGCTCGAGGCAGACGATGCGGCGCATCGACCCGCGGGATATCTGACCGACGACCTACTGGATCGACTGCCCGTGGGTATGACCCTCCACGCCCGGCTACCGAAGCCCGGCGACCCGGTGCACGACCCCACCACGCTGTGGGCATATCCGCCGCAGCTCGTGCCCTTGGGCCGATTGACCCTCGAAACCCGCACGGCCGATCGCGATCTGGATTTCGACCCGTTGCGCCTCGCACCGGGCATCACCGCTCCGCGCGACCGGCTGGCCGCCGACCGCTCCGCCCTGTACCGAGTAGCCCGAGGAGAGAGAACAGCCATGACCACCACCGCGATCATCGGTACCGGAACTATCGGCAGCCGACTGGCAGCCGATCTCGTCACCGGCGGCGTCGACGTTCTCGTCGCCGGGCGTGAACCGGCCGACGCCGACCGGCTGGCCGCGCAACTCGGTACGCACGCCCGTGCCGTAACCCTCGATCAGGCGATCGATGAAGCCGACATCATCATTCTGGCGGTGTGGTTCGACACCATCCGTGAACTCGTCGCGCAGTATCGGGATCGCCTGCACGGCAAGATCATTGTCGATCCATCCAACCCGATCGCCCCGGACGGCAACGGTGGATTCGTCAAGACGATCGCCGCCGACCAGTCCTCCGGACAGCTCCTCGCCGCACTGCTGCCCGCGGATACCGCGCTGGTCAAGGCGTTCGGAACGCTCGGAGCCGACTCGCTGAGCGCCGCGGCGCGCCGGACTCCCACGCGGGCCGTCGGTTTCTATGCCACCGATGACCAGAGCGCCGGACTCGCCGTCGAATCCCTGATCACCGCAGCGGGATTCGATCCGGTCCGGGTGGGTGGCATCGAGTCCGCCATTCGCATCGAGGTCTTCGGGGACCTGCACGAATTCGGTGGTCTCGGGCATCCCGTGGACCGGGCCGAAGCCGAAGTCGCACTAGGACAGCAGGTCTGAACCATCGTCGAGCGCGGCGTCGATCTCGGCGAGTTCGAGTACGGCGCCGATCTCGTCGGCGAGCGAGCGAGCCTCCTCGAGCAAGGCCCGCGCACGGTCGCCCTCGGTGCGCAGCAGTCGGGCCAGCTCGATCAGGGCCGGGATCAGCTCGACCGGGCTGTCCTGGGTGCGTAGGACAGCGACGGCCCGCTCCAGCAGGTGCGCGTCGGGACCGCCGGGTGCTGCCGAAGCCTGTGCGCGCATGGCCCTTCCGATGGTCGCGGGAGTATTCCAGCGCTCGGCCAGCGCCCGCTCCTCATCCGCGAGTTCCCGGGCACGCTCGTGCTCACCCAGGCGCACCAGCTCCATCGCTGCGGCACTGCGCCAGGCGATATGCGCCGGATTGGTGATGCCCACCGCGCCGACCCGCCGTCCGCATTCCAGGAAATGGCCGACGGCCGCACGGGATTCGCCGCGCGCGGCGCACAGCAGCCCGCGAATGTGAATGGCGACGGTCCATTCCCAGGTCGCCGGGTTGGCATGGGCGGTGCGCCGATCCAGCCAGCGTTCGGCCTCCTCGAGCCGGCCCAGGCCGATCAGCGCGTGCGCGTACTGGGCGGCCAGGGTGGCCGGCGGCACGACCAGCGCGTCGTCGATATCGCCCAGCACCGGACCCAATTCCGTCAGCACCTCGCGGTAGGCGCCGTTGCGCAGCAGCACCTCCGAGCGCAGGATGACCCGGTAGGTGTCGATGGTGCCGAAATGCTGGTCGGCGCGCTGTTCGGTGAGATTCAGTGCGGCTGGCAGGTCGCCGCTCCACATCCGCAGGTGTGCCAGCAGGCCGATGAGTCGGCAGGGCAGCATCTCGTCCGGGTGTTCGGGAGCGATCCGGGCCACGGCCGTGCGAGCATCGATGCGGACACCGAAGGCATCGGCCCAGGTCAAGGTCGCCGCAGTGATCAGATCAGGGTTCGGCCGGGTGCGCAGCCCGGCGACCAGGGCTCGCCAGCTCGAGGCGGACAGGCCCGCGATCATCCACATCGATGCGCGAATCTCCTCGGCGGATTCGCGATCCCGGGGCTCGGTCTCGGCGACAACGGCGTCGAGCAGGCGCATCGCCGTCGTCGCTTCGTGGCGCATCGCCATGGTCCAGGCCAGCGGGACGGCCGCGGTCGGGGCCGCCGCGTGGGCGCGCTGACCGCGTAGTGCGTCGTCCAGATGTGCCCGCGCCGCAGCGGGATTCGTCCACAGCTCCAACTGCCCGAGCCGCACCAGCAGCTCGTCGCGCTGCTCGGGGGTGCAGATGCGCAGGGCGAGCTCCAGCCAGCGCACGGCCTCGGGCAGGACGCAGTCGCGCAGGCATTCCTCGGCGGCGTCGATGAGCACCACGGTCCAGCGGGCGTAACCGGGGCCGCACAGGTCGCGCAGATACCGGGCGACCTGCCGGGCCGGATGGCCGGTGCCGCGCCCGTGCTCGGCGGCGGCGGTGCGGAACCGTGCGGACTCCTCGCGACTGCTGAGCCAGTGAATCGTGTTGGCGATCAAGGAATGACGCATCCGAGGCGTGTCCGCCGCGGCGAGGATGCCGGCGTCCGTGAGCAATTCGCAGCGGTGCCGGACCTCGGTGGGCGGTTGGTCGCAGGCCGCGGCGAGGGTGTCCAGGCCGGGTTCGAACTCCTGGAGGGCGGCCAGGGCCCGCATCATCGTGGAGCCCCGGGGCGAAAAGCCGTGCAGGAGACGCTTGGTCGCGCGCGAATAGCGGCCGTCGAGCAGGCGGTCCGGGACGTGGGTGCGGTCCGCGCGCTCGGCCATGTCCGCGATCAGCGCATCGACGAGCATCGGTATCTCGGCGGCGGCGTGCTCGATCTCCGCGGCCAACAGCGGCGGGCAGACGAGTCCGGTGCGCTGCTCGTAGAGACCGGCGATCGCGGCTGGGCTCAGCCGCTGCAGTCGAAGCACCTGCACTGCAAGAGGTTCCAGGCGGCTGTGCAGGTCGACAACGCGTTGATCCCAGAAGCTGCCGTCCAGCGCCACCACGAGGAGCGTCCGCGCGGCGCGCAGCGCGGGGGAGACGGCGGCGAGGACTCGCGCCGACCGCTCGTCCATCCGGGTCGCCTCGTCGACCAGCACCAGCAGCGGCACATCCTCGGATCGAACTGTCAGGGCGGTACGCACTTGTGCGGTCAGCGTTGTCGCGTCGGTGTCGTCCCCGGGGATCGAGTCGCCGAGCCGGGTCAGCAGTTCGTTCGCCAGATCCTGGTGTGTAGCCGTCAGATCGATACGCTGCGCGTGCGGATAACGGTGCGCGATCTCGTCGAGCAGCACGGTCTTCCCGTAGCCGGGACGGCTCGTGAGGACCACCAGTCCGCCCGCTCCCGCTGCCGCCCGTCGTTCCAGCGTGCCGATCGTCGCGAGCTCCCGATCGCGATCCACCAGCTGCGGCGAGCTCGAATCAGGTGCGGAGCCGGGGATATTCGCCGGTGTCGCCGCGACTGCCGTCCGCTGTCGCGTTTGCGTGGCGGCCTGCGGCTCCCAGCCCGCGAGAATCCGGTCCTGTAGCTCGCGCAGTTCCGCGCCGGGTTCGACACCGAGCTCGTCGACCAGCAATCGTCTGGTATCCCGGTAGACGGCCAGGGCCTCGGACCGCAGTCCACGATCGGCCAAGGCCCGCATGAGAATCGCGCGCAGCCGCTCCCGCAGCGGATGCGCTCCGGTCAGCGAGCGGAGGGTATCGATCGCCTCGTCCGCCCGGCCCCGCCCGACCGCGAGCTCGAGACTGTCCTCGGACACGGCCAGCCGCCGCTCCGCCAATGCGGCCCGCTGCTGCTCGGCCCACGGTCCCGGAATCGCGGCCAGTGGTTCACCCGAATACAGGGCGAGCGCCTGGGCATAGAGTCGTGCGGCGCTTTCCCCTTCGCCCGCGCGCCGGGCTTGCGCCGCCTCGGTCACCAACCGGTCGAACACTCCGATATCGGTCTGATCGTCCTCGATGCGCAACTGGTAGCCGCCGTGTCCCGACAGCAACACGGTCGCCGGTGTCCGCGGCGGCCGCCCGGGCTCCAGTACCCGGCGCAACGCCGAGACATGGGTTTGAATCACCGCACTACCGCTGGCCGGCGGCTCGTCGGCGTAGAGCGCGTCCATCAGGGCCGATGCCGAAACCCATTGCCGCCGCCGCATACCCAGTATCGCGAGCACCCCGCGGCGCTGCGGCGGCCCCAACGCGAGCGCCTGCCCGCCCAGCCGCGCCTCTACCCCGTCCAGCAGGGTCAGGTGCAGCGCATTCGCCCGACCCATCGAACCTCTCCACGCCCAGTGCATTCATCCACCCAGAGCAACCGCTGGGTTATCCCGACAATCGACCGGCAACTTTACCGGCCACGGCCCGGCCGATCATCGTCGACCCGGCAGCGTCCGGAGCCGTGGGATCGGCGGTCGCGGCATGCGGCTTCAGCGTTGGCGGGTAGGCGAAATGCGGGCGATGACCGCATCGAGGGCTACGTCGATCGTGAAGTCGAATTCGGCCTGGCTGTCGAACCGCGCCAAGTAGGGCGCGGCTTCGATCACCGCTGGGAGGCCCGACTGTTCCAGGATCGTCTGACGGGCGGCGATGCCGTCGGTGTCACTGGTGCCGTAGACGGGACCGGCGTTCACCTCGCGGAGCACGGTGCCGATGAGGGCGGCGAGCAGGGTGCGCATCAGGTGTACCGCTTCGGCGGGGGCGCAACCGGCGGCGCGCAGGATCTCCAGGACCGCCTGGATCGGGGCCAACCCCGCCATGGATGCCAGTTGTCGGGTCAGGACCAAGGCTGCGGCGGCGGGGTGCACCAGTGCGCGATTGCGGAAGGCGTTCGCGATCGCGCGGAGGTCGGCACGCAGATCGCCGGTGCGCGTGGGTAATTCGATGGAGCCCAGCAGCTGCTCGGCTACGGCGTCGAGTAGCCCGTCCTTGCCGTCGACATGGTTGTAGAGGCTCTTGGGATCGACCTCGAGCACCCGGGCGACCGCACGCATCCCCACGGCATCGATGCCGTCGCCGTCGATGACCTCGAGCGTTGCCTCCACGATGCGGAGGCGCGTGAGCTGCCCGGCTCCTTTCGGCGGGCGGCCGCGGCGGGCTGGGGGAGCTGGGCTGGGCATGCGGCCATTCTGCCCCACCCTCTTGTTTTAATCCACACTGTGGGTTTAACTGGGATCCAGTAAACCCACGCTGTGGATATTAGAGTCCGACGCCACAGCTCCGAGGAGATCCGATGTCGTCACGATTCACCCTGCCTCCCGAAGACGTCCTGCGTGCCCGGGAGAAGCTCGTCCTCGACCACTTCCACGACGAGGTCGCACAGGACTGGGACGCAACGCTTTCCACGTTCCCGCACCCGCACTACGAGCTGATCGCCCCGATGCTCGTGCACGACGGCGACAGCGAGGTCCGCGGCTACTACCACGACACCCGCGTCGCCTTCCCCGACCAGGACCACGAGATCATCGCGCTACGCCACAGCCACGACGCGGTGATCGTCGAATTCTGGCTGCTGGGAACCCATCTCGGCCCACTGGGCAAGATCCCCCCGACCGGCTCGCACCACCGCACCAGAATGACCGCGTACTTCGTGTTCGACGAACACGAGCACCTTGCCATCGAACGCATCTACTTCGACCAGCTCACCGTCCTCAAACAACTGCTGGCCGGCCTGAACAAACGCAACCCCCGCGACTTGCTCACCCTCGCAAGGGCTCTCGCCGGCGCTCTCGCCACGGCCGGGACCGAACCGGACCCGCGCCTGCTGACCACCACCCCACCCGAACTCGGCGACTGACCGCCGGACTCGAACGAACTCAGGAGAAGGACCGTGGCAATGCGTGCGCTCGTCGGTGGCAGGGGAGCCGACTGGATCCTCGAAAACCGAGACCTGCCGGAGCAACTCGGTGCCGTCCGCGTCCAGGTGATGGCCGCCGGACTCAATCGCGCCGACCTCTACGCGCTGGAAGGCAGCTACTCCGCGAACTCACAGGGCGAAGGACCCTTCGTGGCCGGCATGGAGGTCGCGGGCATCGTCGAATCTTCCAGCCTGCTCGCGCCGCACCTGCCCGTCGGGACCCGGGTCATGGGGATCACCGTCGGCGCGTTCGCCGACTACGCGCTGTGTCACCCGCGGTTGCTGGTGCCGATCCCGGATCACCTCGGGTTCGAGGCCGCGGCGACCTTGCCCGTCGGTCTCATCACCGAGCACGACGCCCTGGTCACCCAGGCTGGATTCGTCGCCGGTGACACCGTTCTCATCGTCGGCGGCAGCAGTTCGATCGGCTTGATCGGTATCCAGATCGCCAAGGCTCTCGGTGCCGGTACGGTCATCGCCACGACAACCAGTGCCGGGAAGCGCGCCGCCCTGCTGGAGGCGGGTGCCGACATCGCGGTCGACACCGCCACCGAGGACCTGACCGCGGCGGTGCTCGCGGCGACCGACGGCACCGGCGCGACCATCACCCTCGATCACGTCGGCGGTGACCTCTTCGGGCAACTGCCCGCCGCGACCTCGATCGGCGGCACCATCGTCAGTATCGGGCGACTGGCGGGCGCGGTGACCACCCTCGATCTCGATACCGTGGCCTTCCGCCGCCAGCGTCTGCTCGGCACCACCTTCAGCATCCGCACCCGTACCGAACTCGGTGATGTCGTTGCGGCACTGTCCGATCGGGTGCTGCCCGCCGTCGCGGCAGGCGAGATCGTCCCCAAGCTTGACAGTGTCCACGCCGTCGGCGACGCCGTCACAGCGGCGCGGCGGCTACGGGACAACGGGGCGACCGGGAAGGTGGTGTTGTCGTTCGCCGACGCGCACACCGGCGTGGCACCCGCCCCCGACCCGGTGGCCAACTTGTTCGGCGGTATCGCCCAGATCGGTTATGTCGTACGGGATATCGAGGCGTCGATGCGCAATTTCGTCGCCTGCGGGATCGGTCCGTGGTTCTTCCTGCGCGGTGTCCGCCCACAGGACTTCACCTATCAGAGTGAGCCGTCGGCGCTGGTGATGGATGTCGCGGTCGCCAACAGCGGCGACATCCAGATCGAATTGATCAGTCCCGCCAACGATGCCCCGTCGATGTACCGGGACTTCCTCGATGCCGGTCATGAGGGCGTGCAGCACGTCGCCTATTGGAGTGACGATTATCAAGGGCTCTACGACCGCGCGTTGGCGGCCGGATTCACGGTCGGGCAGGAAGGCCGGATCGGCGGGGCCGACGGCAGATTCGCTTACCTGCGGACCGAGCATCATCCGGGCACGGTCATCGAGATCTCCGATGTCGGTGGTACCAAGCGGTTCGTCTTCGACCTGGTCAAGCTGGCCGCGGCGAACTGGGACGGCAGCAACCCGATCCAGGCCATCGACGCCGATCTCATCGGTGGTGATCCCGCCGCCATGGCCGCGATGCTCGAGGCACTCGGATGAAGGTCCATCACCTCAACTGCGGCACCATGCATCCGCCGGGCACGCCCGCGGGTTTGGTTTGCCACGTCCTGCTCCTGGAGACCGCCACCGGTCTCGCACTGGTGGACAGCGGGCTCGGCTTGCGTGATATCGCCGATCCGGCGGGGCGTTTCGGCCCGGCGCGCTTCTATGTGCGGCCGCGTTTCGACGAGAACGAGACCGCTATCCGGCAGATCGAAGGGCTCGGCTTCGACCCCCGCGATGTCCGCGACATCGTGATCACACACTTCGATGCCGACCATGTCGGCGGGCTGGCCGACTTTCCCTGGGCCAGAGTCCATCTCACTGCCGACGAAGCCGATGCGGCGTTGCACCCGCGAAGTTATGTCGAAAAGCGCCGGTACCTGCCCGCGCAACGTGACCACCACCCGAACCTGGTGTGCCACCTTCCCGGTGACGGCGAATCCTGGAACGGCTTCGCCGCCACCCGGGAGCTGACCGATATCGCGCCCGGCCTCGTCATCATCGGCTTGCCCGGCCACACTCGGGGCCACGCCGCGGTCGCCATCGATGTCGGCGAGCGGTGGATCCTGCACGCGGGCGACGCTTTCTACCACCACGGGCAGATCGACGGCACCGGCCGTGTGCCACCGGCCCTGACCCTCATGGAACGTTTCGTCGCCCAGGATGTGTCGCGGGTGCGGGCCAATCACGAACGGCTCACCGAACTCTGGACCACCGAGCCTTCCGGTCTTCTTCTGGTCAACGCCCACGATCCGGTGCTGCTCCGCCGCGCCGCCCAGCAGAATGGCCGATGACGCCGAACATGGCTGTGGTGTAACGGTTCTGCGTCACCCGGGGACGTACCGTTTCGATGAAACTTTCGATATTGCGTGGCGCGGCCGTTGTCCGGACCGGTGTTTCCGCCCTCGCCGCCGTGCTCTCCTTGACCATGCTCAGCGGCACCGGGGCGGCGGAACCCGAGAAGCCCTCGGCCATCACCTCGCTCACCAAGGACGGGCGGACCTGGCGTCTGAAGGTGTACTCGGCGGCGATGGGTCGGGACATCACCGTCGATGTGCAGCGTCCGGTCGACGAGTCGACGCCCGCGCCGAATCTGTACATGCTCAACGGTCTCGACGGCGGTGAGGGCACCGCGAACTGGAAGACCCAGACCGACGCGATCGCCTGGCTGGCCGATAAGCAGGTCAATGTGATTCAGCCGATCGGCGGCTTCGGCAGCTACTACGCCGACTGGCTCAAGCCGGATCCGCAACTGGGCGTGAACCAGTGGAAGACGTTCTTCACCGAGGAACTGCCGCCTCTGCTCGACGAGGCCCTGCACTCGACGGGGCTCAACGCGTTGACCGGTCTGTCGACGTCCGGTACCTCGGTGCTGGCGCTGGCCGAAGCCAAACCGGGCCTGTGGAAGACCGTCGCCGCCTACAGCGGCTGCGCGCAGATCGCCGACCCGATGGGTCAGCAGTTCGTCAAACTCTCGGTCGAGACCTGGGGCGGTGGCAACACCGCGAACATGTACGGCCCCGCCGACAGCCCGCTCTGGTCGGCCAACGACCCCGTCATCAATGCCGAAAAGCTGCGCGGCACACAGCTCTACATCTCCAGTGGCAGCGGCATCCCCGTCGCCGACGACGTGCACTACTACCTCTCCACCGGCGGACCCACCACGCTCGCCCTGGGGATGGTCATCGAGGCCGCGGTGAACGGCTGCACCCACAACCTCAAATCACGTCTCGACGCCCTGTCGATCCCGGCCACCTACCAGTTCACCCCCGTCGGGACCCACTACTGGCCCTACTGGGAACAGGCCCTCCACGACTCCTGGCCCCTCCTGGCCCAGGGAATGGGCTTGACCAACCCATAGCCTCGGGGGCGGGGACCCGAAAATGACTGTGCCACAGCAACTGGATGGCGTAGGAAGAAGGGGCAGTCGAACGTAGCGGGCGGGTTTGTGGGCCCGTTACGGGTGGGCGGGGTTATCACCGGTAATGCGCGGTCCAAGATCGGGAGTCGGGGGGTTGGGCCGAGGCCGGGATTTGTCGGTGGGTCGCCGTAGGGTTGCGGTTATGAGGAAATCGAAGCGGCGGCGGGCAAGTCCGGACGAATTCGGTTGCGCGGTAGGTGGTTCGGATAGCAGTGTGGTCGGTGTAAGTGATTCACGCGAGGGCCATGGGGAGTGGCGCTCCGGGGGGAAGGAATGAATGTGAACTGCAACATGGTTCGCGGCGAGTATCGCGGCCCGAGGTTCTTCAAGAGCACCTTCAGCTATGGTGGCGGCGATTGTGTCGAGGTCGCCCACCACGAAGGTCAGATAGCGGTGCGTGACTCCAAGGATCGGCACAGCCCGACCTTGTGGTTCACCCACTCCGAGTGGCGGGCCTTCGTTTCGGGGGTGCGGGCCGGCGAATTCGATTTCGTCGAGTAACGGGAAAGGTGGTGTCGGCGCGGAATCGGGTGGTGAACACCACCCCCCCCAGGGGGGGTGCCCACCTGCGGCCGGGTGTCAAGTGGGAGTTGGTTGGGTT
>NZ_JBHZAC010000003.1:0-502857 GCF_042753865.1 Nocardia sp. NPDC059240 | reverse complement strand
CTCTCGTGGGGGGGGCTTTTTTTGGGGGGGGGGGGGCGGTTTATTTTTTTTCGGTTCCTGACCGGTTCTGGTGTGCCCCCTCTTATCTCGCCCCCCCCACCACCACCCCCACATGCGGCCGACCCCTCGTGCGGCCGCTGGAAACAGGTCAGTTGGTTGCGATGCGGTGAATTTCATCCCGCAGCTCGGCGAGAAATACCCGCGCATCGGTATCGAATAAGGCCATTCGGGTCAAGGCTTCCCAGCGGCGACGATGGGTGTCGACGAGTTCGGGTCCGCGCGTCACCATGTTTCCGACAATCGGTTCCGCGGAGGCGAGGGCGTGGTCCTCGTTCTCGTAGATGACGAAACCGTGCGGGATCGTGCTGCTCGCCTCGATATCCTGCGGAATCACCCCGATGACCACGGTATCGAGGGTCTCGATCGAAATGATCCGGTCCAGTTGGGCGAGCAGCACGCGATGCGGGCCGGGCCGAAAACGCAGGGCCGCTTCGGTAATGAGGAATTCGAAGCGCTTGGCCGGGTCGTACAACACCCGCTGGCGATCCAGACGGGCGGCGAGCGCGGCGGCCAGCGCATCGGGCGAATAGGGCGGATCGAAGGTGTCGAACACCCGGCGGGCGTAGTCGGCGGTCTGCAGTAAACCCGGCACCAGCGCGGGCTGGAAGTTCAGCACCACGTGCGCGTCTTCCTCGAAGGCCCGCACATCGTCCTGTAAATGCGGGCGCTGGGCTAGCGATGCTGCCCAGTCGTGCACCTCGGGCGTGTGCGCCGCCTCGGTGAGGGCGCGTAGCGAGTCCCGGCAATCGGCCTCGGCCCCAACCTCTTTGGCCCAATCGAGCACCTGGGGTAGCGGGGGCACCACGTGCCCGGCCTCGATCCGCGACAGCGTGGATTGGCTGATACCGACCCGCTTGGCGAGCTCCCGCCCGGAGATTCCGGCCATGTCCCGCAGCCGTCGCAGCTCCGCGCCCAACTGCTGGCGCGGGCGCGACTGGTGCGCAACCGGATTCGCAGCGGTGTCCGCTGCGTCGGTTGCGCCCTGTGCGGGCCGATTCACTGGAATCATGATGATTCAGATCGAATCATTTCGATTCAGCGGAGTCAAGACTCGGCCGGTCACAACGTGAATCACGCACCCGCCCGAAGTGAAAACCTGCTGGTCGGTGTGGCTTGGTTGCGGCGACTGTGGCGTAGGTAACTCGCTATCCGGTTGTGGCGGAGGCGAATCCACGGCACCGCCGAATCGGTGATCGACCGAGTCGCCCTCCGCGAGCGCACGCCGTGTATAGCGTGTTGAACATGGCAGTGTCGCTCTCCTCCATGGATCTCACCGATCTGGACAACTTCGCCGCGGGGTTCCCGCACGAGCTCTTCGCCGCGCATCGCGCGCAATCCCCGGTGTTCTGGCACGAACCCACCGCGCACACCCCCGACGGTGAGGGCTTCTGGTCGGTGGCGACCTACGCCGAAACCAAGGCGGTGCTGGCAGATCCGGTCACGTACTCCTCCGAGACCGGCGGGAATCGGCGGTACGGCGGGACCGTGCTGCAGGATCTGCCGATGTCGGGGGTGGTGCTGAACATGATGGACGATCCGCGCCACGCCCGGATTCGGCGGCTGGTCTCGAAAGGGTTGACGCCCAGGACGATCAGCGCACTCGAAGCAGACCTGCGGGCACGAACCGGCCGGTTGCTCGACACCGTGGTCAGCGGCGCGGACCACGATTTTCTGACCGAGATCGCCGCGGAATTGCCCATGCAGGCGATCTGCTTCCTGCTCGGCATCCCGGAGGCGGACCGCCATCGCCTCTTCGGTCTCATCGAGCATGTCTTCGACATTCCCGGCGGGCAGGATTATCTGACGATGAGTCCGCTGCGGAAGTCCTCGATGGAGGAGCTCTACCGCTACGGACTCGCCCAGATCGCCTTGCGGCGTGAGCATCCGGGCACGGACATGCTGTCGCTGGTCGTGCACGCCGAGATGCCCGAGGAGAATCCGTCGCGACTCTCGGACGAGGAGCTGCGGTCGTTCTTCAATCTGCTGTTCTCGGGCGGCTCGGACACCACCCGCAACGCCATCGCCGCCGGACTGCTCGCGCTCCTCGAAAACCCCGCACAGCTGGCCGAATTGCGCGCCGATCCGCTACTGCTGCCGACCGCCGTCGAGGAGATCGTGCGCTGGACCGCGCCGTCGCCGTCCAAACGCCGCACCGTCACCCGCGATACCGAACTCGGCGGGCACCGCCTGACGCCGGGACAGAAGGTCCTCGTCTGGGAGGCGTCGGCCAATCGCGACGAGAGCCGCTTCTCGCACGCGGACACCTTCGACATCCACCGGGACCCCAACCCGCACTTGGGCTTCGGTCACGGCATCCACTTCTGTTTGGGCGCTCACCTGGCCCGCCTGGAGTTGCGGGTCGTCTTCGAGGAACTCCTCGCCCGTTTCGACGCCTTCGAACTGGCCGGTCCGGTCGAGTGGACCCGCAGCAGCCGCCACACCGGCATCCGTCACCTCCCGCTACGCATGATCGCCCGCTGAGCGCCGGCGGCCGGCCACGATGAGGTAGAGGACGAATCCGAATGCGGCGCTGGTGAACAGGCTGACGACGAAGAACAGCCAGGGTTTCGGGATGCGGTGGCGCAGGCCGCCCGCGATCGACATGAGCGGCAGCACCAGGACATTGAGGAAGAGGTAGTCCTGGGACGCGGAGTCGGCGGCCCAGTTGGGGAACATGAGGTAGACGTATTCGGTCCAGCTCGCGCCGGGGCCCCACAGGGGGTTGAGGTCGATGTGGTGATACTCGAGCACGAAGCGGATGTTGAAGTACCAGCCCAGCACCACCGACGCGAAACCGACTGCCCAATAGGCGAGTTCGAGCGGGCCGACACGTGTCGAGGCGAAGGCGGAACGGTTTTCGCGGAGGATCCAGGCCGTCACCGCGACGCCCAGGATCGCGTGCACGGTAAGGCTGAGAACGTACATCGCCGGAGTGTAGGGCCCGGCGACGTCGCGTATGTCGTGGTTGGGCGCGATCTTCAGGGCTGGAGATGTGCGCGGTCGGCGGCGGCGCGGCCCGCGTCCCACCCGGCGGCGCTGCGAATGCTGATGCCGCGGTTACGGACTTGCGGGAACAGTGTGTCGAAGGCCTTGTCGACGGCGAGTTGATGGGAGGCCAGCACCGGCAGGAGTCGTTGTGGCTCCGGCGATTCGGCGATGGTGGCGGCGGTCGCGGCCGCCAGCCGTTCGCCGATGCGGGTGGCGTAGGCGATGAGGAACGCCTTGCGGAAGGCGCGGGTGCGGGCCTCGTCGGTGCGGGCGGCATTGTCGCCGTCGGCGATCATCGCGCGGGTGGCCTGCACGAGCAGCGAGGTGGACAGCAGCTCCACGGCATCGAGATCCGCGTCGTCTCCGATGACGGTCATGAAACCCCACGCCGAGGCGAAGATGGCGCGGCAGCGGTTGGCCGAGGCGACCACGTCGATCAGCAGGGCCTTCGCGTCGGTGTAGGGGGTGTCGAGCCAGATGCGCCGGGCCCCGGGCAGATCCGGCACGGCGTGGTCGGCGTCGACGAGCACCCGGTCCAGCGCGTATTTGGTCATCAGCTCCTGCGCCTTGGCCGACAGGGTCTCGGCCTCCTCGGGGAAGGAGGTGGACTCGGCCTTGGCGAGCAGTCCGCGTACGCGACCGAGGATCTTCTCGTCGATGTGGTGGGGGACGACGACCGTCGTGCGCGCGGTGCCGGGCAAGGACCGGATGAGTTCCAGCTTGGGCAGCAGCATCAGCAGTGCGAGCGCGTCGATGACGGTGCCGAGTGCTTCGGCGGTGGTCAGCAGGTGTTTTGCCGTCCATTGCCCGAAATGCACCGCCGAATCCGACCACCAGACTTCCGCCGACAGGTCACCGAGCTGAGCGAGCCAGGTTTCGTCGACGGTCGCGGAGTCGAAGGGGGCCATGTATCCGGCGATGGTGTCGATCATAAAGCCGACCGCGAACTCGTCGACCCGGCGGCGCGCTGCCTGCTGAATGTCGGCGGGCAGCCAGCCATGGTGGAAGGCCCGCGTCACGAGGTGCTGACCCGCCAGGGACACACCGCGTTCCACCTCGCCGACCAGCGGGTCGTCGGCAGCGAGCCGGACGGCGAACGCGACCACCGGCTCACCGGCAATAGATCCGGGTATCCCGCGCTGGGCGGCGTCCATGGCGGCCGCCATGATCGCGTTGCCGATGTCCTCGGCGGTCGGTGCCCGACCGTCGGTCCCGGCGAGGCTCGAGAAGTCGGCCCCGCCGGATCTGGCCCGCTGCTTGGCCGCCCGATGCTTGCGATTCGGTTTACCCACGATCGGCGACACCGATGAGCGCGGCGCGCACCAGATCCTGGAACTCCGCATCCGGGATATCCGCTGCGCCCGCAGAGGTGAGCTTGATGGTGCTCTTCCCCGAGGCCAGTTCGGGATGGCGTGCGGAGAAACCGCCGTCCCGTGCGGGCGCGACATACAGCGACAGCCCGTGTTTCCAGGACGCGATATGGAGGCGACGCGCTCCCACCCGATAGGTCGGCATGTCGTAGGCCATGGTGACCTCGGCGTCGGGGCACGTGGCGAGAATCAGACGATGGAGGCGATCGAAGAGCGGTTGCTGTGCCGGGTCGATCCCTTCGCGATACTTGCTGACGGCTTCGTCCATGAGGTCAATTCTTGCCGGAGGCGGGCGCGGGCACGGTCGCGGGTAGGGCGATCGACAGTGCCGGGACGAGTTCGGGCACGGATCCGGCGGCGACCCGGATGCCTTCGTGAATGAGAATGCCGTGGCGGCAGTGCCGTCCGAGCAGTTCGAGATCGTGCCCGATGACGATGACCGCGATGGCGGAGTCGGCGGCGATGCGGGCCAGCAGCGCCATGACCGTCTCGGCGGTGACGGGATCGAGCGCGGAGGTCACCTCATCGCAGATCAGGACATCGGGCCGGTAGGCCAGCGCGCGGGCGATCGCGACCCGTTGGCGCTGCCCACCGGAGAGTTCATGGGGACGGCGGGCGCGCAGGCCGGGGTCCAGCTCGACGGCGTGCAGGGCGGCGGTCACCGCGGCCGCGCGGTCCGGGCGGCGAATACCGGTGCGGGTCAACGGTCTTTCGAGGATCTGGCCGATGCTGCGGCAGGGATTGAGGGTGGAGAGCGGATTCTGCGGGACCAGCTGGATGCGGGCGCGGGTGTGCTGGTCGCGGCGACGTCCGGGCAGCGGGACCGGTCGCTCGTGCAGGGTCATGCTGCCGGTCGCGGTGGGTTCCAGGCCGGCGAGAATCCGTGCGAGCGTGGTCTTTCCGGCACCGGATTCACCGAGGACGGCGGTGAGGCATCCGCCCGGGGCGGCGAGGCCGACGCCGGAGAGCACCGTGCGGCCGCCACGATCGAGCCCGATTTCGCTGGCGGTCAACAGGTTCGGAGACGACGACTCGTCAACCGTGTGGGTGACGGCGGCCGTCGCCTGCCTGCGGGGACCGAGATGAACGTGCTTATCGGTCAGTGCGTACAGCGTGGTCAGGTCGTGCCCCGAGACGAGGATGGTTTTGCCCTGCTGCGCCAGCTCGCGCAGGAGTTCGGAAACGGTTGCGCGAGATCGGGTATCGAGACCGGCGAAGGGTTCATCGATGATCAGGATCGGAGTGTCCCGCAGCAGCGCGCGAGCGAGCGCGACGCGACGCTGCTGCCCGCCCGACAGCTGCGCCGGTCGCCGGTGCAGCAGCGCCGGTGCCAGACCGACCCGGGTGAGCACTCGCTCGACCGACTTGCCGTCGGGCCCGGCCTCGCCGAGCAGGGTCCGCACCCGTTGCGTGGGATTCAACGCCGAGCCCGGATCCTGCCCGGCGAAGCAGATCTGGTTGCGCCGCAACGCCCGTACGTCGGCGGCGTCGAGGCCGAGTACCTGTTGGCTGGCCACCCGCAGTGTGCCGCGGTCGTGCCCGATCGTGTCCGGCAGCCAGCCCAGCATCGCCTTCATGACCGTCGTTTTACCGGACCCCGAACCGCCGGTGAGCGCGGTGACGGTGCCGGTCGCCAGCGACATCGACAGGCCGTCGATGATCGGTGTCCCGGTGCGGCGGTCGGTGAGGGCGAGATCGTCGAGCACCACCGGCGGTTCGCTCATCGTGTCCCCTCCCGAGCTTCGAATGTGCGGATGGTGCAGGCCACGCCGATCGAGACCAGAGCGATCGCCGCGGCCGGTGCGAGCACCGACCAGGGATTGAGCAGGATGCCGGAGCTGTTGTCGCGCACCATGATCGCCCAGTTCGTCTGTCCCAGCGTGGCGGGCAACTGCAGGAACGCCGCGGTGCTGACCAGGTATACGGCCTCGACGAACCGCAATCCGAGCTGGGTGAGGACGGTCGGGCGTAGATTCGGCAGCACCTCGCGCGTCAGTAGATACGGCAGCGATTCCCCGCCGGCCACGGCGACTTCGACATATCCGCTGGCGGCGACCGACGCGGCCGCGGCGGCGAAGACCCGCGCCGAGTACGGGGTGCCGATCACGGTGGCGAGCACGACGAGCCCGATGGTCCCGGAACCCGGCCATGACAGCATGACCAGCAGCATCGCGAGGATGGGCGGGACGAGCATCGAAGCGTCGGTGAGGCGTTCCAGCACGACACCCAATCGGGGTCGCAGCGCCGCAGTGGCGCCGAGCACGGCCGCGCATCCGGTCACCGCGAGCGCGATCACCGCTGCGAGGGTGATCAGACCCCAGCCACCGGCGAGGAGATTGCTCGTCACATCCTGTCCGAGATGATCGGTGCCCAGCCGGGCCGCGCTCGAAGGCCCGGCGAAGGGGATGTCGAGACTGTCGTGCACGCCGTGCGGCGCCAGCCACGGGCCCGCGACCGCGACCAGCAGCACCGCCGCGAGCGCGCCGAACAGCGCGCGTCGACCGAATCTCGTTGGGGCGGAGTCCTTCACAGCTGCCCTCGCAGCGACCAGGCGCGCACCAGATCGGCCGCCAGCAGCACCCCGGTGATCGCGGTTCCCGCCAGGGCGACGACGGCGGCGACCACGGCCGGGTCGCGGTCGGTGACCGAGCCCGCCAGCACCGAGCCCAGTCCCGGATAGTTGAACACCGATTCCACCACCAGCGTGCCGCCGAGCAGCATCCCGACCGAGGTCGCCAGCGACGCGGCGATGGTGGGCGCGGCGACGGGCAGTACGTGGCGGATCAGAATGTGCCGTGGCGGCAGCCCGTCGAGTTCGGCGGCGTGCACGTGCGGCAGCGATGCGGCTTCGCCGAGTGCGGCGCGGGTGACTCGAATGTTCCAGGCCGACTGTGGAATCGCCAATGCCAGCACGGGCAGCACCAGTGACGCGACGTCGGGGGTTCCGGTGGCATCGGTGACCGTCGCCGCGGGCAGCCAGCCCAGTCCGAGGGCGAACACGAACACCAGCATCGTGGCGACCACGAACTCCGGCACGGCCACCGCGGACGTGGTAATCGGGTCGAGCAGTCGCGCCACACCCTTCGGACGCAGAAACCACCACGCGCCCACCGTGATCGCCGCGATCGTGGTGAGCGCCAGCGCTGTTCCGCCGAGCAGCAACGTATTCGGGAACTTCGTCGCGAGCATCTCGTTGATCGCCGTGCCGCGCAGGCTGGTTCCCAGATCGCCACCCAGCAGACCGGTCAGCCACGACCAGAACCGCAGCGGCAGTGGACGATCCATGCCGTGCGCCGACTCGTACGCGGCGATCCGGTCCGGCGTCGCATCACGTCCCAGCACCGCCCCGGCACCGCCGCCCGGCAGCACCGCGACCGTCGCGAACACCACGCCCAGCACCAGCACCAGGGTGGCCAACCGCAGCGTGAGCTGCCGCAGCCACGGTGTGATCCGGCGGAATCCGTTCGGCGACATCGTCACCCGGCCAGCCAGGTCCGTTCGAGTTGCACACGCCCGTACCCGGCCAGCGTCGGCAGGTCACGCACCTTGGTCGAGGCGACGTCGACGCCGTCGGCGGTGCCCCACACCAGATAGCCGCCTCGGTCGTATTCGAGGCGCTGGATCTCGCGGCTCGCCGCCGCGTAGGCGGCGTCGTCGGTGGCCGAGAGGGCACGCAGGTAGGCGGCATCGAGATCCGGGTCGTGGATGGCGGCCTCGTTCCATTTCGTCGTGGACACCATGGTCTTGCTGGCGAAGAAGATCACCGAGTCGTTGGTGCCCCAATTCGCGGTGTAGAGCGGGGCTTTCAGCCAGGTCTGGTCGTAGAAGACGTTCGCGTCCTGCACCACGACCTCCAGTTTCACCCCGGCCTCCGCGACCTGGGTGGCGAACAGGCGTGCCGAGTCGACCTCGCCGACCGCCTCGTCCTTGGTCACCAGTTGGTAGGTGCGGCCGGTATCGAATCCGGCCTCCGCCAGCAGCGTCCTGGCCCGGGCGAGATCGCGGTCCCGCTTCGGCAACGTGGTGTCGTAGTTCGCGTCCGCGGTGCCCAGCACATCGTTGGCCGGGCTGCCGTAGCCGGAGGTGACCTGCTTGACCATGGCGTCGCGATCCACCGCGAGCCGCAGTGCCGTCCGCACCCGGGTATCGGCGAAAGGCCCATCCGCGGTGCGCATCACGATCGGGATGACCACGTCGTTCGCGCGCCGCACCACTGATAGCTCCCGGCGTCCGGCCGCGGTCCGGCCCGCGACCGCACCCACATTGGAGGCCAGATCGATCTGTCCCGCCATGACCGCATTGGCCAGCGCGGTGGTGCTTTCGAACCGTTGCACCTCGATCGCGTCCAGCCGCGGCGCCCCGCCGTGCCAGGCGTCATTGCGCACCAGCCGGGCATTGCCGTCGTGATAGGACTCCAGCCGGAACGGCCCACTCCCCACCGGGCTGGTGAAGTCCGTGGTGCCCGCCTTGACGACGAAGGTCATCAGCCGCAACAACATCGGCAGATCCCGATTCGCCGACGCCGTCGTGATCCGCACCGCGTCGACCCCGTCGGCGCTGATCGCGTCCGCCCCGGCTACCGGAACCTTGGTCTCCCCGGCGATCTCCCGCAGCCGCTGCAACGACCACACCACATCCTCGGCCCCGACCGGACTCCCGTCATGAAACCGCGCCCCCGCCGCAATGGTGAACCGCCAATTACGCGCATCCTCGAGCTGCGTCCACCCCGACGCCAGCCGCGGCGCCACAGTCGGATTCGCCCCCGGCACCGTCAACGCGTCGAAAACCAGTGAGGCAATAAGAAAGTCACTGTCATTACTCAACGTCCGATGCGGATCCCGCTCGATCTTCGCCGACTTCCCCAACGCCCCGACCCGCAACACGCCCCCACCCCGCGCATTGCCCCCCGACCCGCCACAAGCAACCGCAACCAGCCCGGCCGCCCCGACCCCGGAAGCCGCGAAGAACCGCCGACGAGAGAACTCCACAAACCCACCTTCGCCTCGAGTCACGCTATGTTTGGTGAGCGTAACCTAACTTGCGGACCCGGTGATGGCAAAAGCCGTCAGGCCGCCGTTCGGGCAACTACGCTGTTCGGGTGGGGAAGGCGGTCCGGCAGGGGTGCCCGCTGCTCGTACGGGTCACTGCGGCAACAATTTTCGTGATCATGATGGCAATCGGTGCGACTGTTCGCGCAAGCGCGGACGGAGTTACCGCCGAGGCGGACTTCGGCAATTCCGCGGGGACCCGGCACTATTTTGTGTACTCGCCGCCGGGGGACACCGCCGGACTGCCGTTGGTCCTCTGGCTGCACGGTTGCACCGACATCGAGGGCGACGAACCGAATATCCGCGAGAACATGGGTGCGAGCATGTTCGGCAGGCTGGCTCGGGAACTCGGTTTCGTGTTCGTGGAGCCCATTCAACCGATGGCGGCGAACCCGCTCGGCTGCTGGAACTCTTTCGACCCCGCCAACCAGCATCGCGATGCGGGCGAGCCCTCGATCCTCGCCGGTATCACGCGGACCGTGCTGGCGGGGATGCATCTGGACAAGCGGCGGGTCTACGTCGCCGGACACTCAGGGGGCGGGTTGATGGCGACCGTACTGGGTGCGGCCTACCCGGATCTGTTCGCGGCCCTCGATGTCCTCTGCACTGGCGCGTATCGCGGTGGCACCGACCTCACAGGCACCGCAGCGTTTGCCGAGATGGGTCCGCGGGCGCGCCCACTGCCGGTGTTCATGGTGGAGGACAGTGAGGATCCTTTCAGCAGTGTTCCCATCGGCCGGATGGCGTTGAATCAATGGCTCGGGACTGACGAACTGGCGCTTGGTGCGAGCGATCCCCGGCCACCGGCTCCGCTGTCCGTACAGCACACGGACCCGGGAGCCGGCTTCATCCATCCGGGTACCTTGGAAACCTACGGTGTCGGCCCGGTGCAGGTCCGGATCCTCACCCTCGACGGTGGTGACCACAACCTCGTCGACGATGCCGAAGGGGCTCTACGGCAGTCGATTTCGTTCGCCATGGAGTATCGGCTGCCTTGACGAACAGTTTCAGCACACGCGGGGGAGCGCGGCGCCGGGAAAATGATCGGCGAGATCGGCGTCGATGCGTGAGCCGAGCAGGCCGCAGACACGATCGACCGCGTGGTCAGGGTCGAGATCCCACACCCGAAGCGCTCCGTTGTCGCCGCCGCCGAACAGATACCCCGCCCGCGGGTGGAACGCTACTTGCCAGGGCATCGAGTCCGACGGGGTGAGGGAGCGGCCGTAAGGTTGCGGATGCGCCGGATCGGTGAAGGTCCACAGCCGTACGGTGGAATCCGTGCCGCCGGTCGCCAGGAACCGGCCGTCGGGGCTGATATCGAGTGAGGCGACGATGTTTTCGCTCACGCGGAGGGGGTCACCCAGTGGCGCGATATTCTTCGGGTCGCTGATGTCCCACCGTAGCGCCATGCCGGAATCCACGGCGGTGACCGCGGTCCGATGATCGGGGCTGACCGCGAGGCCGGCACCATCACCGGTCCGGTCGACAGCGGTCGTTCCCACCGGCGGGCCCGGATGCTCCATCAGGGCGTCCCACACCATCAGCTTGTCGCTGAGCACCACGACGACCTTGCCGTCCCGGCTGGCGGCCTCCTGCAAGCCGGTGTCACCGATGCTCGGAGAGATCGATATGTATGTCGGGATACCCAGCGGCACCGGGTGATTCGGGTCCGAGACATTCCACAGGCGAAAGCTCGGCGGCAGCGCCGAGACCGTCGCGAGAAGTGGCCGATCGACCGCGAACGCCATCCCGACGGCATCCGGGAATCGGTGCACCGGAAGAGGTTCCGCGGGGTTGGAGATGTCGAGGAGCGTCATCGCGCCGTCGATGACAAGGCCGGCCAATCGGCCATCGGAACTGATGGAGGGCAGGGCGGCGACAGCGAGACCGGGCATCCGGAAGTCGGGCTTGGTGATGGTTCCGAGCAACCGCACCGCCGCAGGGTCGTGAACATCCCAGATATGGGCGTCCGCTCCCGGGGCGGTCGTCAGCATCCGGGTGCCATCGGCACTCACAGTCGGTCGTACCTGGCCCGATTGTCCGAACAGTACGGCAGGCGGCATCGACCACTGCTGCACTGAACCATCCTCGTAGGCGATGGTCAGCAGTCGGCCGTCCGGGCTGAAGCGCAGACTCTGCGGCACATACTTGCAGCGATGCCCGGCCGGGGCCCGGGGGCACGTCGTGTCGGCGCCCGTCAAAGTCGCGGTGGCGAGTTTCGTCGGTGTCGCGGGATCGGACAGATTCCAGAAGCTCGTACCGAAGCTGGTCAACGTCGCCAGGGTATGGCCATCGGGGCTGAACGCCAGTCCGATCAGGTAGTACACCGACGCCACGCTGAACGGCGCAGCCACCTGTACCGGATGGTCGGCATCGTCGATGCGGAGTAGCCGCACGTCGCTGTCCACCACCTTCGTTGTGCTGTCCGTGCGGTTATCGGCGATTGCCACGAGATTGTCCGTCGGGCCGACGAACGTTCGCTGATCACTGGATCGAGCAAGCTGGGTGCTGTGCGGAATGCCCTGTGCGGGATCGGTATTCCACGCCAGTAGGGTGCGCATCTCGGTGACGGAACTCGGCTTCGCCCGCTCGCTGGTCAGCAGTGTGCGGCCGTTGCTGACGAACGACAGCGCGGCGAGTTCGCCGTCGACCGGGAATCGGAGGGGGAGGCGCCGCGGCGATACAGGATTGCCGAGGTCGAAGAGGTCGGCTCCGTGCGCATCACCGATCGCGAGGGTGTGACCATCGCGGGAAATCGCCAGGTCGACGACCGGGACGCCGATGTCGATAACGTCGATCAGGCGTGGCCGGGTCGGATCCGCGACATCACGGATTCGGACGGTGTGATCCTTGCTGCCCGAAATCAACAGCGTCCCATGGGCGATGAGGGCTGTCACCACATCGGAGTGGTCGGTGATCGCCGGTGCTGCCGCCACCACGGCACTGGGCTTGGTGGTGTTCCACAGGTCGATGCTCCGATCGTCGTCGCGGCTGACGGCGAGCAGATCGTTGTCGAGGTAGGCCAGAATCGGAAGGGTGTCGTGCGTCGCGGAGTTGGCGCGGTCGTTGAAAGCCGACACGAGGGGCAGGCTCTGGCTTCCGATCAGGCGTGAGCGTGCGTCGAGACTGCCGGGCTGCAACCGTTGTGCCAGCACGTCGAGTTCCGCCGACAATGTCGGGTCGCTGCTCTGCAGTCGATCGGCATCACTGAGCACGGTCGCGAAGAACCCGGCATCCTTCTTCGCATTGGCGATCCTGGTGTTGAAGTAGCCGGTCAGTGTGGCCACCAGCAGTACGACCAGCGTCGCTGCGAGTCCGGCCTGCGCCCAGGTCCGCCGACGTCGGGCTCGCAGTGCGGCGGAGAGGAATTCACCCGCCGCGGCGGGCAGGCCGCGGCGGTACTCGCGGGCCTGTGCGAGGCGTGCACCGCGGTACAGCAAGGCCCGGCTGCGACCGTTGGAAATCCACTCCGCGGCATCGGTTTCGGCCCGCTGACGTACCAGATGGCCGGCGCGGTCGGCCTCGATCCAACCGCGCAGTACGGGCCACGCGTCGATCACGATCTCGTGCGTTAGCGCGGTGGAGTCGGCGTCGATGGTGATCAGCCGGGCACGAGCCAGCTGTTCCAGGGCCGTGACGGCGGCGTCGGGATCCGTGGTGCGGGTGAGTAATTCGGCCGCCACGACGTATCGACGTGTGTCGCGGGTGTCGCGTCCGACGGTGACCAAGGCGAGCAGCATGTCCTTGGCGGCGTCCCGCTCGGCGAGGCCGAGCCGTTCCCACGCGTCTTGTGCGGTCTTGGCCACCGAGCCGGCCACTCCGCCCGCGGCTCGGTACCGGGCGACTGTGAGCCGATTTCCGTCATGACGGTCCCACATGGTGGCCATGACGTGCGACAGCAGTGGCAGGGCGCCGGATCCGTCATGACCCCTATGGCGGCCGCCGAGCCCGATGAGCTCCGCGATGATCAGCTCGACCAGGCCCGGCTCCAGTTTGAGGCCGGCCGATCGTGCGGGCCGAGTGATCGCTTCGGTGAGCTCCGGCTCGCTCATCGGCCCCAGCACGTGGCTGCGGTGGGCGAGTGCGTGCGCCAGGGCCGGATATTCGAGGCAGCGTGCGAAGAAATCGGCGCGTAGGCCCAGCACCACGATGGCGCCGGAGGTGGCCTCGCGCTGTAGCTCGGCGAGGAACTCGTGCTGCCGGGCTTCGCTGAGGCCGGTCGTGAACAGTTCCTCGAACTGATCGACGATGAGGACGCGCTGCCCGGCCTCTGGAAGGCTCGCCCCCTCGGGTGGGGAACTCGGTGTGCCGGAGACGATCTGCCAGTCCGAGCCGAGACCGGGGATCAACCCGGCGGCGAGCAGCGAGGACTTGCCCGCGCCTGATGCCCCGACGAGCACCACGATGCCGCCACCCTCCGCGCCCGTCGAGCGCACGAGTGCGGTCAGCTCGCCGGTGGCACGATCGCGCCCGAAGAACAGGCCGGCGTTCTCGGGGCGGTACGGCTCCAATCCCCGATAGGGACAGTCGGAATCGGGCGTCCACGATCGGGCACTCACCCACAGTTGCCGCCAATGATTGAGGTCTAGCAGCGGCTTCGGTGTCGGGCCGGATGCGTGCCTGGACTTCTCGATCAGGACGAACAATACGGGCCGTACGGCGTCGAAACGTGCGGGCAGATTGCGGCCCGCGCGCCAATCGCTGATGCGCTGCAGAGTAAGGCGTTTCGCGGAGGTGCCGCCGGTGGAACGAACCATGCGGTTGGCCGCCTCGGTCACGTTCTGCAGTGTCGGATTGCCGGCGCACACCCAGAGCTGGGTCAGCTGCTGAGCGAACACATCCCGCGGCAACTCCTCCCCGCGCCGATCCTCGCGTTCATCGGTCATACTCCCCAACCACCCCTTGTCGGCCTGTGCCGCAAGCGATTTCTCGCCCGACCCGGATTATCGCTCCGTTCGGCCGGTACCGGGGTGGTATCGAGCCCCGACGATCAGTGGGTGGGGCGGGTGGTGGCTCGGGGGTCGTGCCAGTGGCCGAGGTCGAAGTAGAGGGTGGTCATGGAGTCCCAGAGGGTGGGCCAGGGTTGTTTGGGGCCCTTCAGTTTCCAGACGGCGACCATGCGGTCGATGCCGGGGATGCCCATGGGGTCGTCGAGGGTGCCTACGCGTTCGACGTCGGTGAAGTGGGTGCGCAGGCCGGGTTCGGCGGTGTCGAGGCCGACGAAGATGACCGTGGTGACCGAAGTCGGTGGGGGACCGAAGAATCCGAAGCCGCGGCTGGGGCTGTAGGTGGCGGGGAGGTCGTATTTGCCGCCGAACTCCTCGACCGCGCCGCCCTGCCAGTAGCCCTGGGTGAGGATGGCGGAGTGGGCCTTCTCCTCGGGGGTCAGGGTTTCGTAGCCGGCGTCGACGGCCGCGACCATGCGATCCCAATTGGTGGTGCCCCAGAACGCCGAACGGATGCCGAGATCGATGGCGTTCTGGGTCTGGCTGCGCCAGCTCGACGGCAGCGGTAGCAGGGTGAGGGTGCCGATGTAGGTCACCACGGTGACCGCGACGAGCGGAATCACCGCCAGGTTCATCCACCGCTTGCGGGGGTACTGCGCGAAACCGACGGCGCCGATGGCGAACATGGCGGGGAAGAAGCCCGTCGGGTAGTACGGGCGGCCGTGCGTGATGACCACGAACGCGGTCATCAGCAGCAGGGCGACGGCGATGAAACGGTAGGGGCGCAACGACTTCTGCTTGACGACCGCCCAGAATCCGATCGCCATCAGCACGCTGCCCAGGAACCCCGCGAAGCCGAGCCACTGCGGGAAGAAGCCGGGCGGGCCGTACCCGGTGGCATCCTGCTCCGCGCCGATGATCGTGCCCATGGCCAGCTGCGGCCAATTGTGCTGCGACTGCCAGTACAGGATCGGGACCAGCGACAGGGCCAGGATGCCGGTGGCGACCCACAGCGCGGGGCGGCGCAGGATCTCCCGGGGACCGCACACCAGGACCGCCGCCCCCAGGCACGCCCAGACCAGCGGAATCATCCACTTCACCTGCATGTCAAGGGCCGCAACCAATCCCGCCGCGATGATCAGCCAGTCCTGGCGGGTGCGCACCCAGCGGATGAACAGCCAGGTGATCACGGCGGTGAGCGTGGCGTCGAAGGAGAACGTGCTCAACGCGCACTGCGTCACCAGCAGGTAGGAGGTCGCGTAGGTGCCGGCCGCGAGCAACTGGATGCGGCGACTGCCGCGCAATTCGTAGGCGATCAACGCCGACACCACGATCGCGCCGACCGACATCAACACGGCCGGAAACCGCACCGCCGTCACCGATCCCGGCGCCAGCAGGTCCGCCAGGTGCGCGAAGAAGGCGACCACCACGCCTTGGTCGGCATAGGTGTAGTCCAGACGCCGTCCGGCGGAGAGGAAATAGAGTTCGTCGCCGAAGAACTCGTAGCGACCGGCCGTCACGGTCAGCACGATCGTGGAGATCGTGGCCATCAACGCGACGCCACGCAAGGCGAACGGTGGGTGAATATCGGTAATGTCTTCCGGTTCGGTATGAACCGAAACGACCGCTGTCATGAACTGCCCCTGATGCTTTCCGACAGGCGACGCCACACTCCCTCCGGTGGCATCGCATCTGTCCGCTGACGAACTGTTTCCTCCCCGGCAGCGAACTTGATGAGCGCGAGAGCTCGCAATCCTGCTCGGATTTATGCAGTTTCGCGTGACGTTAATGCCTGTCCGTGGAGTTCGCAAATGCGCTGTGCGGATGCAAGGTTCCGATCATGGGGAGATAAACCCTGGTCAGGGTGGTGATGTCGATTCGTGGCCTCGGAATGACAGATTCGGTTACCTATTCGGCAACCGATTCGACCACTTATGTTGCGGCACGCTCTGATGTGAAGGCCGCCACTGGTAAACGATGGTACTTAACATTTGGCCGATAGTGGTTAGCGACCATCTTGTATTTTATTTCCGCGAGTGTTGTCCGTCCGTTTACTTTGCATGCCCGGCGGATTCGGCAACCGATCCGATGACCGATTCGGACACGCGGTACGTCACCCGGGCCTGTGATAACGGTTGTCATCGGAATATATATCCACCAATGCAATCGCAGTTAGGAATGTAGATCAACATGGCGATCGTCGGAGTCATCATGAGCCTGTTCTCGCAACTCGCCGGAGTGGCGAGTTCGGGATCCGCGTACGCGAACACCGAACACCGCTAACGGGGGGCTGCGCGTCGGCCCCTGCGCAAAGGGGCCGACCGTAACCGCGCACTGTGTGATCGAAGTCATGGGGGTGGGCGCTGCGTGCGTGGGCGGGGTCTCCGGTCATTTGGCTGTAACCATGAGTTAGCTCATTGCTTCCCTCATTGGCCACATTAGTTCCGTCTGGTAACAACGGCACCAAATACCTTCCACCGCACTGGTGTTCGGTTCAAGCATGCAATGAGATAGCTATCAGCTATCGACATTTGAGGATTGCCGTATGGCTGATTCGAACACTGTGAGACCGCCCGGTTCATCTTAAGGTCGGCCGTGACCGCGCGATGTCGGTCGCGCGGGATTCTCCGGCGAAAGGTGCTCGACCATGCTGGTAGCAAGATTGACAGTCCTCGGGTTGGCCTGCGGGATGGCCGCGATCGGGGCGGCTTCGACGCCCGCCGGGGCGGTGGTGATCACCCAGGCCACACCCGATCCGGTCGCGACCCCCGTGGCGCTCGCCGGAACCGGCAGTGCCGCAACGGGAATCGGGCTCGCCGCGCTCATCGCGAGCGGCAGTGCCGCGCTCGGAACCGGCAGCGTTGCCGTCGCGCCCTGGGCCGCCGGCGCGGGCACCGGCAGCGCCGCATTGGGTGCGGGCAGCGCGGCGGCGGCACCCGTCGGCGACATATTGGGCGCGGCCGCTTTGGCATTGGGCACCGGCAGCGCGGCCGCCGGCGCTTCCGGCAGTGCCGCCACGGCCGGGGTCGGCACCCCGCTGGCCCTCCTGGGCACGGGCAGTGCGGCCCTCGGCACCGGCAGCGCGGGATTGGCCGCGGCGGGTACCGCCGCAGCCCCGCTGGCGGCCCTCGCGGGCACCGGCAGCGGTGCGCTCGGCGCGGGCAGTGCGGCGGCCGCTCCCGTAGGCGCGGGTGCGGGCACGGGCATCGCCGCCTTGATCGTCAGCGGCAGTGCGGCACTGGGCACCGGCAGCGCGGTATCCCCGGTCGCCGGTGAAAACAGCTCGGACCCGGTGGAATACGAGCCCCTCGCCCTCGGCCCCGCGAGCTGACCCGCAGACTCGACGAGCAGCAAGACCCGGCCGGCACCCTCGGCAGAGGGTTGCTCGGCCGGTTTAACCTGTCGTGCCGGATCGGGCGGCGCGGGTAGCTTCGTGGGCATGGAGTGGAGTTTTCTTGCGGCAGAGGACCTTTTGACTGCTCTGCGGGCGGGCGAGGTGACCTCGGTGGAATTGACCGAGGAGGCGATCGCCCGGATCGAGCGGGATGACAAGGCGATCAATGCGATCTGCGTGCCGGACTTCGAGCGGGCTCGGGCGGCGGCGCTGGCGGCCGACGAGGAGCGAGCGCGGGGGGAGGAGCGGGCGCTGCTGGGGATTCCGGTGACGGTCAAGGAGTCCTACAACATGGCGGGGCTGGCGACGACATGGGGAATGCCCGCGCAGCGCGACTATGTGCCGGAGGAGGACGCGGTGCAGGTCACGCGCCTGCGGGAGGCGGGGGCGGTGATCCTCGGCAAGACGAATGTGCCGTTCATGCTGCGGGATTGGCAGAGCTACAACGAGATCTACGGGACCACCAACAATCCGTGGGATCTTGCGCGCAGCCCGGGTGGATCCTCGGGCGGGTCGTCGGCGGCGCTGGCGGCCGGGTTCGGGGCGCTGTCGATCGGGTCGGATATCGCGGGATCGCTGCGGGTGCCCGCGCATTTCTGCGGCGTGTACGCGCACAAGCCGACGGTCGGGCTGGCCGCGACGCGCGGCATGGTGCCGCCGCCGGTGACGCCGCTCCCGGCGGATCTCGATCTCGCCGTGGTCGGTCCGATGGCGCGGACCGCGCGCGACCTCTCGCTGCTGTTCGATGTCATGGCCGGGCCGGATCCGCTGACTCGTGGCCTCGCCTACGAATTGCGGCTCCCGCCGGCCCGGCACGAGCGGCTCGCGGACTTCCGGGTACTGATCCTCGAAGACCACCCGCAGGTGCCGTCGAGCGCGGCGGTGCGGGCGGGCGTGCACCGGGTCGCCGACGCCTTGACCACCGCGGGCGCCCGGGTGGAACGGCAGAGCGACTTGCTGCCCGATCTCACCGAGGCCGCGACGCTGTATGTGCAACTGCTGGTTTCGGGCTTCGCGGCCGGTATGCCCGATGAGCAGTTCGAGCAGATGCGGGTGATGGCCGCCGCGCTGCCGACGGACGTACCGGAATCCGATGCCGTCTGGTTGCGTTCGGCCGTGGCCACGCACCGCGATTGGCTGCGGGCCGACGGTCGCCGGGAAGCCCATCGTCAGCAGTGGCGGCAGTTGTTCGCCGAATTCGATGCCGTGGTCTGCCCGGTCTCACCGACCCCGGCGTTCCCGCACGAGCACAATCCCGACCCGAACGCGCGCCGCATCGATATCGACGGCGTCGCATACCCGTTCGGCCTGCAGATGGCCTGGTCGGGCGTGGCGACCATGCCCGGTCTGCCCGCCACCGCGATCCCCACCGGTCTCTCGCCGGAGGGGCTGCCGGTGGGTGTGCAACTCATCGGCCCGATGTACGAGGACCGCACCCCGTTGCGGCTGGCCGAACTGCTGGAGGAGCGGATCGGCGGATTCCAGCCACCGAAATAGACGGCGACTACCGTTACTGCCGACCACCCCCGGGTGCGATAACCAGCATGATGGAGGCAAGGCCGAGAAGGGGAGCAGATGCGGACGTTGTTGATACTGGTCGTGATTCTGGCGATCGCGCTGATCGTCGGTGACCGGGTGGGTGCCGTGTTCGCGCAGAAGGAGATCGCCGGCCACATCCAGAGCGAGTACAACCTGTCTGCGCAGCCGCAGGTGTCCATCGACGGGATTCCGTTCCTGACCCAGGCATTGAGCGGTTCGTACGGCAAGATCGACGTCCGGGTCGGGGACTGGACGGTGCAGAAGGTGTCGGTCCATGACGTGGACGTGGCGCTGACCGATGTCTCGGCGTCGGTGAGCGACGTGATGAACGGCCGCACCTCGGCGTTCGTCGCGGCAAATGCCACGGCCACCGCCCTGGTCACCTACGACACGGTGAAGACGTACGCGCCGTCCGAGGTGGAGTCGCTTTCCTATGGGGCGGACGGACTCTCGGTGAAGGGCAGCTTCCCGGTCGGGGGCGTCTCGGTACCGGGAACCGTGATCGTGACGGTCACTCCCACCGACGACGGCATCGAGATCACGCCCACCTCGGTCAAGACCCTGGCGGGCGGGATCCCGATTCCGCTGGCCTCCGTGCGTAAATCGCTGACCTTCACCGTGCCGTTGAAGCAGCTTCCGCTCGGGGCCAAGCTGACGAGCATCCAGCCGGGCGCGCAAGGCCTGAAGGCCACCGCGACGGCGCAGAACGTGCATTTCAGCGATGTGCCCGTGAGCAAGTGAGCCGCTGTTCAGGCACCCGTGTAGCGGTAGTTGTCGAGGGGGAAACGGCTGTTGCCCCACCACATTTCGAGGTGCGTGGTGGGCCGGATGGCGGCCACGTCGTGATGGCTGTTGATGTAGTAGGTCCGTGAGGATTCGCAGTCGTTGTTGAGCCACAAGGCATTGCGGTGCCGCTGCAGGGATTTGCGCCAGTAGCGGTCGTGCGGCTCCTGGCGGATCTCGACGGTGGTGGCCCGGCGCTCACGGGCGGCGGTGATGACGCGGCGGGCGTGCCGGGCCGTGCATTCGATCATGGCGAGGTACGAGGCCGCCGCGAAACCGTAGGGGCCGGTGATCAGGAACAGATTGGGGAAGCCGGGCACCGAGACGCCCTGATAGGCCTGGAAGCGGTTGTCCTGCCAGAACTTTCCGAGTTCGACGCCGTCGCGTCCCCGGATCGGGAACGGCGGGGTCGCACCGGTTTCCATCACCTTGAACCCGGTGGCGCAGACCAGCACGTCGATCTCGTGCTCGGTGCCGTCGGCGGTGACCACGGCGGTCGGGGTGATCTTCTCGATCGGGTCGGTGATCAGCTCGACATGGTCGCGGGTGAAGGTGCGCAGGTAGCGGTTGGACACCGACGGACGTTTACAGCCCAGCGCGTAATCGGGTGCGAGCCGGTCGCGGAGCTGCGGATCATCGACCTGGGTTCCATACCAGCGCTTGATGATTCGACCCGTAACCGCGATCACCGGACTGGTGGCGCGGTAGAACACGCCCGCCGTCGAGACGCCGGTGTCGAAGGTCGCCATGACGGCCAGGCGTACCAGTCTGCGCAGACCCGGCACGGTGTCCAGTGCCTGCTTCACGCCGCGGTCGACCCGGAAATCGGGCTTGGGCACCACCCAGATCGGGGTGCGCTGGAAGACCGTCAACTGCTTGGCTTCCTCGGCCAGCTCCGGAATCAACTGCAGCGCGGTGGCTCCGGTGCCGATCACCGCGATCCGCTTGCCCCGGTAGTCGTACTCGTGATCCCAGCGAGCGGTGTGCACCACCTTGCCCGCGTACTCCTCGATACCCGGAATATCGGGCATGCGGGGGACTTCGAGGCCGCCGATGGCCGCGATCAGATGCCGCGCGGTGAAGGTGCCACCCTCGGCGGTGTCGATGTGCCAGACCCGGTTGTTCTCGTCCCAGGTCGCGCCCTCCACCAAGGTGTCGAGCAGCAGGTGGTCGCGCAGTCCGTACTTGTCGGCGATCTGATCGGCGTACGCCTTCACCTCGTGGCCGGGCGCGAAGAGCCGTGACCAGGTCTGCGGCGGCTCGTAGGAGAAGCTGTAATACACCGACGGAATGTCCACGGCCACACCGGGATAGGTGTTGGCGTGCCAGGTGCCGCCGATATCGGAGTTCTTGTCCACGATGACGAACCGGTCGATGCCGGCGCGCCGCAGTTCGACGGCCGCGCCCAGCCCGCCGAAGCCGGCCCCGATGATCGCGACCTCGAGATCGGGCTCGGAGTGCTCGGCGTCCTGATCGCGCTGCGAGCGAAGGGGTATCTGGAAGAACGGCGTCATGGTTACGGAACCTATGTCCAGGCGCTGCCGGACGGTCATTCCTCGCTTGCCAATTGATTGACCGCAACGGACACGCCCCCGGAGGTCCACCGGAGCATCGGCCATGATCGAGGCATGACCGTCGAACACGAACGAGACGACCGGACCCTCGTCATCCGGATGAACCGCCCGCACAAGCGCAACGCGATCGACGCAGAGATGACCGCCGGACTCGACGCCGCGCTCAATGCCTTCGAGGACGACCCCGACCTGTGGGTGGCGGTGCTGACGGGTACCGAGTCGATGTTCTCGGCGGGCACCGACCTGAGCGCCGGTTCGGGCGAGAAGACCGCGCGCGGCGGCGAATACGGCGTCATCCGCCGCCGCATGGGCAAGCCCCTGATCGCCGCGGTCGAGGGCCACGCCTTCGGCGGCGGCACGGAACTGGTGCTGGCCTGTGACCTGGTGGTGGCGAGCCGGACCGCGACGTTCGGACTGCCCGAGGTGACCCGGGGCGTGATCGCCACCTGCGGCGGCCTCTTCCGCACCCGCCGTGCGCTGCCGCTGAACGTGGCGAAGGAAATGCTGCTGACCGGCGATCCGCTGACCGCCGAACGGGCGTATCAACTCGGCTTCGTCAACCGGCTCACCGAGCCGGGTGCCGCCGAAGCGTCGGCTCGTGCACTGGCACAACGGATCTGCCGCAATGCCCCGGTCTCGGTGCGGGAGAGCCTGACCGCCCTGGAGCGCCTCAACTCCGCCGACGATGTGCGCGCCTGGCAGGTCACCGACGCGGCCATGACCGCGACCCTGTCGTCGCACGACACGGCCGAGGGCATCGCCGCCTTCCTGGAGCGTCGTGAACCCCGCTGGAGCGGAAAGTAATTCGCGAGGCGGTCACTCGACGAAGCTCATGGCGCGTTCGGCCATGGCGGTGATGGTGAGGCTCGGATTCACGCCCACGTTCGCCGGAATGGCCGCACCGTCGCACACCAGCAGGTTGCGGTAGCCGTAGACCCGGTGGCGGGCGTCGACGACGCCCGTGCCGGGGGAGTCGCCGATGGCCGCGCCGCCGAGGATGTGCGCGGTGGTGGGGATCGACGCGATCGCCTCCGGCACCGCCGCTCGCACCACCCCGCCGATCCGGGCCGCGATCGCCTCGGCGGCGGCGTAGGCGGACGGAATGAATTGCGGGATGGGATTATTCGGATCCTGGACGGTGGTGAGCACCGGATATCCGGTGGGCAGCCGGAACCGCACCCGCAACCGCACCGAATTGTCCACCGACTCCATGGTGGTGAGCAGCATGGTGCGTCGGGAGGCATGGCGGATCCGGGAGGCGCGGGCGAATCGCACCGGGTGACGCAGCACCGTGGCGGCGTAGTGGAACGGGCGGGTGCGGCGGGTGCCGCGCGAGGTGGCCAGGGTGGTGAGAAGCGACATGAAATCGCCTCCCGCGCCGTAGGTTACGGGCTGGATGTGGGTGGTCGGGGTCGGGTAGACGCCGGAGGTGAGGGCGACGCCCTGGGCGAAGTCGTAGGTGTCGTCGCGGGCGGTCACCGCGAGAATCGATTCGCTGTTGGTCCGCACCAGCGTGCCTAGTCGTTCGGAGAGGTGCGGCAGGGAACCGGAGAGCTTGCAGCGCAACAGCAGCCGATTGGTGCCCAGCGCACCGCCCGCCACCACGACTCCGCCGGCCGTGTGTGTGCGCCGGTCGCGTCGCACCCAACTGCCGGTGCGCTCGGTGGTCACCGCGTAGCCGTCGCTGCCGTCGGCGGCTCCCAGCGGCCGGATGTCGATGACGGTGCGGTCGGCCATGATCTGTGCGCCACGGCGTTCGGCGAACCAGAGGTAGTTCTTGACGAGCGTGTTCTTGGCATTGTGGCGGCAGCCGAGCAGGCAGGATCCGCAGCGGATGCACCCGGCGCGGTCGGGGCCCTCACCACCGAAATACGGGTCGGGCACGGTCTTTCCGGGCTCGCCGAGGAACACTCCCACGCGGCTGCGGGCATAGGTGTCGGCGAAGCCGTGCTCGGCGGCGTACTCCCGCAGCAGGGTGTCGGCCGGGGAGTCCTCGGGCAGGCTGGTGACGCCGAGCATGCGTTCGGCGGTGTCGTAATGCGGGGCGAGTTCGGCATCCCAGTCGCCCAGGTGCGACCACTGCGGATTCCGTGCGAATTCCGGGCGGCTGCGATACAGCGTGTTGGCGTAGGTGAGTGATCCGCCGCCGACCCCGGCGCCGGTCACCACAAACACGTCCTTGAACAGGGTGGGTCGGAAGATGCCACGCATCCCGAGCGCGGGCAGGAAGTAGTAGCGCCGCACCTGCGAGGCGCGTTCGGCGAAATCGGTATCGGCGAAGCGTCGCCCGGCCTCCAGGACGCCGACGCGATATCCCTTCTCCTGCAACCGCAGTGCGGAGACGCTGCCGCCGAATCCGGAACCGATGACCAGCCAGTCGAAGTCGTGAGTCACAGCCCGTCCCGTCACTTGAGCGGCAGCGCGCCGTCGAGGCCGCCGACATCGCTGATCTTCCAGTCGGCATTGCGGTCCACGCTCACGTTGTAGGTGACCGTGGTCTGCGCGCCGCCGGGGTTCTGGGCATTGGTGGAGGAGACATTGACGAAGACGTTCACCTTGAACACGCCCGCGTTCTCGCCGACCACCTTGGCCGCGATGGGACTGCCGGTCGACGTCCACTTCAACGGGGTGAGCAGGTCCTGCAGCTTGGGGGCGGTGGCATCGAATTTACTGGTCAACGCGGGTGCGGTGTTCTTCTTCAAACGCGCCACCCAGGCGTCGAAGTCGGCGAAATTGACCGTGGACGCGCCCACGGCATAGTCGCTGGCCACCTGTTCGGCGCGCGCGTCATCGGCGGTCGTCGCGTCCCGGTGTGCGAGATCGCCGTGCGCGGAGACCAACAGGACGCCCAGCGTGACCGCGGCGACGGTCGGCACCGCCACGGCGGCCGACCACACCAGGGTGCGTACCGGTACCGCGACGGTGGCAGATTTCGTGGGAGTCGGTGTCGGCGTGACTGTTTCCGCCTGTTCGTCGAGCTCGATGGTCATGGCTGTCTCCCGGTGTCGGTACGGATCATTTGACGGTGACCTGCAGTCGCAGCGACCCGTCGGGGCTGGTGGCGTGCAGGGCCTGACTGATGAGGCTGCCCAGATCCAGCTGTTGCAGGATCGGCGTCGCACTGGCGTAGAGCGGCGTGAGTAGCGGTGCGACGGGCCCGAGTTCGGGTCCGAGCTGCCGCACCCGGTCGGTGAGCTGTTTCAGGAACGGCACCAGGCCCAACTGGTGCTCCGGCCCGTCCGCGAGGAAGGAGTCGGGCATATCGCCCGCCCGGATGACCGCGGCGATGGAGGCCGCGACATCCGATACCCGGGGCCCGAAGTCGGCCCACGGCCCCGACGCACTCACCAATGCCGGTTCCGTCCAGTCCATATCGGTGGCCCGGGACTGCAGGGCCAGCAGCATCTGCCGGATCAGGTCGGTGCGGCTGATCAGGGTGGCGGCCAGCAGATCGGTGGCGCGGGAGAGTTCGGGGATCACCGCCTCGGTGCCGGACATGGCGCGGCCGAAGGTGTCCACGATCGAGGACAGGGCGGCCGGATCCAGCTGGTGCATCAGCTCGGTGGTGGTCTTGGCCACCTCGGGGATCGACATCGGGGCGGCAATCCTGGTGGCGCGCAAGGTCTGCCCATCGCGCAGGTAGGGGCCCGTGCCCGAGGTCGGCTCGAATTCGATGAAGGATTCCCCGAGCCCGGACAGTCCGTCGATCCGCACGGCGGCGGCCGCCGGGATCGGATAGCGGTCCGAGATCCGCAGGCCCACCCGCACGCCGTCGGTGTCATGGCTGATCGAAGTGACCTGCCCGACCTGCACTCCCGACAGCAGCACCTTCGAGCGCGGCAGCACCCCGCCGGACTTCGGAATGGTCATGGTGACGGTGAGGTCGTGGGCGAATGGCCGCACCCGGACCACGCCGACCGCGAGATAGACGCTCCCGGAAACCAGAATCACCAGGATGCTCGCCAGCGACAGCAGTGAACTCGGTTTCACCGGACCACTCCGATCATGCGCAGGGCCCGCACGATCGCGTCGATGCGATCGTCGGTGGAGGTGGGATCGTCACCGACGGTGACGCCGGTGACATCGACCTTCGCCCCGTACTGAACGAACGGAATCACCTTGTCGCGCAGCAACGCGACGAGACGCTCGAGGTTCGAAGGTGCGGTCAGGTCGAGCGGGTTGTGCGCCAGCAGCATCGGCACGAACGCGGTGGCGGCCGCGTCCCCGGCGCGCAGCAACGGCGCGAAACCGACCAGCGACTGGCCGATATCGCCGAGCGAGCCGACGATGCCGAGGGTGTTCACCAGCGCCTGCACATCGGCCGGAATATCGTGTGCGCCGCGCTCACTCAGCAGCGCGTTCAATTCGCGGGGGTTGTCGCGGACGGCGTCCAGGTCGGCCTGGAAGGCGTCGAGGAAGCGGTCGAGGACATCGAGATGCCCGGACAGGTCCTCCACATCGGTGCCGATGCGATTGAAGATCCGTGCGGTGTCGTGGGTGTCGGGCGGCAGCACCGCATTGGCCTGATCGATGATCTCCTGCATCTGGTGCAGCGCACCGCCGCCCACGAAGCTCGACAGCCCGACCAGCAGATCCTCCACCTGCAGTGCGGGTTTCGTCTGCCCCAGCGGAATGGTGCCGCCGGCGGGAATGGGGGCGGCGGCATCGCCCGGGGGAGTGGTGAGCCCGATGAACACATCGCCGAGGATGGTGTCCTGGCGCAACTGCGCGGTGGTGGTGGCGGGCAGTCGCACCGAATTCTCGATATCCACGATCGCGTCGATGCGGCCGGGACCCTCGGCAGACGGGTCGATCACCTGGACCGAGCGCAGGCTACCGATCCGCGCGCCATTGGCGACCACCTTGGCTTGCGCGGGCAGGTTGAGCGCGGTGGCGAACTGGATGTGGACGGGATAGGTCGGTCCGGGCACGGAGGCTCCCGGCACCGGGAACGCGGCGGGGTCGATGGCGCAGCTAGAGCACAGCCCCACCGCGACAGCGACAGTCGTGCAGACGACCGTGATGCGCATGGCTACGGTGCTCACCGGGCACCCGCCGCTCGCAAGACCAGCGGCACCAGATCCACACTCGCCAGACCGTTGTCGGCGGTGCGGCAGTGGCCCGGCAGCAGGGCCTCGACGGCCGCGCACACCTGCCCGGCGGTCTCGGCGGGCAACTGCACGCGGGGCGGTGCGTAGCCGACCTTCACCTGCCCGGTCGCCGGATCCACGAACTGCCCGAACGCCGACACCACCGCCGGAATCATCTCCAGAAGCTGTCGCAGGGAAGCGATTCCGGCCGACAACAGCTGCAGTTTCGGCACCGCGGCATCGAGACCGTTGAGGATCGAGCGCCCGTACTTGTGCGCGATCGTGTTGAACCACGGCATGATCACCAGCAGCGAGTCGACGATATCGACGGTCTTGCCCCACACCGAGTTGATGAATCCGATGCCCTCGTTGGCTTGGGTGAGCGCCACTTTGATGTCGTCCCAATTGAGCGCGACGCTGGAGGCCAGAGCGGCGAAGGCGTCGAGCGCCGCGCCCAGATGGCTGATGGCGGCATCGGGGTGATCCAGAGCCGTGCCGAGATCCTTGATGAGCTGGTTCAATTGCGGCCCGGTGCCGGAGGTGGCCTGATCGAGGGCACGCACCCCGTCGCGCAGCCGATTCGCCTGGCCGGGGTCGCCGTCGCCATTGAGCCGACCGGCGAGGGTGGAGAACGCTTCGAGGGTCTGGGTGATGCTCTTGGGGGTGAATGTCTTGGTGATGCAGGTGCTCTCGGGCCAGCGGTCGGGGGATGCGTTGTCGCCCAGCACCTCCAGATCCCGGTCGGCGACCAGCGTGTCCGACACGGTGGTGGCGGAGACCGCGCCATGTAGCGGGTGTGCGGCGTCGACGGTGAAACGCACTCGCACCGTGCCGTTCTCGGGCGTCACCCCGGTCACCGAACCGACCGGAAGACCGAGCATGGTGACGTGATTGCCGGGATACAGGCCGATGGAGTCGGGCATGATCGCGCAATAGGCGATGGTCTTCTTCATCGGGTCGAAGGTGAGCAGATATCCGGCGACGGCGACGAGGATCGCCAGCGCGACACCGGCCGCGGTGACGAAGCCCTGGGAGGCGAACAGGCGTCTCATCTCAGCACTCCCGTCCGGGCAGCGGGATACACACGTCAGGGGCGGCAACGGTGATGCCGGACTGGTCTACCGTCACGCCGGTGCCGGCCGCGGCCTGCAACCGAGACTTGATGTCGCCCAGGCTGTTCAGAGCCTGATCGAAGCGTTTGCCCAGATCTTCCAGCTGCGGCACCGCCGCCTCGAGCTGGTCGGCGAGGGGCTCGAGTTCGTCGTGCCAGGCCGGTTCGATTCCGGCGATGCGGGCCAGCAGTTGCGCGGTGACGGTGAGCGCGGTGGCGATCTCGGCCTTCTTGGCCAGGCCGTCGGTCTCGAGCGAACCGATCTTGCGGATGAAGGTGCCCAGCAGCGAACGGTTGCCGTTCACGGCGGTCAGGTATTCGTCCATCACGGTCACCGCGCGCGAGACGTCGGTGTTCTGCCGGTTGATCAATCCCACCAGGCCCTGCACGGCGGTGCCCATGCGCCGCAACGCATCCGGGCTGTCGGTGAGCGAGTTCTGCAGGGCGTCGAAGTTCTTGCGCAGCGTATCGCCGTCGATCTGCTGGATGGGGGCGGTCGCATCCTGCAGCGTGCGAACCAGACTGTAGGGGAGGCGAATTCGATCGGCGGGAATCGGCGTGCTGCCCAGCGGCTGGTCCCCGGCCGGGAACGCCGCGACATAGTGGCCGCCGACCACCGTCAGCATGCGCACCTCCAGGGTGGTCCGATCGCCCAGGAAAATGTTGTCGTTGAGGGTGAAGGTCATGCGCACCCGATCCGGCCGCAACTCCAGGGATTTCACCGAGCCGACGTGAATGCCCGCGATGCGGATCTCGTCCCCGGCCCGCACCGAGCGGGCCTCGCTCAGATCGGCGGTATAGGTGGCCTTGCCCAGCGGCAGCACATACACCGCGGCTGCGGCGATCAGCAGCACGACCAGCACCGCCGCACCGTAGAGGCCGAACCGCAGTTCCCGGGATGCGTTGGCGGGCTTCAGCTTCGACATATCGACACCCGCTGTCCGCTGATCAGTACCGAGAACGGCGCGGGTACCTCGGCGAGGCCCTTGGAGCAGCCGAGCTTGATCTGCCCGGCCGTGGGTCCGGCGGGCGGCAGCAGGTTCGCCATCGACTGCAGCAGGCCCGGCAGCCGCCCTAGAACGTCCAGCGCTTGGTTCGGATCGGGGAACAACAGCTGTAGATCCTTCTCCAGGTCCGGATTCGAATTCTCGGTCATGCCCAGGGTTTCCAGCAGGCTGTCCAGTGGCGCCAGCGCCGAGGGCGCGACCGCCGCGAAGTGCAGCAGCCCGTCGAGTTCGGTGCGGAAGGAGGTGAACACATCCGCGATGCCGCGCAGCAGGGTCACCAATTGCGGTGACTTGCCGCCGATCTGATCGGAGATGGCCTGCAGATTCGACAGGATCAGCGACAGCACCGCCTGCTTGTCGCTGACATAGCGGCTGAGCTGCTCGAAAGCGTCCAATGCCGGCCCGATGCCGTGGCCGTCGCCCTGGATCACGGCCAGCACGCTCGTGGTGAACTGGTTGAGGGCATCGGGTGAGAACTCCCGCAGTACCGGCTGCAGTCCGTTGAACAGCTGGGTGATGTCGAAGGAGGGGACCGTCCGTTCGGCGGGCACGGTGGCTCCGGGTGCGAGCCGGTCACCGGGTGAATCCGGTTGCCGCACATCGATATACCGCTGGCCGGTGAGCGTCTGATAGCGGATCGCCAGGCCACTGGCCGTATAGAACGGCCGGTCCCGGCTCACCGTGAAACTCACGGCCGCCCGCGTCCCGTGCAACGCGATCTCGGTGACCTTGCCGACCTGCACGCCGAACATGCGCACATCGTCACCGGTCTTCAGGCCGCTCACATCGGTGAATTCGGCCTTGTACGAGACGGTTTCGCCGCTCACCGGGCGCTCGATCGCCGCGATCACCACCACCAGCAGCACGATCATGGCCGCCGCGAACGCGCTCAAACGCCACAGCACGCCACCCGTACCCGGCCGCTTCATCGCCCGGCTCCCAACAGGTTCACGGCCACTCGCAGGGCGGGCCCGTCCGGGGTGTCGGCGAACATGCGCTGCACCCGGTCGATGGTCTCGGTGAGCTGCGCGTGTGAAGCCGCCGGATCCGGGACCGTATCCGCCAGCGCCTGCACGACCGGCGCGAGCGGATCGGTGAAGCCGCCGAAATTCTGGTAGACGGTGTCGAAGGTCGAGCCCAGACCCCTGAGCACGCCTTCGCGCAGCATGGTGATCGAGGCGTCGTAGCGCCCTCGATCCTGCTGGAAGATCTCGATATCCATGATGGCCTTGGCCAATTTGAACGTCGCCGAAGTGAAGGCGCCGAACCCGTGGAAGAACCCGGCGTACTGACCCAGCAGATACGAGGACGGGTATTGCTGGGTGTCGGCCACCGTCCGGCTCAAGGTCACCACCGCGCGCAGCACCGGGGTGAAGGCGTGCAGGTCGGTGCCGACCTGGGTGAGCAGAGCGGCCAGCTGCGGCGTCAGCACCTCGGTGGAGGTCTGGGTGAGTGAACGCAGCAGCGCGCCCATCGTCACATCGCTGACCCGACCGGCCATATCGATCAGCTGGCCGTTGCGCAGCGGGCTGCCGCCGGGCGCACCGTGTACGGCCACGGTGCTGATGCCGAACAGGTTCTCCGGGGCGTAATCCACGGTGAGCGTGTCGGTGAGGCCGCGGGTCTGCGCCGGATCCAGATCCAGGGTCAGCAGCTGCCGGCCCGCCTCGGGCCGCACCTCGGCGATGCGGCCGATGGCCACGCCGTCGAAGCGCACCGAGGTGCCGGGCGTGATGCCCTCCCCGATCTGCTCGGTACGCAACTGGATTCGCAGTCGCGGACCGGTGGCGCGCTGGTCGAGGATCGACCACGCCACGACGGCGAGAACGATCAGCAGTACGGCGAGCACCCCGAGGAGGCGAGATCTGCCGGGGCCGGTGCGTACGCCGGGAATCGCATAGTTGGGCATAGACCTATCCGGGGAATTCGATCGCGGAATTGATGCCCCACAGCAGCAGGGTCAGCACCATGTCCAGGCCGATGATGGCCACGAAACTGGCGCGCACCGCGCGACCGGAGGCGATACCGACACCCTCCGGCCCGCCCGCGGCGAAGAAGCCGTAGTAGCAGTGGATCAGGATCACCGCGACACCGAACACGAGGATCTTCACGACCGCCGCGAGAATGTCGTAGCCGCTGGTGAACTGGAAGAAATAGTGGTCGTACACGCCCGCGGCCTGACCGTGCAGCAGCACGATCACCGTCGAACACGCCAGGTAGGACAGGATCAGCGAGATCAGGAAGGTCGGCACGATGGCCACCGCGCCCGCGATCACCCGGGTGCTCACCACGAACGGCACCGACCGCAGACCGAGCGATTCCAGCGCGTCGATCTCCTCGGAGATCCGCATGGCCCCGATCTCGGCGGTCATCCGGCACCCGGCCTGCGCCGCGAACCCGACCGCCGCGGCGATCGGGCCGAGCTCACGGGTATTGGCGAACGCCGACACCACGCCCGACACCGAGCCCAGGCCGATCAGATTCAAGGCGGTGAAGGCTTGGATGCCGACGCCCGCGCCGATCGACAGGCCCAGCACCACCAGCATGGGGACGGTGCCGCCGCCGACGATCAGCGAGCCACGGCCCCAGGTCATATCGGTGATCGCGCGCAGCGTCTCGCCGCGATAGCGGCGCAGCGTCAAAGGGATTCCGGCCAGGGCCTGCAGGACGAAGCCCAGCATGAACCCGGCATTCTCCAGCGGAGCCAGCAGGCGGCCCCGGTTGCGGGTGAGCCGATTGATGGTCCGAAGCCCCTGGGGCACATACGGTGTCGCGGTCATCACGCCACCCGCATCGGCAGGAACATGGCCACGAACTGGGTGAAGACCAGATTCATCACGATGATCGCGGCGACCGACAGCACCACCGCCGCGTTCACGCCATCGGCCACCCCGCGCGGCCCGCCGCGTGCCTCCAGCCCGCGCTGGCAGGCCACGATCACCACGACGAAGCCGAAAACTACTGCCTTGCCGAGGGAGATCCACACATCGGTCACCACCGTGAACGCGCCGAAGGTCGCCCAGTAGCTGCCCGGGGTCACATTCTGCGCGCCGATGGCCACCACGTATCCGGCGATCACACCGACGAAGATGACGAGAATATTGAGCAGCGGAGCGACCAGGACCATGGCCGCCACCCGTGGAATCACCAGGCGGCGTACGGGATCGATGCCCATCACCCGTAGCGCGTCGATCTCCTCGCGCACCGTGCGTGCGCCCAGATCGGAGGCGATGGCCGAGGCGCCCGCGCCGCCGAGGAGTAGTCCGGTGGCGATGGGTGCGCCCTGTTGGATGACGCCGAGCCCACCCGCCGCGCCGATGAGCGAATCCGCTCCCAACTGATGAATGAGGTTGCCCACCTGGACCGAAACCACGACCCCGAACGGCACCGCCATCAGAATCGCCGGAATCGCGGTCACGGTGATGAGATACCAAGCCTGGGAGAGCATTTCGCGCCACTGGAAGCGGCGGGCCAGCAGGTCGGTGACACCGCCGTGCAGCGCCTCCGCGCCCAGATCGACCGTCCGCCCGAAGGTGCGCAGGCTCGCCACCGCGATCCCGCTGACATTCGCGCGCAGGATCCCCACGGCCGTGACCGGTGATGGGACGAGAGGGTCCGCATCGGGCATCTACTGATTCCTCCCTGCGCCTGCCGCGCCGGCGAGTGTGAAATCTCCCGGGGGTTAAGGCTTTTCTGAACGCTATGCAGCGGCGGAACCGCTGCCCATGGCACCGCCGGACAGGCGGTTGACAGTTTCCGTCGGCGGGTTCTGTCGGTGGCCTGCAGTTGGGGGCTCGGTGAACTCAGGAGGCGAGCGTGACCGAGGCCAGCGTGGTCCGGACGAACTCGGTCAGGTGCGCCGCGATCGGTTCCGGACTGCCGTCGGTGCGCGGATCCGCTCCGGCCGCCAGATCGCAGTGCAGGTAGCCGGGGAACCAGTGCACATTCTGTTCCGGGTACACGCCCAGCCTGGCGATCACCTGCGTGAAGCTGGACCCGCCCATCAGATTCACGAAAGGCAGTCGGGCAGCGCCCCGTTCGTGCCGGATCGGCGCGAGCGAACCGGTCCGGCACCCGGCCATGGCGGCGAAGGCGTCCAGCGGCTGGCGGACCGGGAAGTAGTCCTCGAACACATTGAGCCGCCCACCGGCCAAGATCCCGGCCAACTCGGCGAGGCTGACCACCTCGCTCTCGCCGGTGGCGGCAGCGATCCCCGTGCGCGTGAATTGTGCTGGGGCGTCCGGGGTTCCGCAGCGGTCGTAGTCGCGCCAGCGGTAGAGGGTCTCGAAGGACGTCGGGCTGTAGCGCGGAGCGGTACCGCACGCGGCCTGGTACAGCGGCCGCACACCGGGCGTCTGGCCGGCCTCGAAGGAGAGCGGGAAGGTGCGGGGCGCGACCTCCGCGCTGTCGAGAGTGCCGCAACTCATCGACAGGATGGCGAAATTGACCGAGGTGTGCGCACCGCCGAGCAACCCGAGCACCGCCTGATTGGTCAGCCGCAGTTTGCGGTAATCCGGTGTACCGGTGAGGAATTCACGCCACGTACGGGCGGTCGAGCCGCGCACGATCAGATCCGGGGTGCCCCGTTCGGGCAGCAGCCGCAGAATGTCGGACTCCTCGTCCGGGGCCAGGGTCGCGGCCGCGCCCACCGCGGCCACGATCGCGAAGGTCTCCGCATTGCCCCAACCGCCCTTCAGGAAGGCGGTGCTGTTGGGCGCGAGCCGCCGCCGCATGAGCGCCGGACCCCGCTCGGCCGCCCGGGCCAGCACGCCCAGCGGTCCGGCCAGCGCCCGCCGCCGCTCCAGCCGCAGCGGATCCAAATGCGTGACGGTGTCGAGCGCGATCAGCCCCGCGATCTGCTCGTGCCCCGGACGGCCGTCGAAATCCCAGGCCGCATAGGTGCCCGCCTGGATCCCGCCCAGCGAATGCCCGCCCAGGAACACCTTCTGCGCGCGGGTATCGGCATCCGGGATCTCCCGGCACAACACCGCGTGCGTGTCCTCGACCGTGCGGGCGGAACCGAATTCGGACAGGAAGCCGAGGTCGCGGTCGCGGCGGAAACCGTCGAAGGTGCGGCCGCCGACCCGCTTTCCTCCGTAGAGGTAGTCGAAGGCCAGGTGGTAGTCGCCCTCGGCCATCGCCACTTCGATTGCGGAGTGGTCCTCGACCCCGTTGGCCCGCCGATCCAGTACCCACACCTCGGCGCGAATCCCGGCCGCGGCCAGATTGCGAACGGTATTGCGGCCCAGCGGCTGCAACGACCGAGCCCCGGCGATGGCCCCGGGCAGCAGCACGATCACGGCATCGGCCTGGGACGGATCATCCGGCGCGGCCACCGCTCTGACCCGCAAATGCCGCAGCTGATCGCACTCGGCCGGATGCGCCGGCGCTCCGTCCGGCAGCGGGACCTGGTGCGTCACCATGCTCAGTCGGATGCCGTCGCGGATCTCCAGTTCTGCTTCGATACGTGTCATCTCGGTGCGTGTCATCGCTCAACCTCCCCATAGCTGTTCTCGAGTGCACTGCGATCCTCGAGTGGGTCGGCGTCAGATTAGGGAGATGAGCGAGAATCCAGGCCTGACCAGGACGAAAGCGGCAGAAACGGCGAAAGTGGTGGCGGCGGGAGTCAACCGGACCGAAATTACCGCTAACCTGCGGCACACTTATCCGTGTAAGTTGTGCCACATTGGCGGGCCGGGAGTCGATGCGGGCCGGGAGTCGATGAGGACAACGCGCACATGTTCGACTGGGATTTATCGAGGAACACCTCCAGCGTTCACATCATGACGCGGATCGCGGAGGAACGCGGGATGCCGGCGACGGCATGCCTGGCGGGCACCGGGTTGCTGCCGGAGGCGGTGATCGATCCGAATGCCACGGTGACCGCCCGCCAGGAACTCACGGTGGTGCGGAACCTGCTCGCCCGCTTCGGCCACGAGGCCGGGCTGGGCGTGGAAGCTGGCAGCAAATACCACATCTCGCTCTACGGACCGTGGGGTCTGGCTATGCTCTCGAGCCGCACCTTGCGTGATTCGGTCGAGGTGGCGCTGCGGTACGTGGGGCTCGCCTTCGCGTTCGGGCAACTGGAATTCGAGGAGACCGAGACCGAGGCGCGCCTGGTCCTCGACGACACCGAGGTGCCCGCCGACGTCCGCGGCTTCCTCACCGAGCGGGTGATGACCGGCATCCAGATGCTGGCGCGGGAACTGTTCACCGGGGGAGTCCCGGTGTCGCGCATGACCTTCCGGCATCACGGGCCCGCCGACACCGGGCGCTATCGGGAGGTCTTCGGCCTGGAACCCGAATTCGACGCACCCCGCAACGAATTCGTATTCGACGCGGCCTATCTGGATGTGCCACTGCCCCAAGCCAACGAGTGGGCGCGCAGCACCTGCGAGCAACTCTGTCGCGACCTGCTGGTCCGCCGTCAGGCGCGCACCGGGGTGGCGGGGGAGGTCCGCGACCTACTGGTCCGCGATCCGGGCCGGATCCCCGATCAGGTCGCGGTCGCCGCCGAGCTGTTCATCAGCCCGCGCACCTTGTCGCGGCGGCTGGCCGAGGAGGGCACCTCCTTCCGGGCGTTGCTCGACGAGGTGCGCCAGATGCTGTCGGAAGAACTGCTCGACCACACCGATATGACCACCGAACAGGTCGCCGCGCGCCTGGGCTACGCGGAAGCCGCCTCGTTCATCCGGGCCTTCCGGCGCTGGAAAGGCTGCCCGCCGCAGGAATACCGCGCCCGTCACGGCCGCGCCCCGGCACGGGTACTCGAACCGGCATAACCCGTTCGAACGATTGGCGTTTCAGACAAGAAATGTCAATCGCCCGACCGCGACGGCCCTGTTCGCAGTGGCCCGCGCACCGATAGCGTCCCCGGGACATCGGCTGCGCGGAGGTTGCGACGTGGAAAATTCCCAGACCGGGAACAAGGACTTCGAGGCCGACGGCTCCGACGATATCGGTAGTGACGACACGGGTGGTGACGACCCGGGCTTCGACTTCGACTGGCTCGTCGTCGGCAGCGGATTCGGGGCCAGTGTCAGCGCATTACGCCTGTCCGAGAAGGGATATCGGGTCGGCATCCTCGAACAGGGCCGCCGCTTCGCCGACACCGACTTCGCCGAGCGCGCCACCCAGCTGGGCAGATTCCTGTGGCTGCCGAGCCTCGGCCTGCGCGGCATCCTGCGGCTCGCGCCCTACCGGCACGCCATGGTGCTGGCCGGGGTCGGCGTCGGCGGCGGCAGCCTGGTCTACGCCAACACCATGTACCAACCGCAGGGCGACGAGTTCTACCGGCATCCGCAATGGGGCGAATTGGCCGACTGGCGAGCGGAATTGGCGCCACACTTCGATACCGCGCGACGCATGTTCGGGGTCGAGGCATATCAGGGTGAGCGGCCGGTCGACGGACTCATGCGCGAGCTGGCGCTCGAACTCGGTGTGCCGCACGGGTATCGGCATACACCGACCGCCGTCTACTTCGGTGAGAGCGGAAAAACGGTGCCCGACCCCTACTTCGATGGGGTAGGACCCGCTCGCACCGGATGTGTGCGGTGCGGGCAATGCATGCTCGGATGCCGGTACGGGGCGAAGAACAGCCTGCCGAAGAACTACCTGTGGCTGGCCGAGAAAGCCGGTGCCACCGTCGTTCCCGAACTCAAGGTGGTCGACATCGTCCCGGTCGGTGACCGCTCCGGGGCCTGCGGCTACCGAGTTCGCGCACACCGGCCGGGGCTCTTACGCCGTGGTGTCCGGGAATTCACCGCTCGCGGCATCGTGGTCGCGGCCGGTGCCCTCGGCACCAACGAACTACTGGCCGCCTGCAAACGCCGTGGCTCCCTGCCCGACCTGTCCGACCGGCTCGGAGACGTGGTGCGCACCAACGACGAATCCATCCCCGCCGCCACCACATCGGTCCGAGACTCCGACTACCGCAGCGACATCGCCATCACCTCCAGCATCTTCCTCGACGACCACACCCACATCACCAACAACACCTACGGCGACGGCGGCAGCCTCCTGGCCCTCACCTACGGCCCCGCCACCACCGCTGTTACCACCGCCGGTCGCTGGTCCCAATTCCTCCGCTCTTACCCCGGCTACCTCCTTCAACTCCTCCGCACCCGCCAATGGTCCCGCCGCACCATCATCTTCACCGTCATGCGCGGCACCGACGTATCCCTGCGTCTGCGAAGAGGATTCGGCCCCGGCCGCCTCCAAACCGAATCCACCGCCCCACCACCCGAAGGCACCTCGGCCGTAGACATCGCCCGCCGGATCTCCACCCTCGCCGCCCGCCAAATGAACGGCCGACCCCTCGCCTCCCTCGGCGAAACCCTCGGCTCCGCACCCATGACCGCCCACTTCCTCGGCGGCGCCGTCATCGGCCGTGACCCCGCCTCCGGCGTAATCGACCGCCACCACCGAGTCTTCGGCTACACCAACCTCCTGATCTGCGACGGCTCCGCAGTCCCCGCCAACGTCGGCGTCAACCCCAGCCTCACCATCTGCGCCATGACCGAAGCCGCCATGTCCCACATCCACCCCGCCAACCCGTAGCCCGAAAAGCCAAGAGCCGAAAAGACAAAAGCTCAAAGACAAAGACGGCCAGGAGGAGGAGTAACAAGGTGGCCGGGTTGAGCTCGCCCACCACCGGCCCCAGCCCCCTCACCGACCGGCCGCGCATCGACTCGGTGCGGATGTCAAAGAACAAGAACAACAACGAAAAACAAGAACCAGGTGCGCGGACGCCGTTGCTGCGCGGGCAGGCGGCGTAGCCGCGTTTACGGATCCGCTGGCAGGGGTGGGTGGGTGGGTGGGGCACCCGAGGTGGACCGACCGTTCTGTGGGCAATCGCTGCGCTGTGGAGTTGTCAAAGAACCTCGAGATTGTCGCCGAAGGCGCACTGCCCGATGGTTTTCGTCGAGTGGCACATTCCGGAGGGGTTTTGGGTGATTTGCCCGAGAAAATGTGCCACTCGGCGACCAGGGCGACGGGGGTGGAGAGTCCTACCGGGAGATTTCGGCGTTGTTGTGTTGTTTTGTCTTGTTCTGTTTTGTTTTGTCTCGAGAAGGTGATGCGTGCAGTCCGTGGGCCGGGATCGGCGGGTCACGGCTCCCAACTTGGCGTCAGCCCAAGTGCGGTAGGGCAGGCGACGTAACCACACTTCCCCTGCCCTGCGAACGCCAGCTGTACACCGGCCGTCCGGGTTTCACGCCACCCGTGAACCCCACTGCCGGCAACTGGAATCCACCGCAGCGGCAACCAACGCCCCCAAGTGATGACGCTGGTTGACCTTCGGCGTGCCGGTCGGATCCACGTGCTTGGGGGCGATCCAGCCGCAGCGGCCGGGGTGGGCCGAGTCCTTGTCCATGACTACGGTTTTCCAGCCGTCGACCGAGTCGTTGACCAGGGCGTGACAGTGATCGCACGCCAGAGCGAGATTCGACAGATCCGTCGGGCCACCGTCGGCCCAGTCGACGATGTGGTGGACCGCGCACATCGAGGCAGGAGCATCACAGCCGGGGCGGGTGCAGCCCTTGTCCCGCGCGATCAGGGCGAGGCGCTGCCCCGGGGAGGCGAGGCGCTTGCCTCGGCCCAGGAACAGCGGGATCCCGTGCGGGTCAAGGACTGCCAGGACGGGGCGGGTACCTGCAGCCATCTTCAGGGCTTCGTTGATGGACACGTGCCCGCCGGTCGCGGTGGATGCCAGACCCGCACCACGCTCGAGGTCGGCGAGGCTCATGGTGAGGATGACCTGGGTCTTGAGGCCACGGTGCTGGCCGAACGTGGCGGCAGCGCCGAAGGATTCACCGAATGCGGCTGCTGCACCCAAGGACTCGCCATATCCCGCGGCGGAGGAGGTATCGGTTGCGCCGACGACGCCAGCCGAGGTCGCAGACCCACCGGCCGCAGCAATCAAACCGACGGCCGCACCGGTCGCAGTCACCGAGTTACCGGGCGCGCCAGGCACAGCCGAGGTGTCCGGTGCAGCAGTCGCGGCCGCCGTGTTGCCGGATGTTCCCGACGCGGCCACCACGTGGCCACGCGTGCCAGCCACAGCCACCGAGGTGCCGGGCATGGCGACACGCTTGCCGGTGGACGGGACCGGCTGCAGCAGGGCGAACAGGGCATCGTGGGTGCGCTGACCCGCGTCACGACGATCACGACGCGCAGCCGCCTCCAACACCTTCGAGTCGAACGACTTCGCCGACAGCGCAAGCGGTTCGAGGTCGTCGATGTTGCACATGCCCGGGCGGGCGTACTTGGCGAAGAAGGCGTCCAGGTAGGCGCGCAGTTCTGGGGTCAGCCAGCCCTCGATCTTGGACATGCCGTCCACACCTGCGCGACCCAGGGTGAGGGCGCGACGGCGGCGGCGGTCGGCGTCGGAGATGACTGTGCCGTCGGGGTCGAGGCGGGCGAGGATTTCGCGGCCCATTTTGGGGAGGTCGTCGGGCCCGCCGGTCAGGCAGTGTTCGACGAGGTGTTGCTCGATCTCGGCGTACGCTTCGGCGGCGGTGTCGGCGGGCAGGTGGGTCATGACGTCGACGATGTTGCGGGTGTGGTCGCGGGAGATCGCGCCCGACTCGTAGGCTTCCGCGGTCGCGGACAGAGTATCGCCGCGAGGGTTGCCGGTGATGTCGAGGAGGTCGCCGCAGGACTGGGCGATCCTCACGCGGCCGGCGGCGTCGTAACGCGACAGGCTCAACGTTTGACGGAGGAATTCCTTCGCCGAACCGGTGCCGGTGGATTGCGGCAGGTCACGTTCGGTGACGGCGATGATCAGGCGTGAATCCAGCGCCGACAGTTGACGTTTACAAGTTTCCAACTGGCGCAGGGCTTCCACGAAATCGGTGTCGCTCAGCACGGCGAGGCCGTTGTCGTGCACGGTGTTCGAGAAGTCCTGCACCGCGGTCACCAGGGCGGTGATGCCGCTGTTGTCGAGTGATTCCCCCTTCGAATGCATGTGCTAATTCTACCGCCGCACAAGATCCCTGGGAACCCGAAATGTCCTGTATGGCAGCACTATTCGAGAAATCTAGGCCGTGACGAGGTCGGCTACGAGTACCTGGACCAGACGGGTGTAGCGGCGGGCGCGAGCCGGAAGGTCGGTGGCGCCGGCGGCGTCTACGAGCCGGGGGTTTTTGAAGGGGACCGTGCGGTGGCGGTACGTGGCGGAGCCGCCGTCCGCGGCGAGGATGTTGCGGACCCAGTCAGTGTTGGTGCCGTAGGGGAGCGGGATTATCAGGAGAGAGTCGTCGTAGTGGGCGACGACGGGGGTAGTGAAGGGGGTGCCGGATTTGCGGCCGCGATGGTGGATCAGGCTGTAAGGCGGGAGTTTTCCGGCGTAGAGGCGAGCCAGGCGGTTGGTGACGCGGCGGTTGAAGGCGGGTAGCCAGGAGGGGGTGATCCCGTCGCCGGTCGACGTGTCGCGCAGCCGGCGTAAGGGGCCGCGCCGCCAGGTTTCCGGTTCGGGTTCGATGCCGAAGGTCATGAGCAGCATGGCGAGCATGTCGTAGTGGCCGACCAGCATGCACAGGTCGACCAGTTGGGCGTGCGAAAGATGTTGGGACAGCGCCGCACTGGTCGGTTCGCTGATCATCCGGTCGGCGCAGAGTTCGTCGACCGCGAGCAGCAACAGCCGCTGGGCCGGTGTCCACCCGGGTGCGTCCGGGCCGTGGGTGACGCGCTCCACTGTCTCCAACGACAGCCCGCTGAAGCGCGACGCGTACACGTGGTGATGCCATTCGTAGCGGGCGCGCGCATTCCACGCCGTGCGCAGCGTCGCCAGCTCGCAGTCGACGCGAGTCAGCTTGCTGCGCAACACGACCCGCAGCCCGAGCGGGGCGTAGCACAAAGCCATCGCCCCGCTCAGCCCCATCACCTCGAGCAGCTTGACCCGTCCGCCGCCGCCGATCCCGCCCCCGGCGCGGGATGCCAGCCAGGTGAACGTGTGCGTGCTGCGGAACCGTCCGAGCTCGGGAGCCAGCTCGGCGCGAGCGCCCCGCCAGTGCGGCGAGGCGTCGAGTCGAGCCGCGACATCGGATTTGATTGCCACGGCGATTCCTTCGTGAGAGATGGGTGCGGCCGAAGCCGAGTGAATTGCGACCTCGGCCAGCTGATTTGCGGCCTCAGCCGCGTGAATTGCGGCGTCAGCCAGTTGAAATGCGGCCTCAGCCGATGGTCCGGGCTGTGAAATCGGCGATCGCGACCCCGACCGGGTCGGGGCTGCCGTCGTTCTGAGTCTCCGCCCCGGCCAGAGTGTCGATATGGGTGTACCCCGGCACGATCACGCGCTGGAAGTGCGGTGCGGTCGGGATGATCGAGGCGGCCAGGTCCTGCGCGTCGAGGATGTCGTGCACGATGCTGTCGGTGCCGTTGATCGTGATCATCGGCTTCTGCATCACCTCGGCGTTGTACTTGATGTTCGACAGCGAACCGGTACGGCTGCCGCCCAGGGCGAGGAACGTGTCGTAGAGCACCCGGGTCGGGAAATACCATTCGGTGAATCCCAGTGGCCCGGTGACCATTCGGGCGAAGTCGTTGATGTCGACGACTTCCTTCCACGGATCGGTGTAGAACGTGGTCGGGGTGTGCCGGTAGTCGTCCCAGCTGTAGAGCGTGTTCGGATCGACCGGACCCACCCGCTTCTCGTGTCCGAGCGCGCCACCGACACCCAGCCCGATGAGCGGAATGTGCTGCAGCCCATCCGCTAGCGGGAACGTCTTCTCCTCCACCGGGCCACCCGCCAGCGTCCCCAGGCTCACCTGGTCCAGGCCGATGTTCATGCCGTTCTTGCTGAGCAGCTGACCGAACGCCGCCTGATTCGTGAAACGGAAGTCACGCAGACTGTTCGCGCCGGTGAGGAAGTCGGCCCAGGTGTTGGCACCGCCCACCCGGAACGTGCTGTCCAGTCCCCACGTCACCGGAAGACGTTTCAGCACATCGGATTCGGCGTCGGGTTCGAACTGGGCGGCCAGCCCCAGGATCGCCAGCGCGTTGAAGGTCTGCGGGTTGAAGATCGGGATCAGCGCATTGTCCGCCGGAGCCAGACCGAACTTCAGCAAGGCCGTCGAAATCGCTTCCGGCAGTGCCAGTCCCAGCTCACTGAGCTTGCTGAACAGCGGATCGACCTTCGAACCCACCGGATCCGCGGTCACCAGCGTGTCCAAGGCCACGAACCCGGCGCACTGGTTGTACCCGGCGTCGGCCCGGTTCCCGGTGAAGTCGGTCGCCGCGAACAATCCGGTGAGCAGCCCGCCCTGGGAATGCCCGCCGCACAACGTCTTCGTCTGCCGGAAGCCTTGATCCGGCAGCTCCCGGGTGAGCACCTCGTACTCGTCCTGCGAGGTCTGGGCGACGCCGAAGTCCGCGCCCATCTTGTCGCCCCACAGCCCGCGCCACCCCGGGAACGTCTTCCCGTCGATCTCCTTGCCGTTGTAGTAGTAATCGAGCGCAAGCCGGTAGTCGCCGGCCGCACGTGCCGCGTCGATGCCGGTGTTGTCCTGCTGGCAGACCCCGCGCCGGGCGATCGACCACCACTCCGCCTTCTTGCCCGTTCCCGCCAACTGGTGCAGCGTATTTCGCGCCACTCGGTCCATCGAGTACGCGCTGCCGGTCGCCCCGGGCTGCATGACCAGCACGGCGTCGGCCTGCTCGGGATCCTCGGGCCCGTCGGTGAGCCGGTAGCGCAAGTAGCTGATCTTGTCGCATTCCGGCGGGTGCGGGCCTGCGGACGGCAGCATCGGACTGTCCAGGGTGATCTCGCGGACCTCGATGCCGCCCCAGTTCTCGACGACTTGCTCGGTGCGCCCGGGTGTTTCGGCAGTGGCCAGCCCGGCGGCGACGAGGCAGCTCGAGGTGGTGACCGCGACGGCGGTCAGCGCTGTCAGGCCGCGCAGGCGGGTGGGGGATCGCATCGGTGGGATACCTCTGTGGTCGGTGGGTCAGTTGACGAAGCGGAAGCAGGTGCGCTGACCCGCGTCGCCGGGCTGCATGGCGCGATGGCACACCATGGCGTAATCACGGCCCGGATGGTTCGACAGGTAGTTCCAGACGGTCAGATTGGAGTGCAGCGGGACCACCTCCTGCGTACCGTCCTTGAGGTACAGCGTCATCTCGGCGTCCGCGCCGTTCGGATCGCCCAGCTTCAGATCGGCCAGCCAGCCCAGCGTCCAGATCGGGAGATCGGGGCTGACATACCAGTTGCCCGCGTCGTAGGTCGCCCACTCGGGCGTGAGATCGGTGTGCTTGAAGTCGAATCCGGCCAGATTGACATTGAAGTTGATCGGCGGTAGCCAGCCCGCGCTGGTGGTCAGGCCCGGGGGCAGCGGTGCGGGCTGCGGCGCGGCCGGTTCGTTGACCGCGGGAGTGTCGGCCGGGGTGGGTGTGTCGGCGAGCGCCGGGGCGGCGGGCATGGCCGCGAGGGCGGCCAGGGCCATGCCGGTGCACATCCGTCGGGTGAAAGAGGCAGTCATGAAAGGGCTTTCGTCAGTCGTTGGGGAAACGCAGGCAGGTGCGAGTCCGGTACGGGTCGGTGGTGATCTCCGCGCACACCTCGGCGTACACGCCCGCGGGACGGCCCGCGGTGACCGCGTAGATCACCGGCAGCCCGCACGTGGTGCCCACCGGCACGATCTCCGGCGAGCTCCCGTCCTTGGGGTAGAACGCGTACTGACCCGAAACACAGTGCCCGCCCGCGGTTGTCGCCAGCACACCGAGCACGCCCGGCGCGACGGCCGGGGTCAGCGTGCCGATGTCACCGTCGAACACCGCACCGGCCGGAGCAGTGGTCAGGTGATTGATGCTGGTGCCGCCGAAACTGGTGCCCCACGACAGCATCGGCTCCACGGCATTCGCCCCGGGTGCGCCGAGCGACGCGGTGACCGCGAGCGCACTCCCGGTCACCGCCAGCCCGGCCGTGATCATGCTCTTCATCGATCCTGTTGTCCTTCATCGGAATTGAGGGGAATGCGGTTGCGCAGCACGGCCACGGACTCCGACAGCATGCTCATGGTGATGATGTCGTCGTGGCGGTCGTTGTCCAGGCGCACGGCCTCACCGGCCTGTGAACCCAGCCCGATGGTGTGCTGCTCGACATAGCTGAAGGTCCGGTCGCCGTTGTTGCGATAGACCATCGCCGTCGACGGCACGTATTGCATGGCGGCTATATCCTTGCGGCCGCTACCGGTGAAGTCGCCGATCGCGATGGCGCACGGGGCGATCGGGCCGAAGGTCATCTGCGGCGGCCCGAAATTGCCGTGGCCGTCGCCGTAGCTGATCGAGAAGCTGAATGCCGCGACATTCGCGGAGATGACATCGACATTGCCGTCGCCATCCATGTCGACTGCCTTCAGATCCTCGTCCGGCAGCGGCAGCAGATTCCAGCGCGGCGGCAAGAATCCGCCATGATGATCGTTGATCAGCACCCAGAACCCGGTGGTGCCCAGATCGCCGGTGATGATGTCGTCGTAGCCGTCATTGTCGACATCGGCCACCAACACCGTGGAGCGGATCAAACCCGCTGCCAGCCACTGCGGTTCGGCAAAGTGACCGGTCCCGTCATTGTGCATGACGCCGATCGCGCCGGGCACCGGCACCAGATTGTTGAAGGCGAGATCCAAATGCCCGGTGTGGTTGAAATCGCCGAGCTCCACACCCACCGGCAGCCCGCCGGTGCGGTAGGTGACATCGGGATTCGGGTCGCGTGCATACACCCGGTCGACGCTGAAATTGCCGTTGCCGTCATTGAACAGCACCGTGATGCTGAGCTGATTGCTCACCACCAGATCCAGGTTCCCGGTGCCCCGCAGATCGCCCGCGACCACGGCGTTCGCGCCGATCTCGGTGGGAATGAACTGGGTTCGGCGCAGCTTCCCGTGCCCGTCTCCGCGCATGATCGCGACCCCGCCGGCCACACCGGTGGCGGCCACCGACTGATTGCCGTCGTGGAAGAAGTCACCGGTGGCCATCGTCTGCGAGCCGTACCCGGAACCCAGTCCGCCCGCGTAGTACTCGACCGAATCCTCGAACACCGGATTCGGTCCGGTGGATCCGGTGAGGCTGGATCCGCTGTCCGGGGCGGCGCTCGCCACGCCCGGAACGCTCAGCCCGGCCAGTGCCAGCGAGGCCGCCAGCGCGCCGGTGGTGAGCAGCGTCTTGTGTATCGACATGTGTTGCTTTCCTGAGGAATTCGGGGTCACTGCGGGGTGCAGTCGTGCCAGCCGGGACTGGAGGTGAGGTTCTGGAGGAAGATCTGCGGCCGCAGCACCTGCTCGAGAGTGGCGCGGTCGGGGATGGTGACGCACAGGCTCGGCCCGTCGTGGCCCTGCGGCGCGTACTCGGTGGCCACCGCCCGGGACAGCCCGTCGATCGGCGTGCTCAGCGCGTCACAGGCCGCCTGATCGGTGTCGGCGCGGCCATAACAGTTGAACCACGACATGGCGTAATGCACCGACAGCGCAGGCGATTTCACATTGTGCGGGACACCCAGCCAGTTGATGGAGTCGCCGTGGCTGCCGCCCTCGTAGGTGACCGTCATCATCGGGGAGGTGCTGCGCGGGTCGCGGCGCTCGAAGTCGTAGAGATCTTTGGTGCCGATCGGGCCGTCGGTCGCCGAGAGGATCGGATTCGGGATGATGAGACCGTTCTCGTTGAGCCCGGGGATATCGAGATCGGCGGTCTGGTACTGCACCGCCGCCGACGCCACCGACTGCGTGAACCCTGACATCCCCACGAACGAGTCGACCCGGGGGATCGGCCGCCCGTCGTACCCGTGGCCCTGATCCTGCCAGCGCAGATACGAGGACATGCCGATCGAGCCGACCGACTGACCCCACAGGTTGATGTGATCGAGATCCAGCAGATCCAGCCACGGATTGCGCTGATTCTCACCCTCGGGCGCATACGCCGGATTGATCCGCACCAGACGCGGATTCTGCAGCCGCAGCAGGTTTCCGACCTCGTTGTTCAGATCGCTGATGGCCGTGATGTCCTGCCCCGCCACCCAGCGCGTCACATCCTGCGCGTCCAGGCACGACCCCGGCGCGAAGCACCCCCACGACGCCAGCAGCGGCGTGAGCAGATCCAGCGCGTTGCCGTCACTGCCCGGCTGCCCGGCCTGCGCGAAGGTGAAGCTGACGAACCCGTTGCGGGCCGCGCCCATCGCGTACATGCCCACATCGCTCTGATGCTCCGACGCACCCGGGAAGCCGATGGTCACGGGATGCTTCTGCGCATCGGGATGATCCGGATCGACCCCGGCGGGGAAGAACACCTTGCCCGCCAACGAGATTCCGCGCGCATTGACGATGCGGAACTTCTTCACCGTGGCCAGCTTGAACGTCACCGGTGCGTCGGTCGGGGCGCAGCTGCCGTCCTCGGTCTCGAACCACACCGTGCCGTCGGGGTTGTTGCACGGCAGCCGGTACTGCGCCTGCGCGTAGGCCGGATCGTCGTAATCGTCGTCGTGCAGCGCGTCCTCGGCGTCCGCGACTCCGAAGCGCCCGTTGTGATTCCAGTCCGGAATGTAGGCCGGATGGGTCGGCAGTCCGAGCCCGAACGGCGCGACATGGGTCAGCGCGTCCCAGAACTTCTGTGCCGCCGCCGCCGCGCCGGACGCGCCCTGCGGGGTGTGCCAGGTCTCCGGCTTGGTGAGATCCACGAACGGCTCCGACAGGCGGCCCGCCGTGTCGAGAATGCCTGCCTGCACGAAGTATTGGAGCTGGCCGGGCGTCATCGCGTCGACGAAGGTTCCGGTGAACAGCTGCCCGATCTCGGTGAACACGTACGACGGGTCCGGCGGCTGCGGTCCGGGATAGGCGTCGGCCTGTGCGGGGGCGGCCGACAGCCCGCCCAGCGCCAGCAACGCCACCGCCGGCAGCGCTGCCAGACCACGAATACGACGGGCTCTACGCACCCGGACCTCCTGGTTCACCTCGATCGCGACCCGGATCGACTGTGATCCGGGTCTCTCTCGCATTGAACTGGCTCAGACAATGTCAGGGCAGTTCGCCGGAAGACAGGTGATTGACATAAACCGACAGAATTCGCGCGGCTGATAACGACAACAAGTTGGCCGATCACGTCCTCGCGTCCGGTGCACGCCAGGGATTTCACTGTCTGATGCACTGCGGAACAAGAGGGAGGACCCAACGTGAACGTTTCGACCCGGGCTCGGATTCGCTGCGCCACAGCGATATTCGCCGTCGGCCTGCTGGGCTGTGCCGCCGCGCCCGCGGTGGCCGAGCCCCCCGACCCCGCCGCGACGGCACCCGCCACTCCCGACACCGTGGACCCGGCCTACATCCTGCAGAACATGGCCATGCTGCTGCAGGGCTATCAGCACGATTGGGCGCAGCCCGCCGAATGGCAGTACTGGATCAGCCACCTGACCAGCCTGCCGGGCCGTGCCTTCGCCGACCTCGCGCCCATGCTGGATCCCGGGCAATACCAGGGTCCCGACGGACAGCAGAAGCTGCGCGACAACATCCAGAAGGTGCTCGACGAGACCATCCGCCAGCTCCCGACTGCCCTCGGCGCGCAACCGATCGCGGCCAATCGGCTGTTCCTGCCGAACTGGAGTCACAGCGGCGTCTTCGGCGACGCCGCCGACAACGTCCTCGACGGCGACTCACCGACCACCAGCCCCGGAAATGTCGGCCTCACCGGGGCGTTCCGCTACCCCTGCATCCAGCCCGACGACACCGTGCTCTACGAAACCCGCAGCGGCGACTGCGTTTCCGGCGACACCCCGGGCGCGGACTTCAAACTCGGTGAGGCCCGCAAGATCCAGATCGTGAACGCGCGCGGCCTGCGCATGGCCGCGACCCTGTGGCTGCCCGAGGACGCGCTCGGCGCGAATCCGGGCCGGAAGTTCCCCATGACGGTGTTCTCCAACGGTGCGGTGGTGCCGCAGTCCTCTTATTACGCCTACACCATGACCGCGGTCCGGCACGGCTACATCGGCCTCACCTACGACGAAGCCGGGCAGGGCGCGAGCGACGGCACGGTGCTCGACGAGGTCGTGCCCTACAACACCCCGCACTGCTTCGCGTCGGGCCCGTGCCGTGACATCGAGGACGTGGTGCGCTGGGTGGTCGGTGACGACATCCTCCCGGCATCGGACACGCAGTCCGTGCTGGGCGACACCTCCAGCCCGGTCGGATTCTGGAACACCGTGCACATTCCGCGCGTGGGCAAGCGATACGACCCCGCTTACGCTCCGGCCGGTGACAACGACCGCAATCCGCTGCTCGACCTGGTCGACACCGATCGGATCGGCCTGATGGCGCAGTCCATGGGTTCCATCGCCACCAGCCACTACCTCTACGACCTCGGCGAAGGCCAGGGCATGGACGGTCGTCCGCTACCGAAACCCGCTGCGGCGGTGCTCATGTCGGGGTTCGAACCGAGCTTCGGGAATGTGCCCACCCAGATCCAGACCGCCGACACCGACATCCCCGGCGTCACCGTCGGCGGCGTCTTCCCCGTCAACGATATCGATCTCGCGGGTGCGCATATCGGTTTCGACCCGACCGACGGTCCGCTGGGCGGCAAATCCTGGTACGACTGGGTCCGCGCCAATGCCCGCGACAACGCGCCCCTGCAGTTCCTGGTCCTGAAGGGCGGCAGTCACGGCGACACCTCCAATATCGACTTCGCCACCCCGCGTGCGGTCGGATCCTGGGCCGCCTCAACCCATTTCGCGGTCGACTGGCTCGACTGCAACATTCTGAAATCCGCGGACGCCTGCACCCGCGCCACCACCCCCGACGCCAATCTCTCCGAATCCGCCGCCGCCGAGGTCTCGCCGCAGGGTGCGGCCGGGCCCAGCTACTGCTTCACCACTCCCGTCCGCAACGACCTCGAAACTCTGCTGTTCGGCCCGCTGAAGGTCGCGCTGTCGCGGCTCTACGGCGCAGCCGACCCGGCCCCGTGCGTCCCTGCGGGCACCGCGATCCCCTTCAATCCGTAAGCGCGGCAAGCTCAGCCGGTCGTGGCATCCTGCCGCGACCGGCCTCGCCGTGCCAGCAGCGTGTCGAGGGCGAACGCACCGGAGCCCAGCACGGCGATGAGGAAGAACGACCAGCAGAATAGGGCCGCCGGCTCGCCACCGTTCACGATGGGCAGGATGCCGTGTTTCAGGTGCACGGTCAGGAATGCGTAGGCCATGGCACCCGAGCAGAGCAGAGCGGCCAGCCGGGTGCCCAGGCCCAAGGCCACGGCGGCCCCGGCCACCAGTTCGATGATGCCCGCCCACCAGTGCGGCCAACTGAAGAGCGCGGGGAGATGGCCGTAGGGGTGGACCGGCTTCCCGAACAGTTCGGAATAGCCGTGCAGGGCGAAGGAAACGCCGATGAGTATGCGGAACAGCCCGAGCACGATCCCGCCGAGCGCGGTGGGTTCGGTCCGGGGGCGCGTCTCCGTGGTCAGCAGGTGCATGACACATCTCCGAGTCGGGATCTCGGGTGAGCAGGGGCCTCACCTGGACTGATACCACGAGACAGCGCACGGGAACGTTCAGCGGACCGAGCTACTTGAGGGGGAGTGCGCCGTCCATGCCGCCGACATCGGTGACCTTCCAGTCGGAGCCGCGGTCCACGGTCACGTTGTAGGTGACCGTGGTCTGCGCGCCGTCGGGGTTCTGGGCATTGGTGGAGGTGACATTGATGAAGACGTTCACCTTGTAGACGCCACCCGACTCCGACATCACCTTGGCGGTGATCGGTGCGGCGGTGGAGGTCCACTTCAGGGGAGTCAGGATCTCCTGCAGTTTCGGTGCGGAGGTATCGAACTTGCTGGAGAGGGCGGGCGCGGTATTCGCCTTCAAACGACCCACCCAGGAGTTGAAGTCGGCGAAGTTGACCGTGGACGCGCCGACCGCGTAATCGGTGGCGACCTGTTCGGCATGCCGGTCGTCGGAGGCTCGAGCCTCGCGATGGGAGATGTCGCTCCGGGCGGCGATCAGGAATCCGGCCAGCGTCACGACCGCGATCGCGAGCACCGCGACCGCGGCCGTCCACCCGAGCGACGACACCGACAGCGACACGGTCCGCGGTTGCGGCCGGATCTGCTCGGAGTCGGTGTCCGCGTCCTTTTCCATTGCTGCTCCCAGGTTTTCGTGTGGCGGCTACTTCACCGAGATCTGCAAGCGCAGCGTCCCGTCGGGGCTGGTGGTGTGCAAGGCCTGCGCGATGAGCGCGCCGAGATCGAGCTTGCCCGCGGCGTCGATGCCCGCCGTGGCCAAGGGCTGGAACAGCGGAATGAACGGCGCGAGAGCGGGTCCCAGCTGATGCAACCGGGTGGTGAGCTGATTGAGCAGCGGCACCAGCCCGATGGTGTCGGGGGTGTCCACGAGATAGTCGCCGGGCACATCGCCCACCCGGATGACCCGGGCGATGGCCTCGGCCACATCGGCGACCCGCGGCCCGAAATCCGCCCACGGTCCGGCCGCGTCCACCAATGCCGGTCCCGCCCACGACATATCGGTGGCATGGTCCTGCAGCGAGGTCAGCAGCCGCCGGAGCGCGTCGGTGCGGCTCAGGAGAGTGGCGGCCAGCAGATCGGTGGCGTGCGAGAGTTGCGGCACGATCTGCTCGGTCCCGGCCAGGGCGCGGCTGAAGGTGTCCACGATGGAGGTCAGCGCGGCCGGATCCACCTGCCGCAGTAGGGCTGTCAGCGTCTTGGCGACCTCCGGGATCGACAGCGGCCGGGTGACCTGGTCGGCCTGCACGGTCTGCCCGTCGCGCAGATACGGTCCCGCGTCCCCGGTGGGCCGGAAGTCCAGCGAGGGCTCACCGAGCGCGGACAGATCCTCGATGCGGGCCGGACTCGCCACCGGGATGCGGTATTTCGCGTCCACTCGAAAATCCACCCGCACGCCCCGCCCGACGTGCCGGACACCCGTCACCCGGCCGACCTCGATACCTGACAGCAGCACCTTCGACCGGGGCAGCAGGCCACCGGATTCCGGCACCGACAGGGTCACGCGGATCTCGTGCCGGAACCAATCCACCCCCGCCACACCGAAACCCAGGTAGAGGCTGCCGGTGACCAGAATGACGAGGATGCTGCCCAGCGAGACCAGGGCATTCGGCTTCACCGCACCACTCCGATCATGCGCAACGCCCGCGCGACGGCATCGACCTGCACATCACCGGCCAGCGGCGGGGCACCCTCGACGGTCACCCCGGTGATGTTCACCTCGGGTTTCGCGGCGAACGGAACCACCTTGTCGCGCACCAACGCCACGAACCGATTCAGGTTCGAGGGCGCGCTCAGATCCAGCGGATTGGATCCGAACAGCAAGGGCACGAATGCTTTCGCGGTGGCATCACCGACGGTGAGCAGCGGCCCCAGCCAGCGGATCGCCTGCGCGATGATGCTGAGATTGCCGACCACGCCGAGGGTTTGGATCAGCGAGTTGGCGTCGGCGGGAATCTCCACCGACCCGCGCGGGCTCAGCAGTTCGGCGAGCTGACGCGGATTGTCCAGCACCGAACCGAGATCGGCCTGAATGCCGTCGAGGAAGCGGTCGACGGTATCGAGATTGCCGCTGACGTCCTCGACATCGCGGCCCAGGGTGCCGAAGATGCGGGCGGTGTCGGCGGGCTGCTCGGGCAGCACCGCATTGGACTGGTCGATGATCTGCTGCACCTGGTGCAGCGCGCCCCCGCCGATGAACTGCGAGAGCCCGGCCAGCAGATCCTCCACCTGCAGTGGCGCTTTCGTCCGCGCCAGGGGGATCACGCCACCCGGACGAATGGTCTGATCGAAACCCGTTGTGGGCGTGGTCAGGCCGATGAAGATATCGCCCAGAATGGTGTTCTGGCGCAACTGCGCGGTAGTGGTGGCGGGCAACCGGACGGAATCGGAGATCTCCACCACCGCCTCCACCCGGCCCGGTCCGGTGGGGGAGGGATCGATCACCCGCACCGACCGCAGGCTGCCGATTTTGGCGCCATTGGCGACCACCTTCGCCTGCGCGGGCAGATTCAGGGCATTGGCGAATTCGATGGTGACCGGATAGGTCGGGCCCGATACCGTCGCGCCGGGCATGGGGACCTTGGCCGGGTCCAGCGTGCAGCCGGTCAGGGCGGCGGCCAGGCCGAGCGCGAGTCCGGCACACAGGATCCGGTGTCGGAGGGGGGAAATGCTCATCGCGCACCTGCCAGTCCGAGCACGAGGGGAACGAGATTCACCGATGCCAGCCCGCCCGCCGCGCTGTGGCACTGCCCGGGCATCGCCGCGTCGACGGCGGCGCACACCTGGTCGGCGAGCACCTGCGGCAACGCGATCTTCGGTGCGGCATAGGTGATCCGGACCTGGCCGGTATCCGGATCGACAGCCTGCCGGAAGGCGTCGGCGAGCGACGGAATCATGTCGATGATCTTCTTCAGCGTGCCGATATTCGCCGACAACAACTTCAGATACGGGATGATCTCGTCGAGCCCGTCGAGGATCTCGTGCCCGTACTTGTGCGAAATATTGTTGAACATGGGGAAATCCACCAGCAGCCCGTTCAACAGCTGCACGGCGCTGGCCCACACCTCGTTGACCAGGGTCAGGCCCGGCGCGAAATCGGTGAGGGTGTGTTTGATATCGGACCAGTTGACCGAGACGCTCGCGGTCAGCGAGGCGAAGGCGTCGATGAGATCGCCCAGATGCCCGATGGCGGCGTCGGGTTGCCGCAGCGCGGTTCCGAGATCTTTGATGAGCTGATTGAGTTGCTGCCCGGTGTTGTCGGTGGCCTGGGCGAAGGCGGCTACCGCGTCGCGCACCCGGGTGCTCTCGGCCGGATCGCCGGAACCGTTGAGCTGATCGGCCAGCCCGGTGAAGGCGTGCAGCGTCTCGGTGATGCTCTTGGGGGTGAAGGTCTTGGTGATACAGGTCGATCGCGGCCAGTCGGTGCGGGACTTGGTGTCGCCCAGCACTTCCAGATCGCGATCGGCGAGCAGGGTGTCGGAGACGGTGGTGGCCATGACCTCGCCGCGCAGTGGATGGTCGGCCTGCACCTCGAAATCGACGCGCACACTCGGTCCTTCGGCGCGCAGCGCGCGCACCGTGCCGACCGGGATGCCGAGCATGGTGACGTGATTGCCGGGGTAGAGGCCCACCGCGTCGGGCATGATCGCGCAATAGCTCTGCGTCTTCTTCAGCGGATCGAAGGCGATCAGGTAGGCCACCAGCGCGACGAGCACCGCCATGGTGACGCCGACGGCGGTGAGGAAACCCTGCGATCCCAGGACGCGTTTCATGCCTCAGCACCCCCGGCCGGGGACCGGGACACAGACGGTGACCGCCGACTGGTCCACCACGATCCCGCTCGCGGGCGTCACGTCCTGCTTCAAGCGCAACTGCAATCCGGTGAGGGTCGCGACCAGTGTGTCGAGTCGCGCACCCAGATCCTTCAGCTGCGGCAGTGCCGCGAGCAGCTTGTCCACCAATGGTTCCAGCTGGGTGCGCCAGGTCGGTTCGAGCCCGGCGATGCGGGCGAGTAGTTCACCCGCCACCTGCAGCGCCTCCTTGATGCCCGCCGCCTGACCCAGACCCTCGGTCTCGAGCAGGCCGATCTTGCGCACGAACGTGCCCAGCAGCGATTTGTTCCGATCGATGGCGGTGAGGAATTCGTCGGTGACGGTGAGTGCGCGCGAGACCTCCGCGTTCTGGCGGTCCAGGATGCCGACGAAGGCCTGGGTGGCATTGCCGATGCGGCGCAGCGCATCCGGGCTGCCGGTCAGCGAACCCTCCAGGGCGGCCAGGTTCTTGCGCAGCGTGTCACCGTCGACCTGCGCGACCGGGGTGGCGGCGTCCTGGAGCGTGCGAATGAGGCTGTAGGGCAGGCGAACCCGATCCGGGGCGATCACCGACTTGCCGAGCGGCTTGTCCCCGGCCGGGAATGCCGCCACATAATGGCCGCCCACGACGGTCAGCATGCGGACTTCCAAAGTGGTCTGATCGCCCAGCACGACATTGTCGCTGACGGTGAACGTCATCCGCACCCGATCCGGCAGCAGCCGTAGCGATTTCACGCTCCCGACATGCACCCCGGCAATGCGGATCTCGTCGCCCGCCTGCACCGAGCGGCCCTCGGTCAGATCGGCGGTGTAGGTGGTCTTCCCGATCGGCAGCACGTACAGCACGCCGACCGCGATGAGCAGCACCACCAGTGCGGCCGCGCCGTACAGGCCGAAACGCAGGTCCCGATCATTGCGGGCGCTCAACCATTGCATATCGAGATCCTCTGGCCGGCAATGAGAATCGACAGCGGGTCGGGCAGCTGGGCCTGTCCCTTGGAACACGACAGCTGCAACTGGCCGGGCGGCACATCGGCCGGCGGCAGCAGATTGCTCATCGACTGCAGCAGCCCGGGCAGCGTGCCGAGCAGATCCAGCGCGGCCTGCGGATCGGGGAACAGCAGCCGGAAATCCTTGTCCAGACTCGGATTGTCGAAGACCGTGAGCCCGAGAATCGACATGATGCTGTTGAGCGGCGCGAGCGTGGACGGGGTCACGGCGGCCAGCTGCAGCAGTCCGTCCACCTGATCCTGGAAAACCGTGAACACATCCGCCAGCCCTTTGAGCAGGGTGATCAGGTACGGGGACTTGCCGCCGATCTGATCGGAGATCGACCGCAGATTCGACACGATGGCGCTGAGCACCGTCTGCCGATCGGTGACATAGCGGCTGAGCTTCTCGAAAGCGTCCAGGGCGGGCCCGATCCCGGTGCCGTCACCCTGGATGACGGCCAGGACGCTCTCCGCGAACTTGTTGAGCGCACCGGGGGAGAACTCCTGCAGCACCGGTTGCAGACCGTTGAACAACTGGGTGATGTCGAAGGACGGCACGGTCTTGTCGGCATCGATGGCGCTACCGGGGGGCAGTCGCGTGCCGGATGAATCCGGTTGCCGGACATCGATATACCGCTGCCCGGTCAGTGACTGATAGCGGATGGCGAGCACACTGGCGGTGTAGATCGGCCGATCCGATTGCACCGTGAACCGCACCCGCGCCTGATTGCCCCGCAGGTCGATACCGGTGACCTTGCCGACCTGCACCCCGTACATGCGCACGTCGTCACCGGACTTCAACCCGCTGGCATCGGTGAATGCGGCACTGTAGCCGTCGGTTCGGCCGCCGACCGGGCGCGTGATCGCGGTGATCACGACCGCCAGCAGTACGCCCATGACAGCGGTGAACACCCCCAGTCGCACCAGCACTCCCCGCAAGGTGGGCCGCTTCATCGGCCCGCTCCCGGTGTGGTCAGCGCGGCGAACGCCTGCTGACCCAGCAGCGGTACCGCCAAACCCGGCACCCCGCGCAGAGTCACCGCGACATCGATCGAGGTCCCGTCCGGTCCGGTGGTGAACATCCGGTCCAGCCGGCCGATCAGCTCCGACAAATTCGCCTGCGCCGCGGCCGGATCCGGGACCATGGCCGCCATCGCCGACAGCAGCGGCGCGAACATGTCGGCGGCCGAGCCGAAATAGGTGCCCAAGGCGTCGGCGAGCGATCCGATGGCCGGAAACGTCTGATTGGCGATCATATTGACCGATGCGTCGTATTTGGCCCGATCATTCACGAACACCTCGATATTCATGATGGTGTCGAAGAGCTTGAAGGTTGAGGAACTGAAGTCGCCGAAGCCGCGCAGGAACGACCCGTACTGGTCGATCAGGAACGACGAGGCGTAGCGCTGGGTGTCCGACACCGTCCGCGCCAGGGTCACCACCGCCCGCAGGATCGGCGCGAATGCCCGTAGATCCGAACTGAACTGGGTGAGCAACGCGGTGAGCTTCGGGGTGAGCACCTGCGTGGAGGTGTCGGTGAGGCTGCGCAGCAGCGCGCCCATGGTGACATCGTCGACACGCCCGCCCAGATCGATGACCATGCCCGACCGCAACGGGGTGCCGCCGGTCCCGGGGTGCACCGTGACGGCGCTGATGCCGAAGAGATTCTCCGGGGCGTAATCCACGCTCAACGCGTCGGTCAGCTCGGAGGTCTGCGACCGGTCGAGATCCAGGCTCAGCAACTGCCGTCCCTGATCGACCGGCTGTACCGCGGTGATGCGGCCCACCGCCACCCCGTCCAGCCGCACCGTCGTACCCGGCACGATGCCGTCACCGATCTCACTGGTGCGCAACTGGATTCGAACCCGGTCGGGGACCGGCGCGTGCGAGTAGGCGTACCAGGCCACGACCAGTGCCGCGACCAGCGCGACCACCACGACGCCCAGCACGCGCGCGCCGGTGCGGCCCACCGTCACCCCGGGTATCGAATAGTTCGGCATGCCTCACCCCGGGAATTCGATCGCGGAATTGACGCCCCACAGCAGCAGCGTCAACACCATGTCGAGCGCGATGATGGCGACGAAGCTGGCCCGCACCGCCCGGCCCGACGCGATGCCGACACCCTCCGGACCGCCACTGGCGAAGAAGCCGTAATAGCAGTGGATGAGAATCACCGCGACGCCGAAAACCAGAATCTTGACCACCGCCGCGAAAATGTCGTAACCGCTGGCGAATTGGGCGAAATAATGCCCGTAGATGCCGCTCGCCTGACCGTGCAGCAGCACCACCACCGTCGAACACGACAGATACGTCAGAATCAGCGCGATGAGGAAGGTCGGCACGATGGCGACCGCGCCGGCGATGATGCGGGTGGTCACCACGAACGGCACCGACCGCAGGCCGAGCGATTCCAGCGCGTCGATCTCCTCGGAGATGCGCATGGCCCCGATCTCGGCGGTCATCCGGCACCCGGCCTGCGCGGCGAACCCGATGGCCGCCGCGATCGGCGCCAGCTCACGGGTATTCGCGAACGCCGACACCACCCCGGTCGCCGAACCCAACCCGATCAGATCCAGCGCCGCGAACGCCTGGATGCCGACACCCGCGCCGATCGCCAGCCCGAGCACCACCAGCATCGGCACCGTGCCGCCGCCCACGATCAACGACCCACGGCCCCAGGTCATATCGGTGATGGTCCTCAGCGTCTGGCCGCGATACCGGCGCAGGGTCAGCGGGATCCCGGCCAGCGCCTGCCACGCGAAGCCGAGCATGAACCCGGCCGTCTCCAGCGGTGCAAGCACCGCACCCCGGTCCCGCACCGCGCGTGGCGCGAGGCGAAAACCCTTGGGGGTGTACGGAGTCGGCGGCATCAGGCCACCCGCATCGGCAGGAACATCGTCACCACCTGGGTGATCACCAGATTGGCCACGATGATCGCGGCCACCGACAGCACCACCGCCGCGTTCACGCCATCGGCCACCCCGCGCGGTCCGCCGCGTGCCTCCAGCCCACGCTGGCAGGCCACGATCACCACCAGAAATCCGAAAAGCAATGCCTTGCCGAGGGAAATCCACACATCGTCGAGCACCGTGAACGCGCCGAAGGTCGCCCAGTAGCTGCCCGGGGTCACGTTCTGCGCGCCGATCGCCACGAAATACCCGGCGACCACGCCGACGAAGATGATCAGAATATTGAGCAGCGGAGCGACCAGCAGCATGGCCGCCACGCGTGGAATCACCAGGCGGTGTACGGGATCGATGCCCATTACGCGTAGTGCGTCGATCTCTTCGCGGACCGTGCGTGCGCCCAGATCGGAGGCGATGGCCGAGGCGCCCGCGCCGCCGAGGAGTAGTCCGGTGGCGATGGGTGCGCCCTGTTGGATGACGCCGAGCCCGCCGGCCGCGCCGATGAGTGAATCCGCACCCAGCTGGTGGATGAGGTTGCCCACTTGCACCGACACCACGACCCCGAACGGCACCGCCATCAGAATCGCGGGCAGCGTGGTCACGGTGATGAGATACCAAGCCTGATACAGCATTTCGCGCCACTGGAACTTGCGCCCGAGCACATCGGTGATGCCGCCGCGCACGGATTCGAGGCCGAGGGAGACGGTGCGCCCGAAGGTGCGCAGGCTCCCGATCGCCACGTCGGAGAAGTTCTGCCGCACGATCGCGAGCGCGGTCGGCGCGGCGGAACGCCGCACCGCTGGAACAGGTTTCATTGATACCTCCTCCCTATCGCGCCCCACTTCACGATCTCACTTCGCCCATCGCCGCGAGCGAAAACGCTCAGCTGTGGCCATATCTGCACGCCCCCCGTGGCGGCTGTGCGCCACCCCCGCGGTGATGCCGGACCGCACAATGACCTACCCCGCCATTGCCTTGACAGTTCCCGACGGCCACGCGGGCCCCCGGTGCGCGGTATGCGATGCTGGATGGCGAGCACGGGTAGTTGATGTGATCGCTCGGCTCGCAACAGAAAGCAAGACAAAAAGTATGTCGCAAGGCAGTGTGAAATGGTTTGACGGCGAAAAGGGTTTCGGTTTCATCGCGCAGGACGGCGGCGGCCCCGACCTTTTCGTTCATTACTCCGAGATTTCCGGCTCCGGCTTCAAGTCCCTCGAAGAGGGTCAGCGGGTCGAGTTCGAGATCGGTGAGGGCCGTAAGGGCCCGCAGGCCCAGAGCGTCCGCGCCATCTGAGAGCCCGCAACCCGGAACCCGCGCCACTCGGCGCGGGTTCCGTGCTTTCCGGGGCCGACAACCCGCTTCCACCTGCGGTGTGTGCGGGATCACTGCCGTGTTGCCCGCCTGCGCGCGGGTGCGTTTCTCGGTAGGCTGATCAACTGGCAGGGCGAGTGTGGTTTTTCTGTGGGGACAGTTGGTCAATGGTGGGGAGGAAGCGTGTCGATGACGCCCGAGAGTGCCCATGCGCAACAACCCGAGAACAGCCATGCACGGCAATCCGAAAACGCCGATATCCGCCCGGAGTGGGCACCGCTGACCGTTGATCTGGACCGGCCCAGCGCGGCGCGGGTGTGGGACTACTTTCTGGGCGGATCGCACAACTTCCAGGTCGACCGCGCCTTCGCCCGCGAGATCATGACCCAGATGCCGCACGCGCCCGTGGTCGCCCGCGAGAACCGGGCCTTCCTGCGGCGGGCGGTCCGCTTCCTCGGCGAGCAGGGCATCACCCAGTTCGTGGACATCGGTTCCGGCATCCCCACGGTCGGCAATGTGCACGAGGCCGCGCGCGCGACCCGGCCCGGGTCGCGCGTGGTCTACGTGGACAACGATCCGGTCGCCGTCACCCACGGCCGCGTACTGCTGCAGGATGATCCGGACACCCTCGTGCTCGAGGGCGACCTGCGCCGGCCCGCCGAGTTCCTCGGCGCCGACGGTGCCGGTCAGCTGATCGATTTCACCCGGCCGGTCGCGGTCCTGCTCCTCGCGGTCCTGCATTTCGTTCCCGATGCCGACGATCCGTGGGCGATCGTGGCGGGGATTCGTGATCGGCTGGCCCCCGGCAGTCACCTTGTCATCGTGCACGCCAGCGCCGAAGCCGAAGCCCATCACGCTGTCGAGGACATGTACCGGCGCACGCCGAGCCCGGTCGCCATGCGCCCGCGCGCCGAGATATTGCGCCTGTTCGACGGATTCGAACTCGTCGAACCGGGTTTGATCGGGCCGTCGGAGTGGCGGCCCGAACCACCCGGCACACCGCCACACCTACGCAGCCCCGGGTACGCCGGGGTGGGACGCCTGTGATGACCATGCGGCCGGTGGGCGTGACGCGGTCGGGGTCACCCGACCGTGAACACGCCCTTCGGCGGGCCGCTGCCGAGTACCTGCGCCTGCTGGCCGCCGCCGGGTACCACCCGACCGATCTCGCGGTGGCCACCGAACGGGCCACCGAGTTCCTGCGCGAACTCGACCGCATCAGTCACCAGCGCACCGAGAACATCGACGCGGCAAGGATTCTCGGAGCCGAACTGGCGACCGGTGTGCCCGGGCTGCCCACCAGTTCACGCTTCGTCGGCCCCCTGGCCAGCGCGGTGCTGCTGGCCGCCCCGGCCGAGGCCGCCGATACCTGGGCATTGCACGCCGGACACGCGGTCGCGGGATATGCCGAGTCGCTGTCCGAGCGGGCGCTCGGCGAGCACGAGACGATCCTGCGCGCCGCCGTCGCCGCGCGTGAGCACCGGATCAGTGAGCTGCAGGACCGGTTGCACCACGCCGCCACCCATGATCGGCTCACCGGACTGCCCAATCGGGCCATGCTCGAGGCCCACTGCGCCGAGACGCTGTCCGGGCCGCGGCCCATGGCCATCCTGGTGGTCGATCTGGACGGCTTCAAACAGATCAACGACCGGCACGGCCATCGCGTCGGTGACGAACTGCTCATCGCCGTCGCCGATCGGCTGCGCGCGGTGACCGGGCCCGACGATTGCGTATGCCGTTACGGCGGTGACGAATTCGTCATCGCCATCACCGGCGCGGACGATGTGGCACGCGCGATCGCCGACCGCATCCTCACCGATATCACCCAGCCGTTCCCGCTCTCGGCCGGACCGGTGCAGGTCCGGGCCAGCATCGGCATCGCCACCACCGCGGCCGGTAATCGTGATGCCGAGAGCCTGATCCACGCCGCGGATCGGGCCATGTACACCGCGAAATCCGGCGGCGGCCACCGGGTTCATCCGCTGATGGGATGAAAAAGCCCAGGTGAGTGGGTAGTTCGGTGTGCAATCGGCTGGAAAAACGAAGGATCGACGAAGATTCTACGGGCGTGAAGCTTTCCGGAACCAATGTCTCCGAACAGGGTCTGAAATGACTGAGTTTCACTACGCTTCGCGCCCATGATCCAAAACACTCGTCGTGCCGGATTCGTCACCATCGCCCTCGCCGCCCTCCTGGTCGGAGCCGCCGGCCCCGCCCTCGCCGACACCCCCTCCGGTTCCTCCACCACCGGTTCCTCCAGCCTCAGCTCCAGCGCCATCACCACCCCGCTGGGTAACTTCTGGACCCAGATCGTCAACACCGTCGGTGTGGCGCTGGGGTCCTCCGCGCCCACCCACTGACCCCGCATCCGGCAGCAGTCTGCCGCGCAACGTACAGCGTTGCGCGGCAGGCTTTTCCGGTTTCAGCGCACGACGTCGATCAGCGCACGACGTCGAAGACGTTCTTCTGCAAGCCGTTCGAGTACGTCGCGGACTCCACGAGCCGCAACTGCTGGACATCCTTGTCGGCGTCGCTGAACAGGCGCTTGCCGGCGCCCAGCAGTAGCGGGTAGACGAGCAGGTGGTAGCGGTCGATCAGGCCCGCCTCCGACAGGGCCCGGTTCAGCGACGCGCTGCCGTGCACGATGATCGGGCCGCCCTCGGTTTCCTTCAGCGCGGCGACATCGTCGAGGGAGCGCAGGATCGTGGTCTCGCCCCAGTTCGACACCAGGTCGGCCTCTTTCAGGGTGGTGGAGACGACGTACTTGGGCATCACCTTGTAGCCCGCGAACTCGGCCATGTCCGGCCACACCGGGCTGAACGCCTCGTAGCTGACCCGGCCCAGTAGGATCGCGGACGCCTCCTCCTGCTCGGTGCCCTTGATTTCATAAGCCTCGGGCACGAATTCGACGTTCTTGAAGGTCCAGCCGGAATTGCGGTAGCCGGGTTCGCCGCCCGGACCCTCCACGACGCCGTCGAGGGAAATGAAGGCCGAGGTGATCAGGGTGCGCATGTTTTTCTCCTTGATTTTTGTCAGGCCACGAGGGCGGTGAGCCAGTGCTGCCAGGCGCTTTCGGCGCCGTCGGTATCGGTGCCGAAGAGGTGATGGAACATCAGGGTGAGACCGGTCGGTCCCTGGTGGAAGCTGTAAAGCCCATCGGCGGTGCGGATCTCGAAGCGCTCGTCGTCCGCCCAGACCACCTCGCCGTCCAGCGGCGGCAGGCCGTCCGGCCGGGCCTGCACCCGCGCGCCGACCACGAGTGGCGTCGGCAGCGACAGAGCATCGGTCAGGGCGGCCCGAACCTGTTGCGCCGAGGAGCCGTTCGCGACAGCGAAGACCGGAACGCCGGTGCGCCCGGCGAAGTGACGCAGGTATTCGCCCAGGGTGTGCAGGTGGAACGGCCAGCCGCGGCGCAGGGCATCGTATTCGTCCTGCCAGTTGTCGCCGAGCATGCCGCTGTGCACGACCCGCAGCACGGTGCTGCCGCCGGCACGGCCCTCGAGTAGATATTCGAAGGCCATGAATCGGCCGTCCTCGGCGGTCCCGGTCCGGGTGGCGAAGCGCTTGCCCGGATCGAAGGCGGTGATCGTCGATTCCTCGCGGCGCCCACCGGTGTCCATGGCGGCGGTCCCGCCCTCGCGGGGTTCGACCTCATTGCGTCCCATGAACCAGGAATCGATGCCGGGTCCCGTCGCGATCGCCTCCCATACCTGCTCCGGACTGGCCTGCAGGGTCGTCTCCAATTCGATCTCGAATGGATTCGTCATTCTCGATTCTCCTGTGCGGCTTGCGATTCGGCGGGGATTTGGTGGAGTCCGACGATGACGCGGTGGTCACGGCCATCGGTCGCGGACTCGTCGTGATAGCGGGCGACCAGGGTCGCCACGGCCGCGGCCAGCTCCTCGGCGAACGCCGCCCGGTCGTCCGCCGAGGCGAAGCGGACCTGGGCGTCCATGCCGAAGGTGGCCACCCGCCGCTGCGCCCGGGCGGCCCCGGTCAGCAGGGCCCCGACCTCCTGAATCAGCCGGGAACCCAGGGCGAGCAGCCAGCGGGCGGACAGCTGATCCGGGGACTTCGCCGGATCCGGCGTGACGGCCCCGAGCACGCCGGGGGAGATGACGTACGAGGCGGCGGTCGCGCGGTATACCCGCTCGGTGACATTGCCCTTGCGGCGTTCGGCCTCGAGCTCGACCAGGCCGAACCGTTCCAGCTCCTTGAGGTGGTAATTGACCTTCTGCCGGGGCAGATCCAGCCGGGCGGCCAGCATGGACGCCGACCCGGGTTCCGCGAGCGCGGCCAGGATCCGGGATCGGATCGGATCCAGGGAGGCCCCGGCCGCGGCGGGTTCGTCGATTACTGCGATGTCGAGCACCGGTCCAGCATGCGACCGACAAGAAAATTTGTCAAGACAACCGAAATTGTCGGTGAGTTGCTCAGCTCGGCAGGCGCAAGGGCAGACCGGCGGCCTGGTAGATGGTGTCGATCGCGGTCATATTCGCGATGGCCTGCTCCGGCGTGGTCAGCACCGGCTTGCCGCGCAGGACCGCGTCGGCGAACGCGTCGAGCTGATAGTCGTAGGACGGACGGCGGCTGAGCGTGCGCAGCGTGCGACCCGAGTCCGTGCGCACCGCGAGCAGATGCCCGAGCTGCGGAACCACCGGATTGAGCAGCCGGATGCTGCCCTGCTCGCCGACGATCGTCGCGGAGATGCGCACCAGATCCTTCGACCACATCGAGCAGCGGATGCTGCCGATCGTGCCGGAGGGGAAGCGCAATTGCGCGCGCATCGCCCGGTCGATCCGCGCATCGCGCAGCTTCGCCCGCGCGACAACGACTTCCGGCTCCTCGCCGGAGAAGGTGCGCGCCATGTGCACGGCGTAGCAGCCCGCGTCCATGAGCGCGCCACCCGCCAGTTCGTAGTTGTAGCGGATATCGCCGAACTTCGGCAGCGGGAAGCACAGCGCGGTGTCCACCCGCACCAGCTTGCCCAATTCCCCTGCGGCGATGATCCTTTCGGCCTCCCGGGTGAGCGGGTGATACCGGTAGTGGAACGCCTCCATCACCACCCGATCCGAAGCCGCTGCCAGCGCGGCGATTTCGCGTGCCTCCTCGGCATTGGCGGTGAACGGCTTCTCGCACAGCACATGTTTGCCGGCCGCCAGCGCGGCGCGAATCCAGCGCCCGTGCAGGCCGTTGGGCAGCGGGATGTAGATCGCGTCGAGATCCGGCGCCTCGATCAGCGCCGTGTAGCTGTCATAGCTGCGCTCGATCCCGTGCGCGCGGGCGAACTCCTGTGCACGAGCGCCATCGCGGGCCGCGACCGCCGCCACCACTACTTCCGGATTGCGCCGGGCCGGGTCGATCAGCGCGGTCGGAGCGATGTTCGCCGCCCCGAGAATCCCGATCCGCAGGCTGGGGTGCGTGTCGTCGCTCATCATCCGACACTAACAGCGGATCCGGCGTCGCTGAACCCTGTCTCGCCCGAAAACGCAAGTGCTCGACGGTGATCCAGGTGAACCCCAGGACCAGCATGATCACCGTCGCGACCGAGCCGCCGAATAGTCGGCCGTCGGCATGATGGAACGTCCAGGCGAGCAAGGTGACACCGGCCAGCAGCAGCGCCGGGCCGGGCCAGTCGACGCCGTCGAGAATGGTTTCCGGGGGCTGCTGGCGAGTGGTGGGCATGGGGCGACTGTCGGGCATGGGAATTCCCCTCCGCTGTCGATGACATCCGCAGTCGGGATGCCCGCTGCGCGCGGAGCGAAACGGCCATTTACATAGCGCCGACGCGACCGGTCGGAAACCCGGCCCCGCTGGCTAACTTTCGGACACCACTGTGCTGTACTCGTCGAATACCGGCCGGAGGAGGCATCGAGGAGATGGTCACGCGCACCGTGGCACTGCGAACGGCGGCGGCCTGCGCCCTGCCCCTACTGCTGACCTCCTGCGGAAACGACGGACCACCCGCGGCCTCCCCCGGCACCTCCGCCGCCGAGGTCCAGGCCATCACCTCCACCTTCGAGCATTTCTTCGACAGCTCCCTGCCCGTCGACCAGAAAATGGCGTTGCTGCAAAACGGCCAGGCCTTCACCGAAACCCTGGAACACCAGGCACATTCGTCCATCGCGGGCGGCGCGTCGGCCAACGTGTCGCAGGTCGACGCCGACGGCCCCGGCCGCGCGTCCGTCACCTTCACCATCAAGAAGCACGGCATCCCGCTGCTCCCCAACCGCCACGGCACCGCCCTCCAACTCGACGGCACCTGGAAGGTGGCCGCCGCCACCTTCTGCGACCTGCTCCGCATCGAAGGCGGCGTCCCCGCGGTCTGCGACGCGACCCCCACCACCGCACCGGTCCCCACCAGTTGACCGATCACGCCACCGGAAACCGCTGGTCAGATCCTGCGGTGTAGCGTTCGAGCCGCGGTCTTCTCCATGCGTTTCGATAGGTCCTGAGGTCGGCGGAACCGGGCGTCGGAGGCGAATATGGCAGGACAGGGCAGTGCGATCGTCGTCGGCGGATCGATCGGCGGGCTGACCGCGGCGATCGCGATGGCGCGCACCGGGGTTCGCACCACGGTGCTGGAATGCCGGGACTCGTTCGAGGGACGGGGCGGGATCGGCGTGGACTATCGGATGCTGTGCGAGGCCACGGGCGAGCATCCCGACGACAGCCTCGCCTACATCTACGGGTACCGACGCTCCACCAGTTTCAACGCGCTCTACGCGTGGCTGGCGGAGGTCGGTTCGCGCGTCGAAGGGCTCGAGCTGCGGTTGGGCGTCGACGTCACCAAGGTCCATCAGGACGACGACAAGGCATACGCCATCACCGGTTCCGAGGAACTGGCCGCCGACATCCTGATCGGCGCGGACGGCTATCGCAGCATCGTGCGCGGCGAGGTCAACCCCGACCAACTGCTCACCGACTACGCCGGATTCATGGCCTGGCGCGGCTGGCTCGCGGAATCCGACCTGCCCGACGGCACCCCGCTCCCCAGTGACGACCTGGTCAGCTTCGGGTTCGGGCGGCAGATGCTGGTGGCGTTCCCGCTGCCCGGGCTCAACAACCGGGACCTGTCGAAAGGCTTGCGCACCATCGGTTTCGCCTGGCACGACCCGACCCGCACCCGGCTGCTCGAAGACGCCGGCTGCGTGCGCGACGGGAAGATCCTGCGCGGACTCGAAAGCGGCATGTTCCCACCGGGCCTGGCGCAGGAGATGATCGGCAACGCCGGGCGCATGTGGCCGACACCGTGGCGGGAAGCCATCGTCGAATGCTTCGAGCAGGGCATCGCCTTCGGCACGCCGATCGGCAACTACCTGCCCGAGCGCATGTCTCGAGGCCGGATCGGTTTGATCGGGGACGCCGCGCACGCGGTGGCCCCGGCCACCGGGCAGGGCTACAACTCCAGCGTCGAGGACGCGATCGCCTTGCGCGACAGTGTCCGTGGCGGTGTCGCGGGCAGCGCCGGGCCCGCCGCGATGGCCTCGTTCGAACGGCTGCGGCTCGGCCCGGCACAGGAACTGGTCCGCTGGAGCCGACAGTGGAGTCGCACCTATGTGGGTCCGGAGCGCTGAACGGATCACAGACCGCCATTGCCGTGAGTTCCGGGCCGAGCTGGTTATCGTAGGCGGATGATTTCGGGGGCAGATGGGATTTCCGGTGCCGCGGAAGCGAATACCGGCGCGGTCGCCTGCCTGCGGGCACCCACCGCGGACAGCAGCGACGAAAGCGCGCGGCCCGGTCCGGGCCGCGCGAAATTCGAGGTCACCACCCGGATGCTGATCGTCGGCGGGCTGCTCGCGGTGGCGGCGCTGGTGTGGCATGTGTACGCGCTGCCGATCGGCAATCCGTACTACGGGCTGTTCCACAACGGGCTCGACCTGGAGGTCTATCGCGCGGGCGGCGAGGTGATCCGCGAGCGCAGCGGGCTCTACGACGGGCCGGTCGTATTCGGGATGGAATTCACCTACACCCCGTTCGCGGCACTGGCCTTCGCGCCGCTCACGGTGATCTCGCTGGCCAAGGCCAAGATGGTGTGGTTCGCGGCGACCATGCTGGCGCTGGTCGCCCTCACCGGGCGCTGCCTGCTGGTGCTGAAATACCGGAACACGATGCGCACGTGGGTGTTCGCGGCGCTGCTGGCGGTGTTGTGCACGGTGCTCGAACCGGTGCGCACCACGCTGTGGCTCGGACAGATCAACGTGTTCCTGGTGCTGATGGTCGTCTGGGACCTCACCCGGCCGCCGACGGCACGACTGCGCGGGGTGGGTGTCGGCATCGCCGCCGGGATGAAGCTGACCCCGGCGCTGTTCCTGATCTACCTCGCCTGCACCCGGCAGTGGCGCAGCCTCGGCATCGCGAGTGGGACGTTCGCCGCGACCATCGCGGTCGGCTTCCTGCTGCGCCCGCACGACGCGTACACGTACTGGCGGGGTCAGGTCGCCGCGGCCGGGCGGGTCGGGGCCGTCGACTCACCGGGGAATCAGTCGGTCAACGGCCTGGTCGCGCAACTGCTGCGCTTCTTCGACGTGCAGCGCTTCACCTCGAACGTCTTCGGCGGGACCGTCTTCCAGCCGCCCACCTGGCTGTGGCTGCTGGCCGTCGTGCCGGTGATCGGGCTGGGCCTCGCGGCGGCCACCGTCGCGCATCGGGCCGGGCGGGAACTGCTCGCGGTCACCGTGGTCGGCATGACCTCCGCGTGCGCCTCACCGTTCTCCTGGGGACATCACTGGGTGTGGTTCGTGCCACTGGTGATCCTCGCCTGGCAGTACGCGCGCACCGCCACCACCGGCTGGGCGTGGCTGGCCCCGGCGGCCATCGTGGCGGTCGGCTTCTGCTGGTGGTGGACCTTCGCCGACCGGCTGCCCTTCGAGGACTCGCCGCACCCGATCGGAATCGGATTGTTCATGCTGCCCCGCGCGGACAATTCGGTGTGGTTCGCGTATTTCACCGTGCCGACCTACGCCGGGTGCTATGTGCTGGTGCAGCTGGTGACGAGCGCGGTGGTGCTCAGGCGATACATTGACCCGGTACGAATTCCTCCGCGAAAGGCCCACCACCATGTCGATTGCCGCTGACAAGGTCGTTTCCATCGAATACACCTTGACCGACGACGACGGTGAGGTGCTGGACACCTCCGTTGGCGACGAGCCCCTGATCTACCTGCACGGTGCGGAGAACATCGTCGACGGGCTGGAGAAGGCCCTCGAGGGCCGCAATGCGGGCGACGAGGTCGTGGTCGTGGTCGAGCCCGAGGACGGCTACGGCGAATACCTGGCCGAACTGGTCAGCACCGTCGAGCGGGACGCGTTCGTCGGCATCGACGAGCTCGAGGTCGGCATGGAATTCGAGGCCGAGGCGCCGGACGGCGACTCGCAGATCGTGGTCGTGCGCGCCGTCGACGGCGACGAGGTGACCATCGACGCCAACCACCCGCTGGCGGGGCAGCGCCTGCACTTCGCCGTGAAGGTGATCGACATCCGTGACGCCACCGCGGACGAGCTCGAACACGGCCACCCGCACGGCGACGACGACCACGAGCACTGATTCACCCCGAGTAAGACCAGCCGCGCACCGACTCGACCGCCACCCGGATCACCGGGCCGGTCGGTGGGTCGGCGGTGTATTGGGGATACTTGGCGGTCAACCAGGCCAGCGGATCGACGAGATCGGCTGGGGTGGTGAGGATTTCGGCGGCCCCGTCCAGGCGTGACCACCACAGCCGGGTCCAGTCCTCGTCATAGTGATCGGCCAGCAGTGAGACCTTCGGCTGCGCCGCGATATTGCGCAGCCGCCGCAGATCGGTCGTGGACTTGGGTTTGTGGTCGATGGCGATGACCACCAGCAGCGGTGTGTCCGTGGGAGAGACGGCGAAGGTGACGGGTACCAGGTGCGGCTGCCCGTCGGCATCGACGGTGGCCAGGCGCGCCACCCGGGCGGCCCGGAACCTGGACAGGGCGGTGGACGGATCCGATCGCACGCATATGACGCTAGACCGCCGAGGGCGGTGAGCCGTCGGCGGTCCAGGTCAGGGGGAGTCAGAAGCGGGTACGGAATTCCGCCTGGACCTTGGCCGGATCGGTGATGCCATTGGCCAGCAGCAGCTGAGTCAGCACCCGGGCCTTGGCCGGATTCAGGAACATCGAGGTCGAGGTGCCGAGGTCGTCGTCGTTGAGTTCGGCATTGCGGACCGTCTCACCCGAGCCGACCCGGCTCGAACGGACCACGACCACACCGCTCTTCGCGGCCTTCGACAGCGCGTCGACCACGGACTTGGCGGTATTGCCGTCACCGACACCGGCCAGCACGATGCCCTTCGCGCCGTGCCCGACCGCGTCGTTCACCTGATCGGCGTTCATGCCCGCGTGCGAGTAGACGATGTCGACCCGCGGCAGCGGAGTGCCGCCGGGAACCGGGAAGTGCGAATGCTGCTGCGCCGCAGCCGGTCGCGTGAAGGTGACCGCCGCCGCGTCCACCGAGCCGATCGGGCCGGTATTGAGCGACTTGAAGGTCTGCACGCTGGTGGTATTGGTCTTGGTGACATCGCTCGCGCTGTGAATGGTGTCGTTGAGGACAACCATCGAGCCACGGCCACGAGCATCGGGGGAGGCCGCGACCTGAACGGCCGAGCGCAGATTGGCCGGGCCGTCGGCGCTCAACGCGGTGGAGGGCCGCATCGAGCCGACCAGCACCACGGGCTTGTCGCTGGAGATGACATTGTCGAGGAAGAACGCGGTTTCCTCGAGGGTGTCGGTGCCGTGGGTGACCACGACGCCGTCGACCTGATCGCTCGCGAACAGCTCGTTGATCCGATTGGCCAGCTTCAGCCAGACGTCCTCGTTCATGTCCTGGCTGCCGATATTGGAGATCTGCTCGGCGCTCAGCTTCGCGATCTTGTCGAGGCCGGGGACCGCGTCGATCAGGTCCTGTGCGGTGGCCTCGCCCGCGGTGTAGCCGACCGCGGAATTGGCATTGGCCTTGCCCGCGATGGTGCCGCCGGTCGCCAGAATCGCGATGCGCGGCTGGGTTCCGGGTACGGGGGCCGCGTCGTCGGTCTTGCCGGGGGCGGCCTGGGAAGATGCCACGGGGGTGGAGGTGGAGTGCGCGGAGTCGCCGGAATTGCCGCCGCACCCGGTGACCACCAGTGCCGCGCCGACAATCAGACCGGCGAAACGGAGCAGGGATTTTCGCGCCATTGCGATGTGTCCTTTCGGGTCCTGTCGCTAGCCGATCTTTCCCGAAGCGCCTAATTTCTTTGCAGAGGCAAATGTCCCGCTACCAGGATCGTAAAGGGTGCTTCACGGCCGGGCGGACAGGCCGTCCAGAACGATGCGCAGATTGCGATGCCATTGATCGGGGGCGGCGGTCAGGCCGATGGTGTGCTCCGCGGTCGCCACTCCGGCCAGTACGAAAGCGATGTCCTCCCAGGGGATGTCGGCGCGCATGGACCCGTTGTGCTGTGCGCGGCCGACCAATTCACGCAGTCGCTCGCGGAGCTCGCCGAGGCAGCGCTCCAGATCGCAGCTCCCGCCGCCGCCCAGGGCATCGTTCACGCCACAGCTTTCTTTGCGCAAACTCACGTAGGCGGTGGCGAAATCGGTGAATCCCTGCCAGGGATCCGGGTTTTCGAGCGCGCGATCGGCGGCGGCAATGCCCTGTTCGAGCACCTCCTCCAGGACGACCTGCAGCAGCGCCTCGAGCGAGGGCACCCGCCGATAGAAGGTCCCCTTGCCGACGCCCGCACGCTGGGCGACCTCCTGCGCGGTGACATTCACCCCGACTTCCGCGACGGCCGAGCGGGCGGCGGTGACCAGCCGTTCGAGATTGCGGCGCGCGTCGGCGCGCGGGGTCGGCCCGGATTCATGGGCCAGCAGGCGATCGACGGCGGTCATGACCTGGACTGTAGCAAAAGTGGACTTTCCGGGTCCGCTTGGCTAGCGTCATAAACGGACCAGCCGAGTCCGTTTATGACGATTGCAGCGTGAAGGAGAGAGCGATGTCCGACCGCATCCGCGTGGGAATCATCGGCGCGAGCCCCGACCGTGGCTGGGCCTCCCGAGCCCACATCCCGGCCCTGCGCGCCCTGCCCGACTTCGAACTGACCGCGGTCGGCACCAGCCGCCGCGAAAGCGCCGACCGGGCCGCCCGCGCATTCGGTGCACAGCACGCCTTCACCGACGCGAGCGCCCTGGCCGAACATCCGGATGTCGACCTGGTCGTCATCACCGTGAAGGTGCCCGCGCACGCCGAATTGATCAGCGCCGCCCTCGCCGCCGGAAAGCATGTCTATTCGGAATGGCCGCTCACCCGAACGACTTCCGAAGCCGAGGCCCTGGTCGCCGCTGCCGCCACCGCGCCCGGCCATCACGTCGTCGGCCTGCAGGCCCGCTTTGCCCCCGCCGTCCTGCGGGCCCGCGAACTCCTCGCCGAAGGCTATGTCGGGCAGCCGGTTTCGGTCACCGTCTACTCCTCGCGCGGCAAGGGCGCGGGCGGCGTCATCCCGCAGTGGGCGGCCTACACCCTCGACCGCGAGAACGCCGCCGGACTCCTCGAAGTCGCGGGCGGGCACACCCTCGACCCGGTGGAATTCCTACTGGGCGAACTCACCCGCATCTCGGCGGATCTGGCGATCCGCAACCCGCACAACACCGTCGCCGAAACGGGGGAGCGGGTGCGCGTCACCAGCCCGGACCACCTGCTGCTCAGTGCTCGCACCCGCGACGACGTGGTGGTCGCCGCCCATCTGCACGACGGCAAGCTCACCAACGCCCACACCCGGATCGAGATCTCCGGCACCGAGGGCGATCTGGTACTCGCGAACGACACCGCCGCCGGTGCGCCCGGCCTGCACGCGGGTGGCATCCAGATGAGCGACCTGAGACTTCTCGCGGCTCGTGGCGCAGGCGCCTCCTGGCAGGACCTGACTCCCGCCGACCCCGCGCCGATCGCCGATCTCCCCGTCGAATCCCGCAATGTCGCGAGGCTCTACGCCCGCTTCGCGGAGGACATCCGAACGGATGCCGACACCGTCCCCTCTTTCGCCACCGGACTGCACATGCACCGGGTCCTCGACGCTATCCGGCGCAGCGCCGAAATCGGCGGCCGCGCATCGAACCCGTCCTGATTCACCTGTCCGGCCATGGCCCGTTCGGCCTCACCGGTCCGCTGCATGATGGCGGGGGCTCAACGGAGTTGGCCTTCAGTAGACGTTGTCTACGGATTGGTAGACGGTGTCTACGTGCAGGCCACGGGCTTGCCGCCCGACATGATCGCGCCACACCGACGCGAAAGCCCCCACCCGGCCCGGTCCGGATGGGGGCTTTGCGAGTGGTGGTCAGTTGACGAACGCGCCCATCGTCGGCAACCACTCCACGATGCGCTTGTCGGTCAGCAGGCCCTCGCGGTTGAACGGGTCCTTCTCGAAGAGCTCGGTGACCGCATCGAGGTCGGCGGCCTGCACCAGGATCAGCGCACCCGAGCCGTCCGGGTAGGGGCCGCTGGTGAGGACGGTGCCCTCGTCGACGAGGCCGTTGAGCCAGGCGCGGTGGTCGGGGCGGTGGATGTCGCGCGCGGGGGCGGTGGCATCGGAGTAGACGTAATGGACGGCGAAGACGGCCATGGATGATCCCTCTCGGAGACGGTATGCGGAAGTGTCAGAGCGTCAACAGCATTCGGGTATTCCCGAGCGTGTTGGGCTTGACGTAGGACAGATCCAGGAATTCGGCGACACCGGTGTCGTAGGACCGGCACATCTCGGCGTACACCTCGGCGGTGACCGGCGTGCCCTCGATCTCCACGAAACCGTGCCGGGCGAAGAAGTCCACCTCGAAGGTCAGCACGAACACCCGGCTCAGGGCGAGTTCACGCGCCACCGCGACGAGTTGCTCCACCAGCAACCGCCCCGCGCCGGTGCCCTTGATGTCCGGATGCACCGCGACCGTGCGGATCTCGCCGAGGTCGGCCCACAGCACATGCAGCGCGCCGCAGCCCAGAATCTGCCCGTCGCGCTCGGCGACCCAGAATTCCTGCACCGCCTCGTAGAGGGTGACCAGGTTCTTCTCGAGCAGGATCCGGCCGGCGTAGATGTCGATGAGGTGCTTGATCTCGGGCACGTCAGAGGTTCGCGCTCGACGGACGATCGGCGTATTCGCCGCCTGCCCGTCGATGGAACCGCTGTTTGGTGCCCGTGTTGTCATGGGGTGCACAGTAGTCGGCCCGCGTACCGATAGGCTTGTCGGTGTGTCGCACATCCAGTCCCTCCGCAGCCCGGCATGGTCCGGAAACCAGGGCCGCCGCCACGGCCGGTGGGGGCGCTGGTGACCGTGCAGCCGGACGAGATCGAGGGTCGCTGGGCGGAAGCCGTTCCGGCGGCGAGCCCGGGGTTCGTTCCCGCCCCGCGCCCGGAGGTGGTGGTGGAGCCCGCGGCCGTGCCGCTGATGAACATCGCCAATGTGCTGACCATCCTGCGCATCCTGATCGTGCCGGTGTTCCTGCTGGCGTTGTTCGCCGCGGGCGGTCATGACACGGAGTGGCGTTGGATCGCGGCCGGGCTGTTCGGTATCGCCGCCATCACCGACCGCATCGACGGGCAGCTGGCCCGGAAGTACGGCCTGATCACCGATTTCGGCAAGCTCATGGATCCGATCGCGGACAAGGCCCTGATCGGGGCCGCCCTGATCGGGTTGTCGATGCTGCACGACCTGCCGTGGTGGATCACCCTGGTCATCGTGGCCCGCGAGCTCGGCATCACGCTGATGCGGCTGGCCGTGGTGCGGCGCGGTGTGATCCCGGCGGGCCGCGGCGGCAAGCTCAAGACGCTGGTGCAATCGGTGGCCATTGCCGTGCTGTTGCTGCCGTTGTCGGGCGGATTCGCCTCCGCCGGAATGGATTTGATGTATGTGGCGGTCGTGCTGACCGTCGTCACCGGCCTGGACTATGTCGTGCAGGCGGGCAGGTTGTGGTTCGGCTCCCCGGGCGGCAGCCGTGCCGCGTAGGGTCCGGCCCGATATCGAGGGCATCCTGTCGCGGGTGGCGACCGCCGGGCCCATCCCGCCGGATCCGCTCGTCACGGTGACGGATGCCGCCGAACTGGTGGCCGTGCTGGCCGCGGCCGGGCAGACCGTGGCCACCGCGGAATCCCTGACCGCCGGTCTGCTCTCCGCCACCATCGCGGGAATTCCGGGCGCGAGCGCGGTGTTGCGGGGTGGACTGATCGTCTACGCCACCGACCTCAAGCAATCCCTCGCGGATGTGAGTGCGGACACGCTGGCCACGGATGGACCGGTGGCCGCGAGCACCGCCGAACAGCTCGCGGTCGGCGCCCGCCGGCGCTGCGGATCGGACTGGGGAATCGGGCTCACCGGCGTCGCCGGACCCGAACCGCAGGACGGCAGCCCGGTCGGCACGGTATTCCTTGGTATAGCGGGTCCACAGTCCAGCGAGGTACTTCGGTTGAAGTTGTCGGGGGACCGGTGGACGATCAGGGTGGGCGCGGTCCGCGCCGCGGTCGCCGAACTCGTCCGCTCCGTCAGGGGCGAGTGAAGAGGCCGGGAACGCGCGGCCGACGCCGGACGTTGTCCAGTCAAACGCTGGGTCCGGCGAGACGAGTGTGAGGAGAACGAGATGACGCTGCTGCGAGAAGCGATCGGGGAAAGCCTGCGTCGTGCTCGGGTCGCCCAGAGCCGGACACTGCGTGAGGTCTCCACCTCCGCGCGCGTGAGTCTGGGTTACCTGTCCGAGGTGGAACGCGGCCGCAAGGAGGCCTCCAGCGAACTGCTGGCCGCCATCTGCCAGGCCCTGGATGTGCCACTGGCACAGGTGCTCTTCGATGTCAGCTCGGCCATGGCCGACGCCGACAAGGCCACCGCGCTGGCGCGCGAGAAGGCCGGTGCCAAGGTCGGTGCCGTGACCAAGCTGCCCGCGAAGGCGGGCGCGGGCAAGGTCACCGCGAAGGTGACCCCGAGGGGTGGCGACGGCGAAATGGTCATGGCCGCGGACGGAACGTTCGGTCCCCGCATTGTGATTCCGGCCCCCAAGTCGGATCGTCTGGTGCTGGTGGCCGCCAAGTGAGCCGGGAGACGAAGACTGTGCTCCGGAGCCGAAAGGGATAAATTCTCTGTAGGCTTCGTGCCGGAGGCGTCGCGCTGTTGCCGAAATCTCCGGAACGGCCGTTGCACAGTGGAGATATGGGACAGCAGGGGTGCGCGACGGTCGCGCACTACTGTCGCGCTACGGGGCGCGGCACGTCATATGGAGGCGGGATCAATCGATGGCTAATCCGTTCGTGAAGGCCTGGAAGTACCTGATGGCCCTCTTCGACTCGAAGATCGAAGAGCATGCGGATCCGAAGGTTCAGATCCAGCAGGCCATCGAGGAAGCCCAGCGCCAGCATCAGGCCCTGTCACAGCAGGCCGCGTCGGTGATCGGCAACCAGCGCCAGCTGGAGATGAAGCTCAACCGTCAGCTGGACGAGGTCGAGAAGCTCAATGCCAATGCGCGCCAGGCGGTTATGCTCGCCGATCAGGCGAGTGGCGCCGGCGACACCGAGAAGGCGATCCAGTACACCAATGCCGCAGAGGCTTTCGCCGCGCAGCTGGTGACCGCCGAGCAGTCCGTCGAAGACCTGAAGGTGCTGCACGACCAGTCGCTGCAGGCCGCCGCCCAGGCCAAGAAGGCTGTCGAGCAGAACGCCATGCTGCTGCAGCAGAAGGTCGCCGAGCGCACCAAGCTGCTGTCCCAGCTGGAGCAGGCCAAGATGCAGGAGCAGGTTTCGGCCTCCCTGCAGCAGATGGACTCCACCCTGTCGGCGCCCGGCGCGGTCCCCAGCCTGGACGCGGTGCGCGAGAAGATCGAACGCCGCTACGCCAACGCCCTCGGTGCCGCCGAGCTCGCGGGCAACTCGGTGCAGGGCCGCATGCTCGAGGTCCAGCAGGCCAGCGTCCAGATGGCCGGGCACAGCCGCCTCGAGCAGATCCGCGCCTCCATGCGCGGCGATGCCCTCCCCGCCGGAGGCAACGCCGCCCAGCCGCAGATCCAGCCGGGCCAGGCCGCCCCCGCGCAGCCCGCCACCCAGCCCAACTTCAACAAGGGCCAGGCCGCCCAGCAGTAACTGCTGCGCGAAAGGTAGTGCACGATGGGGAGATCGCGGGCCGAACACGACCCCGCGACCTCCCCTGCGCGTTTCCTCCGCCGCACCCGCACCAAAACCCCCGACCCCATCCCGGGTTTCCCCTCCCCGTTCGGCCCACCCGCTAATCCCCAGCCGCCGGTAGCGCCCGAATCCGCCACCGCTGCAGCGACATCGGCAACCGATGCGCTCTGGGACTGGACGCCCACCTCCGTCGAGGCGAACCCGGTTGTCGGTGCCTCCGGATACGGTGGCGCGGTGGAATCGGCGCAGCCGCGGGCAGCGGCGAATCAGACTTCCAAGAACAGCGCGGTGCGGACTCCGCAGGCGGCCCGGCCGCCCGCTGCGGCTGCGCCGGGTCCGGCCGCGAACCAGACCTTCGATGCCACAGGTCATTTCCCGCCCCCGCCGACCGCGAGCTCGGAGAAGAGTGGGCGGCGTAAGCGGGGGAAGCGGGAGCGGGCTACCGAGGCGGTGCGGGAGGTGTTGGCGCCTACCGGGTTCGAGCCCGAGGAGTTGGCGCAGCGGCTGCCGGATACCTTGCGCGGGGTGGGGGAGCAGGCGTTGGTGGCCGTGCGGAAGTGGGCCGATCCGCGGGAGCGCGAGTTGCGCAAGCGGCGGCGGGCTCGGCGGCGGAGTTTCCGGTTGGGAACCGCGTCCGGGTTGACGACCGCGGGAACCGTTGGGCTGATGTTGATCTCGGCCCCGGCGTGGGCGGTGGTCATTGTCGGCGGCGGTGCGGTGGCGCTCGTCACCGGGACTGCGGTGACGGCTAAGCGGTATCTGGAGATGCGGCGGGAACCTTTGCCGCAGGCCGCGTTCGTGGCCCGCAAGCTGCCGCCGATCCGCTCGGCGGCGCGGGCGTCGATCGCGCGGTTGGTGAAGGCGGAGCGGGCGCTGCACGGATTGCACCTGCAGATCGCGCGTTCGGGCCGGTTGCCCGAGGACGATCTCGAGGACACCGTGGAGACCGCGGCCTCGGGTGCGGCCGCCCTGCACGCGCTCGCGCAGGATGTGGTCGCCATGGAACGGGCTTCGGGTGCGCTGGGCGTGAATTCGCCGCTCGGCGAGCATGTCCGGGCGGTATCGATTCGCCTGGATGGTGGTGTCGTCGAGTACGAGGGCATGGTGGCTGCGGCCGCCCGCGTGCTCGCCGTCCCTGACAGCGCGGCCGTGGCCGACCAGCTCGGCTGGGCCATGGTCAATCTGCGCGATGCCGCCGACCGGCTCGACGGGTGGGCCCAGGCCCTGACCGACCTGGCCGACCAGCGCTATCGTGCCAACCCCTGATCCGTGGCCGGTGTCGCGGGTTCCCGATGCTCAGGGTGAACCCTGAAATTCCCCGGATATTGCTCTTGACCTGGTGATTTTCTCAGGTTGGCGACGCAGTATGGATGGTGACGGATCTGCCGGACGGCGGTTCGGAGACCAGGAGGCTTGAAATGTTTTGGAAGATTCTCGGCGTCGTCGTCCTCGTGTGGATCGCCTTCGCCATTCTGGGCGCGCTGATCAAGGCGCTGTTCCCGATCCTGATCGTGACCGGACTCATCTTCGGTCTGTACCTCGTGTACAAGGCGGTGTCGGGGTCGAAGAACAAGTCGCCGCTCGGCAAGTACTGAGCCGCCGGCTCGCGCGCGACGCGCATACCGCAGGACCGTCCACCCCGATGCTCGGGGTGGACGGTCCTTTTTCCGTATTATCACCGCATGGCCACTGCTGTCGTTGCCACCTCCTACGGTGGACCGGAAGTCTTGTCGCTCATCGAGATCGAGGTCCCGGATCCGGGACCGGGTGAGGTCACCATCGCCGTCCGAGCGGCCGGCGTGAATCCCTTCGATTACAAGGTCTACAGCGGTGCGTTCGGCACCGATCCGAGCAAGCTGCCGCTGCGGCTGGGCCTCGAGGTGGCGGGCGTCGTCACCGCGGTCGGTCCGGACGCCGTCGGTCCGGACGGTCCGATCGCGGTCGGCGACGAGGTGCTCGCGCCGGTGTCGGGTGGCTACGCCTCGGCCGTCAACGCCCCCGCTGCGCGCGTCGTGTCCAAGCCCGCCGATGTGGACTGGAAGCAGGCCGCGGGCGTGCTGAGTGTGGGCGGCACGGCCGTGCACATGCTGGTCGCCACCGGTGTCGGGCCGGGGGACACCGTGCTGGTGCACGGTGCCGCGGGCAGTGTGGGCGCATTGGCCGCGCAGCTGGCCGTGGCTCGTGGGGCGCGGGTGATCGGCACCGCGTCGGCGAGTCGTCATGAACGGTTGCGCGCCTACGGGATCGAGCCCGTCGAGTACGGGCCGGGTCTTGCCGATCGCGTGCGGGCCTTGGCCCCCAACGGTATCGATGCCGCCCTTGACACCGTGGGCACCGACGAGGCGGTGGATGTTTCGCTGGAGCTCGTGCCCGACCGCCACCGGATCGCGTCCATCGTGGCCTTCGGGCGGGCCGCGGCCGACGGCTTCCAGGTGCTGGGCGGCGGCCCGGGCGCGGATCCGGGCACCGAGATCCGCGGCAATGCCTGGCGGGAGCTGCTGCCGTCGCTGGCGGCGGGCAAGCTGGATTTGGCCATCGCCAAGACCTTTCCGCTGAGTGAGGTCACGGCCGCGCACGAGTTCGTGCTGGACGGTCATGCGGGCGGCAAGGTGATCCTGCTGCCCTGAACGGGCGCACTGATTTCTGTGAAACGTCCCATATGAGTGACTCGCACGGCATATGTTGTTGCCCACAACATATGCCGTGTGTGTGGTCGCACCCAGCGGCTGCCGCCTGAAAGGTCACCCTGATGAGGACGAAATTCGCTGTCGCGCTGGCATTGTCCGGCCTGCTCACCCTCACCGCCTGCGGATCCAATTCCAGCAGTGGCACGTCCTCGTCGAACGCCCCCTCCGGCGGCGGCGCGAACGGCACGGTCGGGGTGATCCTCCCCGAGACCGCCACCTCCGCCCGCTGGGAATCCTTCGACAAGCCGCTGCTGCAGAAGGCGCTGGGCGACGCGGGTTTCGCCGCCGACGTGCAGAACGCGCAGGGCGATGTGCAGAAGTTCTCCACCCTCGCCGACGGCATGATCGCCAAAGGCGTGAAGGTGCTGGTCATCGCCTCCATCAATAGCGAGGTGGGTAGCGCGGTCGCGGCCAAGGCGCAGAAGGCCGGGATCCCGACCATCGATTACGACCGCCTCAACCTGGGCGGATCCTCGGACTACTACGTGTCCTTCGACAATGTGAAAGTCGGTGCGCTGCAGGGTCAGGGCCTGGCCACCGCGCTCAAGGACAAGCCGGGCGCGCAGGTCGTCGAGATCGAGGGCGCGCCCACCGACAACAACGCCACCCTGTTCCATCAGGGCCAGGAGACGGTGCTGCAGCCGCTCTACGACGCAGGCACGCTGAAGCTGGTGCGCAGCCAGGCCATCGACGACTGGAACAACCAGAAGGGCGGCACCACCTTCGAGCAGATCCTCACCGGCGCGAACGGCAAGGTCGACGGTGTGGTCGCGGCCAATGACGGTCTCGCGGGTGCGGTGATCACGGTGCTGAAGAAGAACGGCCTCAACGGCAAGGTGCCGGTGACCGGTCAGGACGCCACCGTGGACGGCCTGAAGGCGGTGCTGCGCGGCGACCAGTACATGACGGTGTTCAAGCCGATCAAGGAGGAGGCCGAGAACGCCGCGAAGCTGGCCGTGTTCCTGGCCAAGGGCGACAAGGCGGGCGCGGATGCGCTGGCGGTGGGCGTGAGTCAGGACCCCAAGGGCAAGCGCGAGGTGAAATCGGTGCTGCTGCAACCGCAGTTGATCACCAAGGCCGAGGTCAAGTCGGTGGTGGAGTCGGGCTTCGTGAAGGCCGCCGACGTCTGCTCCGGTGACGTGAAGCAGGCCTGCACCGACCTCGGCATCTCTTAAGGAATCAGAACATGAGTGAGCCGCTGCTCCAGATCACCGGCCTGAACAAGAGTTTCGGACCGGTGCACGTGCTGCACGACGTCGACCTCACCGTGCCGGCGGGCGAGGTCACCGCGTTAGTCGGCGACAATGGCGCGGGCAAATCCACGCTGGTGAAATGTGTTGCCGGAATCCACGCCGCCGATTCCGGCGAGGTGCGATTCCGTGGCGAACCCGTTCACCTGCGTGGCGCCAAGGACGCGGCGGCGCTCGGCATCGAGGTGGTCTATCAGGACCTGGCCCTGTGCGACAACCTCGACATCGTGGCCAATATGTTCCTCGGCCGGGAGCGCGGGAAACCGTGGCTGCTGGACGAGGCGAACATGGAGGAGGCGGCGCGGCGCACCCTGGCCTCGTTGGGGGTGCGCACCGTGAAATCGGTGCGCACTCCGGTCGCAGCCCTGTCCGGCGGGCAGCGGCAGACCGTGGCGATCGCGAAAGCGGTGCTGTGGAACAGCAATCTGGTGCTGCTGGACGAACCGACCGCCGCACTCGGTGTGGCGCAGACGCGGCAGGTGCTGGATCTGGTGCGGCGACTGGCCGAACAGGGGCTCGGCGTGGTGCTGATCAGCCACAACCTGGTCGATGTGTTCGAGGTCGCGGACCGGATAGCGGTGCTGTACCTGGGGCGGATGGCGGCGCAGGTGCGGACCGCGGATGTGACCACCGCACAGGTGGTGGAGTTGATCACCGCGGGACGCTCGGGTGATCTCGGCCTGGCGCGGCCGGAAGCGGTGGCGTTGTGATCAGCGGGGACGTTGTGAGGGAGTTGTGGCGCTGTGAGCGAGGAAACCACTGATATGACCAATGTTTCGGAATCCGCGGCCACCGATACCGCGATCACCGACTTCGGGATCGACACCACCACGCTGTCGACCCAGGATGCCCTGCGCGACTACGTGGCCCGGCTGCGCGGCGGCGAGATCGGTTCGCTGCCCGCGATTCTCGGCCTGGTCGCGCTGGTGGTGCTGTTCTCGCTGATGTCGGATGTGTTCTTCTCGCTCAACAACATCGCCAATCTGCTGGCGCAGGGTGCGGGACAGACGATCATCGCGATCGGGATCGTGTTCGTGCTGTTGATCGGTGAGATCGATCTGTCGGCGGGCACCGCCTCGGGTGTGGCGGCCGCGGTGCTGGCCCTGCACTATGTGGACAACGGGAATCTGATGCACGGCATGGGTTCCACGGTGTTCTACATCTTCATCGCGCTGCTGGTTCTCGCAGCGATCCTCGCGGGCCTGCTGCGGATCTGGCCGGGGGTGGCGTTCTCCCTGGTCGGAATTCTGCTGACGGTCCTCGGGCTGGAAGCGAATCCGTGGATCGAGATGCTGTTCGCGGTGTGTGTCGGCGCGGCCATCGGTTCCATCACCGGGTTCCTGATCGCCAAGATCGGCATGCCGTCGTTCGTGGTGACGCTGGCGTTGTTCCTGGCCTGGCAGGGTGTGATTCTGCAGCTCATCGGGCAGGGCGGGGTGCTGGGCATCAGCTCCTCACACGTGCTGGACGCGGTGGCCAACGGGAACCTGTCGACGGCGGGGAGTTGGGTGCTGTGTGTGCTGGCGGCCGGTGGGTATGCCGGGGTCACCCTCGGCGGGCATGCGTTGCGCCGCCGGCGGGGTCTGGTCACCTCACCCACCCCGCTGGTGATCGCGAAGGTCGCCGCGCTGGTGGTGTTCGCGATCGTGGTGACGGCACTGCTCACCGTGAACCGTTCGCCGTCGAAGCTGATCGTCATTTCCGGTGTGCCGTATGTGGTTCCGATCGTGCTGGTGCTGCTGGTCGCCGGAACCTATGTGCTCACCCGCACCACCTACGGCCGCCACATCTACGCGGTCGGCGGCAATGTGGAGGCGGCGCGGCGCGCGGGCATCAACGTGACCCAGTTGCGGGCAAGCGTTTTCGTGATCAGTTCGGCATGTGCGGCCATCGGCGCGATCGTCTACTCCTCGAAGGTCGGCTCGGTCGATCCGCAGGCGGGCGGGTTGAACACGCTGCTGTTCGCGGTGGGAGCGGCGGTGATCGGCGGCACCTCGCTGTTCGGCGGCCGAGGCCGGGTGGCCGACGCGGTGATCGGCGGCGCGGTGCTGGCGGTGGTGTCCAATGGGCTGGGCCTGCTGCAACAACCGGCGGCGGTGGTGTCCATCGTGACCGGTTTGGTGCTGCTGCTGGCCGCGACCGTGGATGCGTTGTCGCGACGCCGTGCGGCGACCGCGGTCCGATGAACACCGGTGACCGGGAGCCGATTCGACGCGGCGGGGCTACCAGCCGCGTGGAGATGGCGGTCGGTCGAGCCGTGGCGATAGCGGACGGCGGTGGCGCGCAATGGTAGAAACCGGTCCATGACCGTCGCCCGACCGGACGAGGTGCGCCGGTTCAACCGGTCCAGCCTCCTGCGGCTGCTCCACACCGGAGGCCCCGCCACCCGTGCGGCGCTGGCGACCGAACTCGGGCTCAATCGCTCCACCATCAAAATGCTGGTCGACGGCCTGGCCGAGGACGGCGTGGTGGAGGAGAAGGTGCCGCGCCTGGCGCGCACCGCCGGTCGCCCGTCGCTGCTGGTGCTGCCGCAACCGCAAGCCGCGGTGGTGCTGGCGGTGGACGTGCAGGTCGAGCACGCGGGGATCGCGTTGGTCGGTTTCGGCGGGCAGATCCTGGGGCGCAACAGCTGGAATCTGCGTGGGCGGCAACGGGAACCGGACGAGGTGATCACGCACGTCGCGGAGTCTGCGGCCATGCTGGCCCAGGATCTGGATCTGCGGCCGATGGCGGCCGGGGTGTGTATCCCCGGGGTGGTGCGCCGCTCCGATGGCCTGGTGCACACCGCCGCCAACCTCTGCTGGGGTGAGGTGGCACTCGGGCAGCGGTTGCGCACGGTGCTGGACGTCCCCGTCGTGGTCGGCAACGATGCCGAATTCGGTGCGTTGGCAGAGCATGTCAGGGGCGCGGGGCGCGGCGCCTCCGACGCGGTGTTCGTCTCCGCCGATGTCGGGGTGGGCGGCGGGCTCATCGCGCAGGGTGCGCTGTTGCGCGGCTCGGCCGGGTATCTCGGCGAGATCGGCCACATGACCGTGAACCCCGGCGGCCGAATCTGCCACTGCGGCAACGAGGGCTGCTGGGAGACCGAGGTGGGCGAGGCGGCCCTGTGCCGCGCCCTCGGCATGCCCGAACACGGCCCGCGCGGCGCGATCGTCGCCGAACTGCGTGAACTGCACGGTGATTGGGACACCCAGCTGCGCGAATACCTGGACTGGCTGACCCTCGGCCTGGTGAATGTCGTCAACATCCTCGGCTCCGAACTCGTCGTACTCGGCGACCTCTTCACCGCCCTCCCCGACGGCGCGGTCGATCGCGTCGGCGAACAGGTGCGCCGCCGCAGCATGGTGAGCCGCGCCATGGGCGGGGTGCGGATCGAAAAGTCCAGCCTGGGAGGCGATCTCAAACTGCTCGGGGCCGCCGAGGCCGCCTTCGAGGGCGTCCTGGCCATGCTATGAAGTGCATAAGCACGGCTGCGAGGTGCGTTGGCGGGGCTGCGAAGTGCGTTGGCGGGCTGCGAAATGCGCTGGCAGGGCCGTGGAGTGCGTTGGCAGGGCCGTGGAGTGCGTTGGCGGGGCTGTGAGGTGCCCCAGCAGGACTGCCAGGTGCGCCGGCCATCTTGTGGGGTCCGCTGGCAAGGCTCTGCGGTGAAATGGCCTCGCGGTGCGGTTGAATGGCCGCATGGAGCAGCTACCCGAGGACTGGCAGCGTGGCATTGTCATCGTCGCCCATCCCGACGACATCGAATATGGTGCGGCGGCCGCGGTCGCGCGCTGGACGCGGCAGGGCAAGGACATTCGCTATGTGCTGGTCAGCAGCGGTGAGGCCGGGATCGCCGGGCTGACTCCGGCCGAGGCAGGTCCGCTGCGCGAGGACGAGGAGCGCGCCTCCGCCAAGATCGTCGGCGTCACAGAGGTTGAATTCCTCGGTCACGCCGACGGCCGCATCCAGGAATCGCTGGCCCTGCGCCGCGATCTGGCCGCCGCCATCCGCCGCCACCGCCCTGAAATGGTGGTGCTGTTCAACTTCGGCGATGTCTGGGCCCGCGGCTACGCCAACTCCGCCGACCACCGCGCGGTCGGCCGCGCCGCCCTCGACGCGGTCTCCGACGCGGGCAACGAGTGGATCCACCCCGACCTCGCCGACCTCCCCGCCTGGTCTGCCCGCTGGGCTGCCGTCTGCGGCGTCTCCGACGGCAGCCACGCCGTCGACGTCACCGACACTTTCGAGGTGGCCGTCGAATCCCTCACCGCCCACCGCCGCTACCTCGAGGCCCTCGGCCCCGAGCCCGCCGCGACCCAGGCTCGCGCCGTGCTGGACTCGACCACCGGTCCCAAGGAGGGTTTCCCCGCCGCCCACGCGGTTTCGTTCGAGCTCTTCTACTTCGCGGGCTAACCGATAGGTCGCCGCTGCCGGTGCGTTCGGCCGAGCGAGCGTAAGCAGCGCGGCTGGCAGTCGTCCCGCAGCGGCTTGGGAGGAAGCCTCCGGCACATCGCCCGGCAGCATGCTGCGTTGACCGGATATTGTGCCGCGCTCGACCGGGTCCATCGACGACTCCTCGCTGGCGGCTGCTGCCCGGCCGATGGCACACCGCGTATTGGGCCGGCCGGGTGGCACGAGCGGGCCTGTTCGACGACCGCGGGTGCGCGCTATCTCGAGTGGCTGCGCGACATGGTGGTCGGTGGGTGTGGGCGGCGTCGGCGGCGTGTGGCATGGTGGCGGCGTGCGAGTAGCGGTGGTGGCTGGGCCGGATCCTGGGCATGCGTTTCCGGCGATTGCGTTGTGTGAGCGATTGCTGGCGGCCGGGGACGAACCGGTGTTGTTCACCAGTCCGCGGTGGTTCGATGCCGCGCGCGACGCCGGGATCGGGGTGCGGCGGCTCAAGGGGCTGGCGCCCCGGGCCGAGGATGACGATGAGGACGCCGGCGCGCGGATTCATCAACGCGCCGCGCATATTTCGACCGAGATCCTGCCTGATCTGAGCGCCATGCTGCCGGAGTTGGTGGTGTCGGACGTGCTGACCGCCGGCGGCGGGATGGCGGCGGAACGGTTGAAGCTGCCGTGGGTGGAGCTGTCGCCGCACCCGCTGTACCTGCAGTCGAAGGGATTGCCGCCCATCGGCAGTGGGCTCGCCGCGGGGGAGGGGATGCGCGGGCGGGCCCGGGATTCGGTGCTGCGCGGCCTGAGTTCGCGGGCGGTCCGGCGCGGGGAACTGCAGCGCGAGCAGGCGCGCGCGAGTATCGGTCTGCCGCCGCAGGATCCGGGTCCCACCGCGCGGCTGGTCGCCACCCTGCCCGCGCTCGAGGTGCCGCGCCCCGACTGGCCCGACAACGCACATCTGGTCGGCCCGCTGCTGTGGGAGCCGACCGATCACATACTGGATTTGCCGCCGGGTGATGATCCGCTGGTCATGGTCGCGCCCTCGACGGCGCAGACCGGTCAGGTGGGTCTGGCCGACGCCGCGCTCGCGGCCCTGGAGGGCGCGGGTGTCCGCGTCGCCATCTCCCAGCTCGACGCCCCGCCCGCGGACCTGCCCGCCTGGGCCACAGCCGGTTTGGGCCGCCAGGACGAACTGCTGCGGCACGCCGCCGTCGTCATCGGCGGTGGCGGTCACGGACTGCTCGCCAAGACCCTGCTCGCGGGTGTCCCCATCGTCACCGTTCCCGGCGGCGGTGACCAGTGGGAACTCGCCAATCGCGCCGCCCGCCAGGGCAGTTCGATCCTGGTGCGCCCGCTGACCCCGGAAGCGTTGCGCGAGGCGGTCAAACGCATCCTCGACGACCCTGCTTTCGCCGCCGCTGCCCGCTCCGCCGCGACCGGTATCTCCGTCGTCTCCGACCCGATCGCCATCTGCCATGCCGCCGCCGGGTCCCCCCACACTCCCTGACCGGATCTGCTGGATTGATAGGGTCTGCCCGTGCGGTTGACGGAGTTCCAGGAGCTGTTGCATACCGAGTTCGGTACGGCGCGCGGAGACGTGCTGCTGAACGATCATGTGTTGCCGTCCATGGGCAGGACGGGGGCGCAGGCCATCGAGTCCGGGGTGGATCCCCGGGATGTCTGGCGGGCGCTGTGCGCGGAATTCGATGTGCCCAAATACCGTTGGTGACCGAATTGCGTTGAGCCGCTACGGATTCTGATCCGGCTGAGTCCTGCGCGCATAGTGCCGGGTGGCCTTGGCGCGATTACCGCAGGCCGCCATCGAATGCCAGCGCCGGGTGCCGTTCTTCGAGGTGTCGAGGAAGAACAGGACGCAGTGCGGGTGCGCGCATTGTTTGATGCGGTCGGGGGCGCTGGCCAGCAGGTGTAGCAGGTTGTCGGCGGCGAGCCAGCCGGGTAGGTGGGCCGGGTCGGCGACCTCGGGGAGGTCGGCCGGACCGTCCGGGGTGAGGGCGCGGCGGATGCGGCCGTGGGCCAGAACGGCATTGAGGTCGTCGGCGGTCTCGTGTTTCACCGCGCGCAGGATGGCCTCCCGTGCGGTGATGAGGGCTTGCCTGGTCGGTTCGTCGGCGGGTAGATCGAGTGCGTTGTCCGCGAGCCACTGTCGGACGCCGGCCACCTCGGTGAGCAGATCCTGCAGGCCCTCCGTGGACATCCAGCGGGTGTTGAGCAGGTCCAGGGCGAGCGGTTCGCCGAGGTGGGGGCGTGGATCGGGCACGTCTGAGGGTAACCGTCGCGCTGTCGGCATCGGGTCCACGGCTCCTTTCTAACCACTAAAATCGACTATAGGGGTTGACCCGGCGTGGACTTCGTCGTTAACTTCTAACTAGTAAAACAATCTATGATGGTTAGATCATCCGAAGGGGATTCTCATGACCGCACCTGTTCTCGCCACCGGGCACATCGGCCTCAATGTCACCGACATCGACCGGTCGGTCGCCTTCTATCGGCAGGCCCTCGGCTTCGAACAGCTCGGCGCCGGCGGTGAGGACGCGCGGCGTTTCGCCTTCCTCGGCCGCGACGGTCAACTCCAGCTCACCCTCTGGCAGCAGAGCGACGGCGAGTTCTCCCCGAAAACCCCGGGCCTGCACCACCTCTCGTTCCAGGTCGAGAGCATCGACCAGGTGCGCGAAGTCGAATCGGCCTTGAAGGAACTCGACGTGACCTTCGCCCAGGACGGCGTCGTCACCCACCGCGAGGGCGCGACTTCCGGCGGCGTCTTCTTCCTCGACCCCGACGGCATCCGCCTCGAAGTCTTCGCTCCCACCGGTGCCGAATCCGCCCCCGCCCCCAGCGGAGCCGCCCCCACCTGCGGCTTCTTCTGACCCGAAACACCTTCACCGGCAACGGAACCCGCAGGAACAGGCCGCCCACCCGGCGACCGGAGGGGAGTGTCACATGAACACACTGCGGAGCGGTGTCTTTCATGCCGGCGAGCTGGCCGTGCAGCAGCGGATGGGGCAGGCCGATATCGCCGCCCGGGTCGGGCGCATGATCCGCACCGATATTCCGGCTGCCGCGGCGGAATTCCTGACCGAGCAGCCGATGATCGTGATCGCGGCGGCCGATGCGGACGGGCGAGTATGGGCTAGTCAACTGGCCGGTCCGCCGGGATTCGTGCACACCTCCGGCGATCGGGCCATCGAGGTCGACGCGCTGCCGGTGGCCGGCGACCCACTCGCGGAATCGCTGCGCGGCAGCAGGAATGTCGGCATGATCGCGCTGCAACCAGGATTGCGTCGGCGGATGCGGGTCAACGGCATGATCGCGCCGACCGCGCGCGGGCTGCACATCGATACCGAGCAGGTGTATTCCAACTGCCCGAAATACATCTCCCGGCGGGAGGTCCGCGAGTGGGTGACCGGAACGACTCCGGTGGTCCGCCGGGGCACGGCACTGGATACCGCTCAGCAGCAGCTCATCTCCCGCACCGACGCCTTCTTCGTGGCCTCCGCCGACCTCGACGGCCATGCCGATGCCTCCCACCGCGGCGGCAATCCCGGCTTCCTGCAGGTACTTTCCCCGACCCGTCTGCGCTGGCCCGACTATCGCGGCAACTCCATGTTCATGACACTGGGCAATATCGCCGCCGACCCGCGCTGCGGATTGCTGATCCCGGACTGGCAGACCGGCGTCACTCTCCAACTCACCGGCACCGCCGAAATAACCTGGGACGAAACCACCTTCACCACCGGAGCGCAGTGCTCCATCGACTTCACCCTCACCGAGGTCGTGGAAACCTCCGGCGCGACGCCCCTGCGCTGGAGCGAACCCGAACTCTCCCCGGTCAACCCCTGACCGCCGACCCGAAAGGTCCATTCATGCGTCCACCGCTCCCACCCTTCGTCGACATGGAATCCGCCGAAGCCAAGGTCCGCGCCGCCGAAAATGCCTGGAACACCCGCGATCCCGAAACCGTCGCCCAGGCGTACACCGAGGATTGCGTGTGGCGCAACCGCGACGAGTTCATCACCGGCCACGCCGAGATCATCGACTTCCTGAAGCGCAAATGGTCCACCGAGAACGGCTACGCCCTGCGCAAGGAACTCTGGGGCTTCCGCAACAACCGCATGGCCGTCCGCTTCCAATACGAATGGCACGACGAATCCGGCCAGTGGTACCGCAGCTACGGCAACGAACTCTGGGAATTCGCCCCCGACGGCCGCATGTCCCGCCGCGAAGCCAGCATCAACGACACCCCCATCCCCGAGGGTGACCGCCGCATCTTCGGCCCCCGCACCCCCGAAGAGTCCGACGCCCCCTTGCCCTTGCAGTAGAACAAGGTCAGGGAGTACTCACTGCGGAAATTCGTCCGAATCCCCGCAGTGAGTACTCCCTGACTTTGGTGCTGCCATTCGGGAGCGAGCAGCCCGCCGGGTAACGGGCTCGTCGCGATGACCTGGCCCCGTGGTGATGGTCTGGCATGTCATTGGCCGGAATCCACAACGAGGAGCGTGGATTCCGGCCAAAGCGGACGACACGACGGGCGCTTGGATTCGAGCTGGGTCAGGCGACGTGGGCAGGCTCCGGCGGGGCGTCGATGGAGACGGTCATCGCCTGGGTGCGCGCGGCACGGGTGTAGAGAGCGAAGACCAGTGCGCCTGCGAGCACTCCGGCGGTGCCCGCCGTGATCGTCGCGGAGTTCAGGCCGTCTACGAAGGCGTGGCCAGGGGCGCTGCTGGTGCCCGCGTTGCGGAAGACGGTGCCCAGGACCGCGACCCCCAGCGCCAGGCCCAGTTGCCGGGCGGTGTTGATCGCACCGGCCGCGGTGCCGCTCTGCTGCGGCGGGACGGCCGCCATGCCCACCGCCACCAGCGGCGGGCCATGATGCCGACACCGGCGCCGATCACCAGGTAGCCGGGAATTGTTGCGGTCCACGAGGATCCGGTGTCGATGAGGGTCAGCAGTGCGCTGCCCGTACCGATGGTGGCCAGGCCGCCGCCGATCGTCCACTTCGGTGCGACATCATGCAGCGTCCTGCCGAAGATGCCCGAGACCAGGAACGCGCACACCGACATCGGCAGCATCGACAGTCCCGCTCGCAGCGGCGTCAGGTGCAGGTACTGCTGCAGCCACAGCGACAGCAGCGGACTCGTCGAGAACGCCGCGAAACTCATTCCGGCGGCGGCGATCAGCGTGGCGGTAAAGCCCGCGCTGCGCAGCAGCGGCAGCGGCAACATCGGTGCGGCACTGTTGGATTCGATGAGGACGAACACCACCAGCGCGGCCGCGCCACCGGCCAGTGCCAGCGCCGCTCCGCGATCGCCCCAGCCGTGCTCACCCGCCCGGATGACACCGTAGGTCGCGGCCGTCGCGGCGACGGTGAAGCTCAGCATGCCGCCGAAGTCGATCCGCCGGTCCGTGCGCCGTGTCGAAGGCCCGAAAGCGATGGCGGACAAGGTGATCGCCACCGCGGCGATCGGCAGGTTGACGAAGAAGATCCACCGCCACGACAGCAGATCGGTGAGCACTCCGCCCAGCACCACGCCGACACCGGCGGCCGCACCCGACACCGCACCCCAAGCGCTGAAGGCGATCCCGCGATCGCGGCCGGTGTACGTGGCGTGCAGCAGCGACAGCGTGGTGGCCAGCATGGCCGCGCCGCCGATGCCCTGCGCAGCGCGCGCCGCCACCAGTACGCCCGCCGATCCGGCGACCCCGCACCCGAGGCTGGCGATCGCGAACAGGGCCAGGCCGATCAGATAGGTGGGTTTCGCGCCGAAGCGGTCTGCCAGCGAGCCGAGCATGAGTAGTAGGGCGGCCAGCGCCAGGGCGTAGCCGTCGATGACCCACTGCAATCCGGACAGGCCGGTGCCGAGATCCGCGGCGATGTCGGGCAGCGCGACATTCACGATGGTCACGTCGATGAGCAGCATGAACGAGCCCAGGCAGGCCGCGAACAGCGGTAGCCATTTCCGCATGGGAACCTCCGGAAGGATGAACGATTTCGACTCGAATCATGCGAGAATCGCTGGTATCTACCTAGTGATCTCCAGAAAGTGCGGGTAATCCTCCGATGATCGACGCCGACCTGGAAGATTCCTCCGTCCTGGATTTCCTCGACAAGCAGATCGTGCACGGCCTGGTCAGTGACGCGCGGATCCCGTTCGCGCGGCTGGGGGCGATCCTCGGGGTCTCCGAGCAGACGGTGGCGCGGCGGTATCGGTCGCTGGTCGCGCGGGGCGTGATCCATGTGGCGGGACAGGTGAATACCCAGCCGCTCGGTCAACCCCGCTGGATCATGCGCATCACCTCGACGCCTGCCAAGGCGGTGGCGCTGGCCGAATCCCTGGCTCGGGTACCGGAATTGAGCTGGGTGGCGCTGCTGACCACCGGCTTCGACGTGATGTGCGTGGGGCGGACACGATCGATCCAACGCCGGGACGAGTTGCTGCTGCGCATGATTCCGCGCGCCACCCCCGTGCTCGGGCTGAACGTCTTCGAGGTGCTGCGGCAGTTCCCGTTCAGCGAGGAGTGGCCGCGCTACGGCCGCCTGCTGACCTCTGACCAACTGGCGGAACTCGGTCCGCGCCCGCCCATGTGGGATCCGCTGGGGCCGGAATTGCCGGTCACCCTCTCGCGGGAGGACGAGGCGATGCTGGCGATTCTGGCCCGCGACGGCCGCGCGCCCTACGCGCAGCTGGCTGCCGCCACGGGGTGGAGCGCGACCCGGGTGGCGCGGCGGATGAGCGAGTTGATGGAGTCGGGCGTGCTGTACTTCGACCTCGACTTCGCCCTGGAGCTCATGGGTTACACCTCGCGCGCGCTGCTGTGGATGAAGGTGCACCCGGCGCATCTCGAGGAAGTGGGGTTGACGATCTCCCAGTATCCCGAGGTGGCGTATCTGGCCGCGATCACCGGCTCGGCGAACATGACGGCTTCGGTGGTCTGCCGCGACAACGCCCATCTCTACCGGTTCGTCACCGAACGGCTGGGTGCGCTGCCGGGGATCAACGATGTCGAGGTGACCCCCGCCTTGCGCATCTTCAAGCAGTCGCAGAGCTTGATCGACGCCCGCAAGATCGCGGTCGCGCCCTGAACTTTCGCGCCGATCGGTTGCTGGGTGATTGCCTGCCGTGTGTCGCCAGGTCTTTAGCGTGTCGTTCAGCGCGTCGCTTGCGTCGAACATCTGTTCGTCTAAGCTCGGCGTCGGAACTTGTCGGTGCCTCCCTCTAACGTGGGCGCCAACCACAGCATGAGACACACCCGTTGAGAAGGGGAACTGACGATGGCACCAGCGGCTTTCGACCGTGACAAGGCCCTCGAACTGGCAATGGCCCAGGTCGAGAAGAGCTTCGGCAAGGGCGCGCTCATGCGTCTGGGAGAGGAGCAGCGCCAGCCGATCTCGGTGATCCCGACCGGGTCCATCGCGCTGGATGTCGCCCTCGGTATCGGTGGCCTGCCGCGTGGCCGCATCGTCGAGGTCTACGGCCCGGAATCCTCGGGTAAGACCACGGTCGCCCTGCACGCGGTGGCCAATGCCCAGGCCGCCGGCGGTGTCGCCGCCTTCATCGACGCCGAGCACGCGCTGGATCCCGAGTACGCCCGCAAGCTCGGTGTCGACACCGACGCGCTGCTGGTCTCGCAGCCGGACACCGGTGAGCAGGCCCTCGAAATCGCCGACATGCTGGTGCGTTCCGGCGCCATCGACATCATCGTCATCGACTCCGTGGCCGCCCTGGTGCCGCGCGCCGAGATCGAGGGCGAGATGGGTGACAGCCACGTCGGTCTGCAGGCGCGACTGATGAGCCAGGCGCTGCGCAAGATGACCTCGGCCCTGAACAATTCGGGTACCACCGCCATCTTCATCAACCAGCTGCGCGAGAAGATCGGCGTCATGTTCGGTTCGCCGGAGACCACCACCGGTGGTAAGGCGCTGAAGTTCTACGCCTCGGTCCGCCTGGACGTCCGCCGCATCGAGACCCTGAAGGACGGCACCGACGCGGTCGGTAACCGCACCCGAGTGAAGGTCGTCAAGAACAAGGTCGCGCCGCCGTTCAAGCAGGCCGAGTTCGACATTCTCTACGGTGTCGGCATCTCCAAGGAGGGCTCGATCATCGATATGGGTGTCGAGCACGGCTTCATCCGCAAGTCCGGCTCCTGGTACACCTACGAGGGCGACCAGCTCGGCCAGGGCAAGGAGAACGCCCGTAAGTTCCTGCTGGAGAACACCGACGTCCGCGACGAGGTCGAGAAGAAGATCAAGGAGAAGCTCGGCATCGGCGCCGACGTCACCGCCACCGAGGCCGCAGCCGCCGACTTCTGATCGATGACCCCTCGGGATTCCGAAGGGCCCCGGCCTGACTCGCCGGGGCCCACCCCCCGCCTGGACGCAGTAGAACGCCTCCGCCGCCAACTGGAAGCCACCAACACCCGCGCCGCCAACCGCGCCCCGCGCACGTCCCGGACTTCGGCTCCCGCCCAGAGCCACGACCTCTTCGGCCGCGACTCCACCGACCCTTACGCCTCCGGCACCGGCTGGAACTACGGCCCCACCGGCGGTCCCGCCTCCTACCAGCCTGCCCCCGAAGACAATTCGGCGGACTACCAGCGCTCCACCTGGCGAACCACTGACGAAACGCCAGCCCCGGCCCCCCAGTCCCCGCGCCGCGCCAGCTCCGACGATGCGGGCCCGGAGTCTCCCGACGCTGATCACGACCTCGAACCCGCCGGTGACACACCCGCCCCGAACCCTTCCCGCCCCCACCGCCGTTCGCCCACCGGGCAACGCCGCACGCCGGGGCAGTGGCGAGAGGAAGCGCCCACTGCCCCCGGCGACGGCGGCACGGGCCCCGCGCCGACCACGGATCATCCGGGCATCACGCCGATTTCTCCCACCGCCAGTCGCGAGGAGAAGTTGCGGGCGGCTCGGGCGGCCCTGGCCGAAGCGACCGCAGCGGCGAAAGCTGCTGGAGATGCACAGAATTCGGAGACACGTGGCCGCCGCAGGGCGCGGGTGTCGGACTCGGTAGCGATCCAACGGGGGTCCGCCGAACTCGCCCACGCGGAGGACGAGGTTGCGCCGGGTGTGAATCGGCGTGGTCGACAGACCAATCGCACGACAGACCTTCGTCGCGGGCATGACTTGGATTCGGCCGATCGCGAGCCGAGTGCGGTCACGGACGATATCGCTCCGCGCGCTCGCCGCAGCAGTGGCCTGGGCGACGTGAATTCGAAGGTGGTGGGGGACTATTCGGACGAGGGCGGGTTCGACGACGGCGCCACCGAGACCTCACGGCGGGAAACTCGTCGAGGTCGGTATGTGCGGGATGGGGAGGATCGCGCCTCAGTCGGTGAGGGCGTCGAATCCCGGGATAGGGATGGTGTGCGTCGATCGCGCGGTCGCGCCTACGGTGGCGGCGGTCGTAAGTACGGTGGCGACCACCGTTCGCTCGACGAAAACGCTGATGCTGCCGGGGATTCGGGGGAGCGACGAGGTCGTCGGGGTGGGCGGCGGGGGCGGGGTGGGTCGGGGGAGGAGGCGCAGCCCGCCGGGGTGATTGGTGGGGGGACCGAGGCGCAGGCGAAGGAAGTTTGTTTGCGGATGTTGGCGGATCGGGCGCGGAGCCGGGCCGAGATGGCAGACCGGTTGGCGGACAAGGGGTTCGCGGCCGCGGTGGCGAAGCGGGCGCTGGATCGGCTTGCCGAGGTGGGGCTCGTCGATGATGCGGCGTTCGCGCAGCAGTGGGTGCATTCGCGGCACACGTACTCGGGTAAGGGCAAGAAGGTGCTTGCCGAGGAGCTGCGCCGCAAGGGCATCGCCCCGGAGGACGCCGAACCGGCTCTCGAGGCGATCACTCCCGAAGCCGAAGCCGCCCGCGCCGCCGAGCTGGCTCGCCGAAAACTGGCCACTCTCGCCCCGGACCTCGACCGCGACAAGGTAATCAGCCGCCTCGCCGGCCTGCTCGCCCGCCGCGGCTACACCCCCGGCACCGCCTATGCCGTCGCCACCGCCGAACTCGCCGCCGCCGCGGAGCGCCGCCAGAACCCGGCCCAGGACGAGCTGCTCGACGGTGAACACGCATCCGGCCCCGCGCTCTCATCCGGCCGTTCTCGGCAGTCGACCCACGCCGTGAAGCGACGCGAATTCGCCTCTGACGACACCGATTCTGCCGCCGACCTGGTCCGTGCCAAGCTCCGTACCCTCTCCCCGACTCTCGACCGCGACACCGCCACCCGCCGCCTGGTCGGCCTACTCGCCCGCCGCGGCTTCAACGCGGGCATCGCCTACCGCGTGGTGTCGGCGGAACTCGAAGCGGCAGCCGCACTCCGAACAGCCGAGTCTGCCGATCACGACCAACCGCCCTCCGTGCGCACGAACTCATCCCTGACTCGCCGTTCGAGTTCCACTCCCAGTCATGACACCGGTCCAGTCGGTAGTCCCGAGGGCAGCGGTGACAGTCCCGACGGTCGCGATACAGGCGTGGCCGACATCGCGGACGACCACTCCGAGGACGATGAGCAGTCCCGCGCCACCGAGCTGGTCCGCGCCAAACTCCGCACCCTGCCCCAAAATCTGGACCACGCCAAAGCGATGAACCGTCTCGTCGGCCTTCTCGCCCGCCGCGGTTTCTCCCCGTCCATCGCCTACTCCGTGGTGCAGACCGAGCTCGCGGATCGGCGATAGTTGCCCCCTGACAGAATCGGGGGATGACCGAGGAGATCGCCGCCGCACTACGGGGTCTCGCGTCGGCATTCGAACACTATCCGCAGCGCCCGGTCCTGCAACGATGCCCGCATTGCGGTCCGCCGGTGCGGGTAGCGGAGGTCGATCTGTTCTGGTTGAGCCTCAAACTCGGCAATACCGTCGGCGACATTTCGGACGTCAAAGCCTTCCTACCCCTGTTGTTCGAGCGCCTCGTGACCACCGACGAGCTCGACGGCGGCATCGTCCTGGGCAAGCTGGCACAGCAGGATTGGCTGTCGTGGCCGCCACCGGAGCGGCTGGCGGTGGACACGGTCATCGATGCGATATGGCTGGCGCTGCTGTCGGAATTCCCGTCCCGAATAGGCGCTTTCACCGATCCTGCGGATTTCCTCGCGGCTGTCGCGACCGCGACCGTACCCGTGGACGGATTTCTGACGGTCTGGGATTCCACGCACGGCGAGGCCGCCGACCGCCATCTCGCCGAGTTCGTCAACGGCGCCCCGTTCTCCGGCCGCTTGGCCCCCGAGGTACGTGCGTGGATCGGCCGGAAATCGTTGCGGAACAGGTTGTTGCGAGCCTACGAACGCCACCATGAGGATCCGGAATGGTCCGACGCGTTCGCCCGCGCCCACGATCTCGCCTCGCTCTGATTGTCAGCCCTGCTGCGTACACGGTGAGAGGTCTTTCAACGCACGGAGGTAGCGGTGGCGGTAGTAGCGCTGAGCTACCAGGAGTAGGGGAAAGGCCGCTCGCCAGGGTCCGTCGGGTGCTCGCCTGGTCAGGTAGCTGCCGGGGAATCAGTGCAGGACACCGCCTGGCCGGCGGGTGGAGAGGGCTCGGCGGGTGTGGCGGTGGCCGATGGGGCGGCGGGGGCGTGAGGCGGCCATGTGGGCGGCGGGTGCGGCGCCGTCGGGCGGTGTGGTGCGGCGGCTGCCCTCGCGCAGGCGGGCCAGGCCCGCGGCGGCGCGGACTGCGCCGAGGGCGGCGGCGAAGGCGGTGAGGCCGGCGGCCAGTGGGGTGAGGACGGTGATGAGGAAAAGCCCGAAGACGAATTCTCTTCGAGCGCTGTCGTCTTCGTTCATGAAATTCAGTATGCGAGGTGGACATGAGAATTGTCTGCGGGTCGTGCAGCATTCTTGGAATGCCCGGTCCCGGTTCGGGAGTCGCGGCTCCCGAACCGGTCGCGCGGTCACATTGCCTGTGACCCCATCCCGCCGTTGGTTTGGCCCGTCATGACGATGTCCATGCCCGGGGGCGCGGCGACCGTACCCGCGGGCAGCGCGGTCCCGCCGCCCCGCTTGCGGGTGCGCAGCCACTTCTCCACGAAGGTGGCGATCATGGTCAGCGCGTAGTTGAGGGCGATCATGATGACCGCCACCACGATCAGCGAGGGAATCGGATTCTGTTCGGCCGCACCGAGTTGCGTGCCCTTGCGGACGATCTCCAGGTAGGTGATCTGATAACCCAGCGCCGAGTCTTTGAGCGCCACCACCATCTGCGAGATCAATGCGGGCAGCATGGCGGTGATCGCCTGCGGGAGCAGGATGGTGACCATCATCTGCGTCTTGCGCATCCCCAGCGCGATCGCGGCCTCGGATTGTCCCTTGGGTATCGATTTGATGCCCGAGCGCACGATCTCGGCGATGACCGATCCGTTGTAGATGGTCAAGGCCAGTACGACGGCCGCCAGCGCCAGCTGGTCGGAGGGGAAAATATTGTTCTGGGCGAAGAGATTGAACAGGAAGATCATCAGAACCAGCACGGGAATGGCCCGCGAGACTTCCACGATGGCTCCCGCGACCCACCGGACCACTCGATGATCCGACATCCGCAGAATGCCGAACACCATGCCCAGTACCAGCGCCAGCACGATCGACAGCGCCGCCGCCTCCAGCGTGCCGCGCAGACCCGGCAGCAGGTAGGTCTTCCACACTTCGGCGTCGGTGAACGGCTTCCACTTCTCGGAGCTGAATTGCCCCTTGTCGGCGAGCCCTTTGATCACGAACCACGCCGCGACCGCTGCCAGCAGGACCGCGATCACGGAGTAGATGCGATACCGCAGCCGCGCGCGGGGTCCCGGCGCGTCGTAGAGCACAGACGCTGTTGCCGTTCTCGAGAACAGTGTCGCCGTCATCGCGCCACCTCATATCGCTTGGCCAGCCACCCGAAGAACAGGCCGGTCGGCAGGGTCAGGATCACGAACCCGAGCGCGAAGATCGCACCGATGTTCAGCACCGCCGCCTCGTTCTCGTTCATCTCCGCCATGAGCAGCGCGGCTTCACCCACACCGATGGCCGAGGCGATGGTGGAGTTCTTGGTGAGCGCGATGAGCACACTGCCCAGCGGCGCGATCACCGCCCGAAACGCCTGCGGCAGCACCACATAACGCAGATTCTGCCCGAAGGTGAACCCGAGCGACCGCCCCGCCTCCGACTGCCCGAACGGCACCGTATTGATGCCCGAGCGCAGCGATTCGCACACGAAAGCCGCCGTGTAGACGCTCAATCCGATGATGGCGAAGCGAAAGTTGTTCTCCGAGATACTGTCCGGACCCTCCGCCGCGAGCCGCAGCCCCAGCGTCGAGTACAGGCCGATCGAGCAGAACACGATGATCAGCGTCAGCGGCGTATTGCGAATGATGTTGACGTAGAGCGTCCCGATCGCGCGGGCGATCGGAATCGGTGACACCCGCATGGCCGTGATCAGGGTGCCGAGGATCAACGCCCAGAATCCCGAGTACAGCGTGAGTTTGATGGTCACCCAGAACGCATCGAGCAGTTTGGTGTGATAGTTGGAGATCAAGTCGAACACGACTGCCCCATCCCTCCGATCGGAAAACGAAGCGTGCCGGGGGATTTCAGCGGGAAATCACCCCGGCACGCGTCGCGAATCAGTACCGGTCGACCTTCGGCGCATCCGGGACCTGGTAGCCGGTGGAGCCGAATTCCTTCTCCAGCGCCGCCTTCCACGCACCCGAGGAGATCATGGCGTCGATAGCGTCGTTGATCTTGCCGCGCGATTCGGTGTCGCCCTTCTTCACGCCGATGCCGTACTTCTCGACGGTGAACTGGTTGCCGACCACCTTGAGCGCGCCCGGCGACTGCGCCGCGTAACCGCGCAGGATGATGTCGTCGGTGGTGACCGCGTCGACCGCGCCGGACTTCAGCGCCTCCACGCACAGCGAGTAGGTGTCGTAGGTCTGCAGCTGCACCTCGTGCGCGGACACGTACTTGTCCTTGATGTTCTGCGCGGGAGTCGAGCCCTTCACCGAGCACAGCTTCTTGTTGCCGTTGAGCGAATCCGGCCCGGTGATATCGGTATTGTCCGACCGCACCAGCAGCGACTGCCCGGTCAGGAAGTACGGCCCGGCGAAGTCGACCTTCTCCTTGCGCGCATCGGTGATCGAGTAGGTGGCGACGATGAAGTCGACCTGCCCGTTCTGGATCAGCGTCTCGCGCTGCGCCGACGGCGATTCCTTGAAGGTGATGTTCTCCGGCTTCACGCCCATCTTGTCGGCCACGTACTTGGCCACGTCGACGTCGAAGCCGCTGAAGCTGCCGTCCTTGTTCTGCAGCCCCAGACCCGGCTGGTCGTACTTGATGCCGATGGTGAGCTTGCCGTCGGCGGCGTGCTGGGTGGCGGTCTTGTTGCTGCTGCCGCCGCAGGCGGTGACGGTGAGCGCCAGGGCAGCCACTCCGGCGGCGATCCGGATCGCGTGGTTGATCCTCATCGAACGTCCTGTTCTCTCAGTGGGAGAGGATCTTGCCCAGGAAGTCCCTGGCGCGATCCGATTTCGGTGCGGTGAAGAAGGATTCGGGTTCGGTGTCCTCGACGATCTGCCCGTCGGCCATGAACAACACGCGATTGCCCGCGCGCCGCGCGAAGCCCATCTCGTGCGTGACGACCAGCATGGTCATCCCGTCCTTGGCTAGCTGCACCATGACATCGAGGACCTCGGACACCATTTCGGGATCGAGTGCGGAGGTGGGCTCGTCGAAGAGCATCACCTTCGGATCCATGGCCAGCGCCCGCGCGATGGCGACGCGCTGCTGCTGTCCGCCCGAGAGCTGCGCCGGATACTTGTCGGCCTGGTTGGCGATGCCGACCCGGTCGAGCAGTTCCAGCGCCCGGGCGCGCGCCTTGCTCTTGTCGATGCGGCGCACCTTCACGGGTGCGAGCATCACGTTCTCGAGAATGGTCTTGTGCGCGAACAGGTTGAACGACTGGAACACCATGCCCACGTCGGCGCGCAGCTGAGCCAGCGCCTTGCCTTCCGCGGGCAGTGTGACTCCGTCGACGGCGATATCGCCGGAGTCGATGGTTTCGAGCCGGTTGATGGTTCGGCACAGCGTCGACTTGCCGGAGCCCGAGGGTCCCACCACGATCACGACCTGCCCCCGGGGCACCTCGAGATTGATGTCACGCAACACGTGCAGCGAGCCGAAGTGCTTGTCCACATTCCGCATCGAGATCATCGGCGCGGACGTGCTGATGGAATCGGCAGCATCGGTCATGACCAGTGACCCTATCCACACCGTGCCCGATTTGCTCGCCTTTGGTCGGCACATGGGTGTGCCGAGGGAATTCGACATCCTCCCGTAACCCTGGGAACAGCCTGCGGATCGGCTGCGAGATCTGGACGCGTTTTAGGGTCGTTCGAGGTCAGCCATTACCCTGGTTGGGTGAATTCGTTGGCGCAGGTTTCGGCACGTGATGAGGCAGTCCAGGACGATGCGCGGACCTATGAGGTCCGTACCTTCGGCTGCCAGATGAACGTGCACGACTCCGAACGCCTCTCCGGGCTGCTCGAGGATGCCGGATACGTGAAGGCGGACAGCGGGGCGACCGCTGATCTGATCGTCTTCAATACCTGCGCGGTCCGCGAGAACGCCGACAACAAGCTGTACGGCACCCTCGGTCATCTCGCGCCGATCAAGGCCGGGCGGCCGGGGATGCAGATCGCGGTCGGCGGCTGTCTGGCGCAGAAGGATCGCGACACCGTCGTGAAGAAGGCCCCCTGGGTGGACGTGGTGTTCGGCACCCACAACATCGGTTCGCTGCCGGTGCTGCTGGAGCGGGCCCGCCACAATGAGGAAGCCCAGGTCGAGATCATCGAAGCGCTGGAAGCGTTTCCGTCGACGCTGCCCGCCAAGCGCGAGTCCGCCTACGCGGGCTGGGTGTCGATCTCGGTGGGCTGCAACAACACCTGCACCTTCTGCATCGTGCCGGCGCTGCGCGGCAAGGAGGTCGACCGCCGTCCCGGTGACGTGCTCGCCGAGATGCAGGCGCTGGTCGATCAGGGCGTGCTCGAGGTCACACTGCTGGGTCAGAACGTGAACTCCTACGGCGTCTCCTTCGCCGACCCGACCGAGGAACGCGACCGCGGCGCGTTCGCGAAACTGCTGCGCGCCACCGGCACCATCGAGGGCCTCGAACGGGTCCGCTTCACCTCCCCGCACCCGGCCGAATTCACCGACGACGTCATCGAGGCCATGGCCGCGACGCCGAATGTGTGCCCGCAGCTGCACATGCCGCTGCAGTCCGGTTCCGACCGCGTGCTCAAGGCCATGCGCCGCTCCTACCGCAGCGCCAAGTTCCTGGGCATCATCGAGAAGGTGCGCGCGGCCATGCCGCACGCCGCCATCACCACCGACATCATCGTCGGCTTCCCCGGCGAGACCGAGGAGGACTTCCAGGCCACCCTGGATGTGGTGCGGCAGGCCCGATTCACCAGCGCCTTCACCTTCCAGTACTCGATCCGGCCCGGCACGCCCGCCGCGACCATGCCCGATCAGCTGCCCAAGGAGGTCGTGCAGGAGCGCTACGACCGGCTCATCGCACTGCAGGAACAGATTTCCCTCGAGGGCAATCAGGCGCTCCTCGGCACCACGGTCGAGCTGCTGGTCGCCGACGGCGCGGGCAAGAAGAACGACAAGACCGCCCGCATGTCCGGCCGCGCCCGCGACGGCCGCCTGGTGCACTTCCGCCCGACCCCGAACCCGGCCCCCGGCAGCGAGATTCGCCCCGGCGACGTCATCACCGTCGACGTCACCGGCGCGGCCCCGCACTATCTGATCGCCGACGGCGAGGTGCTGACCCACCGCCGCACCCGCGCCGGCGACGCCCACGAGCGCGGCATCACCCCCAAGACCGCCCCCATCGGCGTCGGCCTGGGCCTGCCCAGCATCGGCGCGCCCGTAGTGGTCGAGGCCGCGGCCGCGGGTTGCGGTTCCACCTGCGGCGACTAGCCCCACCCGGACCTGTCCCGTCCTCGCCGCGGGTGAGGACGCCGGGAACGGCGGGGTCGCTGTCAACTACGCAGCGTCATAGGGCAGGATGCCTGGGGTACGTGTGGTGAGAATTCGCCGGTAGCCGGGAACTTTCGACCGCACGCCGCCGACCAATTCAGTACCGCGTGAGCGTGGTGCGTGAGCGAGGACCGCGAGCGGAATGACCGAGCAGCAGCCCACCGGCGCCGGCGAGAATGCCGAGCCGGAGCATCCGGAGAACCCTGCGCAGCCGGAAGAGCAAGCAGCACAGGCAGAACCGACCGAGGCGAACGAGGAGAGCATGAAGGCCGCGGAGAACAATCAGGACTTCGAGCAGTTCCGCGCGGACCTCGAGGCGGTCGAACGCAAGATCGCCGGGGAGATCGACCCGGGCGTGCGCGCCATGGTGGTCGCGGGTGCGGTGTTCGTGCTGCTGGCCTCGCTGGTGCTGCCGCATGCGGGTAAGACCCGCGGCTTCGATGTGCTGCTGTACGACACCGTCGCCCAGGGCGATCACATCGGCTTGCCGTCTCGGCTGTTCGTCTGGTTCGTGGTGATCTTCGGTATCGGTTTCTCCATGCTGGCCCTGATCACCCGCCGCTGGCTGCTGGCCTGGATCGCGGTCGCGGGCTCGGCGATCGGCAGTGTGTTCGGCGTGCTGTCGATCTGGCATCGCCAGACGCCGGGCATCGGCAACTATCACGGTGCCGGACCGGGCATCGGCTTGATCGTCGCCACCATCGCCATCATCGTGCTGACTTTCCACTGGGTCCGTGTCGTGTGGGCCCGCACGAATGTGCACCTGGCCGCCGAGGAGCAGCGCCGCCTGGCCGCCGCGAAGGCCGACGAGCAGCAGCGCCGCCGCTTGTTCGGCGACGACTGAGTTTCTGTGGGAAGGCCCGGCGGCAATCGAATGCGATTGCCGCCGGGCCTTTTTCGTACGCGGGTGCGATCAGGCTGCGCGGTCCGGCCGGTAGGCGAGTCCGGCGGCCATGGCCGCCAGGCCCGCGACCACCATGTAGATCCAGCCCGCCCGGAATTCCGTCATGGTCCGGGTCGCCGCGTCCCCCAGCAGCGCGGTGAGGATGGCGATGCCGAGCGCGGAACTGGTCTGCCGCGCCATCATCAGCGTGCCCGATCCCAGGGAGATCTGGTCGGCGGGCAGCAGCGTCGAGGCCCCGAACAGCGGCGGCTGCAGCAGGGCTGTACTCGCCCCGGCGAGGATTGCGCCCGGAATCATCACCAGCGCATAGGAATCCGAGAAGCTGCTGGCCAACACCCACCAGGCGCAGCCGAGCGCGATGGTCGCCCCGCCCAGCGCCGCCGAGGCGCGGGCCCCGACCAATGCGACGAACCGGCCGGAGAACGGCGACAGCAGCAGGCAGGTGATCGGCATGGCGGCCACCCCGAGACTGGCCCGCAGCGTCGAGTAATGCCATTCCTCGGTCATGAACAGCGTCGCCTCCAGGATCATGGCGGCGAAGGCCAGGTAGTAGCAGAACACGCCGACGGTGGCGGTGCGGAACAGCTTGTGCCGCAATACGATCGGGCTCACTACCGGGTCGGGGTGATGGCGCACGTGCCAGACGAACAGCCCCGTCAGGATGACGGCCGCGAGCAGGCAGCCCAGGGTGGCGGGCGCGGTGAAGCCCCAGTCGGTGGCCTGTACGAACACGGTGGTGAACGCGGCGGTCGCGCCGAGGATGAGGGCCGCGCCGAGCAGATCGAGGCGGCGGTTGGCGCGCTGCTGGATATCGGGCAGGATGCGCAGCCCGAAGACGAAGGCCACCACCGTGAACGGCACATTGAGCAGGAAGATCCACCGCCATCCGGCCTGCAGCAGCAGTCCGCCGATCACCGGTCCGCTGGCTCCGCCCGCCGCGGCGATGGCGGTCCAGATGCCCATGACGGTGGTGTGCTCGCGTTTCGGGAACACCGGCAGCACCAGGCCCAGCCCGGTCGGGATGAGCAGGGCGGCGGCCGCGGCCTGCAGGATGCGGGCGACGATGAGGACCGCCAGGTTGGGGGCGAGGCCGCAGGCGATGGACGCGAGGCCGAAAAGTGCGATGCCGAGCAGGAATCCGCGTTTGCGGCCGGTATCGTCGGCGAACCGACCGGCCGGAACCAGCAGCGCGGCCATCACGATGGTGTAGGCGTTCAACGTCCACGACACCGCGCTGGTGGAGGCGCCTCCGAAGGATTGCTGTAGCGCGGGGAAAGCGACGATGACCGCGAAAAGGTCCAGGATCGCGAGGTATTGGGCGATTCCCGCAATGGCCAGCACCCGCCAGCGGCGCGCGTCGGGAACCGAATCGAGTTGGGGGACCGGGGGAGTGCGTTCGGTCGTCGTGGTCATGTCTTCGACTATCCGAGGGTGCGGCACCCGCCACGAGTGGCAGGAATGCCATACTGCGCTAGATTTCTGACACCACCCGGCGGTAGGTTGGAGTCGACCGTCAGAGCGCAGGTGCTTGCTGGGTGCAGGTGCTTGCTGGTGATAGCGGCGGTGGTTGTCGCACGGAGTGAGGTCGTAGTCGGCGGAGAGAGGTCGCAGTCATGGATTCGAACGGTCCCGGCACGCTTGCCGTCGCAGTCGCGCCCGGCATGCCCATCTTCGAGGTGGCCATTCCGTACCAGGTGTTCTCCGAGCCGCCGCTCGGCGTCGACCCCGGCAACTGGTACGACTTCCGGCTCTGCGGCCCCCGCGACACCCGCCACGCCACCCTGCGGGATCCCTTCGTGGCCTTGACCGACTACGACTACGACGACCTGATCAGCGCCGACACCGTGATCGTCCCGTCCACGCCCAGCGTTCGTGAGGATCCGCCCGCCGACCTCGTGGAGGCCGTCCGCGCCGCCTACGAGCGAGGTGCCCGCGTCGCCTCCCTGTGCACCGGCGCGTTCGTGCTGGCCGCCGCGGGCCTGCTCGACGGCCGCCGCTCGACCACTCATTGGCGACACATCGACGCCCTCCGCACCCGGCATCCCCACCTCGAGATCGACCCCGGCGTCCTCTACATCGACGACGGCCGCATCCTCACCAGCGCGGGCACCACCGCCGGTCTGGACCTGTGTATCCACCTGATCCGCAAGGACCTCGGCGCGCAGGCCGCCAACGCCGCCGCCCGCTACCTGGTCGTCTCCCCGCATCGTGCGGGCGGCCAGGCCCAATACCTGCAGTCCCCGGTCCCCGCCCAGCCCTCGGATTCCGGCCTGTCGCTCACCCTCGATTGGGCGCTCACCAATCTCCAACGCCCCCTGACGGTTTCGGACCTGGCCACCCACGCCAACCTGTCCGACCGCACCTTGGCCCGCCGCTTCCACGCCGAACTCGGTGCCACCCCGCTGCGCTGGCTGCTCACCCAACGCCTGATCCGCGCCCGGGAACTCCTGGAACTCACCGACCTCCCCGTCGACGCGGTAGCCGACCGCTGTGGCCTGGGCAGCCCCGCCAACCTCCGCACCCACTTCAACCGCGAAGTAGGCGTCTCACCGAGCGAATACCGCCGCTCGCACCGCCCGACCCGCCACGAGGTCATCACCGAATCTGCTCAACTGTATTGAGCGCGAAGCGATCTCAGTTCGACGATGCCACGCTGAGAATGTATTCCGCGAGCAGCCCGTACCGTTCGGGTGCGAGGCCGTCGTCGAGCGGGACCGCCACGGCGACGACGCCGATCTCCTCACCGACGAACAGAGCAGGATCGTTGCAATCCGCGAAGCCGATGGCGTCGATCCCCGCCTGCGCCGCACCCCCGCACCAACCGTGGTCGGCGACAACGAGATCCGGTAGGGGCCGCCCGGATCTTCGTAGGGCATCGAGGGCCAGCCGGATCGGCATCGCCGAATGGGTGTGGATCGACCCACCCGCATCCATGAGCGTGCCCACGCCCAGGAAGTAATCGATCACGAGCCGCTTTGCCCCATAACGGGTTTCATCGTCGTACCCGGCTCCCGCGCCCGCCTCTACCACCGTGCCCCCGGCCTTGGCCAGTGCCGCTGCCAACCGCTGATACATCGGCCCGAGCCGCTGCGGGTGCCCGGTCGCGAACAACACCCGCTGGCGCTCCCGCACCGCCTTGTCGAACCGTGCCGCGTACCGATCCAGCGCTGCCACAGTGCGTTCCGGATCGATGGTGTCCACCCCGCGCCGATGATTCCGCCGCGCATCCACCCCGACCCGCCGCACCATCAACTCGAAAATCGCGTCGGCATCCCACTCGGGCCCGATCTCCAGCCCGAATGTATACCCCGGATCCTGCTGTGCCAGCCGCCAATAATGCGCCAGATTGTTCTCCCGAGGGGTAGCGACGCGCCCCGCCATCCCCGTGGCGAGCAGATGCGCAATCAGATCTTCCCGACTCGGTGCCATGCCGCGAGCCTAACCGCGAACGCCCAACCCTGCGGATCGGCCTGTGAGGCCTCGAAATCCGTCACCTATCGGCCCGAATTTCAGGTGCTGGAGGCGGTCGAAGTTCAGCGGTTACGTGAACACCGGCCCGGCCTGCGAGCAGGCCGGGCCGGATTCGTTTCTCCGGGGCTGAGTCTCAGCGCTGGCTGACCGCGCCTTCGGCGGCTTCGGCCCATTCGCGCCACTGCTTGGCCTGTTCCAGAGCCTTTTCGGCGTCCTTGGTCTTGCCTGCGGCCTGGGCCTTGGCGGCCTGTTCCTCGAATTGGGCGACGCGCTCGCGGAATTGGGCGGCGCGGGCCATGGCCTCGGGGTCGCTGCGACGCCATTGAGCGTCGACGGCCTCGCGGACCTTCTTCTCGATGGCGCGCAGGCGCGATTCGAGGTCGTGCATGCGTTCGCGCGGGACCTTGCCCAGGGCGTCCCACTTCTCCTGCAGTTCGCGCAGGCCGTTGCGGGCGGCGTCGAGGTCGGCGTCGGGGTTGATGTGTGCGTAGGCCGCCAGGAGTTGTTCCTTGGCGGAGGCGTTCTCCTCGAACTCGTGATCGCGTTCGGTGGCCGCGGAGTTGCGGGCGGCGAAGAAGATGTCCTGGGCGGCCTTGAAGCGACGCCACAGCTGTTCGTCGGCCTCGCGGGGCGCGCGGCCGGCGGCCTTCCATTCGGTGAGCAGGTCGCGGAAGACGGCGGCGGTGCCGGGCCAGTCGTTCGACCCGGAGAGTTCCTCGGCGCGGACGCAGAGTTCTTCCTTGCGGGTCTTCGCGGTGGCGCGTTCGCGATCGAGTTCGGCGAAGTGGGCCCCGCGCCGGCGGTTGAACGCCTCGCGGGCCTTGGAGAAACGCCGCCACAGCGCGTCGTCGACCTTGCGGTCCACGCCGCGAATGGTCTTCCACTCGTCCAGGATTTCGCGCAGCCGATCCCCGGCGGCCTTCCACTGCGTGGATTCGTTGGCGATCTGCTCGGCCTCGGCGGCCAGGGTTTCTTTGCGCTCGGTTTGCTCGTGCCGACTGCGGTCCTTCTCCTCCTTGGCGTGCGCGGCCGCCTCGTCGGAGTGTTCGATGATGGCCCGCAGCCGGGTGGTCAACCCGTCGAGATCGCCGATGACCGAGGCCGTGGGCAAGGTCTCGGCAAGCGCGGTGGCGGCGGTCTTGGTCTTGCGGGCGTCGGTGCCGGCGGCGAGCCTGGCCTCGAGCAGCGCGACCTCGGTGGCCAGATCGTCGAAGCGACGGCCGAAGTGGGCCAGTCCTTCGGCGGTGTCACCGGCCTGCCAGGACCCGATGACGCGTTCGCCGTCGGCGGTCTTGACCCAGGCGGTGCCGTCCTCGTCGACCCGGCCCCACTGGCTGGGGTCGCTCACGGACGGCACGACCACCGGATGGGGATGCGGATGTGCCGAGCCGGGCGTGGGCTTGACGGCATGAGGTTTGGGGGATTCGGGTTTATTGCGAGGGGCGCCGGGCCGTGGCGCGGCGGCGGCCGCCGGAGACGGCTTGGGGCTCTCGCTGGGGGTGGGGACCGGGGCTGAACTCGGGGAGGGTGCGGCGGCGCCGGGCTTGGGCGTCGGGGTCGACTCCGGGTGGGTAGCCTTCTCGGTTCCGTTGTTCTCGGTCATTGCTCCTCGTCCCTGCCGCGCGTCACGGCTGCCTGGTTACGCCCTAGCTCATTCGTCTAACTGCATCCCATTCAACCAGGCTGAGATGGGAAATGCTGTCTTTGAGCCCGCTTCGGCGGCGCGGCGACCCGGCCGGGGTGGGGCTGGTGAGGTGCGTTAGCGCTACGGTTGACGGCGTGTTCTGTGTTGCGTCGCTGGTTCCCTCACCGCCCGTGCTGGTGCCCGAACTCGAGGGCGCGGCCGGTGCGGCGGCCGATACCGACGTTGCGGCCTTGCGAGCTGCGGTGATACGTGCGGCGGGGGAGTTGGCGGCCCGCGCGTCACGGTGGATCGTGGTCGGCGTGGCGGAGCCGGAGGAAAGCTCCGGCACCACAGAAGCGAACCGGGTGATCGGTTCGGAAGCGGTGGGCACATTCCGGGGATACGGCGTGGATGTGCGCGTCGGTTTGACCGGATCGGTCACCGAAACCGCCCTCGCGGATCCGCTGCTGCCCCTCCCGGCGCTGATCGCGGGCTGGCTGCGCGAGCAGGTCGCGCCGGAAGCGGTCGCGCAAGCCCGCTTGATCTCGGCCGACGCCTCCGCCGCGGACTGCCTGACCTTCGGCCGCCACCTGCGCGCCGAACTGGATGCCGAGCCCGAACCGGTCGCCGTACTGGTGGTCGGCGACGGTGCAGCAACCCTGTCGCTCAAGGCCCCTCGCTACCTCGACGAGCGCGCCGAGGCGGTGCAGGCCGATATCGACCGTGCGCTGAGTGCCGGCGACCGTGCGGCTATCGCCGCCCTGGACACCGGGCTGTGCGGCGAGATCGAGGTCGAGGGCCGTCCCGCCTATCAGGTGCTGGCCGGTCTCTTCGCCGCCGATCCGGTCGATCCGGCGGTCGAAACCCTCTACGCCGCAGCCCCGTTCGGTGTCGCCTACCACGTCAGCGTGTGGCATCCGGGAGTCGCCCGGTGACCCGGCTCAGCCCCTCGGACGGCCCTAGGCCGATCGCAGTTGTCGGCCCGACCGCCACCGGAAAATCCGATCTGGCCCTGGAGCTGGCACAGCGGCTGCACGGCGAGATCGTCAATATCGATGCCATGCAGCTCTACCGCGGCATGGATATCGGCACCGCCAAACTGCCGGTCTCCGAACGGCGCGGCATCTCACATCATCAGCTCGACGTGCTGGATATCACCGAGACCGCCACCGTCGCCTCCTACCAGTCGGCCGCGCGCGCCGATGTGGAGGCGATCATGGCGCGCGGTCACACCCCGGTCATCGTCGGCGGCTCCATGATGTACGTGCAAGCGCTGCTGGACGATTGGGATTTCCCGGCCACCGATCCGGAGATCCGCGCGAAATGGGAGACGGTGCTGGCCGATCGCGGCACGGTCGCCGTGCACGAGGCGCTGAAGCTGGCGGATCCGGTGGCCGCGGCGACGATTCTGCCCACCGACGGCCGTCGCATGGTGCGCGCGCTGGAGGTGGTGGAGCTGACCGGTAAACCGTTCGCCGCCTCCGCGCCCCAGATCGGTGAACCCCGTTGGGGCACGGTCATTATCGGTGTCGATCGTGACACTGCCGAATTGGATGCCCGCATCGAGTTGCGCACCGCGAAGATGTTCGAATCGGGTCTGGTCGAGGAGACCGAGCGGCTCATCGCCCAGGGTCTGAGGCACGGCCAAACTGCCCGGCGCGCCATCGGTTACGCGCAAGTCCTCGATTTCCTGGACAACGAATACGACCTGAACGAAGCTCAGGAGCGCACCTTCATCGGCACCCGACGCTATGTCAGGAGACAGCGTTCGTGGTTCCGCCGAGACCGACGGGTGCGATGGGTGGACGGCGCGGATCCCACCCTGGTGGACACCGCGCTGGCGCTCGTCAACTCCTCCACGATGAGGGACGAACAGGAATAACAGTGACGCGTCGCGAGAACACTCGCACCGCCGCGGTCGCGGAGTGGCAGGCGTATCTGACCACCCGTGCCGCCCGCCTCCGGGACAGCCGATTCCTGGTGCAGGGCATGCGGCCGATCAGCCGCGCCCTCGAAAGCCGTTGGCCGCTGGAGACTCTCGTCTACCGGCTGGGTGGGCCGGAACCGTCGCCGTGGGCGCGGCAGGTGCTCGATTCCAGCGGGGTGCCGAGCGTGGGGCTGGTGCCGGAGGTGATGGCCGGGCTGGCCGAACCCCTCGAAGCGGTGCCGGAACTGGTGGCCGTGGCGGTGACGCGGCGGCCGGAGATCGAGCAGTTCGCGCCGGGTACGCCCGAGGATCCGGCCACCGTGGTGGTCATCGATCGGCCCGCTTCGGCGATCCGGTTGGGCTCGCTGATCCGTTCGGCGGTGGCATTCGGCGCGGGCGGGGTGGTCGTGACCGGTTCCGGCGTCGACCATTACGACCCGCAGAGCGTGCGCGCCTCCGACGGGGCCTTGTTCTCGGTGCCGGTGCTGCGGGTTTCCGGCCCGGCGCAGGTGGCCGCGTTCCGGGATCGGCAGCGGGCGCGCGGTATCGCGACCCGCATCGTCGGCAGTGACGATCACGGTGGCATCGCCCTGGACGAGGCGGAATTCGACGGCGGCACCGTGCTGGTCCTCGGCGACGAGAGCGAATCCCTCGCTCCCGCATGGCAGCAGGTGTGCGACGAACTGGTGTGCATTCCGACCGACGGCACCCTGGGCGCGCCCGCCGCGGCGGCGGTGGCCCTCTACGAAATATCCCGGCAGCGCCGGGCGCTACGGTGAGGACTATGAGCGAGAACGACGCGGCCGACATCGAGTTCAGCAAGGGACACGGCACCCAGAACGATTTCGTGGTGCTGCCCGACCCGGACGCCTGGCTCGAGCTGACCGAGTCGCGGGTCGCGGCGCTGTGTGACCGGCAGCGCGGGCTCGGCGCGGACGGCGTGCTGCGGGTGGCGCGCGCGGGCGCGCTCATCGAGACCGGTGTGCTGAGCGAGCTGCCCGAGGCTGTCAGCGCCGCGGACTGGTTCATGGACTACCGCAATGCGGACGGCTCGATCGCCGAGATGTGCGGCAACGGCGTGCGGGTCTTCGCCCACTACCTGGTCGCGACCGGGCTCGAGCAGCGCACCGAATTCGTCGTCGGGTCCCGTGCCGGGGCACGTCCGGTGATCGTGCATCACGCCGACCCCGTGCACGGCGAGGTGACTGTGGCCATGGGCCGGGTCAAGACGCTCGGCATGTCGACGGCGACCCTCGACGGCCGCGAATTCACCGGCCTCGGAATCGATGTCGGCAACCCGCACCTGGCCTGCGTCACCCCCGACCTGACCCCGCAGGCACTGTCCGCCCTGAACCTCGAACATGCCCCCGGCTTCGACCACACCCTGTTCCCGCACGGCGTGAACCTCGAAATCCTCACCCCGCTGAGCGTCGGCTCCGACGGCGAACGCGGCGTCGACATGCGCGTCTACGAACGCGGTGTAGGCGAAACCCGCTCCTGCGGAACCGGAACCGTGGCAGCCGCCGCAGCCGCCCTGTCCCGTGACGGCTTCGACCTCACCTCCGACACCGGCCACATCAAGGTCCGCATCCCCGGCGGCGTAGTCACCGTCGGCATCGACCACGGCACGGCGACCCTCCGCGGCCCCTCAGAACTCGTCGCCACCGGCCGCATCGCCGCCAAGTGGTGGCAGGACGCCTGACCCGCTGATCAAGCGACCGCGGCGCTGCGTGCGGGATCTGTGTCGAGGGTCGGGTAGTCGTTGTAGCCCTGCGGGCCGCCGACGTACATCAGTGGTGTGTCGCGGACGGGGTTGAGGGGTGCGCCGATCCGCAGGCGGTCCACCAGATCCGGGTTGGCCAGGAACGCGCGGCCCAGGGAGACGAGATCCGCGCCTGCCGCGAGCAGGGTTTCGGCCGCGGCCTTGCCGCCGTCGGCGGGGAGGGGGACGCCCCAGCCGAGGTTCGGGTTGGCGATCAGGGTGTGTGGCCAGAGCTGTCGAATCTGCTGGAAGAGGGCGGTTTCCGGGTCGGCGAAGACCACGTGCAGGTAGGCCGGGTGGCTGGGTGCGAGGGCGGTGACCAGGGCTGGGTACAGCTCGTCGGTGTCGTCTTCGGCGATTCCGTTGGTGGTGACGCCGGGCGCGATGCGGATCCCGACGCGGTCCGCTCCGATCGCTGCGATGACCGCGTCCACCACCTCCAGGGTGAATCGGATGCGGTTCGCGATGGAGCCGCCGTAGGCGTCGGTGCGGTGGTTGGTGTTTCCCGCCAGGAACTGGTGCAGCAGATGGCCGTTGGCGCTGTGGATCTCCACGCCCTCGAAGCCCGCGGCCACTGCATTGCGGGCGGCCTGCGCGAAATCGGCGATGGTGGAGTCGATTTCGTTCTGGCTCAGCGCGCGCGGGGTCACCGCTTCCTGATGCCCCGACGGGGTGTGAATGCCTTCCGGCAACGCGATCGCCGACGGTGCGACCGGCACCAGCCCGCTGTTGTCGGGGTGGCCGACGCGCCCGCCGTGCTGCAGTTGCAGGAACATCCGCCCGCCCGCGTCCCGCACCGAATCGGTGACGCGCCGCCAGCCCGCGATCTGCGAATCGCTGTGGATGCCGGGGATGTTCGGGTATGTCTGCCCGACCGGGTTGGGTGTGGTGCCCTCGGCGATGATCAGGCCCGCCCCGGCCCTCTGGGTGTAGTGGGTCCGCATGAGCGCCGACGGAGTCCCGTCGGCGTCGGCGCGATTGCGGGTCAGCGGTGCCATGACCAGCCGGTTCGGGAGTTCCAGTGCGCCGATGCGGCCGGTGCTGAAGAGGTCTGTGTTCGTCATGCCGGTAAGGTAAAACCTGACATTGATGTGAGGTGCAAGCCCCGGAATCTGGAGTGCCGCATGCGAATCGGTGAGCTGGCCAAACGCACCGGCGTGAGCGAACGCTCGCTGCGTTACTACGAGGAGCAGGGTCTGCTGGTGGCGTCGCGGACCCCCGGCGGCCAGCGCGACTATCCCGAGCTCGCCGTGGACCGTGTCATTCACATCCAGGAGCTGTTCGCGGCCGGTCTGAACAGTAAGAAGATCTACGGGATCCTCCCGTGCATGCGTGACACCGACGGCGGTGCGAACGAGCGCGCCACGCCCGAGCTGGTCCATGAGTTGGTCTCCGAGCGCGATCGCATCGACCGCACCATCGCCGACCTGCTGCGCTCACGCGAAGTTCTCGACGACGTGATCACCCGGGCCGGGGCCGACTTCGCATCCGAAAGGTCGCGGTGAAATAACCGAATGCGGTCGTTCGTTGGGACGTGGGACTATGGAGGTGTATGAGTAAGCCAGAGACGTATGAGTTCACTCCCGCCGAAGAGATCGACGAGGAGATCAACGACGCCCCCGAGACCGGCCGTGACGGCTGGCAGGCCGCGCCGACCGTCGGTGAGCTGCAGCTCGATGAGCGCGCGGCACTGCGTCGCACCGCGGGTCTGTCCACGGAGCTCGAGGATGTCACCGAGGTCGAGTACCGGCAGCTGCGCCTCGAGCGCGTGGTGTTGTGCGGGGTGTGGACCGAGGGGACCGCCGAGCAGGCCGACGCGAGCATGGCCGAGTTGGCCGCACTCGCCGAGACCGCGGGTTCGGAGGTGCTCGACACACTGGTGCAGCGTCGTGACAAGCCCGACAAGTCCACCTATCTGGGTTCGGGCAAGGCGGAGGAGTTGCGCGGCATGGTCCTCGAGACCGGCGCCGACACCGTCGTCTGTGATGGTGAGCTTTCCCCCGCGCAGCTGACCGCGCTGGAGAAGGTCGTCAAGGTGAAGGTCATCGACCGCACCGCCCTGATCCTGGACATCTTCGCCCAGCACGCCACGTCGCGTGAGGGCAAGGCGCAGGTGTCGCTGGCGCAGATGGAATACATGATGCCGCGGCTGCGAGGCTGGGGTGAGTCCATGTCCCGGCAGGCAGGTGGTCGTGCCGGCAGCAATGGCGGTGTGGGTCTGCGTGGTCCGGGTGAGACGAAGATCGAGACCGATCGTCGCCGCATTCGTGAGCGAATGGCGAAGCTGCGCCGCGAGATCCGCGAGATGAAGACCGCTCGTGACACCAAGCGCGCCAAGCGTACGGCCAGCGGCATCCCGCAGGTCGCGATCGTCGGCTACACGAATGCGGGCAAGTCCTCGCTGATGAATGCGCTCACCGACGCCGGAATCCTGGTGCAGGACGCCCTGTTCGCCACCTTGGATCCGACGACTCGCCGCGCCGCCCTCGAGGACGGCCGCGAGGTCGTGTTCACCGACACGGTCGGTTTCGTTCGCCACCTGCCGACCCAGTTGGTCGAGGCGTTCCGTTCGACGCTGGAGGAGGTGACCGGGGCCGATCTGCTGCTGCATGTGGTGGATGGTTCCGACCCGCTGCCCGACCAGCAGATCAAGGCGGTCCGCGAGGTCATCACCGATGTCCTCAAGGAATCCAAGACCCCGGCCCCGCCGGAGTTCCTGGTGGTCAACAAGATCGACGCACTGGATCCGCTGGAAGTGACCCAGCTGCGCGGTTGGCTCCCGGACGCCGCCTTCGTCTCGGCCAAAACCGGCCAGGGCGTCGACCAACTCCGCGACCGCCTGGCTCAGATCCTCGGCGGCCTCGACGTGGAGGTCAGCGTCCTGCTGCCCTACACCCGAGGCGACCTGCTGGCCCGCATCCACGCGGACGGCAAGATCCTCACCTCGGACCACGAGGAGACCGGCACCCGAGTCCGCGCCCGAGTCCCCGCCGCGCTCGCGGGCCAACTCACCGAGTACGCCCACGCGGGCACCGAGCCCGCCGCCGACTAACCCCCGGCTCAAGATCAGGGAGTACTCACTGCGGGAAATCGGACAAATTTCCGCAGTGAGTACTCCCTGATCTTGTTGTGTCACCCGCCTGGTGGCCAGAGGTTCCATCCGGCGGAGGCCGCGCGGCGGCGCGCGATCATCTCCAGGTGGGGTACGAGGGCGATGAAATAGCGCTTGGCTTCACATCCTTTCGCGCATGCTCGGTGGGTCTCCAGTCCACGCCGAGCGACTTCGAGATTCTGCACCGGATAGTCGGGCACGTCATGGCTGATCGCTTGCGCCACAGCTCAACTCCCGACCGCTTCAAGAACGCAGAACGCCATCAGCGTCCCGCCCATAACAGTCATAACCGACAAAATCCACGCATCCCAGGGCATTGCGACTCCCGATGTCCTATCGGAGGGAATGGCCCAGATGTGACACCCGGGCCGAAGATTGTTTTCGCAGAGCGCTCTTCGATCAGTAGACACCTGAATTCGTTCTCGAACAGGCCATCTCGCGGACTTCCGTCAAATACGATGGAAGTCCGCCGTAGCTATGTCCGCGGCGGATAGCACCCAAATAGCGAGGCTAAGAAAATGGCTGGATCGACAGTCTCTCGCATGGATTTCGGGAACTTCATGCGTGGAGTACGAGAAGGTGCACATCAGACACTGCTGACCGCGGCGTCCGCGCTGGAGGTGTCTCGCCAGGTGATCATGCGCATGGAGGAGGGCAGTCCCACCAAACTCACCAAGCCGTTGATCGGGCTGCTACTGGACCAGTACGGTGCCACACCGGAGGTGTGCGACGAGGCGCTGCGGCTGTGGTCCGAGATCTCCGAGCAAGAAAAGATCGCTAAGGCCCAAGGGAATTCGAAAGGTTTCTGGAAGGCGTACACCGATCAGGTCGCGCCGACCTTCCCGCGATTTCTCCGGCTCGAAGGTGCCGCCAATCATGTCGTCGTGCATCAGCCGGTGATCGTGCCCGGCCTATTGCAGAGTCCGGAATATCGCCGCGCGATCATCCGGATCGACAAGCCGGACCTGTCGGCAGTCAATATCGAGCGCCGTCTCGAACTCACCGCGCGCCGGCAGAATCGCTTGAATGAGAAAGGCTTTCGCCTCGAAGTGTTGTTGTCGGAAGCGGTTCTCCGGCACCGACCGGCGACCACGACGGTGATGGCGGCACAGCTTTCCTGGATGGCCGAGATCGGGCAACGCGACAACATCAGCATCCGTGTCATGCCGTTCACCTCCCGCCCGCATCGTGGGCTCACCATTCAGCCTTTCACCCTGCTCGAGTTTCCGAAGGGCACGAGCGGAATCGCCTTGCCGACAATCGTTCTCGTCGAAGGTGTGGTCGGCAGCCTCTATCACGATCGCGAGGAGGAGATCGATCAGTATTGGGAGGCCGTCGCCGCGATGCGGGAGGTAGCGTTGACGGAAGCGGACACCCGTGACCTGGTGCTCGCCGTCGCAAAGGAGTACGCCGAATGAAGAGGCTCCCGCCAATCGGCCGTTGGTACAAGTCGAGCAGGTCCGACTCCGCCCAGCAGTGCGTCGAGATCTACCTGGGCGGTGGAAGAGTCGGCGTGCGCGATTCGAAAGCCGCCGGTCGCGGCCCGGAACTCTGGTTCTCCGAGGAGGATTGGCGGGTCTTCATCGCCAGCGGCATCTGGGCGCGGTGATCAAGCCTTGAAGTAGACGACCTGGTGGCTGGTGGCCAAGGGGGTGCCGCCGGCGGTCCAGAGGTGGGCGGACTGGTCGAAGAAGCCGTTGCCGAAGTGTTGGGCGCGGGCGGTGGCGAGGACGAAATCGGCTGGGTTGGTGGGGAATTGGGTGGTGTCGGTGTGGAAGTAGACCGTGAAGGAGACGGTGCCGGCGGGGACCATGTGGCCGAGGCGGAGCATGATTCGGGGGAAGAAGATGTCGCTCATCGCGGTGAGGGACAGGTGGTCCAGGGGTCGGGTGGGGGTGTCGCGGACCCAGAGCGTGGTGGTGGAGGTGGGGGCGGCGGTGCTGTCGGCGTCGAAGGCGATGCCGCCCTCGACGAAGCGCATCTCGTAATTGCCCAGCCACGCGGGGAATTCGGGCATCACTGCCGCCTCGACGGTGTCGGGGGCGGGTGCGGCGGGCGGGGTGATCTCGGTGTCGGACCAGGTTTCGCGGCGCACGGCGGTGACGACGGTCGCGGTGGTGACCACGGCATCGTCCTGGCTCATGGTGACAGTCCAGTGCTGGGTGCTGCGGTTGGTGCGCACGGGGTCGGCGTCGATGGTGAACGCGCCGGTGGCGACAGGACCCGCGAAGTTGACCGTGATCGACAGCGGGCTGCCGACGAGGCGCGGGTCGTCGAGCACCGCGCGCAGCATGGTGGCCGCGGTGATCCCACCGAACGGGCCGACCATGTTCGAGTACTCGGGAGCGGTGCGGCCGAGGTACGCACCTGCACCGACGGGCGTCAGTTCGGTGGCATTGTCGAACGGGTGCTCGAAGGTGGTGGTCGATTCCAACGCTGATTCTCCTATAACGACCGTCATATCCCGACTTCTCGATCGTAAGCGATCGCCGCATAGGGGCCGTGACTACGCCGACCGATTCCCGCCGGAAGCTCGAGCTGCGCGTATCTACGGTCAGGGACATGGAACTCGATCTCGGTCCGGAAACCCGCAGCGTGGTCTTACGGACGCCCACGGTGTGGTTCATGGCTTTGGCGGCGGGGATCGGCACCGCGAGTGTCTACCCGCTACAGCCCGCGATCTCGGAAGTGGCAGGGTCGCTGCATATCTCGGTCGCGGCGGTGGGGACGGCACTGGCGTGCGGGCCGATCGGGTATCTGCTGGGCCTGGCACTGTTGGTGCCGCTGGTCGATCGCAGTGCGCCCCGCGCGGTCGTGTCCGCTCAATTCTGTTTACTGGCAGTGGCTTTGGCGGCGAGCGCGGCGGTCGGGTCGGTATGGCTGCTCGGCGCGGGTGTCGGCCTGATCGGTGCGGCCTCGTCGGTGGGGGCGCAATTGAGCTCGGTCGCAGGGCGTTTCGCTGCGCCGACGCGGCGGGCCACCGTGCTCGGGATCGTGACCGCCGGCATCTCGGCCGGAGTGCTGGCGGGCCGGATCGCCGGTGGCTGGCTGGCGGAGGCGCTGGGTTGGCGGGGCATGCTGCTCGTCTTCGCGGCAGCGTGCGTCGCGATCGCCTGCGCCGCCCGGATCGCATTACCGGCGGCGTCGGCCTCCGCGACCACGAGTTACCTTGCGACACTGCGCAATATGCCCATCCTGTTCGCCCGCCATCCGGCGCTGCGTTCGGCAGCGGGTCGCGGTGCACTCTGGTTCTTCGCCTTCTGCACGATCTGGTCGGGTCTCGCGGTGGCGCTGTCGCAACCGCCGTTCTCCTATTCGTCCGAACGCATCGGCCTGTACGCCCTCGCGGGCTTGTTGGGCGTCGTCGCCACCCGAATCTCCGGCGTTTGGACCGACCGCATCGGTGCCCGCCGCGTAATCCTCATCGGCCTGACCCTGACCATCGTGAGCACATTGACTCTCGCGGTCTCCCTCTCGAACACCGCCCTGACCCTGTTGTGCCTCGGCCTCTTCGACGCGGGTCTCTTCGCCGCCCAAGTGGCCAACCAGAGCACCGTTCTCGCCCTGGACCCCACCGCCCCAGCCCGCTTCAACAGCGCCTACATGGTCGTCTACTTCATCGGCGGCAGCCTGGGCACGGCGTTCGGCGCAGTCGCCGTCGGCGGGTTCGGCTGGCCGACCACCGCTCTGCTCGCCGCCACCGCCACCCTCGTGGCGGCCGCCCTGACCGTTCGCTTCCGGCACGGCAGAAATGCCGTGGTGAAGGTCGGGGGATCGGTGTTGGATGGGGATTTGTGAATGATGAGGGGGCGCGTCGGATTGCGGCGCGAATCTATCGGGGCTGGTTGTGGCGGGACGGCAAGTCGCTGCTGCAGTATGTCGAGCGACTCGCTGACGAAGCCTGTGCGATAAGCGGATCCGAGAGTCGCACGATGCGTTGGACGGCGTGGCTGTCGGAGGCACCCATGGTGGGGGTCGGGGAGGCGGAGTTGCTGAGCTGGGGCGTGCCCCGGGCCGTGGCGGCGCTGGTGGCGCTGTTGCCGCAGCGGCCCGGTGAGATGCCGATGGACTACGTCGAGCGGATCGGTGTGCATCCGGCCGCCGTGGCGATCAAGTTCGTCGAACGGCGGGAGTTCCTCGAGACCGCACCCGGGACCTTCTACTTCTGGGGCGGCGCGTTCCGGGTGCTTGCCGAGAAATTGGCTGTGCCGCCGTACATTCCGCCGGCAGAAGCGCCGGTGCCGCCCCCGACGGAGCCGGGCGAACATTGGCGCGACTATGCGAATTGGGTTGCAGAGAATCCGGATTCGCAGATGGCGGCGAATCTGCTTACCGCCTACGACTCCGAACATCGTGACTGTTGCCGGAACTGGATCTACCATGCCCTCTACGTTGCCGCCGATAGCCCGTACGCGGCCGAGATCGCCGATCGGTGGTGGGATTCGGGCGATGCCTGGGAGGCCGCTACCGCGACCCTGGCATCCTGCGATATCGATCGGCTCCGAACCCGGCTCGCCGACGAGCGGCCGAATGTCGTGCAGACCGCCATCGAGGGAATCATGGACGCGGATACGGACGACGCCGAGATCGCGGCGCTCGGGCGGATCGTCCGACGGTCCGAAATCGGTTGGCGCTGGGCACGGGTCGCTGCTGCGCGCCGTTTGCGCGCGATCGGCGGACCCGAGGCCTTGGCGGCACTGCGTGGGCGAATCCTGTCACCCATCGATCCGCCATGGCGGGAGGATCCCGGCTGGCTGGCTGATCGCGGACGGGCGCATATCCCGGAGCTCATCGCTCACCTCGGTGAGCCTGCCTGGTGGTACGACGCTCCGTACGCCTTGGGAGAACTCCGGGCGATCGAGGCCGTGCCCGCGCTCTGCCGAAGCCTGCGCGACGATCCGAACTGGGTGCCATGGATTTCCGCGCTGGGGAGGATCGGCTCCACCGATGCGATCGATACGCTCGCCGAAACAGCGCGAACGGGCAATGCGGAGGCCCGCGACCACAGCTTGCGGGCCCTGGCCCGGATCGGTCCGTCCGCGGCCGTGGCTGCGGCGCTGATCGCGCTGGACGATATCGAGCCGACGGTACGTGAGCGGGCGGGGCGAGTTCTCTGCCGCCACGGCGACCAGGGTGCCGTGCCGGCGCTGATCCGGCTCTGCGACAAGCCATCCGCGGTGGTCGCGGCGGTCCGAGCGCTCGGGCGTATCGGCGATCCGCGGGCCGAACCGACATTGTGGGCGCTGTTTTGTACCGGTGCGCCACGGGTGCGCGCGGCGGCCGGGCGCGCTCTGGTGGAGGTCGCGGGACCGCGCCGCTCGCTTCTATCCGACGCGTGGCGCTCCGATCCCGGTCTGCGCCGCGCCTACCTCCAACTGCTCGGCCGACGGCACGACACCAGCTCGCGGTATGTCGAGCTGTCGCTTCGTGACGGTGATCCGCGGGTGCGTGCTGCTGCCGCGCACCTGGTGGCGACCCTCGGCCTCGGTTCCCACAGAGAGGTGCTCGAGGGCTTGCGGGACGATGTTGACTCCCGCGTGCGCCGTGCGGCCGAGGGGGCGGTAAAGCGGTTGGACGTTCTCGGTGAAACCCGGCTTTCCGGCTCTGCCACAGGGTGATTCGGTTCGCCTCAGGTCGTTGCCGGGCTGGGGTGGGGGACGGCTGGGTTCTCTCGCAGGAGGTGGCGGATGCCGCCGGAGCCGGAGGCCGGCTCGGATTGGATTCGGCCGGTGGCGTCGATTTGGATGGCGGCGGGGGTGCCGGTGATGGCGTAGCGGCGGGCGATTTCGCTGGAGCGTTGGACCAGGTAGTGAGTGATGCCGTAGTCGGTGCGCCAGAGGGCGTTGTCGTCGATGGTGCCGGAGCCGATCACCACTACGTCGACCCATTCGCTGATGGTGGCGGCCAGGTCGGGGAGGCTGCCCGCGATCGATTTGCAGGGGCCGCAGGTCGGTTGCAGGAAGACGAGGAGTTGGGGGCGGCCGGAGGTGAGGAGTTGGTGTAGGGAGGTGTGGCCGGTGGTGGAGGGGAGTTCGAAAGCCGGTGCGCGGGAACCGATCGGGAGTTGTGTCGCAACGGTTCCCGCCGTTTCCTCGATGCGGGCGCGTTGGGCGCGCAGCGTCATGCCCTGGCGTACCTGTACCGCCGCCAGCGCTACGCAGGCGGTGACGATCAGCAGCCGGTCGCCGCTGATGCCGGCGAGCGGGAGGCCGGGGTAGCGGAGGCTGCCGATCGTCGCGGCGATGCCGACCGCCAGCAGTGCGACATTGCGGATCAGCGTGCTCACCCCGATCGGTGCCGCGCTGGGCTCACCGAAACAGGCACAGGCAGGCCGTTCCCCTTGCCGCAGGCGCCATCCCACCGCGCCGGTGAACACGCCGAGCAGGATCACCCCGGCTGCGGCGGCGGGCGCGCACACGCGGGGCAGGACCACCCCGACCGCGATCAACCCCTCCACGATCGGCAGCGCCCGCGCCACCGCCCTTGCGCGACCGACCGGTACGCCGAATGCCGTCACAGCATCCCGAGTAGCGGACTGCGCCACCACTTTCCCGTACGCAGCTACCGCGAACATCGCCGCGAATATGGCTCGGACCGCCCACGCCGCCACCGCCCACCACATTCCTCAAGAGTCACATACTTCGACGGATTCGTAACGAATACAGCGGAATTGGCGTCCACCCGAACTGCGGATTGCTTCAATATCCCTGCGAGATCCCCCACTGAAAGGATTTCCGAATGTCCGAATCATCCACCGGCGCAACCGACGAGACAACCACCGCCGACGCCTCGGGTATCACCGACGGCGGCAGCTGCGACACCTCGGACGGCGCAGTCGACATCTGCTGGGACGAATCCAACTACGCCACCTGCGTCAACGGCCAATGGGTCGTCCGCGCCTGCGCGTCAGGCACCGTCTGCCAAGACAACGACGGCTCCGTCACCTGCGGCTGGGCCAACGACGCCGATTGATTCGTCGAGTGGCACATTCTGGAGCTGAATTCGGGCAAAACTCCACCAGAATGTGCCACTCGGTGGTTACCAGCCGCCGTTCAGGAGGGCGGCTAGGGCGGGGGCGGGGGTTGCTGTGGTGAGGGCGTTGGCGGTGGCTACTACCAGCATGGTCAGGGTGAGGAGGAGGGTGGCGATGGTGAAGGAGAGTAGGGTTCGGCGGGTACTCCGGTCGGTGGGGTCTGTTCGCCGGAAACGCCTCCACGACAGCATGATCGCGGCGAGGGCCGCGACGGCGACCAGTCCTGTCAGCACCGCCATGATCAGGTGATACCAGGCGAAGTCGTCGATCATGACCTGCGTCGCGGGCTGGGTTCGGGTACTGGGGTAGGCGTCCGCCTGGGTTCTGGCCTGGTCGATCGCGGTGGCCAGGTCGGGGTTGCTCTCGTCGTCCATCAGCATGGGCAGCAGTGAGGAGAACGGTGCGAGCGCGCCTTGAATGTTGGCCAGCACCAACAGCATTGAGGCCAGCGTGCAGGCGGTGACGAAGACTGCGGCGGTAGCGCCTGCGATCCGCCTGCCGGCTTCGAGGCTCGCGGAATTCAGGAACGACTTCCACAGCAGGGTGGCGAGGGCCGCGAGCACGATCAGCGCGAGCGCGGCGAATACGGCCTTGGCCACGTGGTAGCGGAACCAGTAGTCGACTGCTGCCTGCAGACTCGGCGGGAAGGTGCGGACGTCGGATTGCCAATAGGTGAGGAATGCGGTGCGGAAGGCGTCGCCGATGCCGTCGTCGTCCGAGCCACCCGGCACCGGCCCGGCGAGAATCCTTGGCCCGACTACGAAAAGCGTGGCCAGCACTGCGGCGACAGCGGCCAGCACCGCCGGTAGACACCGGGCGATCGCTGTCCCTCGGAACGACACAGACCCCACCACGCCCATCATATGCACCGTCGAGCGGCGCACACCGGAGTCCGATTCGGGCTGAACGCCTTGTGGTCCGGCACTCGGCGGGCGCGGTCGGGTCAGGAGCCGGAGGCGGTCGAAGGGTGTTTCGGCGTGTAAGTGGCTGCGTCGGTGGTGTATTCGGCGCTGCCGTAGGTGGCGAGGCGCTTCCCGATGACGCGAATGGTGCGGGTGTCGACGGTGTTGCGGAGGGCCGGGAGTTGCCCGGCGACCGTCATCGAGACGAAGCGGGCGAGGATGAACGGGGCGGTGGCGGCAACACGGGCGGCGTCGGCGGGGCGTAGGTGCACGCTCATGGCGGCTGCCGCTTTGCGATTGCCGCCGCTGAATCCCAGGAAGAAGGCTCTGCTCCAACTGTTTTCGACCGCCTCGGCGGCACGGTCGAAGGGGGTGCGGTCCGGGCGCAGGTAGGCGTCCATGGTGGAGCGGACGAGTTCGCCGCAGGTGGCGTCGTCGAAGCCGTCGCGCAGCAGGGCGGCGCGGGCGTGGAACACCTCGATGATGCCCTCGGCGGTGGTGGGCAGCAGTTCTTCGGGTAGGCCGAGCAGGAAGCAGCGGTAGCGGCTGAATTCGAGCATGGCGCGTTCGCGAGGACTGAATTCGGTGCGGCCGCGCCGCCGGGCGAGGGTGGCGAGCAGGTACATGTTGATGAGTCCGGCGGGCATCTGGTCGACCTGCGGTACCGGGATGCCGTAGACCTCGGCGTCCCAGTGCGCGGAGCGTTCGAGGGCGTTGTAGCGCACCATCGAATGCATCAACCGCACCATGGCCGCGGCTTCGAAGCCTGCGCCGTGGCGGGTCAGCGCGCCCGGCAGGGTGGTCACGGTGAAGAAGGTCGCGGTTTCGTTGACTCGGTGCGCGGCACGGCGTCCCGACAGCGCGCCGATGATGGCCATCGGCAGGGCGGCATACGTATTGAGGAAGGTCGCGAGGAACGCGCCGCGAATCAGGAAGGGCGACAGGTACGCCGCGCCGATGCGCATATGGCGCGCGCCCTGCTCGACGAGTTCCCTATCCACCCAGGCGGGAGTGGCTTCCATCGAGGCGAGGAAGGTGCGCAGTTCGGCGGGTGCGTCGGGGACCGAGTCGACGCCGTCGCGGCAGGCCTGCCGCAGCATGCCGATCAGCCCCTGGACGCCGTAGCGTGCGACGAGCGTGGCATAGGGATCGGCGACGACATCGCCGAGCATCGTTGCCGTGCGCATCAATTCGACCATGCGCTCATCGGCGAGCAGCGGCTCCCGGGCGGCGACCCACTTCGGCAGTGACGATTTGTCGGCCGGGTCGGTGGTGAATCGGTAAGGGGAGGTGTGGAAGTCGATGTCGCCGTAGAGGCCGGGTTGCGAATCCTGCTGGCTGCGTACTCTTTCGGCGAGCTCTGGGTAGTGGATCGTCATCGGCACACCTCAACTTTCAACCTGTTAGTTAGATACTGACGGGTTGTAAGTTAGGCTGTCAAGGGTGACGAGCGCCCCCGGTGTACGCAGGCGGATGACCGCGGAGAACCGCCGCGAGCAGATTCTCGACCTCACCCACGCCATCGTCGACACCGAAGGCTTCCACGCCGCCACCCCCAACCGCATCGCCGAGGCCGCAGGCATCACCCGCCCGGTCCTCTACCAGCAGTTCGGTGACCTGGCCGGCGTCTTCATCGCCCTCATCGACCGCGAAGCCGCCCGCGCCGCAACCCAATTCGCCGAAGCGCTCACCCAGGTACGCGACCCCGACCCGTTCATCAACGCCTTCGCCGGGTCCATCCATGCCATCGACGCGCACCCGGCCACCTGGCGCCTGTTCCTCTTCCCGCCCGAGGGCGCGCCGCCCGAACTGCATCAGCGTCTCGCCGAGTCCTCGCAGGTCGTCCACCGCTTCCTGGAACAGGAGTTGCTGCAAGCCTTCCCGAAGCTTCCCGACCCCGACTACACCGCCCGAATCCTGCATGCCTCCGGCCGTGAACTCCTCCGGCTGCGGCTCACCGAACCGGCCGCCGCCACCACCGACCGGCTGATCGCCCTGGTTCGCCACCTCCGAACCAACGTTCTTCCGCCACCGGCCGCACCGCAGCCCTGACCACAGCCCGGGGCGCTCCCGCCGAGGAGACTCGCGCCGCTCCCCGGTCGTCGCATGGAGTAGACAGAGGTCATGGCAAGACAGACGGTTGTCGTGCTCCTCGTCGCCGTGATGGTCGCCCTCATCGTCGGCGTGGACATTCTGGTGTTCCGGCACCACTTCTGGGCGCGGCTGCTGGCCAACATCGGCATCGTGCTGATCTTCGCGGCCTGCTATCTGCGATTCGTGAAGGGGACCTGAAGCGAGGCCGAGTCCCACCCAGTCGGACTGATCGCCGGAAATGCGTCGAGCCGGCGCGGGACTTGCCACGCTCGTCGGATATTCCGTCAGCGTGGAGGGAACGAAGTGAACGAGCCCGTGTCGGATCCCGATCCGCCGCGGTTGTCGACGCTGGGCAGCGACCCGGCCGCGGTGCTGCGGGTGCTCGCCCACTTCGACGCCTTCGACGAGTCCGCCGCCAACGCGGACACCGTGATCCGCGCCGCCGCGCTATTGGCGGAATGCCCGGTCGGCGCGATGTGGTCCGACGGCACCGTGATCCGCTACGACGCCGCCGGTCGCCTGCTGCCCGCGATCGCCGCCAACCCGGGAGATTCGCTCGGCACAGATCCCGCGGTGTGGTTGGAGCGGCGAGCCTCGCCCGGCGGGCGGGAGCCGCGCGATGGAGGCGATGGCACTGATCGAAGGCGCGACGTGGATCCCGACCACGTTGCGCATCCCGACTGTCCCGCGCACCCGCTGGACCAGGTGGTGATGGATCGACTGCGGCACTGCTTGCGGATGGTGTCGGCGCGGCAGGCAGCGAATCCATTGCGGATGGATGATCCGGCGCTGCTGGAAGTGGTGCTGTCGGAGAAGGAACGGCGCGAGGATCGGGTTCGGGCCATGCGGCTACTCGGGCTGGATCCGGCGCGCGCCACCCGGGTGCTGGCGGTGGCGGGACCGGGTGCTGCCGAGGCGGTGCGGATCATCGGCGAGCAAGTGCCAGTGCTGCGGCAGGCGGTGATCGGCGCGACGGTCGCTGTGCTGGTTCAAGATCCTGCGCTGCGTGACGGGTGCGCTGATCATGGACTGTCGGATGCTCTGAATCATGCTGTGGTGGAGGCATTTCCGGCATCGCGCACCGGGGCCGGTGGGCCGTGGATCGGGATGGGGGAGCGGTTGCCCGCGGTGGCGGCGGCTACCTCGTGGGAGCAGGCGCGGCGGGCGTTGCGGTTTGCGTCGTCGACGTGGCATGGGCGGCGGGTGGTGGCGTTCGAGCGGTTGGGGTCGTTGGAGTTGTTGGCGGATATGCCGGTGCAGCGGTTGCTGGGGAATGCGGATGTGGTGCGGATCAATGAGTTCGCGAGCAATGAGGCGGGGGCGTTGGCGGTCGACACGTTGGAGGCGTTCTGCATGTTCGGGACGTTGCGGGGGACCGCGCAGGAATTGCATCTGCACCACAGCACGGTGGCGGCTCGGATCGCGCAGGTCGAGGCGGTGATGGGGTGGGATATGGGGGAGGCGTTGGACCGGTTCATGGCGACGCTGGTGCTGACCGTGCGGCGGATCGCCCTGTCCTCGGCGGAGTTGGCCTCGCCGCGAATGCGGGGTCGGGGGACATCCGACGGGTGTCGGGTCATCGGCCGGGAACCGCGACGTGCGTCGGGTGCATCCGGTGGTCCGGATTGGTGAGTATCGGTGGGCACGAATCGGTGCGGGAGAAGGAGATTCACGTCATGGCGATCGTCGATCCGGCCAAGACCTGGGAGCCGCTCGAGCAGCGGCTGGCCGTTACCACCAATGAGCGGCATCGTCAGGTGCTGAGCATTGTCATCGAGCATATGAAGGCGGAAGCGGAGCCCGATCTGGACGGCCTGATGCGGACGCTGGTGGCGGAGCCGGACTATCACTTCTGGAACGCCGGGCAGGATGTCGGGCCGAAGGGGTGGGCCGGAGTGCATGACTACTACGCGGCGTTCGTGGCCAGTAAGTCCAACATTCTGGAGTTCGCGCTGGATCGGCTGCTGGTGGATGACGACTGTGTGGTGACCGAGGGTTATCTCAAGCAGATCTATCCGGGCGCGTATGCCGCGCAGATCGGCATCCCGGTGGATGACCCGGATGCCGACTATCTCATCACCTTCCGGCAGCTGCTGTTGTGGCCGGTGGATGCGAACGGCCTGATTGTCGGTGAGGACTCCTATCACTCGGGTCCGGTCGAGGTCCGCAAGCTCTCGTTCGACGAACTGCCCAGCGAATACGTCGAACTCGTGCACCCGGCCGTGTGAGAGCGGCGAGACTCGGCATATGGAAGGCGATTCGGACATGACGGACCTATCGGTACCGCAGCGGGCGGATATCGCGAGCATGCTGCTCGACCGGCTCGGCGACGAGCGTCCCGGCCTGCGCACCCGGGAGCAGGACTGGACCTGGGACGTGGTGGTGCGGGAGTCGGCCGCTCGGGCCGCGCTGGCGCGGGAGTTGCGGCGGGACGGTCCCTTCCATATCGGGGTGCTGCTGGACAATGTCCCCGACTTCGTCTTCTGGCTGGGTGCGGCTGCGCTGGCCGGCGCGACGCTGGTCGGAATCAACCCGACGCGCGGAAACACTCAGCTGGAAGCCGATATTCGGTATGTGGACTGTCAGCTGATCGTCACCGACGCGGCCGGCATGGCAAGGCTGCGCGGGCTGGATCTGGGGTTGGAGCCGGAACGTTTTCTGCTCGTGGACGATCCGGGCTACGCGCAGCGGGTGAGCGGGTATCGCACGGACCCGGTGGCGGAGGCGGGCCCGGAGGCGTTGCTGCTGTTGCTGTTCACCTCCGGCACGACCGGAACCTCCAAGGCGGTCAAGTGTTCTCAGCGCCGCCTGGCGGTGATCGCGTATGCGGCCTCCGCCAAGTTCGGCCACGTGCGCGAGGACGTCGACTACTGCTGCATGCCGCTGTTCCACGGCAATGCCATCATGGCGCTGTGGGCTCCTGCGCTCGCCAACGGCGCGACGGTGTGCCTGACGCCGAAGTTCTCCGCATCCGGATTCCTCTCGGACGTAAGGTATTTCGGCGCGACCTTCTTCACCTATGTCGGCAAGGCGCTCGGCTACCTCCTCGCCACTCCCGAGCAGCCCGACGACGCCGACAACACTTTGGTGCGCGGTTTCGGCACCGAGGCGTCGGTGGCCGATCAGACCGAGTTCCGCCGCCGCTTCGGTGCTCCACTGTTCGAGGGTTACGGCTCCAGCGAAGGCCCGGCCCTGGCCGCCCTCGACCCGCAGGCACCGCCGTCCGCCCTCGGCCGCCCGGCGCATCCCGGTGTGGCCGTGGTGAATCCGGACACCCTCACCGAGTGTGCGCGGGCGGTGCTCGACGAGTACGGCCGCGTGCTGAATGCGGACGAGGCCGTCGGCGAGATGGTCGACCGTGCTGGTGCGCTCGTATTCGAGGGCTACTACAAGAACGATGTCGCCGATGCCGAACGTCTGCGCAATGGCTGGTATTGGACCGGCGACCTGGGATATATCGACCAGGCGGGCTTTCTCTATTTCGCCGGACGCAAAGGCGATTGGCTGCGAGTGGACGGCGAGAACACCTCGACCCTTCTGATCGAGCAGGTGATCAGACGACATCCCGCCGTGATCGCCGCCGCCGTCTACGGCGTGCCCGATCCGCGTTCCGGGGATCAGGTGATGGCGGCCATCGAGGTAGCCGACCCGGCCGTCTTCGACATCGTCGAGTTCGCCGAATTCCTCAGCGCCCAAGACGATCTCGGCACCAAGGGTGCACCCCGCCTGCTGCGCGTCTCCGGGAACCTCCCCGTCACCGGCTCGAACAAGGTGCTCAAACGCGAACTGCAGGAACAGCGTTGGCACACCATCGAACCGATCTACCGCTGGATCGGCCGTGGAAAACCCGAGTACGACCGACTCACCGAGTCCGGCAAATCCGAACTGAGGGCGGAGTTCGGCACTTTCGAGCGCTCCAACCTGTTCTAACCCTCGGTCGGTGACCTGCGGAAGCTTTCGTTAGCATGCTGCTATCGAAGGCTCTGCAGGGAGGGTTTGTTGTGTCTCGTAATGATGATCATTTGTCCGAAGCTCCGAGGGGGTTGACCGACGGTGCGCCGCTGCACGTCCATCTGACCGATACCGATCGCCGCATCATCGATCTGCTGATCGCCCCGTCCCGGGCCTGGTTCAGCCCGCGCTTCTACGGCATGGAGAACTTCCCGCTCGAGGGTCCGGTGCTGCTGGTCGGCAACCATTCGCTGGCGGGCGGGACCGATGCCCCGCTGCTCGCGCACGAGATCCTGGTGCGGCACGATCGGCTGGTGCGGGGACTGGCCGAGAATGTGCTGATCGATGTGCCCGGACTGCGAGATGTGTTCCACCGCTGGGGAATTGTGCGCGGCAATCGCCGCAACTGCACGACCTTGCTGGAGAACGATGAGGCTGTCGCGGTGTTCCCCGGCGGCGGTCGTGAGGCCATGCGCGCCAAGGGGCAGAAGTACAAGCTGCTGTGGGAGGGTCGCACCGGTTTCGCGAAGATGGCGATCCAGGCGGGCGCGCCCATCGTCCCCATGGCCATGGTCGGCGGCGACGATATCTACGACATCGTCTTCGACGGCGATCACCCGGTCATGCTGCCGCTGCGCAAGGCGGTCGAGGGGCTGGGCTTGCGCTCGAACCTGACCCCGCCGCTGATCCGCGGCCTCGGCCCGACCCTGGTGCCCAAGCCGGAGCGCTTCTACTACGCGCTCGGCACCCCGATCGACACCAGTCCCTGGCGTGACGCCGAGGATCTCGAGGCCGCCGCGAGCGATCTGCAGGTCGTGGTGAAGAAGGCCCTCGAGGAGGAACTGGAGTTCCTGTTGTCCGAGCGCGACAAGGATCGCGGCCGCAGCCTGCTGGGTCGCACCCTGGGCCGCTTCGGCCTCTGAGCTTCACCCGGTAGGTTTACCGAGGTTCAGCCCCTCCGTTCCGCGACGTCAATGGCGACTGTCGCAGTTCGGACCACTTTCCCGCCCTGTGAAGTTAACCTCCGTTCGACTTTCGAGTACGGTAAGGGCAGAGGCGATGATGCCGATGTGGTCACCGTAGGAGGTTGGCGTGGAACGCACCCTTTTCGAACCCGAACACGCGCTGTTCCGGGAGTCGTTCCGTAAGTTTCTCGATCAGCATGTGGCTGCCCATCACGAGCAGTGGGAGCACGACGGCATCGTCGATCGCTCGGTCTGGCTCGAAGCCGGCAAGCAGGGATTCCTCGGCATGGCCGTGCCGGAGCAGTACGGCGGCGGGGGCGTCAAGGACTTCCGCTACAACGCCATCGTGACCGAGGAGGTCACCAAGGGCTTCTACTCCGGCCTGGGTTTCGGTCTGCACAATGACGTGATCGCGCCCTACCTGCTGGAGCTGGCCAACGAGGAGCAGAAGCAGCGCTGGCTGCCCGGCTTCTGTTCCGGCGAGATCATCACCGCCATCGCCATGACCGAGCCCGGCACCGGCTCGGACCTGCAGGGCATCAAGACCCGCGCGGTCCGCGACGGCGACGACTGGGTTCTCAACGGCGCCAAGACTTTCATCACCAACGGCATCAATGCCGACATCGTGATCGTGGTCGCCCAGACCGATGCGTCCAAGGGCCCCATGGGTTTCTCGCTGCTGGTGGTCGAGCGCGGCATGCCCGGTTTCGAGCGCGGCCGCAATCTCGACAAGATCGGCCTCAAGGCCCAGGACACCGCCGAACTGTCCTTCACCGACGTCCGCGTCCCCGCCAAGAACCTGCTGGGCACCGAGGGCCAGGGCTTCATCCACCTGATGCAGAACCTCCCGCAGGAGCGCCTGTCCATCGCCGTGATGGCCGCCGCCGCCATGGAGGCCTGCCTGGACCTCACCTGCCAGTACGTCCGCGACCGCAAGGCCTTCGGCAAACCCATTGGCGCACAGCAGAACACCCGCTTCGTGCTGGCCGAACTGGCCACCAAGACCACGGCCGTCCGCGTCTTCACCGACCGCTGCATCGAGCTGCTGAACGCCGAGAAGCTGACCGTCGAAGAGGCCGCCATGGCCAAGTGGTGGTCGACGGAGGAACAGCTCGAACTCATCACCAAGTGCCTGCAGCTGCACGGCGGCTACGGCTACATGCGCGAATACCCGATCGCCAAGGCCTACATGGACGCCCGAGTCCAGACCATCTACGGCGGCACCACCGAAATCATGAAGGAAATCATCGGCCGCAGCCTCAAGCTGGCCTGACAGTCCTCGGGAACCCGAAACCGCCCATGTAGTGGGCGGTTTCGATGTTTCCGGACTGAAGTAGTCCGGCTGGTCACTGGCCATTCATCTGTAGCGATACAAGGTTAACCTCGTGGCCAGGGTGGGGGCGTGCGTCGGTTACGGGGCGGTGTAACCGTTTTGGCGATCTTTGTCAGAGCGGGAGTAGGCGTCTTGTCACCTTTGAATCGCCGGGGTTTTCTCGGTGTGTCGGCTGCGGCGGCGGCCGGTGTTGTTGCTGGTGGAAATTTTGGGGCGGGGGCCGCGGGGGCGGCGAGCGGGACCATTGCGGATGTCAAGCATGTGGTGATCCTGATGCAGGAGAACCGGTCGTTTGATCATTATTTCGGGACGCTCAAGGGTGTGCGGGGGTTCGGGGACAAGGCGACGATCCAGCTGTCCGGGGGGAACAGTGTGTTCAATCAGCCCAATGGTGGTGGGCGGCAATATCCTTGGGCGTTGAGCGCGGCCGGGTCGGAGAACGCGGCGCAGTGCGACGGGGATCTGCCGCACGCCTGGGCGGATCAGCACGCCGCGTGGAACAACGGGCATCTCGACGCGTGGGTCGCGGCCAAGGGCAGCGCGCGCACCATGGGATACCTTGGGCGCAAGGACATTCCGTTCCATTACGCGCTGGCCGACAACTGGACCATCGGCGACGCCTACCACTGCTCGGTGCTCAGCGCGACCGGACCGAACCGCACCTACCACTGGAGCGGCTGGATCGATCCGGCCGGCACCGCGGGCGGGCCCGCCAATGACGGCGGCGACGAATCCGGGCTGAGCTGGCAGACCTACGCCGAGGCGCTGCAGAACGCGGGTGTCAGCTGGAAGCTGTACCAGAACGCGGCGGACAACTACGGCGACAACGCACTCGCGTACTTCAAGCAGTTCGCCAATGCCGCACCCGGCAGCCCGCTGGCGGTCAACGGCATGGGTTCGGTGCCCGCGACCACCGGCAAGACTCCGGACGACATCGTGGCCGCGATCAAGGCCGATGTGGTCGGCGGCAAGCTGCCGCAGGTGTCGTGGATCGTGTCCGACCAGTGGTCGTCCGAGCATCCCGACGCCCCGCCGAACAATGGTGCGCACTTCGTGCACAACGTGATCAACGCGCTCAACGCCGATCCGAATGTCTTCAACTCGACGGTGCTGATCGTCAACTACGACGAGAACGACGGCCTGTTCGATCATGTGCCGCCGCCCGTCGCGCCCGCGGGCACCGCGGACGAGTTCCTCAACGGTGTTCCCATCGGCCTCGGCTTCCGGGTGCCGCTGATCGTGGTCTCGCCGTGGACGCGCGGCGGCTGGGTCAGTTCCGAAGTGTTCGACCACACTTCGGTGCTGCGTTTCCTGGAGACCTGGACCGCGGCGCTGGGCAAGAAGGCCACCTGCCCCAATATCAGCGCCTGGCGGCGGGAGGTGTGTGGCGACCTGACGGGCATGTTCAACTTCGCGTCCCCGGTCACCGGATTGCCGACGCTGCCGGACACTTCCGCGGTGATCACGACGGCCACCTGCTCCGCCCAGGCCAATCCGTCGCCCACCACGAACGCGCTCCCGGCCCAGGAGTCGGGCACTCGTCCGGCCCGCGCGCTGCCGTATCAGCCCAACGCCTGGCTCGACCACTTCACCTTCGGCACCAATGGTGAAGCCCGCGCCTGGATCAACTTCGCCAATGCGGGTACTCCGGCGACCCGCGCGGTGCATTTCGCCACCTACGCCAACGCATTTCGCAGTGGCGGGCCGTGGCAGTACACGGTCGGCGCGGGCGGCAGCACCAATGACTTCTACGAGGTCGGCACCGGATACGGCAATGGCGCTTACGATCTGACGGTCACCGGCCCGAACCGATTCCTGCGCCGCTTCCAGGGCAATGTGACCAAGCCGGGTAAGACGGTCGCGGTCGCGACCTCGTATTCCAATGCGCCCAATACCGGCAAGCTGGCGATCTGGTTCGCCATGACGAACTCCGGCACCTCCTCGGTCACCTTCACCATCAAGGCCAATCAGTACCGCACCGATGGGCCGTGGACGTACACGGTGGCGGCGGGCAAGTCCACCAGCGACTACTTCAACGCCATTGCCTACAACAACGGTTGGTACGACTTCACCGTCACGGTCAGCTCGGATTCGAGCTGGTCACAACGATTCACCGGGCATCTCGAGATCGGCACGGCCAGCGTCAGCGGCTGAGGCCGGATCCCCAGGGCGACTCACAGCGGAACAGAAGGCACTCGTGGAACCAACCGACAGCAACGAGCTCGGCCGGGACGATTCGGCCGCGGCCCCGTTCATCGTCAAACCCCGCAGCAACCTGATCAAGCACCTGCCGCGGGCCGTCGCGGTCACCGCACTGCTGACGCTCACGGTGGCGGCGGTGGCCGCCGCGGAACCGAAGGGCGCGGATCGGTTGGGGGATCGCAAGGCCTCCTCGACTACCGAAAAGCTGAGTACGCAACTGGATTCGACGACGGCCGGGGATATCGGCGACACCTCCGAGACCCCGAGCGATGTGCCCGTCCCCGGTGACTCGGGGGATCCGGCGGCCTCGTCGGATGATCCGGGCACCGGGCCTATCACGATGGTCGACACCAGCACACCATTGACGACGGATACGACCACGGACAACCCGGTCACGACGACGGACACACCGGTGACGACCACTGATACGCCGGTGACGACGACGGATCCTTCGACGGGAGCCAGCCTTTCGGTGACGCTGAGCGCGGGCGCCAACCTGTCCCTGCCGCCGCTCCTGCCCACCGATGTGAACTCGTCCGTAGTGACAACGGTGGTGACGACCACGGATCCGGTCGTCACCACCAGCCCGGCTCCCACCTCGGACCCGTCCACCACGACCCCCGTCATCGTGATCAGCGGGCCGGGCGTCACGCCGACGACGTCGCCCGTGACCACCACTCCGGTCACCACGACGCCGGTGGCGACGACCACGCCGGTGGTGACCACGACGCCGGTGGCGACGACCACGCCTGTCGTGACCACGACGACCCCCGTCGTGACGACCACGCCAGTGGTGACCTCCGCACCGGTCGTGACAACGGTGCCCGGAACACCGGGAAAGACAACGACTCCCGGCACGCCGGCACCGCCGGTCACGACCACCCGGTGTGTGCCGCCGCCTCCCACACCGACCACGAAGCCGGGCACGTCATCGGCCAAACCGACCCACGTCGCCCCGCCGGTAACCACGACGCCGCACCCGCCCGCGCCGCGTCCGGCCATGCCCGTGGCGACGACCCCGCATCCGGTCACGCCCGCTCCACGTCCGCCCGCGGTGACGACGACCGCAAAGCCTCCGGTGGTCGCGCCGACCACGACCCCCAAGCCCCTCCCGCAGTGCGGCTAGGGGACGGTCCGCGCTACCAGTGCCGGCCGAAGCTGGTCGTCGGCACGTCGCCGCGGCCGTGACGTCCTGGCTTCGGGAAACGAGTCCGGGTAGGCGGTGCCGTTGTCACGGTCGGCGCTACCGTCGTCGGTGACGGTACCGCGGTAGCCGAAGATGGCGGCGCTGTGGTCGGTAGCACAGTCGTCGGCAGTGTGGGCGTCGAAGACGTTGTGGGCGTGGGTATTTCGGTGCCGCTGTCGGCAGGGACGGTGGTGTCCGGTGTGGTGGCGGGTTGGGTCGTTTCGGGCGGGGTCGTCTCGGACGTGGTCGGTGTGGTGGTCGCTGCGCCGTCCGGTGTGAAGGTCGCGGCGGTGACGGCGCCGTTGGCGTCGGTGGTGAGGGTGACGGGGTTGGGCTTGCCGATCAGGGCCTGGCAGTTGAGGTTTCCGAAGGTCTGCTGTGCGCGCATGGCCAGGAAGGTGAACAGGTTCGTCGCGGCGGCGGGATCCACCGAGGGTGCGGCGGCGAAGATCTGCTGATCGTTGAATACGCGCTGGACGCCGTTGGCGGTGGTGAACAGGTTGGTGCAATAGGTCGCGCCGTCACCGTCGTCGCCGGTGTGGGTGCGCCCGTCCGCGGTGATCCGGCTCCCGCCGCCGGTGCCGGGAACGGTTGCGGCGTCGTCGGTTTCGACGGCATCGGCGCCGTCGCCGTCCTCGTCGCGGTCGCGACCCCGGACCAACCCCTGGTTCACGCCCTGCCGGTAGAGATCGGTTTTGAGGACGCTGGTCGCGCCATTGTTCAGAGTCATCGGGTCGGTCAGCGGTACGAGCGCGATCGGAGCCTGCTGGTTGGCGGCGGCCGAGAGTTCGTCCGTCGCAAGGGCAGGGGTCGGTTGCCGGTCGGCGGACTGGTTGGGCACCATCCAGGGCGAGCAGCCCAGTGCCGGGTCGATGAATCGGCTCAGCAGTAGATTGTCACTGCCGTTGGCCAGATCCGCCGCATTGGCGAGCTGCGCGGTGTTGGCGGCATCGAGCTGGGCCGTCTGCCCGTTCGCGGTGGCCAGATAATGCGTGACCACATTGTCGCTCTGGTCCTGATCCACCACCACGAAGTCGCGGACGGTCGGGCAGGGCAAGCCGTCCTTTGCCGTGCCGGTAGCGGGGACGACGAGCCGGTGGTCGCCGATCCTGCGATTGGCGGCCCGAAAGAACTCGCGCGCATTGCAATACGCGAACTGCCCGAAGATCGAGCCGTGCCGCAGGCCGTTGACACAGTGGCCGCGCGTAAGACCGTCGGTGCCGTCTGCCGCCTTCAACGTCAGGTTGGCCCCGTTGAAACCGAACCAGATGCCCACGGTCGCACCGCGATTCACCTGCGCGGGCACCGGCGTGACGGCCGGTTGCGTGCCCTGGTCGACGACCAGTGGGTCATAGGTGGTGAGCGTGCCGTCCTCGGCCAGGATCGCGGCCTCCACGAAGGCCGACTGATTCGGGTTGGCCTCGTTGCAAGGGCCGGCCGCCGGATCGGTGGCGACCAGTTGGTAGGGCGTAGCCAGTCCCGCTGCGGATAACGGGTCGGCGGGCACGATCAGTGCGCAGTTCTGATTCGGCGCGGCGGGCGCAGCCCCTGCCTCACGTCCGCCGTCGACGACCAATACCGCGCCGACCAGCAGGGTTGCGGCCGAGACGGTGGTCGCGAATTTCCTTCCAAGCACGAGATTCACCTCGGGAGATCGAGAATCGGCAATCTCGGTACTATCACGGACCGTGATTCGGGAGCGGCCGAGATCTTCGGATACGCGTGTGCGTGGCCCATACGATAGGGATGTCGGAGTGTGCCCGGCAAGGGTCGTCTCATACTGGAATTCCACTATGGAGTTATTGGAGATTCCGTTACTGGACGCATGTTTACATCTCCTCTGCATCGCACGATCATGGTCACCATCGCACGACACTCCACCGAGATCTGGAGATGAGGAAACCACTGTGCATATCTGGAAAACCCTTGTGACCACGGCCTTGACCATCGTTGCGCTCGGTGTCTGCGGCGGCGGGGCCCACGCCGGGCCGATTGTCGATCAGGCCGTGCATTTCACCGCCAGAAACGCTCCCGAAGGCGCCATAATTTCGACCGATGCGGGCTCGATGGGCGTCGAAGACGGGGTGTTCAAAATCAAGGCACCGAATGGGGACACCGTCGCGGGCGTCGACCTGAAATTCCGCGTCGACGATTTCGAATTCCCCATCGCGGCCGATGTCGCCGATCACACCGCGACCCTCACGCCGCAATTGGACATCGACCGTGCCGTCTATCGCCCGGTGGCACTGCCCTTCGAGGACAGCAACCAGTTCAAGACGCCGTTCGATCGGGAGCAGGCCGCCTTCAACCGCATGAAGGACACCATCATGCTCGGTGCCAGCGGCGGCACCCTGGCTGGCGGTATGGGTGGCGCGGCCGTGGGCTGCCTGCTCGGCGGCATCGCGGGCGCGACCGTGGCGGGCGCGACGATCATCGGACTGTTCGGGCCGATCCTGCCCGCCGCGCTGCTGGGCTGCCTGGGCGGCATCGCGGGCTTCGGCGCGCTGGGCACGCTCGCGGGCCAATTGCTGGTGACCGCGCCGGTGGCCGTGCTCGCGGCCGTGCAGTATTTCTCGACCATCACGCAACCGTTCCTGGGGAGGTGATCGACACAGACTCGCCACGAGCGTCGGGGGCGGCCTCCACATCGCGCCGAAAAATGTCGCCCTCGAACGCATTTCGCTGTCCGCCGAACCCTGGTCTTCGATATCCGCCGATTCGATTCCGAAATGAGAACCCGTGATCGAGCTCCCCGATTCCTACGACGGCGACGGCATGCCGACGCTGCCTTCACCGCGAGTATCCGCCGGGCACAAGGAATTACGGCGGTTCAGCCGTCGGCTCGGGGTCGCGGGCGGGCCGCCGTTGCTCGAGATTCGGGAGCCCGGGCGGCCGCCCCGCCTGCAACGCCTCGGTGGCCCGACCACGATCGGCCGGTCACATCACGGCATCCGAGTGACGGATCCCGGTGTCTCGCGCGAACATCTGCGCCTGGTGCCCAGCCCGACGGGACTGTCGCTGGTCGATCTGGGCAGTCGCAACGGCACCTGCGTCAACGGTGCGCGGCTGACCGGGCGGGTGACGCTCGACGCCGGTGACGTGATCGAAATCGGCGGCACGCTGATCGCGGTGCTGTACGCGCCATCGGCCGATCCCGATGGGCCGACCGACACTGCGTCGAACACGAAACCGGCCCGGACACAACATGTCTCCGCACGCCCACCGGGCGCCTGGCTCACGATGGCGAATCGCCTGCTGGGCATCGACCCGGCCGGGCGGCGACCGCCGTTCCCGACCGTCACCGAGCTTCCTGCCCGAATCCCCGACCGGCTCTGGCGGTACGTCCGAATCGCCAGTGTCGCAATCTATATCGGCGATATCGTCGCCATGTTCCTCGCGCCCGCGCTCGGACTCTTCGTCTTCTTCGGCATCGTTGTCCCCGTGCTGCCCGCGCTGTTCCTGCTCGCCCCGGGAGCGTGGCGCAATGCCTGCCCGCTGGCGGCGGTGAATCAGCTTGCGCGCGTTCGCGGTTTCGGTCGTGGCAAGCCACCGCCGGCCTGGCTGCGCTCACGTGGCTACCTGGTGTCGGTGACGTCCTTCTTCGCGATCGCGGGTGCGCGCCTGGCGGGCCTGGACCGCAGCGGGGTCGCCGCCGGGATCGTGCTGGCCGCGGTGCTGGCGGCCGCCTTCGCCGGTGGGCTGCTGTATCAGGGCAAGAGCGGTTGGTGCAGCACCATCTGCCCACTGTTCGCCCTGCAGCGCGCCTACGGGCAGACGCCGTTCGTGACCGTGCGCAACGCGCATTGCCGGCCCTGTGTGGGTTGCGCCAAGAACTGTTTCGATCTGCGGCCGCGCAGCGCGTACCAGGCCGACCTGGCCGATCCGGCCGCGCTGTGGAACGGCCCGCGTCGCCTGTTCGCGGCCGCGCTGCCGGGGTTCGTCCTCGGCTTCTTCGTGCTGTCGCGCTACGACGGACTCGCTGTGGTGCAACGGCTTGTGCTGCTGGCGCTGTTCATGACCGTCGCCGTCGCCGCCTACTTCACCATCGATACCTTGACCCGGCTGAGCCCGGCCATGCTCAGCGTGGGCGCGGCCGCGATCGCCCTGAACGTCTTCTACTGGTTCACGGGCGCGTCGCTGGCGCATTCGGCATCGATGCTGTTCGGCGTCGATCTGTCCTGGCTGCGCTGGCAGATTCGGGGCACGATGCTGCTGGTCACCCTCTGCTGGGTCGCGCGCACCCGCGTCGTCGAGCTGCAGTACGCGGTGCACACCGGGGTTCGCGCCGAACCCGTGCTGTTGCCGCTCCCGCGCCCGCGCGGCACACGGACGGCCGAAACACCCGCGCTGTCGGTGTTTTTCGATTCGACGCCGGTCGAGGGCGGTATCGAGCCGGGCGCGAGCCTACTCGAGATCGCCGAGCGCGCGGGTCGGCGCATCGAATCCGGCTGCCGCATGGGCGTCTGCGGGGCCGATCCGGTGGCCGTGCTCGAGGGAGCCGACGCACTGTCGGTGCCGGGCCCCGACGAGCTGAACACCCTGCGCCGCCTGGGTTTCGCCGATAACACGAGAATGGCGTGCTGCGCGCGCCTCGACCGCGGCACCGTGCGGGTCGCGCTGACGCCGCAGCCGGGTCACGTACCGCCCAGTGCCCCGGCACGTTTCGACCGGTCGATCGTCAGCGTGGTGGTGATCGGCAGCGGCATCGCGGGCGTGACGGCCGCCGACTTCATCCGCCGCGGCCATCCCGACTGCGAAATCCACCTCGTCGGCCAGGAATCGCACGGCCCCTACAACCGGATGGGCATCTCGCGGCTGGTGTACGGCCGTTCCGCCATGCGGGGATTGGCCCTGCTGCCGGAGGGCTGGTACGAGCGCAATCGCGTGACAGCCTGGCTCAACACACTGGTCACGGACGTGGATGTGCGAACCCGGCAGGTACGGCTGGCCACCGGACAGTCCCTGCCCTACGACCGGCTGATCCTCGCGACGGGCGCGCGCAGCTCGACGCCGCCCATCGACGGGCTCTGGCGCCCGGGCTGTTTCGCGCTGCACGAGGCCGACGACGCCATGCGCATCCGCTCCTATGTGCAGCAGTTCGGCTGCGCCGACGCCGTCATCGCGGGTGCGGGTCTGCTCGGTGTGGAGATCGCCGCCGCGCTGAATCGGCTCGGGCTCGCGGTCACCGTCCTCGAACGCGGCGACCATCTGCTGTCGCGCCACATCGACGCCCGGTGCGCGGATCTGCTGCTGAATCACCTGTCGAGCCTGGGCATCCGGGTGTTGTGCCGCGCCGAATGCGAGCGGGTGACCGGTGATCCGGCGGTACACGGTGTCGAGCTGGCCGGTGCGGGGCGGCTGCCGTGCGACCTGTTCCTGACCGCCACCGGGATTCGGCCGAACACCGATCTGGCCTGTGCCGCAGGCATTCCGGTCGGGCGGGGGATCCTGGTCGACGATCGGATGTGCACGGGTGTGCCGGATGTGTACGCCGCCGGCGATGTCGCCGAACATCGCGGGCAGGTGGTCGGGCTGTGGCCGATCGCGGCCGAGCAGGGGCAGGTCGCGGCGGTCAACGCGCTCGGCGGGAACCGTTCGCTGGCCGAGGTGGCGCCGGCCGCGATCCTGAAGGATGTCGGACTGGAGCTGTTCGCGCTGGGCGTGGTGCATCCGCAGCCGGGTGGCGAGGTGATCGTGGTCGATCGGCCGGGCTCGTATCGCCGAGTGGTGCTGGAGCGGGGGACGGTGGTGGGAGCGACTGTCCTGGGGCATCATCCGGCCGATGTCGCCGCCGCCCAGCACGCGATCCGCACGCGCGCACCGATTTCCGTGACCGCACGCAATGCGCTGTATGCCGGTGACTGGTCGGTGCTGGCGGGCTGACACCGCCGCGCGATCAGGGTGCCCGGACGCTGATCAAGGTGCCCGGAAAGCCGAAAGCGCCCGCCGTGACGGCGGGCGCGGCAAGTCCCGGAGCCGGTACCGGTGGCTCCGGGACTAGGGTAGTGCCGCGACAGCGTCCTCGAGTTCCGCCCGACCTTGCCGCAGCTGGATGACCTCTCGTTCGAGGTCCTCGATACGGCGTTGTGCGGCAGCGAGTTCCAGTAATCCGCCCCGGGTCAGGGGAGCCTGTCCGGTCGCGATCAACTCCTGGCGTCGCCAGTTGTAGATCGTCTGCTCGGCGATTCCCAGGTCCGAGGCGACGCGCGAGACGGTGCGGCCAGTGGAGATCAACTCGAGTACTTTGCGGCGGATTTCTGCTGAATAGCGCTTGGGCATGGAGAGTCTCCTTAGGCGGTGTCGGTTATCCATCGGGAGAGCGCATCGGGGAAGCCCCGAGATGTATTTGTAATGAAAAGGTGATTACTTCTACCTTCAAGTGTTACCTAGACGATAGATTTTCGCAGCTGGATCGGTCAAGGATTTAAAAGTAGTGGAATTCCATTTAAGAAATTCAACGACCGGTCGGTCCTTTATCGCGGCCACTCAGCCAATTAAATCCATCCGAATGCAACACTCCAGGTCGCCGACACGCGACGGTTGGCCCTATCGTTGCCGTGTCCCCTTCCGGCGGCCAAGATGGGGCCTGGACTGTTCTGTCAGCTGCTCTTTCCGCTAGTAGCCGTTTCACTTCTTTTGATTGCCGGTTGTGGTGTGACGGTCGAGGATCCAGGAGGAGCCAGGCGTATGCAGAGATCGAGAAGGAACTCGCAGGGCCGCCCGGCTACCGACCCCGGCACCCTGGTGGACATTCTGTCCGCGCGAGTGCTCGATACCCCGCATCGATCGGCCTATGTTTTCGCCAACCGTCGCGAGGATCGGGAGGTCCTCGACCATCGCGACCTCTGGGAGCGGATCGCCGGGCTGGCCGAACGCATCATCGCCGAAACCGCGACCGGCGACCGGGTCGCGTTGTTGTGCCCGCCCGGACCCGATTTCGTGTGCGGCTTCTTCGCCTGTCTGACGACGCGCAGAATCGCAGTGCCGGTTCACCTTCCGATGTCGGCGCAGCAACTCGCGACGCTGGCCGCGATCCTGCGCGACAGTGGCGCGGCGGCGGCGATCGCACCGCTGTCGGTGGTGCCCGTCGACAGCGAGCGGCTCGGCGGCATCCGGGTCATCGACAGCGAGCAGGCGGGCCGTGGCCTGGGCTACGAGCCGGCCGATGCGCCGGGGCCCGACGATATCGCCTTCCTGCAGTACACCTCCGGATCGACCGGGACGCCCAAGGGCGTCATGGTCCGGCATGCGAACCTGATGGCCAATCTCGGTCTGCTGCGCACGAAATATCAACTCACGCCGGATCATTCGATCGTCTCCTGGCTGCCGCCCTATCACGATATGGGGTTGATCCAGGGCGCGTTGCTGCCGATGTTCGCCGGCTTCCCCGCCACGCTCATGTCGCCCATGACCTTCCTGCGTGATCCGCTGAGCTGGTTGCGGGAGATCGCCGCGGGGGAGCGGGTGGTCGCGGGCGGCCCCAATCTCGCCTACGGGCTGTGCGCGAAGCGGGTCACCCCGGAGACGGCGGCGGAGCTGGATCTGACCGGCTGGGATATCGCCTTCGTCGGCGCGGAGCCGGTGGATCCGAATACCTTGCGGGCGTTCGTCGATGCGTTCGCCGTCAGCGGTTTCCGGGCGAGCAGTTTCGCGCCCATGTACGGGCTGGCCGAGTCCACCCTGTACGTCAATGGCGGGGACCGTGGCGCGGGTGCGCGTTCGCGCGGCTTCTCGGCGGCCGATCTGGAGGGCGGGCACGCGATCGCGAAACCCGATGGGCGGGAGCTGATCAGCGTCGGGCCGGTGGGCCCGCAGATCGCCGTGGTCGATCGGGAGACCGGTGCGCGCTGCGCGGCCGACCGGATCGGTGAGATCTGGTTACGCGGCCCGAGCATTACCGCCGGCTACTGGGACAAGCCCGAGCAGACCGCCGAGACCTTCGCGGCCACCATCGCGGGCGAGGACGACACCCGGTACCTGCGCACCGGTGATCTCGGATTCGTCTGCGACGGCGAGCTCTACATCTCCGGCCGCAGCAAGGAACTGATGATCGTGCACGGCCGCAATATCTTCCCGCAGGATGTCGAGCGCACCATCCTGTCCGGCCATCCGCACATCCGGCCGGGCGGCTGCGCGGTCTTCGCCGCCCAGGTCGACAACCAGGACCGGGTGCTGGTGGTCGGCGAGCTCGCCGACGGCCTCCCCGCCGATCAGATCGCGGCACTGGAGGATTCGATTCGCGACGCGGTCAGCCGCGAGTACGCGGTGAGCGTGCACCGGGTGGTGTTCGTCGGCAAGGGCGAGGTGCCCAAGACCACCAGCGGCAAGATCCAACGGCAGCGGCTGAGCGAAACCTTCTCCACGGCCACGGAATTCCAGGGGAGCGTGCGATGACCACAACACCGTCCGACAGCGCGACCGTGCTGGAGTTCTTCGTGGGCTGGGCGGCCGATCGGCTCGAACGCGAGCAGGTGGACCCACATTCGCCGCTCACCTCGCTGGGATTGGATTCGGTCAAGGCCGCCGAACTGATGACGATTCTCGAGGACCGCTACGACACCGAGATCACCGCCGAGGACATCTTCGACGGCCTGAGTCTGGCCGATGTCGCGGCCATGGTCGACGGCCGTGGCAACGGGCACGGACCGGGGGAGCCGCACAACGGGTCTCGGCCCGGGCAGCAACCGCGACGCCGCGAAATGGACTTCAGCCTGCTGTTCTTCGCCAGCGATGCGCAACAGCACACGGCCGGGCGCTACCGCCTGCTGCTCGACAGCGCCCGCTTCGCCGACGCGCACGGATTCCGGGCGATCTGGATCCCGGAGCGGCACTTCCACAGCTTCGGCGGCCTGTATCCGAACCCGGCGGTGCTGGGTGCGGCGCTGGCGACCGCGACCGAGCGGGTGCGCATTCGCGCGGGCAGTGTGGTGCTGCCGCTGCACAATCCGATCCGCGTCGCCGAGGACTGGTCGGTCGTGGACAACCTCTCGGGCGGCCGCGTCGACGTGGCCTTCGCCACCGGATGGAACGCCGACGACTTCCTGCTCGCACCGGACAACTACGCCGATCGGGTCGAGATCACCCGCGCCGGAATGGATACCGTGCAGCGGCTGTGGCGCGGCGAATCGGTTACCCGGCCCACCGGGACCGGGGAGCCGCGCGAGGTGCGGATCTTCCCGGCGGCGGTGCAGCCGTCCCTGCCGACCTGGCTGACCTGTAGCGGCGGCATCGAACGTTTCGAGATGGCCGGGGCGCTGGGCGCGAATGTGCTGACCGCGTTGCTGTTCCAGGAGGTCGACGAGCTGGCGGCGAAGCTGGCCGCCTACCGTGCCGCGCGGGCGAGCCACGGCCACGATCCCGACGCGGGCACCGTCACCGTCATGCTGCACACCTTCGTGGGTTCCGACGAGGCGAAGGTGCGCGCCACCGTGGAGGGACCGTTCAAGCGCTATCTCGAGGATTCCGTGGACCTGTGGCGGCGCGGCTCGGAGGCGCTCGACAGCCTCGACGCCAAGACCCGTTCCAAGGTGCTGGATTTCGCCTTCGAACGCTACTACCGCAATAACGGCCTGTTCGGCACGCCGGAATCCACGGCCGCGATGGTCACCCGGCTGCACGAGATCGGCGTCGACGAGATCGCCTGCCTCATCGATTTCGGCATCCCGGATGCCGAGGTGCTGTCCGGTCTCGAGGCGCTCGCACGACTGAAGTCCGCGGCGCTGTCCGTGTAGGAAAGCGGTCTGTCCGTCTGGGGAGCGGCACAGTCCGTGTAGGGAATCGTTCACCCGTTTCGAGACGCAGGAGCCGTATTTGACCGGGCACAGTTCTGTCGTTTTCCCGTTGTCGGCTGCGCAACAGGGCATCTGGTACGCGCAACAGCTGACGGGGCCGACCCCGATCACCAATGCCCTGTGTATCGATCTGCACGGCGACCTCGACGTCGAACTGCTGATGGCCTCGCTGTGGCAGGTGGCCGGTGAGTTCGGAGCCGCGCGGCTGCGGGTGGTCGAGACCGACCACGGGCCGATGCAGACGACCGACCGCCCGCTCGACGAGCCGACCCGGCTGCTGGATCTGCGTGCCGAACCGGATCCGATTGCGGCGGCCGAGGATTGGATGCGCGCCGAGTACAGCGCGCCGGTGGACCTGCACCGAGATCGGCTGATCGCGACCGCCGTGCTGCGGGTCGGCGAGCGGCACTGGCTGTGGTACCTGCGCGCTCACCACATCGCGATGGACGGTTTGGCCGCCATGACCTTGCTGGCCCGGGTCGGCGAGCTCTACACCGCCGCCGTGCAGGGCACGCAGCCCCCGGCGGCGCGCGTGCAGGGTCTCGCCGATCTGGTGGCCGCCGACGAAAAGTACCGGGCCTCCGACCGTTTCACGACCGACCGCGAGTTCTGGCAGCGGCAGCTGGCCGGGCTGCCCGCGCCGGTCAGCCTGGCCGGGCGCAGTGCGCAGGCCGACGCGCACCCGATCTCGGTGAGCGGGGTGCTCACCGCCGAGACCGCCGAACTCCTTGCCGCCGTGGTCAAGGCGACCTCGGTCAATCCGGCCGTACCGATCCTGGCCGCGTTCGGGCTGTTCCTGGGCCGCATGACCGACAGCGACGACATCGTGCTCAGCCTGCCGGTGTCCGCGCGCGTCACCACCGCGGCCCTGCGCTCGGGCGGCATGCTGGCCAATACCGTGCCCTTCCGGATCACGACGGGTCCGCGCGGCACCGTCGGCGAACTGCTCGAGGCGACCCAGCGCCAGCTGATCGAGGTGATGCGCCGGCAGCGGTACCGCCAGGAGGACATGTTCCGCGATATCGGGCGGCTCACCCCGCAGACCCAGGTGTTCGGGCCGTACGTGGATCTGATGATGTTCGACACCAAGGTGGTGCTGGGACCGATCACCGGACGGCTGCGGGTGCTGACACCGGGACTGGTGTCGGACCTGTCGGTGAGCGTTTACGCGGGTGCGGGCGAGACTCCCGACTCGACCGCCACCCGGCTGGATTTCGTGGCCAATCACGCGCTGTACACGCCCGAAGAGATTGCGCGCCACCACGATCGGTTCCTGCGTTTCCTGCCGGTGTTCCTGCGGGCGATCGCCGAGCCCGCGACGCTGGTTCGCGATGTCGAGTTGCTCGCCCCGCATGAGCGCGACCGGGTGCTGCGGGAGTGGATCGCTACCTCGGTACCGATCGACTCCGCCGCTACTCTCGTCGAGATCTTCCGGGAGCGGGCGGCCGCGACACCAGCCGCTGTGGCCGTGGTCGATGGTCGGCGGCAGATTACCTACGCGCAGCTCGAACAGCGGGCACGGCGGTTGGCGGCGGTCCTGGCGGCGCGTGGAGCGGGGCCGGAAACCCTGGTGGCCGTGGCGCTTCCCAAGGGCAGTGCGCTGATCACCGCCCTGCTGGCGATTCTCGAGACCGGTGCCGCGTATGTGCCGTTGGATCCGACCTCCCCGCCGGAGCGGATCGCCTACATCCTGGGTGACGCGGCCCCCGCGCTGGTCCTGTTCGACGACAGCACTGCGGATCTGGTCGCTACCGGGGAAACTCCCCGACTGCACATCGATGCCGTGGACGCCGACGGCCCCGCCGTGTTCGGTGCGGTGGCCCGGCCCGGCAATGTCGCGTACGTCATCTACACCTCCGGCACCACCGGAAAACCCAAGGGCGTGGCGGTAACCCACGCGAATGCCGTCTCGCTGTTCCGTAGTACGGAGTCGTGGTGCGGATTCGGCGCCGACGATGTCTGGACCTGGTGCCACTCACAGGCTTTCGATTTCTCGGTGTGGGAGATCTGGGGCGCGCTGCTGTATGGCGGACGCGTCGTGGTGGTGCCGCGCGAGGTGGCGTACTCGCCGCTCGAGCTGTGGGAGCTGATCGTCGAGCAGGGCGTGACCGTGCTCAACCAGACCCCGTCGGCGTTCTACGCCCTGATCGAATCGCGGCGTGGCGCGGTGGATGACCACTCGGCGCTGCGGCTGGTGATCTTCGGTGGTGAGGCGTTGGACCCCACCCGGTTACAGCGCTGGCCGGTCCTCGATCGTCCGGACGCGCCCCGGCTGGTCAATATGTACGGCATCACCGAGACCACGGTGCACGTCACCGAACAGCCACTGGGACAACAGCATTGGCGCGGAGCTTCGGGTGTGAGCCCGATCGGTGTGCCGCTGGCGAATCTGCGTACCTACGTGCTGGATTCGTGGCTGCGCCCGGTGCCGGTGGGCGTCGCCGGTGAACTGTATGTCGCGGGTGCGCAGGTGGCGCGCGGATATCTCGCCCGCCCGGGGCTGACCGCGTCCAGGTTCGTGGCAGACCCGTTCGATCCCGCCGGTGGTCGTCTCTACCGCAGTGGTGATGTGGTCCGCTGGACCGAGCCCGGGGTGCTGGAATACCTCGGCCGCGCCGACGAGCAGGTGAAGATCCGCGGCTACCGCATCGAACTCGGCGAGATCGAATCCCTGCTCGCCGCACAGGATTGCGTCGCGCAGGCGGTGGTCGCCACGCATAGCGTCGGCGCCGAGGCGCCGGGTGACACCCAGTTGGTCGCCTACCTGGTCCCCGATCCCCGCTTCGCCACCGCGGCGGCCGCCTGCCTGCGGCTGCAACGCGACGGCGTGATCGCCCCCGAGGAACTGCACGAGCTGCCCAACGGCATGCCGGTGGTGGGCCGCAACCGCTCGAATATCGAATTTCTCTACGACGAGATCTTCGAGACCGAGGAATACTGCCACGGCGGCGTCACGATTCCCGAGCGCGGCACCGTCGTCGACATCGGCGCGCACGTCGGCCTGTTCTCCGTCTTCGCCAAGCGGAAGTCGCCCGGCGTCAAGATCTTCGCGGTCGAACCGATGCCCGAACTGCGGCGCATGTACCAGGCCAACGCCGCCCTGCACGACCTGAACGCCACCCTGATCCCGTACGCCATCGGCGCGGAGGCCACCACCGACACCTTCACCTACTACCCGGAGATGTCGGTGCTGTCGGGTCGCGGCGCCGACAGCACGGTCCAGCACGACATTCTGGAATCGTTCATTCACAACGAATATCGGGCGGAGACACAGGAACTCGGTGACAGCCTGCTCGATCAGCTGATCGCCGACCGCCTGGACTGCGTGCAGGTCGAGGTCCCCATCCGCACGCTCTCGCACATCATGGACGAGTACGGGATCGAGCACATCGACCTGCTCAAGCTCGATGTGGAGGGCAGCGAACTCGATGCGCTGCACGGCATCGAGGAACGGCACTGGCCGCTGGTGGATCGCATGGTGATCGAGGTCCACGATGTCGAGGACCGGCTGGCCCACATCGAGAAACTGCTGGCGCAACGGGGATTCGAGGTCGAGGCCCGAATCTCCCCGAATGTGATCGGCACCGACCTGCACATCGTCTACGCGCTGCGCGCCACCCTGGCCGCCACCCCCGCCGTCGTCGACGATCGGCGCGCGGCACTGCTGCGCCCGCACGAGACCTGGAGCGCCCCTGCAGCCTTGGGCGCACTGGTGCGCGAACAGTTGAGCGCGCGGCTGCCCGGCTACATGGTGCCCGATGTGGTGATGGTGCTCGATGCCCTGCCGTTGACCGTGAACGGCAAGGTGGACAAGGCCGCACTGCCCACGCCGGTGGTGGCGCGCGCGACCTATCGGGCCCCCGCCACCCCGGTGGAGGAGATCGTGGCCACCGTGTTCGCCGAGGTGCTCGGCCTCGAGCGGGTCGGGGTGGACGACGACTTCTTCGTACTCGGCGGCAATTCGCTGTCGGCGACAAGGCTTTCGGCGCGACTGTCCGATGGCGTGGGTGTGCCCGTCGCGGTCCGCGATGTCTTCGAGGCCTCGGCGGTGGCGTCCCTGGCCGGTCTGCTGGCCGCCCGGGTCGCGCAGGCCCCGGTGGTGCCGGAGGGACCGCGTCTGGGTGCGCGCCCGCGCCCGGAGCGGGTACCGCTGTCGTTCGCGCAGCAGCGGATGTGGTTCGTGAACCGTTTCGACCCGGAATCGCTCGCCTACAACATTCCGATGGTGATCCGCCTGTCCGGTGCGCTGGACGTGGCGGCCCTGGGCGCGGCGGTGTGGGATGTGCTGGCACGACACGAGGTGCTCCGCACCCGGTATCCGGATGTCGACGGGGTGCCGTACCAGGTCGTGGTGCCCGTCGTGGAACTCGATGCGGCACAGCTGGATCTGACACCGGTCGCGGTGAGCGAGTCCGGACTGGCGTCCGCCATCTCCGAGGCCGTCTCGACGGGATTCGATGTAGCCGAGCAGGTTCCGCTGCGAGCGAGCCTGTTGTCCACCGGCGATACCGAATTCGTGCTGGTGCTGGTGGTCCACCACATCAATGCCGATGGCTTCTCGATGGCCCCACTGGCGCGTGACCTCGCGGCGGCGTACACGGCCCGCCACGATGGGCGGCAGCCGGACTGGCAGCCGCTGCCGGTGCAGTACGCCGACTACGCGCTGTGGCAGCGGGAGTGGTCGGGAACCGGCGACGATCCGCAATCACCGCTCGCGCAACAGCTTCGGTACTGGTCGGCGCAGTTGAACGACCTGCCGGAAGTGGTGGCGTTGCCGACCGATCGGCCGCGCCCGCCGGTGGCCTCGCAGCGCGGCGCGACCCACGCCTTCGCCCTCGAACCCGCCGTGGTGGCGGGCATGCAGGCGCTCGCGCACACTCGCGGCGCGACACTGTTCATGGTCTTCCACGCCGCGCTGGCGGTGGTGCTGGCGCGGCTGTCCGGTGGCGGCGATATCGCGGTCGGCTCGCCGGTGGCCGGGCGCGGTGCGGCCGAATTGGACGGGCTCATCGGCATGTTCGTCAATACCGTGGTGCTGCGCGCCCGGGTCGACGAGTCCGCGCCGTTCACCGACCTGCTCGGCCACATCCGGGCGGTGGACCTGGATGCCTTCGCGCACGCGGACGTGCCGTTCGAACAGGTCGTCGAGGCCCTGGATCCCCCACGCAGTCAGGCGCATCACCCGCTGTTCCAGGTGATGCTGGCCTTCCACAACCTCGATCAGGCCCGCCTCGAACTGCCCGACGTGGTGGTGAGCGCCGCGGGCGCGGACACCGGTATCGAGCGCTTCGACCTGACTTTCACCCTGACCGACAGCCCGGATCGCGACGGTGTCATCCCGGTCGAACTCGGTTACGCCACCGACCTTTTCGACCCGTCCACGGTGGCGGCGCTGGCCACCCGCCTGGTGCGGGTGCTACGGGCCGTGACCGCCGAGCCGACCGTCCGGGTGCGTGAGCTCGAGGTCCTGACCGCGCCCGAGCGTGACCTGCTGGTCGGTGCCTGGGGTGGTTACGACGATGCGGACGGTCCGGAGCCGGTGACGCTGCCCGCATTGCTGGCTGCCGCGGTGGCGGGCAATCCCGACGGTGACGCGGTCATGGACGGGGACGCACGGATCTCCTATCGCGAGCTCGACGAGCGGTCGAATCGACTGGCGCACAGCCTGATCGGGCGGGGCATCGGCCCGGAATCGGTGGTCGCGCTGGCACTGCCCCGGTCACGGGACTGGGTGACGGCGGTCTGGGCCATCGCCAAGACCGGCGCGGCCTTCCTGTCGCTGGATCCGGCGCATCCGGACGAGCGGAATCGCTTCGTGTGCATGGATTCCCGGGCCTGCGGAGTGATTGCGCGGGGCGGCCTCGTGGAGTTCGGGCCGCCGGTGATCGACCTCGACGAACTCGACCGGTCCGCTACCGGCACGACGGTCCACCCGAATCCGGCTGTGCACGTGAACAACACCGCCTATGTCGTCTACACCTCCGGTTCGACGGGCATCCCGAAGGGTGTCGAGGTCACCCACGCCGGGCTCGCGGCCGCGGTGGCCGACCATGTCCGGCGCTGCGAGGTCGACGCCGAATCGCGGGTGCTCGCGGTCGCGGCCCGCACCTTCGACGCGGCGATCCTGGAACTGCTGCTCGCGGTGGCCGGGAGCGCGGCGCTGGTGGTCGCGCCGTCGGAGGTGTACGGCGGCGAGCCGCTGCGGGAACTGTTGTGCGACAAGCGGGTCAGCCACGCGTTTGTGACCCCGGCGGTGGCGATGTCGCTGGACCCGGCTGGGCTCGACGAGCTGCAGGTGCTGCTGACCGGCGGTGACCGCTGCTCGGAGCAGCTGGTGGCACGGTGGGCGGGCACCGATACGGCGGGTACCCGCCGGATGCACAACCTGTACGGTCCGGCCGAGGCGACCATCTGGGTGACCGGTTCGGAACTGTTGCCGGAGCACGTGATCGGCATCGGCACCCCGATCCCGGGGACGCACGTGGTCGTGCTGGACGCCTGGTTGCGTCCGGTGCCGGTGGGTGTCGTGGGTGAGCTGTATGTATCGGGTGCCGGGGTGGCGCGCGGGTATCGGGGTCGGCCGGGCTTGACCGCGGAGCGTTTCGTCGCCGATCCGTTCGGTGCGCCGGGGCAGCGGCTGTACCGCACCGGCGACCTGGTGCGGTGGACGGCCGGATCCGAGCCCGGCACCGGGCTGCTGGAGTTCGTGGGCCGCAGCGACTTCCAGGTCAAGGTGCGCGGGCAGCGCCTCGAGCTGGGGGAGATCGAATCCGCGCTCGCGGCCGTGCCGGGTGTCGAACAGGCCGTGGCGGCCATCCACACCTCCACCGGCACCGCGCGCCTGGTCGGCTACGTGGCGGCCGCCCCCGGCCTGGCGCTCGACGCGGAGCAGATCCGGCTGTTCGTGGCGAACCGGCTGCCCGCGTACATGGTGCCGGACGTGGTGATGGCGCTCGATGAACTGCCGTTGACCGCGACCGGCAAGATCGACCGTCGCGCCCTGCCCGATCCCGTCTTCGCGGTTCGCGAGTTCCGCGCGCCCTCGACACCAGTCGAGGAGATCGTGGCCGGTGTGTTCGCCGAGGTGCTCGGGCTCGCGCAGGTCGGTGCCGATGACGACTTCTTCACGCTGGGTGGCGATTCGATCGTCTCGATCCGGGTGGTGTCGAAGGCACGGGCGCGGGGCGTGGTGTTCGGTCCCCGCGACGTCTTCGAGCAGCGGACCCCGGCGCGGCTGGCGAGCCGGGCACGGGTGGGGGAGACGACCGGGGCGGAACTCGCGGAGCTGCCGGGCGGTGGCGTGGGAGAGCTGCCGTTGTCGCCGGTGGCTCGCTGGATGTTGGAGTGGGGCAAGGGGTCCCAGCGTTTCGAACAGCATTTGGTAGTGCTGGTACCGGAGGGCGTGACCGAGGCCGGCATGGTCGCCGCAATGGCCGCGCTGCTGGATCGGCACGACATGCTGCGATCGCGAGTGCGGCGCGACGAATCCGGGGAGTGGACGCTGGTTGTCGACCCGCCGGGCGCGGTCGACGCGCAGGCCGTGGTCGTGCGGTGCGCACCCGGCGCCGATCTGGCCGCCGAGGCGGACGGTGCCGCCGCGCAGTTGAATCCGCTCGACGGCGTGATGATCCGTTGCGTATGGCAGCCGGCTGCCGCCGAACCGGGCCGCATGCTGGTGATCGTGCATCACCTGGCCGTCGACGGGGTGTCGTGGCGGGTGCTGGTCCCGGATCTGATGTCGGCGTTCGCTCAGGTGGCCGCCGGTGAGGTGCCGGTGCTCGAGCCGGTGGGGACGTCGATGCGCCGCTGGGCGCACGGTCTGGTCGAGGCCGCTAGCGATCCGATTCGCGTGCGGGAGTTGGGTCTGTGGCAGGCGATGGTGGCCGGTCCGGACCCGGTGCCGGGCGGGCGTGAGCTGGATCCGGCACGCGACACCGCCGCCACCCTCGACGAGGTGTCCGTCGAACTGCCGGAGCAACTCACGCGCGGACTACTGGCCGAGGTCCCCGCGGCCTTCCACGGCGGCGTCGAGGACGGTCTGCTGGCCGGATTCGCGGTCGCGGTGCGAATGTGGCGGGCGCGCAAGGGTATCGAGGAATCGTCGGTACTGCTGCGGCTGGAGGGACACGGTCGCGAACAGCAGATCGTTCCCGGTGCGGACCTGTCGCGGACGGTCGGCTGGTTCACCTCCATGTTCCCGGTGCGATTCGACCTGACCCAGGTCGATCTCGCGGACGTCACCGCCGGTGGGAATGCGGTGGCGGACGCGGTGTTCGCGGTGAAGGAGACCCTGCGGTCGATCCCGGACAAGGGCGTCGGCTACGGATTGCTGCGCTACCTGAACACCGAAACCGCTGCGGCACTGCCGGATCGGATGCCCGGACGGATCGGGTTCAACTATCTGGGCCGCGTGACGGGCGCCGAAGCGGGTACCGGCGGCATCGGCGACGGCGAGGTGCGTATCGCCCCCGATCCCGATATGCCGGTCACCTTGGCGATCGACGTGAACGCCATCGTGGTCCAGGACCGCCTGCGGGCGAGCTTCCGCTTCCCCCGCACCTTGCTCGACGCCACCGACGTCGAGGAACTCGCCACCCTGTGGACCGAGGCACTAACCGGAATCGTCGAGCATGCCGAAACCGCCGCTGCGGTCGCGCATTCCCCGTCCGACTTCGACCTGGTGACGCTGACCCGCGCGGAGGTCGCCGCACTCGATCGGGCCTACCCGTCGCTGAGCGACGCGTGGCCGCTGACCGGCCTGCAGACCGGTCTGCTGTTCCACGCCGATCTCGCCACGGACGTGGATGCGTATGTGGCACAGCTGATGCTGCGCCTGACCGGCCGTCTGGACGTGACCCGGCTGCGCGCCGCCGCGCAGGCACAACTGGACGCGAATCAGAGTCTGCGCACCGCGTTCACCGCCACCCGAGGCGGCGCTCGCGTCGCGGTGGTCTGCGAGGAAGTCGAACTGCCCTGGCAGGTCGTCGATCTCACCGCTCATCCCGACCCGCAGGCCGGGTTGGCCGAACTGGCCGCAGCGGCCAAGACCCGCCGATTCGATCCGGCACAAGCGCCGCTGCTGCGGTTCACGGTGGCCGAGCTGGGCGGCGATCAGTGGGCGCTGATCCTCACCAACCACCACCTGATTCTCGACGGCTGGTCCTACCCGCTGCTGATCACCGACCTGTTCACCCGTTACGCCACCGGCGCGGGCATCGCCGCCGACTCGTATCGGGACTTCCTGGCCTGGTCGGCGATTCGCGACCGGGACGCGGCCGTGGCGGCCTGGGCGTCGGCCCTCGACGGTGCCGAACCCACCGTGATCGCCGGACCCGACGCGCGCCCCGCCGGTGGCGAGGTGGCCGAGGAATGGCTGACCCTCGACGAATCCGCCGCCCGCGACCTGGCGGCGGTGGCGGCCACTGCCGGGGTGACCCTGCACACCGTGCTGCAATCGGTGTGGGCGATCCTGGTGGCGCAGTTGAGCGGTCGCACCGATGTGGTGTTCGGCGGCACGATCTCCGGCCGTCCCGGCGAGCTGCCCGACGCCGACCGCACGCTCGGACTGTTCATCAATACCGTGCCGACCCGGGTGCGGCTGGATCCCGCCGAGACGGTCGCCCGCCTGTGGGCGCGCATTCAGCGCGAGCAGGCGGCACTGCTCGACCATCACCACCTCGGTCTGGCCGAGATCCACGCACTCACCGGCACCGACCGCCTCTTCGACACCGTGATGGTGCTCGAGTCGTATCCGCTCGACGCGCAACGCATTCGGCAGCTCACCGGCCGCAGTGACCTGGACATCACCGGGATCAACGCGAGCGATGCCACGCACTACCCGCTGACCTGCAGCGTCACCGTGCACGACGGGCTGCGCGTGCGACTGCAATACCGGCCCGACACCTTCGACGCGGCGACCGTCGCCGCGCTGACCCGGCGGCTGCACCGGGTGTTGCGGGCGGTCACCCGCGACCCGGCCGTACCCGTCCGCGCGATCGAGGCGCTGCCGGACCCGGAGCGTCAGCGACTGCTGCGCCTCGGCCTGGGCGATAGCCGCACCGCGCCAACCGATGTGGTGACGCTGCCGGAACTACTGGCCGCCGCCGTAGCCGCCCGACCGGACGGATGCGCGGTGGTCGACGGCGAACGATCCGTCTCGTACCGAGAACTCGACGAACGCTCGAATCAGCTGGCGCGGTTCCTGATCCAGCGTGCGGTCGGCCCCGAATCCGTGGTGGCCGTGGGTGTGCCGCGCTCGCTGGAATGGGTGACGGCGGTCTGGGCGGTCGCCAAGACCGGGGCTGGATTCCTGTCCCTGGATCCCGGGCACCCGTTGGACCGCAACACCTTCCTGTGCACCGATTCCGCTGTGCGCGTGGGCATGACGACCGCCCGTCACGCGGCCGCACTGCCGGGAGCGGACCTGTCGTGGCTGATCCTCGACGCCCCCGACACCACGGCGGCGGTGACGCGACTGCCACGCACCCCGCTCACCTCAGCCGAACGCCTGGGCAACCCGGTACCGGACAGCACGGCCTACGTCGTCTACACCTCCGGCTCGACGGGACGCCCCAAGGGTGTCGAGGTCACGCACGCCGGACTGGCGGGCGTATGCGCCGCGCAGCGTGGACGTTTCGGCATCACCGCGGATTCGCGGGTGCTCAGTGTGGCGGCGCGCACCTTCGACGCCGCCATCTTCGAACTGCTGATGGCGGTCTGCGGTGGCGCGACCCTGGTGATGTCGCCGCCGGAGGTCTATGGCGGGCAACAGCTCTCGGACTTCATGCGCGCACAGCGGGTCACCCATGCCGTGCTCACCCCGACGGTGGCCGCTGCGACGGATCCGGCCGGACTCGACGATCTCGAGCTGCTGACCGTGGCGGGCGAAGCCTGCCCGCCCGCCCTCCTGTCCCGTTGGGCCGCTACCGATCTCGGTGCGCGTCGCCGCGTGCACAACCTCTACGGTCCCGCCGAGGCGACCATCTGGGTGACGGGCACCGACGAGTTGCGGGCGGGCGATCCGGTCACCATGGGTTCGGTCATCGGCGGTATGTCCGCGCTGGTGCTGGACGCCTGGTTGCGCCCGGTGCCGGTGGGCGTCGTGGGCGAGTTGTATGTGTCGGGTGCCGGTGTGGCACGGGGATATCGGGGCCGGTCGGGACTGACGGCGAGCCGGTTCGTGGCCGATCCGTTCGGCGCGCCGGGCGAGCGGCTCTATCGCACCGGTGACCTGGTGCGCTGGACGCGGGACGAATCCGACACGGGCAGTGGCGTTCTGGAGTTCGTGGGCCGGGCCGACCTGCAGGTGAAGCTGCGCGGGCAGCGCCTGGAACTCGGCGAGATCGAATCCGCCCTGTGCGAGCAGGAGGGTGTCACGCACGCCGTGGTCCTGCTGCACGGTTCGGCGCAGGGTGACCGGCTGGTCGCCTACGTGGTCACCGCGCCCGGCCTCATGCTGGACGCGGCGCGGGTCCGGCGCGCGCTGGGACGGCGACTGCCCGGCTTCATGGTCCCGGAAGTGGTCATGGCCGTGGACGCCCTGCCGGTGACGGTCAACGGCAAGCTGGACAAGGCCGCGCTGCCCGAACCCATTTCGGCCCACGCCCGCTACCGGGCACCCGCGACACCGGCCGAGGAACTCGTGACGGCCGTCTTCGCCGAGGTGCTCGGGGTGGCCCGGGTCGGTGCCGAGGACGACTTCTTCGCACTCGGCGGCAATTCCCTCTCCGCGACCCAGGTGTCGGCGCGGCTGACCGACAGCGCCCGGGTGCCGGTGGGAGTGCGGCACGTCTTCGGGCATCCGGTGGCCTCGGAACTGGCCGCGCTGGTGTCACGACGGGTGGCCGAGGCCGATCCGGCACGGGCACCCCGCCTGCGGCCGTGGACCCGCCCACAGCGGGTGCCGCTGTCGTTCGCGCAGCAGCGCATGTGGTTCGTCAACCGGTTCGCCCCCGAATCGGCGTCCTACAGCATTCCGCTGGTGTTGCGCCTGTCGGGCGCACTGGATGTCGCCGCCCTCTCCGCGGCGATCCTGGATATGCTGGCCAGGCACGAGGTACTGCGGACCCGCTACCCCGACGCGGACGGCGTACCCTACCAGGCGGTGGTGCCGGTGACCGCACTGGCGGACGCCGTCGACCTCGACCTGACCCCGCAGCCGGTGACCGGCACCGACCTGGCGAGCGCGGTCTCGGCCGTCATCGCCACGGGCTTCGATGTGGCCGAACATATTCCGCTGCGCGCCCGGCTGCTGACCCCGGGGCCGGAACAGTTCGTACTGGTCATGGCGATCCATCACATCAATGCCGACGGCTTCTCGATGGCCCCGCTGGCACGTGACCTGGCGACCGCCTACGCCGCCAGGTGCGCTGCCCGGCAACCGGATTGGAAGCCACTCCCGCTGCAATACGCGGACTACGCGCTGTGGCAGCGGGAACTGCTGGGGTCGGCCGACGACCCCGATTCGATACTCGCGCAACAGATCCGGTACTGGACCGGACAGTTGCGTGACCTGCCCGAGGTGCTGGAACTCCCGTCGGATCGGCCGCGCCCGGCGGTCGCCTCGCACCGGGGCGCGACCCACCGCTTCATCATCGAACCCGACGTCGTCGCCGGTCTGCGCGAGCTGGCCGCCTCCGCCGGCGTCACCCTGTTCATGATGTTCCACGCGGCGGTCACCGTGGTCGCGTCGAAGCTGTCGGGCAGCACCGATATCGCCATCGGCACACCGGTTTCCGGGCGTGGCTCGGCACTGCTGGACGACCTGGTCGGCATGTTCGTCAATACCGTCGTGCTGCGCACCTGGGTCGACGCGGCCGAATCCTTCACCGCATTGCTGGATCGGGTGCGGGGCGTGGATCTGGATGCGTTCGCGCAGGCGGAGATCCCGTTCGAGCAGGTGGTCGAGGCGGTGCAGCCGCCGCGCAGTCAGGCCCAGCACCCGCTGTTCCAGGTCATGCTGGCGTTCCACAACCTCGACCCGGCCGCCGTGCGGCTGCCCGGCGTCGCCGTCACCCCGTCGCCCGCCGACACCGGCATCGAACGCTTCGATCTGACCCTGACCCTGGCGGACACCCCCGATGCGCGCGGTGCGATGCCCGTCGATCTGAGCTACGCCACCGACCTTTTCGATCCCGCCACCGCACTCGCGTTCCTCGAGCGGCTGGACCGGGTGCTGCGCACGGTCGTCGCCGATCCCGGGCGCGCGGTGCGCGACATCGACCTGCTGTCGCCCGCCGAGGCACGGCAACTCGAAACGTGGGGCCGCACGGGAACTCCCGACCTCGAGGGCCTCGCCGATGTAGCGGGAGAAGTGACGCTGCCGGTACTGCTCGCCGCCGCGGTGGCAGCGCAGCCCGACCGCAAAGCTCTCGTCGCAGGCAACCGCATGCTCTCCTACCGGCAGCTCGACGAACACTCGAATCGGCTGGCGCACTTGCTGATCGGCCAGGGCATCGGCCCGGAATCGGTGATCGCCATCGCGCTGCCGCGCTCGCTGCACTGGTTCGTCGTGGTCTGGGCGATCACCAAGACCGGGGCCGGCTTCCTGTCCCTGGATCCCACGCATCCGCTCGACCGCAACCGGTTCATGTGCACGGATTCCACTGTGCGCCTGGGCATCACAGTCGGCGCGCACGCCACCGGACTGCCGGCCGATGACATGACCTGGCTCGTGATCGACGACCCGGCCGTGGCGACACGCATCCGGCAGTGCCCGCCGACCGGAATCGCCGAGCAGGACCGGCGGCGCCCGCTGCGACCCGACAACACCGCCTACGTCATCTACACCTCCGGGTCGACCGGGCAACCCAAGGGCGTCGAGGTCACCCACGCCGGGTTGGCCGCGGTCGCCGCCGCACAACGCCGCGACTACGAGATCACCGCTGACTCCCGGGTATTGGCCGTCGCCGCACGCACCTTCGACGCCGCCCTGCTGGAACTGCTGCTCGCCGTCCCGACCGGAGCGACCCTCATCGTGGCCGCGCACGACGCCTACGCCGGGCCCGCACTGACCGCGCTGCTGCGCGAACGCCGCATCACACACGCCTTCCTGACCCCGTCGGTGCTGGCCTCGCTCGATCCCGAGGGCCTCGACGATCTGCGGGTGCTGACCGTCGGCGGCGAGGGCTATTCCGCGCGGCTGGTGGAACGCTGGTCACGCACCGACGTGGCGCACGCGCGCCGATTCTTCAATACCTACGGCCCGGCCGAGACTTCGATCATCACGGCGATCAGCCGCGAACTTCGGGCCGGGGATCGGCTCGAACTGGGCGCGGGTATCCCGGGCATCGGTGTCCTGGTCCTGGATCCAGGGTTGCGGCCGGTGCCGGTGGGCGCGGTCGGCGAACTGTATCTGTCCGGTGCCGGACTGGCCCGGGGCTACCGGGGCCGTCCGGACCTGACGGCCGCCCGGTTCCTCGCGCATCCGTCCGGTGCTCCGGGGGAGCGGTTGTACCGGACCGGGGACCTCGTCCGCTGGACACACCGAACCGATTCCGGGACCGGCACGCTGACATTCGTCGGCCGCGCCGACTTCCAGGTGAAGGTGCGCGGCCAGCGGCTGGAATTCGGCGAGGTCGAGGCCGCGCTGTGCGAGCTGGACGACATCGCGCAGGCCGTCGTGGTCGTGCGCAACGAGGCGGAGCGGGCGAGGCTGGTCGGCTATGTCGTCGCGCGGGACGGGCGTGCGCTCGACCCGGCCGCGATCCGGGCGACGGTCGGCGAACGCCTGCCGGGCTACATGGTGCCGGATGCGGTGCTGGTGCTCGCCGACCTGCCGTTGACGGCCACCGGGAAGGTGGATCGCCGGGCACTGCCCGAACCCGTCTTCGCGACAACGGAATTCCGTGCACCCACCGACGCCGTCGAGGCACTGGTGGCGGCGGTGTTCGCCGAGGTGCTCGGGCTGGAACGCGTCGGCGCGGACGACGACTTCTTCGCACTGGGCGGCGATTCGATCGTCTCCATCCAGGTGGTGTCCAAGGCTCGCGCCCGCGGTGTGGCCTTCGGGCCGCGTGACGTGTTCGAGCAGCGCACCCCGGCCCGATTGGCGGCCTGCGCGCAGACCGTCACCGTCGGCACCGGGCTGGCGGAACTGCCCGGCGGCGGAGTCGGTGAGGTGCCGTTGCTGCCGGTGGCGCAGTGGATGGTGGAGTGGGGCAAGGGATTCGACCGCTTCGACCAGCACGTGGTGTTGCGGGTGCCCGGCGGGGTGGACGAGACCGGCATGGTCGCGGCCGTGACCGCGCTGCTGGATCGCCACGACATGCTGCGTGCCCGGCTGCGGCGCACCGAGACCGGCGCCTGGGGAATGGAGGTCCCACCGGCGGGCGGCACCGAGGGGGCGTGGACCCTGCACCGCCGTGCCCTCGAACCGGGTATCGCCGTCGACACCGAAGCCGGACGCCGGGCGGTGGCCGATATCGCTGCCGCGGAACTGGATTCGGCGCTGGAGTGGCTCGACCCGCACGGCGGGGCGATGGTGCAGTTCGTGTGGCTCGACCCCGCGGACGAGACGCCGGGGTGGCTGTTGGTCGTGGCACACCACCTGGTGGTGGACGGGGTGTCGTGGCGGGTGCTGGTCCCGGATCTCATGTCCGCGTTCGCGCAGGCGGCTGCCGGGGAGGAGCCGGTGCTGGAACCGGTGGGAACCTCGATGCGGCGGTGGGCGCACGGCCTGGCGGAGGCCGCGGCCGACCCGATCCGGTTGCGCGAGTTGGGTTTGTGGCAGGCGATGGTCGCCGGTGCGGATCCGGTGCTCGGTGGGCGTGAGCTGGATCCCGCGATCGATACCGCGGCCACCCTCGACCAGATCGAGCTGTCGCTGCCGGAACCGGTGACTCGGGCGCTGCTCACCCGGGTGCCGACGGCCTTCCACGGCAGCGTGAACGACGGACTGCTGGCGGGATTGGCCGTGGCGGTGCGGATCTGGCGGGCCCGCCGCGGCATCGACGAACCCTCGGTGCTGGTGCGGCTGGAAGGGCACGGGCGCGAGGAGCAGGTGGTTCCCGGCGCGGATCTGTCGCGGACGGTCGGCTGGTTCACCTCGATGTTCCCGGTGCGGTTCGACCTGACCGGTATTGATCCCACCGGTGCGTTGACGGGCGATTCGGTGTCGGCGGCGGTATTCGCGGTGAAGGAGACGCTGCGGTCGATCCCGGACAAGGGCATCGGTTACGGTCTGCTGCGGTATCTGAATGCCGAAACCGCTGCGGCGCTGCCGGATCGGATGCCGGGCCGGATCGGGTTCAACTACCTGGGCCGGGTGACCGGCACCGACGTCGGTGCCGACGGGCCACACGGCGGCCTGGGCGAACTGACCGCCGTACCCGACCCGGATATGCCGGTGACGGTCGCGGTCGACATCAGCGCGATCGTGATCGAGGACCGGCTGCGAGCCGGATTCCGTTTCCCGCGCACCCTGCTCGACGCGGCCGAGGTCCGGGAGCTGGCCGACCTGTGGTCCCAGGCGCTGACTGCCATCGCCGAGCACACCGAAATCGCCGGTGCGGGTGGGCATTCCCCGTCGGACTTCGACCTGGTGTCACTGACTCGAGCCGACGTCGCCGAACTCGACCGCGCCTACCCGGCCCTGACCGAGGTGTGGCCGGTGACCCCGCTGCAGGCCGGACTGCTGTTCCACGCCCAGCTGGCCGACGCCGAAGCCGAGACGGATACCTATGTCGCCCAACTGATTCTGCGTCTGTCCGGAGAGCTGGACCCGGCCAGGCTGCGGAGCGCCGCGACCACCCTGATCGAGCGGCACGACGGATTGCGGACCGCGTTCGTCACGACCGGCAGCGGCGTCGGTGTAGCCGTTGTCGGTGACGATCTCGAACTGCCTTGGCAGGTCGTCGATCTGACCGGTCACCCTGATCCGCAGCGCGGACTCGACGAGCTCGCCGCCACGGAGAAGGCACGGCCGTTCGACCTCGCCGCGGCACCCCTGCTGCGCTGCACCGTCGCCCGGCTCGCGGCCGATCGATGGGCGCTGATCCTGACCAACCACCACGTCATCCTCGACGGCTGGTCGTACCCGTTGCTGGTCGCCGAACTGTTCGCCGACTATGCCGGCCGGCAGCCGGGACAGGCGGCCGGGTCCTACCGGGACTACCTGGCGTGGTTGGCAACCCGAGATCGTGCGGCGGCCCTGACCGCCTGGGCCACCGCCCTCGACGGCGTCGAACCGACACTGATCGCCGGTGACGCCGCACCCACCGGCGTTGTGGCGGAGCTGTCCACCGCTCTGGACGAAGCCGACACCCGGGCACTGACGTCTGCGGCCGCCACGGCCGGGGTCACGGTCAACACCGTCCTGCAATCCGCGTGGGCGATGCTGATGGCACAGCTCACCGGTCACACCGATGTGGTCTTCGGCGCGACCGTCTCCGGGCGGCCCGCTGAACTCCCCGCCGCCGAGCGCACCATCGGCCTGTTCATCAATACGATCCCCACCCGGGTCAGGCTGTACCCGGCCGAATCGGTGTCCGGGCTGTGGACCCGCCTGCACCACGAGCAGGCGGCACTGCTCGACCACCATCACCTCGGATTGCGGGACATCCACGCGCACACCGGCATCGACACGCTCTTCGACACCCTGATGGTGCTGGAGTCCTATCCCGTCGACCTGCGCGATATCGAGCACACCGTCGGCGACGGGAAGCTCGCCCTCACCGGGGTGGACGCCGCCGACGGCACGCACTACCCGCTGTCGTGCACCGCGATGCTGCGCGAGACGCTCGGCATCCGGTTGCAGTACCGGGCCGAACTGTTCGATGCCGCCACCATCGCGCGCCTCGGCGAGCGACTGCGAAACCTGCTGCGCACGATCGCCTCTGATCCGTCGCTGCCCGTGCGGGAGATCGGCCGGGAGCCACGGACCACGGGTCTGCTGGGAAGTGCGGACGCGGCGATGCCTCGCACGATGCTGCTGCCCGAGCTGCTGGCCGCCGCGGCAGCCATCGATCCGGACTCGGACGCCATCATCGACGGGGACCGGCGGATCAACTATCGGGAGCTGGACGCACAGTCGAATCGGTTGGCACGCTTGCTGATCGGATATGGGGTCGGTCCCGAGTCGGTGGTGGCGATCGGGCTGCCACGCTCGGCGGACTGGGTGTCGGCGGTGTGGGCGGTTGCCAAGACCGGTGCGGCCTTCGTCTCGATCGATCCCGGGCATCCCGATGAGCGCAATCGTTACGTGTGCATCGACTCCGGGGCCCGCTGTCTGCTGACGCGAGGTCGTCCCGGGTTCGAGCTGCCCGGGGTCGAGACAGTCGACCTCGGCGAGCTGGATCTGTCGCGGATCGGCGCGGCGGCGGTCACGGACGCGGACCGCCACACGCCGCTGCATCCGGGCACGGTCGCATACGTCGTGTACACGTCGGGGTCGACGGGACAGCCTAAGGGCGTGGAGGTTTCGCACACCGGGCTGGCGGCGCTGGTCGCCGACCATGTCCACCGCTGCGGGGTAGACCCCCGATCGCGGGTGATGGCGGTCGCCGCCCGCACCTTCGACGCCGCGATCCTGGAACTGCTCCTGGCTGTCTCCGGCGGCGGTGCACTGGTGATCGCGCCACCGGATGTGTATGGCGGACAACCACTGTGGGAACTGCTGCATCAGGAGGCCGTCACCCATGCCTTCCTGACCCCGGCCGTCGCACTGTCCCTCGAGAGCGCCGGACTCGACGCCCTGCGCGTGGTGCTCACCGGCGGCGATCGCTGTGGGCCGCAACTGGTGTCGCGATGGGCGGGCACCGACGCGGCGGGCCGGCGGACCGTGCACAACCTGTACGGTCCCGCCGAGTCGACGATCTGGGTGACGGGCGCGCGGCTGTCGGCGCAGCGGCCGATCGAGATCGGCGGTCCGATCGCGGGCACCCGGGTGGCGGTCCTGGACCCGTGGCTGCGTCCGGTACCCGCGGGCGTGGTGGGCGAACTGTACGTCGCCGGTCCCGCTGTCGCGCGCGGCTATCGCGGCCGCGCCGGGCTGACCGCGTCGCGGTTCATCGCCGATCCGTTCGGTGACGCCGGGCAACGGCTGTACCGCACCGGTGACCTGGTGCGTGAGGGCGTCGACGAAACCGGTTCGGGCACCGGCACGCTGACCTTCGTCGGCCGCGCCGACTTCCAGGTCAAACTGCGCGGACAGCGGCTCGAACTCGCTGAGATCGAGGCCGCCCTCACCGCCCTGCCGGGCATCGCGCAGGCCGTCGCGGCCGTGCACACGCCGGAATCCGGTGCCCGCCTGATCGGATACGTGACCGCCACCGCGGGAACTGCGGTCGATGCCGAACACGTCCGGCAACTGGTGGGGCAGCGGCTGCCCGCCTACATGGTGCCCGACGTCGTGCTCGTGCTCGACGACATGCCGTTGACCGCAACGGGAAAGCTCGATCGCCGCGCCCTCCCCGAACCCGCCGCCACGGCCCGCGAGTTCCGCGCGCCCGCCACGGCGGTCGAGGAACTCGTCGCCCGGGTGTTCGCCGAGGTGCTCGGGGTGGAACGAGTGGGTGTCGATGACGACTTCTTCGCACTGGGCGGCGATTCGATCGTCTCGATCCAGGCGGTGACCAAGGCGCGCGCCCTCGGTGTGGTCTTCGGTCCCCGGGACGTGTTCGAGCAGCGCACCCCCGCCCGGCTGGCGCTGCGCGCCCGCTCCGGCGCGGACCTGCCCGCCGCACTGGCGGAACTGCCCGGCGGAGGTGTCGGGGACCTGCCCCTGCTGCCGGTGGCACGGTGGATGGTGGAGTGGGGCAGCGGATTCGACCGCTTCGACCAGCACGTCGCATTGCGGCTGCCGGATGCCTGCACGGCCTCGGAACTGACCGCGGCCCTGAGCGCGGTACTGGATCGCCACGACATGCTGCGGTCCCGCCTGCGCGGCACCGCGACCGGGGAATGGGCGCTGGAGATCGCGCCGCCCGGTGCCGTGAACGGTGCGGACATTCTCACCCGACGGATCATCGACACCGAAACCGGCCGCTGGCCCGTGGCCGATATCGCGGCGGCGGAATTGAACTCGGCTCTCGACCGGCTGGACCTGCGCGGCGGGACGATGATCCGCTGCACCCTGCTCGAACCCGCCGACGGGACACCGGGCTGGCTGCTGATCGTGGCGCACCACCTGGTGATCGACGGTGTGTCGTGGCGGGTACTGGTACCGGACATGCTCTCGGCGCTCGAACAGCTGCGGCAGGGCGACACCCCGGTGCTCGAGCCGGTCGGTACCTCCATGCGGCGGTGGGCGCACGGATTGGCCACCGCCGCAACGGAACCGGCACGGATCGCGGAACTGGGACTGTGGCAGTCGATGATCGCGGGAGCCGACCCACTGTGGGGCGGCCGCGAGCTGGACCCGGCGATCGATACCGCCGCCACCCTCGACCAGGTGGGGGTGGAGTTGCCGGAATCGGTGACCCAGGCCCTGCTCGCCCGGGTACCGGCCGCATTCCACGGGGGCGTGAACGACGGCCTGCTCGCGGGATTGGCCGTGGCGGTGCGGATCTGGCGTGCCCGACGCGGTCTCGACGACCCGTCCGTGCTGGTGCGGCTGGAAGGACACGGCCGTGAGGAACAGGTGGTGCCCGGCGCCGACCTGTCGCGGACCGTGGGCTGGTTCACCTCGATGTTCCCGGTGCGGTTCGACCTGACCGGTATCGACCTCGAGGCGGTAGCCCGGGGGGAGAACGCGGTCGCGGACGCCGTGTTGGCGATCAAGGAAACCCTGCGGTCGATCCCGGACAAGGGCATCGGCTACGGGCTGCTGCGCTACCTGAACGCCGAAACCGCTGCGGCACTGCCCGATCGGATGCCGGGGCGGATCGGATTCAACTACCTCGGCCGCCTCGGCGCGGAGGCCGCCGGCGGCATCGACGGTGGACTGGGCGAATTGGCGGTGACCGCCGATTCGGCCGGGCCGGTGACGGTGGCGGTCGATGTGAGCGCGATCGTCGTCGACGATCGGCTGCGCGCCACCTTCCGCTACCCGCGCACCCTGCTCGCCGCGGCCGACATCGAAGAGCTGGCCGAGCTGTGGACACAGGTCGTGACCGCCGTCGCCGCACACGCCGAAAGCGAAGGCGCGGGCGGATATTCACCGTCGGACTTCGACCTGGTGGCCCTGCCGCAAACCGATATCACCGCCCTGGAAAACGCGTACCCGGCATTGGCCGATGTCTGGCCGGTGACCTCATTGCAGGCCGGTCTGCTGTTCCACGCCCAGCTGGCCGCGAGCGGCGCGGGCACGGATGTGTATGCCGCGCAGGTGATGCTGCGACTGTCCGGCGAGCTGGACCCGCAACGGCTGCATGCCGCGCTGGCCGCCGTGGTGGCGCACAACGACGGCCTGCGGACCGCCTTCACCACCACGCGCAGCGGCGTCAGCGTGGCGGTCGTCTGCGATCGGGTCGAAATACCCTGGCAGCTGGTCGATCTGCGGGAAAGCCCCGATTCCGAAGCGGAGCTGGCACAGGTGGCGGCCGCCGAGCAGGCCCGTCGCTTCGATCTCGCCGCCGCGCCCCTGCTGCGCTGCACCCTCGCGCGCCTGAGTGCCGACCGGTGGGCGGTGATCCTCACCGACCACCACGTCATCCTCGACGGCTGGTCCTGGCCGCTGCTGGTCACCGAGCTGTTCACCCGGTACGCCACCGGCACGGACCCGGGCGTCGCGAACGGCTCCTACCGGAACTTCCTGGCATGGCTCGCCACTCGTGACGGTGGGGCCGCACGGGCTGCCTGGTCGGCCGCGCTCGCGGGTGCCGAACCGACCCTGCTCGCCCAGCCCGTCGCCACGGCCGCCGCGACGGTGGCGGAGCGGTCGCTGGTGATCGACGCCGAGGGGACCCGGGAACTGCTCGCGGTCGCCGCCGCGGCCGGGGTGACGCTCAATACCGTCCTGCAGTCGGCGTGGGCGATGCTGGTGGCGCAGTTGACCGGTCACACCGATGTCGTCTTCGGCACCACGGTGTCCGGGCGTCCCACCGAACTCGCCGCGGCCGACCGCACCCTGGGCCTGTTCATCAACACCATCCCGGCCCGGGTCCGGCTGGATCCGGCCGAGACGGTGTCCGCGCTGTGGGCGCGACTGCATATCGAACAGGCCGCCCTGCTCGACCACCACCACCTCGGACTGACCGAAATCCAGGAACTCACCGGCAACGACACGCTGTTCGACACCGCCATGGTGCTCGAGTCGTATCCGGTCGACGTCGGCAATATCGCGCGGGTCACCGATGCGGGCAGCCTCGAGCTCACCGGGGTGAGCGGCGCGGACTCCACCCACTACCCGCTGTCCTGCACCGTGATTCAACAGGACACCCTGCGCATCCGGTTGCAGTACCGGCCGGACCTGCTCGACCCGGCCACCGTCGAAGCGCTGGCCGGGCGGCTGCCCGTCGTGCTGCGCGGGCTGGCCGGCGATCCCGGCCTGCGGGTCCGCGACGTGGCCATGCTGTCGGCGGCCGAACGCGGTGCGCTGCTGGCGGACTGGGGCCGCGATGACTCCGCGGCACTCCTCGGTACGGCCGAGCCGTTTGCCGTCGGGTCGGTCCTGCCGATGCTGCTGGCTGCCGCCGCGAGTGCGCATCCCGACGGGGACGCCGTCGTGGAGGGCCACCGGCGACTGTCGTACCGCGAGCTCGACGAGGGGTCGAATCGATTGGCGCGCTATCTCATCGAGCGCGGGGTCACCCCGGAATCGGTGATCGCCATCGGGCTGCCCCGATCCCCGGAGTGGGTGTCGGCGGTGTGGGCCATCGCCAAGACCGGTGCGGCCTTCGTGAGCGTGGATCCCGCGCATCCCCTGGAACGCAATCGGTTCGTCTGCGCCGATTCCGTGGTGCGGCTCGGCATCACGGTGGCCGGGCACACCGGCGAGCTGCCGGGCGACGAGGTGTCCTGGCTGGTGCTCGACGAACCGGATCTGGCGGCCGCCATCGAAGATCGCTCGCCCGCGGCGGTGCACGACACCGAACGTCGCGGCGCGATCCGGCCGGACGGTACGGCCTACGTGGTCTACACCTCCGGCTCGACGGGACGTCCGAAGGGTGTCGAGGTCACGCACGCCGGACTGGCGGGCCTGTGCGCGGCGCAGCAGCGCCGCTTCGGGGTCGGACCGGATTCACGGGTGCTCAGCGTGGCGGCGCGCACCTTCGACGCCGCGATCTTCGAGCTGCTGCTGGCGGTCTCGGGTGCCGCGACCCTGGTCATGTCACCGCCGGACGTCTATGGCGGGCCGCAACTCTCGGAGTTGATGCGCTTGCGACGGGTCACCCATGCCGTTCTCACCCCGACCGTCGCCGCTGCGACCGATCCCGCCGGCCTCGACGATCTCGAAGTGCTCACCGTGGCGGGTGAGGCCTGCCCGCCCGCGCTCATCTCCCGGTGGGCCGCAACCGATCTCGGTGCTCGTCGACGGGTGCACAACCTGTACGGTCCCGCCGAGGCGACCATCTGGGTGACGGGCACCGCCCCGTTGCGGGCGGGTGATCGGGTCAGCATGGGCACGCCGATCGGCGGCCTGTCGGCCCTGGTGCTGGATGCCTGGTTGCGTCCGGTGCCCGCCGGTGTGGTCGGTGAGCTCTACGTGTCGGGTTCCGGTGTGGCACGCGGGTATCGGGGCCGGCCGGGACTGACCGCCGCTCGATTCATCGCCAACCCGTACGGCGAGCCCGGAACACGGTTGTATCGGACCGGTGACCTGGTGCGCTGGACTGTCGACGAGTCGACGACCGAATCAGGCTCTCCCACGGCGCAGTTGATGTACATGGGCCGCTCCGACTTCCAGGTCAAGGTGCGCGGTCAGCGGCTCGAACTCGGCGAGGTCGAGGCCGCACTGTGCGAGGTGGACGGCGTCGATCAAGCCGCCGTCGTGTACCTCGCCGGTGAAAGCGCCTCCGCCGGTGGCCGATTGGTGGGCTACGTCGCGGGCCGAGGGCTCGAGCCCGGCGCAGTCGAACGGGTGGTCAAGCAGCGGCTGCCCCGCTACATGGTGCCGGACGCCATCCTCGTGCTCGACGCGTTGCCGCTCAACAGCAGCGGCAAGGTGGACCGCAAGGCACTGCCGGAACCGGTCTTCGCCGTCCGTGAGTTCCGGGCACCCGCGACACCGCTGGAACAGACCGTGGCGAGCGTTTTCGCCGACGTGCTCGGCCTCGAACGGGTGGGCGTCGACGACGACTTCTTCGCGCTCGGCGGAAACTCGCTGTCGGCCACCCGATTGTCGGCGCGACTGACCGACGCGGTCGGTGTGCCGGTGACCCTGCGGGAAGTGTTCGAGACTTCGGTGGTCGGGAACCTGGCGGGCATGCTCACCGCACGCGGCGCGGCAATGGGATACGTTGCGGGCGAGGCGATCCAGAGTGGCCCGCGATTGACGTCCCGGGAGCGACCCGAGCGCGTGCCGTTGTCGTTCGCACAGCAGCGGATGTGGTTCGTGAACCGGTTCGCGCCGGAATCACTGTCCTACAGCATTCCCCTGGTGCTGCGACTGTCGGGCATCGTGGACACCGTCGCTCTCTGGGCGGCGATCATAGATGTGCTGGCACGCCATGAAGTGCTGCGGACGCGATACCCGGAGACTGACGGCATGCCACACCAGGTGGTGGTGCCGGTCGCCGAACTGCCGGGCGCGGTGGACCTCGATCCGGCACCGGCGGTCGTCGCCGAGGCGGATCTGGCCTCGGCTGTCGCGGCTGTGGTGTCGTCGGGATTCGATGTGGCCGAACGGATTCCACTGCGGGTGCGCCTGCTGGCGGTCGGGCCGCAGGAGTTCGTGCTGGTAATGGTCGTGCACCACATCAACGCCGACGGGTTCTCCATGACCCCGCTGGCCCGCGACCTGGCCACCGCGTACACGGCCAGGTGCGGTGGGCGGCAACCCGAATGGTCGCCGCTGCCGGTGCAGTACGCCGATTACGCACTCTGGCAGCGGGAGCTGCTCGGGTCGGCACAGGATCCGCAATCCCTGCTCTCGGCACAGCGCCGGTACTGGCTGGAGCGACTGCGGGACCTGCCGGATGTGCTGGCGCTGCCGACCGATCGCCCGCGTCCGCCCGTGGCCTCGCACCGGGGCGCGACGCACGCCTTCACGGTGGCACCCGCCGTGGTGTTCGGGCTGCAGCGGGTGGCGCGCGATCGCGGGGTGACGGTGTTCATGATGTTCCATGCCGCACTGGCCATTGTGCTGTCGCGGCTGTCGGGCAGCACGGACATCGCCATCGGCACACCCGTCGCCGGGCGCGGCTCGGCCGTCTTGGATGACCTGGTCGGCATGTTCGTCAATACCGTCGTGCTGCGCACCCGGGTCGACGACTCGATGTCCCTCGGCGCATTGCTGGACGAGGTGCGCGGGGCGGATCTGGATGCCTTCGCGCACGCCGAGATTCCGTTCGAACAGGTGGTGGAGGCCGTGGATCCGCCGCGCGGCCGGGCCCGCAATCCGCTGTTCCAGGTCATGCTCGGGTTCCACAATCTCGACGAGGTCCGCTTCGAGCTGCCCGGCGTCAACGTCACGGGCTCGGGGGCCGACACCGGTGTCGAGCGTTTCGATCTCACCCTGACCCTCACCGACGCGCCCGACACCACGGGTGCGATCCCGGTCGGCATCAGCTACGCCACCGATCTCTTCGACGAGACCACCATCCACGCGCTGGCACAACGCCTCGACCGGGTACTGGCCGCCGTCGCCGGTGATCCCTCGATGCCGGTGCGCGAGATCGACATTCTGTCCGAGACCGAGCGCACGCGGGTGCTCCGCGAGTGGGGCCGCATCGAACCCGCGGCCAACCTTGCCGACGCCGTCACCCTGCCCGAGCTGCTGGCCGCCGCGGTGGTCGCGAATCCCGACGGCGACGCGGTGGTGGACGCGGGACGCCGCATCACCTACCGGGAACTCGGCGAACAAGCGAATCGGTTGGCGCAGTGGCTGATCGGGCAGGGCGCGGGACCGGAGACGGTGATCGCCATCGCCCTGCCGCGGTCGCTGGAATGGGTGCTCGCGGTGTGGGCGATCGCCTCCAGCGGAGCGGCACTGGTCTCGGTGGACCCGGCGCATCCGGCCGAGCGCAATCGCTTCGTGTGCGCCGATTCCGGTGTGCACCTTGGTATTACGACATCCGGCCACCGGGATGCACTGCCCGGCGAGGTGTCCTGGACGGTTGTGGATGATCCCGATACGGCCGCGGCCATCGCAGACGTCAGCGTTGCCACGACGGCCCCGAACACGCCGAATGTGGTGCCACGGTTGGACTCCGTGGCATACGTGGTGCACACCTCCGGCTCGACCGGCCTGCCCAAGGGTGTCGAAGTCACCCATGCCGGGCTGGTCGCCGTGCTCGCCGACCATCGGCGCCGGTGTGCACCCGACACCGAATCCCGGGTGCTGGCGGTCTCGGCACGCACCTTCGACGCCTCCATCTTCGAACTACTGCTCGCGGTGGCGGGGAGCGCCACGCTGGTGATCGCACCGGCCGACGTGTACGGCGGCCAACCCCTGACCGAACTCCTGCGCGGCGAACGCATCACGCACGCCATGCTGACCCCGGCGGTCGCCATGACCGTGGATCCGGCCGGGCTCGACGAGTTCCGGATGCTGCTGGTCGGCGGTGACCGGTGTCCGCCACAGCTGGCGGCACAGTGGTCGGGCACCGACGCCGGTGGCCGCCGCCGCGTGCACAACCTCTACGGCCCCGCCGAGGCGACGATCTGGACCACCGGCGCTGAACTGCGCCCCGGACAGCCCATCGAGATCGGCGCTCCACTGCCGGGAACCGGTGCGGCGGTGCTGGATTCGTCCCTGCGTCCCGTACCCGCAGGCGTGGTCGGCGAGCTGTACCTGTCGGGTCCCGGTCTGGCCCGCGGATATCGCGGCCGCGCCGGGCTCAGCGCCGCGCGGTTCATCGCGAATCCGTTCGGCGCGCCGGGGCAGCGGCTGTACCGCACCGGCGACCTGGTGCGCTGGTCGATCGGCGAAAACGGCTCGGGCACCGGCAGTCTGGTGTACGTGGGCCGCTCCGACTTCCAGGTGAAGGTGCGCGGGCAGCGGCTCGAGCTCGGCGAGGTCGAGGCCGCGCTGACCGCATTGCCGCAGATCGAGCAGGCTATCGCCATGGTGGCCCCAGGCGCCGGGGACAGCGCCCGCCTGGTCGGATATGTGGTGCCCGCCAACGGATCCGCCGTCGATCCGGCGGACGTGCGCCGCTCCCTGGCCGCCCGCGTGCCGGGATATCTGGTGCCCGACACCATCATGGTCCTCGACGAGTTGCCCATGACCGGCACCGGCAAGATCGACCGGCGTGCACTGCCCGAACCGGTTGCGGCGGCAAGGGAATTCCGGGCCCCGGCGACACCGCTCGAACAGCTCGTCGCCGACGTCTTCGCCGAAGTCCTCGAGGCCGACTCGGTCGGCGCCGACGACGATTTCTTCGCCCTGGGCGGGAATTCGCTCATCGCGGTGCGAGTGGTGTCATTGATCCGGGCTCGGAGTGGCCGGCAATTGCAGATCGGTCAGCTGTTCTCCGACGCGTCCCCGGCAGCGCTGGCCCGCGCGCTGGAAAACGGCGCGGATGCTCCGGACATCTCCCTGGGTGTGCTGACCCCGTTGCGCTCCACCGGCACCCGGCCGCCACTGTTCTGCGTGCATCCCGGCGGCGGATTGGCCTGGGTGTACGGGTCACTGCTGGGCCATCTCGAGGACGATCGTCCCGTCTACGGCCTGCAGGACCCCCACATCGTCGCCGACGAGCCGCGCCTGGAATCGGTTGCGGCCTACGCGGATCGCTACGTCCGCGAACTCCTCGAGCGTTTCCCCGACACCAGCTACAACCTGATGGGCTGGTCCCTCGGCGGCCAGATCGCGCACGCCATGGCCGTCCGCCTCCAGGAACTCGGCCATCGCGTGGAACTGCTGGCCCTCGTCGACGCCACCCCCGAAACCGCCGTGGGCGAGACCTTCGAACCCACCCGGCAGGACATCGCCACCACCGTGTCCCGCATCCTCGGCGGCTGGCACGACCTCCTCGACCTCGACGAGATCCCCGAAATCGACACCCTCGACGAGTTCTACGCCCTTCTCGCCGACCGCATCGGCACCACCGGAATCCTTGCCCCCCACCAAGTCCAACGCGTCCTCGACAGTTTCTCCCGCCCACTGCCTTACACCCCCGGCCGCTACACCGGTGACGCGCTGCTCTTCACGGCTGCCCGTGAACCGGGCCGGGACCGCCTCGCCGAAACCTGGCGTCCCTACATCACCGGCAGCATCGACCGCATCTCGATCGACGACTGGCACACCGCAATGCTCAACGCGGACAGGGCAGCCCAGATAGCCCCGCTCCTGGAATCCCGCCTCCGCGACTGACGCACTGCGGCCGCGGCGTCACGCCTCGATACCGAACGCGGCATCGAGGCGTTTCCACATGCGGGCCAAGGCCTCCTCGTCCGGCAGGAGGTTGCCCAGACGCGTGCGGAACTCGGGGTACTCGCTGCGGTACATGGTCATGAAGCGGGTGCCCACGCTCGCTTCGACATTGGCGATGCGGTCGGCGACCTTGAGGATCACCGCCCGGGGGTGGGCGTTGATCTTGCGGTAGATGTCCTCGTTGCGGGCCTCGCGGGTTTCGCCCATTCCGGAGACGGCCCAGACCAATTCGGTGATCGGCGTGCCGAAGACCGACTCCATTTCCGGATTGGTGACATCGGTGTCCTCGAGCACGTCGTGCAACCAGGCCGATACACCGAGATCGTCGCCATATCCGAAGTCCGCCAACACTGCTCGCACCGCGGCCAAATGCACCGAATACGGTTGCAGCCCGTACTTCTGATCCCCATGGGCCGCTTCGGCGTAACTGCGCGCGGTCCCCTCGATACCCCCGAAATCCATACCGCCGAACATAGGGGGTGTCGCTGATTTTCGCGAGGTTCAGTCGGTGCGCATGACGGTGGTGGTCTGGTCAGGGCCGGTTGCGTAGGAGGATGCGGCGCCCGCGATGATGGCGAGGAGGGTAGAGCGGAGGCGGTGGACTTCGTCGGGGCCGATCAGTGTGTCGAGGTGAGCGTCGAAGCGGCTCACCACCGCCAGGCCGGCGTCGATGACGGACCAGCCTTGGGGGGTCAGGCGGATGAGGCGGGCTCGGCCGTCGGCGGGGTCGGGGATGGATTCGACGTAGCCGTGGGATTCGAGGTGGCGGACGAGTTCGCCCATGGCCTGCTTGGTCATTCCGGCGCGATCGGCCAGCACGCTCGAGCGGGTGCCGTCGGGGTCGATGACCTGGAAGACGGGGGCATGGGCGGCGCGGATGTCGGAGAAGCCGGCGGCCGCGATACCCGCGTCGAGTTCGGCCGCCAAGGTACGGGCGGCCGCGCTCAGCAGATTCCCCAGGGGCGGTGGGCGATCCGACAACGGATTAGTAAGGTGCTTGACCACTTCGGCGGTCCTCTCTACGCTTTGGTCAAGCACCTTACTATCTGGGTCGGAGGGAATCATGACCGCCCGCACCATCGCAATCACCGCTGCCGCAACGATGTTGGGTATCGAGATCGGATGGCTGTTATTCGCCCACGGCTCCATCGCCTGGATCACCGCGATCGTCGTCGCGGTCGTAGCAGCCATGGTGCTCACCCGAGCGCAATATCGGCCACTGGTGATCGCGGCACGAATCCTGTTGGGCGCGTTGCTACTCGGATCGGTGGCGGACCGGTTCGGGCTGCTGGGCGGGCCCGGGAGTAGCGGAGTGTCATGGGGGGAGTACTCCGCGTTCGTCGACTACACGCGAAAGCTGCTACCGCACTGGGCTGGACCGCTAACGCAAGCGGCCGCGGCCGGTGCCACGGTGGTGGAGTTCGCCCTGGGACTGGCGTTGGTTCTCGGGCTCGCTGTCCGCTACACGGCTGCTGCTGCGGCGCTCGTGTTTGCGACCTTCGGGATTGCCATGGCGACTTCGGTTGGTGTCAGCGACATGTTGTCCTATGCCGTACCGGTTTTCGCCACCGGAGCGGCCGTGATCGCCGGTCAGAGGGATTCGGCTCGGGTGATGAGGAAGTCGCGTTCGGCGGTGTTCTCGGCTCGGGTGATGGCGAGGTGGTAGGCGGCTGCGGCTTCTTGGGGGCGGCCGAGGCGGCGTAGGAGGTCGGCTCGGATGGCGTGGTAGAGGTGGTGGTCGGTGAGGGGGAGAGGGGTGAGTTCGGCCAGGGCGATTGCCGGGCCGGAGACTTCGGCGAGGGCTACGGCGCGGTTGAGGGTGACCATGGGGCCGGGGGAGAAGGCCGCCAATTGGTCGTAGAGGGTGAGGATTTGGGGCCAGTCGGTGTCGGCGGGGGTTCGGGCGTCGGTGTGGACGGCTTGGATGGCGGCCTGGATTTGGTAGGGGCCGGGGGTGTTTCGGCGGAGGCAGGCGCGGACCAGGGTGTGGCCCTCGTCGATCAGGGCGCGGTCCCAGCGGGATCGATCCTGCTCCGGCAGAGGGATCAGTGCGCCGGTGTCGGAAGTGCGGGCGGCGCGGCGGGATTCGGTGAGCAGTAACAGGGCGAGTAGGCCCGAGACCTCGGGTTCGTCGGGCATGAGTTCGGCCAGGAGCCGGGTCAGGCGGATGGCTTCGGCGCACAGGTCGGGGCGGGTGAGGCGATCGCCGGCGGTGGCGGTGTAGCCCTCGGTGAAGATGAGGTAGAGCACGGCGAGTACCGAGTCGAGGCGGGCGGGGAGGTCGGCGTCGGCGGGGACTCGGTAGGGGATGCGGGCGTCGCGGATCTTGCCCTTGGCGCGGGTGAGGCGTTGCGCCATGGTGGTTTCCGGGATCAGGAAAGCGCGGGCGGCCTCGGCCGTCGAGAGGCCGCCCAGCAGGCGCAGGGTCAGGGCGACCTGGGCGGTGCGCGCCAGGGCGGGATGGCAGCAGGTGAATATCAAGCGCAGCCGGTCGTCTCGCACCGCGCCCTCCTCGATCGGTTCCGCGCGCTCGTGCAGCAACGCGGCCTGGGCGTACTTGTCGGCGCGGGCCGCCTCCCGGCGCAGCCGGTCCACCGCGCGATGGCGGGCCGTGGTGATGATCCAGCCCGGTGGACTCGGCGGCAGCCCGTCGATCGGCCAGCGCCGCAGGGCCGTGGCGAACGCGTCCTGGACCGCGTCTTCGGCGATATCGACATCGCCGAAGACGCGGATGAGACTGGCGACGGCGCGACCGTAATGCTCGGCGAACACCGCCGCGACCTCGACATCACCTGCGCCGGAGGGGATACCACCCGCGCCGGACGGGACATCGGTTGCGCCGGAAGGCATTTCAGGCGTCCTGGAACGGCCGGACCTCGATGGGCAGCCCGATGATCTCCGCCATCCGCTTGCCCCACACCAGCGCCTCGTCCAGATCTTCGGCCTGGATGACGCTGAATCCGCCGATGTGCTCCTTGCTCTCGGCGTACGGCCCGTCGGTCACCAGCACCTCCGACCCCTTGGCCCGCAACACCGTCGCGGTGCTGGGCGCGTGCAGCCCGCCCGCGAAAACCCACGCCCCCGCGGCCCGCATCTCGTCATTGAGCTTCGCCAGCTCACTCATGATCACGTCGAGATCCGGGGGCGGCGCGTCGCTCTCCGGCTGGTAGATGCTCAGCAGGTACCGGGTCACAGCGACTCCTCTGCGGCGGGACGATAGGTGGCCATCAGGACACCGGTCGTCGTGGGGACGGCGTCGATCAGCCGCAGTGCGCCCGGTTCGACACCGTCGAACAGCCGGGTACCGGAACCGATCGTGAGCGGGTGGATCGAGAGCAGATACTCGTCGATCATGCCCGCGCGCATGAGGCTACGCAGCAACTCGCCGCTGCCCAGCGTCACCAGATCCAGGTCCGGCTGCTCGGCGCGCAACGCCCGCAGCGCGGTGACGGCGTCACCGGGCAGCAGGGTGGAGTTCTGCCACGGCAACGGTTCGGTGAGCGTGCGGGACGCGACGAACTTGCGGGTCTTGTCCAGCACCTCGGTGAACGGATTACCGGTCTGCTGCGGCCAGAAACCGTAGAAGTCCTCGTAGGTACGCCGCCCCAACAGCAGACCGTGACCACCGTGGGTGGCCATATGTTCGGCAATGACCCGGCCCTGGACCGGATCCGCATAGCTCGCCGCCCAGCCGCCCGCGGTGAATCCGTCGCGGGTGTCCTCGTCGGCCCGCCCCGGCGCCTGCATGACGCCGTCCAGGGTGAGGTTGACGACCGCCACGATGCTGCCCATATTCGCTCCTTGGATGATGCCCGGCCGAAATGCCGGGTCATCCACTACACGAACGGGCGATCACGAATACGACAGCACCGCGAAAAAGATCTCTCAGACCTCGAGGTTCTCCTCGATGTCCTTGAGCCGATGCCGGGCCAGTGCCAGATTCCCGCGCGTGCGATCCAGCGCGACATACAGGAACAGCCCGCGCGAACGCCGCCCACGCAACGGCCGCACCAGGTGGTACTGGCTGCCCAGCGTGATCAGAATGTCCTCGATCTCCTCATTGAGGCCGAGTTGTTCGATGGTGCGGACCTTGGCGCGCACCACCTCGGTCAGGCCGGCCGAGGCGATCTCCATATCCAGCGTTTTCGTGCCACCGAGCATGCCCAGCGGCATCCCGCTGCCGTAGTCGACCACACTGGCGCCGATCGCGCCGTCCAGCATCATCATGTCCTTCAGAGCAATATCCAACTCCGCCATGGGAGTTTCCTCTCCTGCGCCGTGACGGGTCCCTCGCGCGGTGACGCTACGCCCGCCCGGATCACGTGGTAGAGGTTTGCTGAAGAATTCCGCAAGGTATGCAATTGGCAAGGCCGCCAAGCGGATAGCGCGGCGCAGTCGCCGAAAAAGTGCGGGCGCTACCCGATCCGGCAGCGCCCGCGAATTCTCTACCGCAAACTGCTCAGCCGCACAGGCTTCCCGGGGCGGTGGCCGCGTCCAGGAACAGCACGGCCTCCTCCTTCTCCGACGCCCCGCCCGGCAGACCCTCCGACAGCTGCTCCCGGGTCATCCCCGAAGCCAGCGCCGAGCAATCGGCCTTGCCCAGATCCACGGCCGCCAGCTGCTGATCCAGGTCCGGCAGCAGATCACCGTGCGCCTGCAGGTAACTCACGAACACCTGCTCCTGGGCCGTGAGCGCCCGCTCCGCCCCGGCGACCCCCGTAGCCGCCCCCACCAGCACTACCACCCCGGCAGTCAACGCCCCGAAACCCGAAGCGAGACGGCTCTTTTTACCCACGAACTCTCCTTCAACATCGAATGAACCCGGCGAGCCTAACGGGCCTCGAGCTCGGCGGCAATGTCGTCGAGGGTCGGCATGGCCGCCATTTCGGCCGCGACCTCACGCGCCGCCGAGGCCAGGCCCGCCTCGGTGATCAGCCGGGTGATGTGGGCGGCGGTAATGCGGCGCGGCGGAACCGACAGGCCGCAACCGCGGGCCTGGATGAGGGCGGCGTTCCAGCCGCGGTCACCGGTGTCGGGGGTGAGGATCTGCGGCAGTCCCGCGCGCAGGGCGGCGTAGACCGAGCCCGCGCCACCGTGATTGATCATGGCGTCGCAGGTGACCAGCGCGTCGCCGAGGACCGTCCAGCCGACGGTGCGGACATTCGGCGGCAACGTCACGCGGCGGGTGACACCCAGATCCGGGCGGACGATGACGAATTCGGCATCGACGGCGGGGGCCGCGCGCAGCACGGCGGTGAGGAAGGGCGTGGGTTTGTCACCGAGCATGGTGCTGCGGGTGACCAGGATTCGCGGGCGGTCGGTGGTGGTGGTCAGCCAGTCGGGCATGGGCGGGCCGGGGGCGGAGAAGGGCACGTACTGCATGGGCCGACCGGGAATCGCGACGATGCTGGGCGGCGCGATGCTCAGGGCGACAGTGTCGCGGACCTCCGGGGCCGAGAGTCGTTCGAGTAGGCGCGCGCAGACCCGTTCGCCGTGATCGAGGCCGACATTGTGCAATACCGCAGGGATTTTCAGCCGGTCGGCGGCAATCGCGGCGACCGCGGCGAACGGCTCGTGCACGATCAGGTCGGGCGCGAAATGCCGGGCCAGCGCGAGTACCCGCGTCCGCATCGCCTCGTTCACCGGTGCGAAGACGCGAGCCGCGACCATCGGATCCGCCGAACCCGCGAGCGCATTGCGGGCCGCGAGCGGATGCAAGGCCAAGGCGCGGATGGGAACTCGCACACTCATGGGGTCGGCGACGGTCACCGTGGGCAGGAGGTCGCGCAGTACCGACACCACCTCGTCGCCCGACCCGAGCACCACCTCGTGTCCGGCCGCCCGCAGCCGCAACGCCAGCGGCAGCATGGGAAACGCGTGACCGATCAGCGGGGTGGCGACGAACAACACTCGCACCTTGTAACCCCTGTTCTCCCCGACATTTTCAGTGTCATTGCCCGAGCGCGGCGGCCAGGACGGGCCAGCCCGCGGCGAGATGGTCGCGCCAATAGGGCCAGCTGTGCGTGCCTGCCGCGGTCAGATCGTAGGTGGCGGGGATGCTCAGCGCGTCCAGCCGCTGCCGGAGGATCCCGGTGCACAGCCGGGTGCCGAATTCGATTGCGCCACCCTCGAGCACGACGTCCGGCAGATCCGGAGTTCCGGCGTTCTCGTGCTCGCCGGGCAGGCCCGATGCCGCGTAGACGTAGAGGGACTTCCCTCGCAGCGCGTCCGCGTGCGCGAGCACATCGTGTGCAGTCCAGTCGGAATCGTCTGCCGGGCCCCACATATCGTCCGGGTCGGAGCCGTCGCTGCTGACGATGTAGCGCAGCTCCGCCTGCCCGATCGCGTCGGCGGTGTCGTAGCAGCCGCTCAGGGCTGCCACCCCGGAGTACAGGTCGCCGGAGCGTTCGGCCAGCATCATGGCGGCCTGCGCGCCCATGGAGATGCCGACGATCGCATTGCGGCCGTTGCCGTCGAGGCGGGCGTCCAATAGCGGGGGCAGCTCGCGGGTCAGCAGGGTCTCCCAGTGCTGCTGCCCGCGTACGGGATCCAGACGCTGCCAATCGGTGTAGAAGCTGCCCGCACCACCGACCGGGAGCACCACGGTCACGTCCTTGTCGGCGAAGAAGTCGACCGCGCCGCCCTGAAAAGTCCAGTCGTTCTGGTCGGCGCGCGCGGAGTCGATCCCTTCGAGGAGGTATACGGTGGGATGCGGGCCCGTGCGATGCGCCGGCAGCAGCACATCGATCTGGACCGTGCCCGCCATGGCGGGGGAGTCGACGAACACCTGCCACCAACGATCGGTGACCGCGACGATGTGATCGATGCGCGCGATGTCATCGGCGTGCGCGGTCACCGGCAGGCCCGCGGCCCCGAACAACACCGCCAGCAGTGCGAGCCACCTCATCGCCCGCCTCCCGGCCGGAACTGCCAGACGGACTCGCCCCCGCGCACCGCGTGCGCCCGGCGCAACAGCTCCCGCAGCGCGGACTCGCCACCCAAAGCCTTTGTCTGCGTCCGGTACTCGGCGATGGCGCGCAGCTTGGCCGACTCCGCCGCCGCATCCACCGGGGCGGGCGAGAGCTGCCACTGCTCGCGCCGCACGGTCAACCCGGCGAGGGCGATCGGATCCGGTCCGCGGGCCAGCAGGGACGTGGCCTCCAGCTCGAACCCGGCACGCGGGCTGCCCCAGGCGGGCGCGGCGCGATACGGGAACGGCCGCAACCGGGTGACGGGATGGCGTCGGCGATTGCGTTCGGACAGTGCGTTGTAGTCCTCGTAGAACAGGACGCCCGGCCCCTCGGCCGCGGCCCGCAGCGCGCCCAGCGCGACGATCACATGATCCACATGATGCCCGATCCCCAAGGGGGCCAGCACGATCGTGCCCGGGGACTCCCGCAGTCGCGTGATCGCCTGCCGGACCTTCTCCGGGTATGCGCCGCGCGCCATCTCGGGGGAGGTGTGGAACAGCGGCAGGGGCCCGCGCGGCGGCGGATCACGAAACAGCCGCTCGGACAATCCGAGTCGGGTCGGACGGGCTCCCAGCAGCGCCAACGCCCGATCATCCTCCGCGACGCGCGGCCCGTAATCGGAGAACGCCCGCATCCGGGCACCGCCGGTGAGCGTGGCCCCGGCCGCGGAGAACACGGTCAGCACCTCGACGGTCTGCCCCCGCCCCGCCCGCGTCGCGATCAATCCGCCGAGCGAGAGCACCGCGTCGTCGAAATGCGGTGACACCACCACAATGCGGCTCGCGGCATCGAGCACCCGGGAAACTTCCATCGACCGCACTCCTCGCCCCGACTCCCACCGTACCGATCCGTCCGATCCCCCTCAAACGAATCGATCCGGCGGGAGCCGGGGCCCTCGGCGGCAGGAGTCGGGAGCCGGGCGGCTCACTCCCGTTCGAGAATGCTGGTCACCAGCATGGTGTGATCCTCGAGTCGCCGCCGCACCGTCCAGCCGAGCTCGGCGAACGCCTGCTCGTACTCGTGCCGCGTCCACAACCGCACCCCGGTCACGGCGTGATAGATCTCGTAGGTGGGGGAGAACCACGGCTGCTGCGTCCACGACGGGGCCTCCAGCAGATACCCGTCCCCGATCACCAGGCGCCGCAGGTTGGGAAACCAGTCCATCCAGCCGCGCAGCACCGCCGCGATACCGTCACCGTCGCTGGCCAATTGGTGCAGCAGGAAGAACGACATGGCGGTGGTGACGGCGGTGCGGTCGACGGCGGCCAGCCACGCGGGCGGCTCGGCCCCGGGCTGCACCGAACCGGCGAGCAGCGTGATCCGGTCGGCGAGCCCACGCGCGGCGACCACGTCGGAGGCGTCGGCGATCACGCCGTCCTCGATATCGACGCCCAGGAACCGCTCCGCACCGGCGATCCCGGACAGCGCCAGCACCCGTCCCGCGTCGGCGCAGCCGAGATCGATGGTGGTGCCCGGTGTTCCGGTCGCGATGGCGCGGCCGATGGCGTCGAAGATCTCCGGCCGCCGCCGCGCGATATCCGTGCAGCCCCGGGCCACCTCCCCGGGTTCGGTTGCGGCGGGAATGTATTCGCGGTGCGGACTGTCCGACAGCTGCCGGAAGGTGGGCTCCCAGCCGCGCACCGCGACCCGCACGAAGCCGCGATTCTTGCCCACATCGTGCCCGGTGTGGGTCAGCTGGTACCGGTGTCCGCGCCGGATCAGGAATCCGGCGCGCTCCAGCCCCTCGGCGACGGTGTGCTGAATACCGGTGGTGGGCACGATGGCGTCGCCACCCAGCAGGGTGACCCACCACCCCCAGTCGTCGGCGGCGACGATGAGCTGGCCGGCGGTCTGGCCCTCGATGACGTCCCGAATGGTGAAATCACCGATATGAGAAGGGGAATGGACGAGCGGAGTGACTGCGGTCATGATCGATCTTCCTCGGGCGTGGCGACGGCGATCGCCTGGATTTCGATGAGCAGCCCGTCGATGGGCAGGGTGGTGACGGTGGTGATCCGCGCCGGTGCGGCCGTCGAGAAGTAATGGCGGAAAGCGGTGTGCCAGTCGGGGAACCAGCGGCGGTCCGCGAGATAGCAGTCCAGCCGCAGCACCTGATCGCGGGTGCTGCCCGCGGCGGCCAGGGCGGCGTCGAGTTGGCGGAACACCTCGGCCGTTTGACCGTCGAAAGTGTCGTCGGTGACGGTCAGGGTCTCCGGGTCGACGGCGGCCAGACCGGAGGTGAACACGAGCCCGGAGGCACTGCGCGCCAGGGGAAATGCGCTCATGACACCGCCCGCGTGATCCGGGTGGCATCGATATCGGCGACGGTGTGCGCGCCGGAGAGGATCATCAGGGTGCGCAGCTCCTCGGTGAGCAGCTCCAGCACCCGATCCACCCCCGCCTGCCCGGCCGCGGCCAGCCCATAGATGGCGGCGCGGCCGACGATCACCGCGTCCGCGCCCAGCGCCAGCGCCGTGTACACGTCACTGCCGGTGCGAATGCCGCTGTCCAACAGGAGCGGCACCTCCGGGCCGACGGCCGCGCGGATGCGCGGCAGCATGTCCAGGCTCGCCGGAGCCGGATCTACTTGCCGTCCACCATGATTGGACACCACCAGCGCGCTCGCGCCGATGTCCAGGGCCCGTTCGGCGGCGGCGGGGGTGAGCACACCCTTGGCGATCCACGGCAGCCCGAACCCGGCCGCCGCGCCCGCCAGCTCGGTCCAATCCCACACCATGCCACCGCGTTTGAGCAGCTGGCCGAACACCTCGGCGACACCGGGCGTACCGTCCGCGCCGGTCAGATTGCCCGCGAAATGCCGCTGATCCGGGTCGAACCGATTGGCCATATTGCGGGTGCGGAATCCGCCGACCGGGCAGTCCAGGGTGACGCACAGCGCCTCGTACCCCAGGCGGGCCACCCGCTCGGCCACCAGCGCGGCATGCCCGAAGGGATGCACCTGCGCGATGCGGGCGGCCTGTGGCGCGGCCGCCCGCACCCGCTGATAGGAGAAACTGCCCGCCTCCGGCACGACGGACAGCGCTCCCCGGGCTTGGGCGGCCCGGGCCACCGCCGGATGCCCGTCCGGATGGAACAGCGCGTCACCACCGAACGGAGCGGTGAGAATCGGTGTCGCCAAGGGCATGCCGAGGAACTCGGTGCGGGTCGAGGGCGCACCCACCCCGCTCATGGGCGCGGGCAGGATGCGCCAGCGATCGAACGCCAACCGGTTGTCGCGCAGGGTGAGCTCCTTGCCCGCACCGCCTTCCAGGAAGTCCAGGACGTCGGCGGGCAGCGCGGCCGCAGCGGCGCGATGGATCTCGTCGAGGGTGCCGAAATCGACGCGGGTGGGGTAGAAGCTGTCGAGTTGCGCGGTCACGCGGCACCTCCGGCGGGCACGGTCGCGGCGGCGGTCAGGGCGGCGTCCGCAGGTGCGGAGCTCGCGTCTGCGGCGGGACTCGGCCCTTCGGTCGGACTCGGATCCTGGTTGGGACTCGGATCGGGTGTCGCCGTGGCCGTGGCCGTGTCCGGCAGGGCGGTGGCGTGGTGGCGGCCGTAGAACACGTACAGCGTCACCCCGGCGGCACTCCACACCACGAACCGTAGCCAGGTCAGTGCCTCGAATGTGGTGGCCAGCCAGATGCATCCGGCGATCGCGGCGATCGCGACCACGGGCAGCAGGGGTACCCGGAACGGGCGCGGGCGTTCGGGTGCGGTGCGGCGCAGGATGAGCACGCCGAGCGCGACGATGACGAAGGCGAACAGCGCGCCGATATTGACCAGTTCCGCGACCGTGCCGATGGGCAACAACCCGGCGACGACGGCCACCACCGTGCCCAGCAGCAAGCTCAGGCGCACCGGTGTGCCACGGGAACCCGTGCGGCACAGGGCCTTCGGCACCATGCCGTCGCGGGCCATGGTGAACACCAGCCGGGTCGGGCCGTAACACACCATGAGCAGACCCTTGGTGAGCGCGATCACCGAGGCCACCAGGATCACCTTCCCGATCCAGCCCGCACCCACCGCGGCCAGTGCGGTCGCCACCGGCGCGGCATTGCCGAGGGTGGAATACGGTGCGACACCGGTCAATACGGCACTCACCGCGACATACAGGGCGGTGGCGATGACCACCGAGCCGATAATCCCCCAGGGCAGGTCCCGGCGCGGATCGCGAGTCTCCTCGGCGGAGGTTGCGACGACGTCGAAACCGAGATACGCGAAGAACGCCAGCGCCGCCCCGGCGGCGATCCCGTGCACGCCGAACGGCAGGAAAGGCGACCAGTTTCCGGCGTGCACATGCGGTGCGCCGATCGCGATCACGAGAATCAACACGCCGATGGTCAAGGCCACCAAGGTTTTCACCACGACGGCGGTGAGTTTGACCTCGAGCACGAGAACGCCGATCACCACGGCGACAATGAGAACCGCCGGTAGATTGATGACACCACCGTCGCTCGGTCCCGCCGAAATCGCTTTGGGCAGTGTCACGCCGAACAATGAGTTCAGGGCTGCGCCGAACAATCCCGACCACCCGATGGCGATAGCCGAGGCCGCCACGGCGTATTCGAGCAATAGATTCCAGCCCACCAGGAAGGCGGGCACCTCGCCCAGCGTCCCTCGGGTGTAGGTGTACGCGCTGCCCGAGAGTGGTGTCATCGACGCGAGTTCGCTGTAGCACAGCGCCACCAGCATGCAGATGGCCCCGGCCAGCACGAACGATAGGACGATGGCGGGGCCCGCCTTGGTCGCGGCGGCAATGCCGGTGGTGACGAAGATGCCCGCGCCCACGATGGTACCGACGCCCATGGCGATGAGATCCAGCCGGCCGAGACTGCGGGTGAGCGTCGCGTCTGCTGCGGCTGTAGTGTGTGCTGCCATTTCTGGAATCCATTCGGAGAGAATGTCTTTGAAGCTGATGTATTCCAGTGAAACTCCCGGAGTTTATGTGCCGATGAACTCGCGTAACGAATTCGTTTCGTCGAATTCCCGCATGTTCGAAAACGAAATGTATTGTGCGCATGCCGAATGGCACGCGATCGGAATTCACGCGTGAGCCATTGCGCCTTCGAATTCGGTTTGTCGAATATGACAGGCGAAACTATGCGGTTGTCGAGATCTGCTGAACGGGAAGGGAGTCCGCGGCACGCGCCGTTGCGCGCCGGCGGACGACGGCGGTGGCCGCGGCCACCAGGACGAGGACGGCCGCGGCGGCGAGCACCGCGTCACGCATGGATCCGAGGGTCGCGATCGCGCCGAAACCGAGCGTCGCGACGGCCGCGCACGCATACGCCACACCCGCGAATCTGGATGCGGCCCGGGCATGTTGATCGGGAGGTGTTGCGGCACTGACAATCCGGAGCCCGGACCGATAGGCGATGCCCTGCCCGAACCCGGCCACCACGCCGCCGCACAGCAGCAGCGTCAGGCTGGGAAGCCAGGACACGGCCGCCGCGAGGACGACTCCGGCGATGATCATCGCCTGTGCCGCAAGCGGTTCGGCGGGCAGCCGATCCGGCGGCAACAGCCGCTGGGCCAACCACGCGGTCGTCAGGTAGAGCGTCACCGGCAGCGCCAGCAGGGCCAGATTCTTCGTGCCGAGCAATTCGGCCCCGTAGCTCGGCAGCAGTGCGACCACCAGTCCCGCCGACACCCAGGCGGCGATTCCGCTGAGGTACCCGGCAATTCGCGGCTCCCGTGACACGGAAGTGGACACGGTGGCCCGCGCGGCCCCGGCCGGACGTGCCGCCCGATCGGCGAGCACCGCCGCCGCGACGACCGCGAGGAGCGCCGCGTGCGCGAGATACACGGTCACTCCGGGCGCGGGCAGATACTGCGCGATCACCGCCGCCGCAAGGGTTCCCAACGCCGACCCCAGTACGGTCGCCACGGCCATGGCGGTGCGGCCACGTTCGCCCTGGCGTTCCAGGATCAATCCGGCCAGCGATCCGGTCACCAGCCCGACCGACAACCCCGCGCACAGCCGCGCCGCGACCACCGGCCACGGCGAATGTGCCACGGCCATGGCCGCATCGGCGGCGATCGCGAAGGCGCTGCCCACGCCGATGCGCCACCACCAGTCCCGTCGGGACGCGGGCGTGCCCAGCACGGCGAGCGTGGGTGTGAGCGCGAACAGGTAGGCGGCGAAGATCGCGGTGATGAGTAGCGGCGCGAGCGTCCAGGCATGCCGGTAGTACGGCATCATCCCGGTCGCCATGTTCGGCTGCGCCATGATCAACACCAGTAGCGCGCCCGGTGCGGCTGCCCGCATCCCGGCCTCCTAAGTGAGGAGATCTTCTCTGTTGCAGAATACTTAACTGAGAAGAACTTCTCTACTCGAGCGCCGCGCGGCGATCACGGCCCGCGTTCGCGCAGGATGGAGGCGTGCCCGTGAACACCCGCAGTGACGCCCAGCGCAGCCGCGTGCTGCTGGTCGACGCCGTCCAGAGCCTGCTGCAGGCGGGCCGGATCGGCTTCTCCATCCCCGAACTCGCCGCCGCGGCGGGCGTCGGGGTGGCCACCGCGTACCGGCATTTCCCGACCCCGCAGGACGCCCTGCAAGCGTTCCATCGCCGCGCCATCGAACAACTGGTGGAGGCGCTGGCGGCCGTCGACGCCGGACCCGACCCGGTGGACCGCTTCCACCGCTGCTGCCGCACCTGGGTGGACCAGGCCGGGCAGTGGGGCCCGGCCGTGCGCTACATCCGTAGCTCCAAGGGCTTCATCGAACGCCTCGCCGCCGGCGACGAATCCATCACCGCCCTGCACGACATCCTCACCGAAGTCCTGAACTCGCTTGCCCTGCAAGCCAAGACCACCGAATACGACCTCACCTACGCGGTCCTGCTGTGGATCACCATCTTCGACGAACGCGTCGTCTACGACCTCACCGAACACCGGAACTGGACCCCCGCCGAGGTCACCGACCACCTCACTCGCGCCGTCGCGGGCGCACTGGGCATCAGGGTGTAGCCCGGAATCACTTCGGTCCGGAGTCTCTTGCCTCGAGCCAACTGCAATCTCTTGCACCTGACCGACTGCCGTCGCCTCAGCCGATCGGTAACCCTGCGGCGGCAGCGGCCACCCCGACGACTCCCGCGCCCAGCAGCGCACTCACCACACCGCGCCGGGCGGCCAGCAGCCACAGTGCTGCGGCGGCGAGCACCGCGAACTGCCAGAGGTGATGCAGCGCAAGGCCCAGCGGAATCGCGGCCCCGGCGATCGCACCGATGGCCGCCGGGCCCGCGCCCGTGAGGAACGCCTGCACCCGCGCATCGGCGCGCAGCCGGTCGAAATGCCGGCCCCCGGCCAGCACGAACACGAACGACGGAGCGAAAGCCACCGCGGCGGCGAGCAATCCGCCCGGAAGGCCCGCGGCCGCGTACCCCACCACCGCCACCGTCTGCACCACCGGTCCCGGCGTGATCTGCCCCAGCGCAACCGCATTCAGAAACTGCGCCCCACTCATCCACCCGTACCGGTCCACCGCATCGGCCTGCATGAGCGGAATGATCACGAACCCACCGCCATACGACAGCGCCCCCACCTTGAACGCCACCCACGCCACCGCAGCCATCCCACCGCCGGTCACCCACGTCATCGCGAGAGGCCAGGCCCGAAACCGTTTGCGCTCGGTCTCTTCGGGTCCCGGACGGTCGCATACGGTTTCGTCGTGCGCGGCTCGCCCAGTCTGGTCCGCACCCGGTTCGGTGCGGTCGGACTCCGCGGGCATCCGGCTGTCGAGCCCGTCCTCGAGGCGACCCGAGTGGGCGCGTGTGGCGGTGCCGCGTGACCGGACCTCCAGGAGGCCGGCGCCGACGAGCACGAGGACCAGCCAGGGGCCGAGGAAGGTGGCCGCCGCCAGACCTGCTGTGGCGTAGGCGATCCAGCGGGCTCGGGCTGACCGGGTGGTTCCGGCGCGTTGCCAGCTCGCGGGCGCGAGGCCGGTGGCGGCGTGGACGGCGACGGCGGCGACCGCTGCCCCGGCTCCGGCTGCTGCGCCGTGCACCCAGCGTGGGCTGTCGGTGGCGAGGAAGACGGAGGCGAGGATCAGGATGAGGGTCAAACCCGGTGTGATGAAGCAGAATCCGCCGATGAGCGCGCCGGCGGTACCGCGCAGTCGCCAGGCGGTGTAGATCGCGAGTTGGGTGGATGCGGGTCCGGGGAGCAGGTTGGTCGCGGCTATGCCGTCCTCGAAATCCGCGGCGCTGATCCAGGCGCGGCGCTCGACGCAGAGGGTGCGCAGCATCGCGATATGGGCGGGCGGGCCGCCGAAGCCGAGGCAGCCGATGCGACCCCATTCACGGGCGATGGTCCGCAGTCGCACCGATCGGGTGCCGGTGTCCGGATGCACGGCCGACCCTAACCTGCCCCGGCGGACCATGCGCGACACACCATCGAGACACCTTTCAGCGAACCTTGCTTCCGGGGTAGCTTTCGGACGGTCGGCCCGGTCCGACCTGGCTGAAAGCTGATGAAGGAGGTTTACCGTGCGCGCCTGTGCCCCGGATGTTGCTGCCGGTGCGGTGTGTCACAAAATCGGGCAATCTCTTGGCTATTGCAGTGTTGCTGCAATAGCGTGGCAGTAAGCCCGGCCGGTTCGTATTTACCGGCTGCTGACACCTCGCATCGAAGGAGAAATCGTGGACAACAACCATCCGGTCATCAATCTCGGTTCGGCGGCCATCAACCTCACCGACACCATCACCTCGATCCTGGCCCAGTGGACCTACCTGATGCACGCCTGGGGCTCGGCGTAATGTCGCGCACCCTCCGGGTTCTCGGCACCGCCGGTGCGGTGGGAGCGGTCCTGCTCGGTACCGCCGCGACCGCGTCGGCACAGCCGATCCTCACCCCGCAGCCCGGCGGCGTTATCAAGATCGAGTCGCCGGCGGGGGAATGGTGGAAGTGCTCGCTCTACAGCGCGCAGGAACCCTTCCTCGTCGGCGCACCGCCGGTGGTCACCTACCCCGATCCCTCGCCGCGCTGGGCTCCGCCCGCCGATCAGCAAGGGACGGGCGGCTTCTCGACCCCACCGGCCTACGCGCAGTTCAATCCCGGCCAGGACGTCGTGGCCGACTGTGTCAGCCAATACCTGCCGATCATCTACGTCCAGCAGCTGAAGGCCGGTCAATAGGTCGCGGGCCAGCCCCGCGACCCGACGAAAGGAATCCGATGTTGATCCTGCTGGGTCTGCTCACCTCGCCGATCTGGGTGCCGCTGGCCGCCATCGCGGCAATCCCGCTGGCGGCCATCGGCATCGGCGCGGCCATGCCGGTGTCCTGAGACCTACTTCAGCACTGTGTGCAGCAGCTGTACCCCGGCCGTGAGGGCCGACCCCGCCACCGACCAGCTGGTGCCCGCCGGTTGCTGCGAGAGCACCACCACCGCATAGCGATACGGCTGATCGGGGGCGGGGCTGACCAGCCCGGTGGTGTCGAGGGTGGTCGAGGAATCCAGATCCATCCAGCCCTGTTTGACCGCCCAGCTCGCACCGGTCAGCGCGTCGGGAATGCCGAAGTACTGGTTGGTGCCGTCGGCGGCGGTCTCGGACGTGTTGTGCAGCGCACCGATGATCAGATCCCGCGCCGAGGCCGGGACCGAGCCGGTGATGTAGTGGAAGATCGCCACCACATCCCGTGGGGTGGTGAGGGTTTCACCCCACTGCGCGGTGTCCTCCGGCGCGGTGGTGGCCGTCAGGCCGATGGTGCTCACCATCCGGTCGATGATGGCGTCGTTGCCGCCTTCGTCCCACAGTTCGTCGGCGATATCGTCATCGCTGGTCGACAGCATCTGGGTGAGCCGGTCGGTGGTATCCGGATCCGGTTGCCAGTTCTGGGTTTTCAAGGTGTCCAGGGCGATGAGCAGCTTCACCACCGAAGCGGTGTAGAACTGCTGATCGGCATTGAGGCTGGCGACCGGGGTGCCGGAGGTGGTGTCCACCACGTCGATGCCCACGCTGGTGCCCGGCGAGGCGGCCTGGATGGCCGCCTGCATCTGCTGCGCGATCGCGGTCACCGCGATCGGGTGCGGAACGACGAGCGTCGTTCCCGGCGGCGGGGTCTCCGGTACCTGGTCTTGACCTATCTGGTCACGAGAAGTGGCGAATGCGCGCGGGGCGCTGAATGCTGCCAACGAGATCACGGCGACGAAACTGCCGGCCGCGATCCAAGTCCACCGAGCGTGCGGTGTGCGGGCCTGAATCGAGGTCATAGTCCATTACATCGACACGAACCTCGAGACATTTCCAGTTGAAGCCTGTCAATTTCCTGTTAACTGCGAACCGATCTGGTCTCGGTTCGGAATCGGTTCTGATCAGCTAATTTGGCGCGAACTAAGATCACTGGTGGGTCGGGACTTATCCCGATGGAGACAGTGATGGGTACAAGGCGTGAGTTCTTCCGAAATGCCCTGATAAAAAGCCTCGCCATCCTCGGTCTGGGGGTGTTATCGCTGGCCGTTCCGGCGCTCGCTCACGCCGACGCGGACTACGGCGGCGGCTGTGTCTTGTTCTCCAACAACACATCAGCAACAGTGGACTCTTTGCGCTTCAGATGCAGCCCGGCGCAGCAGGACGCGATCTACCGCGACGCCCCGCGCGGTGATGTCCCGATCGGGTCGAAGGACGGCTGGGTGGCCTCGCCGCGGGACATGCAGTCGTGGGCGCCGCTGTTCTGGATCGGCAAGGACTTCTACACGAACCCCGGGGGCGGGTATCTGTTCAACCGTCTCACCGCCGCCGGGATCGAGGGGTTCCAAGCGAATGTCTTCACCGGGCCCTCGGTGGTGGACGGCGGCCCGGCCTGGGTCCTCGACTACGCGCCGTCACCGGTCCCGCAGCTCTACGACGAAATCCGTGAGGTCACCCCGGGCGTCTGGTTCGGGTACTCGTGGATGCGCCAGGGCGGAGGTTACGCCCTGCAGCTCAGCTTCATCCTGGCCTGAACGCAGCCGGGCTTCGGATCAGCGCGCACGTAACCGTCGTGCCGGGTGGGTGGATCTTGATAGACGTGGACTTCGTTGTCCACGAAAGGAATTCGATGACCACCCTGCTGCATGTCAATGCCTCGGCGCGCGGTGCGCACAGCCAGTCCCGGGCGCTGGCCCAGACCTTCATCGACGGGCTGGCCGCTCGCGATCCGGAACTCACCGTCGACACCCTCGACCTGTTCGACGCCGAACTGCCCGACTTCGGCACGCACGCCGCCGAAGCCAAGCTCGCGCTGTTCACCGGTCGTGACCAGACGCCCCCGCAGCTCGCCGCCTGGGAGTTGGCGCGCACCGTATTCGACCGCTTCGCGGCCGCGGATCTCTACGTCCTCAACATCCCGATCTGGAACGCGGGCGTGCCCTACATCTTCAAACAGTGGGTCGACATCATCACCCAGCCCGGCTGGGCGTTCAACTTCGACCCCCAGACCGGCTACTCGGGCCTGCTCACCGACAAACGCGCGGTCACCGTCTACACCAGCGGCGTCCACCAGCCCGGCGTCCCAGTGGAATTCGGCTCCGACTTCGCCACCCCCTTCGTCGCCGACTGGCTGAACTTCGTCGGCATCAAGGACATTGCCGAAATCCGGTTCGCACCCACCGTGCTCACCGACAACCCGGAAGCGGGATTCATCGCCGCCCAGGAGCGTGCCCGTGACCTCGCCGCCGACTACTGACCCGAACCGCCCGTCCGGCACGGACACAGCCCTCGAAACAGATTCGGTGCCCGAGGCCGACACAACCTCCGCCGCGGACGTATCTCCCGAGGCGGACGTATCTGCGGCAGTGGACGTACCTTTCGGGGCGGACGTATCTCCAGAGGGGGAAGGGGCTTCCGAGGTCGACGTATCTACTGCGGCGGACATACCGGCAGCGGCGGGCGTATCTCTGGAGGTGGATGTAGCCCCCGCGGTCGATGGATCTCTCGCGGTGCGCGGTACCGCCGAGTCGGAATGGGCACCGACCGGGCGCACGGTTGCGGCCGTGTGTGCGGTCGGGATTCTGGTGGTCGGGCAGCTGTATGCGGTGTTGCCGGTGCTGAATCGGCTTGCGGTGGACTGGGATACGTCCAAGTCTGCGGCCACCTGGACAACCACCGCGTTCGGGCTCGCCTACGGGGCGGGATTCCTGGTAACGGGGCCGCTGTCGGACCGGTGGGGGCGGCGGCCGGTCATTGTCGGCGGGCTGTTGGCGACGGTGGTGAGCTCACTGCTGGTGGCGCTCGCACCCGGATTGGTGAGTGGGCTGTCGGCGCGAATCCTGCAGGGGCTCACCGCTTCCTTCTTCGCCCCCGCCGCCTTCGCCTACCTGTCCGAGCGAATTGCCCCGCAGCGCAGGATCTTCGCCCTCACCTGCCTGACCAGCTCCTTCCTCGGAGCGGGAGTGGTGGCACAGGTCCTGGCCCAGCTCATCGGCAACGCACTCGGCTGGCACGCGATCTTCATCGCGGGCGCAATCGCTTTCGCACTGTCGGCGGCGCTGCTCCACGTGGTGCTGGAGGCGCCGGCCGCCACGCCGGCGGCCGTGCCACCGCCATTACGGGTTGCTCCGAAGGATGGGGCACCGGAGGCCGGACCGAGGTCGGCATCGGCGGTAGGTGCGGAGTCGGCGGACGGCATGCCGGTGGCCGTCGAGGTCGCGGAGGCAGTGCCCGAGGCGGCGGAGGTCGCGCCGTCGGCAGTGTCGGTCGCGGTGCCGGTACCGGATGCTGCGCCGGTCGGCGGGGTGCGTAGTGTCTTCGCGCCTTTCGGGATTCTGCTGGGGCAGGCCCGGCTGGCGTTGCTCTATCTGAGCTGCCTGGCCATTCTGGGTTCGTTCGTGGGGATCTATACCGGTGTTCAGCTCGCTCCGCCGGAGGGGGTGGGGTCCGGCAATGCTGCCCTGCTTGCGCTGCGCGCCAGTGCGATTCCGGCCATGGTGGCGGTGCCGTTGCTGGCCGGGCGGCTGGGCGTTATCGCCCCGGCCATCCGCTTGATCGTCGCTCTGGCGATCGCGGCGGGCGCGGCGGCGATCACGGCGGTGCCGTTCGGCGGCGTCTGGGTTGCGGTGTGGCTGTTCGTATTCGTCACGGCGATCGCGGTGGCGGCTCCGACGGCGGTGCAGGCGATCGCGGTGCATGCGGGGGCGGCGCGGGGCACCGCCACGGCGTTGTACACCTTCGCCCTGTTCGTCGGGGCCAGTGCGGGCCCGCAGATCGCCAATCTGGTGGCCCACCACGGCTATTCGGCCGTCGCGCTAGCCATCGCGGTGCTGGCGGCGGTGGGCGCGGCACTGGCTGCCGCCTCGACGCGCGTGGGCGTGGCTGCCGCGGAGTGAATCGGAGCGCGGGGGACAGCGGCGTCCTTCGTGTCCGGGTTTCGATCGGTGTGGTTGAAACTGTTTCTGAAATTCCCTGGGCCGCATAACTTTTCGATCACGGTCATGAGTTCCAGTGTCAAGCCCCGGCTGGCTGGGCGGCAACCCTCCACGGCGGCGGGGTGCTCCGGGTGACGACCGGATGGCGGCGAGCGTCGCCATAAGCGTCTTGCGTTTGCTCTCGGAGGGAAAATGTCTGTAGCCCAGCTCGATTCGGTGTCCGCGGTGGCGGAGGAGGTGGCCGTCGGCGAGGTGCTGCTGGTGGCCGACCGCTTCCGGGGCATCGCCGCGGACGACCGGGCCTTCACGGTGTCGGGGCTGGTGGCCGCGCTACGGGGCGGCCGGTGGCGGGAGTCGGACCGGCCGCTGACCGTGCGGCTCGGCCAGGGGGTCACGCGCCACGATCTCGACTATGTCGAGCATGTGGCGCTGGTGCACGCCCCGGCCGGACTGCGGGTCAGCGGACCGGTCGACGAACCGGCCCCGCGCCACCAGGTGCACAAGTATCAGCACTCGAATGTGCTGCTGGCCAATCTGATTCGCGAGTCCGATACCGAGTTCCGGGCGGACCTGCGCATCCACGGCGACAATGAACTGCTGCTCGACCATCAGACCGGCGAACACGTGCAGGGCATCGTGATCGTGGAGGCGGTGCGGCAGCTGTTCCTCGGCGCGTTCGAACTCGAGTACGGCCGCCGCTGGCCCGAACAGCACTTCTATATCGTGTGGAACAGCATCGAATTGGAGTTCAAGTCCTTCCTGTTTCCCCTGCCCGCCACGCTGCACGCGGTGCTCACTCCGATCTCGGTCACCGATCCGGCCAAGCTGGAGTTCGCCATCGAGGTCGATGTGCGCCAGCTCGACCGCAGCGTCGCCACCACCCGCATCACCTATGCCGCACTGCCCAATGAGCGCATCTCCCAGATCGAACGGCACAAGGCGGCCAAGGCGATCGCGGCCTACCTGGAAGTGGCATGACCGCCGGCGCGGCGTTCTTCGACGTCGACGAAACCCTCATCACCGTCAAGAGCATGTTCGCCTTCCAACGCTTCTGGCTGGCCGAGAACGGTGACGATGGCAGCGAATACGCGCGACTGAGCGACGAGATCAAACAGCGGGCCGCGGCCGGGACACCACGGGAGGAGGTCAACCGGCACTACTACCGGGCCTACCGCGGGGCACGGGCCGATGCGCTGGCCGAGGCCGGGCGACGCTGGTTCGCGCAGTTCGGTGCGGGAGGCGGCGGCTACTACGCCGAGGCGGTGGAAACACTGCGCGCACACCGCGATTCGGGACATGCCACGGTGCTGCTGTCGGGATCGTTCCCGGCGGCCATTGCGCCCGTGGCGGCGGCGCTCGGGGCCGACCAGGTCATCGCCACCACCCCGGTGGTCGACGAGCAGGGCGTGCTGACCGGCGAGGTGTGGCGGCCCATGATCGGCCATGCCAAGGCCGCCGCCGTGGCCGAATACCTGCGTGAGCACGGGATCGCCCGCGAGCACAGTTACGGCTACGGCGATCACGCCAGCGATCTGCCGTTCCTACAAGCCGTGGGGCACCCGGGTTTTCGCGGTGACGACGCGGTCCTCACCGCGCATGCTTCTGCAGACCGTGGTGGCAGCACCGGGTGGATTCATCTCGGCGATCGGGTCGGCGACAGCGTCGACGATCCGGGTCGCCTTCTCTCCGAGCAGGAAGCACTGTCCGTATGGTGAGCAAGAGTTACGACCTGACCCCGACCACGCAGGGGCCGCTGTATCCGCCGAGCGAAGTCCTGGACGCTGACGGCAATTTCATCGTCGTCGGCTACCTCACCGTGCCGGGTCCGGACGGGACGGTCACCCGGCGGTGGGGGCGGGCCATCGTCGCCGCCGACACCGCCGTACCGAAGTTCGGTGACCTGGCGGCGTACACGATCGTGCGGGAACTGCCCGAGGAACTGCCGGACGCGGACGCCGGGAGCGTGCTGCACACGCTGCCACTGCCCTTGCCCGCCAACAACTATCCGATGGTGTTCGCCCCCGACCAGCGGCCGGACGCCGATACGGTGCGGCGGCCGAGCTACCCGTTCCACGAGACACCGATTCCGGATATCCGACCGGAGGACGGGCGCAAGCTCACCACGGCGGTGACGCTGGGGGAGTGGCTGAAGGCACGCGGCACCCTGGAGGTGACGGTCGACGAGGAGGCTCGCCACGGTGAGTTCCGGTTCGAGTTCAGCGGGCTCATCCCGGACTCGCTCTACACGGTGATGTCCTTGCGTGCCAAGGACTTGGACCGGGACGCACCGACCCGGCCCGGGCCGCTGGGTGTCCCGAATGTCTTCATCACCGATGCGGACGGGACGGCGACCTACCGGGCCGTGCTGCCCAACCCGTTCCCGGATCCGGCGTTACCGGGAGCGAACCGGATCATCAGCGTGGTGGTGCTCTGGCAGAGCTATCAGCAGAACTACGGCGGCGCGATAGGACATTTCGGGCTGGGCGGTGATATTCACGCCCAGCTCAAACTGCCCGACCCGGTCTTCGACGAGTTCGTGACCCGGGACTGAACCGGTCGATCACCGCGCGTCGCGGTACACCCTGCGCGCGGTGGTCACCATCGGAATCTGCAGCGGAAGCCGCAGCACGGCACCGAGTTTCATGACCATCGGCATATCGCTGGGCCACCAGACGCGCAGCATCTGCAGGTTGCCCGGGAAGACGGCGAGGAAGATGAGCACCGCGAGGCGCGCGCCGAGGCTGCGGGTGCGGGGGACCAGCAGCAGCGTGCCCGCGGTCAGTTCGGCCACGCCCGAAACCTGGGTGTAGGTGCGGGGTTCGCCCGGCAGCTCGGGCGGGATCAACCCGTCGAAGAACTTCGGGATGACGAAATGCAAGGTGCCGGTACCGAGCAGCAGGCCACCGAGGGCGAGAGCGCGGGTGCGTACTCCGGACTTACCGGTCGGATCTGCTGCCATCGCTGCAGCATAACTGGTCGGTCTGTATTGGCCGGGTGGGTGTCGTTTTCCGCGTTTCCTCCCGGTGTGTCGTCGGTGCGGGTAGCCGATCGCCAAGTGGTAACGCACAATTAGGCTGCTGTCCGGCTCGAGCAGGGGAAGTTATGAAGGCGCACAAAGGGCTTGCGATAGCTCTGCTGGTCGTGGGATTGATCGCGGGATGTTCCAAGGAGGCGGCCAAGCCCGCCAATGCTCCCGCACAGGCGGTTCCGCAGCCTGCGGCCAAGGAGAAGGAAGGGACCATACCGGTCGGTCCCGGTCCGCAGTCCAGCTACACCGCGGCCGCGCAGCCCGCGCCCGGCAGCTGCCACTACCGCAAGACCGCCGCCGGTGAGCCACTGCCGGACCCGGCCTGCACCCCCGGTGCCACCAATCCCAAAGTGACAGCGGCGAATCTGGCCGAGACCATCTGTAAATCCGGTTACACGGCCACGATTCGGCCCAGCAGCTCGGTCACCAATACCGAGAAGGCCGCCAACATCAAGTCCTACGACTACACCGGCGACCCCCACGACGCCGAGTACGACCACCTCATCTCCCTGGAGATCGGCGGCGACCCCAACGATCCCCGCAATATCTGGGTCGAACCGCCGTCACCCGGCCACCAGGCCGGCGCCGGACCCAACAATCCGAAGGACGGCGTCGAGAACAAGCTGCACACCCTGATCTGCAGCGGCAAGGTCGCCCTCGTCGACGCCCAGGTGGCCATCGCCACCGACTGGACCACGGCACTGGCCAAGGTCGGCTTCCCGAACGGCTAGGCGGCGCGTCGCCTCCGGCGTGGCCCGCCGAAACCCCCTCGGACCAGCTGCGGCGGGCCTACCATCGAACGATGTCAGCGCCGCAGGACGGCTCGACGATGATCGAGGGCCGGGTCGTTCACAAGGCGAGCAACGCCTTGAAGATCACGTTCAACGCCGGGCCCGGTGATCCGCTCGCCGTCGGGGTACAGGGGGCCGGAAACGCGTTCGGGGCCAAGACGGCCATCCTCTTCGGGTTCAAGAACGGTGGCGCGGGCAAGCATCGCATCACCTACGCCGACGGCTCCGTGGTGTGGGTGGAGTCGCGCGATGCCGCCCCGACCGTGCTGAGCCGGGGCGACGGTACCGCCATCGGCACCATCCAGCGCGCGGACACCTCGACGGCCGTAGGGTCCACGGCGGGAACGCTTTTCCACTTCGTGCCCGACCCCGAGGAACCCCGCACCCCCGAGCTGTTCCGCATGATTGTGCTCGACCGCATGGGTGAGGAGAACGCCCGTCTCGACGTGGTGCGCACGGTCGGCGGGTGGACTGTGCGGCGGATCGTCAGCGATCTCTACAACGAAACGTTCTGGTGGGATCGGGCCGGGCAGGCGCTGCCGGTTCCGATCCTGGGCACTCGGCTGTGGCTGAAGCATCCGCTCGACCCGGTCGAGCGTGATGTCCTGCTGGGTGCGTGCGTGGACATCACGCTCGGCCTGCGGCCCTACATGACCGCTATGAAGTAGCGGCTACTCCGACACCTTGATGACCAGCTTGCCCCGGTTCTTGCCGGTGAGCAGGCCCTGGAAGGATTCGACGGTGTGGTCGAGGCCGTCGACGACATCCTCGAGATAGGTGAGTTTGCCCTCGGCGAGCCACTGCGCGGCGGCGGGGATGAATTCGGCGGCCTGATTCATGAATTCGGAGACGATGAAACCGCGCACGGTCAGGCTGCGGCGCAGGATGGCCGACATGATCAGCGGCAGGCGGTCCGGGCCGGGCGGGAGATCGGTGTCGTTGTAGTTGGCGATCAAGCCGCACACCGGGATTCGGGCGTACTGGTTGAGGCGGGGGAGGACCGCGTCGAAGACCGCGCCGCCGACATTCTCGAAATAGACGTCGATACCGTCGGGGGTGGCGGCGGCCAACTGCTCGGCGAAATCCGGGGCACGATGGTCGATGGCCGCGTCGAAGCCGAAGCGTTCCCGCAGCAGGGCCACCTTCTCCGGGCCGCCCGCGATGCCGACCGCCCGCGCGCCCTTGATCTTCGCGATCTGGCCGACGGTCGCGCCGACCGGGCCGGTCGCGGCGGCCACCACGACGGTCTCACCGGGCTGCGGTTTACCGATCGTCAGCAGGCCGGAATAGGCGGTCAGACCCGGCATGCCCAGGACACCCAGGGCGGTGGTGAGCGGCGCGAGCGCGGGATCCAGCTTCTGCAGGCCGGCCACCCACTCGACCGAATGGGTCTGCCAGCCGCCGTAGCCGAGCACGATATCGCCGGAACGCAGTGCGGGATCGGTGGATTCGAGGACCTGCGAGACCGTGCCGCCGCACATGGTCTGATCGACCTCGACCGGCGGGGCGTAGGACGGTGCGTCGCTCATGCGGCCGCGCATGTACGGATCCAGCGACAGGTACAGCGTCTGCAACAGCGCCTGGCCGGGTTTCGGCGGCTCCAGCTCGACCGTCTCGGTGCGGAAGTTCTCCTGCTCGGGCATGCCGATCGGGCGGGAGGCCAGGACTATGCGGGTCGACTTCATCGTCGGAACGACCTTTCTCTGGGCGATCCCTACATTCTGGACATTGTGGACCGGTGTCAGGATGGTTCCGCGCGCCAGGTATCGAAACTGGTCATGATGTGATGACGGACCACCGCCCATTCCGGCACCAGACTGGTCGCGGCGGGCACCGACGCGGTCAGCAGGACACCCGAGATGGTGAGCAGGGTGATGCGCATCCAGTCCCGCGCGCCCGGCCGGTCGGCCAGCTCGCCGAGAATCTGCTGCGCCACCGAGAACACCGTGGCCTCCAGGTGTTCCGCCAGATGCGCCACGGTGGCGGACATCTCGGGGTCGGTGCGGGCCGCGGCCAGGAATTCGAAACCCACACTCACGGGGGCGACCTGCGCCAATGTCCACAGCTCGTCGACCAGGACCCCGACCCGCTCCCGGTCGGAACCCGTTACCGTCGAATAGGTTTCGACCACGGCGTCGGCCATGATGTCGGCGATATGGCGGATCGCGGCGTCCAGCAGTTCGGCGCGGGTCGGATAGTAGTGCTGCAGCGCGCCCTGACTCACGCCCGCGCGTTCGGCGACACCGCGGGTCGTGGTGGCGGCATGCCCGAGCTCGACCAGGCTCGCGAGGGTGGCGTCCAGAATCGCGACCCGCGTCTCTTCGCGCTGTGCGGCGCGACTGCGACCGGCTTTCGCGGGCGTGCGCTCGGTTCTGGTGGGCGCGGACTCGAGTCTGGCGGGTACGGGTTCGGTCTTGGCGGACGGGCGCTCGGCCTTGTCCCGCTTGCTATTTCCCGTCGTGACCGGCATCAGCCCACGATACCGTTCCGGCAACGAACAAGTCATATGACTTGTAAAGTCGGCCGACTGGTCAATACGCTTGTCTCACAGTCGATATGGCATCACGACGAGGTGATCAACATGGCATCCGACGATATCCGGATCTGGCGACGCGGTCCCGCTCCGACCCCCGCCGGCCCCACCGACTACGGCTACTTCGGCCCCGGCTCCCAAGTCTGGCGAGTCCTCCTGCACCCGGCGGTCACCCCCTTCCTGGCCTCGGTGACCGCCCTCCTCGAACTCCCGCACATCCCCCTGCAAGCGGTTCTGCTGGACCACGACCCCCTCGCCGTCACCGCCCGCACCCACCGCAGCATGAGCCCGATCATGGCGGTCCGCCGAGCCCAACGCACTGTGGGCGTCCCCGTCCCGATCATCCTGGGCGACAAGCCCACCGCCGACCGAGTGGCCGCCCACCTACGCCGCTACCATCGCCCGATGACCGGTGCGATCCCTGGCACCGGCGAGCCGTACGCCGCCCAAGGCCCCGAACTGGTCCTCTTCGCCCACGTCACCATCATGCAAGCCGCCCTCCTCTGCTACGAAAACCTCGCCTACGAGGGCATCCACCGACCCCGCCAACTACCCCCCGCCGACCGCGACCAATTCTGGCTGGAAGCAAAGCAATTCGGCCTCCTCATGGGCGCAACCCCCGACGAAATCCCCACCACCTGCGCCGAAGTGGCCACCTACTACGCCGCCATCTCCCACCGCTACGGCGTAATCGATTCCTTCACCCCCACCGTCGCCCTGGCTCCCGCCCTCGCCCTCCTGCGCGGCTTCACCCTCTCCCAACTCCAGGAACTGACCCCACTCCTCCTGTCGGCCTTGATAACTCCCCAACTGATCGCCACAATCCCGCGCCCGGCCCGCCGCAACCTAGGCATCCCCGCCCTGCTCGACCCCTTCCTGAACCTATCCCTGACTCTGACCCGCCCCGCCCTACGCGCCTTCACCATCCGCCGCTTCGCCGAAGCCATCGAACGCCGAATCAGCGGCCCCGACGCCGTCGAACTCGCAACCAATGCCCGCCGCCTGAGAAACGCCGCCGCAGCCTGACCCCGAGCCGGTTGAATCCCCCTACGGGCCTACGGATTTCTCAGAGATCCGGCCGGCCCAACGCGTCGGAGACCGCGATACCCGTGCGCTCGGCGAGAAGCAGACGCTGCCGCACCTCATGCGGTGTTCGAGGCCGATAGCCGGAGCCGGTGCCGCAGCAGCCACCATAGAAATCGAGGCCCGAGGTGAGTACTGCCTCGAGGGCGCGCCACCCGGCGCGATCAACTTTCCTCGGCACCGCGAGATCCGGCCCGGCATCGATGAATTCACCCTGGCACTGCGGGCAGCGGGTGGGGCCGTGGCCGATCGTGGATTTGTGCGAAACCCGGCAGGGGAGACACACCAGGTGCGTTCGGCTCGGGTAGATACACATTCGCGCAGCGTACGTTCGGCGCTGCCGGTCAGGCTATCGATTTTCGACGCACACGGGGCATCGAATGTTGGTTTGCGGGTTGAGGTCTCGCGCGCGGCGGGGTGAGCCGCCGCGCGCGAGGGTATTCAGTGGGAGGCCGAACCGGCGAGCCAGTCGTCCCAGCTGAGGGTCCAGTCGCCGTTCTGCCAGACCTGTAGCGGGGCACCGCCTGTGTTGTGGACTTCTACGACGTCGCCGGGTTGGGCGAAGTTGAAGAACCACTGGGCGTTGTCGGCGTTGAGGTTGAGGCAGCCGTGGGAGGTGTCGGTGTTGCCTTGGGCCCAGACGGTGGTGTCCAGTTCGTGGAGGTAGATGCCGTCTGTGCTGATGCGGGTGGCCCAGCTGATCGCCTCCTTGTAGCCGAGGCGGGAGTTGACCGGCAGGCCGTAGGTGGACGAATCCATGATGACCGGGTTGGCCTTGTCCATGACCGTGTAGGTGCCGGGCATGGTCCAGAAGGTGAAGGTCTTTCCGGCGATGGTTTCGCTGCCGCCTCGGCCCATGGAAGTGGGCATGGTGCGGATCAGCTGACCGTTCTCGAAGACCTGGACCTGGTGGGTGTTGTCATCGGCGATCGACACGTGGGACGGGCCGATGACGAAGTTGGCCTTGGTGTCCTCCTGGCCGAACAGGCCGTTGCCGACCTCGATGCCGTAGAGGCTGGCCGCCACGTTCACCTTGGTGCCGGACTTCCAGTAGTCCCTCGGCCGCCAGTGCGCGTTGCGGTTGTCCATCCAGTACCAGGCACCCTCGACGGGTGGGTCGGCGGTGACGACCATGCGCTTCTCGGCCGCCGCTCGGTTGGGGATGTCCTCGTCGAAATGCGCGACGATGACCGTGCCGACGCCGTAGCTGTTGCCGTCCACGATGGCCTGACCGCCGGTGGTCGTGAGATACACCTTGGTCTGGTTCTTCGGCGTGATGGTCGTGAACGTGGAGGTGACCGGTCCGGTCAGACCGGTCATATCCTCGCCCGACGCCTTCAGCGTGTAGGTGCGCCCGTAGCCGAGCTGCTCGTTCGGCTTCCACGCGGTCTTGTCCGGCGTGTAGGTGCCGTCGATGGCCTTGCCGTCCTCATTGGTGAGGCTGACATCGGTCAGCACACCGCTGGTGGTGCTGACCTCGACCGGCGCCGACGGATCCACCTTGTCTGCCCCCTGCGCGGGCTTGACGGTGATGGACTGCGCAACCGGAGTGCGCGGACCGACCGTTCCCCCCGGAAGGTTCGACGAGCATGCCGTCACCACCAGAACGAGCGCCACTAAAACGCTCGCGGCGGCGTTCGTCCGAAAACGGCGGGGTGGCATGGGCTCTCCCTCCTGTAATCGCCGTGCGCCGCACTGCTGCACAGCATCTTGTTACTGCCCAGCGTAGTAGATTACCCTCCGTTTTCGATCTTCCATCGCCAGGTCGGGCAGACGAAATCACAACGTTGTGAGACCCGCGCACGACACGCCGTCGCGCTGCGGTCATTTCAGCGTTTGTTCCTTGATAGCGAGTTGCTGTTGCCCCTTCTGATACGTGACTTCACGGATCCCCAGTGCCTGATGCAGCTGCCCCGCCGGCAGCGTCACCGGCTTGGGCGCGGGGCCGTCACCGGGCTTGGGCAGCGGATACGCGGTGGTGGTGCCGCTGTAGAAGGTGACATTGCCCTCGGTCTTGGTGAAGAGTTGGTGCACATGGCCGTTGAGGCAGGTCACCGAGGAGAACCGCTTCATGTAACTGAGCGCTTGGGTGGCATCGTCTGTGCCCCAGCCCCATTGGGGGTACATGGCGAACAGCGGGATGTGACTGAACACGATGAGGGGTGTGTCACTGGACAATCCGGCCACATCCTTCTGGATGAAGTCCAGCTGATCCTGTCCGAGATGTCCGAGGTTCTTCAGATTCAACGTATTGACCAGTCCGATCACGTGCACGCCCGCGATATCGAAGCTGTACCAGCCGTCGCCACGCGTCCCGCCACCGAAGGTCGACCGGTAGCGCGAGCCGCCGTCATCGCTCGAATCATGTTCTCCCGGAACGGTGAACACATGCGGAGTCTTGAACCCCTGCATCATCTGCTTGCACTGATCGAACTGCTCCTGGGTGGACAGATGGGTCAGATCACCGGTGTGGATCACGAAATCCGGTTCGTACCCCAGCGAATTCACCTGTGAGATCGCCTCGGTGAAGGTATCGGTCACACTCGTGTTGGCGGTACCGGTGAACCCGATGTGACTGTCGCTGACCTGCGCGAACCGCAGCGTCGGCCGCGCCGAATCGGCGAGCGCGGTGCCCGCCACATGCGAGACCACCTCACCGCCCACCACCGCCAGGCCCACCGCGGCACCGAACCACGCGCTGTGGCGCATGAGCTGGCGGCGGGTCATCTTCTGCGGATCGTGGGCCTCGTCCTCGTAGCTCATTGGGTCACCACCACTGTCGCGTGCATGAACGGATGAATCGAGCAGACATAGGCGAAGCTGCCCGCCTTGGTGAACGTGAAGGTGTAGGTCGCGCCGGTGCCCAGGGTCGGCGAGCGGAAACTGCCGTCGTTGGCGACCACGGTGTGCGGCTCTTCGTCCTTGTTGGTCCAGGTCACCGTGGTACCGGTTTTCACGGTCAGGGAACTGGGCCCGAAGGCGAAGTTGTCGATATTGACAGCATTCGGGCCGGCCGGTGCCGCCGCTGCGGCGGACGTACTCGGCATGGACATGCCGGGCATACCGGTCGGCCCGCTGCCGTCCGGCACCATGCCGGGCGTAGCGGTGCCGGAAGCGAAAGTGAAACCGGGGGCGGCATTGTCGGGGGCTTTGCCGCCACCGCTGGAACTGCACGCGCTCGCCGTCAGCAGGGCTGCCGCGGCGACGCTGACGGCGATCACTGTGCGCTTGACTGGCACTGCTCGCCGAGGGCTGCGGGTGGGTCTCATGGGTGTCCGGGCCTCCATCCGGGATGGGTCCGTTCGCTGCTGCGAACCGGTCATCTTTAGATAGGGGCGGGGGTTACACGAGTCGGAAACCGCTGCGCGCGAACACTATTGACGACTAGGCAGGCTCCGTGGGTGCGAAAACCTCGATGGTGCCGTTGTTCTCGCGCACCTGCACGGTCGGCAGTGGAGCAGGTGCGACGGGCAGCTGATGCGACACCACCTGACCCTCGACCGAGAACGACGTCGAATGGCAGGGGCAGCGCAGGCGCTCGGCCGGAGCGTCGAGCCACAGCTTGCAGCCCTGATGGGTGCACACGCCGGAAACCGCGACCGGGTTTCCCTTGTCGCGGCGCACGAATCCGTTCACCGTGCCGACATCGAAAGCGATCGTCGAACCCTCCGGCAGGTCGCTGGCGCGCGCGATCGGCAGCCACGCACCCGTATTCGGGGCCAGCGGAGCCTGCTGCGCGGCGGGCGGAGCACCGGTTTGACCATGACCGATCAGGGTGCGGTCCACCACCGCGCCGACCGTCGCGGCGGCCGCGGCGGCGGAGGTGCCGATCAGCAGGTTGCGGCGGCGGTAGCCGTTGGCGGGCCGGATCTCGGCGGGCTCGTCGTCCAGTTCGGCCGCGAGCCGGCGTTGCAGGCCGCTGAGGAATTCTTCGCTGGGCGCGTCGCTGCCCAGCCGCGCGGAGCGCAGCTCGATGGCCGTGCGCATCTCCTCGGCCTCGACCTCATCGGGCCGGAAACCGGTCGATTGCTTTCCGGCCAGTAGCTCGTCGACGAAACGCCGCACTTCCCGCCCGCTCACCGCACACCTCCCTCGTTCAACTGGGACGCCATCTGCAACGCCCGATGCTGCAACACCTTCGCATTCGCCACCGTCACGCCGAGGCTCTGCGCCGCCTCCTTCACCGAGAGCCCTTGCAAGAATCTCAGTTCCAGAATGCTCCGATACCGGTCCGGAAGCTCGGACAGCACGGCCTTGGCGCGAGCCTCGGCCCCCGAATCGGGCAGTTCCTCGGGTGGATCATCGGCGATATCGCCGTCGATGGTGGTGATCTCCCGGCCCATGCGCGCCTTCCAGTGCGCGGCCAGGACGGTGCGTGCGGTGGCACGCAGATAGGCCCGCACCTCGGGGACGCTGGCCGTGATGCGCAGCGGTTTGAGTGCGGCCATGAACACCTCGGTGGTGAGATCCTCGGCATCGGGGCGATTGCCCACCTTGCCGAACATCAATGCGTACACCCAGGTGACATTGTCCTTGTACACCGCATCCCAGCCGGCGTAACTGTCACCGGACACCAGCCGCAACTCCCGACCCGAGCCAGTACTCGTGACCGGCTGCGTCCGGCGCTCGGATTCGACCCGTCGCACCATGAACCGCCGCTTTCTGCATCCACCGGAAACATCGACGCGTGTTCACGTCTGTCAGTAGATAGCGGAAGGGGTTACAGCGGGCAGGTTTCGGAAGTTTCCGGCACGAATCGTCCCGGAGTGATCTTTCGATCACTCCGGGACGAGGGTGGTCAGGGCTATCTCAGCGGGCGGTGGCGAGCAGTTCGCCGCGCATCACGGCACCCACGGTCTTGGCGGCGACCACGGCCCAGGCGGCGACCAGCAGGGCGTACAGGGCGACCGCGGTGACGGCGAACAGGTCCGCGCCGGTGTGCTGGAACAGGGCGGTGCTGCCGGTGACGCAGCAGCCGACGGGGAAGGTGAAGCCCCACCAGGTCATGTTGAAGGGCATCGACTTCCGGGCGTGCCAGGTGACCGCGACGGCCAGGGCCAGCCACAGCATTGCGAAGCCCCAGGTGGGGATGCCGAACAGCAGCGAGAACATTTGGAACCCGGCGGCGTCGCTCGAATTCAGGGCGCTGGGAGCCACATTGGCCAGCGACCCGGCGGCGGTGACGCCCTGGCCCAGGGGGCCCAGCACCAGCCAGACGGTGGCGACCATCCCGACGGGAGGCAGCCCGTGGTGCAGCAGTCGCGACCAGATCAGGGTGGTGGTGACGAAGGCGGCGATCAGGCTCAGCCCGAACATGGCCAGGCAGGCCACGAACATGGTCAGCCGCAGCTGTCCGGCGGGGGTGTGGGGGACCAGCAGGGCGCCGAGGGCGGCCGAGACCATGGGAGGAACCACGGGCATCAGCCAGCCGCCGAAGGCGGAATCGGGGTTGAAGTTGTGGCGGGTGATCATCCGGTAGGGGATGCTCGCGGCGGTCCCGAGACCGATCACGGTGCCGACCGACCACAGGACCCAGTCGACGGCCACGGCGGCGGACAGTCCGATGACGTCCTTGCCCAGCAGCAGGGTGCCCGCGCCGACGGTCATGAGCGCCATGGGAAGTGCCCCGTAGAACTGCATCATCACGGGGTTCCGGCCGTGTGCGCGAGCCTCTTCGGGGTAGCGACGCCAGTGCAGCAGCCAGGCCCCGGCGAGGACGACCAGCAGTCCGGCGGCCAGTGCCCAGATGACGGTGGCGGCGGGCCGGAGAGCGGGGAACTGAGCGGGCAGGGTGGCCGCGGCATTGGCGACGATGCCGGTACCCATGACCACCGCGAACCAGTTCGGGGCCAGGTGGCGCAGGGGCTCCCGCCCCTCGACGGCCGCCGCGGACGCCTGCCGAGAGGCGGCGGGTGCGGCTTCAACGGTCCGGCGGAAGGTCACTGTGGTCATGTATCCACCCTCTGTCAGATGGACTTCGCCCGGTAGCGGCCATGATTCGATGGATGCATAGAACGGTTCTATGCCCCACTCTCGTCCTGATAACGACAGTTTGTAGTAGAGCATTGCCGCGTCGGAATGTAGTAGATATGCTACATATCATCATCGACCCACAACGGGAGGGAAACCATGGCAGTGGGTGAGGGCGTGGTTCTCAGCGTCGAGAAGCTACGCATGCAGTACGGCACTACCGACGTTCTGCGCGACGTGACATTTCAGGCGCACCGGGGCGAAGTCCTGGTGCTGCTGGGGCCGAACGGCGCGGGCAAGACCACCACCATCGAGATCCTGGAGGGGTTCCGAGCCCGGTCGGCGGGCGAGGTCGTCGTGCTCGGCACCGACCCTGCGCAGGGTGACGAGCAATGGCGAGCACGAGTCGGGGTGGTGCTGCAGTCGTGGCGCGATCATGCCAAATGGCGGGTGCGTGAACTGCTCACCTACCTGGGGTCGTTCTACACGCCCTACGGCACCGAGGGCACTCGACGCCCTTGGGACGCAGACGAACTCATCGCGCTGGTAGGGCTCACCGAACAGGCGAGTACCAAGATCAGCGCCTTGTCCGGCGGTCAGCGCCGACGGATGGATGTGGCGATCGGTGTCGTCGGACGCCCCGAAATCCTGTTCCTGGACGAACCGACCGCGGGCTTCGATCCGCAGGCGCGGCGGGAATTCCACGACCTGGTGCACCGGCTCGCCGACGACCAGCAGACCACCATCCTGCTCACCACCCACGACCTCGACGAGGCGGAGAAGCTCGCCGACCGGATTCTCATCCTCGCCGGTGGGCGCATCGTCGCCGACGGCTCGCCCGATGAGCTCTCCCGGCGTGTCGCCACCGAAGCGGAGGTGCGCTGGACGGTGGACGGGCAACGATTCGTCGATACCACCGCCGAGTCGACCAAGTTCGTCTACGAACTGTTCAAGCAGCACGGTGAGCGCGTCGATGAACTCGAGGTGCGCCGGGCGTCCCTGGAAGACACGTACATGACACTGGTTCGCCGATTCGAGTCCGGCCTCGAGGTGGCCGAGGCGCACACGCTGGAGGAGATCACCCGATGAGTCCGACGATGGTCGCGATCCGCGCGGGAATCACCCGTGCCGGAATCGAGCTACGGCAGTCCTTCACCAACGCAACAGATCTGGTCAATCTGCTCTTCTTCCCGATCCTGATCCTGATTGCGCTGTACTTCATGCGGGACGGGTCGTTCCACCAGACCGGGCTGAAACTCGGTGCGCTGGCCTTGCCGGGCGTGCTCGGCAGCATGATCGTCTTCAACGGGCTCTACGGGATCGCGAACTACCTGGTTCTCGACCGGGAGGACGGAACCCTGTTGCGGGCCAAGGCGACACCGAACGGAATGGTGGCCTTCTTCATCGGCAAGATCGGGGTGAGCGCGGGCCTGGTGCTGGTCCAGGTGGCCCTACTGTTGAGCGTTGGAGCCGTGATCGTCGGCGGACTCTCGCTCGGCAGCACCGGCCACTGGCTGACCCTGGTGTGGGTGGTCGCGCTCGGCCTGCTCGCCGTGCTGCCGCTGGGCGCCGTACTGGGCGCGATCCTCGAGGGCCCTCGCGCCACCTTCTTCCTGACGATGCCGCTGATGGGATTAACCGCGATCTCGGGCATCTACTATCCGATCACCGCCCTGCCCGGCTGGCTGCAGGGCCTGGCCCAGGTGTTCCCGATGTACTGGGTCGGACTCGGTATGCGGTCGGCCCTGCTGCCCGCCGACACCGTGGCGATCGAGCTCGATCAGTCTTGGCGGCATCTGGAAACCGCTGCGGTGCTGGGTGGTTGGGCCTTGGTCGGACTGCTCCTGGCGCCGAGCGTGTTGCGTCGGATGGCGCGGCACGAATCCGGTTCGAAGGTGGCGAGCCGCCGCGAGAAGGCACTCCAGAGTGCCTACTGAGGTCATCTACAACCGCATCGCGATGCTGCGCGCCGAGCGTGGCGTCTCGCGCCGGGCACTGGCCGAAGCACTGGGAGTGCACTATCAAACGGTCGGCTACCTGGAGCGCGGCGAATACAGCCCGAGCCTGCACCTCGCGTTGCGGCTGGCCGCCTATTTCGAAGTGCCGGTGGAGATCATCTTCTCCACCACGCCCTTTCCTCGCCTCGGTTCCGCCTCCGAATCCGCTTGACGGTTCGATCAGGCGGTGGGCGGGGGTGCGGATTTGCGGAGGACTTCGAGGAAGGCTCGCATCCATCGGGGGTGGTCGGGCCAGGCTCGGCCGGTGACCAGGTTGCCGTCGATGTGGTCGGGGCTGTCGATCCACGTGGCACCCGCGGCGCGGATGTCGGGTTCGAGGGCGGGATAGCTGCTGGAGGTGCGGTCGTTCAGGACGCCGGCGGCGGCCAGGATGAGGGGGCCGTGGCAGAGGGCGGCGATCGGCTTGTCGGTGTCGGTGAAGTGGCGCACGATCCGGCGGCAGTCCTCGTTGTTGCGGAGGAACTCGGGGGCTCGGCCGCCGGGGATGACCAGGGCCGCGTAGGCAGTGGGGTCGACGTCGGTGAAGGCGAGGTCGGCGGGCCAAGTGCGGCCGAGCTTTTCGGTGTAGGTGTCGAAGCCCTCGACGAAATCGTGGACTACGAACTGGAGTTTCTTGGCTGTCGGGGCCGCGATGTCGACCTCGTATCCCTCTTCCAGCAGGCGCTGGTACGGGTACATGACCTCGAGGTCTTCTGCGGCGTCACCGGTGATCACGAGCACCTTCGTCATGGCGCACCTCCCGGGAAAATGGTATCGGGATGTGCTGTGCGCCAGCGGGTTTTCGGACGGGACGCTCAGCCGACCGAAGAGGCGCGTCGTTCGGTGGGGACCGCTCGCAGGTGCCGGACGATGCCCAGATCGGTGGGGTGGGCGCGGCGGCTGTCGTAGCGTTCGAACACCGCCGCCAATTCCGGTGACCAGCGCGCGAATTCGGCGCGGATCGGGCCGTCGGTGTCGAGCTGGCAGACCACGCCGAGCGCGGTGAGGAACGAGCGCGCGAAGGGCGTGAAGTAGGCGGGCATGTCGAGTTGGCGGTTCACGTTCGACAGCCGCGGGGCGAGGGCGGAGCGGACGTGGCCGCGCAGCCAGGCGGTGCAGAGCCGGAAGGTCGGGGCCGTGAGCGGTTCGCCCGCGGCCTCGAGTCCCTCGGCGAGGGCCGCCACGTCGAAGCTGCGGCCGGGGCGGACGAAGCGGTGCCGTCGGACCGCGGCGTCCAATTCGGCTGTGCCGCCGTTCAACGCGGCATCCATCAGCTCGCCGACCAACTCCTCGAATCCCGGGGGCGGCCAGGGCGTGCAGGCCCCGAAATCCACCACGCCCAGCCGCCCGTCCGGGAGCACCCGGAAATTGCCCGGGTGCGGGTCGCAGTACAGCAGTCCGGTGCGTGACCACGAGGACAGCAGGAATCGGATGATGAGCATGCCGACCCGGCTGCGTTCCTCGGGTGCGCCGGATTCGATGATCCGGGAAACCGGTGTGCCGTTGAGCCATTCGGTCACCAGGACGTCGCCGCGCTGGGCGAGCACGGCGGGCACCACGAAGTCGGGGTCGTCGGCGTAGGCCTGCGCGAAGCGACGCTGGTGCTCGGCCTCGGCGGCGTAGTCGAGTTCCTCGGCGACACAGGTGCACAGGGCCTCGGTCACGGCGGGCACGTCCGCGCCGGGCGCGAAGACGGTGGCCAGCACCGAGATCCGGCGCAGCTGTTCGAGGTCGGCGAGTACGGCCTGGCGGGCGCCGGGATACATCACCTTGACCGCGGCGTGGCGGCCGTCGCGCCACACCGCGCGATGCACCTGCCCGATCGAGGCGGCCGCCGCGCGGCGATCATCGAATGCGGTGAAATGCCGGCGCCAGTTCTCGCCCATGCCCGCGGCCATGGCCTCGTGCACGGTGGCGGGCAGCATGGTCGGCGCGGAATCCTGCAGCTGGGTCAGCGCTGTCCGATACGGTGCGGCGATCTCCGAGGGCAGTGCGAGTTCGTAGAGCGAGAGCAGTTGCCCGAGTTTGGCGGCACAGCCCTTCAATTCGCCGAGCACCTCGAAAATGTGCTGGGCGGTACGCAGTTGGATATCGCGATTGACCTCGGCGGCGGATTTCCCCAGCGCCCGCTTGCCCACCCCGGCGGCCTGACGTCCGGCGAATGCGACTGGGAGACTGGCGATCCTGGCATTGCGGACGGCGGCGCGCACCGGCGGCCCGTCTCCCCCTTGGCGTCCACCGATCCGCCGAATCGACATTGCTCACCTCGTCGTGTGCGCGGCATACGGCCCGATTCCCACTGCCCGGGTGCCTTACGTCTCCACGATACGTGGCGATCGTCATATCAGATTCCGGGCCGAACGGCGCGTATGCACGTGCAGTTTGGCACACAACAGCATAAACTGTCTGGGACGTATCCGATAGTTGTCGAAAGGTGACGGGATGGGTGCCCAGACGGTGGTCACCGATGTCGCGGACGAGCTCGCTCGCCGTGTCGCGACCGGAGAGCTCGCGCCGGGCGATCTGATGCCGTCGGTCCGCCAGGTCGCCGAGGAATTCGAGATGAATCGGGCGACGGCGCAATTGGTGCTGGGCCGATTGGAATCCTACGGCTTCGTCGACGCGCATCGCGGCCGCGGCTTCACGGTGCGTGATGTGCGCCGGGCCGGGGGAGTGGACGTGTACCGCCGGCTGTTCCGGCTGTCCATGCCCGCGCCCGAGCTGGCCGCGGAGATGTTCGGCAATATCGTGGCGGCCGAACGCGCCATCGTGCTCGAGGCCTTGCTCGATTACACCGCGAGTGAGCAATCCGCCGATGCCGCCACGTTGACCGCCGCGGTCGACGAGCTCGAGACCGAGGCGCGCAGCGCCGAACCCGATCACGCCCGGATGCTCGAGCTCGAGGTCGATCTGGTGCGCACGGTGCTCACCGATCTCGGCCACACCCTGCAGCGCGCGGTGCTGAACTCGGTGGGGGAGATGCTGTTCGAGGTGCCGGAGGCGGTCGAGGCCTACTTCGCGGTGTCGGCCGATCTGCACGTGCTGGTGTGGCGCGCGCTGCTGGCGGTGTGGGAGTCCGAGACCGGGCCCTCGCAGGCGCAGTTGGCGCTGTTCGAGGATCTGTTCGCCATGTACCACACGAAGGTGCTGGCCCGGTTCGACGAATTGGTCGGTCTCGACACCGATTCCGGGGAGCAGCGGCACAGCGCGACGGCCTGATCGCGCCGTCACCCATCCGTCTCGATCCCGGCTTCCGCGCGCACGCGGGGCCGGGATTGCCTTTTGTGCGTATTGTCCGTTCGCAAAAGTGGTGTGGCGCACACCGATTGACTGATTGTCTCAGACAATTTATGTTCGGCATGTGCCCCCGGCACGGTATTCAACGGCGAACGAATCGAGGCACCCCATGGCAGGCAAGAGACGAACCGGTCTGGCCCGCTCGGCGAAACTGGCCGCCCTGCCCATGGGGATCATGGCCCGCCGCCTGACCGCCACCGGCAAGGCCATCATGACCGGCGCGGAACGCGGCACCGTCGACGAGGCGCTCATCGACAAGGCCGCCGACGAGATCTTCCGCGTACTGGGCGAACTCAAGGGCGGCGCCATGAAACTCGGGCAGGCGCTCAGCGTCGCCGAGGCCGCGGTGCCGCCGAAATTCGCCGACCGCTATCGGGATGCGCTGACCCGCCTGCAGAATCAGGCCCCGCCCATGCCCACCCACCAGGCGCACCGCGTGCTGGACGAGCAGCTGGGCACCCGCTGGCGCGAGCGCTTCACCGAATTCGACGATCAGCCGGTGGCGGCGGCCAGCATCGGCCAGGTGCACCGCGCGGTGTGGAAGGACGGCCGCGTCGTCGCGGTGAAGATCCAATACCCCGGCGCCGACGTGGCTTTGCTGTCGGACCTCAAACTGCTGCGCATGCTCACCGGCACCTTCGGCGTCTTCATGCCGGGCGTGGACATGAAGTCGCTCATCGACGAGTTCATCGACCGCACCGCCGACGAGCTCGACTACCGCATCGAGGCCGACCATCAGCGCACCTTCGCGCGCGCCTTCGCCGACGACCCGCGGTTCTTCGTGCCGAAGGTGATCGCCAGCGCGCCGAAGGTGCTGGTCACCGAATGGATGGAGGCGGTGCCACTGAGCCGCGTCATCGCCGAAGGCACGGTCGCGCAGCGCAATCGGGCCGGACTGCTGCTGGCCGAATTCGGGCTCAGCAGTCCGGCGCGGGTCGGCCAGCTGCACTGCGATCCGCATCCGGGCAACTATCAGCTGCTGCCCGACGGCCGGCTGGGCATCATCGACTTCGGTGCGACCATCGCCCTGCCCGACGGATTGCCGCCGGTGGTCGGCGAACTGGCCCGCCACGCCATGGCCGAGGACTACGACCTGTTGCTGGCGACGCTGCGCGCCAACGGTTTCGTGCGTCCGGGTCACGAACTCGACCTGGATCCGGTCAAGAACGTGGTCGCGCCGATCGTCGCCGAACTGAGCGGCGACACCGTGCACCTCAGCCGCCGCATGTTGCAGGAGCACATGATCCGCGCCATGGACGTGAAGAACATGTCGATGAACAACACCTTCGCGGTCCGGACGCCGCCGGAGCTGCCCGACCTGGTGATGCTGGGCCGGGTGCTGGGCGGAATCATCGGTGTCTGTGCGCAATTGGATGCCGAGGGCCCGTTCGTGGGGCTGGTGCAGCAGTGGCTACCCGGTTACGCCGTGGAGGGTGAGGCGGCCTAGCACGCGAGGTGCGCGGCCGCGCCGGTCATCCCGCCATCATGGCGGCGGTGACCAGCGCGGTGATCACCGTGATGGCCATGACGACCAGGATCACCCGGGCCCCGCGGGTCGGTGGCTCGGCGGGCGGCTGATCGATATTCACGTCATCTCCTCAGGGGAATCGGGGGTGCTGGAGGGTCATCGTATTCGGGCGGCTCCCAATACGTTTGGAGTCCGCGACGTTGGGGCATTATCTCGGCCGCTTCCCGGGCCACGCCGAGGAAACCGGGGTGGTCGATGACGAATCGTGCGACCCGCTCTACCTCGGGTCCGCTGATCACCCGCATGAGGGTGCGGCTGGTGCGGGGGAAGGCTCTCGTCAGCACGTAGGCCAGCCACGATTCCGGCCGCAGCGCCAGCAGCGCGCGATTGTTTTCGGCGGCCGCCACGATCTTTTCGCCCGCCCGATCCGGGTGCATACCGATCAGGCTCATTCCCTTGACGACGATCTGGCGGGCGATGGCGACCTGTTCGGGACTGAGGGTGGCCAGGGTCGCGGTCGCCGCCAGATTGGTGGCGATGAGCCCGGGGCACACCACGGTCACCCCGATGCCCTCGGAAGCCAGTTCGGTGCGCAGGGTTTCGCTGAAGTGTTTGATCCCGGCCGAGGTGAATGCGTACGGGGTGCCCAGCCGGACCGGGGCGAAGGCGGCGATGGAGGAGACATTGACCAGGTGCCCACCGTGGCCCCGCTCGGCCATCTGCGCGCCGAAGAGCCTGCAGCCGTGCACGATCGCGGTGAGATTGACGTCGGCGATGCGATGCAGATCGGCGGGGCGGATATCGAAGAACGGTCCGCCGACCACGATTCCGGCATTGTTGACCACCACGTCGGGGACGCCGTGCGCGGCCGCGACATAGTTGGCGAAGGCCTCCAGGGCCAGCGGATCACCCACATCCAGGGCGTAGGGGACGGCCGCACCTCCGGCCGAACGGATCAGGGCCACTGTGTCTTTGGCGGTCGCGTAGTTGATGTCGGCGACCACGACTTCGGCGCCGCGGGCCGCGAGGGACTTGGCGGTGCCGCGTCCGATGCCGCTGCCTGCTCCGGTCACCACGGCGATCTTCGGGCGAAGTGGTCGCCGTGGGGGAAATGGTCTCCGCATTCTGCTCCTCCGGTGGAGAGATCAGAGTGTACACTGTCTGGGACAGTAGACGCCACCGGTAGCGGCACCGCAGCGGAAACAGGGGAACCACTCATGACAGGCTTCGACAACGAGGTTGTCGTCATCACCGGTGCCGGCGCGGGCATCGGCCGCGCGGTGGCGCAGCGCTTCGCGCGCAAACGGGCCGTGGTCATCGTCGCGGACCTGGACAAGGACCGGGCGGTGCAGACCGCCGAGGCCATCACCGAATTCGGTGGAGACGCCACGCCGTTCGCGGTCGACGTGGCCGACGCCCGGGCCATGGAGAGCTTCGCCGAGGACGTGCACGCCGAATTCGGCACCCCGAAGGTGCTGGTCAACAATGCCGGATACACCACGGCCGGACCGTTTCTCGAGCACACCCTCGACGAATGGGAACGGCTGATGGGCGTGAACGTCTGGGGACTCGTGCACGGCTGCACCTACTTCGGGCGGCAGATGAGTGAATCCGGACGTGGCGGTCGCATCATCAATGTGACCTCGGTGGCCGCCTTCACGCCGATCCCGCTCAGCACCCCGTACTGCGCCACCAAGGCCGCCGCGCAGATGCTCACCGAGGGACTGCGATTGGAGTTCGCCGGAACCGGGGTGGGCGTCACCGCGGTCTGCCCCGCGCTGGTGCACACCGGCCTCTACGAGGATGCCGACGCCGATGCGGAGGACTCGGCCGAAGCCGCGCGCACGCTGAGCGTCTCGGCGCTCGCGCAGCGCTTCGTCGCGCACAGTCCGGACAGTATCGCGCGCACCATCGTCCGGGTGGCGGGCCGCAATCCCGCCGTGGTGCCGACGCCCATCGAGGCCCGCGCCCTCTACCTCGCCACCCGGGTCTCACCGGGTGGCGCGCGCCTGGCGGCGCGGATCTTCAAGCCGGACCGGCTCACCGGTTTGCGTGCCCGGGTGAGCAGCCGCGGAGTGCTCACCCGGATGGACGACTATCTGGCCCGCAAACTCGAGCGTTTCGAGAATCAGTAGCGGCCGAGAATCAGTACCGGCCGAACAGGACGGCGGCATTGTGGCCGCCGAACCCGAACGAGTTGTTCATCGCGAACTCGACATCGGTGTGGCGCGGCTTGGTGTGCACCACGTCCAGATCGACCTCGGGGTCCTGGTTTTCGAGGTTCAGCGTCGGCGGGATCACCTGATCGCGCAGCGTCAGCACGGAGATGATGGCTTCCAGCGCACCGACCGCGCCCACCGAATGCCCCAGTGCGGATTTGGGCGCGTACACCGAGGGGTGATTGCCGATGGCCGCCGCAATCCCCTTGGCCTCGGCCAGATCTCCGATGCTGGTGCCGGTGGCGTGCGCATTGACGTGGTCGATCTCGGCGGCGGCGACACCGGCGGATTCCCGGGCCCGGCGCATGGCCCGCGCGCAGCCCAGACCCTCCGGATCGGGGGCGACCATGTGGTAGCCATCGGCGGTGAGCCCGGCCCCGAGCAGTCGCGCCAGCGGCTTGGCCCCGCGCGCCAGCGCATGCTCCTCGGATTCGACCAGCAGCAACGCGGCGGCCTCACCGAAGACGAATCCGTCGCGATCGCGGTCGAAGGGCCGCGAGGCGCGTTCGGGCTCGTCGAGGCGGGTGCTCAGCGCGCGTGCCATGGAGAATCCGGCAATGGCAACGGGATTGATGTAGCCCTCCACGCCTCCGGCCACCACCATGTCGGCCTCGCCGAGCACGATGGACCGCCAGGCGTGCACCAGCGCCTCGTTGCCGGACGCGCACGCCGAGACCGGGGTGACCAGGCCGGCGCGCGCCCCGAGCTCCAGCCCGACCACGCCGGAGACACCGTTGGGCATGGACATGGGGACCGCAAACGGCGACACCTTGCGGTAACCGTGATCGCGCATGGCGTCATTGGCGTCCACGATGGTGTCCGCGCCACCGAGCCCGGTGCCGATGCACACGCCGAGCCGGTCCTTGTCGACCTCGGGGCTGCCCGCGGTGGCCCAGAGGCGTTTGCCCATCACATACGACATCTGCTGCACGTAACACATGCGGCGCTTCTTGATCCGGTCCAATTCGTTCGTCGGATCCGCCGCGAGTTTGCCGCCGATGGTGACCGGCAGTGCGAGCTTGGTCATTTCCGGATCGGTGAGGGTGGCGATGCCGCTCGCCCCCGCCAGCAGGCCCTGCCAGGTGCCTTCCGTATCGGGGGCGATCGAGGTGGTCATCTCGACCGCGGTCACCACGACGGAGCGGAATCCGCCGTTGCGGGTGGAAAAATCTGCCAGGCTATTCACTTTTTCGTATCCTTTTCCAGCAATCGGCAAGTCCTGCAGAACATTCGCGAGCTGCTGCGAGGCTAGCCCGAGAATTCCATTGCGGCGCGCCGACACTCAGATGCGCGCCGCCAATCCCTTGATGCCGATCGTCAGGAACGGCCGCACGAACGGCGCCGCCCAGCGCATCGGCAGGAACGATCCGATGCGGGGGCTGACGGCGATGGTCCAGTTCAGGGTGGTGATGCCCTCGCTCTCGGTGAGCCGGTAATCCTGTGCGAAAGCGTTGATCAGGAAGGGAATCGAGATCTTTGTACCCGTAACCGTGAGTCGCGTGTTCTGTGCCATGGTGACGGTCTTTTCCTCGCATGCGAACAGCATCCCGTCGAAGCTGCGCGACGCGCCCTCGCGGCGATAGTCGTCGCGATAGCGAATGCCGTTGACGAAGGGAATCCAGGAGAAGGTGCCATTGAGTTGCAGCGCATCCCAGACTTTGTGTGCGGGGTAGGGGAATTCGCGCCGCGCGGTCACGGTGAAGGCGGCGTCGGTGAGAAATGTGTCGAGTTGCGCGGCGGTCAGCGGGTTTACCGAGAAACCGCCACCGGCCAGCACCCCCTTCGCCCAGCCACGCAGAATCAGTGCGGCGATGCCCGCGCCGATCGCGCCGAGCACGATGATCACGGCCGCGATAATGATGATGGTGAGCATTCCTGAGACCCCTTCCCCTTGATTGTCTCAGACAGAATACGTCAGTAGTCCGTGTGCGTCTCCAGATGGACGTAGAGGTCAGAGGAATGGTCCGACCGCGTGAGCAGGATCCGCTGCGGCGGGGCGGAGTTGTCGAGCAGCAACTCCCGGGCCGAACAGTCCAGTCCCGCCGGACGCCACTTCATCTCGTCGCAGGCCACCGGGTGGGGCCGACGGGGGTGCTGCAGGAAAGAGCCCGCCATCACCCGATCGTGCTCGTCGAAGGCGGTGGCGGGCCCGGTGAATCGGCCGTCGAAGACCGAATCGAAGCCGAAATCCGCCGTGTCCCGGGTCAGCACCACCAGGTGATACGCGGCAGGCACGTCGATGTCGAAGTCCCGCAGCTCACTCCGCGCCCGATCCTCGCCCAGTCGCCCGGTCCAGTGGCCGTAGAAGTTCTCCTTCAGGTACCAGGGGATCGGTGTCAGCAGCAGCCCCGCGACCAGGGCCAGCGCCCACGTGCGCAGCACGCGGGACCGGGCGGGGACGCGCGCCGCGTCCACCAGCAGTAATCCGGCGATCGCCAGGACCCCGAGGACGCCGGTGAGTGCCCCGAGCTCGGGTGGCAGCGGATGGGGCTGCCGCACAATCCATCCCGTGATCGCGGAGGTGGTGAACGTCATCAGCCAGAAGGCGGCGAACCAGCCGACGGGTACCGCGGTGGTGGCGAGCCGCCAGAACGAGTCGTCGGTGCGCGGCCGTGGTCGGCGATCGTCGCTGTGTCTGCTCATCCAACCGAACGTTCGCACCAGGATCATCGCGGGTGCCAGGCACATGCTCAACGGCACGGTGATCCAGCCGAAGACAATGCCGGTCGCGAACTCCCGGAATCGCCGGGGAAACACCGGGAAGATCAATGCTGTCGGCAGGACGAGGGCGGTCAACGCGAGTGCTCCACCCGGGCAACCGGTGAGTACCCACACCTCCAGCCCGAGCGCCGTTGCCAGGCAGACGCCGAAAGTGACGGCGCTGTAAGGAATTCTCGTCACCCGAGCGTCGGGCGTGAGGCGGGTGTCCTCGGCTGTTTCGGTCACGGTCCCCCCCGATCCGCCGGTGACTCGACCGGCGGTTCCGACGATACTTGCCTCAGCCGGCCTCGGACCGCCGCCCGGTCGCGGGGACGCTGCGCAGGTGCCGCGCGATACCGAGGTCGGTCGGGTTGGCGTGGCACGCGTCGTAGCGTTCCAGGACCGCCGCGACTTCCGGTACCCAGCGCGCGATTTCGGTGCGGATCGGTCCCTCGGTGCCGAGTTGCGCGGCGACGCCCATGAGCGTGAGCACGGCGCGGCCGAACGGGACGAGTGCCGGTGGCGCGGTCAGTTGCCGGTTGGCGTTGCTCAGGCGCGGTTCCATGAAGCGCCGTACCTGCCTGCGTAGCCAGTCGGCATCGATGCGGAAGGTCGGTGTCATGAGGGGCTCGAGCACCATGCGCAGGGCTTCGGCCAGCGGCTCGAGCTCGATTGGCCGGCCCGCGGCCGCGAATCCGTGGCGGCGGAAGGCGATTTCGAGCTGATGCGGTAGACCGTTGACGGTCGCGCCCACGACGTCGGTGACCAGATCGCCGAAATCGGCGGGTGGCCACGGCGCGCACGCCCCGAAGTCGACGACGCCGAGCCGTCCGTCGGGCAGCACCCGGAAGTTGCCGGGATGGGGATCGCAGTAGGCCCAGCCGGTGCGCACGCCCGACGACAGCACGAACCGTGCGATCAGCATGCCGACGCGGCTGCGTTCCTCCGGTGCGCCGGAGTCGAGGATGCGCGATACCGGTGTGCCGGTGAGCCATTCGGTGACGATCACATCGCCGCGCTGGGCGGTCACCCGCGGCACCACGAAATCGGGGTCGTCGGCGTAGGTCGCGGCGAAGCGGCGCTGCGTGTCGGCTTCGGTCGCGTAGTCGAGTTCCGCTGCGATACCGGAACATACGGCCTCGGTGATCGGCTTCACGTCCGCCGCCGGGAAGAACACGCTCGCCAGCACCGAGACGCGCCGCAGCTGATCCAGATCGTCGAGCACCGAGGCTCGCACGCCCGGATACATCACCTTCACCGCGACCGGCCGCCCGTCGCGCCAGATACCGCGATGCACCTGTCCGATGGAGGCTCCGGCCGCCCGCTTGTCGTCGAAGGCGCGGAAGTTGTCGTGCCAGTCGTTGCCCAGCCCGGCGGCCATGGCGTCACGCACCGTGGCGGGCAACATGATCGGTGCGGCCTCCTGCAGCCGGGTGAGCGCATGCCGATAGGGCTCGGCGGCGCCGTGCGGGAGCGCGAGTTCGAAGATCGACAGCAACTGCCCGAGTTTCGCGGCGCACCCCTTGAGCTCGCCGAGCACCTCGAAAATGTGCTGAGCCGTGCGCATCTGGATATCGAGGTCGATCTCGGCGGCGGTCCGTCCCCGGGCCCTTTTGCCGATCCCGGCGGCCTGCCGACCGGCGAACGCGACGGGCAGTCCGGCGAGCTTGGCGGTGCGGACCGCCCGGCGGACCGGCGGCGTGCCCGTCGTGCTCCCCGGCCGTCGTCCGGTCCAACGAACAGTCATGTGCTCACCTCGTTGTGTGCGACCCCGGAACTGCACTTCAGTACTGCGGTGGATGCGCCGACAGACCGGCGTACCGCCTGAGGGTGGCGAGCCGGGTAAGAATGCCGGCTCCGGCCCGGGCGGTCTTCATGGTGGACAGCTGCCACAGGCCGAGGAGCGTGGCCGCCCCGGCGGGGATCAGCAGGGCGGTCGCGGTGATGAGCAGCGATGCCCAGTGCGGTAGTCGGGTATCGAGCACGCCGATCAGGAAGTCGATGAAGTACGAGGCCCCGTAAATTGCCGCCACCAAGGCGAATCCGAGCAGGGCGGCTGCGATCACGCCGCGGATCAGTTCGGTCAGTACGAACTTCCCGGCCGCGCGCAGTTTGGGGCCGGCCCAGGCCGCGAATCGGGAAACCAGGTGCCGCAGCAGGCGTTCCACCGGGTTCGGCCGGAGCTCGATCGCGCTGTCGTAGGTGTGGTTGTGGACGGCCATGTGAGACCCTTCGTCGGTCCTTCCGCGGCGGCCGCTAGCCGCCGGGCTGTCGCATCCTAACACCATCGGATACATTGTCTGGGACAGTATTCTTCGCGGATTTCGACCATCTCGACGCAGGGGGTATCCACCCATGAGTTCGGCACCCATCCTTCCGCGCCGCTGGACGGCGGCCGACATCCCCGACCAGACCGGCAAGACCGCCATCGTCACCGGGGCCAACAGTGGGTTGGGCCTGCGCACTGCCGAGGCGCTGGCCGCCAAGGGCGCGCGGGTGTTGCTGGCCTGCCGCAACGAGATCAAGGCGGCCGGTGCGGTGGAGGCGGTGGCCGAGGCGGCCACCGGGCCGAAACCCGAAGTGCTGCCGCTGGATCTGGCCGATCTGACCTCGGTGCGCCGTGCCGCCGACCATATCGACGTCAGTGTCGGCGTCGTGGATCTGCTGGTCAACAACGCGGGCGTGATGGCGGTGCCGCGTTCGCGCACCGCCGACGGCTTCGACGCCCAGTTCGGCACCAATCACCTGGGCCACTTCGCGTTCACCGGCGCGATCCTGCCCGCCCTGCTGCGCGCCCCGCAGCCGCGCGTGGTCAACGTATCCTCGATAGCCGCGTGGGGTGGGGCCATCAACCCCGCCGACCCGAATTGGCGTGTGCTGTATCTGCGCTGGCCCGCCTACGCGCAATCCAAGCTGGCGAATCTGCTGTTCACCGCCGAACTCGACCGCCGTGCCCGCGCCGCCGGAACCGCCCTGACCGCCACCGCCGCTCACCCGGGCCTCTCGGCCACTCACCTCTACGACCGCAACGGCGAACGCGGTCTCGCGGGCACCCTCGCCGCCATTCCCCAGCAACTCCTGCTCGCCCTGGCCCAGCCCGATCACATGGGCGCCCTCCCGCAGCTCTACGCCGCCACCGCCCCCGACCTCCCCGGAAACACCTACATCGGCCCGGGATTCGAGTTCGCCGGCTACCCCCGCCGCACCCTGCGCAACCCCCTCGCGCACAGCCGCTCCTACGCCCGCTGGCTCTGGCACCTGAGCGAACGCCTCACCGACACCCACTACGCCTGGCCCGCCACCCGGGCAACCACGGTCTGACCCGTTACGAGCCCGCCGGGAGCCCAGGTCCGGTCGGACCTGGGCTCCTGTGGTGCCGGTGCTCGATCAGGCTGCGCCGGTGAGGATCCGGCGCACCACCTCGGTACGGAAGAACGGTTCCACCCGCTGGCGGATCAGTCCGGCCAGAACGCCGTCGCGCTTCGCCGCCTCGAGGACCGGCGGTGCGTAACGGCAGAATTCGTCGCGGAGGATCTCCGGGGTGAGGCCGACCTCCTTGACCAGACCGGCCACCGTGTAGTCGCCGTAGTAGCCGAGCAGGATGTCGACCGCGTCGCCGACCAGTTCGGCCAGATAGTCCGGGTTCTCCACGGTGGTGGCCAGATCGAACAGGGCGGAGATCAGTGCCCGCAACTCCTCGACCTCGATGAACTCGCGTAGATCGCTGACCGGTTCGTTGGCGAACAGCTCGTAGACCTCCAGGGCGGCATCGGCGACGGGGGTCTCCTTGATGACCGTCAGGATGGCGTGGTTGGTGCGCCGCACCGCGAATTGTGCCGCAGCAGCGGTGGCGTCGCCGAGGCGCTCACCGAAGGCCTTGTCGCCGGCGCTGAACACCTTGCCGACGGTCCTGTCGCCCAGGGAGAGCGCGGTTTTCACTACCGGGATGCGCTGGGCCCGGCTGCGGGCGGCATCGCCGACCCCGGAGACGATGCGATTGACGAAGGTGGAGGCGACGTGCGCGACCATCGGGCTCTCGGCGAAGCGGTCGAGTCCGCGCTCGAAGAGTGTGTGCATGCCCGCGACCGTGACGATCAGATGCTCGATGGCGTTGCGGTTGAGCACATCTCCGAGCCGGAAGCGTTCATTGGCCGCCAGGTCGTAGATGGCGTCGGCGAGCGCCTCGAACAGGTGCCGGTTGAGGGCACTGCTGTTGAGCACCTCGATGAGCGTCAGCGCGGACGCCTGAACCGACGCGCGATCGAGGATGTCGGAGACCTTCAGGCTCTCCTCGACCGTGAAGATGTCGCCCAGGATCGAATCAACCTGTGCGACAAGCCGATCCCCGGTCATCTCGTCGATGGTGTAGGCGACGCTGGCGTCGATGAGCCGCTCGATCACCGCCTCCACATCGTTCCCCTGCTCCGCCTGGAGTCGTGACATCGGAACTCGCCCCATTCCGCCCGCGTCCTGCGGGCCTCGTCGACAAAGAATTCTGTGTGTTTCAGTGACTAGCAGGGTGTTTCGCGGGTGCGCTTCATACCGAGACCTCCTCGGCGGCCGGTTCGGGTGGGGTCGCGGGCCGGGATTTGTACTCGGCCAGTCCGATGCGCGCGTGCAGCCGCTTCGCCCACGCCGGAGCCCACCAGCAGGCGTCGCCGAGGATCCGCATGATCGAGGGCACCAGCAGCATGCGGATGACGGTGGCGTCCAGGATGAGCGCCACGATCATGCCGTAGGCGATGTACTTCATCAGCACCAGCTCCGACAGCCCGAACGAGCCGGTCACCACGATCAGCACCAGGGCCGCGGCGGTGATGATGCCGCCGGTGTGCGCCGTCCCGTAGCGAATGGATTCCCTGGTTTCGGAACCGTTTTCGCGCGCCTCAGCCATCCGTGACATGAGGAAGATCTCGTAGTCGGTGGACAGTCCGAAGATGATCGCGATCATGATCACGAGTACCGGGAACGACAGCGGCTGCGGGGTGAAGTCCAGCAGCCCCGCGCCGTGCCCGTCGTAGAAGACGTAGGTCAGGAAGCCCAGCGCGGCCGTCAGACTCAGGAGGCTGACGAAGATCGCCTTGACCGGCAGTACGAACGAGCCGAAGGCCAGGAACATCATCACGAACGAGGCCAGCACCAGAATGACCAGCAGCCAGGGCAGCCGGTGGATGACGCCGTGGATCGAATCCCGTTCCAGCGCGGGCATTCCGGTGACATAGAAGTTCACCCCCACCGGCGCGCGCAAGGCGCGCAGCGCCGCGATCACCGCATCGGCGTCGTGCGGATCGGCCAGGCTCGCCTGATACACCTTCACATTCACGCCCGCCTTGGCGACGCCATTGGAGAACGGCTTCTGGAATTCCCCCACGACCCCCGGATGCTTGTCCGCCACCGCGGAATTCGCGGCGGTCACGATCGCCTTCTCGGTCGCCCGGTCGGCATTCTGGATCACCAGTTTGAGCGGGGAGACGCGCTCCTTCGGGAAGGTCGCGTCGAAATCCTGCTGTGCGACGCGGGTCTCATTGCCCGGCGGCAGGTACTTCTCACTGATGCCGGCGAACTCCGCCTTGAAGAACGGCACGATCAGCCCGGCCAGCACCACGATGATCGGCAGCGCCACCAGTACCGGCCGCTTCATCGACCACAGCGCCAGCCGCGACCAGAACGAGGCGTCGATCTGCGCGGTGGTGCGGGTGCGGCTGAAGCGCCGGAAACCGAAGGCGTCCACGCGTTTTCCGAGAATGCCCAGGATCGCGGGCAGGACGGTGATCGACAACAGCGCCGCCAATACCACCGCGGCCAGCGCCCCGATCGCGGCCGAGCGCAGGAACACCAGCGGGAAGATCAGCACCCCCGCCACGCACACCACGATGATGGTCGCCGAGAAGACGATGGTGCGGCCCGCCGTCGAGACCGTCGTCCGCACCGCCTCCTCCACGGTGCGGCCCTCGGCGATCTCCTCGCGGAACCGGCTCACCATGAACAGTCCGTAGTCGATGGCCAGGCCCAGTCCGATGAGCTGCAGTACCGCGTCGGCGAAGCTGTTCACCTTCATGAAGTCGGTGCACAGCTGCATGATTCCCCACGCGCCCGCGATGGTGAGCCCGCCGATGATCAACGGCAGCGACGCCGCGACGACTCCGCCGAAGACGAAGAACAGCACGATCGCCACCAGCGGCAGCGCGATCAGGTGCATGCGCTCGATATCGTGCTGCAGGGTGAGCCCGACCGCGTCGGAGACCGGTACCCGGCCCGCGACCTGCAGTGTCAGCCCGGGGATCGCGAGTTTGTCCTCGATCCCGTGATAGAAGTTCACGCTGTCCTGGTCGCCGACGCCCTGCAACCCGATGCTCATGAATGCTTTCGTCTCGTCCGCGTTGATGAATCGCGGCTTGCCCAGGCCCGCGTTCCAGTAGCCGCTGACATCCTTGATCTGCGTCCTGTCGTCCGACAGCAGCTGCTGGGTGAGCGTCTTGCCCGCTTGTTCGAGGTCCGGGTCGGTGATGCGTTTGCCGGGCGGCGCGGTGTACATCGCGATGACGTCTCCGTCGAAGTCACGCCCGAAGGTGTCGTCAGCCAGCTCGGTGCCGATGACCGACTCGCTGGTGTCGTCGAAATAGCCCTGCGCGGTCAGCCTGTCCTGGTAGCCCAGCCCGTAGAGGCCCGAAAGGCCCAGTACCACAACGAATCCGGCGACCACGGCGTAGCGGGCGTGGTACATCCACCGCCCCAACCATTGAAACACTGCTCGGATCTCCCCTCCGATCGCGTCGACCCGCTACGAGCAGGCGGGCGACTTGTAATCCGTCTGTGCGATCAGCCCGCAGATATCGCTGGAGGTGATCTTCCATTCGCCGTTCACCGCAACCAGATTCAGCGGCGCGGACCGTCGATTGCCATTGCCGTCCTTGTCCAGCCAGAACTCGGCCTCGAGCGTGTCGCCGTTGAGCGTCACCGAATCGGCGACCACACCGAATTCGGCATGGGGGTTCTCGTTCATGGCCTTCACCAGCGAGGGCAGGTCGGTCCGGAATTTCTCGCCGTTCTGCACCACCGAGAGCCGCTGATCGTCGGGAACGTCCTTCTTGCCGAACAGATCCTGCAGCTTCTTGTCGAGCTGATCGGCGGTGAGCGGATCGGGCGCCTTGCCGTTGGCGGCCGTGCTCGCGGCGACGCTGGTGGGCGCGACCGTGATGGTGACATCGCTGCTGCGGACATTGCCGCCACCGCACGCGGTAAGTGTCACGGACAATGCGACACTCGCCACGGCCAGCGGAAATGCATTCTTGCGCTTGATATCCACCCTTGATCCTCCTGTGATCGCGATCGCAGTTTGCATAACGAAGCGGGCTGCGTCACAGTATGCTAACAACTGTCTCAGTCAGTTGGATCGACTTTGGTCAGGAGGGGTCTGGTGGTGAGGACCGGAAAAACCCCGGCAACGGCGGTCGCCTACGGTTCGGCCCTGGTCGCCGTCACGGCGTTGATCGGCGGCGGGATCGGTATCGCTGCCTACCTCCGTACCCACCTCGGCGCACCGCCACCGATCGTGGTGGTCGCCCAGGGGCCGGCGGTCAGCACTACCGCGGCCGTGCCGTCCTCCCGCACCATCGCGCCGACGAACTCGATTTCGGTTCCGCCGGAATCGATTCCGTACCAAGTGCCCGACGTGCAGGCCTACACGGGGGTGCCCGCGAGTGCGCAGCCGGATTTCGGGCACTCCCTGGCGGGCCCGTACGGCTGGTTCGGGGGTGACGGTGTGTCGGCGCGTTGTGACCAGTGGCAGCGGGCCGCGGCGGTCGGGGAGACCGAGCGGATTCTGTTCGCCGTCTGCGGCGGTGAGTTCAAGGGTTACGACCTGCGCACGGCCACTCCGATCCGCGTCGAGGTGTCCTCAGTCCAGCTGTCTGAGGGGGAACTGACGGTGACGCTCGCGGGTGGAGAGGTGGTATCGCAGCCGGTCATCCAATGGTGGATGCCTTAGTTGCGTGGTGTCTGGCGACATCCGTCAAGTGATCGATCATTCTGCGGACAGCGTCGTCCGCTCGAGGCTAGTCTGTCTCAGACAATTGTTTGCGGGGAGTTGACAATGCAGAGCGCGACAACCGATACGGAAGGCCCCGCGGCCGATCCGGAGATCGAGAACGCGGGTGAAAGCCCACCCGAATGGCAGGTGCCGACGGTCCTGCGCCCGATTGCCAGGCTGGTGCTGTGGGCGTGGCGGACCCTGCTCGGTTCGATCGGCACCTTCGGCCGTCTGGTGTTGCTGGCCACCGACTCCTTCTACGGCCTGTTCCGCGACATCGTGAAAATGAACCACCCGTGGAAGGAGACGCTCACTCAAGCCTGGTTCATGATGAGCGTCTCCGGCTGGCCGGCCATCCTCATCTCGGTGCCGCTGGGGGCGATCATCGAGATCCAGGTCGGCTCTCTCGCCTCACAGGTCGGCGCGACCTCGCAGGCCGGGGCCATGGGCGGCATCGGCGTGATTCAGCAAGCCGCCCCGATGATTTCGGGCATCCTCATGGGCGGCGCGGTGGGCGCGGCGGTTGCCGCCGACCTGGGGGCGCGCAAGATCCGCGAGGAGATCGATGCCATTCGCACCCTGGGTATCAATCCCAATCACCGCTTGATCGCCCCGCGCCTGGCCGCCATGTTCATCGTCGGACCGCTCATGTGCATCCTGGTGGTGTTCGTCGGCCTGTCCACCATCTACACCATGACCCTGCTGCAGGGCGGTGTGCCGGGCGCGTTCTTCAATTCCTTTGCGGCCTTTGCCTCCACGACGGATCTGATCATCGCGGTCGTCAAGACGGTCATCTTCGGCCTGCTGGTGGTGCTGGTGGCCGGGCAGCGCGGGTTCGAGGCGTCCGGCGGTCCCAAGGGCGTGGCCGACTGCGTGAATGCCACCGTGGTGCTCGGAGTGATGACCACCTTCGCCGCGAATGTGCTGATCACACAGCTGCTTTCGATCTGGTTCCCGATGAAGCTGGGGTTCTGATGGTCATCCCGTCCCGATACCGGGCGCTGGGCGTGCGGTCGGCGCATCGGGCCGCCGACGTGTTCGTGCCGGTGGTGGCGCTGGGCCACCAGTTCGCCTTCGCCTATCAAGTACTGCGGGCGGTTCCGCGCACCCTGCACCGCTATCGGCGCCAGATCGGCGTCGTGTTCATGGATATCGGCTGGGGCAACGGCCGGGTCATCGTGGGCGGCGGCACCGTCGGCGTGGTGGTGTTCATGGGCCTGATGACCGGGGCCATCATCGGCATCGAAGCCTTCCAGGTGCTCGACATGCTGGGCATGGGACCGCTGACCGGATTCATCTCCTCCTTCGCCAATACCCGCGAGTTGGCCCCGCTGGTCGCGGCCATCGCCTTCGCGGCACAGGCGGGCTGCCGGATCACCGCCGAGGTGGGTTCCATGCGCATCTCCGAGGAGATCGACGCGCTGGAAGCGACTGCGGTGGAACCGATTCCGTTCGTGGTGACCACCCGCGTCATCGCCGGGGTGCTGATCGTCATACCGGTGTATCTGGCCTCGCTGGCGTGCAGCTACTTCGCCACCGCCTTCTTCATCAAGGTCGTGCACGGTCAGGCGGGCGGCACCTACGACCACTATTTCCAGGCGTTCCTGAACCCCAAGGACATCTTCCTGTCGCTGTTCAAGGCCGTCGTGTTCGTGGTCGTGATCATCCTGGTGCACTCCTACTACGGCTTCTACGCCTCGGGCGGGCCGGAGGGCGTGGGGGTCGCTTCCGGGCGGGCCATCCGAACGTCGCTGGTGCTCATCATCGTGCTCGATCTGACGCTGACCACCGCGCTGTGGGGAATGCTCGTCACCGATCTACGGATCACGGGGTAGCGGCGCGATGAGTGTGCGGAAGTATCAAGCCATCAACGGGCGCGGGCCGGGACCGGTCACGCTGCTGGCGATCGGCGTGGTGGGCGGCACTGTGCTGCTGACGATCTCGCTGCTGTTCACCACCTTCGTCAAGGGCGGATTCAAGCCCGAGTTCACCGTCAACATCCAGGCCGAGCAAGTCGGCGAGGGCGTCTTCGAGGGCGCGGACGTGAAGATGGACGGCCTGCGCATCGGCGAGGTCACCAAGGTCGAAACCCAGGGCGTGGACCGGCAATTCATGCGGATCACCGTCGACCCCAAGGACGCGAAGTTCCTCGCCGACAATGTGCAGGCGCGCTTCGTCTCCTCCAACACCCTCGGCATGACCGCGCTCGAGCTGTTCTACCTCGGCCCGCGTGGCCGGGCGCTGCACGACGGCGCGACCGTCGCCATTCCCAAGGATTCCCAGACTGTCACCGTCACCTCGGTGATCCGGATGGTCGGTCAGCAACTGGCCGAGATCGACACCGGCCCGGTCGGGCGCATCGGTTCGGTGCTGTCGTTCGACGGCAGTACCGAGGGCATCGGCCGGATGATCGCCACCGCCATCGACATCGGGCGCATGAAGGTGGGCGAGGACATCCTCGTCGCCATCGACCCACGACCGGCGCTGAACTCGGCGGCCAGTGGCACCGCGGACCTGACGGTCGCGGCCCGCGGCGTGCTGGACGGCTTCCGCGCCAACGCGAGTCGCGTCGCCTTCCTCACCGACCGGCACGACGACCTGGAGGCCATCATCACCTTCGTCGGCAAGGTGATCGGCGATCTGATCAATATCTTCCCGCAGCCGGAGTTCAACAGCGTGGTCGACGCCCTACTGAGCCTGGCCACCCCGATCAGCAAGACGGCGGGCGGGATCACCAGCTTCTACGACCGCCTGCCGATGCTGCTCGATCAGGTCGACAAGGCGTTCACCCCGAACCCGGATGGGACGGTCTCGCTCCAGGTGCAACTGCTGCTCGCCCACATGCCGTATCTCGCAGGCGATCCCAAGCTCATCGCTGCCGGTCCGCAGACCGTGCCCAACGCACCGTCCGTGATTCCCGGGCTGCCGAGCATCCCCGGCCTCGCCATCCCGCCGGGCCTGTTCGGCTCGACTCCGGCCGCACCGTCGGGGGGTGACCGGTGAAATCGGTGCGCAGCGCGGCCGTTCGGCTGGGTGTCGTCGGCGTCGTCATCCTGCTCATGGGGGTGATGATCTGGACGGCGTTGCAGACCCCGGTCAAGGCGCAGACCCGCAGCTATGCCGCGCACATCGCGGATGTGTCGGGGCTGAAACAGGGTTCGGATGTGCGCATGGCCGGGGTGCAGGTCGGCAAGGTCACCGAGATCCAGCTGGACGGGACGGTCGCCTATGTGCGATTCACCGTCGCCGAGGGGCAGGAGCTGTACGACAACACCGAGGTCGCAGTCCTGTTCCAGTCGCTGATCGGGGACCGCTACCTGGCCCTGCAACAGAAGGTGGCCCCGGGCAACAAGATTGCGGCCGGGACCACCATCCCCCTCGAACGCACGCACGGTTCGTTCGACATCTCCGAACTTTTCGACGCCGTCCGGCCCATATTCCAGACGCTGAATTCCGGGTCGGTGGACAAGTTCCTGGAGAACATCCTGCTCGTGGTGTCCGGTGACGGGCGCGGGCTGGGGCCGGTCATGGACGATCTGGACAAGATCATCCAGGTGGCCTCGAGCCAGGAACCCGTGGTGACGCTGCTGGCCGACAATCTCTCGGCACTGCTGGCCCGCTTCGAAGGACAATCACCCAAGATCGACCACATGATCGAGCAGATCCTCGGTCTGGTCGACTACGTCTACGGCAAGCTCGACATGCTCAAAGACCTCATCGCCAAGGGCATTCCGGGCATCGACACCGCACTGCCGCTGTTCGACCGGCTGGTCGCGGTCTACTACGACAACTTCGGCGGCATGGAGCGGCTCTACAACATGCTGCTCGGCCCGGAGATGGTGACCTTCATCCGGCAGACCCTGGCAGCCGCGCCGCTGGCGATGCAGACGCTCGACAGTCTCACCCTCGAACCCAAAGCGGGCGACCGCTGGAGCTGCCTGAACGGGCTGCCGATCCCCACCACCATCGTCCTGGGCACCGAGCGGATGGAGGCCTGCAAATGAGCACCACACTGCTGGAACGCGTCCCGCTGCCTCGGATTTCGTTGCCGAGCCTGCCGCGGCTGACCGTGCGCAGCACCGAACATCAGCGGCGCTTCGAATTCCGGATCGGCATCGCGGCCATCCTGGTGACGGTGGGCGCACTGCTCGCCGCCGTCGGCGCGTACGTGATTCCGTTCGGGCAGACCGTCTATCGCGCCGACTTCGCCAACTCCGGTGACCTGCGCGCCGGCGACGATGTCCGGATCGCGGGCATCACGCTGGGCAAGGTGCGCGCGGTGACACTGGTCGGCGATCACGCCGAGATCTCCTTCGACGTCGACTCCAAGGTGCACATCGGCCTCGACACCACCCTGCGCGTCAAACTCATGACCCCGATCGGCGGCCGGTATCTGGCCGTGCAACCGGCCGGAAGCGGTTCCGCCGCAGGCAAGATCATTCCGCGCGAGCACAGCAAGACGCCGTACGACCTGTCGGCGGCGCTCGAGGACGCCACCCCGGCGCTGGCCGGCATCGATGCCGGAAAGCTGCGCGAATCCATCTCGAAACTGGCCGGCGCCTTCGACCAGCAACCGCAGGCGCTCAACGACATCCTCACCAACGTCAACAGTCTCTCGTCCATCGTGGCGGCGCGGCGGGCCGAATTCTCCCGCGCCCTCGACATCGCCAAGACCTACCTCGAGGTGGTGATGAACAAGATGGACCGCATCCAGCTCGCCGGTCAGCACGTGCTCGACCTGTACCGGGTGATCGCGGCCAACCGTGAAGGGCTGATCCGGATCATCGGCGAGATCCGCCGCGCCTTCGACTACATCACCCCGATCTTCGACGCGGCCGACAAACAACTCGGGCCCGTGCTGGAACCGCTCTACGACACCATCGACAAGGCCGTCGCCGATCTCGTGAACAACAAGGACGCCCTCGCGGGGCTCGACCAGAATCTCGTGCAACTGCTCGACTTCTTCGCCAAGAACACCGAAAACCCGTATGTCACAGTCGATCAGTCCGGTGCGGTCGTCACCGACACTCCGCTGTGCCCGGCCGGAAAGCCGGGGTGCTGAACCATGGCGAAACTGAAGGGCGCCGTCCTGGTCATCGCCCTGGTGATGGGCGCGATCGTGGCGCTGACCGGAAAGCAGTACTACCAGAGCCACAACGCGCCGCTGACCCTGTGCGCCGAATTCCGTGACGCCGTGGGCCTGTACAAGGGCAACAAGGTCAGCATGCTCGGCATCCAGGTCGGCAATGTGACCGACATCCGGCCCAAGGCCGACGGCGTCGAAGTGACGATGACCGTGGACCGCAAGGTGCGGCTGCCGCAGCAGCTCGGCGCGGTCACCATCGCCAATTCGATCGTCACCGACCGGCACATCGAGCTCGGCCCCGCCTACACCGGCGGCGGCACCTTCGACTACCGCAACTGTATTCCCGTGGACCGCACCAAGACTCCGGTCGGCTTCACCGAGGCCATGCGGGCCATGGCCACCCTCACCGAGGACATGACCGGCAAATCGCATGACGCGCCGCTACAGGAGAAGGAGCCTGCCGTCCTGGGCGACTCGCTGGCCCGCATAGCCCAGCAGGTGCACGACAGCGCGGTGCCGCTGAACGGGGCCATCAAGAACATCTCCGACATCCTCGGCGATTCGGCGGCCGGGGCGAACTACATCATCGGCGCGATCCTCAAGCAGATGCGCAAGATCAGTGAGAACCTCGACACCGGCAGCGGCGACCTGGATTTCCTGCTCGGTTCGGTCACCGACGCGATGAACATCGCCAACCGGGTACTGCCCGATATCACCGGGATCATGAGCGATATCGGGGTGTGGGTGCCGCCGCTGGCCAATCTGCTGATCTACAAGTGGTTGAAGGTGATCATGGCCGTGGCCGACGGCGCGTTCCCGGTGATCTTCAAGATCCTCGACCACACACCGGATTTCGTGGACTTCCTGAAGAACGTTCCGGCGGGGCTGGAAGGGGCGGGGCGGTTGTTCAACGAGAAGCTCGGGGCCGGGCAACTGCAGTACGTGCCGCCCAGCTTCCGCATCGACCCGGGCCTCGCGCGCGACATCTGCGCGATGGCCAAGCCCTGGTATGCGCCGTGCGACCGCGACTTCACCGACGGGCAGACCGTCGACCTGGGTGTGGTGCAACTGATGATGGCCGCGGCCGGGAGGTGAGAAGCAATGGTTAGGAAGCCTTTTCGCGGTGCCGTGCTCGGCGTGCTGACGGTGGCGGCGGTGTCGGGTTGCGCGGTGCGGCCACTGGACATGCCGCTGCCGGGCATGCAGTACGGCAAACCGACTTATCAGGTCCGCGTCGAATTCGGCGATGTGCTGTCGCTGCCGTTGAAGACCGCGGTGGAACTCAACGGCGCGAAGGTCGGCGTCGTCGAATCCGTCAGCGTGCGACCGAATCCCGAAGCCCACGTGCCGGCGCTGGCGGCGGACAAGCAGCCCTACTATCAGCCCACCGCGATCCTCGACATCGACAAGAACGTGCGGCTGCCTGCCGAGACCCAGGTCGAGATGGCGCAGCGCACCCTCTTCGGTGACACCTTCGTGAAACTCACCATCCCGCCGCAGGTTTCGGGCCGAACCCTGACCCAGGGCAGCGTCATCCCCATCACCCAGACCAAGCAGGCGACCAATGTCGAGGAGTACATGGCGGCGGTGGTCGGCTGGGTCACCGGCGGCAACATCCCGTTCGTGGACTCCTTCGTCACCAACGTCAACCAGGCGTTCCCGGCCGACTCCGGAGACTTCCGGTACTTCATGCAGAAGTTCTCGCAGCAGCTCGACCGGATCGGGGCCTCCACCCGGCAGCTGTCGGACATCCTGAACAACGCCACCGCGGCCATCGACACCTTCCGGACCGCGGAAGACGTGTGGCACTTCGTCTTCGACTCCGCGCCGGTGCTGCTGGGCGTCGTGCAGCAGGTGCTGCCGGACTTCACCTACTTCATCGACGCCATCCGCAACCTGGCCGACTGGGCCAACCAACTGCTGGTCGATCCGAACAATCCCAAGACCAGAACGCGCCTGGACGCCGCCAACCGGTTCATCGACGTGTGGACGCCACTGGCGCAGGCGCTCATCGCCTCGCCCACCGAATTCCCGCGCACGATCGGATCGATCGGCGCACTGCTGCAGAACAAGATCGTGCCATTCCTCTCGGCACGCGGCTTTCCCTCGATCGTGATCTCGGACGTGGTGCCGCAGACCCCGCCCGAACTGCTGACCGGGGATCCCGTTGCCGACCAGCGCATTACGGCAGCCAACGAACAGGCGTTCCACGATCGGGTGACACCGATCCTGAAGATGGTGGGGTTGGCGCGATGACCCGCAAGGTCCTGGCCTCGGCGCTGGCGATGCTCGTCATGGCCGTCAGCGCCACGCTGTATCTGACCTACGGCGTGTTCGGGTATCACCCGGGCGCCAAGACGTATTCGATGACCGTGGTGCTGCCGAGTTCCGGTGGGCTCATGCAGACCTCGCCGGTCACCTTCAACGGTCTGCAAGTGGGCCGGGTGACCACGCTGGAGAAGTCCGAGGGCGGCATCACCGCGCGCCTGGCGGTGCGGGCGGAATACCGGATCCCGATGGATTCCACCGTGACCGTGGCCAATCTGTCCGCGGTGGGGGAGCAGTACATCAACTTCGCGCCCAAGACCGTGGCCGGGCCGTACTTCGGCGACGGGGCCGTGGTGCCCACCGACCATGTGGTTGCGCCGCTGACCATCGCGCGGGCGCTGGGCGGGGTGCAGGGCGTCATGGATCAGATCAATCCCGACAGCATCAACCAGATCCTGTCCGGGACCGATATCGCGATCCAGGATGTCGGGCCGAGCATCCAACGACTGGTCAACTCCGGCAGCATGTTCGCCACCACGCTGCGCCAGAACCGGGAACTGATCCAGCGCATGGTGTCGTTCCTGGCCGGCGCGGCCGGTGAATCCTCCGGCGAGAAGATGACCCTGCTGCGCGACAGCGCCGACCGGCTGGCCCGAACGCTGGCCCCGGAACTGCCCGCGCTGCTGGATCAATTCATTTCCATCACCGAGACCAGCGGCGGCAAGCAGGTCATCCCGTTCATTCCGCTCGCGCAGCGGCTCATGAAATACCTGCAGGTGCTGGTCCAGAAGGGCGGTCCCGCACTGGAAATCATCCGCCCCTACGTGCTGGACCCGCTCGAGCACATCGACTACGACCCGGGCAAGGCGATGGACGGGCTGCTCGCGGCCTTCCCCGCCGACAAGGGTTTCCGGCTGCTGGTCGACATCCCGCACTGAGGAAGGGGAGGGATGAAGTCTCTCTGGAAAGACTGGAGCGCCAACGGGATACGGATTCCGTTGCTGGGTGTGGCCACGCTGCTGCTGATCGCGGCCGCGGTCACCGGCGTGATGGGCTACCGCAATTGGGACCTGTCCAATCGCAATGCCGCGTTGACCGGTTCGCTGGCCGATGCCCGGCGTAAGGAATCCGATTGCGCCGCTGCCATCAAGGCGGGCACCGATTTCCTGCTGGCCGCCAATAACTTCAGCTACAACAAACCCGACGAGTGGACCCCGAAGATGGCATCGCTGTCGTCGGGGGCGATTCACGACTACTTCGCCAATGCGCAGGTGGCGCACGACAACAGCGAGCTCATCAAGGCGGGCAGGCTCGTCAAGTCCGCCACCGTCGCCGACGCCGCGTGCGCCGCGCAGGCCGGCACCGGGGTGCGGGTGATCGCCCAGCTCGACGAACAGACCCAGAACTTCCAGACACCCGACCCGGTGAAGACCACCTCGGCGGTATGGGTGGAACTCACCAAGGTCGACGGCGTGTGGAAGGCCGCCGACTCCGGGCGCGGCGATCAAGCGCTGGCCGGGAACGTCTCCGGCGTCGCGCAACCGCCCGGACCGCAGTCACCCGCCAACCCGTCCCTGCCCGCAACACCCCGCTAGGAGATCGACCGTGGAAACGAAAGAGCAAGAAGCGGTCGAGGTTTCGGCCGACACGGACGCGACCGTCCTCGCACTGAAGCCACGCAAGCGGACGCGTCCCGCCCGCAAGCCCCGGTCGTGGCGCGACCGGGAGATCGCGGTGACCAAGCGCCGGGTTCGAGCCGCCGGGCTGGCGGCCCTGCTGCTGCTCGGCGGAATCGGTTCGGCCTGTGGGTATTTCGCGTACGAGAAGCACACGGCGGCCGCGGACGTCGCAGCCGCCCAGGCCCGGCAGACCGACCGGGATGCCGCCGCAAAGGCCGCCTCGACCTTCCTCACCACCATGTTCACCGTCAATGACGGCAGCCTGGACCGGTGGGACAGCGCGGTCTTGGCCGCCACCACCGACTCCATGCACGATCAGCTCGCGCAGTGGCGGGCCGTGCTCGAGAAGCTGGTCAAGGCGCACGTGCAGATGAGCAGCGTGATCACCGACATCGGCCCGGTCTCGCAGAACGGTGACGCGGTGACGCTGCTGGCGGTCATCGAATCCACCGGCAACACCGACCCCAACTCGGCGCAGCCGGGGACGACCGACAGCTCGGCGGTGGTGGACATGCGCAGGATCGACGGCACGTGGAAGGTCCAAGGCTACGGCCCCGCCGGTGGCATGCCCGCCGCGAAATCCGCCCCCGCGCCGACCAGCACCGCCGCGCCCGCCCCCGACCAGGCACCCCGCTGACCCGAAAGCCGGAATCACATGACCACCAAGGATGAGAAGACCACCACGCCGCCTCGGGAGCGCACGGTACGGCTGCCCCTCGTGGCCGCCGCAGCGGCGGTGGTCGCTGTCGGGGTCGGCGGACTCGGGTTCGGGGCCGTCCATTTCGCCACCGCCCGAGCCGATCTCGACAAGACGGCGTCGGTTCAGCGCGCCCAGCAGTCCGACCGCGATGCCGCCCTGAAGGCCGGGTCGGACTTCCTGGTCACCGCGTACACCGTCGACGCCGAGCGCGACAAGGGCATGGACAAGTGGAATACCGCCATGATCGCGGCCACCACCGACACTCTCAAAGATCAAGTGCGCCAGACCAAAGCGATGCTGAGCCTGCTCACCGAGGCCGACGCCAGCATGACCGGTGCCGTCGGCGATACGGCGGTGGTGAGCCAGAACGACAATCTGATCCGCATCCTCGGCGTGGTCAAGCTGACCGGCAAGGCCCCGGGGCAGGCCGATCCGACCGCCGGCTCGGTCACCGAGTACGTCGACCTGATGAAGGTGAATGGAGCCTGGAAGGTGTTCGGCTACAAGGACATCGGCTCCAAGGCCGGTGCGGGAACCCCTGATGCCGGACTACCGGGGCTACCCGCCACCACTCCGACTCCGAACGCTCCCGCACCGGGCCGCTGAAAGGATCCTCGTCAGGACGGATAGACGGCGATCTCGATCAGGTTCCCGTCCAGGTCGCGGCAGTAGTGCGAGGTCATGTCGCCCAGCGCCCCGATCTTGGTCACCGGGCCCTGCTCGATCGTCACCCCGCATGCGGTGAGGTGCGCGCCCACCTCGTCCGGCGAGGCCGTCGTGATGAAGCAGAGGTCCTGTGCCCCGGCGGCTTCGGTGGCGGCGGTGGTCCACGCGGGATCGGTGTCCAGCGCGCCCAGTGGGCGCAGGTTGATCTTCTGATTGCCGAAGCGCAACGCGGTCCGCCCGGACGGGCCGAACTTCTCGACGGTCATGCCCAGCACCCGGGCATACCAGTCGGCGGTGGCCGCGGGATCGGAGCAGTTGATCACCACATGATCGAATCGATCGACGGAGAAAGCCATTTCGCTATTCTCCGCCCGATCGATTTCATGATCAACGCTATCGATCTCGCCGTTGGGTGAAAACGGTCATACCGATTAATGCGATCAGCGCCGCCGCAGCAGAATGCCGCGAAGCAGCGCCGCCTGGCCCGAATGCTGGGCGTCGTCGTCGATCACACTGATCAACCGGACACCGAGGGTAACCGGCGGATCCCAGCGGGTATCGACAATGCGGGGGAGATCGGCGTCGGTCAACTTAGAAACGTACTCAATGGTCTGATCGTGGACCGCGTCGAAATAGCCCAGCAGCAATTCGGCCGGAACGCCGGCCAGTTCCGCCACATCCGCCGAACTGTGCCCGTAGCCGTGCGCCGCCTCGTCGAAGGGCAACTCGAAGCGCTTGGCCCAGCCCGCCGCCGTCCACACCTGTTCGATCCCGGCGACATCGGCCACATGGTCGTCCTGCACCCGGGTCAGATGCCAGATCAGCCAGGCGATGGAGTTCGCGGTCCCGTCGATGCGGACGCCCAACTCCTCCTGTGTGAGGCCCGCGAGCGCGCCGTGCACGTTCTCCTTGATTCGTCCGAAGCCATCCACCAGCAAGTCAGCGCTCGTCATGCCTGGATCCAATCACCGTCGGCGGGAGGATATTCCGGGACACGCGGCCGATCTCGCGGCGACCCGCACCGGATCTCAGGCTTGGTCGCTCATCAGCGTGTACAACGGCGGGTTGTGGCTCGCGTGGGACGCGGTTGTTTGATCCGGCCGCCGCGACTCTGCTTCTCTTGCGGCGGCAGAACGGGTGAGGGTCGACGGTGTGGAGGCGGACGGGTATGGCGGGCAAACGATCATTGGGGCGCCAATTCGGCTGGCTGTGGACCGCATTCGCGGTCAGCACCGCCGGAACCTGGCTGGCCTTCGACTCGTTTCCGCTGATCGCGGTGCTGGTCCTGCACGCCGGCCCGGGACAGATCTCGCTGCTGGCGGCCGCCGGATTGGCGGTCGGCGCGCTGTTGACGGTGCCGCTCGGGCCGTGGCTGGAATTCCGGCGCAAGCGGCCGGTCATGATCGCCACCGATCTGGTGCGCTTCGCAGTGGTGCTCAGTGTGCCGCTGGCCTACGCGGCCGGGCTGCTGAGCTTCGCGCAGCTGCTGGTGGTCTCGGTGCTCGTCGTGGCCTCCGACATGGTGTTCAAGGCCGCCTCGGGAGCCCACCTGAAGATGCTGGTGCCCCGAGAACAGCTGCTCACCGCCAACGGGCGATTCGAATCCACCATGTGGACCGCCGCGGTGCTGGGTCCGCCGCTCGGAGGCGCGGCGATCGGGATCTTCGGGCCGATGCTGACGGTCGTGGCGAATTCGTTCAGCTTTCTGTTGTCCGCGTTGGGCATTCGTGCCATCGGCGGCGGCGAGGCGTACCCCGTGCGGGCCGGCAACGATGAAACATCGCGCGGCAGTGGCGGATTCCGGCTCAGCGAGCTGGCCGAAGGCTGGCGATACATCCTCGGCCACCGCACCCTGCGACCCCTGTTCTTCAATACCGTGCTGCTCAACGGGCTGGTCATGACGACCTCACCGCTGCTGGCCGTGCTCATGCTGCGCGATCTCGGGTTCGCGCCCTGGCAATACGGGCTGGCGTACGGGCTGCCGTGCCTCGGCGGCCTGCTCGGTTCGCGGCTGGCCACCCCGCTGGTGGAACGATTCGGTCAGCGCTCGGTGCTGCTCGGGGCCGGCATGCTGCGGGCCTGCTGGCTACCCGCCCTGGGGCTGGTCGGCCCGGGAACCGGTGGGCTGTTGCTGGTGGTCGCGGTGGAAGCCGGGCTCATCACCTGCTGCGGGGTCTTCAATCCCGTCTACGCCACCTTCCGGCTGGAACAGACCGCCGCCGACCGCACCACCCGCACCCTGTCGGCCTGGTCGATCACCAGCAGTGCCACCATCGCCACCTTGACCGCGCTGGGCGGCCTGCTCGCCACACTCACCGGTGCCCGCATCGCCATCGCCGGCGCGGGGCTGCTCGGGCTCGCGACCATTCTCCTGTTGCGCCCCAATCGATTTCCCGAGACCGCCGTCGAACCGATGGTGTCCGCGAATCCGGGCGCATCTCAGGGATAGTCCCGATGTGCGGCGGCCGTGCCGGTGGTTCGGTGGAGAGCATGAGCGCCACCACCGCCCCGCCCACGGTCCCGGGCTATGTCAATGTCGTCGTCAAAGCCCTGCTGCGTTCGCCGCTGCACCGGGTGATGAGCCGAAACACCATGCTGCTGACCTTCACCGGTCGCAAGAGCGGCAACCGCTACACCGCCGTCGTCCGCTACTTCCCCGACGGGGAGGTGCTCAACTGCTACACCGACAGCAAGTGGTGGCAGAACCTGCGCGGCGGAGCACCCGTCCAACTGCTGCTGGCCGGGCGCACCGTGACCGCCGTCGCCACCCCGATCACCGACCCCACCGCGGTCGCGCAGAGTCTGGGAAAGTTCCTGAGCGCCATGCCCGGCGACTCCAAGTACTACGGGGTGCGCAATCGCGATGACGGCACCCCGGACCCCGGCGATATCGTGGCCGCGGCCCAGTACACGACCCTCGTGCGGATCGAACCCGCACGCTGACCGCTACAGGCTGAACACCACCGCGCGCAGGATCAGCACCGCGATGAACACCACCGTGAAGGCCAGATCGACCTGCACACTGCCGAAGCGGACCGGTTTCAACACCCGGCGCACCGGCGCGATGACGGGTTCGGTGATCTTGTAGACGATCTCTCGGGGCTTGCGGATGCCCTGCGGGTTGTCGCTGAGCGTGACGATCCAATCCAGGATCAGACGCGCGATCAACACCAGCATGAACAGGGTCAGAGCCAGACCGAGCAGGCTCCCGATGAACGACATGGCGAACTCCTTCGTAGTGGCCGCCTTACCGTGATCAACGGTGCCAGGCCGTAGAAAGTGCCCCCATCGTCGACCATGATCGGCCGCTTCGTCGGCGGGCTCGCCGAGGTCGTGCGAGAATCCAGGCTGCTGTTTGCCCGGCTCACCCCGAGATCGCACAAGGAGTCCGAAGTGAGCAAGAAGTATCTGATCGGCCTGCCCGTGGCCATGTTCGCCCTCGCCCCGGCGGTCACCGCCGTCGCCGCCCCCGCGCAGGCGGACGTGGCGACCTACACCTGCAATGCGCAGACCTGGGCGGGAGAGGCGTTGCCGACGCTCACCGTGGAGGCCAAGCGCAACAAGCGTCAGGCGCAGGGCGTCGCCCAGACCACCTGGGGTGGCGTCGCGAAGTTCTCGACCATCGACTGCCAGATCAACAAGTAGTCACACCCGCCGATCCGGACCGCCGGACGCGTGCGCTCAGATGGCGCGGCGGTGGTTCAGATAGGCGAACGAGGCCAGGCCCAGGGGAATCTGGCACCAGAAGGTGAGCAACCGGAACCCCAGGGCCACACCCACCGCCACCCCGCCGGTCAAGCCGGCCACGGCGGTCAGCCCGGCCGCGATGGTGATCTCCTTGGTGGCCACGCCGTTCGGGGACGGCAGCAGTGGCGCCAGGGCCACGGTCACGAGTTCGACGACGAAGGTATCGGGCAGGCTCAGGTCCGCGCCGACCGCGTGCAGCACCGCCCACAGCGCCACCACCATCAGCAGCGGCTGAATCAAAGCGCAGATCCACAGCGCGGCGGCCCGGCGCGGGCGGATCGCGGTGGCGGCCACCGACTTCCAGGCGATCAGGGCATCCGAGCGGGCGTGCCGCACCCGTGCGGGTAGCCCCCGCCACCCGCCGTGCTCACGCACCCGGCGATTCAATGCCAGCGCCGCGAGCCCCAGCAGAATTCCGGCGACGGCCACCGCGGCGACGATGAATCCGGCTGTGCGCCAAGGATTATCGGTGACACCGTGGTGCCACCAGCCCGCGATGCGAGCGCCCAGACCGTGCCACGGCGGTTGCGCGCCATTGCGGCTCATCAGGCCGGGTGCGGCCAATGCCGCGATGATCACCAGGGGAACCCGCACCATCAGCGCGGCGAATCCCATCAACGCCATGGAACCCACCGCCCCCGCGTGCGACAGGCCGGTGCGGCGCAGGAAGCGAACCCGCAGCAGCAACGACGCGGCGGGCACCAGGCCGATCGCGGGCACCGCGAGCTGCAGTGCGAACAACTGCCGGGCGGAGGTATCGGCGGGAATCGAACCGCGCAGCATGAAAACCGAGGTGGGCCAGAGGGCCAGGGTGGCGAGCGCGGCGACCAGCAGCCAGCGCGGGTCGGCCCCGGCGAGGGCGTGCACGCCGGTCAGGACCGCATCCCGCTGCCAGACGGCGGCGGCCGCGACCAGCGCGGTGAATACGACGGTGGGTAGTGCCTTTCTCGCAGCTGCGGGAACGGCCGCCATCTGCCCTCCTCAGGTATCGCATATTTCCCCGGTGAATCGCGCACGCGCAGATCGACATTAACGCGGTCGGCGCGGGGATCACGGGTGTTGCCCGAATAGTCGCGTGGATTCGCGGCCTGCGGGAATTCGATTGCCAGTCACATCGAACACGATGCCCGTCACATTGAACACGAATCGAAGATCAAAATCGAACGGTCGTCTTCCAGCGGTGGCAAGGCGATACCGCAAATATCCGGGTAGGCTCGCGAACGGGGATCGGTCGAGGCGGACCGAGAATAGAAAACAAAGTCGTACAGCAGGGACCCGACGTGGCCGTAACCATGACGCCCGAAGCACTACTGGCCGAACTCGAACCGGTGGCGGAAGCGAATCTGAACCGGCATCTGTCGCTGGCCAAGGAATGGCACCCGCACGACTACGTGCCCTGGAGCGAGGGGCGCAACTTCGCCGCCATGGGCGGAATCGATTGGGAGCCCGAGCAATCCAGGCTCGGTGAAGTCGCCCGGGCCGCCATGGTCACCAATCTGCTCACCGAGGACAACCTGCCCTCCTACCACCGGCTGATCTCCGACGCCTTCTCCCGCGACGGGGCCTGGCGCACCTGGGTGGACCGCTGGACCGCCGAGGAGAACCGGCACGGGATCGTGTTGCGCGACTACCTGGTCGTCACCCGCGGCGTCGACCCGGTCGCGCTCGAACACGCGCGGATGGCCTGCATGTCACAGGGTGTCGACGACCCCACCGGCACCGGCGACCACGCGGTCCTGCACGGCGTCGCCTACGTGACCTTCCAGGAATTGGCCACCCGCGTCTCGCACCGCAATACCGGCAAGGTCTGCCAGGACCCGATCGCCGACCGCCTGCTCACCCGCATCGCCGCGGACGAGAACCTGCACATGGTCTTCTACCGCAATATCTGCGGAGCCACCCTCGACCTCGTCCCCGACGACGCGCTGGCCGCCATCAGCGCCGTTATCGAGAACTTCCGCATGCCCGGCGCGGGCATGCCGGACTTCCGGCGCAACAGCGTGATCATCGCCAAACACGGCATCTACGATCTGCGCCAGCACCTCGACGAGGTCATCTGGCCCGTGCTGCGCAAATGGAATGTCTTCGACCGCACCGACTTCACCGCCCGCGGCGAACGCCTCCGCGAGGGCCTGGCCGCCTTCCTGGAGAAGATGGCCAAGGACGTCGTGCGCTTCGAGGAACAGCGCGACCGCGCCCTGGCCCGAGACGCCGCCCGCGCCGCCCGCTGACCTGCCCCGCCCCGAAATGTGAACAGCCGCTGCGCTGTCCACACCCCACGCTGCTCGCCCCGCCTCCTGGCCCGGCCCCCGCTAGGGTGTGGACCACAACGACGTGGGGGGAAACATGACGGAAATGCTGCACGCGGATCTGACGGCGCTGCGAATCATGGCTGCGGGCATCCGCAACGAGGCCGACACCATCGCAACCATCGACCCGGTCGATCTCCTTGCGAAAGTAGCCCGCTCCATGCCCAACTCGGCCCTCGGCTCGGCCGCCGCCACCGTCGCCGCCCCCGCGGTGGCCACCCTGCACCACCTCGCCGACCGCCTGCACTCCCTCGCCGACGCCACCGACCAGGCAAGCGCCACCTACGAGGCCACCGAACAAACCCTGAAAACCCAGCTGGACGCCTACCTACACCCCACCGCCTGACCACCGGTCCACCCGGAGGCGCGCGGCCGCGCGCTACATCGAAACCGTAGGCACGCGAGTGCCGGTAGGGCGCTGACGGGGGTGAAGCCGCCAGAGACTTTGCGTCGGAACCCTTTCGTCATTCGGACAAGGCCGGAATGACGGCAAGTGGTTATGGCCGAGGGCGGTGGAGGCCGCGCCGCCGTCGACGAAGTGGCGGCCCGCGTTCTCCACGGCCGGAAACCAGCCGGGGATGGCCCACGAGGCCCGCAATGCCGCAACGATATTCGCGTCCGGAGCCGACGGCGCGCCGAAGGGCACCCGTTCTGCACACGAACCTTCTGAGCAGGGCGCGCAGACAGAGTTCGGTGTAGCGCACAGACAGAGGTGAGTAGCGCAGGGATAGAGGTGCTGAGCGGACGGGCTTGTCGGGTAGCGCGAGGGGTGGGGAGAAGCATGGTTCGTGCGGGTGTGTCACAGGTGCTCGGGTGGGGGCCGGAGGCGATCGGGCTCGCGGGCGCGGCGGTCGCGGAGGCCGATGAGGTGTGTGGCGGGGCGATGACGCATGTCGGGCGGCTGGTCGACGTTGCGGTGAGTGGGTGGGAAGGGGTGGCGGGGACGGCGGCGGCGCTGCGTGCGGTGGGGGATCGGTTGGCGGGGGATCACCTGGGGGCCGCGCTGCTCGAGATCGCGGAGGCGCTCACCGAGGCGGTGGTGCTCGAGCGGGTGTGCGGGTTGGTGCGGGGGATCTCGGAGGAGGCGCGGGACAACGGGTGCCGGATCTCCGAGCACGGGGACGTACACGCGCCGCGGTCGGAGACCGGAGATCCGGCGCTGGACTTGATCTTTCAGGCGGGGTTCGACGCCAAGGCTCGGGAATTGCAGGCGCGGCTGGGGCCGCTGCTGGACACGGCGGGGGAAGTCGACGAGCGGGCGGGGACGCGGGTGGGCGCCGCGGTCGCGGCACTCTCGGCCCTCCGGGTGGACCCGTGCGGAGGCGGGCCGAGCACGCGGGTCGCCGGATTCCTGGACGGCACCGTGCAACTGCCGCAGGATCCGAAAGCGCTGTGCGCGCTGTGGAATTCGCTCTCGCCGGCGGATCAGGACGCGTTGTTCGATGCCGATCCGCTGCTCGGTTCGCGGGACGGGTTGCCCGCGTTGGTTCGCGATCACTACAACCGGCGTGCGGTGCCGCGGCTGAGGAAACTCGCCGTCGAGGCCGAGCGGCGGCTGCTCGACGGGTATCCGGACCTGGTCCGCCCGCCAACCACCGAGGACGGCTGGATTCGGCTGCGGCAGTGGGAAGCCGAGCGTCGAGAAATACAGACGCGCCTCGCTGGGTATGCGGCGCTCACCGAGCAACTCGGACCGCCGTCGCCGGATCGGCTGCTGCTGGCGGTCGACGAGCGTGGCCACGGCGCGATCGCGCTCAACAATCCGGATACCGCGGCCAATATCGCGACCTTCGTCCCCGGTACCGGCTCCCCGCTCAGCGCGATCGGGTTGGGCTTGCAGCGTTCGCGGGCCCTGCTGGCCGCCGCGCAGCGGGCCGATCCGTCCGCCCGGACATCGGTGATCGCGTGGTACGGCTACGACGCGCCACCGGATGTGCGCGCGGCACTGGGGGATCGCCGGGCGCGTGACGGCGCGGCCGCGCTGGATCGCTTCGAGGCGGGACTGCGCGCCTCGCACCCGGGGATCGCCGCGCGTCACACCGTCCTCGGGCACAGCTACGGGAGCACGGTGATCGGTGCGGCCGCGTCCGGAGCTAACTTTCTCGACGCCGATGCGGTGGTGTTCGTGGGCAGTCCCGGCGTCGGGGTCGAGAACGTTTCGGAATTGCGATTGGCGGGTATTCCTGCGGGCCGCAACGGTGCGCATGTGTTTGCTACCGCAGACCCGGCGGATCCGGTACCCCGGGTCGGTGAGTACGTGCACGGGACCGATCCCACCGATCGCGAATTTCGCGCAACAGTTTTCACATCTTCCGGAGCCACTGTCGACCTTCCGGTCGTGCGCACCTTGCCGATTGATGTGTTCGCTCACGGAAACTATTGGGAGCCTGGCAATCCAGGTCTGCGGACGCAGGGGGAAATCATTGCGGGCCGTGCGCCGCGGTGACTCGTAGCGGGCCGTTCGTTGCGCGGTGATAGCCGTTACCGCTGGTAGCGGGTTTGTAGCGGGAGCTGCGCTGTGAGTACCCTGGGCGCCCGACCAAACTGGTCTGAAACGGTTGGGTTCATGCTAGTGTTTCGTGAGTCGTGAGGTGGAAGTCGGAGACAAATGCGCACTGAGAACATCAATAGGAAGTTCAAACTGCATGACGAGCGCAGGATTGCCGCCCAACTTCCGGAGCAACTTCTTGGTTTGGATGTCGTCGGTTTTGGGAAGGTAGAAGAGTTTCCGGGTGAGTTGCTGAACTCCTTCGGCGAATTCGCGAACGGTTCCGTTCCCCCGCGCACCCGCATCTACCGCAATGCCCAGCCCAATCTCGTCGACGCCTGGCTGCTGGAGTTGTTGCGCGGCGCGAACATCGGTGACCGCTTCTACCTCCGCACCGGACTCGAGTACTTCCCCTGGGCCGACTGCCGGGTCCTGGACCATCGCTGGCTGGAATCCCTGCGCCGCGTCCTGGGCACCAACCAGGGATACATTGCGCACGACAAGAATTCGGCCGTCATGACCATCGGCGCCCAGTACGAGGTCCTCGGCTTCGCCACCGGTGCCGCCCCCGAGTCCTCCGCCCCCGCCGAGGACGTCACCCGCCGCATCGTTCGTGCCCCCGCCGACCTCCCCGATCACGCCACCGCCGTTTTGAGCGGTGACCTCCGCGCCCGCCGCCTCGCCGCCCTCTCGGCTGACGCGCCCGCGGCATCTGCCCCGCCCGTCTCGGCCCCCGCTGCCCATGGACTGGTTGCCCCGGCACCCGTTGCCCCGGTCGCCCCCGCACTCGAGGTCCCGCCGGGCCCGGCTCTCGCCGCCCCGGCCGACGTCCTCCCGGTTCCCGCCCGTGAAACCCCGGCACCCCAGTCGGTCGATCCCGTCGCGCCCGAGCCCGTTGCGTCTCCCGCACCGGAGGTCGCAGCACAGCCGCAGCCTGCGCCCGAAACCCCCGCGCCGACCGCGGCACCGGTCGCGCACTCGGACGAGGCGCCCACACAACTCATCACGCGAATCGTGGTACCCACCGAAGGCGAGTAATTCCGCCGACCCCATGGCTCCCGCCGGCCAGTGTCTCCGCTGACCGCCGATATCGACCGGGGTCACCGGCGGGCCGGGCCTGGCGCGACAACGCCGCGTCCTGGTGGCGCTGCGTCATCCCGCCGTGTTCTCGGCCCCGACGTACGTCGGGGTGGTGCAACCGGTTTCAGTGGATTCCGGCTGGAAGCAGGTCGGAATGACGGGGTCTGGACGGCTTCGCGGCGCGGGGTGGCAGGCGGGCGGGTCGACTGCTGCCACGCGGGGGCCGATCCGGGTGGGCGGGCCGTCGGCGGGACTCGCCGGAGGACTCGGGGCGGGGACCGAACCGGATGGGGGCGACATACGTTGTACTGATACGCCGGGCTTTTCGCCGAGTTCGAAAGAGCCGATATATGTCGACATTCAATGGGCTGCCCGCCCATGTCCTGCTCGTGCACGTGATCGTCGTGCTGGTACCGCTGACCGCGGGGCTGGTGGTCTTGTGCGCGTTCTGGCCCGCGGCGCGTGCCCGGCTGATCTGGCCGACCGCCGCGCTCGCGGTCGTGGTCACGGCCTTGACGCCGGTCACCATCGAGGCGGGGGAGTGGTTTCAGAAGCAACTGGGGAATCCGCCCGTCGTCGACGAGCACGCCAGGCTCGGACATCAGATGCTGTACTTCGTTGCGCCGCTATTGATTTCGGCGCTGCTGCTGGTGCTCGCGCATTTGCGGCAGCGGAGTGACAAGCCGGTGGGACGGGCCGCGGTCGCGGCCATCGCCATCGTGGCACTTGCTGCGGGAGGTGCGGCCGCGTGGCAGACCTACCGGGTGGGGGATTCGGGCGCGCACGCGGTGTGGAACGGCGTGCTCAACCACTAGTACTGCGCAATCCCACTAGTACTGCGCAATCATCGGGAAAAAGCGACTGTCGTGACCCGGCGGCCGGTCTGCGGGGCGGTCACCGGGTCACGACAGTGCGGCACGGTCAGATCTTGCGGATGACCGTGACGACCTTGCCGAGGATCTGGGCGTCATTACCCGGAATCGGCTCGAACAGGGGGTTGTGCGGCATCAGCCACACCTGGGAACCGGTGTGCTTGAACGTCTTCACCGTGGCCTCCCCGTCGATCATGGCGGCCACGATGTCACCGTTGTCGGCCACATTCTGCTGACGCACGACCACCCAGTCGCCGTCGCAGATGGCGGCATCGATCATGGACTGACCGACGACCTTGAGCAGGAACAGCGAGCCCTCGCCGACCAGTTCGCGCGGCAGTGGGAAGACATCCTCCACCGCCTGCTCGGCCAGGATCGGACCACCGGCGGCGATCCGGCCCAGCACCGGGACATAGGTGGGGATCGGGTGCTCGTCGGTGGACTCCGCCTCGGTATTGACCGCACGCAGCTTCGGCATGCCCGCGGCGGCGCGCATGACCGTCTCGTCCAGACCGCGGACATCCACGGCGCGTGGACGATTCGGGTCGCGGCGTAGATAGCCCTTGCGCTCGAGGGCGCGAAGCTGGTGTGCCACCGAGGAAGTGGAGGTGAGACCGACGGCATCGCCGATCTCGCGGATGCTGGGCGGATAGCCGCGGTCGTGCACCGAGGAGCGGATGACCTCCAGCACCTTGCGCTGGCGCACCGTCAGGTCCGTGCCGGAGCCCGTGGACTCGGCGGAGGGGGAGTCGCCTCCTGAGAGACCAAGGGGTCCGTTGTCACCTTCCGCGCCGCCGTGTTCGCTCACCGCCGCTGTCCTCCGTTCACTGCTGTCGCTCACCGGAATTCGTTCCCGGCGCCGGTTGATCTCCTCTGGATCCGAAGATTCCGTGCGTCCGGGGAACTCGTGACTCGACTGTAGTCCGTGTGACGCGTGTGATCAAACATCTGTTCGACGCATGTCGTGGAAATCAGTGACATTGTCGGTAGGCCGTGGTAGAAATTCGAACATCAGTTCTTCGAACACATGATCGAGTCAGTTGTCCAGCATCATTCGGTCCGCCCTACCTTGGAGGTTTCTTCGATGCGCGCCGTGGTCAGCGAAATCGACACTCTCGGAAGTGATTTGGGATTCGACAGCATCCCGTGGGAGCTGCGTTCGGAGGGTGCGCCCACCGACCTGCCCGCGATGATCTCGCGTCCCGCCATCGTCCATCGGCCCTGCCGCGCCCGGGTGCGTCCGGTGGCTCGCACCGATGTTCGACGCGACCATGTCGTCGTGCGACACGCGGCCGGACGCGCCCGGGGCGTGCATCCGCTCGATCGGATGCAGCGTGCGCAGGCGAGTCTCGCGGCACTGGCCGTCACCGCTTTGGTAAGTGCGCTCGCCGTGGCGGGTCTGATCGGCCTGGCCCAATTGCGTTCCGGCGACTTCGATTCGCAGACCACCGCGCCCGTGGTGCAGCTGGCCCCCGCGCCCGCGCGATAGTGATAGCGGTGGCGCTGCTGTGGCGGTTGCCGTGCCATAGCCCGCGTTCATGATCCGGATCGACGGCCACCACGATGGCCGAAAATGCAGATTGAAAACTGAAACGTGTTGCTACCGTCCCCCTGAATGTGACAGCGGTTACCACTGCGACAGGGGGCGTAATGCCGAAACTTCGAGGGCTGATCCGGACGGCCGGGGTCCTCACCTGCCTGATGATCGGGTTGGTGACGGCTCCGGCCGCGCACGCCGAATCCGCCTATGCCGCATACCTGGATCTACCGTCGGTCAATGGCGACGGCGCGGGCGGCGGCGGCTTGAACCCGGCACTGCCGCTGGATCCGGCGGAATTGCGCGAGGCCCTCGACGAGGCCCGGGCCGCGGGTATCGAGCCGCGGCACTACGCGACACTGCTGCATCAGTACTGGCTGGTCGTCGCGACCCATAACGCCGATATCGACCTGGCCGCCTGGGATCCGGACCGCGGGGTGGCGGCCAATACCCGCACCTTCACCCAGGTGTACGTGAACTACCTGCGGCTCAACAACTCTCATCCCGACTTCTGGTGGACCGGCCTGGCTGGTCTGGCCGGCGGATCGTTCGCCTCGGGCTTCTTCGATATGGGCGACGTGTCCGCGCTCCTCGGCGTACCGGGCCTGCATCAGCTCGGCGGCACGGTCGCCGACCTGCTGCGCGGGACTCCGCCACAGCTGCTGGATCTGCTGCCCGCCGACATCCGTGCCCTCGGCACCGAGGGCGAGCGGCTTACCGCCGACGATCTGGCCTGGTACCAGACCCGGCTGATGATCATGCAGAAGCACATCTTCATCGACCAGGTCCCCATGCACGAGGCCTACGCGGCCGACGGCTCGGCCGGGGTCGAGGAGATGTATCGGGCGGGCGTACTCGACGACAACGCCATCACCGCGTGGCGGGAAGTGGCCACCGGCACCGGCGCGGGGCTGGCCGACGCTGCCCTGCGTATGACGGACCGCGAGCAGAACCAGATCATCGCCGACCAGTGGGATGTCACCTCGCACGGCCGCGGGTCGATGGGCCGGGTCATGACGTACGTGAGCACCATCGCGGGCAAGGCCGCGGTCCCGGGGGTGCGCGCACCCGGCGTCTTCGCGCCGGTCACCCTCACCGCGGGCAGTATGTCGCTGCGGGCCCCGCTGCCCGACTTCAACTGGGCCGACCGCGACACGCGGTGGAACTACATCACCCATGACCTGCTGCCGCGCTACCTGGAGCTGTGCGCGAATCCGGCCGTCGCGAGACCGGTTCTGGCGGTGCCGTTCCCGGTGATGCTGAGCAGCGGCCGCCTGGTCCAGCGCCTGCCGGACCTGCTCGCGGATATGACCGCGCAATGGCAGGTGACCACCTGATTCCGGCCGGGTGACCCGGGCGGACGTCGGGAACTACTCCGGTCACGGTATCCTCGATATTGCTCGAGGTTTCTGATCCCAGGCATCGACGAAGGATCCCGGATGCATTGCCCGTATTGTCGCCATCCCGATTCGAGGGTGGTCGACTCACGTGAAGCCGAGGAAGGCAGCGCCATCAGGAGGCGGCGTGCCTGTCCGGAGTGTGGGCGCCGGTTCACCACAGTCGAAACCGCGATCCTGTCGGTGGTGAAGCGCAGCGGCGTTACCGAACCGTTCAGTCGGGAGAAGGTCGTGCGCGGCGTCAGCCGCGCCTGCCAGGGCCGCGAGGTCGATTCCGACGCCCTCAACCTGCTCGCCCAGCAGGTCGAGGATGCGGTGCGCGCCAAGGGTTCCCCCGAGATCCCCAGCCACGAGGTCGGACTGGCCATCCTCGGTCCGCTGCGCAACCTCGACGAGGTGGCCTACCTGCGCTTCGCCTCGGTTTACCGATCCTTCAGCTCGGCCGAGGATTTCGAGCGTGAGATCGCCGACCTGCGCGCGCACCGCGCCGACAACGCCGTGGGTGCGATCGTCGAGTAAGCCCACGATCGACACCGATTTCCGGTCCGGCTCCGAAGTATTCGGGGCCGGACCGTTCGGTTTCGGCTCGGCAGTGCGGATTGCCCGGCTCAGCGCTGCTGGGGCGGGCGGCGAGCCGCGTCGATGGCCTTCTCGATTCGCTTGGCGGAGACCGGGTACGGGGTGCCGAGCTGCTGGGCGAAGAGACTGACCCGCAGTTCCTCGATCATCCACCAGATTTCGAGGATGTCGCGGCCGCCCCGGCGGTTCTCGGGGAGATTCGCGACGAGCCGGTCGTACGCGGCATGCACCCGATCGAGTTCGGTCATGCCCGCGCGGTCGCGGTTGGCGGAGGCGGGCAACGCCTCCAGCCGCAGCCGCGCGGCGTCCAGATACCGGGGCAGCTCCCGCAAACGGGCACTGCCCCATTCGGAGATGAAGCCCTGGAAGATCAGCTCGTCGAGCTGCTGGGTGACATCGTCGCCAGCATCACGATCGCGGTTCTCGGCGAGCGCGGCGCGCAGCCGGTGTGCCTCGGCCAGGACCGGGACCACCGAGCGGACGATATTCGCTACCGCCGTGGTGAATTGCGGCCGCACCTTCTCCACGAGCGTCTTGAACTGCTCCGGACTGCGTACCGGCCCGCCGTTGGCCGCGATGAGTTCGTCGGCGGCACAGGCGCGGCAGTCCTCGACCAGCGCGTCGAGCGAACCGTACGGATTCTGGGTCAGCGCAAGGCGATCGGTGGGGCGCAGGCTCGCGGTGACGGCCCGGGTATTGGTGGTGATCGCGCCCAGCAGCAGGGCTCGGGTTCCGGCGCGCATGGCGGCGGCCTGCTCGGCGGGGGAGCTGAGCACCCGCACGGCCACGCCCTCCGACTCGGCGACCAGGGCCGGATATCCGGTAATGGTCTGACCGGCGACCTGGCGTTTGACCGAGGTCGGCAGCGTGCCCAGCGATTCCGAGGTCCACACCGCGGTGGGTGCGCGTTCGGCGGCGTTATTGGCGCGCGCCACCGACTTCGAGACCTGTTCGGCCAGCTTGGTTTTCAGCTCGGCCAGGCTCTTGCTGCGGGCGACGAGCGTGCCGGACGGGTCGACGGCGGCGAAGGTCATGCGCAGATGGTCGGGCAGGCCGGCCGGATCCAGGTGCGCGGCCGTGATGGTCACCGAACCCAGCTGGGACAGCTCCCGCGCCAGGCCCGTGCGCAGCGGTTCGGCGCGTGGGGTGAGCCGTTCCAGCGCGGCCTTCGCGAAGTCCGGGGCCGGGACGACGGTGCGGCGCAATTGTTTCGGCAGTGTCTTGATGAACGCCGCTGCGAGTTCCTCGCGCATGCCCGGGACCAGCCAGTCGAAGCCGACCGAACGCACGTGCGCGAGCTGCGCGATCGGGATGTGCACGGTGACGCCGTCGTCGGCCTGACCCGGTTCGAACTGGTAGGTGACCGGGAAGGTCAGCTCACCCTGCCGCCACTGGTCGGGGTAGGAGGTCGGATCCAGCAGTGCCGCATCCTCGTTCACCACGGTCGAGGCGGTGAAGTCCAGCAGGTCGGGGTCCTTGCGCTGGGTGGTGCGCCACCAGCTGTCGAAGTGCCGCACCGAGACGATGTCGGCGGGGATGCGCTGGTCGTAGAAGTCGAAGAGCACCTGATCGTCGACCAGGATGTCGCGTCGCCGCGCCCGATGCTCCAGATCCGCCACGTCGTCGAGCAATTCGCGGTTGCGCTCGAAGAACGCGTGCTTCGTCTGCCACTCACCCTGCACCAGGGCATGCCGAATGAACAGCTCCCGCGACAGCTCCGGATCGATCCGCCCGAAGTCCACCCGCCGCTGCGTCACCAGCGGTAGGCCGTACAACGTCACCCGCTCATAAGCGGCCGCCGCCCCCCGCTTGGCCGACCAATGCGGCTCGGAATACGTACGTTTCACCAAGTCCCCGGCCAGCCGCTCGGCCCACTCGGGCTCCACCCGAGCCGCCGTCCGCCCCCACAACCGCGACGTCTCGACGAGTTCCGCCGCCATCACCCACCGCGGCGGCTTCTTGGCCAGCGAAGACCCCGGAAAAATCATGAACTTCGCATTGCGAGCCCCCAGGAACTCCCGAGTCTCCGCCTCCCGCACCCCGAGATGCGACAACATCCCCGAAAGCAACGCCTGATGAACAGCCGTCACATCCCAAGGCAGCGAATCATTGTCGAGCCCCGCCTTCGCGGCGAGCTTCTCGGCCAACTCCGCTCGACCGCCGCCCGTGGCCGCGCCACGTGCGTTTCCGCGTCCGCCTTGGGACCCACCACGACCCGGGGTTCGGCCACGGCGATTGCGGCCGTTGTCCTGTGCGTCGTCGGAATCAGTGGCGGTGCGGTCGAATTGGGCGTCGGAGCCTTCGGTGTTCCAGCCGAGGCCGCGGGTGATGGTGCGGAGTTGGCCGTGCAGGTCCTGCCATTCGCGGATGCGGAGGTAGTGCAGGAATTCGTCGCGGCAGAGGCGGCGGAACTGGTTGGAGGACAGGGCGTTGCGCTGTTCTCGGAGGTAGTCCCACAGGCGCAGGTAGGACAGGAAGTCGGAGCCTTCGACGATGAAGCGGGCGTGTTTGGTGTCGGCAGCCTGCTGGTGCTCGACCGGGCGTTCGCGGACGTCCTGGATGGAGAGGGCCGCCACGATGATCAGCACTTCGGCCAGACAGCCGCCCTGGTTGGCCTCCACCAGCATGCGGGACATGCGGGGGTCGACCGGGATCTGCGCCATCTCGCGGCCGATGGGAGTGAGGATCAGTCCGGCGTCGGGAATCTCGGTGCGCGCGGACGATTCGGCTTCCGGGCGGGCGAGCGCGCCGAGCTCCTCGAGCAGGGCGATGCCGTCGCGAATCGCGCGATTGTCAGGGGCCTCGACGAACGGGAAGCTCTCGATATCGCCGAGCCCGAGCGCGGTCATCTGCAGGATGACCGCGGCCAGATTGGTGCGCAGGATCTCCGGTTCGGTGAACTGCGGCCGGGATTCGAAGTCGTCCTCGGAGTACAGCCGGATGGCGATACCGTCCGCGACACGACCACAGCGGCCCGAACGCTGGCGCGCCGACGCTTGCGAGACCGATTCGATCGGCAGCCGCTGCACCTTGGTGCGCATGGAGTAGCGCGAAATGCGGGCCGTGCCGGGGTCGATCACGTACCGGATGCCCGGCACGGTCAGCGAGGTCTCGGCCACGTTGGTGGCCAGCACCACGCGCCGTCCGGTGTGCGATTCGAACACCCGGTGCTGTTCGGCCGCCGAGAGCCGCGCGTACAGCGGCAGGATCTCGGTGTGGCGCAGGCGCATATCGCGCAGCGAATCGGCGGTGTCGCGGATCTCGCGTTCACCGGAAAGGAAGACCAGGATGTCGCCGTCGCCCTCGGCCTGCAGTTCCCGCACCGCGTCGCCGATGGCGTCGGTGGGGTCGCGGTCGACGATCTCGGTGTCCTCGTCGTCGGGATCCTCGGAGGTGACCGGAAGTTCCAGCGACAGTGGGCGATACCGGATCTCCACCGGGAACGACCGCCCCGACACCTCGACAATCGGTGCGGGCGTGCCCTTCTCGTCACAGAAGTGCCGCGCGAACAACTCCGGGTCGATGGTCGCCGAGGTGATGATGATCTTCAGGTCCGGCCGCTTGGTCAGCAGCTGCTTGAGATACCCCATCAGGAAGTCGATATTGAGACTGCGCTCGTGCGCCTCGTCGATGATGATCGTGTCGTAGCGGCGCAGCAGCCGGTCGCGCTGGATCTCGGCGAGCAGGATGCCGTCGGTCATCAGCTTGACCAGCGTGCGGTCCGACGCCTGATCGGTGAAGCGGACCGTATAACCGACCACGTCACCGAGTTCGGTGCCCAGTTCCTCGGCGATGCGCTCGGCCACCGTGCGCGCGGCCAGTCGCCGCGGCTGGGTGTGGCCGATGGTGCCGCGGATCCCGCGCCCGAGTTCCAGGCAGATCTTCGGTATCTGGGTGGTCTTGCCGGAACCGGTCTCACCGGCCACGATCACCACTTGGTTGTCGGCGATGGCCTTGGCGATATCGTCGCGGCGCGCGGAGACGGGTAGCTGCTCCGGATACGCGATGACGGGCACGGCGGCCCGGCGGGCATCCACCCGGCGCTGGGCGGCGTCGATGTCGGCTTCGAGGTCGGTGAGATCGTTGCCGCGGGCCTTGTCGAGTCGGCGACGCAAGCGGTGCTCGTCGCGGATCGAGAGATCGGCCAGGCGGGTACGAAGCTCGCGAGAGGTGGCGGCGGTCCTGGTCATTGCACCGTCAACGATAGCGAAGAGTTCATCCGGGCCGGTCGGCGCGGTGTGGCAGGTGATCGGAAACAGTGGTTGCCCGCCGGAAGCTGGTATCGGCGTATTGTCCGCATTTACCCGGTCCGGCGTGCGAATATCGGGGGATGAACAGCGTTGCGGTACATCCGCTGTGGGGCCGGTTGCTGCTACTCGCGGTCGCGGCGCTCGACATCGCCGCCATCCTCTGGAGCGCCACACATCTGGGACCGGCGGCGGGGACGGTCGGAAACTTCTTCAGCTACTTCACGATCCAATCGAATCTGATCGTGCTGGCGGTGTGGATCGCCGTCGCACTGGTCGATCCGCAGGGTCGGAGCTGGCAGCTGGTGCGGTGTGCGTCGACGCTGTACATCACCATCACCGGCATCGTGTACGCGGTGCTGCTGCAGAAGATCAGTGTCGGCATCGCCTACCCGTGGACCAACGATGTGCTGCACCGGGTGACCCCGCTGGTCGCGCTGGCGGACTGGTTGCTGGTCCCGGCCGCGCTGGGTGTCAGCGCCCGACTGATCGGATGGCTGCTCGCCTATCCGGTCGTGTACGGCGTCTACACGCTGATCCGCGGCCCGATCGTCGACTGGTATCCGTACCCGTTCATCGATCCACGCGATCAGGGCTACGGCCCGATGGCGATCGGACTGGTGTTCCTGGTCATCGGATTCGTGATCCTGGCGATCGCGGTGACATCGCTCGGTGAGATGGCGGGTCGCTTCCGCGACCGCCGCGCGGCGGCGTCAGGCTAGCGACAGCGTCATGAACACGCTGTGCGGATCCTCGAGGTAATCCGCGAATGGCCCGCAGTGCGCGAACCCGTACCGCTCGTAGAGCCGCACCGCGGGCAGATAGAACTCCGACGAGCCGGTCTCGAGACTCACCTGCCGATAGCCGCGATCGCGAGCCACCTCGAGCAGGTGCCGCAGCATCAGCGACCCCACCCCGCGTCCTCGGAACGTCGCGGTGGAACGCATCGACTTGATTTCCCCGTGCGTGGGATCGAGCTCCTTGATCGCCCCGCACCCCGCCAACGCGTCGCCCTCCCACGCCGAGAAGAACGTCAGCTCCGGTTTCCGCAGCGCGGTGACATCCAGCGCGTGCATGCTGTCCTCGGGAGAATTCGCGAGCATCTCCGCGACGTGTTCTTCGAGCAGTCCGATCACATCCGGGCCGGTCAGGTCGTCGATTTCGATGCGCATGCGGTCAGGCTATCGACTGACCTCCCGCGCCAACCGGCCGACCTAGCGTGCCGTCCGCCGTCCAGCGCTCGCGCTGCGCGTGGGTAACGGTGACACTCGTTGTGGCCGGACCGGATTCGTGATCTCGGGAACCAGATCCGGTTGTTCGGGACATCGTGGGGCGAACCGCAACGTGCACTTTCCGAGGGTGCCAGCGCGGGGCGTCGGATACGTGCACGCTGTACCGAAGCAAACAAAGACGGCCCGGCGGCCGAGAGGCGCCGGGCCGTTGCCATGCCGAGTGAGGAGGGGCTCAGCCTGGCCGGAGGTCATCGTTCGTGGGTTTCCTCCAATACGGTCCGGCCCACCAGGGCGTAGCGGTCGGGGGAGCGGCGCTTCAGGTATTCGGCGAAACCGAAGCCGCCGAGCGCGATCGCGGCCACCAGCCACGGGGTCGCCTTCAGCACCAGCGACCCGGATTCGGTACCCGCGGCGGTACCCATATTGGTGACCAGCAGCAGCACCACACCGATCATGGCGAGCCCGCCGATCAGCGGTGCCGTGAAAGTGCGGAACCAGTGCCGGGATTCGGGGTGGTTGCGCCGGAAGTAGCGCAGCACCGCGAACGAGCAGACGGCCTGCACGACCAGGATGGCCATGGTGCCGAGAATCGCCAGCAGCGTGTAGGTGCCGTTGTACGGATCCTTGCCCGCGATGCCGAACCCGGCGACCAGCAGCACCGCCGCGACGGACTGCACCAGACCCGCGATGTGCGGCGAACCGTGCTTGGCGTGTGTGCGGCCGACGGTCCGCTTGAGCACGGGGAACACGCCTTCACGTCCCAGCGCGTAGAGGTAGCGGGCCGCGCAGTTGTGGAAGGCCATGCCGCAGGCCAGCGAACCGGTCATCATCAGCCACTGCATGGCGCTGACGGCCCAGTGCCCGACGTAGGTCTGGGTCGGGTGGAAGAACACGTCCATCGGGTTGTCGCCGCCGGCCAGGGTGGCCGATTCGTCGAGTCCGTTGCCGGACATGGCCATCCACGACACCAGCACGTAGAAGATGCCGACACCGATGACCGCGATCATGGTGGCCTTGGGGATGATCCGCTTGGGGTCGCGCGATTCCTCGCCGTACATGGCCGTCGACTCGAACCCGACCCACGACCAGAACGCGAAGAACAATCCCAGGCCCGCCGACGGCCCGGTGAAGGCGTTGACCGGATTCAGGGGCGCGAACTGGAAGCCGTGCGGCCCACCACCGTGCAGCGCCACCGCGACACCCATTATCGCCAGCACCAGGCACTCGGTGCCGAGCAGTACGACCAGGAACTTCTCCGCCACGGCCACCCCGAACCAGGTGCCCAGCGCGTTGATCGCCAGCATCACGATCGCGAACACCCACCACGGCACATGCCAGCCGAACTGTGCCGCAACGGTATTGGTGCCGAAGCTGGAGAAGATGCCGACCAGCGAACCCTCGAACACCATGTACGCGAAGGTGGCCAGCATGCCCGACGCCAGTCCCGCCGAGCGGCCCAGGCCGAAGGAGATGAACCCGTAGAAGGCGCCGGTCGCAGTGATGTGCTTGCTCATGGCGGTGAAGCCGACGGAGAACACCGCCAGCACCACCATGGCGATCAGGAAGGCGGCGGGTGTGCCCTTGCCGGTGCCCGCCGAGATCATGAAGGGCACATTGCCGGTCATGGCGGTGATCGGCGCGGCCGTCGCGATGGCCATGAACACCACACCGAGCAAACCGATGGCATTGGCCTTCAGGCGGTGCACTCCCTCGCCGGTGCTCGCACCGGGTGGCGCGGCGGTGGCGCGATCTATCTGCTGCGTCATGGCTCCGTCTCTCTACTGCACCCGCCCCGGAAACAGCCGGTGGCGGGTTCGATCTCGATGCGGCGGAACGCTATAGGCGGTCTGTAACAGCGGCGGGCGTACGACGGTGACCGTCGGCGAGAAAGCCGCGAGAGTTTTCTCCCACCTCGCGACAAACCGCCGTTACCGGCGTTTACGTGCGTGCAATACGAGTCGGCGACGCTGTGGCAACCCGTTGTGAGAAGGGAACCACGCGCATGACAGCGGCTCCGCCGAGCCCACCCCCGGTGGCCGAACGTTCACCCCTGCGCGGATTGACCCGGCGCGAACTGCCTTTCGTGCCGGTGTTCGCGCAATCGGTGGCGGCCATCGCGCCCTCGGGGACGGCCGTGGTCACCCCGGCCTTCGTGATCGCCGCGGGCGGCGGCGGGATGAGCATGGTCGCGTTCCTCGCGGCCGCGGTGCTGGCTTGGGGTGTGGCGCTGGTGATCCGGCCGATGGCGCAGCGGCTGGCGGTGACCGGCGGGCTGTACACGTACGTGGCCAAGGGGCTGGGCCCCGTGGTGGCGGTGCCGGTCGGCTGGTCGGCGATCGTCGGGTACGCGAGTGTCAGTGTGTCGGGCCTGATCTCGGTCGGCACCTATCTGGATCAGATCGCGGTCACCGCCGGAATCAGCGGATTCGGCGGCACCGCCACGATCATCGCCCTGCTGCTGGCGGCGGCCGTGGTGGCGGCGGTGCTCATGGTGCGTGGCATCCGACTGTCCGCGTCCACGACGCTGCTGGTGGAATGCGTGTCGGTGGTGACGGTGCTGGCGCTCATGGGCTACTTGCTGACCCGGCACGGAGCCACCGCCACCCACGCGTTCGAATGGCACGGTGGCACCGGCACTCTCGCCATGAGCGCGGTCGTGGCGATCAGTGCCTTCGTCGGATTCGAGAGCGCCACCACGCTCTCGGCCGAGGCGTATCGGCCGTTCCGGTCGGTGCCGCGCACCCTGGCCTGGACGCCGGTGGCGGCGGCGGTCATCTATCTGGTCGCGGTCGGCGCGCAAGCGGTGGCACTGGCGTCCGCGTCGCCGGGTATCGCCGCGAGTTCGACACCCGTCACCGATCTGCTGCTGCAGGACAATTCGCGCGCGCTGACCTCGATCCTGGATCTGGGTGTGGCGGCGTCGTTCTTCGCGTGCACGGTGGCCTCGGTCAACGCCCTGGTGCGGGTGCTGTTCACGATGGGCCGCGAGGGTATCGCCCCGGCCGCGGTCGGGCGTGCGCATCCGCGATTCCGCACGCCCGCGCCCGCGATCGTGGCGGCGATGGCCGCGATCACCCTCTGCACGGTCGGGTATCTGGTGTCGGGGGCCGAACCGCAGGACGGCATCCGCAGTTTCCTCACCTTGAGCGCGCTCGGCTATCTCGGCTCGTATCTGCCCGCGTGCCTGGCCACGCCCGCGCTGCTGCGCCGTATCGGCGAATCCTCGCGGTGGATCGCGATTCTCGGCACGGTGACCGCCGTCCTGCTCGGGGTGCTCATGGTCGCCGCCGCCGTCTCGGCCCGCAACGAGAACGTGACCGTGGTGATCACGTATGCCGCGGTCATGGCGGCGGCGGTGGCGTTCACCCTGATCCTGCGGTGGCGTGCGCCGGATCGGTTGCGCGGCATCGGCATCTACGATGAGCCACAGCGCGGCGACCTGCTCGAGAACGTCACCTTCCGGTAAGCGCGATGAAGGACTCCGGCCGCACCAATACCGTCTCCAATTCGATCGCCATCCTCGAGGCGGTCGCCGATCGGGGCGCGGGCGTCACCGCCAAGGAGATCGCCGCGCATCTCGGCATCGCCCCCGCCACCACCTACCGGCTGCTCAATTCCCTGGTGGCCGACGAATATCTGGTCCGCACCGCCGACCTGCGCGGCTTCGCGCTCGGTGCGCGGCTGCGCGGTTTCGCCGCCGCGATCAATGTGCCGGTGCTGTCGACCGCCGCGCGCACCCTGCTCGACGAGTTCCGGGCTTCCACCCGATTCGCGGTGCACCTCATGAACTTCCGCCCGGCGGCCGTCCAGGTCCTCAGCGAGGACCCCGACCATCCGATCCCCGGCGAGCGCGAACTCTCCCGGCACCTGCACGCCTCCGCGGCGGGCAAACTGCTGCTGGCCTCGCACACCGAATGGCGCACGCTGGTGGCGAATCCGCCGCGCATCGCGCCGCGCACCAAGATCGATCATCCGGCGCTGGCCAGCGATCTGCAGTCGGTGCGCGACATCGGATACGCCCGCGCCGCCGATGAACTCGTGCCCGGGGTCGCGTGCCTGGCACTGCCCATCTACAACGCGCTGGGCACCCTCGCAGGCGCGCTGTGCCTGACCGGTCCGAGCAATCGCCTACCCGCCCTCGAGACGCACCGCGACCCGGCCCGCGAGTGTGCCGCCGGTCTCGCCCCGCTGCTGTACTGACCTTCCGATCCGGGTGCGCCGCCGGAAAAATCGGTGGCCGGGACCGAATGGGCGCTTCTACCCTGGGTGCACATTCGACCTGAAAGGACCACTTGGAAGCGACTGTCACGGTGACTCCGGATCAGTTGCCGGAGCTGCTGCTGCACATCGCGGTGGTGCGTCCGGTATTTCTGTGGGGAGCGCCCGGAATCGGAAAGAGCTCGCTGGTGCGGGCTTTCGCCGACGAGCTCGGCGTGGAGTGCGTCACCCTGCTCGGCACCCAGCTGGCGCTCGAGGATCTCATCGGCGTGCCGCAGATCGTGGGGGACCGCAGCCGATTCGCGCCGCCGGAGATGATCGCGCGTGAGCAGCCCTACTGCCTGTTCCTCGACGAACTCAATGCCGCGCCCGCCGAGGTGCAGAAATCCTTCTACTCGCTGATCCTGGATCGGCGCATCGGCAACTACGAGCTGCCCGCCGGGTCGGTCGTCATCGGCGCCGGCAACCGCGCCACCGACAACGCGCTCGCGCGGCCGATGGCCTCCGCGCTGGTCAACCGCATGGTGCACGTGCACCTGCGTGCCGATGTCGACGACTGGCTGAAGTGGGCAGCCGGCAACGACATTCACCCGTGGATCGTCGAATACCTGATGCAGCGGCCCGATCACCTGTGGGCGCAGCCGCCCAAGACCGAGCAGCCGTTCTCGACCCCGCGCGGCTGGCACATGCTGTCGGACGCCCTGCACTCCTACGGCGGCGAGATCGACGACACCGTGCTGTGGGTGCTCGCCTCCGGAATCCTCACCACCGCACACGCTTCCGGCTTCCGCGCCTTCGTCAAGACCGTGCGCCACGCCTACGACCTGGAGGCGGTCATCAAGGGTGACGCGGGCTGGCCGCGCAATCCGGCCGACCGCGACCTGCTGTACTTCCTGTCGGAGGCCTTCCGCGCCCGGTTGATCAAGGACCTGCCCGACTCCCGTGAACACGTCTCGGCCGGGCTGAAGCGATTCGTATTGCGGGCCAAGACCATGCTCACCGAACTGGCCGAGATCTCGGTGGAGTGCGCGCAACTGGTGATCGCCTCCGACGACGACGGCCTGCCGGTGCTGCCGTCCTGGTTCCTCGTGGAGGTCACCCGCGACCTGCCTCGCCTGGCCGCCCGGAGGTAGCCGTGGCCGGACGTTCGAATCGCAAGCGCGGCAAGGTGATCGACCCGTGGCGCGAGCACATCGAGGCCGGGTGGCGGCAGGTGAACGGGCTCGCCGTCTTCCGGCGGATGAGCTGCCAGCGCTACGAGGACGACGCTGACCGGCTGCCCCGGGACGTGTGGGCGGTCGCTTCACCGCACGGCACCGTGCGCTACAACCCGAAACAGCGTGGCACCGCCGACGAATGGGCCTGGGTGTTCGCGCACCTGCTGCTGCACCTCGGCTTCGGTCACCTCGATCCGCGTGCCGTCCCCGAGCGCGCGCTGGCGGTGAACGCGTACGCACGCACCTGGATCGACGCACCGCACGAACCGCATCCGGTGTACCGAGCCGCCTGCTGCGCGATCGTCGACCAGTACCTGCTGACCCTCAAGATCGGTCATCCGCCCGAACCGCTGCCGCCCCCGCCCGCCGGTTCCGACGAGCAGGCACTGGCCGAACGCTGGTGGCAGACAAGCGTTCCGGAGCCGTATCGTCGGCCCGAGTTCCCGGACTTCTTCATCGGTTCCGCGGGCCTGGCGAAAAGCCACGACCACCAAACGCATTTCGCCATCGGCATCGGCGAGGCGGCCCGCGACGCGCTCGCCGAGGCCGGTCACGATGTCACCCGCGGCCGGGTCGAGAAGATGCGGGTGTGGGACCGGGCCCTCAACTGGTTCGTTTCTTCCTACCCGCTGCTGGGCGCGCTGGCCGCCGGGATGAAGATCGTCGCCGACGCGGACGTGGCACGCGGCTGGGACATTTCGATCGCGGCCGTCAATGCCGAAGCGGCCGAGATCTACATCAACCCGTTCGCCGGGCTCACCGACGAGGAGTGGAAGTTCGTCCTCGCCCACGAGATGCTGCACGCCGCGCTGCGGCACGGTGAGCGCGCGGGCTGGCGCGACCACTACCTGTTCAACGTCGCCTGCGACTACGTGGTCAACGGCTGGCTGGTGGAGATGGGTGTCGGGCAGTTGCCGGACGGCCTGCTCTACGACCCGGATCTGAAGGGGCTGTCCGCCGAACAGGTCTACGACCGCATCGCCATCGACCTGCGCCGGCTGCGCAAGATCGCCACCCTGCGTGGGCGTGGCAAGAGCGACATCTTCGGAGAGCCGCTGCCGCACAGTCACACTCCCGGCCGCTACCTGGACCTGGACGAGTACTACCGCAACGCGATGTGCACCGGGCTGGCCTACCACCAGTCCGGTGGCCGCGGCCTGCTGCCCGCCGGACTCGAACAGGAGATCCGTGCGCTCGACCAGCCGCCGCTGCCCTGGGACGCCCAGTTGGCGCAGTGGTTCGACGAGCACATCCCCGCGGTGGAGAAGCGTCGCAGCTACGCGCGCGCCTCCCGCCGCCAATCCTCGACGCCCGACATTCCGCGCCCGGCGTGGATGCGGCCCGAGGAAGCGGTGCGGCTGCCCACCTTCGGTGTCGTGCTCGATACCTCGGGATCGATGTCGGCCGCGCTCATGGGCAAGGGTCTGGGTGCGATCGCCTCCTACGCCACCGCCCGGGACGTGCCGCGTGCCCGCGTCGTCTACTGCGATGCGGCCGCCCACGACGCCGGGTATCTGCCCGTCGACGAGATCGCCGCCGGTGTGCGGGTGCGCGGGCGCGGCGGCACCGTGCTGCAACCGGGGATCCGGCTGCTCGAGCGTGCCGACGATTTCCCGCCCGAGGGGCCGATTCTGGTGATCACAGATGGCGCGATCGATGTGCTGCGCATTCGCCACGAACACGCCTACCTCATCCCCGCCGGCGCGTCCCTGCCATTCCGTCCGCACGGGCCGGTCTTCCGAATCCGCTGACCCGCAACCCCTTCCGGGTCAGCTCCGGGGCTCCGGTGCGATCAGTCCCGCGGTGAGCGATCCCCGCAGCTCGCCTCCAGTGCGCTCAGCCGCGCGTCGAAGCCGCGCATGTCCTGCAGGATGCTCTTCATCGCCTCGGTCATCTGCTCGACCGAATAGCGCAGCAGGTTCAGGTTCGCTCGTAAATCGGCGATGGGGTCGATCTCTTCGGCGTTCGGGCGCGGCCGCATTGGGTACTCCTCTGTTTATTCGTAAACGCAGCAACCGTCGCAGGGTGAGGGCACCGAGTGAATCGGCCGGTCAATCGGTCACCCAGTGGCGGTGCGGGGGCGGCGGATTCGGCAGCGCAAGGGCGGACGCGTTCCGCCCGGCCGGTGTCACCATGGAAGTGGAAGCCGATCGCCGCGGTGAGAGGTGGTGGGATGCGGTGGAATTCGTGGAGCAGTACGGGGTACTGCGCTGGATTGCGGTGATCTCCTTCTGTACGGCGGCCGTCATCGTGGTCGCCAGGCTGGGGCAGGGCCGGGAGCGGCCCGGTGAGAGTGCGGATCAGAGCTCGGATGCCGCGCACTTGCTGATGTGCCTGGTCATGCTGGGAATGCTGGTGTTTCCGATGGCCGTCCGACCCGACGCGGTGCGCGGGGTCCTGACGGCGATGGTGGTGGTGTACACCCTGGTGCTGGGAGATCGAATGCTGCGGTGGCGCAGCGGGATCGGGACCGTCGACAGCGGGGGCAAGGTCGGCGTGTTCGCGTATCACGTGGTGACGGCCGCGGCGATGTTGTACGCGATGAGCGGGCACGGGTCGCACGGGCAGATGGTGATGCGCGGGCACGGGGGGCCCGCGCCCGCACCGATGTACGCCCTGGCGGCCCTGTTCGCGGTGGACGCGCTCGTCATGGCCGTGCCCGCCCTGCGCGCCCGATTGCCACGGGTGTTCCCGCACCCCATGGGGACGCCCGGATCACTGACCGTCATCCCGCACCTGGTGATGGATCTCGGTACCGCCTACATGCTGGTGGCCGCCGCGACCGCCTGACCCGGGGGCCGTTCGACCTGATCACCGTCGAAATGGTGAGATAGAGAGGTTGAGTCGGTTCGCCCGATTGGGTGTGGCCGGTGCCGGGTGATGGAGGTGCTTGATGGGTTCGCTGTGGCATGGCTTCGCCGATATGGGCGCGGTCGAGCGCGACGGTGCGTTCGTGGTGACGCGCGGCGAGGGCGCGTACATCTGGGACGAGGGTGGCACGCAGTATCTCGACGCCACCGGCGGACTGTGGTTCGCCAATATCGGACACGGTCGTCGCGAGATCGGCGACGCGGTGGCCGCGCAGCTGACCCAGGTCGCGCACTACTCCAACTTCGGTGACTTCGCCGCCCCGGTCACCCGCGATCTGGCCGAACGGCTCTCGGCAATCGCGCCGGTGCCCGGCAGCAAGATCTTCTTCACCTCCGGCGGCTCCGACGGCATCGACACCGCCGCCAAGCTGGCCCGGCGCTACTGGCAGGAGATGGGCCGTCCCGACAAGACCATCCTGGTCGGCCGCCAGAAGGCGTACCACGGCATGCACGTCGGCGGCACCTCGCTGGCCGGCATCCCGGTCAACGGCGAGGGCTACACGGGCGTGTTCATGCCCGACACCCGCACCATCGAGTGGGATCAGGCCAAGGGTCTGACCGCGCTCATCGAAGAGGTCGGCGCGGACCGCATCGCGGCCTTCTTCGCCGAACCCATCATCGGCGCCGGTGGCGTCTACCTGCCGCCGGAGGGCTACCTGACCGAGGTCCGCCAGATCTGCCGCGACAACGACATCCTCTTCGTCGCCGACGAGGTCGTCACCGGCTTCGGCCGCATCGGCGGATCCTGGTTCGCCTCTTCACGATTCGGCCTCGAACCCGACATCATGACCACCGCCAAGGGCCTCACCTCCGGGTACGTCCCCATGGGCGCGGTCTTCATCGCCCCCCGCATCGCCGAACCGTTCTTCTCCGGCGGCGTGTGGTGGCGACACGGCTACACCTACGGCGGCCACGCCGGTGCGGCCGCAGCGGCCATGGCCAACCTCGACATCTTCGAGCGCGAGAACCTCCTCGCCGCCAGCAAGAACCTGGAATCCCTCCTCCACCAGTACTTCTCGCCGCTGGCCGCCCACCCGCGCGTCGCCGAGGTCCGCAGCGGCCTCGGCGCAGTAGCCGCCGTCCAGCTCGCCGACCCCGCCGAGGCCCTCCCCATGGTGAAAACCCTCCGTGCCCACGGCGTCTCAACCCGCGCCGCCGGCCAGGGAGCCCTCCAAATCTCCCCAACCTTCGTCATCACCGAGCCCCAGGTCGCCGAAATGGCCGCCCGCTTCGCCGCCGCCCTCGGCTGACCCGAATCGGCGTCCTTTACGAAATCTGAACAACGGTGAACTGGTGGCCCGGGCAGACGCCCGGGCCACCAGCGCATTTGCCCCCCATCCCCGCCTGATCGTCAATGATGCGTAATTGCAAGGCATTTCGGTCTTGGATAGCGTCGATGACTCGATTGTGAATATCGGCCTGGGAGGGGACCTGAGGTGGGGGCATGAAGATCGATCCGGATTCGTTGACGAGCGCCGCGGTCAACATCGGCGAGCTCGGTGAGGCGGTCAAGGACACCGCGGTGTTCCCGCCGTTGAACGCGCAGCGCGGGGTGGACGCGTTGAAAGGTTCCAAGATCGCGGCCGCACTGGGCGGCTCGCTGTTCGCGATGAAGGCCGATGATGTGGGCGCGCAGGCGATGAACGTCCTCGCTTCCCGCTACGCGGGTTTCGCCGGTCTGCTGGAGCAGGCGGCGGTCACCTTCGCCGATACCGACACCGAGCTCGCCGCACAGTTCAAGGGTCTGGTCGATCTGAACGCGAGCGAAGTCTGATGGCCACTCCGACGAAGTCGCAGGTGATGAGCTGGAAGACCGGGGTACTAGGCCAGATCGCACTGGACGCGGGCAAGGTCCGCGACGCCATCGATACCCAGGCTGACACTCTCAACCGCACCATCTCCGCTCTGGATTGGTCGGGAGCGGCCCACGACGGCGCACTCGGCCGCGCAGACAGCGAAAAGATCCAGCAGCGGGCCCTGGCCACCTCGTACGACAATTTCGCTCTCGCCCTCGAAGGCGCGGAAGGTGAAATCGACTACCCGATCAGCCAAATCCAGTCCACGCTCACATCGTTGCCGACGGGCTGGTCGGTGGCCGAGGACTTCACCGTCACAGCGCCCAACCAGTCCAAAACCAACAAACCCAGCGACAACGACAAGAACCAAGCCGCCAACGACAGCGTCAGCCTGCAGGGACTGGCGCGGGCGATCGGCGAGTCGATGGACCACTGGGCCCCGAAAATCCTCGATGCCATCAACTCCATCTCCGGCATGGCCCCAACCAAAGCCCAACTGGCAGCGACCAACCCGCTCGACCAGCTCACCCCCGACCAGGCCCGCAAAGACCTCCAATCATTGAAGAACGGCACCGCCGACCCGTCCACCGTCGAACGACTCCGCCTCGCCACCCACCTCTCCGCCGACGACTCCACCGCCCTGGATACCGACGGCACCAAATCGGTGAACCTGCCCCAATTCGGCTACCTCCAGGCCTTCACTCAGGCCATGAACGGCATGTCTCCAGCCGACATCGACAAGCTTGGATCTACCCTGCCGGGCAACGAACCATCCATGGTCCAAGCCGCCATCGCCAACGATTTCCGCCTCATCTCCAACCCCCAGATCCACGCCGCGGGCCTTGACGGCCAACCCAGCGGTACGGACACCGGCGGCATGAAACAGCTCCCCGACACGGTCCAAACATGGCTGCGGCCCAACCCTTCCGGGTTGAACCTGAACGGCAAAGACGCACTGGCCAACGGCGGAGACAAGAATGCCGCCGTCTCCGCCGCTCTGAGCGACGGAACCAAGCAAATGGGTGCGCTGGCCGACCTGATGAGCAAGGGCGACACCACGATTCAAGGCAGTGACATCAACCGTGCCCTGATCAAGCAGGGTGCCGAAATCGCCGCCCTCGACACCGACAAGAACTCCGACACCGGCAAGCTCGCCGACAAGTTCTTGTTCGACGCAGCCGGCGACCACACCGCAGCTCGCGACGCCTTCACCAACCCCGATAACGTCATGGATGTCACCTGCACACCCGGCGGACATTACGATGCGGACAGCCACGTGTTGGACATCATTCAGCACCAATGGAATCCCGACCAGCTCGGCGCACAGAAGCTCGTCTCATGGATCGGTCAGGATGCCGGTTCCCCGAACCAGTTCCTCCAGCAGCGTGCCGGTGAATCAGCCACTGCGTTGGCGAATGTAATCGTCAAGAACCAGGCAACGCTGTCGCATGACATCCCGGGCTATTCCGGATACGTCTCCTTCGGCGAGTTGAACCCGAATCTGAGCATCGCCGTAGCGAAGTCACTCGAGCCCTACATCCCCAACTTCGTCGGAGTCAACGCCGGAATCCACGAATCCGACCTGCTCGTCAATCACTACGCCGGCAACCTCGCAACCGCCGGTACACACGCCGGCGTCGACTACACCGCCGGCGATCTGTCAAATCTGTTCAAGGTGATCGATTCGAACCCGCAGGCTGCCACGGAATTCAATGAGGCCGCTGCGCACCTGGCCGGGCAACTCGATTTCAAGGCCGGAGCCGGGTACGACTACGCAGCCCTCCAGAGTGCCCAGCTCACCGGGGCCATGCAGGCAGGTCTGCACGATGAGCTGAAAACCCTGATCGACATCGATCACCTGAACGCCAACGACGCTGCCACCGCGGCCTACAACAAGAAGCTGGAAATCGCCGACATTGTCACCGGAATCGTCAACGGAGCCGGTAGCTTCGGCCCGGAAGGCGGGGCCATATCCACCGCGGCCTGGATCCTCGACCCGATTATCAAGGCCCAGATCGAAACTCCCGACACCTACGGCATCAATCTCACCCCGACGCACTGGTCCAACGATCTCGCGCTGGCGCAGGGTATCGGCAGCTCCGATCCCCTCTATCAGGACGTCAACATCATCCGCGGTTACAACTCGCTGAACCCTGGAACGTTCGAAAGATTCAACACCTACGAATTCGATGGTCATACTCACAAATTCTTCGACGACCAAGGTCGGCCCAACGTGGAAGTGATAAAGAAGCACCCGGACGCATTTCAGCAGGCGCTGACGGACATAATGGAGAAACCGCTCGGGCGCTACGATTTGAATCATAACCAGGGCTGGGTGAAGGACGACATATCAGTTGCCGAACCGGAGGACGGGGATAGTCGATGAGGTGTGCTGTTCTCGGTCCGATTGTTGCGGTTTCCTGCGCCGTCTGTCTGCTTGTGGTCGGATGCTCGGCTGGGAATCCCGGCCGGTCGAGTAGCGTTGCTACGCAACAAGCGCCCACTACGAGTTACATCGACCCCATTTATAAAGACGTTGAAATGATTTCTGCCTACAACGATACGCATCCGGGAACGTTCGAAAGGTTCAATGAATACGAATTCGATGGCCGTACTCACGAATTCTTCGATTCGAGCGGCAAGCCTAATCTTGGAATAATAAAGGCGCATCTCGATGCGTTCATACAAGGGCGGGACGATATTATTCCAATTGGTTTCTCGTCGGATTATTTCAAGCAACACGGCTACAACTAGCCGGTGTTCAGTCGTGCCCGTGCCCGCCGGAGAGTTCACCAGCGGGCACGTGGCGTAGTCGGGCCACCGCGAGTACGCCCACGGCGACCGCGCCGATCGCCGCGACACCGGCGGTGATGTGGACGCCGTGGATGAAGGCCGCGCGGGCAGCCGTCAGGACCGTGTCGCCGAGATCGGCCGGGAGGGTGGCCGCCACCTGGACCGCCTCGCCGAGCGTCTCGCGGACGGAGTCCGCTCCCGGCACGTTGTGGGGCAGCGAATCGGCCAGGTCGCTGCGGTAGATGGCCAGGCTGATGCTGCCCAGGATCGAGATGCCCAGGGCGCCACCGAGTTCCGCGCCGGTTTCGGAGACGCCGGAGGCGGCGCCGGCTTGTTCGGGGGGAGCCGAGCCGACGATCAGTTCGGTGGTGATGCCGAACACCGGAGCCAAGCCCAGGGCGATCAGCAGGGAGGCGATCACCGCCATCGCGGGGCCGCCGGTTACCGACAGCTGGGTCAGCATGGCCAATCCGATTGCGGCCAGGACCATTCCGGCGCCGATCAGATAGGCCGGGCGGAGCACGCGGACGATGCGCGGGGCGGCCTGTGAGCCGATGATGAAGCCGATGTTGGAGGGGGCCATGGCTAGGCCGGCGGCCAGTGGGGTCATGTTCAGGACCAGTTGGAAGTACTGGGCTACGAACAGGAAGTAGCCGAAGGCCACGAAGATGGCGATCACATTGATGCCCAACGAGGTTCGGAAGGCGCCCAGCCGGAACAGGGTCAGATCCAGCATCGGATCCGGTCGGGTGCGCTGACGGTGCACGAACAACGCGCCCGCTGCGAGTCCCACCACGGCCGCGATCAACGGGACCGTGCCGACTCCGTCCTGCGCGATCTTCTTCATGGCCAGTACCAACGAGATCATGGCGACCACGCTGAGTGCGGCACTGACCAGATCGAGGCGACCGGCTTCGGCGTCACGGAACTCCGGCAGTACCCGGGGCCCGAGTACCAGTAGCAGCGCCATTACCGGGACGGCGAGGAAGAACACCGAACCCCACCAGAAGTGCTCCAGCAGAACGCCACCCAGCAGTGGGCCCACCACGCCACCGGCGGAGAACGCGCTCACCCAGGTGCCCACGGCCAGCGAGCGCTGGCGCGGATCACGGAACATATTGAAGATCAACGAAAGGGTGGAGGGGGCGATGGTGGCGCCCGCGATGCCCAGCAATGCGCGGCACGCGATCAGGAATTCGGCGCTGGGGGAGAAGGCCGCGACGATCGAGACCACGCCGAACAGTGCGCCGCCGAGCAGCAGTAGCCGCCGTCTGCCGATGCGATCGCCGAGCGTGCCCATGGTGATCAGCAGACCGGCCAGCATGAATCCGTAGACGTCGATGATCCACAGCAGTTCGGTGCTGCTGGGATGCAATGTCGCGCTGATCTCCGGCACGGCCAGGTGCAGCACGGTCAGATCCATGGCGTAGACCAGACAGGCCAGCGCCAGCACGCCGAGGCCGATCCATTCGCGGCGTCCCGCCCGCTCGGACCCCGCGAGCGTGGTCGATGGCATGACGGTGTCCACGACGAATAGTCCTTCCGATCCAGGCTGAGCTTTTGCCGATGAAGACGGCCGAGACTCCACCTTCTCATCGCCCACCGACAGGTTCGCAACCGAATTTCCCGGGCAGGCCGGCGGTACGCTGCGGGAATGGTCGAATTCGAGAGTTACCGGGCCAACCTCGAGGTGGCCGATCTCACCCCTACCGTCGAGTTCCTGCGCGATGTCCTCGGCTTCACCGTCGAGGTGCACGAACCGGCGATGGGGCTGGCGCTGATGCGTCGCGACGGGGTCGGGCTGGGCATCGTCGCCACCCCGAACCCCGCCGTCAACGAGACCACCGCCGGGTACGTCGGCGTGGCCGATGTGGATGCGCTGCATGCACACTGCGTGTTACACAACGCCGATATCGTTACGGGCCTGACCGAACATCCCTGGGGCCTGCGCGATTTCGTGCTCCGCATCCCCGGTGGTCACCGGCTCGCCTTCGGGCAGCGGATCTAGCCCGCGGGTCTAGATGGTGATCGGGTGGTCGGCGACCACGCGACCGCCCACGCGGGCCCAGCCGTCGGAATCCCATTCGGTGAAGATCTGCGACCCCTCGCCCTGGGTGATGTTGAGGCCCCGGGTGAGCAGCGCGGTGAGCCGGATGGCGGCCGCGCCGGTCGCCTCGTCCTCGGGAACTCCCATGGCGGGAGCGAACATTCGCGCCCGGACCGCACCGCGCGGTTCGTTGGTCCAGCCCCAGCAGTAGTGCTTGCCGTCGGGGAAATCGGCCGGATCCAGCGTCGCGATCTCGGCCGCGTCCTCGAACTGGTGGAATTCGAAGTTCGGCGCCCATTCGGCGCGGGCGCGGGCCCAGGTCAGTCCGTCGGTGAGGGTCACCTCGACCGGCCCGGCCGGTACGTCGATCACCTTGACCGGCGTCTGCTGGTCGTTGAGCCACCATGCGGTGCCGACGCTGGGATGCCCGGCGAAGGGGAGTTCGACGGTCGGTGTGTAGATGCGCATGCGCACCCGCCCCTCCGCCGGATCGTCCACCACCACGGTTTCGCTGTAGCCGACCCGCGCCGCGAGCGCCTGATGGTCGACGTTCTCGACGGCCGAATGCCGCGCGATGCCGAGGGGATTGCCGAAGCGTCCGGCCGGGTCGGTGAACACGCGCACGACTTCGATTTGAGCGCCATCGCTTTCCGGAACGGTCATGCCACGCGAGCTTACCGACAGTTATCGATTCGCGGGAGCCGTACAACTGTCGAGCATGTCCGCCAGGGCGCTCTTCTCGGTGGGCTGCACGGTCAAGCCCCATCGCGCCTTCACGCTGATCCAGCGGCGTGCGTAATCACACCAGTACGCCTGGCGTGGCTTCCACTGGTCCGGCGTCTTCGAACCCTTGTCCTGATTGGCCTGCTTCTGCACCGCCAGCAGATTGCCGACATCATTGGCGAACTGCTCGCGCCGGTCGGCCTGCCACTCGGAAGCGCCCGAGCGCCAGGCGTCCCCGAGCGCCACCACATGATCGATCTCGATTTCCGAGGCGTGCGACCGGTCGTAGGGCAGACGTTCCCCGCTGTAGGGATCGATCAGGGTGCCCGACAGCACCAGACATGAATTGCCGTCTCCCGCACGTTCTTCCGTGAGATCACGCTTCATGACGGCCTCGCGGGCGGTGCAGCCGTCGGGCAGCACCGGTTCGCCGCCGCGGCCCGACCAGCCGGGGCCGAAGGCATTGCGCTGGTAGGACTCCCAATTGCGGTTCCACGCGACGGTGAGCCGGTCGAGCCCACCGCGCGCCTGCGCGGCGTCCAGCAGTGCGGTGCCCGAGGCGCCGCCGAGTGGGGGTGGGGCGGGTTCGGGGGCCTGGTGGCGGTCGAGCCATAACGCCGTCGCGCCCGCGGCGACTACCAGCAGGATGGCCGAGGAGGCCAGGAACTTGCGCCTTCGACGCCGGGCGGGGGTCCGGGAGCGCGGGGGCATGCGGGGGAGTCTAGGTCGGCATTCCGGACCATCCCGGCATTGTTGCCGACCGGTGACCCGATTGCAGCAATCTGTTGGCAAACGAGAAAGGGGCTGTACACCTCGCGGTGCCCAGCCCCTTCCCGGGTAATTGCCCAGCCCCTTTCGGGGTATTACGCGGTGACCGTCGCCAGCGCCTCGGTCGAGGCCACGGCCTGGCCGACCCCGGCCACGATCGCCGCCGCCCGCAACGCCTCGAAGATCACCTCGCGCGACACGCCCTCCTCACGCAGCGTGTGCTCGTGCGCCTCCAGACAGTGCTGGCACCCGTTGATCGAGGACACCGCGAACGACCAGAGTTCGAAATCCGCCTTGTCCACACCCGGATTGCCGATGATCTGCATGCGCAGGCCCGCCCGCAGATCGTCGTAGCGACCCTCGAGGAACGCCTTGCCGCGGTAGAACACATTGTTCATACCCATGATCGACGCGGCGCCGAGCGCGGCGTTGTACGCCTCGGCCGACAGCACATCGGCGGCTTCTTCGGCGATCTCCCGCAGCGTGGTGGCCGAGCGGGTGGCCGCCGCCGACGCCAGCAGGGTGCCCCACAACTGCTGTTCGTTGAGCACGGTGGTGCGCGACAGCGAGGACAGGTTGAGCTTCAGATCCTTGGCGTACTCGGGTAGCGAGTTCTTCAGATTTTCGATGGTCACGACGAATTCCCTTGCGAGTGCTGGTGGTTGAAGAATGCTCGGTGCCTACACCGAGGCGGTCATGAGCTCGCCGGCCTTGATGGTCGGGTCGCCCTTCTTCCAGTTGCACGCGCACAATTCGTCGGACTGCAGGGCGTCGAGCACGCGCAGCACCTCGTCCACATTGCGGCCCACCGAGCCCGCGGTCACCGACACGAACTGGATCTCGTTGTTCGGGTCGACGATGAAGGTGGCGCGGTCGGCGACGCCGTCGGCATTGAGAACACCGGTGGCGGCGGCCAATTCGCGCTTGAGGTCGCTCAGCATGGGGAACGGCAGGGTCTTGAGCTCCTCGTGCTGGGCCCGCCACTGGAAGTGCACGAACTCGTTGTCGACAGACGCGCCGAGCACCTGGGCGTCGCGGTCGGCGAACTCGTCGTTCAGCTTGCCGAACGCGGCGATCTCGGTCGGGCACACGAAGGTGAAGTCCTTGGGCCAGAAGAAGACGATGCGCCACTTGCCCACGTAGTCGTCGCTCGAGATCTGGGTGAAGTAGTCGTCGGGCTGCTGAGCGTTCACCTTCGAGAGGTCACCGCCGATGACTGCCGTCAGGTTGTAGGCGGGGAACTGGTCGCCGATGGTCAGCAGGGCCATGCTTGCTCCTCATATGTAGTCGTACCGATTGTGTCGAGACCTATATACGATTCTTGATCCTGGCCGAACTGCTGTGACAGGTAAACGTGATCGGTCGCACTACACTCATAGGCGTGACTGATCAGTCTTATCAGCCCACCCTGTCACAGCTGCGTGCGTTCGTGGCCATCGCGGAATACCGGCACTTCGGCACCGCGGCGACCCGGCTGGGCGTGAGCCAACCCACGCTATCGCAGGCCCTGGCATCACTGGAAAACGGACTGGGGCTCCAGTTGATCGAGCGCAGTACGCGCCGGGTGCTGGTCACCGTCGACGGTAAACGGCTACTGCCGCAAGCCATTGCCACGCTCGAAGCCGCTGACCGATTTGTCGTATCCGCGGCGGGGCAGGGGATCGGCGGCGCGCTGCGGCTGGGCATCATCCCGACCGTCGCCCCCTATGTCCTGCCCACGCTGCTGCCCGAATTGCGCAGGCGAATGCCCACTTTGGTGCCGCACATCATCGAGGACCAGACCGCGCGGCTGCTCACCGGCCTGCGCTCGGGCGTGCTGGACGTGGCCTTGATCGCGCTGCCCGCCGACGCCGCCGGACTGGTCGAGATACCGCTCTACACCGAGAAGTTCGTGCTGGTGCTGCCGCGCGGCCACGAACTGGCCGGACGCTCCGACCTGAAAGCCGCCGAGCTGGACGCGCTTCCGCTGCTGCTCCTCGACGAGGGCCACTGCCTGCGCGATCAAACCCTGGATCTGTGCCGGGCCGCGGAGGCTCATCCGGGTGCGGTCGGCGACACCCGGGCCGCGTCGCTGGCCACCGTGGTGCAGTGCGTGGCAGGCGGTCTCGGGGTGACATTGATCCCGGCCATGGCCGTCGGTGCCGAAACCGCGCGCGGCACCTTGGATATCGCCACCTTCGCCGCACCCGCGCCCGGGCGCACCGTCGGGCTGGCGTTTCGTTCGTCCACGGCGCGCGGCGAGGACTACGACCTGCTGGCCGAGATCATTCGCGAGTGCCGACCGGAGTGAGGCCGGACATAACCGGCGGTGGGTGGCGGGACATATCCGGCACCTGCGCGGTTGCGCCGTCCCAGACCGTCTGAAACGCTCGGGCCATGCGGATTCACCATCTGAACTGCGGCACCATGGGATTCGGCCTGGTCGACCACTGTCTGCTCGTCGAGACGCGCGACGCGCTGGTGCTCGTCGACACCGGGTTCGGGGTGGACGCGGTGCGGCAGCCCGCGAAGATGCTGGGTGCCGGGCGGTTCGCGCTGGGCGCGAAGCTGCACGAGGCCGAGACCGCGGTGTATCAGATCCAGCGGCTCGGCTACGACCCGCGCGACGTCCGCCACATCATCCTCACCCACCTCGATCTCGACCATTCCGGTGGACTCTCGGACTTCCCCGAGGCCACCGTGCACGTGCACGGACCCGAATTCCGGGCCGCCACCGCCAAACCCACGCTCTCGGAGAAGCTGCGCTACCGCGCGGCGCAGTGGTCACACGGACCGAAGTGGATGGTCAACGAGGTCGAGGGGGCCGAAGAATGGTTCGGCTTCACCGCCGTCCGTGATCTGCCGGGGCTGCCGCCGGAGATCCTGGTGGTGCCGCTGGCCGGGCACACGCGCGGGCATGCCGGGGTGGCCATCGATCACGGCAACAGGTGGCTGCTGCATGCCGGCGACGCCTTCGTCACCGAATCCAGCGTGCATCCCGAGGAACCGTTCACGCCCTTCGGATGGAAGATGTACGAGACCGGGGCCATCGTGGGCGACGCGTACCGGGCCAATCAGCGGCGACTGCGGGAGCTGCGCAAGCAGCACGGCGACCAGGTAACGGTCATCAATTCCCACGACGCGGGGATCTTCTCCCGGGTCGCGCGTACAGTCGGCCGATGACCGACCGGTGGGCACGGAAAAGTCCGTTCCCGAATGATCCGCTTTTCGTCTACGGGACCTTGCGGTTCGGTGCGGTGCTCACCGAATTGATCGGGCGCGTACCGGAAATGGCGGCCGCGCGAGTGCTCGGCCGCCGCGCCGCGGCACTGCCGGGCCGGTCCTATCCGGGACTCGTGACCGCCGCCGACGCCGTGACCGACGGCTTCCTGCTCACCGGGCTCACCGCCGACGATTGGCGGGTGCTCGACGCGTTCGAGGACGACGAGTACGACCTGGTGCCGGTGTCCGTCACGGCAGGGGAGCAGGTCGGGTACGCGTGGACGTACGCCTGGCGGGCCGAAGTCGAGGCGCACGACTGGTCGGCGTCGGCGTTCGAGGCCGAGACGTTGCCCCGCTATATCGGCAAATGCGCTGCGTGGCGGCGGAATCCGGTCCTGTTCAGCGAGACTGTATGACGCAAGACACATTCATGCGGTAGAAGTTGGACGCATGGATGTACAGGGCAGTGATCCCACGGTGGCGGGTGCGCGCTCACAGGCGCTCGGAGATCTGCTGCGGCGCAGCGCCGCCCGGGTCCCGGACAAGACCGCGCTGGTATGGCACGAGCGGCGCGAGACTTACGCCGAGCTCGACGCGGCCGTGAACCGGGTCGCGCACGGCCTGGCCGATCGCGGTGTGACGCAGGGGGATCGGGTCGCGATCTTCTCGCACAACTGCCGCGAGTTCGTGCTGGTGTACTTCGCGCTGGCCCGGCTGGGCGCGATCTCGGTGCCGATCAACTTCATGCTCACCGCCGACGAGGTGGCGTTCATCCTCGAACACAGCGGGGCCGTCGCCCTGATCACCGAGGACAGTTTGGCTGCCACGGCCGAGGCGGCCGTGAAACAGCTGGGCGACAGCGAGATCCGGCTGTTCGGCTGGATCGATCTGGCCGGGCTGCCCGTCGCCGCGGGCTGGGAGGACGTGCGCGACTGGGAAAACCATGCCGAGACCACCGCGCCCGAGGTGTTCGTCGGCGACGACGACCCCATCCAGATCATGTACACCTCCGGCACCGAGTCCCGCCCCAAGGGCGCGGTGCTGTCGAGCCGCGCGCTGATCGCCCAGTACACCAGCGTCGTCGTGGACGGCCGCATGAGCGCCGACGACATCGAAGTCCATGCCCTGCCGCTGTATCACTGCGCCCAACTGCACTGCTTCCTCACCCCCGACCTGTGGCTCGGCGCGACCAGCATCCTGCTGCCCGGCCCCGACCCGGCGACCGTGCTGCGCACCATCGAAACCGAACGCGCCACCAAACTCTTCTGCCCGCCTACGGTCTGGGTCTCCCTGCTCCGCCACCCCGACTTCGACAGCTACGACCTGTCCTCCCTGCGCAAGGGCTACTACGGCGCGAGCATCATGCCCGTCGAAGTCCTGCACGAACTCTCGCAACGACTGCCCGGCGTCGGCCTCACCAACTTCTACGGTCAAACCGAACTCGCCCCGCTGGCAACGGTTCTCGCTCCGGAAGATCAGCTCACCAAGCCCGGCTCCGCGGGGCGCCCCGCCCTGAACGTCGAAACCCGCGTCGTCGACGACGATGACCGCACGGTAGGCGTCGGCGTCATCGGCGAAATCGTCCACCGCTCTCCCCAAGCCATGCTCGGCTACTGGAACGACCCCGCCAAAACCGCAGCAGCCTTCCGCAACGGCTGGTTCCGCAGCGGCGACCTGGGTGTGATGGACGCCGACGGATACCTCTCCGTCGTCGACCGCAAGAAGGACATGATCAAGACGGGCGGCGAAAACGTCGCCAGCCGCGAAGTAGAAGAAGTCCTCTACGAACACCCCGACATCTCCGAAGCCGCCGTAGTCGGCATCCCCCACCCGCACTGGATCGAAGCCGTCACCGCGATCGTGGTGGCCCGCAACGGAACCGACCCCGACGCCACCGACATCCTCGCCCACTGCAAGAAGCGTCTCGCGGGCTACAAAGTCCCGAAGTACGTGACCTTCGTCGAGGCACTCCCCAAGAACCCCAGCGGCAAGATCCTCAAACGCGAACTACGCACCGCGCACGCCCGTCTCGCCACCGAAGCCTGATCACCCGATCCGGTCCACGTGCTCGATATTCGCGTGATCGGTGGGATCCGTGCTCGGGGCCGCTGTGAACCAGGAGTCGAGAATCTCGGTGAGTTGCGCACGGGATGTCAATCGCAGACTCAGCGCCAGCACATTGGCGTCGTTCCACTTTCGCGCGCCGTCGGCGGTATAGGCGTCGGTGCACAGCGCGGCCCGCACGCCCGGCACCTTGTTGGCCGCGATGGAGGCCCCGGTGCCGGTCCAGCAGCACACGACCGCTTGGTCGGCGCGGCCCTCCGCGACGTCCCGGGCAGCCGACTCACTCGCCCAAGCCCAGTCGGCGCGCTCTTGCGGCGCCAGCGCGCCGTGCGGAGTCACCTCGTGCCCGCGCCGCCGCAACTCCTCGACCAGGTCCTCAGCCACCCCGGCCCGTTCGTCTGCCGCCACCGAAATCCGCATGGCGGCAGTATCCCTCGCGAACTCACTGCGCGGGCAGTTCCAACACTCGGCCGCCGTCGACCACGTAGATGTTCCCGTGGCTGTCCACCGCGACCGCTACCGGCTGGCTCAGTCCAGTCAAAGGCACCGTGTTGGTGGCGCTCGCGCCCGCGGCCAGTTTCAGCACTTGCTTGTTCTTGCCGCCGGTGGCGTAGTCGGTGGCATAGACGTCGCCCGCGGCATTCACCGCCACCCCACCCGCGCCGGCGAGCCCGGGGAACGGCAAGGCGCTCTGCCGGACCGAACCCGCCGACAGCTTCAAAACCCGACCCGCCGAGGTGATGTCGGTGACGTAGACGGCTCCGGCGGAGTCCACCGCGACGCCGCGCGGTTGGTTGAGTCCGGCGAACGCCAGCTTGGTAGGGGTGCTGGACCCGGCGGCCAGTTCCAGCACCCGGCCGTTGTCCCGGTCGTCGGTGACGAAGACGTCGCCCGCGCCGTCGACGAAAACGCCAGAGGGACCGGCGAGATCGGAGAAGGGCAGTGCGGTCGCGGTGCCGGAACCGGCCGGCAGTTTCAAGACCTGGTTCTTGCTGTAGTCGGCGGCATAGACCGTGCCCGCGGCATCGACCGCCAATGCCATGATGTCGCCCGCCTGGCCGAAGGGCAGGGCGACGGAAGTGGTCGCGCCCACGGTCCATTCGAGTACTTGACCGCGCGACCGGTCATTGGTGTAGACGTTGCCCGCGCCGTCGACCGCGACCGCCGTCGGATCGGTGAGGGTGCCGAAGGGCAGCACGGTCTGGCCCGAGGGTGATCCGAGGCTCGCGGTAGTCCTGCTCACGGGTACACCGGTTGGCCCGATGCTCGTCGGCGGCTGTGCCGAGGGCGAATTGCCCGGCAACAGCACGTATCCGGTGACCGCGCCGCCCGCCACCACCACGATGGCCGTGCCGAGCAGTAGGTGCATCAGCGGCCCGCGCCGACCGCCACTCTTGGTGGATTGATCGATGGAGATCGACCCGTCGTTGTTCTGGATGACGATCGCCCCACCGCTTGCTTTCGCCTGATTCGAAATCGAGGACCGCACCACCGATTTGTTGAGTTTCCGGTTCTTGCGCGCCGTGACGACGAGGCGGTTCACCTCGGCCGCGAACTGTGGGTCCGACTGAATGGCAGGCTCGAGCAGCGCGGTGACGGCGTCGGCGCCCGCCGTCGAGGGCTGCATCGTCAATGCCATGACCGCTCCGAGGGATTCGGGGTCGTTGCGGAACTTGCCGAGCACGATTTCCCGTAGTCGTTTGACCGCGGCCCACGCGCTGTCGGCCGCGTTCTTGGCGACCGCATCCCCGAACTTCGACAACAAAACCGCTGCGGCAACGGCCAACGACACCGGTTCCAAGACTCCGCCCTCTTTTCGATAGCTGAACCCCATCATCGTAGGAGTGAACGGCCATCTCCGAGCTGGAACGAAACATGCGATTACCTGGAAAGATGCCACCAAATCCCAAGGCGGACGACCAGTTTGCTGGGGCTAGCGCCCGGCGGCGCGGGCCAGGGATTCGGGGTAGCGGGCGCCGGCGACGGCATCGGCCGGGGCGGCGGCTTCGATGCGGGCCAGATCCTCGGCGGTCAGCGTGATCTCGGCGGCGGCCACGTTCTGTTCGAGATACGTGCGGCGCTTGGTGCCCGGGATCGGGACCACGTCGTCGCCACGGCTCTGGACCCAGGCGAGGGCCAATTGGCCAGGGGTGACGTTCTTTTCGTCGGCCAGGTCGCGGAGGGCGGTGACGATGGCGAGGTTGCGGTCGAGGTTGGTGTCGGAGAAGCGGGGGAGGCGGCGGCGGAGATCATCGGCCGGGAGGTCGGCGCTGGACGTGATTGCGCCGGTGAGGAAGCCGCGGCCGAGCGGGGAGAAGGGGACGATGCCGATGCCCAATTCGCGGCAGGCGGGGAGGATTTCGGGTTCGATGTCGCGGGTCCAGAGGGACCATTCGGATTGGAGGGCGGTCACCGGGTGGACGGCGTGGGCACGGCGAATGCTGTCCACCGACGCTTCCGAGATGCCGAGGTGGCGGACCTTGCCTGCCTGCACCAATTCCGAGAGTGCGCCCCAGGTTTCCTCGATGGGTGTGTTGGGGTCGACGCGGTGCTGGTAGTAGAGGTCGATGTGGTCGACGCCGAGGCGGGCGAGTGACTCGTCGCAGGACTGTTTGACGAAGGCGGCGTCGCCGCGGGCGCCCATGGCGCCCTTATCGCCCCAGACGATGCCGAATTTGGTGGCGAGGACGACCTTTTCGCGGCGGTCGGCGATGGCGCGGCCGACGAGGCGCTCGTTGGTTTCGGGGCCGTAGACATTGGCGGTGTCGAGGAGGGTGACGCCGAGGTCGAGGGCGCGGTGGATGGTGGCGATCGATTCGGCGTCATTGTCGTGCACGCCGTAGGCGCTGCTCATGCCCATGCAGCCGAGGCCCTGCACGCTGACGGTCAGTTCGCCGAGTTTCCTGGTCGCGATCATGGCTATGACGCTACGACTTGGAGCGTGCTCCAAGTCAACAGCGGGCGGCGTCAGCGGCGGTTCGGGAGATGGTGCTGGAGCAGGAAGGTCAGTTGGGTGCCGCCGTCGGTGAAAGGGAGGACGGACTTCAGGGCCCGGCTCTGGACGATCGCGCCTTCGATCACCGAGAGGGTGAAGCCGGACAGGGAGCAGGCGGTGGCGCGGTCGATGCCGGCGGCGACCATGCCGTCGGCGAGGCGGGCGGTCCACTCGGAGAACGCCTGACCGGCCGCGGACTGCAAGGTCGGGTCGAGTTCATCGAGGGCCGCGGCCATCATGAACGAGCCCGCGCGGAAGTCGCTGGTTTCCAGTTGGCCGCGCCAGAAGCCGAGCAGCTCGTCCACCCACCCTGCCAGCGAGGGCGCGACGGGGAGCGTGTCGGCCATCCGGCTCACATGGGAGTAGACCATGCGTGAGACCAGCCGGGCCGCCGTCGCCACCAATTCGCCCTTGCCGGAAGGGAAATGCTGGTACAGCGAGTTTCTGGAGGAGTTGCTGCGCTTGAGCAGCTCGTTGAGACCGGCCGCGTGCACCCCGTGCTCCTGGACGGTGGTGATGGTGCTCGCGATCAATCGGGCGCGGGGTCCCGCAGTCATGCAATTTCCTCCAGCGCTTGTGTGAACCGATCGGTCCATGTTAAACCTTACCCCAGTGAACCGATCGGTACACATGGGAACAAAGGAACCTTCGCGCATGCCTGCCCAGATCGCCACCGCCACACCGGTCGCCCACGCCGCGTTGCTTGGGCTGGGTGCCTACCGCCCCCGCCGAGTGGTCCCCAACGCCGAGATCGTCGACCGCATCAATTCCTCGGACGAATGGATCCGGACCCGCTCGGGAATCGAGGCCCGCCACTGGGCCGAAGCCGACGAGACCATCGTCAGCATGAGCACCGCGGCCGCCAAGGACGCGCTCGAAGCCGCGGGTGTCACCGCGCAGCAGATCGACGCGGTCATCCTGGCCACCTCCTCGCAGATGGTGCTCGGCCCGTCGGCCGGCGCGGTGGTAGCCACCGAACTCGGGATGCACGACACTGCCGCTTTCGATGTCTCGGCCGGTTGTGCGGGCTTCTGCTACGCGCTGGCCAACGCCGCCAACCTGGTTCGCTCCGGTCAGGCCCGCCACGTCCTGGTGATCGGCGTCGAACGCCTCTCGGATCTGCTCGACCAGGAAGACCGCACCTGCGCGTTCATCTTCGCCGACGGTGCGGGCGCGGTCGTCGTGGGAGCGTCGGAGGCCGAGGGCATCGGCCCGGTGGCGTGGGGCTCGGACGGCAGCCAGACCGCGGCGATCAAGCAGGACAAGGACTTTCAGCAGTACTTCGCCGAGGTGGCCGAGGCGGAAGCGACCGGCGGCACCACCGTGCGGCCCTACATTCGGATGAACGGCGCGGCGGTATTCCGTTGGGCCGTCACGTTCTTGGAGAAGGCCTGCCGCGACGCGCTGGATCAGGCGGGCGTGACGGTCGAGGATCTGGACGCCTTCGTGCCGCATCAGGCCAACGGTCGCATCACCGACGCCCTCATCCGCGCCCTGCATATGCCCGAAAGTGTCGCTGTCGCAAGGGATATCGCTCAGACCGGCAACACCAGCGCGGCCTCGATCCCGATGGCGATGGAGCAGCTGCTGCGCTCCGGCGAGGCCAAGGCCGGCGATACGGCGCTGCTGCTCGGCTTCGGCGCGGGCCTGGCCTATGCCGGACAGGTGGTCCGGCTGCCCGCCATTTCCTGATCTTCAGGAGCCGTTTCCTGATCTTCGAGGGCTCGGGACAACGAAATCCGTCGTCCTACGCAACGAAATACGAAGCCAATAGAGAAGCGCCCCGCACACGGAAGTGTGCGGGGCGCTTCGGTACTGCGGGGATCGACTAGACGCTGACGCCGACACGCAGCGCGTGCGGCTCGATCGCGCCGCGGACCAGGGCCCGCTCGTCGATGGTCTCGGCCTTGTAAGGCAGGGTCGAGAGGGTGTCGGTCATCTTCGCGACCGGGTCGGCGATCGCCTTCGGGGTACCGAAGATGAAGGTCCACTCGTGCTCGTCGCTCACGTACGGAACGACGGTCTCGAACAGGTTGTGGAATCGCGTCCACGAGCGCTTCAGGGTCTCGTTGCGCCACATGGTCTGACAGCCGGCCTGCGCGGCGAGCACGCCACCCTCGGCCAGCAGCGCCTTACAGCGGTTGAGGAAGTCGTCCTCGTACAACCGGTTGTGCTGCGCGTCCTCGACCCGCTCATCGGGCAGATCGATGCAGATCATGTCGTAGCGCACGCCCGCGGCCTCGGCCTTGGCCAGGAAGTCCCAGCCGTCGGCGTAGTGCATCTTGATCGGGCCGTTCTGCGCGACCGCCTCGGCCAGATCGGCCTGGGTGTAGCCGTAGGGGAGGTGCTCGGCGCACAGCTCCACCTCGAGCTGGTCGATGTCGACGTGGTCGACGAGCGCAGCGCCCGCGGCCACCGACATCTGCGAAGCGACGCCCTCACCGGAACCGATGATGAGCACCTTCTCCAGCTTCTCGGCCAGCGCGTACCCCGGGACCAGCATGGCCTCGTGGTAGGTGAGCTGCGAGAACTCGGTGGACTGGCGATCGTCGTCGGAGAACAGGGAGATGCCCTGCTCGGTCTTGGCGATCACCATGTGCTGGTAGGGGGTGTTGGTGTCGACGATGGTTTCCGTCGTGTTCCACACCCGGGTCAGGCCCTCGCCGACCGGCTCGTGGATCCGGCGGGCGGTGTGCCCGCGCTGGATGACCTCGATGTTCACCGAACCCGGAGACAGCTCCTGCTGCAGCAGTTCCACGGCCTTGGTGGCGCCGGAACCGATACTGCCGCAAGTGAATACGTCGACGAAGATGTCGCCGGATTCCGGGTAGGTGTGGATCGAAGCGTGCGACTCTGCCAGGAGTGCCAGGATGGTGACACCCTGCGGCTCGAACTTCTTGCGCACGACATCACAGATGGTCACCCCCGCGGCGACCAACGATTTTCGTAGCGCGGTTTCGAGTCGTTCCAGGTCGTCGCAGAGGTTGGCGTCGACACCACCGAACTCGGCCAGCACATGCCAGCCGGTGAATTCTGCCGTGATCATTGGCTAAAACTCACTCTCGCTCAGCGCCAGTGACATGGACTGTCAGTGGCGGAAAACCGTTGAAGGACACCGACGAATAGCTCGCCGTATAAGCACCGGTCTCGAGGATTCGAATCGAATCGCCGGCTCGCAACGTGGTCGGAAGGAGGACACGCGTGCGTTGATAGAGTACATCGTCGCCGTCACACGTAGGACCGGCTATGACAGCTTCGTCCTTCGGATCCGTGTCCCGATCGGTTTGGAATCGGTAGGCGATGTACTCGTTCTCGGTTTCGGCCATGCCGTTGTAGCGGCCGATATCGAGGTATACCCAGCGCCGCCCGTCCGGCGCTACGCGAACATTCACCACTTCGGCATGGATCACACCGGTGTTGCCCACCAGGGCGCGACCGGGTTCCACGACGAGAGCGGTGTGTTCCGGGAGATAGCGGCTCGCCGATTCGGCGATGGCCGCACCCAGCTCCGCGAGTCCGGGAGCCGGATCGACGTACGAAATCGGCAGTCCCCCACCGATATTCACCGCCGTGACTGGAATGTCCTTGACCGCCAGCGCTTCCGTGATGGCCCCGGCCTGCTCGATCCCGATGCCCCAGGCCTTCGGGTCCAGCTGCTGCGAGCCGACATGGAAGTAGGGCCCGACCACCTGTAGGCCCAGATCCCGGGCGCGCACCAGCAGGCGCGCGGCCTCACCGGGTGCGCAGCCGAACTTGGTGCCGAACGGCGTCTGCGACTGCGGCGCCGACGACAGGAAGCGGCACTCCACCTCGGAGCCCGGCGCATGCTCGGCAATGCGCTCGAGATCGTCCTCGGTGTCGAAGGCGTAGCGGCGCACACCGGCCGCGTAGGCGGTGGCGATCTGCGACGCCTTCTTGATCGGATTGCCGTAGCACATGACGGCCGGATCGACCCCCTGCGCCAGGCAGAGCTCGATCTCTCCCACGCTGGCGACGTCGAACTCCGCGCCCTCGTCGTTCAACAGCCGGATGATCTCCGGCAGCGGACTCGCCTTGACGGCGAAGCGAATTCGCGCCGCAGGTAGCGCGGCATGCAGTGCGCGGTAGTTCGCGCGGACCCGGTTCAGGTCGATGACCAGACGGGGCGACTCGGGCAGGTTTCGATCGGTCAATCTAAGGGAACTCTCCGTGGTTCGGTGGGCGAGCCGGAATTCGGCAACAGTGCGCGAGAGTATCAGCGTTGGGCCTCGAAAAACGAACCGGTGCTGGGTCGACTACATCACGCTATAGCCGCCGCGTCATGGCGGCGGCGCGCGACGCCTTACGAGAGTATGACGCCGAGACGCCGCGGACAGCGCCCCGACAGCTATGTGAACGAGTCCTTAACAGACTGTGAATCGGTTCTTGACGACGGGCGCTCAGCCCGCGCGGACCGACACCTCGTCGAACACCACTTCACCCGCGGCATCCGACTCGGACAGGTCGACCACGCCGTCGATGGACCAGCCGTGGTCCCCGTTCGGATCGTCGAGCACCTGGCGGACATGCCAGAAGCCGGGCCGCTGTTCCACCTGGAAGAGCTTCGGGCCCCGAGCATTCGGACCGGTCCCGATCGTGGCGTACTCGTCGAAATAGGGGCCCGTCTCGGCCTCCCAGTCCAGCTCGTCGCCGAGTTCGGCGAGCGCCTCCCAGCGGTGCGCTGCGACCAGGTCCACGCGCCGGAACATGGCGTTGCGCACCAGCACTCGGAACGAGCGCTCGTTGGCGGAAATCGGCCGCACGGTCTCGGCTCCGAAGGCAACCTGCTGGTCATCGGCTTCCGCGCCGGGATTGGTGAGCTGCTCCCACTCGTCGAGCAGGCTGGAATCGACCTGCCGGATGAGCTCGCCGAGCCACTCGGTGATGTCGTCGAGCTCCTCGGTGCGGGCCTGCTCGGGCACCGTGCGCCGCAGCGCCCGGTAGGCGTCGGCCAGGTAGCGCAGCACCACGCCCTCGGACCGGGCCAGCTCGTAACCGGAGACCAGTTCGGCGAACGTCATGGACCTTTCGACCATTTCGCGCACCACCGATTTGGGGGAGGGCTCGAACTCCGACACCCAGGGATGCCCGGCCTTGTAGGTCTCGAACGCGGGCTCGATCAGCTCGGCGGCCAGCGGCTTGGGCCAGGTGACCTCTTCCAGGAGCTCCATTCGCTCCTCGTATTCGATGCCGTCGGCCTTCATCTCCGCGACCGCCTCGCCGCGCGCCTTGTGCTGCTGCGCCATGAGCAGCTGCCGCGGATCCTCCAAAGTGGACTCTATGAGCGAGATCACATCGAGGGTGTAGGTCAGCGACTCCTTGTCCAGCAGTTCGAATGCCGCCAGCGCGAACGGCGAGAGCGGTTGATCCAGCGCGAAATCCCGCTGCAGATCGACCATCAGCCGGGCGTGGCGGCCGTACTGGTCGGGTTCGTCGAGCTGCTGCACCACACCCGCGTCCCGCAGCGCGCGATACAAGCGGATCGCCTTGAGGATGTGCTTGCGCTGCGCCGCGCGCGGCTCGTGATTCTCCTCGAGCAGATGCCGCATGGCATAGAAGCAATTGCCCTTGCGCGCGATCACATTCAGCAGCATCGAGTTGGTCACGTTGAACCGCGACATCATCGGCTCGGGCGAGGCACCCACCAGCCGGTCGAAGGTGTCCTCCGACCAGGACACGAAACCCTCGGGCGGCTTGCGCTTCACGACCTTCTTGAGTTTCTTGGGATCGTCACCGGCCCGGGCGATCAGCCGCGCGTTCTCCACCTCGTGCTCGGGAGCCTGCACCACGACGGTGCCGAGGGTGTCGTAGCCCGCGCGCCCGGCCCGCCCCGAAATCTGGTGGAACTCACGGGCATTGAGCCGCCGCGTGCGCACACCGTCGTATTTGGTGAGCCCGGTCAGCAGCACGGTGCGGATCGGCACATTGATGCCGACGCCGAGAGTGTCGGTGCCGCACACCACCTTCAGCAGTCCGTCCTGCGCGAGCTTCTCCACCAGTCGCCGGTACTTGGGCAGCATGCCCGCGTGGTGCACGCCGATGCCGTGACGGATGAACCGCGACAGCGTCTTGCCGAAGCCGGTGGCGAAACGGAATTCGCCGATGGCCGTGGCGATGGCCTCCTTCTCGGCCTTGGACGACATGTTCACGCTCATCAGCGCCTGCGCCCGTTCCATGGCGGCGGCCTGCGTGAAGTGCACGACGTACACCGGCGCGAGGCTGGTGGTCACCAGATCCTCGAGCGTCTCCGTGATGGGGGTGCGGACATACGAGAAGCTCAGCGGCACGGGTCGTTCCGAGCCGGACACGACGGCCGTCTCGCGACCGGTGCGCCGGGTCAGATCCTCGGCGAAGAAGTCGACCTCGCCGAGCGTGGCCGACATGAGCAGGAACTGCGCCCCGGGCAGTTCGATCAGCGGCACCTGCCACGCCCACCCGCGATCCGGGTCCGCGTAATAGTGGAACTCGTCCATGATGACCTGGCCGACCTTCGCCGCGGCGCCTTCGCGCAGCGCCAGATTGGCCAGGATCTCCGCGGTCGCGCAGATGATCGGCGCGTCCGGGTTCACGGCCGCGTCGCCGGTCACCATGCCGACCCGGTCGGCACCGAAGACCTCGCACAGCGCGAAGAACTTCTCGCTCACCAACGCCTTGATCGGTGCGGTGTAGTAGCTGCGCTCACCCTTGTTCAGCGCCGCGAAGTGCGCGCCGAGCGCGACCAGCGACTTACCGGACCCGGTCGGGGTATTGAGGATGACGTTGGACCCGGTCACCAGTTCCAGCAGCGCCTCTTCCTGCGCCGGGTACAGGTTCAGGCCCTGCGAACTCGCCCAGTCGGCGAAGGTCTCGTACAACCAATCCGGGTCCACGTCGGATACGGCACGGTCGGGAACCAATTCGGACAGCTGCACGTCGCCCCACGTTACCGGGCGTTGCCGCGAAACCCGCTAACGACCTCTACCGCAGCGGCGGGTTCTCCGGCCCGTCGCCTTCGGTGAAGCCGGCCTGCCCCTCGGTGAACCCGGATTGCTCGGCCAGGAAGCGTTCGAACTCCGCGCCCAGCTCGTCGCCGGTGGGCAGATCGGTCTCGCTGGCCAGCAAACTGGACTGGCGTTCTTGGGCGGTGACGAAGCTGTCGTACTGGCGTTCCAGCGCCTGCACCACGGTCTCGACCTCGGAGTTGCCCGCGATCTGCTCGTTGACCTGTTCGCGCACCCGCGCGGCGGCGTCGGTGAGCGCGGCCAGCGGCAGCTCGAGGCCCGCGTTCTCGGCCACGTTCTCCAGCAGGGTCTGCGCGGCCTCGGGGTAGGCGGTCTGGGTCAGGTAGTGCGGCACGTGCACCGAGAAGCCGACTGACTCGTGCCCGTGCTGGGCCATCCGGTATTCCAGCAGCGAGGACGCGCTGCCCGGCACCTGCAGCTCACCCGGCCAGCGCTGATGGTCACCGATCAGATCGGAGTCCGAGGCGTGGGCGGTGACGCCGAGGGGGCGGGTGTGCGGAATCGCCATGGGAATCGCGGAGAGTCCGATGGTGCGGCGCACGCCCAGCTGCTCGGACAGCAGCCGCACCGCGGTCACGAACTTCTCCCAGCGCAGGTCGGGTTCGAGCCCGGCCAGCAGCAGGAACGGCGTACCGGCGGTGTCCTTGAGCGCCCACAGGCTCAGTTCCGGCTCGGTGTAGTCGGAGAAGTGATCGGTCTTGAAGGTCATGAGGGGACGCCGCGAGCGGTAGTCGAGCAGCTCGTCCATATCGAACGAGGCGACCAGTTCGTGCTCCAGGCTTTCCTTCAGATGCGTGGTGGCCAGGCGCACCGCATGTCCGGCATCGGTGAAGCCCTCGAGGCCGTGCACCAGAACCGGACCCGAGCCGTCGTCGGACGACAACTGCGGAGCCGGGAATTCCAGCTCGTACATTCGCGACTCGTAGTCCATCGCTTGCTCCTTCCTGCGTGGCCCACTTGCGCGACCAACTCTCATTGTCCCTCATGGGCATGACAGGTGTGCACCACCCGCACCCGGGGTGCAACACGCCGAAGCGGGACACGCATTCCCGACCCGCCCGCGCTTTGCCGCCGAGCGGCGTGGCAATCGGTGTGAACAGCCGATTTTCGGCATAGTGGACAGCGTGACCGTGTCCCACCGAATTCCTACGCGCAGCTTGTCTCGCAGGTCCGTACCGGCCGTGGGGTTCCTGTTGGTGGGAGGTCTGCTAGCCGGATGTTCCGATTCCGTGTCGGGTCATCCGATCGCCGCGCGCAATCCGGTCACACCCTTGGCGAGTGCCGACGGCGGACTGGCCAAACTGCTGCCGGACCCTTCGCAATTCCCGTCGCGCTACACCGCGATGGCGTTGCCCGCAGACACCGCCAGACAGGCGGCCGACGATATGAACGGCTATCTGCCGGGGGCGCAGGTGGATCCGAGCGGCTGCGTACCCGTGACCCCGACCGCAGGACCTGCAGTCGCGGTCGGCAGCGATGACAGCGCGCCCGCGACACTCACCGTGGTGCTCACCCGCTCCGACAAGCCGCTGTCGGCGCTGCGAGATCAGTTGCGGCAGTGCGGGACCGTGCGGCTCGGGCATTCCGGGGTGACCACGGTGGTGACCACCACGTCGGATCCGGCGCCGCCCGCCAATGCCGACGACACGCTCGCGCTCACCCGCACCATCGGCAGCGAGACCGGCCAGACCGGGCTGACCCGCAAGCTTTCGAGCCTGATCGGCCAGATCGGCGATGTGCGAATCAGCGTGACCTACATGACATCCGGGTCCACCTCCGACAGTGAGGGCCTCGACACCCTGTTCACCACCGCACTGCGCAAGGTCCGCAAGGGCTGAACCCGGGGGAGGGGAGCCGACCCCTGCCCAAATTCTCGGCTCCCGGGCCCTATCAGCAGACCGGCAGCGGGGTATTCGAACCAGAGGAAGAACCGTTGCCCGAACCGCTGGCCGAACCACTGCCCGCGGAACCGCTTCCTGCGGAACCACTACCCGCGGAACCGCTTCCCGCCGAGCCGCTGTTCGACGAGCCGCCGCTGGACGAGCCGGGGAACAGCGACGAGAGCGGCGGACAGGTGCCGCCCTTGCCGACCACGTAGACGGTGGACGCATTGGCCAAGCCCTGGCGCACACCGACGTTGTAGGTGCCGTCGGCGTCCGGGTGCCAGGGCAGATTCGCGGCCGCGCCGTTTCCGAAGGAGGTCGGGGTGAGCGTGCCGATGACCGTGCCGTTCACCAGGAAATCGACCGGGCTCAACTGATCGGTGCCGCTGAGTTCGGCCTGGATGACGCAGCCGTTGGCGACCGAGCAGGGCTTGTCGCTGGTGAGGCCGGCGACACTGACACCGGCCACGGAGGCCGCGGCGGGACCGGCCAGCATCGGGCCCGCCAGCACGGCGAGCGCGGCGAACGCCCCCGCGCCGACGGCCGGCCGGCGAAGTTCCCGGTAGTACTGGTTTCTCATCGGAGATCCTCTCGGCGCGTTGAAGGGGGTCGCGCCGGGCGGACTGTAACAGTGAAAGACTCTCGTTTTACATGAAATCGCCAGTGCTGCAGCATGATTCGGATATCGCATGACTGGGCAGCGGTTACCGTCCGGTAATCCCGTAGCGTCGCACCAACTCCGTGCCGAGCCGGGCGAGTTCGGTGCGCACCGACTCCGGTTCCAGCACCTCGACGGTCGCGCCCCAGCCGGCCAACTGCTGGGCGATCATGAGCGGCGTCGGCGCGGTGATCCGGGCCCGCACCCGGCCGTCGGTGGCCGGACCGTCCAGAACGCAGTGCCGCCCTTGCTGGTGACTCAGCACCGGCGCGAGCGCCGCCGGGATCAGCACGGTCGCCGAGAGCGTGGCGCGGTGGCGTTCCACCTCCTCCACCACCTCCGACCAGGCCGTCGACAGGTCGAAATCCTCGGGCCGGTGCGCGATCTCGTCGGTGGGCGCGACCGCCGCGATCCGATCGACCCGGAAGGTGCGCTGCCCGTCCTCGGTTCCGGCCACCAGGTACCAGGTGCCGTCCTTGTCGACCAGACCCCAGGGATCGACCAGACGCGAGGTGCGCTGCCCGGCACGGTCGTAGTCGAGCCGGATCCGGCGGCGGCGCACCACCGCTCGCTGCAGTTCGGCCACCCGCGCGGGTGCCTTCTCCTCGGCTTCGCCCCAGCGTGCCGGATCCACCACGACCGCACCCGCTGCCGCCTCGGCCTCGGTGCGGAAGGTCTGCGGCAAGGCGCGCAACAGCTTCCGCAACGCCGACTTGGTGGCCGGGGTGGCGGTGGCCACCGGTCCGAGCAGCAGGAACAGCGCCTGGGCCTCGTCGGCATTGAGCCCGCTCAGATCCGTGCGCGCGCCGCCGACCAGCGCCCAGCCGCCACCGCGTCCCGGTTGTGGATAGACCGGAATTCCGGCCGCCGACAGGGCTTCCAGATCGCGGCGTGCCGTCGCCACCGACACCTCGAGTTCGGCCGCGACCGCGGCCGCGGTCACCCGGCCCCGGGTCTGCATGAACAACAGGGTGGCCACCAATCGATCCGCGCGCATATCCGGAATTCTCTCCCGCAAAGTGCTCATTCGGTGAGCACTTTGCGGGCGATGATGAATTCATACCGATCACCACCCCTGATGAAGGAGACGAACGAGATGCTGCGCGGAATGGCGACCGTCAACTACTACGCCGACGATCTGGAGGCGGCCAAGGACTGGTACAGCGAATTGCTCGGTGTGGCACCGTATTTCACCGTGCCGGGCGGGTACTACGAGTTCCGCATCGGTGACTACCAGGCCGAGCTGGGCATCATCAACAAGAAGTTCGCGCCCGCCCATCCGGATCGGCCGGGCGGTCAGATCGTGAACTGGCACGTCGACGACGTCGCCGCCACCTTCGCGCGGCTGCTCGAACTCGGGGCCACCGTGTACGAGCCGATCATCGAACGCGGCGAGGGGACCGGATTCGTCACGGCGTCGGTGGTGGACCCGTTCGGCAATGTCCTGGGCATCATGACCAACCCGCACTACCTGGCGATCCTCGCCGGATCCGACGACGAATAGGTCTGGCGGACCGGTGAACCCGGGCTCTGCCCAGCCCGGGATCGCCGGTCAGCCCGCCGAACCGGCGGAACCGGTCGGCAGCAGGCCGCCGAAGGAGCCGCCGCCACCCGTGGTGGGCGGGGCGTTGAGGGCGTAGCCGATCGAGGCGGTCGAGCTGTCCTGTGCGGCGCTCACGGTGTAGTTGCCGTAGTCCGTCGGCACCCAGGTGACCTGCGCGGTCGCGGAATTGGCATCCCACTGGTCCTGGACCGGGACGGCGTAGCCGACCACGGTGCCGTTCACCGAGATCGAGACCTGGTCGAGGCGATTGTCGCCGGACACCCGAACCCGCACGTAGCACGGCTTGTTGGGCGCGCACTGCTGGCTGTCGGAGACATTGTCGACTCGGACCTGGTTGGTGTCGGCCGAGGCGGTCGGGGCCAGCAGCGCGGGCACGGCTACCGCGGTCAGCGCGGCCGCCGCGGCGGTGAATGTCGTGCTCTTCATTGCACGCGATACTCCTTCCGGCACTTCGAATGACGAGTGCCGAGCCGGACTGTAACAGCGCGAACCGCTCGATTCGGGCGAAATGAAATGAATCCATTTCATCTGTGGGGGCCGTCACCGCGAGACACCGTAGCAGCGCCCACCGACAATTCGGGGCTTGCCTTCCGGGGGCGCGCCGACTAACCCACCGCTTCAGTGGATCTTGCTCCGAACATCCACAGCCGCAGCAAATCCCGAGGTCGCCGCCCGAGCCGGGTTCGTGCCCCGGCGCACGCTCGACGGCATGACAACGCCCATCGAACCCACCCCACCCTTCGAGCCCACCCCACCCCCTGACCCCGGCGAGCTCGATGACGCGGCCGACCGGCTGCGCGCGCCCGGTGACCTGATCGCGGCGGTTCCGGCGATGCTCGGATTCATGCCGGAGCGGTCGCTGGTGGTGACCGTGCTGGGCGTGGATCCGCAGACGCCGCGGGTCGCGTCCGTGGAGGTGGTGACGCGGATGGATCTGGATAATCCGGGCCGGGCGGCGACCGGGGTGCTGGTCGATGAGGTCGCGAATGTCTGTGCACGACATCGGGCTACGGCGGCATTGGCGCTCATTGTCGACGACCGGGCTACGCCTCCGGACCTCAAGCATCGGGGAGTGCGCGGGCGCAAGCATCGCGATCTCGTTGCGGCACTGGAACATCGCCTGGACGCCGTGGAGGTGCCGCTCACCGGGGCGTGGGCGGTGCGGGCGATCGGCGCGGAGCTGCCCTGGTGGAGCTTGTCGGAGGCGGGTTCACATGGGGTGCAACCCGATCCGGCGACGTCGCTGGTGACGCTGCGGCATGTGCTGGAGGGGCGGCCGTTGCGCGGGTCGCGCCGCGAGCTGACCGAGGTGCTCGCCGTCGATCCGGTCATGCGGGAGGCGACCGCCGCGGCCATACCCATTGCGGTCGCGGCCGCGGCCCGCCGGTCGGCCCGCCTGCTCGAGCACGGTGATTCGGCGCTCGAACTGCGGCACGAGATGTGCCGGGTGCTGCGGTATCTGGAGCTCGTCGAGGCCGGTGCCCGGCTCACGCCGGGTCAGGTCGCCGATGTGTCGGTGGCGCTGTGCGACAAGGTGCTGCGCGACATGATGTTCGCGCTCGTCAGCGGACCCCATGCGGACGGGGCCGAAGCACTGTGGTTGCAGCTGGCCCGGTCGCTCCCGGATCCCGATCGCGCCGAAGCGGCCGCGCTGCTCGGCTTTTGCGCGTACGTGCGCGGGGACGGACCGCTCGCGGGAGTGGCACTGGACGCCGCGCTGAGCGCGGACCCACACCATCGGATGGCGAATCTGCTGGAGTGCGGACTGCGCACCGGGATGCGGCCGGAGCGCCTGGGTGAGCTCGCCGAGTCCGGCCGCGAGGCCGCCGCCGCACTCGGCGTCGACCTCGGACCGGACTCGTGAGCAGTGATCAGCGGCGCGCGGAGTGCGCGCGGTCGCCCAGCGAACGCAGGAAATCCCAGGCGTCGGAGACGATCTCGTCGAGATCGGTGTGCTCCGGCTGCCAGCCGAGCTCGGCGATGGCCTTGGCGCTCGACGCCACCAGTACGGCCGGATCACCGGCGCGGCGCGTCGCGTCGGCCTGGTTGATCGGCAGCCCGGTCACCCGCTCACACGCGGAGATGACCTCGCGCACCGAGAAACCGGTGCCACTGCCCAGATTGAAGATGCGGTGCACACCCGGCTGCGACTGCGCCAGCGCCTGCAGATGCGCCTGCGCCAGATCACGGATGTGGATGTAGTCCCGTACCGCGGTGCCGTCCGGCGTCGGGTAGTCGGTGCCGAACACCGAGATGGACTCGCGCTGACCCAGCGCGGTCTGCAACACCAGGGGGATGAGATGGGTTTCCACCACACGGTTCTCGCCGAGCCCGGCGTACGCGCCGGCCACGTTGAAGTACCGCAGGCTGGTCGCCGCCAGCCCGTGCGCGGCCGCATACGAGGTGATGGCGTAGTCGATCGAGAGCTTCGACGCCCCGTACGGGTTGGTCGGCAGCTTGGCAGCGTCCTCGACGATGGGCACCTGCTCGGGCTCGCCGTACACGGCCGCGGTGGAGGAGAACACCAGTCGCGGGGTGCCCGCGGCGCGCATCGCCTCGAGCAGCGCGAGGGTCTTCACCACATTGCCGTGCCAGTACTTCTCCGGCGCGACCACCGACTCGCCGACCAGCGACTGGGCCGCGAAATGCAGCACCCCGTCGAAGGATTCGGCCGCGATGAGCTCGACGCCCGCCGTCGCGATATCGCCCTCGACGAATTTCGCGCCGGCCGGGACGCCGTCGGCATTGCCGGTGGAGAGGTCATCGACGACGACCACCTCGTGGCCGTCTTCGAGCAGAACCTGCGCGCAGACGCCACCGACGTAGCCCGCGCCTCCGGTAACCAGAAGCTTCACGTGTCAGACCAACTTCACCTGGACGGCGTGCGCCATCTCATCGGACAGTTCGAATCCCTCATGACCAGGCACCGAGATGATGACCGCACCCGGCTTGGTCTCGACGGTGACGCGGGCATCCGGCACCACGCCCGCCTCGCGGAGCTGATTGATCGTCTCCGGATCGGTCTGGATGTGCTCGGAGAGCCGCCGCACCACGACGGCCTGCGCCTGCCCGGTCGGCAGATCGCTGAGCCGGACCAGCTTCTCGTCACCGCCGGCGCCGGGCTTGACGCCCAGTTCGTCCAGGCCCGGAATGGGATTGCCGTAGGGGGAGGTGGTGGGGTGGTTGAGCACCTCGACCAGGCGGCGCTCCACCTCCTCGCTCATCACGTGCTCCCAGCGGCACGCCTCGGCGTGCACGTCTTCCCACGCGAGCCCGATGATGTCGACCAGCAACCGCTCGGCCAACCGGTGCTTGCGCATCACGGCCACGGCCATCGCGCGGCCCTTGTCGGTCAGTTCGAGGTGGCGATCACCGGCGACGGTCAGCAGGCCGTCGCGCTCCATCCGCGCGACCGTCTGGCTCACCGTCGGACCGCTCTGCTCGAGGCGCTCCGCGATGCGGGCGCGCAGCGGCGTGACACCCTCCTCCTCGAGGTCGTAAATGGTACGGAGGTACATCTCCGTGGTGTCGACCAGATCCTTCACCTGTTAAACCCCTTCGTCGGCACGAATTCTACCCATGCACGGCGGCATCACCGGGCGTCAGCTTATTTTGCGAACGCAGAGTCAACACCCAGGACGGGCAGCGTGTTCCCTGCGGGTTTCCGGCATGACAAGGCTTCGCATCCATTGTTCGGGCACAGCCTGTCATGCCGGTACGACAGCCTCGCGGTGTCGATAGCCTCCAAAGCCTACGAACTCGCCCGACGCACTAGCGTGGCAGGTATGCCTGGCCTCGCACGTGGTGATGGAACCGTCGTCTGGACCGATCGGTTCCTGGACTACTCCTGGACGCCGGAACATCCCATGCGACCCGCTCGGCTGCGGTTCACCATGGCCCTCGCCGAGGGACTCGGACTGCTCGACGGGGTGGAACGCCTCACACCCGAGGCGGCCGGCGAATCGGATCTGTTGCGGGTGCACACCCACGAGTACGTCGAGGCGGTCAAGCACGCGCAGCAACCGCCGGGCCCGCTCCCGGCCGCCCCGCCGTACGGTCTGGGCTCGGCCGATAACCCGATCTTCCCGCATATGCACGAGGCGGCGTCGGTGATCGTCGGCGGCACGCTGGCGGCGGCCCAGGAGATCGCGGCCGGGCGCACCCGCCGGGCGGTGAGCATCGGTGGTGGCATGCATCACGCCATGCCGGCCTCGGCAGCGGGGTTCTGTGTGTACAACGATGTAGCGGTGGCCATTTCGTGGTTGCTGGACAACGGGTTCGACCGGATCGCCTATATCGACGTGGACGTGCACCACGGCGACGGTGTGCAGCGCATGTTCTACGGTGACCCGCGCGTGCTGACCGTCTCGATCCATCAGCATCCGGCCACCCTGTGGCCCAACACCGGCTGGCCGGAGGAGACCGGCGCGGGCGCGGCCGAGGGCACCGCCGTCAACCTGCCGATCATGCCCGGCACCCGGGACCCGTTGTGGCTGCGCGGTTTCCACGCCGTGGTGCCGGGCGCGGTGGCGGCGTTCCGGCCGCAGATCATCATCAGCCAATGCGGTGTCGATACCCACCGCGAGGATCCGCTCGCGGATCTCGATCTGAGCATCGACGGTCAGCGCGCGGCCTTTCAGGCCATGCGCGAGCTGGCCGACACCTATGCCGAGGGCCGCTGGCTCGCGGTCGGCGGCGGTGGCTACGGACTGATCCGAGTGGTGCCGCGCGCCTGGACACATCTGCTGGCCACGGCACTCGACCGCGACATCGACCCGGCCACCCCGACCCCGGCGCAATGGCGGGAGCAGGTCGGGCAGTACGCGCCCACCGTGGCCGCGCCCGAGACCATGGGTGACGGCGCGGATCTCGCCTTCGCCCGCTGGGACGGCCCCGGCGGCGGCCGCGATACCGGCGACGAGCGCGTGGATCGCGCCCGCCGGGCCCTGGACACATCCGTATTGGCAACGCGCCGGGCGAGTTTCGGCCTGCTCGGCCTGGATCCGGAGGATCCCCGTGACTGACCCCGCCGTCCCCGCTCCGCCGCTGCCGCCGGACACCCCGGGCACGCCGGTGAATCCGCCGCCGCCACCGGAACAGTGGTTCGCCGATGTGCTGGCCTCCGACGGCGGCGTGGTCCGGCTGCGCCCGATCACGCCCGCGGACGCGCCGGAGTTGGAGCGCTTCCACGAGGCGCTGTCGGATCGCAGCCGGTATCTGCGCTACTTCGGGCCGTACCCGCGCATGACGCCCAAGGACCTGTATCGGACCACGCACGTGGACTATCGGGATCGGGTCGGGCTGGTGATCGAGCTGGGCGAGGCCATCATCGGTGTCGGCCGCTACGAGTTCCTGGCCGACCGGCCCGGGCCGCGCTCGGCCGAGGTGGCGTTCGTGGTGGCCGACGAACATCAGGGCCGTGGACTGGGCTCGATCCTGCTCGAGCATCTGGCGGGCGCGGCGGCCGAGAACGATATCGAGACCTTCGTCGCCGAGGTGCTGGCCGAGAACAACGCCATGGTGCAGGTCTTCCGCGACGCCGGCTACCAGGTGCAGCGCAGCCGCGACGGCTCGGTGCTGCACCTGGAGTTCGCCATCGACCCCACCGAAGCGCTGCTGTCGGTGCGGGATTCGCGCGAACGCGCCTCGGAGGCGCGCAGTGTCGGGAATCTGTTGTCGCCCAAGTCGATCGCGGTGATCGGGGCCACGCCCTCGACCAGCCGGGTGGGTGGCGTGGTGCTGGCCAACCTGCTGTCGGGGGCCTACCAGGGACCGGTGTTCCCGGTGAACCGGCGTCGCACCGCGGTGCGCGGGGTACGCGCCTATCCGACGGTGCGCGATATCCCCGACGAGGTCGATCTGGCGGTGATCGCGGTGCCCGCCACCGAGATCGGGTCGGTGCTCGACGACTGTATGGCCAAGGGCGTCAAGGGTCTGGTGGTGCTGACCGCCGGGTTCTCCGAGACCGGGCCGCACGGCTACCAGGCCGAACGCGATCTGGTCGACTCGGCCCGCGCACACGGCATGCGGGTGGTCGGCCCGAGCGCGCTCGGCATCGCCAATACCGATCCGGCGATCGGGCTCAATGCCACGCTCGCCCCGGTGCTGCCCGGGCGCGGGCGGATCGGATTCTTCTGCCAGTCCGGCCCTTTGGGCGCGGCCATCCTGGGGGAGGCGGCGGCGCGGCAGCTCGGGCTGTCCACCTTCGTCTCGGCCGGTAACCGTGCCGACGTGTCCGGCAACGACCTGCTGCAGTACTGGGACAGCGACCCCGACACCGATGTGGTGCTGCTGTATCTGGAGACCTTCGGCAATCCGCGCAAGTTCTCCCGCATCGCGCGCCGGGTGGCGCACACCAAACCCATTGTGGCCGTGAACAGCGGCCGCAATGTCGCACAGGTCGACCGGGATCGGGACCTGGACCGTTCACTGGTGCGCAATCTGTTCGCGCAGGCCGGAATCATCCAGGTCGATTCCATCACCGAGCTTTTCGACTGCGCCATGCTCCTGGCCTATCAGCCGCTGCCGGCCGGGCCGCGCCTGGCGGTGATCGGCAACAGCTCCGCGCTCAGCTGGCTGGCGGTCGACGCGGCCCGCGGTGAGGGCCTCGAGGCCGGGGAGCCGATCGATCTGGGCCCGCAGGCCGGTCCGGCCGACTACCTGACCGCGGTGGCCGCGGCGGTCAGCGATGCCACCGTGGACGCGGTCATCGTCATCTACTCGCCGCCGGTGCCCGCGGCCGTCGCGTCCTTCGCCGAGGCCATCCGCTCCGGCGCCCAATCCGATCCGGCCACACCGGTGCTCACCACCTTCGTCGCCGATCAGGGCATGTCCAATCTGCTCGCCACCCGCGGCCTCGGCGGCATTCTCGAGCGCGGTTCGATTCCCTCCTACGGGGATCCGGAGCGGGCGGCGCGAGCGCTGGCGCGGGTGCGCCGCTACGCCGACTGGCGCACCCGGCCGCTGTCGCCGATCGTGCGCCCCGACGGTGTCGACACTGTACGGGCGCGGGAACTGGTGGCCGAGTGGATGTCCGACGACACCGCACACTGGCTCACCGACTTGCAGGCGGCGGAACTGCTGGGCTGCTACGGGATTCACGTGGTGGAGTTCCGTGAGGTCCGCGACGCCGACGCGGCGCTGGCGGCCGCCGAGGAGCTGGGTTTCCCGGTGGCGGCCAAGGCGACCGGCGAAATGTGGCGCAACCGGCCGGATCTCACCGGTGTCCGGCTGGATCTGTGGCGCGGTGACGAGGTGCGTCGCGCCTTCATCGATCTGACCGAGATCTCCGGCAATCCGGTCCACATTCAGCGCATGGCCACCAAGGGTGTGGGCTGTATGTTCCGGGTGCAGGACGACCCGTCGTTCGGCTCGGTCATCAGTTTCGGCCTGTCGGGCACCATCATCGACCTGCTGGGCGACCGCGTATACCGGGCGCTACCGCTGACCGAGGCGGAATCGGCCGAGCTCATCGACGCGCCCCGCGCCGCCCCGCTGCTGTCGGGCACGGTCGGCGGCCGCGATATCGGCAAGCCGGTCGACAAGGGCGCGCTGGCCGAACTGGCGCAACGGATCTCGGCGCTCTGCGACGACCTCCCAGAGGTGCGGGAGCTGCAGTGCGAACCGGTGCTGGCCTCGCCGGAGGGCGCGGCCGTGCTGTACGGGCGGGTGCGGATCGGACCGGAACCCAACAGGTTCGATATCGGTCCGCGCCGAATGGGTTGAGCGGCCGCCACAAGCGGCCGGACAGAAGAAGCCACTGCTTCGGAGAGGTGAACGTAGTGCAGGTAAACCAGATCGAGACAGCCACCGCGCCACTGCGCGACGACATCCGGTTCCTCGGCGGGATCCTCGGCGACACCATTCGCGACCACGAGGGCGCGGAGATCTTCGACCTGATCGAGCGGGTCCGGGTGGAGGCATTCAAGATCCGCCGCTCCGAAGTGGAGCGCAGCGCGGTGGCCGACATCCTGCGCGATGTCGACATCCGCACCGCCATCCCGATCATTCGCGCCTTCAGCCACTTCCTGCTGCTGGCCAATCTGTCCGAGGATCTGCAGCGCGATCGCCGGCGCGCGGTGCACCTGGCCGCGGGGGAGCCGCCCCAGGACTCCAGCCTCGCCGCCACCTATCGCAAGCTCGATGCCGCCGGACCCGACGGGGACGTGGTGGCCGATCTGCTGTCGGATGCCCTGGTGTCTCCGGTCATCACCGCGCACCCCACCGAGACCCGGCGGCGGACCATCTTCGACGTGCAGGGCCACATCACCGAGTTGATGCGGCAGCGGGCGCGCTACAACAAATACGAGCCGGAGTTCGCCGAGCTCGAGGTCGATATCCGGCGGCAGGTCCTGCAGCTGTGGCGGGCGGCGCTGATCCGCTTGGCGCGCTTGCGGATTCAGGACGAGATCGAGGTCGGGCTGCGCTACTACGACCTGACGCTCTTCGATGTCATTCCGCGCATCAACGATCAGGTACGAGCCGCGTTGCGTTCGCGTTACCCGGACCATGAGCTGCTGTCGCGGCCGATCCTGCGGCCCGGTTCGTGGATCGGCGGTGACCGGGACGGCAATCCGTTCGTGACCGCCGAGGTGGTGCACCGCGCCACGCACCGCGCGGGCGCGGTGGCCTTCGAGCGCTACCTGCGGGCGCTGGTGGAGTTGGAGAAGACACTGTCGCAGTCGGCGCGGCTGGTGCCGGTGACGCCGGAGCTCGCGGCCATTGCCGATGCGGGATACGACGATTCGCCGCAGCGTGCGGACGAACCGTATCGGCGTGCGATTCGCGGCATTCGGGCCCGGCTCAGCGCCACGGCGCGGCGGTCGCTGGGGGAGATCCCCGCCGACGGTATCGATGTCGACGCGCAGCCGTACGCTGGTCCCGGCGAGCTGCTGGCCGATCTGACGGTGGTCGACGCCTCCATGCGCGCCTCCGGCGACGGACTGCTGGCCGATGAGGGCCTGGCCGCGCTGCGAGCGGCGGTGGAGACCTTCGGTTTCCATCTGCAGGGCCTGGACATGCGCCAGAATTCCGAAACCCACGAACAGGTGGTGGCGGAGCTGTTCGCCTGGGCCGGAGTGCATTCCGACTATGCCTCGCTCGACGAGGCCGCCCGGGTGGAGCTGCTGTCGGCCGAACTGACCACTCGCCGTCCGCTCGTCGGTCCCAGCGCCCAGCTCAGCGAGCTGGCCGCCAAGGAGCTCGCGGTGGTCCGCGCCGCCAAGGTTGCGCTGGATGATCTGGGCCCGGATACCGTGCCCAACTACATCATCAGCATGTGCACCTCGGTCAGCGACATGCTCGAGGCCGCCCTGCTGTTGAAGGAGGCGGGCATCCTGGATCCGGGCGACGCGAACACCCCGCCGTCCAGCCCGGCCGGGGTGGTGCCGCTGTTCGAGACCATCGACGATCTCCGCAGCGGTGCCGAAATCCTTTCGGCCGCGCTGGAAGTGCCCGCCTACCAGCGCCTGGTGGCAGCGCGCGGGATGCGGCAGGAAGTCATGCTCGGCTATTCCGACTCCAACAAAGACGGCGGCTACCTGGCCGCCAACTGGGCGCTGTATCGCGCCGAGCTGAACCTGGTGGACGTGGCCCGCAAGACCGGAATTCGCCTGCGCCTGTTCCACGGTCGCGGTGGCACGGTGGGCCGTGGTGGCGGCCGCAGTTACGACGCCATCCTCGCCCAGCCCGCCGGTGCGGTGCGCGGTGCGCTGCGCCTGACCGAACAGGGCGAGGTCATCTCCACCAAGTACGCGGACTCCGGGACCGCGTTCCGCAATCTGGAGGCGCTGGTCGCGGGCACGCTGGAATCCACGCTGCTGGATGTGGAGGGCCTGGGCGCGGATGCCGAACCGGCCTACGAAATCCTCGACGAGCTGGCCGAATCCGCGCGTGCGGCGTATGCGCGGCTGGTGCACGAGACACCCGGCTTCGTCGACTACTTCCGGGCCTCGACCCCCATCGCCGAGGTCGCGGACCTGAACCTCGGCAGCCGACCCGCCTCGCGCAAGCCCACCAATTCCGTCTACGACCTGCGCGCCATTCCCTGGGTGATGGCGTGGAGCCAATCCAGGGTGATGCTGCCCGGGTGGTACGGCACCGGAACGGCTTTCGAGCAGTGGATCGGTGACGACCCGGCCCGGCTGGCGACCCTGTCGGACCTCTACCGCCGCTGGCCGTTCTTCCAGACGGTGTTGTCGAACCTGGCGCAGGTGATGGCCAAGGCGGATATGGACATCGCCGCCAGCTACGCGGACCTGGTGCCGGACAAAGCCTTGCGCGACAAGGTCTTCGGCATGATCTGCGAAGAATATTCGCGCACCGTCCGCATGCACGCGGCCATCACCGGCACCGAGGAACTCCTCGCCGACAACCCGGCCCTGGCCGAGTCCATCCACAACCGCTTCCCGTACCTGGAGCCGCTCAACCAACTCCAGGTCGACCTGCTGCGCCGCCGCCGTGCGGGCGATACCTCCGAGCTCGTGGAGCGCGGCATCCTGTTGACCATGAACGGTCTGGCGACGGCCCTGCGCAACTCCGGCTAGCCGCAACCGATTCGGCTGCCCCGGAAACCTGGGGCAGCCGGATAAGTGGAATCTATACATTTCACACTCTGTGAACGTTAGTGTTCGTCAACCCTGGCAAGGGTTTGCGAACAGGAGTTTCATATGAGTGCAGGTATCGCTGTGTGTCGTCGAATCGGTTGGGGCGCATCGGGTTCGATGGCGGTGGCCGCCGTGATCGGGCTGACCGCCGCGACGGCGTCCGCGGCCACGCCCATCGAGATCGCCACGCCGCCCGGCGGTTTGGTGGTGGGCGTGCGGACGACCGTCGGGGCATCGGTCTCGGCCTCGCCGTTGTTCGACCTGCCGTGGGATCTGGTGACCTTCAGGGACAACGGGACCTGCTTCGCCTCGGCGTACCCGGGGGAGCTGAACCACCTCAACAACTACTGGACGCCCGTCACCGCGGGCGCGCACACCCTGACGGTGCAGCAGGGCCCGAACCAGCTGGGTTCCCAGACCGTCACCGTCGCACCCGCTCCGGCCGGGGCTCCCGCTCCCGTTCCGGATATCTCCGGCTGTAAGGGTGGCGGCAGCTTCGGTACCGGCAGCCTCGGCTTCTGAACGCGCCCCGACCGATTGACCGGACCATCCGGCGGGTTTATCGTCTGAGACAGCCTGTCGAACGAGGTGGTCCCCATGTTGTCCCGTCTGACGCGACGTCCCGCCGAACTCGTGCACACGAAGACCGACACTGGAATTCGTGACGAGCTCTCCCTGTTCGTCGCGGCACCGCCCGAGGCGCTCTGGGCGCTGGTTTCCGATGTCACCCAGATGGGGCGATGGAGTCCGGAAAACGTTGGGGCGCAATGGTTGAGCCGGGTCACCGGGCCGACCGTGGGAGCCTGGTTCGTCGGGTTCAATCGCATCGGGCCGGTGCCGTGGGCCACGCCCTGTGAGGTGACGATCGTGGATTCGGACCGTCACTTCGAATTCCGGGTGCACCTCATCGGCACCCGGTGGGGCTACCGGCTCGAACCCGCCGAGGGTGGCACGCTCGTGACCGAATATCGCGAATGGTCGCATGGCGCACCACTTCTGAAGCTCTTGCGTTTGTCGGGCCCGATCGGTCGGCCCCGCGACAATCTCGCACTCGACGGGCTGTACCGCTCCGTGTATCGCCTCAAGGCGTTAGCGGAAGCGGCACAGCCCGGTCCGGGATATCGGGGCGATTAGGGCTGCGGTACCGGCTCTTTCGCGGGCGCCGGAGCCGCCGCGGGCGGCCCGGCTTGCCGCAGTGGCACTTCCACGATGAACAGCGCGGCGATCAGCCCGACCGCGCACAGCACCGCCGACCAGGTGAAGATGCTGTCGATCCCGGCAGCCACCCCGGCCAGGTGTTCGTGCCCGGTGGCCTGCCGGTTGAACAGCGCACCGAACAGGGCCACGCCGAACGAACCACCCAGCGTCCGGAACAGGGTCGACACACCGGATGCCGCGCCGATGTCCTTCATCTGCACGCTGTTCTGCGCGATCAGCACGGTCATCTGCATGAGGAATCCCAGGCCCGCGCCGAGCATCGCCATGTAGAGGCCCGCGGTGAACCGGCTGGTGTCGGTGCCCATGGTGGCCAGCGCGATGCTGCCCGCGGTGAGCAGCGCACCGCCCACGACCGGGAACATCTTGTACTTGCCGGTCTTGCTCATCACCTTTCCCGCGATCTGCGAGACCACGATGATCGGCACCATCATCGGCAGCAGCAACAGCCCGGAGTTCGAGGCCGATGCGCCCTGCACGGTCTGCTGGAACAACGGCAGGAAGCTGACCGCGCCGAACATGGCCACGCCCACCACCACCGACAGCACCGAGGTGAGCACGAAGTTGCGGTTGCCGAACAGGCTCAGCGGAATGATCGGCTCGGGTGCGCGGGTCTGCGACCACAGGAAAGCGGGCAGTCCGAGCACGGCCACCGCGATGACGGTGAGCACCTGCGGTGAGTTCCAAGCGTATTGGGCGCCGCCCCAGGTCGCGACGAGCACGATGGCGGAGATGGTGACGGTCAGCAGTGCCGCGCCGAGATAGTCGATCTTCGCATTGGGTCGCCGGGCCGTCAGGTGCAGCGTGAGCTGGCACCACGCCAGCGCGATCAAGCCCAGTGGCAGGTTCAGGTAGAACGCCCAGCGCCAGCCGGCGTGATCGGTGACGAAGCCGCCGACCAGTGGGCCTCCGATGGTGGCCAGTGCCATGACCGAAGCGGTCATGCCCATGTACTTGGCGCGTTCACGGGGTGGGACGAGTTCGCCGATGATGGCGAACGCGCCGGCGGCCAGCCCGCCCGCACCGATGCCCTGCAGCACGCGGAAGCCGATGAGCTGATCCATGTTCTGTGCCGCCCCGGACAGTCCGGAGCCGAGCAGGAAGATCGCGATCGAGGCCAGGAAGTTGGGTTTGCGACCGAACAGGTCGCCGAGTTTGGCCCAGATCGGGGTGGAGGCGGCGGTGGCCAGGGTGTACGCGGAGACGACCCAGGACAGCCGGTCGAGGCCGCCGAGTTCGCGCACGATCGTCGGCATGGCGGTGCCGACGATCATGTTGTCGAGCATGCCCAGCAGCATCGCCAGCATCACGCCCAACAGGATCCAGCGCACGTTGCGCGGTGCCTGAGCTGTGGTTATCGAAGTCATGGCTTCAGAAAACCATAACGACTAAAGAAATTCAACCAGTAAGAAAATTGTATGACTTAGGCTACTGTGGGTAGGGTGTCTCTCATGAGCGGACTGCGCGAACGAAAGAAGGTCCAGACCCGCAAGGCCCTGGCCGACGCGGCCCTGCGGTTGTTCCTGGAACGCGGCTACGACGCGGTCAGCGTCAAGGAGGTGGCCGAGGCCGCCGACGTCTCGGTCCCCACTCTCTTCGCGCACTTCCCGGAGGGGAAGGAATCGCTGGTCTTCGACATGGACTCCGACCGCGAGGCGGCCGTGGTGGCCGCCGTCCGCGATCGCGCGCCCGGGACCACGGTGCTCGAGGGCCTGCGCACGGCCTTCCTGGCCTTCCCACGCCCCGTGGAGAACGGCGAGATGGCCCAATTCCGCCGCCTCATCGACGGAACCCCCACGCTGGCCAGCTATTTCCGCAAGATGTGGCAGCGCCACGAGGGTGCGCTGGCCGGGGCCATCGCCGCGGACATCGGCCGTTCGCCCGACGATGTGGCCGTGATCGCGTTGGCGCACTTCGTGTTCGGCGCGCTCGAGGTCGCCCGCCGCGGCGACGATCCGGAGGGCGACCTCACGCGTGTATTCGAACTGCTCGAAAACGGCTGGGGCACAATCCTCAAGCCGTGAAGGCGTCCACATGGTCGCGCACCCAGTCGGCATAAGTGCGCGCTGCGCGGCCGGTCACCTGCTCGATATCGCGGGTGACGGTGGAATTTCCGCCTCGCCGAACGAACGCGTTGCCCGCTGTCGCGCGCTCGGCGAACTTCTCGGTCCGGCCCGCCGCGATCAACGCCGCACTGACCTGATCGAGCGGTATGTCGGCGACCTCGAGCCGGCGGCCCAGGGCGGCGCCCAGGATCTCCGCCTGGTCGGGCACCGACACCGGCTGCGGTCCGGTGAGGGTGTAGATACGGCCCGCGTGCTCGTCGGACAGCAGCACGGCGACCGCCACCGCGGCGATGTCACGCGGATCGACGACGCCCTGGACGCCGGTAGCGGTCATATTGGGCACCGGCTGACCGGCCTTGATGGGCGCGACCCAGCTCAGTGTGTTCGAGGCGAAAGAGCTGGGACGCAGGATCGTCCACGCCGCCCCGCTCTCGCTGATCGCCTTCTCCCCGGGCATGTGCCAGGTGGCGAACGGTCCCAGCAAGGGGTCGCCGGTGCCGATGGCCGAGAGCTTCACCAGGCGGGGGACGCCCGCGGCACGCGCGGCGGCGATCAGCGCGGTATCGGTGTCGGTGTCGTCGATGGAGACCTGTCCGTTCAGGAACGCCGCTTGCGCACCGTCGAAGGCCGCGGCCATGGACGCCGGGTCGAGATAGTCGCCCCGCACCACCTCCACGCCCTCGGGGAGTTGCGCCGCGTCCGGATTCCTGGTCACCGCACGCACTTTCACGCCGCGCTCGGTGAGCTGCCGGACGATTTCACTTCCGATGGTGCCCGTGGCACCGGTGATAACGATCATGGCTATGAGCCTGCCGACCGACCGGCCTGCGGCGATAGGAAAAACCGGCACAGCCGCGACCGCCCCGACTGCCTAGAGTGGATGTGGTGACCACAGCGCAAATCCCGGCCCCGTTCGCGTCGACTCGCGGCATGATCGCCTCGGCTCCAGACGATGCGGCTCTGGTCGTGACCGCCGAGGATTTCGAGCGCCTCCTGCCACGGCCGGACGCGCTGCGCCCCTGGATCACCGAGATCGCACACATCCCCACCGTCCGGCCCAGGGCCACGGCGTTCACCCATGTTCCCCAGGCCGTGACCTCGATCGTGCTGCGCACCGAGGCATCCGGCCGCCGTGACGCGTTGGTGCTGGGCCCGCGCACTCGCGCCACGTACGCGAACCCCAACAAACCGGCCGGTTGCACCCGAATTCGGCTGGCTCCCGGCGCTTCCCAAGCCCTGCTCGGGCTCCCGGCCGCCGTCCTCACCGACCGCGTCGCCCTACTCTCGGACCTGCCCGGACCGATCGCCGACCTCGCCGCCGACCTCCTCGAGCTCGACCCCGAGGAGGTGGCCTCCTTCCTGGAAGCCGAACTTCCGCAACGCCTTCGCGAGGACTCGACCCGCCGCGACCATCGTCGGCTGGTGAACGACGCGGTCGCCGCGATGGATGCCACCACACCCGTCGGTGAGCTCGCCACCTCCCTCGCCGTGAGCGAACGTCAGCTGCGCAACCTGTTCACGGCGGGAATCGGCGTGTCGCCCAAGCACTATGCGCGGATCACCCGCGTCCGTCAGGTGCTGGCCGCCGCCGGGAACACGCCCTGGTCACACCTGGCCACCGATTCGGGCTACTACGACCAATCGCACATGACCGCGGACTTCCGCTCGCTGATGGGCGTGACACCGGACCGCTTCTTCAAGGGCCGGGTACCCGCGCCGACCCCTTGCCAGTCCATCACCAGGCCGTTCGAATCCTGATCCGGATGTGGTCATCCGCGCATGTGGAGTCCGAATCCCTTGCGGCCCACGGGCTCGAGCCCGTCCTTCAGCTGCAGTGACGGGATCTCGTAGTCGCCGAAGTTCTGCCGCCGGAACGCGATCGGCTCGGTCGAGTCCAGGGTGAGCAGGCGTTGCTCCCAGGCCTTGGCGACGTCGGGGAAGTCCTCGGCGGTCATCCGGTCGGTGCGGTAGAGCACGAACGGCGGCAGCACCTCGATGCCCGGGTAATAGAGGATGCCGTGCTGGATCGGGAACAGCAGATCCTCGATGGGCCCGTTGATTCCGCGTGCGGCGTAATGCGATTCGGGTCCGCCGACGGTCACCGACAGCAGGGCGCGACGGCCCGCGAGGGTGCCTTCGCCGAAACGTTCGCCGTATTTGATGTCGTTGTGTTCGCCGACGCCGTAGGCGAAGTTGTAGGTGAATACCCGGTCCACCCAGCCTTTGAGGATCGCGGGCATCGTGTACCACCACAGCGGGAACTGGAAGACGACGGTGTCGGCCCACAACAGTTTGTCGTGCTCGCCGCGCACGTCCGCGGTCAGCGTTCCGGCGTCGAAGGCCCGGCCCGAGTCCCGCCCGACCCGCAGCGGACTGGAGGCGTCGGGACCGTAGTCCGCGGCGTCCACGGTCGCCTTCCAGCCCATCGCGTACAGATCGCTCACCCGCACTTCATGTCCGGCGGTCTCCAGAGTGGAGACCGCGAGGTCCTTGAGCGAGCCGTTGAGCGACCGCGGTTCGGGGTGGGCGTAGACGATCAGCGTCTTCATGGGAACTCCTTCGGATCGGTTGCTTTCGATCCTGGGCGGCGCGGCGGCCGGCGTTCAGGGGCGCTGTTTCCGTCGGATCGGCGTTCCTGGTAATCGCAGGGCCACCCTCGTCGGTCGCGTCCCCGGCAGACTGGGGGCATGGACGATCTCGCGGGCTTCCTGCGCACCCGGCGTTCCCGGGTGGACCCGGCCGCTGTCGGCATCCCCGTCGACCGCTACCGCCGGGTTGCTGGGTTGCGTCGCGAAGAGGTCGCTCACCTGTCGGGCGTCAGCGTCGACTATTACGTGCGCCTCGAACAAGGTCGCGCGACACAGCCTTCCGAGCAGGTGCTCGACGCGCTGGCCCGCGTCCTCGGCCTCGATGACACCGAACGCGGCCACCTCTACCGGCTCGCCCGCCAGCGTCGCCGCCGCACGAAAACCCCCGGCGGCCGGATCCGCCCGGAACTGTTGCGGGTCCTGGACCTGGTGGTCGGCGCACCCGCCCTGATCATGGATCACCGTCTCGACGTGCTCGCCGGAAACGAACTCGCCGACCTGCTCTACGGCCGCCCCGCCGCGGGCCTGAACACCGCGCGTCACATCTTCCTGGAGGAATCCGACCGCGGCCTCTACGAGGGCTGGGAATCCTGCACCCTCGACGTGGTCGGCCACCTCCGCCTGGCCGCCGGAAAATACCCCGACGACCCCCGCCTGGCCTCGCTGATCGGCGAATTGTCCATGGGCAGTGACCGTTTCCGTCGCCTGTGGGCGCGTGCCGACGTCCGCGCCCGCACCCACGGCCGCAAGGCCTACCGCCACCCGCTGGTCGGCCTGCTCGAACTGCACCAGGAAAACTTCGCGCTCCCTGACGATTCCGGCCTGGAACTGGTCGTCTTGTCCGCACCGCCCGGCAGCCCCGCCGAGGATGGCCTGCGCCTGCTCGCGGGCCTGGGAGTGCCCGCCGCCGATCCCAGCCGCACGTTGGAGCCTGGGCCGATCGATCCGACCCCGTTGGCGCAGTAGCTCGTCCGGGCGAGCGGTCACATGAGGGCGATGAGGGGTTGGGTTTCGCTTGCGGGGTAGACGGATTCGATGAAGGCCGTGAGGCGGACGCGGGATTCGCCGAGGTGGCCGGTGAAGACTCGGCGGCCTGCGGAGGCGTCGCGGGCCTCGGTGGCATCGGTGAGTTGGAGGGCGCGGGCCCAAGTCATGAGCTGCGTATTGGATTCGGCGGCGGCGAGATCCGGGTGGACGGTGCCGCAGAATTCGGCGTCGGTGCCCGTCGAGTCGAGGCGCGCGCGGCAGTCCCACATCCAGCTGACCGGTGGTAGCGATTCGCCGGTGATCTCGCCGGCGTAGGAGTTCACCAGCGTCGACAGGGTGTCGATGGCAATCATCGTCAGCGAATCGGTCACAGGCGCCAGACTCCCACTCTCGGGAGCGACTGGCCCGCAACCTGACTCGTTACCGCGTGTCGGTGAGTTCGAAGCAGGTGCGAAGTCGGACATTCAACGCGAACTGCCGTCAGCAGCTATCGGATAGCGCACGAAGATCATCCGCGCACGAAGACGCCGACCGACTCGCGAACCCGGAGGGGGACGTTCGGGCGGAGTCGGTCGGCGTGGATCGGGCCAGCGCCTCGAAGATGGCCCGACGAGTGGGGGTGGAGCCGTGCAGGGGGTTTCCGGCTCCACCCGGGTGCGAACTAGCTCGCGTAGGCGCGCAGGCGGTCGGCGCGCTCGCCCTTGCGCAGCTTGGACATGACCTCGCGCTCGATCTGGCGGACCCGCTCGCGCGAGAGGCCGAAGAGCTTGCCGATCTGGTCGAGGGTGCGCGGCTGGCCGTCGTCGAGGCCGTAGCGCAGGCGGATGACCTGCTGCTCCCGCTCGTCGAGGGTGGCCAGGACGGTGCGCACATCGCGGTGCAGCAGTCCGGCGATGACCGCGGACTCGGCGGAGGTGGCCTCGGAGTCCTCGATGAAGTCGCCCAGCGGGGCTTCCTCGTCATTGCCGACCGGCATGTCCAGGGATACCGGGTCGCGGCTGTGGTCGAGCAGATCGGCGATCTTGTCGACCGGAATGCCGGACTCGTTGGACAGTTCCGCATCGGTGGCCTCGCGACCGAGCTGCTGGTGCAGTTCGCGCTTGATGCGGGCCAGCTTGTTCACCTGCTCGACCAGATGGACGGGGAGGCGAATGGTGCGGGACTGATCGGCCATGCCGCGGGTGATCGCCTGGCGAATCCACCAGGTGGCGTAGGTCGAGAACTTGAAGCCCTTGGTGTAGTCGAACTTCTCCATCGCGCGGATCAGACCCAGGTTGCCCTCCTGGATCAGGTCCAGCAGCGGCATGCCGCGACCGGTGTAGCGCTTGGCGAGGGAGACCACGAGGCGGAGGTTGGCTTCCAGCAGGTGCTGGCGAGCGGCCTGACCCTCGCGAACCAGGATCGCGAGATCCTTCTTCTTCGCGGCGGACAGTCGTTTGCTCGTCTCCAGCAGGTGCTGTGCGTAGAGGCCCGCCTCGATGCGCTTGGCGAGCTCGACCTCGTCTGCCGCCGTCAGCAGCGCCGTCTTACCGATCCCGTTCAGGTACACGCGTACCAGGTCGGCGGCAGGGCTTGCGGCGTCGAGGTCTTGTTCGCTGATGCGCACGTCAGTGGTGGCGGGGCTTGTCATGACTTGCCTCCTGGTCGGTGGTGTCTCGTTCCGTTCAACGGACCCGACATCAGGAAAGTTCCCCGCCGGCCAACCGGTAAACCGGGCTTGAGCTGCGGTTTTTACGGCGCACGTCTGAGAAGTTCCTGAGAAGCGCGTATCCTGTGGAACTCGCGCCTCCCATTGGACGGGTCTCGGTGTCCGGGTGGTTGCCACCGTCGGAGTCGAACTTGCCGACGTACCAATCGATTACGTGTCATTCGTCGGTGAATGGGCCTCGCCCGGACGCCTTCCTTCGAGCACGAATCAGAACGAACGGCCCGGTCCGGGCATTCCCGGGCCGGGCCACATCGATACTCGGGCGACACGTGATCGTGACGGACCTCACCGCCGGTCAGCGCCGGATTTCCAGTGAAATCCCGACTCAGCGCGGATGAATGAGGCCGTGGCGGACCAGCCCGGCCACCACGCCGATCACGGCGCTCTCGAATTCCGGGGTGGCGGCCTCGCCGCTCTCGCCGAAGGACAGCAGCTCCACCAGCTCCCGCAGCGGCAGACCGTCGGGACGCATGCCGGCCAGCAGCGCGGCGGTGGTGTCGTCGACCTCGTGCTGCCAGCGTGGACCGTCGCCGCGGTGCAGCCGGACCACCCGCTGCGCCCAGCCCTCCTCACCGGGGAGATAGACGCGCTCGAGGGCGGTGGCCGGATCGACCTCGTAGCGGGCGTCGAGCAGGAGGTCCGGGTCGGCGGCCGCAGCGCGCAGCCAGGCCGACCGTTCGAAGTAGGCGAGCGCCTCGGGGCCCAGCGGGTCGTCGAAGCCGTGGGTGAGGTCCTCGGCGAGCAGTTCGGTCGGGCCGTCGATGGCGCGCAGATAAACGAATCCGAATCCGATTCCCTCCACCCCGGATTCGGCGAAGGCGTCCAGCCAGCGTTCGGCGCGCGCCTGGGCCGCCCCTTCGCGCGGGTCGAGTCCGGCGTCGCGCAGCCAGGTTCCGACATAGAGGGCGGGATCGGCGATGTCGCGCTGCACGATCCAGGCGTCGATGCCGTGGTCGGGCAGCCAGCTCGCGACGCGGGCACGCCAGTCCTCACCCTCGAGGTGCACCCAGGAGGCCAGCAGCGCGGCGGTGCCGCCCGGGTTCAACAGCTCCGGAATGCCGGAGATGACGAGTTCGCTCGCGCCGTCGAGGGCCAGCCCGGAGTCCCGGTAGGTGTGCTCCACGCGGGCCGGGCCGACGACGAACGGGGGATTGGCCACGATCTGGTCGAAGCGGCGGCCCGCGACCGGTTCGAACCAGGAGCCTTCCAGCAGTTCGATATCCAGCTCGTTGAGCGCCGCGCTGGCCTCGGCCAGCCAGATCGCGCGCTGATTGAGATCGGTGCCGGTGACCTGGCTGCCATAGGACGCGGCGTGCACGGCTTGCACGCCGCAGCCGGTGCCGAGGTCCAGCACGGTGCCGGTCTTGGCGGTCGGGGTGGCGCGCAGCAGTGACAGTGACGCCTGGCCGACGCCGAGCACGTGATCGGTGTCGAGGGCGCGCCGCCGCATGGAGTCGTCGAGGTCCGAGAGCACCCAGCGGGTGCCCTCGCCGAGATCGAGGGGCCGCAGGTCCAGCGCCGCACGGATCTCGTTGCCGTCGTGTTCCAGCAGGCCCGCGGCGACGGCGCGGTCGATGCGCACCGGCGAGAGGGCCGCTGCCGCTTCGGCTTCGGTGACGGGATCGCCGAGCAGCAGCAGGCGCACCAGGGTGCCGAGTTCGCCGAGCGTGGCGGCGGCGCGGCGGACGGGGACGGGTTCGCCGCGGCCGAGGGCGGCGTGGGCGTCGTCGCCCAGTGCCTCGAGGAGGGTGTCCGCGTCGTAGCGGACGCGGGTCAGCGCCGCGCGTAGGTCGGGCGCGAGGTCGGCGAGCAGGGACGAGGTGGTCGTCTGGTTCGTCGGCATAACTGCGAACTCTGCCACCGCAACCGATGGGCATCCGCCGGCGGGCCCGGTTCAGGGAAGGCAACCGGTTGGTAGCTGGCCCCCCGAACCCATGAATTTCAGCTCACTTATCCATGAATTTGCGATCTCACCTGCGGTTATTCGCCCCGCTCGCAACGATATTCGTTGCTAGTGTGACCTGGATCACCAGGAGGTATCGCAGTTGACAACTGAAACCCAAACCGGTGGACCGTCTCCCGATTGGTCCGAGGTTTACGACAGTCCCGAGTTCCAGCGTCTGCGTTCGCGCTTCCGGCGCTTCGTGTTCCCCATGACCGCGCTGTTCCTGGCCTGGTACGCGCTGTATGTACTGCTGGCCGACTACGCGCACGGCTTCATGTCGCACAAGGTGGGCGGGAACATCACCGTAGGCCTCATCTTCGGCCTGCTGCAGTTCCTTTCGACCTTCGTCATCACCGGCCTCTATGTCTGGTACGCCGATCGCAAGCTCGATCCGGCCGCCGAGGCGATCCGCGCCGAACTGGAAGGAGAGCAGCAGTGAGCCTCTATCTGGCAGCGGGAGTCGAGGGCAGTCGCCCCGGACTCAACATCACCATCTTCGCGATCTTCGTCGTCATCACCCTGGGCATCGTGGTGTGGGCCAGCCGCGACAACCGCACGGCCGCCGACTATTACGCCGCCGGACGCGCCTTCTCCGGACCGCAGAACGGCATCGCCATCTCCGGCGACTATCTCTCCGCGGCCAGCTTCCTGGGCATCGCCGGGGCGATCGCGGTGTACGGCTACGACGGCTTCCTCTATTCCATCGGATTCCTGGTGGCCTGGCTGGTGGCCTTGCTGCTGGTCGCCGAATTGCTGCGCAACACCGGCAAATTCACCCTCGGTGACGTGCTGGCCTTCCGCATGCGGCAGCGGCCGGTGCGGGCGGCGGCGGCCACCTCCACGCTGGCGGTGAGTCTGTTCTATCTGCTGGCCCAGATGGCGGGCGCGGGCGTGCTGATCTCGCTGCTGCTGGGCGTATCCAGTTCGGCGGGACAGAATCTCGTGATCGCCGTGGTCGGCGCGATCATGATCGTCTACGTGCTCGTCGGCGGCATGAAGGGCACCACCTGGGTACAGATCGTCAAGGCGGTGCTGCTGATCGCGGCGGCCGCGGCCATGACGGTGTGGGTGCTGGGGCGCTACGACTTCAACCTGTCGAACGTGTTCGCCGATGCGGTGAACCATGGCGGCAAGACCGGCGCGAAGCTGCTCGAGCCCGGCTTCAAGTACGGCAAGAACGGCACCAGCAAGCTCGACTTCCTGTCCCTCGCACTGGCTCTCGTGCTGGGCACGGCCGGGCTGCCGCACGTGCTGATGCGGTTCTACACCGTGCCGAGCGCGAAGGAGGCGCGCCGGTCGGTGGTGTGGGCGATCGGGCTGATCGGCGTCTTCTATCTCTTCACACTCGTGCTCGGCTATGGCGCGGCGGCGCTGGTCGGGCCGGAGAAGATTGCCAAGGCGCCGGGTAAGGAGAACGCGGCCGCGCCGCTGCTGGCCCTGGAGCTGGGCGGGCCGGTGCTGCTGGGATTCGTTGCGGCCGTGGCGTTCGCGACGATTCTGGCGGTGGTCGCCGGGCTGACCATCACCGCGTCGGCGTCCTTCGCGCACGACGTGTACGCCAATGTCTTCAAGCGCGGGCAGGCGGACGGCAAGGGTGAGGTGCGGGTCGCGCGGATCACCGCGGTGGTGATCGGGGCGGTGGCGATCGTGGGCGGCATTCTGGCAAAGAATCAGAATGTGGCGTTCCTGGTGGCGCTGGCGTTCGCGGTGGCGGCCTCAGCAAACCTACCGACCATTCTGTATTCGCTGTTCTGGCGGCGCTTCAACACCGCGGGCGCGCTGTGGAGCATCTACGGCGGACTGGCGGTCACCATCGTGTTGATCGTGTTCTCCCCGGCGGTCTCCGGGGCGCCCACCGCCATGATCAAATCCCATGACTTCCACTGGTTCCCGCTCTCGAACCCCGGACTCGTGTCCATCCCGGTTTCGTTCGCTCTGGGCTGGCTGGGAACGATCTTGTCGAAGGAACGCGACGATTCCAAGTTTGCGGAGATGCAGGTGCGGTCGCTGACCGGCGCCGGAGCGGAAAAGGCTGTGCAACAGTAAAGTCCGATTAAAATGGCGAAAAGTTAGCTGAAAGGCGTTTCAGAATTTCAAGATCAAAATTTTGAAGATCAAAAATACTGGCCCGCAACAAGGTTGGGCTGTGTATGCTATTGATCATGCACAGCCCCACTACGAGGTGGGATGACGGCGAGGTGGTGTCGTATTGGACGTCAGTAAGCTTCGTATGCGCAGAGCGACCGCTATTGCAATCGCTTTCGCCATACTGGCATTGATGGTCACGGGTGCGTTGGATCGATTGTTGCTGGGTGTTTTCATTGCCGGCGGCCTGACGCTCGGATGGGTTAATGCCCGGCTCACGTGGATGTCGATTGTGCGCATCACCGATGCGGAAACACCCAGCAAACAAAAGCTGGCACTGTCCTCCGCATCACGCCTGCTCATTCTGACCGCATTGGCGATTGTGGTGGCCTTCCTGACTCGGCCCTACGGTGTCGGAATCTTCTTCGGGCTGGCCCTCTTTCAATTGATCCTCGTTCTGCATACCGTTCTGCCCGAGGTGAAAGGGCTTCGACAGCAATCATGAGCATCCCTGTTGCTTCCCTTGTCCATCTGTCGGCGCCGATACTGCTCGCCGAGGATGCGCCGGGAGAGTCCAAGATTCACGTCGGCGACCACGCCGAGGCGCACCTGTGGGGCATGACCTTCAACGTGGACACCATCGTGTCCACCGGGGTGGCCGCACTGATCGTGCTGAGCCTGGCCTTCTACCTGCGGGCCAAGATCACCTCCGGGGTGCCCAACGGCGTGCAGTTGTTCTTCGAGGCCATCACGGTCCAGATGCGCAATCAGGTGGAGACAGCGATCGGCATGAAGATCGCGCCGTTCGTACTGCCGCTGGCGGTCACGCTCTTCACGTTCATCCTGTTGTCGAACTGGTTGTCGGTCTTGCCGCTTCAGTACGGTTCGGGCGAATTGATCGCGCCGCCGGCGTCCGACTTCAACTTCACGCTCTCGCTGGCGCTGTTCGTGTTCCTCTTCTATCACGCAGCCGGTGCCTACCGGCGCGGGCCGGGCGGGCACGTGAAGGCGTTGCTCAAGGGTCACACCGGTTGGGGCCCCATGGTTTTGATCAATGTGGTCGAGGAAATCGCCAAACCGCTGTCGCTCTCACTGCGACTCTTCGGCAACATGTTCGCGGGCGGCGTCATGGTTTCGGTGATCACGTTGTTCCCCTTCTGGATCAGCTGGGGGCCGAATGCCATCTGGAAGGTCTTCGATCTTTTCGTCGGAGCCATTCAGGCATTCATCTTCGCCCTGCTGACCATCCTGTACTTCAGCCAGTCGATGTCGCTGGAGAGTGAACACCACTGAGCGACTTCAGTCGTTCAGCGCAACAACCCTTTGTAATAAGGAAGTGAAAAATGGCTGACCCAGCAACCGCGAGTATCGTCCAGGGCGCTCTTATCGGCGGCGGCATCATTCTGGCGGGCGGTGCCATCGGCGCGGGTATCGGTGACGGTTTGGCCGGCGCCGCGTTGATCAACGGCGTCACCCGGCAGCCGGAGGCCGAAGGCCGCCTGCGCGTGAACTTCTTCCTGACCGTCGGTCTGGTCGAAGCGGCGTACTTCATCAATCTAGCGTTCATGGCCCTGTTCGTATTCGCTACTCCCGGTAAGTAGACGGCATCATGTCTCCCAGAACGGATGTGGAGGCCGCGGGGAACTTCCTGGTTCCCAACGGCACCTTCTTCGTCGAGTTATTGATCTTCCTGATCGTGCTCGCGGTCATCTGGTTCATCGTTGTTCCGCCCATCCGAAAAGTGTTGGCGGAGCGGGAGGCACGCGTCGAGGTCACGACGGCCACCGCCAAGGAGGCGAGCGAAACGTTCGCCGAAGCCGAGGCGCGCTACGAATCAGCACTCGAGAAGGCCCGCATCGAAGCGGCCGACATCCGTAACCAGGCGCGGGCGCAGGGGCGGGCCATTCTCGAGGAGATGCGTGGCGAAGCGCAGAAAGAGGCCGACCAGATCGTGGCCGAGTCCACGGCGCACCTACGCGCCGAGGCCGACCAGGTGGCCGCCGAACTACGCGAATCCGTCGAACCACTCGCACAGAACCTGGCCGGCCGGGTTCTCGGCGGGAACGATCGTGCCCGGACCAGTGCGGGCCAGCAGAGAGGACGGGGGTCGGAATGATCCTCAACCATGCCCTCCTCGCCGAGGGTATCTACAACATCAGGTTCGACTGGCCCGTCTTCTTCAGTCAGCTATTCGGTTTCGCGGTGATCGTATGGTTCTTCGCGAAGTACGTGGTGCCGCCGATGAAGCGCATCATGAACGACGCGCAGAACAAGATTCGCCGGCAGCTCGAGGAAAGCGATGCGGCAGCGGACCGCCTCGCCACCGCCAAGGCCGCCTACGACAATGCGGTGGCCGAGGCCCAGGCCGAACTCGAGCGCATGCGCGAGGAGGCCCGGATCGATGCCGATCGCATCATCGCCCAGATGCGTGAGGTCGCCGCGACCGAGGTGGAGCGGGTCCGCAAACAGGGCCGCGATCAGATCCTGCAGTACCGCAGGCAGATGATTCGCGACCTGGAGGTAGACCTGGCCGCCGCCATGCTGGCGCTCACCGAGGAGAAGGTGCGCGAACAGCTCGGCTCCCCGCAACAGCGGGCGGACAGTATCGACAGGTTCCTGGAGGACTTGGAGGCACTGGCCAATTCCGGCGAGGCGCGGCGGGAGCCGCAATCCGAACGGAAATAGGGAGTACCAACTCTCGGGACTCTCAGGGGTTCCCCCTGAAACCCCGAAACGGGTCTGGTGGGGTTCTCTGTGACCCCGAATACGCTGAAACCCCGGATACTGTCCGGGGTTTCAGCGTGTCCGGGGTGGGTGCGGCTGGTCAGGCCGGTTTGCGGCTGGTCAGGCAGTAGGGCTGCCCAGCGGGGTCGGCCATGACGATCCAGTGCTTGCCGCGGTCGGTGCGGTGCGCGCCGAGGGATTCGTGCCAGGCGGCCGTGGCGTCGATATCGGTGCACGCGAGGTCGGGATGTGCTGCGGTGGGCCGGTTTTCGCCGAGGCGCTGCAGCAGGAAGTCGATGGGTAGATCGGGGCGGGCGGACAGGCGGGAGAATTCCGGGAAGGTGCTCGGTCGCCACGCCCAGCCGGTCAGGTCGGTCCAGAAGCGGGATTCGATGTCGTAGTCGCTGTCACCGATGTCCAGGCAGATCTGATCCAGGCGGCTGCGGTCGCCCGCCGGGCCCGTGACCGTCGGGGTGAGGTCGCCCGCCGAGTCGTGGAAGGGCGTGAAGCAGAACGGCATTCCGGCGGGGGAGCGGAGCACCGCGTAGCCGATGCGCGAGGTCAGGATGTAATCCGCGGCCAGGGTGGCTCCGAGACCGATGGCGTGGTCGGTGGCCGCCGAGACATCGTCGACATCCAGGTCCAGATGGATGCGCGCCGGACCGTCGATGGACTGCATCTTGATCGTGGCCGCCCCGGATTCCGGGAGCAGCGTGAGGAATTCGTCGCGCTCACCGCGGCGCGGGGACAGCGTGGTGCCGGTGACGGCGGTCCAGAATTCGGTGGCGGCGTCGAAATGTGCGGCGGGCCGGTCCAGGAAGGCCCACACCCAGCGAATCATCATGCTGTCTCCAGGGTTTCGCGCTTACGGAAGGTCTTGCGGTAGGCCAGCGGGGGCACGCCCAGTTCCAGGCGCATGTGGTGGCGCAGCGACGCGGCGGTGCCCATGCCGGCGCTGCGCGCCACCTCGTCGATCGGCAGATCGGTGGTCTCGAGCAGATGCCGGGCGTGCCGCACCCGCTGCTGCAGAATCCACGCGCCGGGCGCCATCCCGGTCTCGGCCTTGAACCGGCGGGTGAAGGTCCGCACGCTCATATGAGCATGCGCGGCAAGGGAGTTCAGGTCCAGCTCCCGATCCAGATGCGCCAGCGCCCAACGGCGGGTCGGTGCCGTGCCGTCGCTACCCGATTCGGGTACCTGCCGTTCGATGAACTGCGACTGCCCGCCTTCGCGCCACGGCGGGACCACGCAGTAGCGAGCCGCCCGGTTGGCGACGGCACTGCCGTGATCGGTACGGATCAGGTGCAGGCACAGGTCGATGCCCGCGGCCAATCCCGCTGAGGTCCAGACGTTTCCGTCTTGCACGAACAGCAGGTTCTCATCCAGTAGCACCTCGGGATAGAGGGCTCGGAACCGGTCGGCGAAGTGCCAGTGCGTGGTAGCGCGTCGTCCGTCCAGGATGCCCGCCGCGCCCAGCACGAACGCGCCGGTGCAGATGGACACGATGCGGGCATCCGGCCGGATGGTGGCCAGCGCCGCGGCGACTGCGGGCGGCAGCCTGCCTTCCTGACGTGGTTCGTGGATACGGGTGCCCGGCACGATCACCGTATCGGCGCGCGCCAGCAGTTCCGGACCGAATTCCGGGATGACGGTGTATCCGGCCGTGGCCTGGACGCCGCCGGTGTCGATGCCGCAGGTGTGCACCTCGTAGAGCGGATTGCCGTTGTCGTCGGTGGCCTCGCCGAGCACCAGGGGCGGGATCGACATATCGAAGCCGACGGTCGGTGCCAGGACGAGGACGGCCACGAGATGAGGTGGCGGCACGATTACTCCTCTCGCAATGGCTGAATCTTGACGCATTGTGTCATTCAGGCCACTCGCAGCGAAAGGGCTTTTCGGTCACGCTCATCCGGTGAGCGAACTGAAGGACGATCTCGACCGGGAATCGACCACCGGCACAAGCCCGTTGGCCTCCGGCATCGACAGGGCCGCGGATAGTGCCGGGTCCGGCGATTCGCGCGAGATAGGTGTGGACTCCACCGCAGCGTCGGAGCCCGGCACGGCCGGTTCGCTGCCGGAAGCGCGCACCGGCGCGGAAGCCTTCTCGACGGGATCGAACGGCAGCCGGGCGGAAGCGGCGGGTGTCGCCGCACAGTCGCCTGCACGGAGCCGTGGGCTGCATCCGGCCTGGATCGTGGCGGCGGTGAGTTTCGTCGCGCTCATCGGTGCGGCCGGGTTCCGGTCGGTGCCCGGCGTGCTGATGGATCCGCTGCACAACGAGTTCGGCTGGTCGCACGGCACCATCGGCCTCGCGGTGTCGGTGAATGTGGTGCTGTACGGCCTGATCTCGCCGTTCGCGGCGGCGCTGATGGATCGGTTCGGACTGCGCCGGATTGTGGCGTGCGCACTGGTGCTCATCGCGGCGGGCAGCGGATTGACGCTGTTCATGACCCAGGCATGGCAGCTCATCCTCACCTGGGGTGTGCTCGTCGGGGTCGGTGTGGGCTCGATGTCGATGTCGTTCGTGGCCACCATCACCGGCCGCTGGTTCGTGACGAACCGCGGATTGGTCACGGGCGTGCTCACCGCCGCGGGCGCGGCCGGGCAGTTGGTGTTCCTGCCGCTCATCGCGAGTCTCGCGCGCGATCACGGTTGGCGCACACCGTCTCTGGTGGTGTCGGTGCTGGCGCTCGCCGTCGTGCCGCTGGTGCTGCTGTTCCTGCGTGACTTCCCCAGTGATGTCGGCGTTCGCGCCTACGGTGCCGAGCCCGGCAGTCAGGTCGGGGTGCGCAGCTCGGCCCCGGGTGGCGCGTCCCGCGCCGTGACGGTCCTGGCCAGGATTGTCCGTAAGCCCGCATTCTGGCTGCTGGCAGGTGGTTTCGCCATCTGCGGAGCTTCCACCAACGGATTGATCGGCACCCATTTCGTGAGCGCCGCCCACGATCACGGCATGCCCGCCACGACGGCGGCCGGATTGCTGGCTACCGTCGGCCTTTTCGACGTCATGGGCACCATCGCCTCGGGTTGGCTGACCGACCGCTACGACTCCCGCTACCTGCTGATCATCTACTACACGCTGCGCGGCACGTCGCTGTTGTGGCTGCCCATCCTGCTCGGCCCGGACGTGCACCTCACCACGTGGGCGTTCATCGTCTTCTACGGCCTGGACTGGATCGCCACCGTCCCGCCGACCGTCGCCCTGTGCCGAGAGAACTTCGGCGAGGACGGACCGGTCGCCTTCGGCTGGGTCTTCGCGTCGCACCAGATCGGTGCGGCGGTGGCGGCCTTCGGCGCGGGCGTGATCCGCGATGCGCAGGGCAGCTACACGATGGCGTGGTTCATCGCCGGCGGGTTGTGCGGACTGGCCGCGCTGTTCTCGGCCGGGATCCGGCCGCTGAAGGTCGTCCCCGCGGCGATCTAGCCGTCGATGGCCTTGTGCGGCTGGGAGTCGAGGGCCTTCTGATCGCGTCGCCCGTCCCAGCGGCTGGGCTCTTCCTTGGTGCGCGGCGGCCGATCGTTGGCGCCGAGCACCGCGATCCACGGCAGCGGAATCGAGACGCCGATGATCAGCAGCGAGATCCACCAGCTGTGCCACAGGCCATAGGCGATGGCAGCGCCGATCAGGCACGGGATGCGGAACGACATGATCATGATGTAGCGCCGCACCCGATCGCGATGCTGCTGCTCGAGCGAGGTCGCGGCCTCGGTGATCAGCGCCGGATGCGCTTTCTGCTCGCCGGGGAAGTACCCCTCGGAGGGGCGCGGCGGCATGGGTATCGAACCGGCAGGATGGAATTCGACGTCGGGGCGATCCTCGCCGCTGGTGCCGTCGGCCTGGGAATCGCCGTCACGCTGCATACCCCGAGTCTTCCACTACAGCGCGTCGGATGCACATGCCTCCCCTCCGCCCCACACCCCTTACCCCACCCTGGCATCATGGATCGGGTGAGCACAGACACCCTGGTACGTCCGGAAGAGACCGTCGACGAGTCGACCGACAACGACAGTCCCAAGGTCTTCCACTACGTCAAGAAGAACAAGATCGCCGAATCCGCCGTCATGGGCACCCACGTGGTAGCTCTCTGCGGCGAGGTCTTCCCCGTCACCAAGTCCGCCAAGCCCGGCTCCCCGGTCTGCCCGGACTGCAAGCGGATCTACGAAATGATGAAGAAGGACTAGCCAGTACCAGGCATTTCGGCCGCTCGGTGGGCGTTTTGTGGCTGTGAAGTGCCACTTTGGGTGCCACTTTGAGCTGGTTCGAGAGGGGTCCTCTACGGTCGAGTCCTTCTTCATCGGTGGGTGGATGACGAAGGACTGGCCGTTTTTTGCTGGTCAGGGGGTCTTTTACGGCCGCGTCAGGATGCCCGAGTGCCATTTTGATGTCACTTTGAATGGATTCGGCGGCTTGAGAGAGTTGGTGTTGCCAACAGTGATGCTCCCGAGCGCGCGGTCTGCCGTTCGGGCGGATCAGCGTGGGCTTCGTCGTAACGATAGGTCTCTTCGGGTGCGCCTGCGTAGAACACGTTCAGAACGGTCGATTCCTTCTTCATCATCGCCCGGATGAGGTTCGGTCGGCTGGCGGGAGGATCGTTGGCGCCATGCCGGCCGGGCAGGGTTGGTTTGTGACCGGCTGACCTTGGATCGGCACTGCTCATTGATCTTCCGGCTCGGCGCATTGGTCCGTTCGGTTAGCACGATCAGCGGCAATAGCGTGTATTCGCTTCCGACTACCTCGACGTCATGTCAGTGCTGTGCAAGCCAGACGCCAGCAGACGCGCAAATACTCGCCGCGTGCTCAATACAACCGTTAACGCGGCCACACACGACATGGAGGAGGGCAAGGTCGCTCTCGTCACTGGAGTTGGCCGCGCCATTGGCCTCGGATTCGCGGTTGCCCGTGAACTCGCTACTTGCGGCCACACCGTCATACTGACTGGACAAGACCTGAGCCGGACCCAGCACCTCGCCGACCGACTTGCCGCCGAAGGACTGTCCGTTTGCGCTGTGCGCCTGGACGTGACCGACCCTGCCACCATCGCCGAGTGTGTCGAGTTCGTCCGCACATCGTTTGGATATCTCGATGTGCTGGTCAACAACGCCGCGGGCGGGTTCGACATCGACCAGTCTCTACTGACGGCTGACATGGCTCGCGCTCATGTCGCGATGGACGTCAACTTTTTCGGGCCTTGGCACACCTGTGCTGCTTTCGCGTCCCTATTGCGGCAGTCCAGCCACGGCCGAATCGTCAACATATCCAGCGCTGCCGGGTCGCTCACGGATGGCTTGACCAGCCCTGAAATCGGTGACCTGATGCCGGGCTACTCGCTGTCGAAAAGTGCCCTCAATGCGCTGACTGTCAAGCTGGCCAACGCTTTTGCCGGTACAAGCGTGCTGGTCAACGCCGTGTGCCCCGGCGAGACGGCCACCCACCCGGAGACCGGCGACGAGCAGAACGCCCGCAGCCCCGAGGAAAGCGCGAAGGGCGTGGTCTGGGCGGCAACCCTCGGTTCGGACGGACCGACAGGAAGCTTCTTCCGCGACGGTGTCAGGCTGCCCTGGTAACCGGGCATCCGCCAACGCCATACGCTCATCGGCAATGCAGGATGTTGAGATGTCATGTGGCTGAGGCCATGAACGCTGCGAGGATGTTGTTGGGGTGGCGGTCGAGGTTGGTGCGGGCGCGGTCGTAGCGCATGGTGGTGCGGGGGTCGGCGTGGCGGCGGCGATCTGGACGTCGCACAGGTCGACTCCGGCGTCGAGCATGGTGGTGACGAAGGTGTGGCGCAGCATATGGGGATGCATGCGCGGTAACCGGACCACCGAAGCGGCCGCGAGGTGTCGGAGGCGGTGGGTGGCGCAGTGGCGGTCCATCCGTCTTCCTCGCCGGTTCAGCAGGATTGGCCCGCGTAGCCGGCCGTCGACGGCTCGGTCGATCGCCCGGCCGACCGCGGGCGGCAACGGAATCAACGCGATCTTCGATCCTTTGCCGAGGACGTGCAGGACGCGGTGGCCGTGTTCCTCGCCGAGATCGGTGACGTCACAGCGGCATGCCTCGCTGATGCGCAGGCCGAGGAGTCCGAGCAGCGACGAGTGCGAAGTCCGGTGGGTTGTCCGAGTCACGGGAGGCAACCAGCAGGGCTTCGAACTGTAGGTGTGAAAGTCCCAGTGTCGGAGACTCGTTCGACACGCGTGGTCGGCGAACATACTCGGCGGGTGAGTGGTCGAGCAGGCCGTCGATGACGCAGGTGCGGTAGAACCCTGCCACGACCGCCAGGCGGCGGGCGATGGTGGCGGGTTTGAAGTGGCGCGTCTCTCGCATCCACAGCGAGTAGTGCTCGACTTCTGTCCGCGTCACCGCCAGGGGCAACAGTTCCCGCTCGGTGCACCACGAAAAGTAGAGGCGGAGATCTGATCTCGTGTGGACTCGCGAGACGATGGAGAACCGTGCCAGGTAGGCGAGTGACGCCAGCCGTAGGACGAGATCATCACCCGCGAACGAGACGTCCAGCTCGGAGGAGGTACTCATTCCTCACGATTGCCCCGCCCAAGCGACTCACCAGAACAAGACACGAGGCCGCGGCACGGACCACTCTGAACCACGCCGAACGTCCTGCATTGCCGAATGCCGAGTGGCACAAAAAGCAGGACAAACCGGGCCAAACCCCTCCAGAATGTGCCACTCGGCGACGAAATATCGTCCGTTGCTGGCGATTACGATGCTGGTGTCGGCGGGGAGGGGTGGGGGTCGGCCGGATGCCGGAGCGTCCTAGTCTGCCGCTTACAAGGCCGTTCGGGCCGGCCGGAGCTGTGGTCGGTCCATGGACGCGTTCATCTGTGGCGACCCGGGTGGTTCGGGGCGGCCGCTCGTGAGGCTGAACGATCAACGGCCCGAAAGCATCTGGGCTCGGCCGATGAGTGGAACTGAAATCCTCGGTGGCGCAGCACATGTGGACGTGTTGGGTTGATGTGGGAGCGATCGGGTTCGGTCAGGTGAAGTAGTGGCCCTGATCGATGTCGTCGATCAGGCCGGGGTGGGTGGGTGACCAACCGAGGAGTTTGCGGGTGAAGGTGCTGGATGCGGGCATGTCGGTGCTGAGCAGGGGGAGCAGTATGCCTTCGTATTCCGTGGCGGGGAGGGATCGGGTCGGAATGTGTAGGTGGCGGCCGATGGCTTCGGCGATGTTGCGGGTGGGTATGCCTTCGTCGGCGACGGCGTGTAGGACCGCACCGGCCGGAGCGTGCTCGACGGCCAGCCGGTAGAGGCTTGCCGCGTCTTCGACGTGGACGGCGGGCCAGCGGTTGGTGCCGTCGCCGAGGTAGCCGGATACGCCGGTGGCTCGCGCCCGGGCGATCAACTGGGGGACGAAACCGTGGCGTTCGCCTTGCCCATGCACCGAGCGGGGCAGCATGACCAGGCAGGAGCGGATGCCTTTGTCCGAGGCTGCGAGCGCGGCCTGCATGTTGGTTATGCGGGCGGCGATGGGTCCAGTGGCGATCAGTTCGTCGTGTTCGGTCGCGGCCCGACCGGGTCTGACCATGGTTCCGCCGGAGATCACCAGGGGCTTGCCGGATCCGGCGAGGCTCTTGGTGAAGGTTGCGATGGCTTGGGCGTCGGTCCGGGTCGCGATCGGGCTCGTGCTGGGCACGACGAAGGCGAGATGGATGACGCCGTCGCAGTTCAGGGCACCGGCGCGTAAGACGTCGAGGTCGTCGAGGTCGCCGCGAATCACGTCGGCGCCCATGTCCGTAATGGCTTGCGCGGAGGCGTCCGAGCGGGCCAGCCCGAGAACCTGATGGCCCGCCTTGATGAGTTCGGGGACCGCGGCCGAGCCGATCCAGCCGGAGGCGCCGGTGACGAAGATGCGCATGGACTTTCTCCTTGGTTCGCTGAGCGGCGAGAGCGCGTGGTTCGCGCGCCGACTCAGAGACTGATGCGACTGAGTCGCATCGTGCTCGAACCAATGATGCGACTGAGTCGCGTCAACGTCAAGTGATGCGACGCAGTCGCCTATGCTGGCTGGGTGAGCAGATGGGCACCGGACGCGCGGGAGCGCCTCGAGGTCGCGGCGCTGGAGCTGTTCGTCGAAAACGGTTACGCGGAAACGACCGTCGCCCACATCGCCGAGCGTGCCGGCGTCAATCGCGCCACGTATTTCCGGCATTTCGCCGACAAGAGGGAGGTGCTGTTCGGCGGTGAAGACATACTGGCCGAACGTTTCGGTGCCGGTATCCGCAGTGCCGCACCGGGCGCGACACCGATCGAGTGCCTGCGCACCGCGTTCGCCGCGGCTGACGCCGTGATGACCGAACAGCAGCGAGCCAAGGTCGCCCAGCGCGTACTGGTGGTCGCGGCGAACACCGAAGTGCAGGAGCGGGGACTACTCAAACACGCCAGGATCGCCGGGACGATCAACGCCGCCCTGCGCGAGCGAGGCGCGGACGAATTGACCGCCCGCCTCGCGGCAGAAGTAGGTGTTCTCGCCTTCCGTGTCGCAGTCGAGCGCTGGATGAAGTCCACTGGCGGCGAATCGTTTTCCCATCACGCCGCATCGGCCTTGACCGACCTGCAAGCCCGCGCAACCACCTTCGACTCCAACCCTGCACCCTGAACCGAGTTCGGTCTCCCCGGAAACCGCACTGTCATGCCGCGACCCGCGCGATTCGAACGCGGGTCAGTGGTCCTGGTTGTTCGTCGCTGCTAAAGGAGGAGGGGAGCGGCTCGCGACTGATGCTTGGCCTGTCAACGGCCCGGAATGTCGGGATGTAGTGGGAACCGTAGTGCCATTTTGAGTGCCATTTTGCGGCCGGAATGGTGGGAATCCAGGGGTTTCAGCTGGAACGGGCGGGATGCGTTGGTATGGCGAAATGCCTGGTCGGAATATGTAGAACCCCCAAGATCGCCAGGTCAGTGGGCGGTTTTGGGGGTTCTACGAGATGATGAAGAAGGACTGAGCCAAGACCAGGCATTCCCGCCGTCCGGTAGGCGGTTTGTCCTTGAAAAGTGCCGCTCTGGGGTCCTTCGCAACTGGCATTGTCAAGCGGATACGCAATTTCTGTCGGCTTTGCCGACCCTGGCGCGTATTTGAAAATTCGCTTCGCCTCGTTGTCGGCAATGTACGCCTCCCCCGAGGGGCTCAGCGCGGTGCAGTCCGTAGATTGCACTGCCGCAAGCTCAATTGTCCGTTCGGGCCCGTACTGCGGCACAGGACTCGTCGCGGTCGATGACGTGGACCCGGCCGCGGTCAGCTTGACAGTAATGCCCACCGAGACTGCCACGACCAACGCAAGAACAGTTAGGCCGACTACCACCGCACCATTTCTCGGCCGTTTGGCGGACTGCGCGGGAATGGGGGTCGGCCACGCGGGTAGTCCGCTGTACTGCGCGGGCGCCGCCGGTTGAGGTGAATGGCCCGCAAGGACGGTCGGCTGATAGGCCTGGTTCAGCACCCTGGCCGCGTCTGCCGCCAGCGCACCGCAGTCGGGGTAACGATCCTCTGGGTCTTTCGCCATGGCGATCGCGATAACTGTATCGAGGCCTGGCGGGAGTCCGGGCTGACGGCGGCTCGGCTGTGGTGGTGGTTCGCTCAGGTGCGCCCCGATTACTGCGGCTTGGTCGGGGTATGGGAAAGGCGCGGTGCCCGTGAGCATTTCGTAGAGTGTGCAGCCCAGCGAGTAGACATCGGTGCGGGGGTCGACGGCCAGACCGCGGAATCGTTCGGGAGCCGTATAGCCAAAGCTGGCGACCAACGCGGACAGCGTTGCGGTGTCGTCCAAGGTTCGGGCAATCCCGAAGTCGGCTACCAGCGGCGTCTCGATTCCATCGACATATTCCACCAGGAGGTTGGCTGGTTTGATGTCCCGATGCAGCACCCCGTGACGATGGGCGAAGTCGATGCCTCGCGCTGCCCCGGTGATCAGATGCACCGCACGCGGTGCGGGTAGCCGGCCGCCTTGCGTGGCGATCAATCCAGCGACATCGCCACCGCCGATGTGCTGCATCACAATCCACAGCCGACTGTCTTCAGGCCCGCTGCGGTCGTAGACCGGGACGATATTGGGGTGCTGTAGGCTCGCCGCGAGCGCCGCCTCACGTTCGAAGCGTTGCCTGACTCCCGGGTCGGTGCCCAGCGATTCGTTGAGTACCTTGAGCGCGACCATCCGTCCCAGCCGTGGATGTCTGGCCAGATAGACCACACCCATTCCGCCTGCGCCGAGCACGCTTTCGATGGCGTATCCAGCGAATTCCGCCCCCACCTCAAGAACCACCCCGGTACCCCGATCTCTATGTGCAACAAGGCAACCCCGCCCAGAAGCTTGCCAGACTCGCAATATAGCGCAGCCAGGCCCGGCCGGATACACGGGCGAGGGGATTCTGTCCGGGCGCGAAATCGGCCAGACCTGCGCAAAGGCGCCCTGAAGCGGTGCCAGTTCGATTGCGGTGCAGGGCATTTGGATTCACAACGGATAGGATCCGGATATCCGAATGGGGCGGGTCCTTTCTGGCTCGTAACCCGGAGGTCGCAGGTCACGCGTCATCTTGGCTGCCGGTCGGAATCCCGGTGCCCGGCCGAAGGATCGATGCGACGGAACCGGTGGGATGTAGTGGGAATTCCAGTGCCATTTAGCGTGCCATTTTGCGGCCAGAACGGTGGGAATTCAGGGGTTTCGGTCGGAACGGGTGGGATGCGTTGGGATAATGAAATACCTGGTCAGAATAGGTAGAACCCTCAAGATTGCCCGGTCGCCGAACGGTCTTGGGGGTTCTACGAAATGATGAAAAAGGACTTAGCCAGTGCATTCGATGCGGCGCCAGTTTCGGTCTTCCTCTACCGCAAGCTCGCCCTGTCCATCTTGGAACGCGCATCACCTTCTGCCGGACCAGCTCACGAAGAGGCTTGTCGCGCAGGGACCATCCCCTCGGCAACGAAGACTGCATCGGTAGTGGACTTCAACCGATCGCGCGGGTGCCACTCCACCTACATCCCCGCAGCGTTCATCGCCTCGGGAACACCTGTCACCCCACAACAATAGTGGCGTAGCAGCGAATAGGTGTGGCCAAACAGATCCCCCCACAAGGGATCCCGCGCCCGTCGGGACCCCGATACAGCCGTATGGGTCGGATTCGGTACGTCCGTCGATTCCCGGCTTGGCAGCCGCTGGTGGCATGCTCGCGATCTTGACCATGTCCACGGGATGGAGACGATTGGGTAGCCTGCCCGCATGGGGTGGATTCTGGTCGCGCTCGGCGGCGTATCGATCGTCTTGTCACTGGCCATCAACCCGGCCGCATCCTGGCATGCCACCCAAGCTTGGAAATACCGCAACCCTGAGGCTGCCGAACCGAGCGATGCGGCGTACCTCGGTCAACGCCTCGGCGGTATCGTCGCCGGCATCGTTCTGATCATGGTCGGGTTCGCGGTGAACACGGCCACATCCGGGAACGCGCTGGGCCGCAGCAACTCCCGCCCCGCCGCGGAGAAAGTCATCCAACTGCTGGGCACCACCACATTCGGCAGCGTCGAACTCGCCATGAACGCAGATCCCCATCCGCCTCTCAAGGACTTTCAGGCCGACTTGCGCGACTACATCAGCAGCTACGCCAGCCAGGTGAGCCTGCACGACTACCCTGCCGCCCAACTCTCGATCTCCGACGACCATGCTCAGGGCGCCACTCACCTGTTCACCCTGGCGGCCGCTCGCGGCAAGCGCTACTGCCTCCGCGTCGACGAAACAGGCCCCGGCATCCCCCAGGTCGTCGCGTCGATCAAAGGTGTACCGCCGATGGTGTCCGGCTACCGGGTCCCGATCACCGCCACGCTCACCGATGGGGCATGCACCGCCAAGTGAGTCTGCCGCCGGGCCACCCCCGCAACCGGCGGCCTCGCGGATCTGGCATCGGTCGTACCCGGGTGAGCCTCGAGAACTGATTCGCGAATCTCGTTGTCCTCGCCCTACACTCACCCCCAAGATCACTTACAAAGGCCAGGGGGGCTGTTCATGCGATCGTTCGCGAAATTCCTTCTCATACTCGGTATTCCGGTGGCCGTGTTCGCGGCTTTTTTCTGGCACCAGGGCACCAGCACTACCGTCAGTTGCGGCAACAAGGTCATGCACGCCGGTGACGTCTGCCAGAGCATCCGCGGCGGCAAGTCCACCGAGTCGACCTACGAAGAGAAGATGACCGCGAAGGACAACGAACTGCCGGTCGCGCGTGCCATCACACTCGGCGCAGCCGGAGCCGCGCTGGCCGGCGTTCTACTGCTTCTCGTCATTCCCGCGCGGACCGACGAGAAGACCGCAGCGCCGCAGGGATGATCCGGCGCAGAATTGCCGCGCTGCGATATTCGACTCGCGCGATGGGCAGCCTCGATGGCATCCTCTGTGGCGAAATCCCCCAATCTGGTGCAGGGGATCCGAACTGAGAAGGGGGGACTCGTCATGTCCGACACGTCCGCATCGAAGTGGCGCTGGCTCTTCGGAGGGATCGTTGTCATCGGCATCGGTGTCGCATTACTGGTCTTCGGATACATGATCGGACATCAGGATCCGGTCTGCGCGGGATCGGCCATGAAAGCAGGCGACACCTGTTTGCAAGGCAATCACGCCAGCTCCGCTTCCGATATGCATGCGCAAAACAGTCACGGCAGCATCGTCTGGTACATCATCGGCGTCATCGTCATCCTTCTCGGCTTGATCGGACCAGCGGTCGCCGGATTGGAAGCACTCGAACAAAAGCAAAGCGACGATCAGCACCAGGCGGGCTGAGCGACGGGCACACACTATCTATAGAGGCACCTTTCACCCAGTCCGGATCTATCGTTCGGACACGATCAGCGGAGGCCGGGCTCCCCAGGCAACACTCCCGCAAGATTCATCGCGAAGGTGTCCCACTCCTGACTACTCATCCGCATCCCGTCACTCGCCAACTCGGTTGTTGGTCAGCATGATTGCACCCGCCGGCAGTTGAGGGTCCGGTCGGGGAATCTGACCGGAAATCTACCCATCCTGCCAAGGCGCAGAACGCACTACTTTGCCGCTGATCGCTGGGTTCGGGGTGCTTCGGTCGATCGGCCGTCGGAGGGGTATCGGGTGGTGTCGCGTTCTTACAATCGCGGGCGGCGCCGGCGTTGCAGACTGGGCGGACAGCAATGCTTTGCGGGAAGGAACAAAACCATGGCGGTTGCGACGCTGAAGATGGTCACCCTGGACAGCGCCGATGCGCGGCGAGACGCGGAGTTCTGGGCGGCCGCGCTCGGTTGGGAGATTGCCCACGTGCAGGACGAGTACGCGATGCTTACTGGTCCAGACCATGCGCTGGGGTTCGGCACGGTTCCGGATTATCAGCCACCTACCTGGCCGAACGAGAACGGAACCAAGCAGTTCCATCTCGATTTGGCGGTCGAAGACCTCGAGATGGCCAGTAAGCAACTGGTCGAGTTGGGCGCTACGGTGCCGGAGTTTCAACCGGGCGAAACCTGGCGGGTGCTGCTCGATCCGAGTGGCCACCCGTTCTGCCTCACCCTCGCTGCCAATTGGAGCTAGTTGACCGGTCTGGCCAAGTGCCACTTTTATGTCATCTCGGGGGGGATTCGGCGGCGCGGGGGATCCGGTGCCCCGGGAATTGTGGGCAGACAATCTGAAAACTGTGCAGTTCAGAGTTGCTAGCCTCGAGACCTCGTTCACCTGCCGTCAAAGGAGCCTCGAGTGTCCAAGGTCAACGCCAGAACCAAGTTCCGCGGAACACTAGCTGTCGCAGTGCTTCTCACCGGCTTGGCTGCTGCCAAGGGTGTCGCCCACGCCGCGCCGACCGCCCCGCAGCCCGTCGCCTCGACTGGCTCGTCCGACCAGGTGACAGGGTCGGCGCAAAGTGGGGTCGGGTCCTTGCTGTCCTTCCTCAACGGCATCTTCAGCGTTCCCACGGGTCATGGGGCCGGCATCCAATAGTCGAATTCCCAACCCTGTCAGATGAATTCGGACTAGGACTCACGGTGGATTTCAGTCGTATTCTCCTCTTCGCGATACCCGTGAACTTGCTGGCCATGATCGTCGAGTGGGTGGCCTGGCGGCGCAGCGCGGGCGGGGATCGGAAGCGTGGGTTCTATGCTCCGGATACCGCGAACAGCTTGGTAATCGGCCTGGTCAGCAGGGTAACCGTGCCATTGGAGAACCTGTTCGTCCCGTTCTCCTTCCTTCTGGTCACCGCCGCGCTGACCCCGTTCCACCTCCCCGTAGACCGCTGGTGGACCTGGGTGATCGGTGTGCTGGCCACCGACTTCTGCTACTACTGGGGCCACCGCGCCGAACACCGCGTCCGCATCCTCTGGACCGCGCACAGCGTGCACCATTCCAGTGAGCAGTTCAATATGTCGACGGCCGTGCGAATGCCGGCGCTGATGCCGTTCGCGACCTTCCTCTACAACGCGGCCTACATCCCCGCCGCCCTGATCGGTGTTCCCCCGCTGATCATCATGTCCGGGCTGGTGGTCACCTCGATGTTCCAGTGGCCCTTGCACACTCAACGCATCGGCTTCCTCCCCGAGCCCGTCGAATACGTCTTCAACTCCCCGTCTCATCACCGGGTCCATCACGGCGCCGACAATCCCTACCTGGACAAGAACTATGGCGGGATCCTGATCATCTGGGATCGCCTGTTCGGCACCTACGCCCACGAATCCGCGCCCGTCACTTACGGCCTCACGAAGAACATCAACACGTTCAACCCGATCAAAACCAACTTCCACGAATTGCTGGCCATGCTCATCGACATCGGTGAGGCCCGCGGCGCCCGACCCGTCCTGCGTGCCGTCTTCGGCCCGCCCGGCGCCTCGGCCGGGTTGTCCGCGGTCGGCGCGGAAGCGGGCGGCGATGAACGCCGCCGGCGCTGATCAAGCGAAGTGCCCCCTCCACATCGATTGGCATCAAATCTGCTGTGCCCCTTGAGCCTTCCTCTATTCACGGTCGGGATGCCCTGATTTGTCGGGGCTCCCTCCGTGGTGGTACATCCACGTACCGTTTGATGCGGTGTCGGGGTCGGTGAGAGGAGTTGGAACATGACCGTTCGAATTCGTTGCCGCACAGCACTGGTGGCAGGACTCGTCGCGCTGACGTCCCTAGTCGCGGCAGGGGTCCCGGCGTCGGCGGATATGGGCGTGCTGGTACCCGGCGACGACCCGTTCTACCGCGGCCTCGACGGTTGGCAGACCAATGCGCACGGAGCCGTATTGCAGACGCGCACAATATCTCTCGCCCCGACCGGTGTGCAGCTGCCGGCGGAGGCCACCCAGCTGCTGTACGCCACGACCGATCAGTTCGGGAAACCTGACGCGACGGTCGCGACGGTGATCCGCCCGCCGTCGGCGTCCGGCCCATTGCGAGTGATCTCCTACCAGACCGCCTACGACTCACTGAGCGCCGGCTGCGATCCGTCCTACGCGCTGCGGGGAGGCGGTGAAGGGGCACCGCAGGACGCGGTGATCATCGCCGGATACCTGGCGGCCGGGCTGACGGTTGTCGTATCCGACTACGAGGGAAGCGAACTCGCCTACGGAGCCGGACGTCTCTCCGGCACAGCCACTCTGGACGGTATCCGCGCCGCTCTCCATGTGCTCGGCGCTGCTGCCACGACTCCCGTGGGGATGTCCGGCTTCTCCGGCGGATCCATCGCCACCGAGTTCGCCGCCGAACTCGCCCCGACCTACGCACCCGAACTGAACATCGTCGGCGTCACCGCGGGCGACATGCCCGTCGATATGGCCGCCACCATCGACTATGTCGACGGCAGCCCGGAATGGGCGCTGGTCCTGCCCTACGTCATGCAGGGTGCCGCACGCGGATTCGACCTCGACCTGACCCCTTACCTCTCCGATTACGGCCGCGACGTCATGGCCCAGATCGCCGACCACTGCGTCAGCAACGGACCGAACTTCCCCGGACTGCGTCTGTCCCAACTACTGCGCCCCGAATACCAGAACTACCGCGAGATCCCAGGTTTCACCCGCATCCTGACCGACAACCACATGGGTACCACCGGCACCCCGACCGCACCCATGCTCTTCGGCGCGGGCAACGCCGACGGGACCGGTGACGGCGTCATCGTCGCCGCGGGCGAACGCACCCTTGCCGCCGAGTACTGCCACCGCGGCGTCTCGGTCCGATACAACGAATACCCGGGCAGCAATCACCTGCTCGCCGGCGCTCTCTTCGTTCCCGCCGCACTGGCATTCCTCCTGGACCGCTTCTCCGGTACCCCACTCGACAGCGGCTGCTTGCAACTCGATCGATGAGCAGACCGCGCCCACGAACTCATTCCGGAGGCGCGTCGGCGTGGCAGGTGGTGTCGGTGGGTGGGAGGGTTCCGGTGCTGAGGTAGGCGTTGATGGCGGTGTCGACGCAGGTGCTCAGGTCGGGGCGGAAGGTCATGTGGATGCGTACATCCTGCAGGGTGACCAGGCGGGATGCCGTCAGATGTTGGTGTAGTCGAACGCCGTGGGCGTAGGGGGTGCGGGCGTCGCCAGTGGCTTGCAGGATCAGCGCAGGGACGGAATTCCTTACGAGAGTGGCCGGTTCGGCCGGGGCGGGCCAGAATCCGCAGGGCTGGATATTGTTCGCGAGCGCTCCGAAGATCGGCTGGGTGGTGCGGGTGGCTGCGATATTGGCCGCGTACCACGCCGGGTCGGTGGGTGCGGGGGCGTCGCCGCAGGCGATCTGGGCGAGGGTGGAGTTCTCCTCGGATTGCAGGACCTGCAAGGTGCCGCGCAGGCGTTGCGAGCGAGCGGCCACCGGCGGACCGCCTGCGGCGTCGGCGATTTCGCGGACGATGTCGGCGAGCGGCTGGTTCCGGCGCGCGTCGGTCAGCAGATTGTGCAGCAGAAACGGGAGCCAGTGATCGTCGATCGGGAAGCCCTCGATGACGATCGGGCGGCGGGCGGCGGCCGCGAGCAGCTCGACCACCGTTGTACGCACGTCGGTCGCGGTGGCTCCGAAGTGATACGTATCGTCTTTCGCCGCAGCCCAATTCGCCCAGTCGTCGAGCGCCCGCTCATCGGATTCACCCCAATCCTGAACGAGCCCTTCCCAATATCGGTCCGGATCGATCGCGCTGTCGAGGACGATACGGTCGCTGCGCTGCGGGAACATCTGAGTGAAGACCTCACCGAGATAGGTGCCGTATGAGGTGCCGTAGTAGCTGATCTTCTCCTCGCCCAGGGCGATTCGAACAATGTCCATGTCGCGGGCGGTGTTCCGGGTGGTGAGCTGACGCACCTTCTCCGGATCGCCGGAGACGCAGCCCGTCGCCATGCGTGCTGCCTGCCCGGTTTCGCGCGTGAACCCCTGCGGATCGATCCCCGCGGCGTGAATCATCTCCCCGACCGGCCACCCGCAGCGCGGAGTCCGCCCCGACCGGCCGACCCCGCGCGGATCCATCCCGATCAGATCGAAGCGTGCCCGCACCTCGGGCGAAAGCACATCACCGAGCAAATCGACACTGTCCAGCCCCTCCGCACCGGGACCGCCCGGATTGGATAGCAGCACCCCGAGACGCTTGGCCGGATCGGTAGCCTTCACCCGGGAAATCGCCACCCGCAAAGTGCGCCCCTCGAGCCGCTGGTAGTCCAACGGCACCAGCACATCGGCACATTCGGCTCCCGCTGCATCCAGATCCGCTGCACCGCAGGCCTTCCACCGCAGGCTCTGATGAAAGAACCGCGCCCCCGGATCAACCTGCGATCCCGCCACCGTGAGCATCGAAAAGGCCACCGCCACCAGCACCAAACACCGAATCAACCTCGCCGACAACCCATTCCCTCTCACAACGCCGCCACTGCACCGTAACCGACGGCAACCGAAACGGCCTGCATGGCAGCTGGCGACACCCTCGCTGAGATCGGCTACGCCGGAACCTCGTTCACCAAGATAGTGACGCGGTAGGGCCGTGTCCCGTCCTGGCCGGCCGGCACCTTCGGCATTCTCAAAGGGTTGGTGAGTTGTCCGTTGACGACACGGTTCTTCGACGGATGTCGGCGACTCTTCGGCGGCTCGGCGGCTCCGAGAAGCGAGCCTCGGGGATTGAATGGGAGTTGGGGAGTGGGCCCGTCAATTGAACTGCGGTGCTATCTTTCCCTATGGGCGCATTGCGCGCTTGAATGCAGTTACTTGAGCATGCTTAATACCAAATAGTTTGTTCTCTTGCACGTCGACAAGGGGAAAAGGGTGGGCTCGACAGACCCGGCGTATGATTCGCTCGGACTGGTGATAAATATAATCATATGGGCAGGTTTCGCTCTATTGGTCTTCAAAATGGTGCGCGCGATGCTACCGCTGAGGGTCAACGCGGAAGCGACCGGCTTCGAAGGCCTACGGAAGCAAAACTGGCAGGTTACAAGGGTGACCGGTCGGGTCTTGGGGGCGAATTCCACGACGGAGACGCAGTTCTCCGCAGGCTATCAATCGGATGGCACGCCCTTCGCGCGGGCCCGGACGGACGTTCGCGAAACCTTTCGCCTATATCTGCTGGATGGTCGCCAGAATGATTTCCAGGCAATCAACTTTCACGTCAATCCGCGGCAAGACGATGTCATTACAATCTGCTACGCCCAGCGCGGAAGTAGATGGAATGTGATCGCCGTACTCAACCATACGACCAATCAGCAGTTCACCGATAACGCCAGCCTGTTCAAACTCCTCGAGCCGCACGCGGCTACCTACGCGATGCTCGGAAGTCTCGTCATAGCGTTCATCGGTGTGTTCACCGCGTGCTTTCTCTTGATTCCCGGATTCGGGCTCATGTTTCTGTACTACAAGCGGAAGGGAAATGTTGTACGCAATTTCGGGCGGCCTGGCCCGAACTCCGGAATCGCCCCACTCTGGGTTCAGAGCGCGCCCGAAGCCGCAGCCCTGACGTGGCATCGGTAGTCGGTTGCGCGTTGGCGGTCAGCGGAGATGGCTGGTGGCGGCCTGGTACTCGGGGTCGGTGACGTGGTCGAGCCAGGTGACGTCGTCGCCTTCCCAGAGGGCGAGGTGGGTCATGAAGGCGTCGGGTGCTGCGCCGTGCCAGTGTTCTTCGCCCGGGGGAGTCCATACCGTTTCGCCGGGCCGCAGCATGATCACCTGTCCGTCGCGATTGACGACGAGGCCGGTGCCCTCGGTGACGTGCAGTGCCTGTCCCAGCGCATGGCGGTGCCAGGCGGTGCGGGCACAAGGGGTGAAGTGCACGGAGGCGAGGCGCGCACGGGCGGGTTCCTCGGCACGAAAGACGACGTCGAGGTAGACGTCGCCGGTAAACCAGTCGGCAGGGCCTTTGGCGGTGGGTGTTCTCTTCACGATTTCCATGTGCGAGCTCTCCCTCGGGGTCGGGGTGCTGGAAGCGCGCAGCGTCCGGCCAATGCACCGTAACGCTCGGTGGGCGGGAAACGGCGCGCCGAGGTGATATCGCGTACCGGCGATCGCACAGGCATGCCGAATCCGGCGGTTTGCTGGGGATACGCTGTTGAGATGGAGCCGCCCGAGGTCAGCCTCGACAATAGTGACGCCGTGTACGACTACTACCGCGATCATCGGCAGAATCTGGTGAAGGCGAAGGCGGCGTACTGGTTGCTCGGGCGTCGCTTCCGGCCCCGGGTGAGCTACGCGGCGGGGGCGCGGAAAGCGTTGCGGGACTACATCTCCGGGGGTCGGCCGCTGGTCATCTCCATCAACCACCTGTCGGAGCGGGACCCGTACACGGTGAGCGCGGCGGCGTGGCGCAGTCCGTTGCGGCCCGTGATCGGGCACACCAGGGTGCTGGCCAAACATGAGGTGTTCGCCGATCCGAAAATGCGGAACACCCTGGACATGATGGGCGGGCTGCCGGTGTTTCGCAGTAAGGACCATGAGAGCTCCTCGGTCAATGCCGCTTCGGAGCGATTGATCGACACCTGCGCGGTCGTCATGGCGCGAGGCGACAGCATCGCACTGTTCCCCGAGGGCACCTGCAACTATGTCGATCACACGCGGGTGCAGGATCTCGGCAGCGGTATCGGGCACATCGTCTGTCGCGCTCGCGAACTCGGCGCGGACCCGGTGCTGGTCAGTCTCGGACTCAGTTATGGCCCGCGGCCGGATCCGGCTGCCGCGTTGAGCAGCGCCGATGTCCGTTCGGCCAGCTTCTACTTCGGGATGCCGCTCGGCGAACTGCCGTCACAACCGGCCGACATCATGCGCGTGGTACGCGACGAACTCCAGGCTGCCCTCGACGGAGCGGTCGCAGGCTACTGAGCGCGTATCTCGCTGGTGTCAGGATCGTGGTAAGCGGCCGTTGCTGTTTGCACGAATGATCGGATCAGCGGGTTGGTGTCGTCTCGGTTCCAGACGACGACCACCCGGCTCGGCGGCATATCGATCAGCGGGATCGCGGCCAGGCCGTCGGGAAGGTGGTGGCCCAGGGGGGTGATGCCGACGGTGCCGTTCCAGAGGACGGCCTGCATGCATTCTTGGACGACGCGCACCACCGGCCCTTCCCTGGGTTCGCCTCCGTTCCAATAGTTCTGCCAGATCGGGTCGGTGCCGTCGGGGAACTGGAACCAGCGGCGGTCGGACAGATCGGCCAGGGTCAGCCGGTCGCGCCGGGCCAATCGGTCGTCGGACCGCAGCACTGCTCCGACCGGGTCGGCACGCAGCTCGCGCATGGTCAGGGCGGTGTCGTTGAAGGGTGCCCGGGTGACGGCGACGTCGACGAGTCCCGCCGTCAGTCCACAGGTCGGATCGGTGAGGTCGGTGTCGCGGATGCGGATATCGACTTCGGGGTGAGTGCGGCGGTAGGCGGCGGCCAGCCGGCCGATGCCGGGGTCGGTGGCATCACCCAGGATGCCGACGGTGAGGGTGGCGTTGCCGGTCGCCGCGGCCACCCGCACGCTGACCCGGTCGGACTGCGCGAGCAGGGCACGGGCCTCGTCGAGCAGGACCGCTCCGACCCGGGTGAGACCGACACCGGTGGGCGACCGATCGAACACGGCCGCACCGACTTCCGCCTCCAGTTGCCGGATCGCACGGCTGAGCGGGGGCTGGCTCATGTGCAGCCGGGCGGCGGCGCGACCGAAGTGGCGTTCCTCGGCGACAGCTACGAAGTAGCGCAGCGTACGTAGCTCCACGCTGGCACGATACTCCCGCGGTATCGGCGTCGCGGAACCGGTCTTGGACAGCTCCGGTGTCGCAACGGTGCAATCGAAGCATGACCAGTGAACAAGTCAGTGGCGAAAAGATCTCCGGTGCAACGGTTTCGATCGTTCGACCCGGAGAGGGGGAGACGATCATGTTGGGGGCCACACGAATGCGTGTCCTCGAGGACGGCAGCACCACCGGGCACCGCCTCGGGATCGCCGAATCCATTGTGGCCCCTTACACTCCCGGACCTCCGCAGCATCGGCATGCCCGGCACGATGAAGGCTTCTACATCATCTCCGGCACCCTGCGCTTCACCGTCGGCGACACCGAATACGACGTGACGGCGGGCACCCTGGTGATGGTGCCGCCCGGCGCCCCGCACACTTTCGCCAACGTGACCGGCGAGCCGGCCGTCATGCTCAGCACCTTCACCCCCGACCTGTACGTGCAGTACTTCCGTGACCTGCGGGACGCGGTCGCCGACGGCACCGCACTGACACCTGAGGTGAATATCGAAGTGATGAGCCACTACGCCACCGAGCCCGCCACCGACTACGCCTGAAACCCCACGCAGGTCAGATGATCGGGCGGCCGTTGACGGTGGTGGGCGGGACTTGCTCGCGCACATCCCAGTGCTCGGCGATGAGGCCGTCGGCGATGCGGTAGATATCGACGACGGCGGTGCCGGGATCGCCCGGGCCGGTCGTGTAGAGGCTGTGGGCGAAGACCAGATCGCCTTCGGCGGCCACCCGGTGGACTTCGAACCGGAAGTCGGGGGAAGCCCGATGCATGGTTTCGACGACCTCGATGAGTCCGGCTCGGCCGTCGGGCATGACGGGACTGTGCTGGATCAAATCCTCGGCCACGAAGTGGGGTACGAGGTCGGCGCGGCCTTGGTTCCAGACCTGTTCGAGGTAGTCGGTCACCAGTGTTGACGGCATGACTGGTCGTCCTTATCGGTCGGCGGGCAGGAAGTTGTCGAGCGCCTCGGCGACCAGGTCGGGCTGCTCCAGGGTCTGCTGGTGCGGGGTGTTGGGCAGCACCTGGAAGATGGAACCGGGAATGCGCTCGGCGATGCCGGACATGATCTCCGGTGTGCAGGAGGCGTCCTTCTCACCGGAGAGCACCAGCACCGGCTTGCCGAAATCGGCCAGCTTGCCTTGAACATCCATGTCGGCGAACGCATTCCAGGCGGCGACCCAGTCGTCGGCGGCGAAGCGCAGAATCCGTTCGCGCGCGTAGCGGACACCCCAGGTGTTGGCGGCGAGCGCGGCGGGAGTGAACCAGCGGGTCAGGGTCGGCTCCAATTGCGCTGGGATGCCGTCGATTTCGGCGGACCGGGCGCGGAAGCGGAAGGCATCGGTGAACGGGTAGTCGGTGGTGCCCAGCAGTGCCAGTGAGTCGACCCGGTCCGGGTTCTGCACCGCGAGGGTCTGGGCGACGCCGCCGCCCATGGACAGGCCCACCACGTGCGCGGTCTCGAGTTCCAGGTTGTCCATGAGGGCGAGCACGTCATCGGCCATGGTCGCCATGGTGAAGGGCTTGGGTGAACCGGCGGCCGCGCCGTGGCCGCGCAGGTTGTAGGCGAACACCCGGCGGCCCACGGCGAGACGGTCCATGATGGGTTCCCACATGCGCCAGTCGATTCCGAAGGATCCCGAGAGGATCACCGCGGGACCGGTCTCACCGGCGGAGGCGACCAGGGTCTCGTGATCACTGGCCCGTACCCGCCGCACCAACGGCGGGCGCACCCCGACCACCTGATCGATCACTTCCAGGGCGTGCAGTGCCCGGGGGAATCCCGCGTACGCGGAGGCGTGCTCGGCCAGCGCGCGCAGTTCCGAGGGATGCCAGCCGTGGTGCAGCGCCGCCCGGACGTGCCCGGCCAGCTTGTCATCCGCGCCGCCGATGGCCGCGATCATCGCCACCGTGGCCAATTCGCGGTCGGCCCGCGCCAATTCGGGCCGCGCGAGCGGACCCGCGAATACCGATTCGATCATGGTTTCGTACATTTCAGGCGAGGCCGCCCGCACCCCGGCCAGCTTCTCCACGGGGTCACCGCCGATCAATTCCCGATACTCCCGGGCCCCCACCTCGTGCCGATCCATCCGATGATCCCTTCCTCCCGGCCGCGACGCTCGGTGCGTCGCGGCGACGTCATCGATGCTAGGAAGGGGAAGCGCGCTGCTCGAGAGACATTTCCCGCCAGCGCGGGACGATCGGCGCCACCGGTCAGTGGCTGCGCTCGTAGGTGCTGTCGGGCTTGGGGATTCGCTGGTAGCCGGTCACGGTGAGGGTGGGAGTTTCGTCGGAGTCGGCTTGGGCGCTGCCGGGTACGACGGTGCCGTGGACCTCGAGCCAGGCGTCGTCCTCGATGGGGTCGGGCATGCCGGCGAGGTGGATGAGGACGTAGCGGGCGTCGGCGACGCAGCAGGTGATCACCACGCGCGCCAGGTCGAACTCGGTGGCGGGGGCGTGGCTCTGTTCGAGATCCTTGGGGCGGATGACGAATCCGCGAATGGTCACCTCGCGGCCGTCGAGGGAGTGGCTCGAGTCCAGCAGTGCGCGATTCACCAGATCGACAAAGGACACGAGGGGCCCGGGGTCGGTCGGCATTGGCGGGAACGGATACTGCTTGGGTTGGTCGGCGGCCGGGTCGTGCGAAACCGCCTGTACCGGTGAGGTTGTCGCGGCCGCACCGGCGCCCAGGGCGGGCGGCACGATGAACATCAGAGTGGCGACTGGGGCCAGTAGCAGCCATTGGGTGCGGCCGTTCCTGTGGTCGTGGTCGTCGTCGTGCTCGTGAACCGCCTTGCCACGCCGGATGTCTCGAACGATCGCGATCAGTCCGAGCGCGACGAAGCCGACACCGCTGATCAGCAGGTACGGATGCAGGCTCGGCTTCACGTAGCGCAGATAGGTGCCGTCCAGCGTGATCCACAGCACCGCGGCGCCGATCAACAGCAACAGCAGGTTCTGGGTCTCTCGTTTCATCGTGCCCCTCCCAACCAGACGAGTCCGGCGATGCTGCCACACGCCAGCGCCACCACGAAGGTCAACGGCGCGAAGCGAATCGCGAACTGCCGCCCGAACGCGCCCGCCTGCATGGCGAAGAGTTTCACATCGACGGCCGGTCCCACCACCAGGAAGACCAGCCGCGGCAGCAGCGGCAGCGCCGACATGCTCGACGCCACGAAGGCGTCGGCCTCCGAGCACAGCGCGAGCACGATCGCCAGCACCGCCATCACCAGCACGGCGACCGCCATCTGCCCCGACAGGTGTTCGTACCATGCCGGCGGCACCAGTACGTGCAGCGCGGCGGCCGCGGCCGCACCGAGCACCAGAAACGCGCTGGCCTGCAACAGATCGTGGCGCGCAGTTTCGCTGAAGATCTCCCATCGGCTGCGCCCGGTCACACAGTGATCGTGGCTCGCCGCGCGCGGCAGCATCCACGCCGGGCGTCCGATCCGCGACCAGAGGAACCCCATCGTGAACGCGGTCGCCAACGATCCGGTGAAGCGGGCCGCCACCATTCCCGGCTCGCCCGGGAACGCCACGGCCGTCGCGATCAGCACCACCGGATTGATGGCGGGCGCGGACAGCATGAACGCCAGCGCCACCGACCCCGGCGCGCCCTGCTCGGTCAGCCGCCGTGCCACCGGGACAACCCCGCATTCACACCCCGGCAGCGCCATGCCCGCCAGCCCCGCCACGCCGATGGCCGCGGTCTCGTTGCGCGGCAACACCTTACGCAGCAGCGCCGGCGAAACGAACGCCGCGATCGCCCCACTGACCGTGACCCCCAGCACCAGGAACGGCACCGCCTGCACGAAAACACCCGCGAAGATCGTCACCGCCGTCTGCAGCCGCGCCGACGACCCGACCACGCGGATCAGCGGCCCCTGGCAAACCACTCCGAGAATCACCAGCGCGACAAGGACATACGTGGACGACACCCGCACGCGGGCCGAGTTCAGCGTGTTCTGCCCCAGCATCCCCACATCCTGACAGGACGAATTCGCTGTGTCCTGCGCGGATCGCGGCGGGCCGCAAAACGGGCGGAGACGTTGACAGCCGCATCACTCCTGCGTGCGGGTGTCTCGATGGTCAGTGCTCGTCGTAATGTCCGTCGTGGCTGGCGTGCCGGTGGCCGTCGTGGATGTAGTCGACATGATCGCCGTGGGGCACGGCGGCATGTCCGCAGCCTTCGCCGTGTGCGTGGTCGTGATTGTCGTGCGCGGTGTGTCCGGCCGGTTCGCACTCGTCGTAGTGACCGTCGTGGGCGCGGTGGAGGTGGCCGTCGTGCACGTAATCAGTGTGCCCGTTGTGCGGAACAGCTACATGTCCGCAATCCTCGCCGTGGGTGTGGTCGTGCTCGGTGTGTGCCGTGTGTTCGGGTGCTGTCATCAACTTCTCCCTTTCCGGTACCTCTTCCGATGCGCCTCCCCGGGCGCTGACATCTCCGCATCCTAATGTGCGCATCTCTCAACGTATTCGCTGACATGTAGCTGTTTGGTTGATCAACCAAGGTCGGGTTGTGAGGTTCGGTTGCGGCGGTGGTGGTGGGTGGGGGTGGGGGCGGGCTGTACTCGGCGGATGGATCTGAACACGATCGAGCGCTGGCGATCGGCGCGTAGCCGGGAGGATCTGGTGTTGGGGCCGGGGGAGGCGTTTCTCGGGGGTGGGACGTGGTTGTATTCCGAGCCGCAGGTGCAGACCACCGGGCTGGTGGATTTGGGGACCATGGGGTGGCGGTCGATCGAGGAGACGGCTGACGGGTTGCGGATCGCGGCCACGTGCACGGTCGCGGAGTTGTCGCGGATCCGGCGGCGGGAGGGGTGGGCGGCGCATCCGATCTTCTTTCAGGCCGCGACCGCATTGCTGGCCTCGTTCAAGATCTGGAACATGATGACGGTGGGCGGGAATATCGCCCGGTCGTATGCGGCCGCGTCGATGGTGTCGCTGGCGGCCGCGCTGGATGCCACCGCCCTGATCTGGACCCCGAGCGGTCAGTACTCGATGCCGGTCGCCGAACTGCCCACCGGGAATGGGACCAGCCTGCTGCGGCGCGGAGATGTGGTGCGGTGCATCGATATTCCGGAGCACGCGTTGCGCGCCCACACCGGTTTCCGCAAGATCGCGCTGGCCGAGATCGGCCGCAGTGCGGCGGTGCTCACCGGCCGCGTCGATGAATCCGGTGCCGCGGTGTTCACCATCACCGCCGCGACCGAGCGTCCGGTGGTGCTGCGTTATCGCGCCCTGCCCTCGGCCGCCAAACTGCGCACCGACAGCCGCGATGCCGACGGCTATTACACCGATCCACTGGGTTCCGCCGACTGGCGTCGCGCCGTCAGCGGAGTGCTGCTCGAGGAAATCCGACAGGAATTGCTGCCATGGAGCTGAACATCAACGGCGAGTCGTGCAACGCCGAACCCCGTGCGGGGCAGTGTCTTCGCACCTTCCTGCGCGATCAGGGGCACTTCGAGGTCAAAAAGGGTTGCGACGCAGGCGATTGCGGTGCTTGCGCGGTGCTGGTCGACGGAAAACCGGTGCATTCGTGCATCTATCCGGCGCAGCGGATCGAGGGGCGCAAGGTCACCACGGTCTCCGGGTTGGGCACGCCCGAGAACCTGCATCCGATGCAGCAGGCGTTCGTCGACAACTTCGCCTTCCAATGTGGTTTCTGCACAGCCGGAATGATCATCACCGCCTCCACCCTGGCCGAGGATCAGCTGGGGGATATGCATCGTCTGATGAAGGGCAGTCTGTGCCGCTGCACCGGCTACCGGTCGATCCGGCAGGCGATCCGGCAGGGCGTCCGCGACAGCGCCGGATGCGGCGGTCACGCCGAAGCGGATCGCGTTTTGCCGAGTGCCGGGGCGTCCGGAGTCAAGACGTCGGTGCACCCACCGGCGGCGAAGCGGGTCGTGACCGGCACCGAACCGTACACCTTCGATGTGGATGTGCCTGGCGCACTGCATATTCGAGTGCTGAGCTCCCCGCACGCGCACGCCCGCATCCGCACCATCGATACCCGGCAGGCCGAACGATTGCCCGGTGTCGCGTTGGTGCTCGACCATCGCAACGTGCCGACAATGCGCTATTCCACCGGACAGCACGAGCGCCGCACAGACGACCCGCACGACACCGTCATCTTCGACGATGTCGTGCGCTTCCGGGGCCAGCGCATCGCGGCGGTGGCGGCGACCTCGGCGGCCGCCGCCGAGCAGGCCTGCCGCCTGATCAAGGTGACCTACGACGTGCTGCCGTCGGTGCACGACCCCGAGCTGGCTCGCACTCCCGGTGCGCCGCTGGTGCATCCGGAACTGCTCGACACCGACCAACCCGCCGACGAACTACCCCTGGATCCCGCCCGGAATGTGGTGGCCGCCATCCACGACGGCATGGGCGGCGATATCGAGCAGGCGCTGGCCGATTCCGATGTCACGGTCTCCGGCGAATGGCGCACCCAGCGGGTCTCGCACATGCAGCTCGAAACCCACGGCAGCATCGGCTGGTTGGACGAGGACGGCCGATTGGAGATCCGCACCAGCTCCCAGGTGCCCTTCCTGACCCGGCGCACTCTGTGCCGCCTGCTGAAGCTGCCCGAGGATCGGGTGAGGGTGTTCACCAAGCGCGTCGGCGGCGGGTTCGGCGGCAAGCAGGAGATGCTGACCGAGGATCTGGTCGCGCTCGTGGTCCTGCGCACCCGTAAGCCCGCGATCTACGAGATGAGCCGCCCCGACGAATTCGCGCGCACCTCGGTGCGGCACCCGTTCCGGGTGCGGGTCCGGCTCGGTGCCGACCGCGACGGGCGGCTCACCGCCATCGCGTTGAACGTGCTGTCGGACACCGGCGCGTACGCCAATCATGGTCCGGGCGTGATGTTCCACGCCTGCGCGGAATCGTTGAGCGTGTATCGCGCGCCGGTGAAGCGGGTCGACGCGGAGACGGTCTACACCAACAATCTGCCGTCGGGCGCCTTCCGCGGTTACGGTCTGGGCCAGGTGATTCTGGGTATCGAGTCGGCGATGGACGAGCTTGCCATCGCGCTGGACATGGACCCGTTCGAGCTGCGGCGGCGCAATATCGTCGGCGACGGGGACCCGCTGATCGAGGCGCATCCCGCCGACGCGGGCCTGGTGTACGGCAGCTACGGCCTCGATCAATGCCTGGATCTGGTGCAGCGCGGCCTGTCTCGCGGCAACGGGGTACCTGCCCCGGAGGGCGCGCACTGGCGGGTGGGTGAGGGGATGGCCATCGCGATGATCGCGACCATGGCCCCGTTCGGTCACGTCTCGAAGACCACGTTGTCACTGGCGCCCGACGGCACGTACACCGCCGCCGTGGGCACCTGCGAGTTCGGCAACGGCACCACGACCGTCCACACCCAGATCATCGCCAGCGATATGTCCACCGAACCGGGCCGGGTGGTGCTGACCAACGGCGACACCGACGGCGCGGTCTACGACACCGGTGCCTTCGCTTCGGCGGGAATCACGGTGGCGGGCAAGGCTTTGCATGCCGCCGCGATCGCCCTGCGGCAGTTGCTGCTCGGCGTCGCGGCCGAGCTCACCGGCGTCGCGCCGGGCGACTGTGCGATGCTCGCGGACGGGATCCGCACCCCCGCGCGGGTTCTCGGCTTCGGTGAGGTCATCGAGGCATGCCCGGCGTCGAATCGCCACGGCGACAAGGTTTTCGCGCGTGGTGACGAGCTGGGCGAGTTCCGGTCGCTGGCGTGGAACGTGCACGGCTTCCGGGTCGCGGTCGACACTCGCACGGGCGCGGTGCGCATCCTGCAATCCGTGCACGCCGCGGACGCCGGCACGGTGCTGAATCCGGAGCAGTGCCGCGGTCAGGTAGAGGGTGGCATCGCTCAGGCGCTTGGCACCGCGATGTACGAGGAGGTCATGGTCGACGAGCAGGGCAACCTGCTCACCCCGGTCTTGCGTGCCTACCGGATTCCGCAGATGAACGACGTCCCCGAGACCGAGATCCATTTCGCGCAGACCTTCGACGAGCTCGGCCCGTTCGGTGCGAAGTCGATGAGCGAAAGCCCCTACAACCCGGTTCCGGCCGCGTTGGGCAATGCGATCCGCCGCGCGGTCGGCACCCGCCCCTGCGAGACACCGTTCTCCCGTGACCGAATCTGGCGTCTGCTCAACGACTTCGACGCGGTCCCGGCCTGGGCCCGGTCGGTGCGCGTGGTCGCGAACGAACCGGTGACCGTCGGTGTCGGCTAGCCGCGCGGGAGCGCTGTTCGTGCGATCTGCGCGCCCGCACAGTCTGTCGCAGATACGGGTGAGGAACCGGAAATAGATAGGCAATTACGGAGAAAAGGCTACGAAATTTCCGTATCTGAGGATTGAGGTGAAATAGCCGTAGTGTGAGAGGTCTGATGCGTGAGCGCGGTACAGGACCGACCCGTGGAGACACCGACCAGAGTCGATGTGGCCGTGGACGAGATCGATGCCGTGCTGCGGTCGGAACTGTCGCCGATCCGCGAGCGCTACACCGCACTCTCCGAAGCCTTGGGCGCGACCCTGGCCGGTCCGCTGTGGGCGAGCACCGATCTGCCGGTCGCCGACACCGCGGCCATGGACGGGTTCGCCGTCAACGGGCCCGGTCCCCAGTGGCGGGTGCTGATCGGAACCTGTACCGCGGGAAGACGTTCCGGCATCACCCTCGCCGCCGGTGAGGCCGTCCGCATCGTGACCGGCGCGCTGACACCACCCGGGGCCACGGCGGTGATCCGATCGGAGCATGTCTGCGGTGGCCGGGCCGGTGGGCACGCCGCCATTGCACTCCTGCCCGGTGCTCCCCGCCGCAACGACACCCGGCTACGAGGCGAATCCTGGTCCGACGGTGATGAACTCACCCCCGCCGGTACGCGAGTCGACGCGAGCGTGATCTCCGTCGCGCAGAGTGCCGAAACCCCCATCGCCATGGTTCGTGGCCCGCTGCGCGCCGACGTCCTGCTCACCGGTGACGAGATCCGCGCCACCGGCGACCTCGCCCCCGGCCAGACCCGCGACGCACTCGGCTCGGTACTCCCGCACTACCTGGCCCACTGCGACATCGGCGTGCGCGGCCTGACCCGACTACCCGACGACCACGCCCTACTGCGGACCTGGCTCGACATCGACACCGACGCCGAACTCGCGGTCACCGTCGGCGCGACCGGCCACGGCGCCGCCGACCACCTCCGCGCCGTACTCGAGGAGATCGGCGCACACATCCTCATCGACGGAATCCGTATGCGCCCAGGCGGTTCCCAACTCCTGGCCCGCCTCCCCGACGGCCGCACCCTCCTCGCCCTCCCCGGAAACCCCCTCGCCGCCATCGCCGCCACCCTCGTCACCGGCCGCTCCCTAGTCCGAGCCCTCACCCGCCGCGCCGACCCGGCATCCTCCTGGGGCCGAATCGCCGACGCCGCCACCCCGGAAAACAACCGAACCCGCATCCTCCCCGTCCGCCAGGTCGAAGGCGGCGTCTGGCGCGCCACCCCAACCCACGGCACCGCCCACCTCGCCGCCCTACTCCAAGCCCAAGCCCTAGCCCTCCTCCCCACCGGAACCGCCCGCGGCACCCTGGTCGAATTGCTCCCGCTACCAAGGTGATACGGCCGCGACCATCCCGATCAGGACCACGGTCAGGAACGACGGATACGCGATCGCGTGGACCCGATCCGGGACCCGGAACAGCGATCGCTCGACCACCGCAATGGTCGGAAGCGCCCCCGCCAGCAGCCCTGCCGCAGCCGTGAGATCGATATCGCCGAAGTACACGATCGAGGCGACGACGGCCACCGGCAGGCTCAGCGCATTGGCCAGCGCGGTGGCCTGCATCATCGGTAATCCCTTGCGCCGCAACAACGGAACGGTGAGCACACTGCCCCCGACCCCGAGAAACGCCGCCGCCGCACCGATCCCGAACCCACTCACCATCGATCCCACCGCTGCCGGTGCCCCCGCACGGCCGGTGGTGGTGAGAAACCCGTCCCGAAGCACGATGTCGGCGATGGCGATCACCAGGTAGACGGCGAAAAGCAACCTCAGCGTCCGATCAGGCACCACGCCCGCCGCCATCGCACCGACGGCGGCACCGAGCGCGATCCAGCCGGCTAAGGGGCGCAGATACTCCCAGCGCAACCCACCGGAGCGGGCGTGCGTGGCGGTCGCGATCGAGGCGTTCACGATCATCACCGCAGCCGACGTCGCGACCGCCACATGCATGGCGTGCGCCCCGGCGGTCACGGCGTAAACGACGGGGACGGTGACGAACCCGCCGCCGAAACCGAAGAGAACGGTGGTCGCACCGGTGAGGCAGCCGAAGAACAGCAGAATCAGGAAGGACGTCATCACCGAGGCACCATATGGTCCCGTGGATACGGCGCACATTCGATGTTCAGCCAGAATTGGGTGAGAATCCGACACCTCGATAGGGTGACCGGAGTGCGCAATATTCCGGTGGCCGAGGTCGATTCGCTCGACCGGGCGGTGCTGGCGATCGGTACGGACTATCCGGCGCGGCATCCGCTGCCCGCGCATCGCCATCGCCGCGCGCAGGTGCTGTACGCGGCGACCGGGATCATGCGGGTCGACACCGCTCACGGGAGTTGGACGGTCCCGACCCGGCGCGCGGTGCTGATTCCGCCGGAGGTTGATCACGCGGTGCTGATGGAGGGGGTCAGTACCCGCAGCCTCTATCTGGAACCCGGTGTGGTGCCGTGGTTTCCGGCGCGCTGCCGGGTTGTCGACGTGTCGCCGCTGTTGCGCGAGTTGATCCTGGCCGCTGTCGATATGCCTGCCCGGTATGCCCGGCGTGGACGGGACGGCACGCTCATCGATCTGATTCTCTATGAGCTGCGGACCCTGACGCCGTTGCCCTTCGAGCTACCGCTGCCCACCCGCCCGGACCTGCGTGCATTGTGTGAGGAGTTCCAGCACGCCCCGACTCTCCGGTCCACGCCGGATGATTGGGCTTTGCGAATGCGGGTCAGCACCAGGACATTCAACCGGACTTTCCGCGCGCAGACCGGTCTCACCTTCCAGCAGTGGCGGCAACGAGCCTGCGTCGGCCACGCCCTGCGTGCGCTTGCCGCGGGACGAACGGTCACCGCGATCGCGGCGGAACTGGGTTACGACACGCCTGCGGCGTTCTCGGTCATGTTCCAGCGTGAAACCGGATCCGCCCCCAGCGCCTTCCGATCCACGACCGATGCCCCCTGAGCCGGATACAGGTCATTTCGGTTGGGCGGTACCCAGATCCACGACGCGGAGGTTGACGAGGTTGTCGACGTAGCGGCCGCCCTTGGCGTCGCCGGGGACTACCAGGCGCAGGCTGGGGGAGGGTTTGCTGTCTTCGGTGTAGGAGACGAGGATCGGTTTTGCTGCGAAGTCGGGGGAGAATTCGGCCCAGGAGAGGACGGCCTGGTAGCCGTCGGATCCGGTGGCCAGGACGGCCAGTCGTAGTTCGGGGTTCTTCGCGGTTTTGTCGGTGAGCGGGTGGGCGTCGGCGATCAGGTCGGTGAGGCGGGCTCCCTGATATTCGTGGGACTGCTTGCCCTGGCTGCTGTCGAAGGTGACCGCCTGGGTTTGAACGGGATATCCGCGCAGGCGGTCGGCGGTGAGCGTCAACGGATTTTGAACGGCTCCCGTGATGGTCAGTCCGCCCGCCGGTGCGGGTTGCGCTGCCGTCGAGGTGGTTGCCTGGGGCGTCGATGTCGGAGCCGAACCGTCTGTCGAGGAACAGGCCGGCACTGCCGCTATCGACAGCCCGGCGATCACGGCCACCGCCAGCCGGCGCGCATTGGTCATGAACTGCACCCTATCCAGGGTTGGCCTTGCGGTAGTGGATGGCCCACCACACTTCGGCGCCGATGTGGGCGCGGCGTAGGTCGGAGCCGGTGAGGTGTTCGAAGCGGCCGATGCGGTAGCGAACGGTGTTGGGGTGCACGATCAGTCGCTGGGCGGTGGCGTCGATGCGGAGGCCGGTGTCGAGGTAGCACTCGACGGTGTCTGTGAGGATGGTGGCGGCGTCACCGTGGCCGAGGGGAGTCAGGTAGCGGCGGGCCAGTTCGGCGCCCAGGTCGGGGTCGGCGAGGACGGCCGGGAGCAGGCCGAGATCGTCGAAATCGTGGGGGCCGGTGAGGCCGAAGGTGCGGGCGGTGGTGAGGGTGCGGCTGGCCAGGCGGAACGAGTGGTCGAGCCGTTGAGGACGGGCGGGCGGGCCGAAGGCGAGCGCGAAGGGGACGGCGAATTCGGGTGTGCGGTCGGTGATTCCGGCGAGGTCGCCGTCGATGGTGGTGAGCGAGAAGGGGCGCAGGTGGCGTACCAGGTCGGCGGGGAACAGGTCGGCCGTCGCGTGGGTGCGGAAGGCGCGATAGTCGTGGTCGACGTCGAGTCCGTAGGCCGGGGCCCGCTGCCGGAGATCGGTGGCGGTGAGCGTGCCGAGCAGCAGCGCCCGGGTGAAGTCGGCGCGGTCCTGCCGATCCCGGCCCGCGCGTTCGAGTTCCACCTCCCGATGCCCGGTGGAGAAGGCCAGGATGGCGCTGTCGACGAGGTCGAGCGTCTCCCGGGTGAGTCCGAGCAGCAGGTGGTCGTCGGACCCGGAATCGGTGGCGACGCTGTCGAATTCCTCGAGCAGTCGGCGAATCGACATGCGCCAGGCGCGCAGCACCCCTTCCAGGGAGATGCGCTGGTGCGCCCGCAGTCGCCCGTACTCGGCGAACGCCGTCAATTCCGCCGCGCTCGGATCGCGTTGCTCGCTCAGCGCGTCCAGTATTTGCCGCAGCATCGCGGAGGTGACGGGGACGAGATCCGCCGCGGCTGTGCCGCCGTAGTCGGGGATCTCCGCGACGGCCCGCCGGGCGATGTCGTCGGCCAGTCGAGGGCAGTCGGCACGAACCCGCTCGAGCAGGCGCTGCCGAGCGGAGGGGTGCGGGTCGGGGGAGTGCGATGCCATCTCCTACTCGACGATACGACGCCGGTTTGGAGAAACCAACAAACCTGATGCGGCGCAGTTCGGAGCGCATCCCATGGCCTGGGGGAACAGGAACCCCGAGACTCGTGAGGTGTAACCCACGCCACCGTGTTCGTACTTCGCCACAAGGACTCGCATGTATCTCACCCAGGGCCTGCACCGAGCCGTACAGCAGCACCCGACCGGCATCATGACCGTGTGCGGCGATCGCACCCGCACCTTCGCCGAGGTCGCCGACAGGGTCGCGCGCTTGGCCGGAGCGCTGCGCGAGATCGGTGTCGCCACCGGGGACCGGGTGGCCATCCTGGCGTTGAATTCCGACCGCTACCACGAGTATCTGCTGGCCGTGCCGTGGGCGGACGCGGTACTCAACCCGATCAATATTCGCTGGAGTCCCGCGGAAATCGCGTACTCCCTGGTGGATTCGGATACCGGTGTGCTGCTGGTGGACGATGCGTTCGCGCCGCTGCTGCCCGCGATCCGGGCGGCTGCGCCGAACCTGCGCACGGTGATCCACTGCGGTGACGGGATGCTGCCCGAGGGCATGCTGTCCTACGAGGAGTTGGTGGCCGCGACGCCGCCGATCCCCGACGCTCGCCGCGGCGGGGAGTCCCTCGCGGGCATCTTCTACACCGGCGGCACCACCGGACATCCCAAGGGCGTCATGCTCTCGCACACGAATCTGGCGGTGTCGGCCCTGGGCGGCATCTCGACCGGATTCCTGTTCGAACCCGGCCAGCGCTTCCTGCATGCCGCGCCGATGTTCCACCTGGCGGACCTGGCGGGCTGGTACGGCCAAGTGCTGCTGGGTAATACGCACGTGATGATTCCCGCGTTCGACGCCGTCACCACCATGCGCGCGATAGCGCGGCACGCGGTGCACCAGACCGTGCTGGTGCCGGTGATGATCCAGATGCTCGTCGATCATCCCGAGATCGCCGACCACGACCTGTCGAGTATCCGCACGATCATGTACGGCGCATCCCCGATTCCCGCGGCGGTGCTGGAGCGGGCCATGAAAGTCTTTCCGGCGGCAGGCTTCTGCCAGGCCTACGGCATGACCGAGCTCGCGCCGATCGCCACGCTGCTCAGCCCCGCCGATCACCTGGCCGGGCGGCTGCGTTCGGCGGGCCGCGCGGTGCCGCATTCGGAAGTGCGCGTGGTCGACGCGGAGGGTGCCGAGGTCGCGCCCGGCTCGGTCGGTGAGATCGTGGTGCGGGGCGGGCACGTGATGCTCGGGTACTGGAACCGCCCGGCGGACACCGCGGCGACCATTCGCGACGGCTGGCTGCATACCGGCGACGGCGGCTATCTCGATGACGAGGGTTACCTCTACATCGTCGACCGGGTGAAGGACATGATCGTCAGCGGTGGCGAGAACGTGTATTCGGCCGAGGTGGAGAACGCGCTCGCCGCGCATCCCGCGGTCGCGGCCTGTGCGGTCATCGGTGTGCCCGACGGGGATTGGGGCGAACGGGTGCACGCGGTGCTGGTCTGCCACCCGGGACACACCGTCGAGCTGGCGGAGATCCGTGCACACGTCAAGGAACGCATCGCCGGTTACAAGGCCCCGCGCAGCCTGGAAGTGGTCGACGCGCTGCCGGTGTCGGGTGCGGGCAAGATTCTCAAACGGGAACTGCGCAAGCGGTATTGGGGTGACAGCGAGCGTCAGGTGCACTGAATCCCGGGTGCACGGGATCCTGCCTTTTCCTTGCTTCCGCTATATCTAAAGACATATCTTTGGAGTCGTGAGTCCACGACGTTCCGATTTCGGACCGGGGCCGGCCGTGGGGCGGTTCTTCGGTCCGGGGGAGTTGCGCCTGACGCTGCTGGCGTTGATCGCCGAACAACCCGGGCACGGCTACGAGTTGATGTCGCGGTTGGAGGACCGCTGCGCGGGGGTCTATCGGCCCAGCGCGGGCGCGGTGTATCCGACCTTGCAGCAGCTCGAGGACGAGGGCCTGGTCGAACTCGAAATCGTCAGCAGCCGAAAGGTTTTCCACGCCACCGAGGCGGGCCACGGCGAGGTCGAGACGCAGGGCGAGCAGCTGGACCGGATCTGGGCGCGGGCCACCGAGCGGGGTGAATGGGGCGCGTTTCGCGACCCCTACGCCGCCGAGATCGCCGGTCCCGCACTGCGATTGTTCAAGACCGCGGTCTCGGCGATCGTGCACTCACACGGTGATCCGCAGGTGATCGGGGAGGTGCGCGAGGTGCTGATCAAGGCCACCCGGGAATTGGCGCAACTTGCCGTCGACGTCAAACTCCATCATCGCGAGCAGCACCGACAACAGCGCCGGCAACGCGGCCGGCGTCCGAAGTGACCGTTGCCCGGCACTCGACCGTTCGAAGGTATTCCCATGGCGCACATAGATAATCCCGCCACGTCCCCTGCTCCTTCCCGCGGCCTCCAGGGCCGAGTCCTCGACCGGTTCTTCCGCACCGGCGAGGTCCTCGAGACCGAGCGCGTCGCCGCCCGCATGACCCGCGTCCGCATCGGCGTCGCCGATACCCGCGGCCTGGCCTGCCTGCCCGGCCAGCAGATCCGCATCGCCACCGGCGACCCGTCCGCGGACTGGCTGATGTCACGCATCGGCGATCTGCGCACCTATTCGGTGTGGGAGCACGATCCCGAGGCGGGCTGGCTGGACCTGTGCCTGCTCGATCACGGCGACGGCCCGGGCGCGCGCTGGGGCCGCACCGTCGTCCCCGGCCAACTCGTCCGATTCCGGCCCCCGGAGGGCTCTTTCATCCTGCACCCGAACGCCGATTACCACCTGTTCGCCGGTGAGGAGACCGCCGCGGTCGCCTTCGGCGCCATGCTGCGCGCGATCCCCGCCGACGTGCCGGTCTTCGGCGCGATCGAGACCGCCACCATCGAGGACCGCCTCCCGCTGCCGCGCAGCACCGAGCTCGCGCATCCCTTGCGCGGCACCGCCTCCGCCGCCGCGTCGGCGACGCTGCTGTCCGCGGTCACCGACCTGAACCTGCCCGACCGCCCCGGTATCGCCTACCTGGCCGGTGAGGCTCGCACCATCCAGTTCATCACCAAATACCTCATGCGCGAACGTGATTGGCCGCGCCGCGCGATCGTCACCAAGCCGTTCTGGACGCCGGGCAAACGCGGCATGGAGTAGGTGTCAGGCGCTGACCGGGCTGCCGCGCTTACCCAGGAGTCGCTGTGCCAGGTGCAGGATCTCCTCGAACTGAGCGCGGTACGCCAGCCGCAACACCCCGACGCCGACAGCGAGCGCGAATATCGTTCCGCCGCACAGGATCGCGAAGTTGTGGCCGTGCAGCACCAGCGCCACTGCCGCGTACGCCGCGGCCACCCAGCAGGCGATGTGCAGACCGGGGATCAGGAGCGCGAACTGTTCGCGCAGGCTCACCCCGGCCGCGCGCTTGCGCACCAGCCATTCGACCGGGACCAGCGCGACCGTGGCCGCGCTGTAGCCGACGGCGACGCCGAACGGGCCGAAGGGCAGGCCCGCGACGATGCCGCCGATCGACACCACCGTGCACAGGACCGCGTACCGCAACTGCAGTTTGGCGTACCCCAGGCCGAGCATCACCGGGATCGTCGAGGGCTGGTACACCGCTTGCAGCGCACCGGCCATCGCCAGCACCCGGATGACGGGAATCGCGGGCGCCCAGGCGGATCCGAAGACGAGGTGGATGAGCTGGGGCGCGGCGATGGCGATCAGCGCCATGCCGGGCAGGGCGAGCAGCGCCATGAATCGGGTGGCGCGCGCCAGTTCCGCGCGCAGCGCGGGCAGATCCTCGGCGAGCCGGGCGAACAGCGGGAACAGCACCGACCCGATGCTCTGCACGCCCAGCTGCACCGGTAGCAGCAGTAGCCGGTAGGCGAGGGCGTAGAAGGCCAGCGACTGGGCACCCTGGAAGCGGCCGATGAGCAGGTTGTCGGCATTGCGGGCGAGCGAATTGAGCAGTACCGCACCGGCGAACGCGCGCCAGGAGAATCCGGCGATCTCGCGCAGCCGGCCCAGGCGCAGGTTCGGCCACGAGCCCGCGGCCGCGATCAGCATCACCGCGATGACCACATCGGTGGTGACCAGCTGAGCCACCAGCGCCCAGTAGGTGCCGCCGGCGAGCACCACCGCGAGTCCGACCGCGCCGCCGATCAGCGCGGAGGAGAAGTCGGCGATGCCGTTCTTGCGGAACTCCATCTCGCGCCACAACATCGCGCGCGGCGTGATGGCCGCGGCCCGCACCACCAGGCTCGGGGCGATCGCGATCAGCACCCATTTCAGGTCCGAGGTGTGCATGAACGCCGCCCAGGCCGGTGCGATCGCGACGGTGATGGCGGCCAGCACCGCGCCCACACTGATGTTGATCGTCATGGTCGCGCCGGGCATGTACCGGTCGAGCTTCGGCCGCTGGATCAGCGCGCTGGCGAATCCCTGGTCCAGCAGCAGACTCAGGATCCCCAGGTACACCGTCGCCTGTGCGACGACGCCGAACGCGTCCGGTCCGATCAGCCGTGCGAGCAGCACCGTGAACCCGGTGCGGGCGATCTCGCGCCCGACCATCGAGACACTGGTCCAGCGCACGCCCGACGACAGGCCCTTGCCCGCGGGGGGCGGTATCTCTTCGGCCGCAGGCACTTTCGGGTCGGATATGGGCACAGCCGTCTCGAGTACGGGCGGTTCGACCTCGGGTACGGGTGTCTTCATGGCGGCCACCGGTCTCTCGTCGGGCGGAGGCGGGGTGCCGTCCGGCGGGGGAGGTCTCCGCCACGGGAGGGTGAGCAGACCCTGCCCCGGCAGCGGAATCCCATAGGTCGTCCACAGCAGGGCGACTCCGATGAAGAACAGCATCGTGGCCTGCTGGTAGTAGAACAGGTCGAAGGTGGTGCTGGAGACCAGGATCGCGGCCACCACCGCCCCGAGCATGTACGCCTGCTCCCGTTCGCGCGAGGTGCGCGCGGCGCGCAGGCTCGCCGATATCCCGAATATCGCCCCGCCGCTGAGCACGATCATGGCGGCGATCCCGACCACACCGCCCTGCACCACGGTCTGCAGCCATTCGTTGTCCAGCAGGTGGGGTTGCCCGCCGAGCCCGAGCCCGAAATACGGGTGGTCGTGGAAGATCTGCGAGACGCCCGCGTAATCCTCGGTGCGGTGTTTGATGCTCGGATCGTCGGCCGAACCGGTGATAGTGCGCCACAACGCGTCCACGACGGTCGGGAAGATGACGATGTACGCGCCGATCGCGATCACCAGCGCGACCACGGCGGTCACGATGACGCGCACCCGGAAGAAGAACATGTAGAGCAGCAGCGCGACCGCCAGCGAGATCACGCCGGAGCGCGAGACCGCGGCGGGCATCGCCGCCAGCCCGAGCAGCGCCGCCAGCGCCGACAGCACCCGCACGCCGGTGCGCCGGGCGTTGCGCGCGAAGTAGATTCCCAGCGGTACCGCCGCCACGGCCAGCACCGAGAATTCGATGGCGTGCTGCGCGGTGCCGATCACCCGTTTCGCGCCGATGCGTTCGGTGAGGGTGAGGTCCTCGGCATTGACGATGAAACCCGGCGGCTTGAACACGAATCGCAGGTCCAGTGTGCTGATGCCCTGTAGCAGCCCCACCGCGCATTCGAACGAGAGCCCGATCAGCAGCGCGCCGAGCACGAAGTCGCGGTCCTGGCTGGTCTTGATCCGGGTGAAGACGTAGAGCGCCGCACCGACGTTCGCGACCAGGGCGATGATGGCGCGGGCCTTGGCCGCCTCGATGAGCGGATCGTCGATGTGCAGCAGCCCGAGCCCGTAGATCATCACCCAGGTGAAGAAGAAGGTGAGTATCACTACCACCCCGGGATTGAACCGCCGCCCCGGCCGTTCCCGGCGACCGGCGAGGAAGCCGAGCACGACCAGCCCGAACAACATGACCGCGAGGACCTTCGCCGGTGCGCCATTGCTTTTGAGCGGACCGCCGGGAATGACGTAGGCCGGCAGCACCGGGATCAGCACGCACAGGACGGCCAGGGTCCACGGTTTGGTTTCCGGCTGCCGTTCACCGACGCCGGATCGTTCGGCGACGACTTGGGCGGTACTCACATCGACGTCGCAGCCCGGTTGTTGGTTGCCGCCGGTTCACCCGTGCCGAGGGGGATGGACGGTTCGGGGCGGCGACGCTTGCGCTTCATCCGCTCGAGCGTCACATCGAGCAGGACGGCGAGCAGGATGGACAGTCCGATGCCCGCGCCGAGCACCGAGATCGTCGAGCGGGTGCGCGACGGCAGGGCGGCGACGGGGGTGCTGGGCGGTTGCACGGTGAACGAGGCCACCATCTGGTCCTCGGGGACCTGGGCGTTCTGCTGCAGCGCCCGCAGCGTCGAATCCGCCTGTGCGGTGACGAGTTCCAGCGTTTTGGCGGTCGCCTGCGGGTCGGCGGAGGTCTCCTCGAGCATGACCAGCGGGATCTGCGAGGAGCCGGTCGTGATGGGGAACATGCGGGCGACGTAGTTGGGCTGGCCGCCACCGGCGACCACCTTGTCCACCACCGCGGGCTGCCGCAGTCCCAGGGCCGCGAGGTTCGCCAGCAGGGTCGCGCCGCCGACATCCAGCAGCCCGTTGCGCCGGACGGCCTCGCCGGCCGGTGCGGTGTCGATGCGGTAACTCGGTGGCGCGAAACCGATTACGGCGTTGGCGTAGTAGACCGGTTTCGCCGCCTCGTAGGTGTGCTTGCCGTAGAGCAGGCACAGCATCATCAGCGGCAGGATCACATACCAGCGGCGGGCACACGAGCGCGCGACATCGAACAAATCCACGTCAACTTCCCCCTTCGAACATCGCGAAGCCGACCCGAAGGCCGAAACTACACGACACCACGTCATCCTTCAGTTCGATTGTGTTTCCACGTATTTGCCACCACGATGCCCGGCACCGCGACCGCCGCCGATCGCAGTTGCGCGACCGCCTCGCGCACATCTCGCCGCCGCGTCGCGCCGAGCGCGGCCAGCAGGATCACACCGTCCGCGAACTCTCCATACACCGATGCCGACACGCTTTTCGTTACCGGCGGCGCGGCGAGGAGAACATGGGTGTGGTCGGGTCGTGCGGGATCGATCTGGTCCCTGGCCGCGGCCGGGTCGGTGCTGTCGCCGCTGAGGATCACCGGCTTTCCGCCGTGCCGTTCGATGGCGTCGCTCAGGTTGTGCACCACGGTCGTCACCTCGGCTTCGCCTGCGGCACTGGCGATCACCCAGACCGCGGGTGCCGGTGTCAGCTGTTCGAGGTGCGCCCGCAGTCCGCGGTAGCCGAGAAATTCCTGCTCCGAGGGGACGGGCACCGGGGCCACCGTGCCGAGCAACGGAACACCCGCTGTCGCCGTGGTGCGCAGGATCGGATCGGTGCGCCCGCGAATCCACACCGCGACCGCGCCGAGCAGCAGTCCGGCCAGGACGCCGAGCCCGCCCAGCGCGAGTTGTCCCGGGAGTCGGCTGCCGGGCGTGCTCGCCGCGGTCACGACCTTCGTGTGCACCTGCTGGTGGTCCTCACCGGTCGGCGTCTCGACAGTGTCGGCGTAGGCGATGAATTCGGTGCCCAGGGTGGCCGCGATGCGGTGCGCGCGGTCGGCGGACGAATCGGTCACCGCGACATCGATGATGGCCGTCTTCGGCGGTACGACCGTCGCGCTCACCTCCCCGGCCAGATCGTGCGCCGATTGCGTCAGCCCGAGCTTGTCGACGACGCGCTGGGCGACCGCGTCGGTGCTGAGCAGGGCGACGTAGGTGGTGACCCGGCCGTTGACGACCGAGTCGTTCTCATAGGCCGAGGCGGTGGTCGAGCCCTCGATGGTCACCAACAGCTGGGTGGTGGAGACGTAGCGCGGCGGGCTCAGTACCGCCAGGCAGATGCCCGCGGCCGCGACGAGCCCGGCGACCGCGCCGAAAGTCGCCCAGTACCTGCCCAGTTGGGCAACGAATTGGTTCAGCTTCACCTGTTCGCCTCGGCTTCGATAGCGGGTTCCGGCTCGGACTCGGGTTCCAGCAGCCGCCGCGCCACGGCGGCACCGGCGCCGAGCACGGCCCCGATCAGTGCCGCCGCGGCCACGATGGCGTAAATCGGTATGCCCCAAGCGACTTCGCGTTCGGGTCGGCTCGGTTGGTTGACGACCACCAGTTCGGCGCGCGGCACCTGGCTGCCGGGGACCGATTCGAGCGTGCGGACCAGCGCGGCATAGTCGGTGAGGAAGACCTTGGCGGTGCGGGTGGTCTCGTCGGAAGTGGGCCCGGTGACGGCGATATCGATCAGCACGGTCCCGGTCCGGCTGGACGCGGAGATGCGTTCGGCGAAGCGAACGGGATCGGCGGTGACGGCGAGATCGCCGACCACGACGGCCGCGAGATCCGGGCTGGTGGCCAGCGCCGCATAGGTGCGCCCGCGCGCCTTGGCGTAGGAGTCGCCGCCGTCGATGACCCGGCTCACGTCGCCCGGCGTTCTGATGAACACAGTCGCCTGCGACCGGTAGACCGGGGGCCGCACGAGCAGGAACACGGTGGTGGCCGCCAAAGCCGCCAGGATTCCCCACACCACCCAGCGCCAACGCCGCCGTAGCAGCGACCAGTACTGCGGCAGGGCTGCGGGTTCTTGCGGGACAGTGGAATTCATCGCGCCGCCGCCAATCCTTCGGTAGTGAGGCTGTCGACCAGGGCGTCGGCGATGCGCAGGTTGCCCGCCGCGTTCGGGTGCATGCCGTCGGGGCCGAGCAGCGCGGTGGTGTCGCTGCCCGCGAGTGACGCGATCGGATCGATCATCGTCACGCCCTCCAGGGCCGGTTCCTGTTTCAGGCGGTCGAAGAAGTCGTCGTCGAAACCGAGGTCGTCGGCGGGAGTTTTGAGGAAGCGTGGGCGCACCAGCACGATTTTGGCTGCGGGCCAGGCATTGTGCGCGTCGTAGGCGGTGCCGCGGATGGCCTTGTATACGTCCTCGACCGGTGCGAACTTATCGTTGCGGCCGCCGTCGAGCACGATGATGTTCGGTGCGGCGGTGTGCGCCAGTTGCTGGACGCGCTCGTCGAACGAGGTCGAGTCGCCGAGATAGTCGATGTGGAATCGATTGGCCGGGCCGCCGCTGATGTACCCGGTGCCGGGCATGGAAGCCGGATCGCAGAGCCAGCGCAGGCGGACCGCGGCCTGGCAGGCGTACGACATTTCGGCGAGCATGCTTGCGCCGGTATACGAGTCGCCGATGAACAGGGCGGCCGGTGCGGTCTGTTCCGGCACGACGAGCCGGGCCGGGGTGCTCTCGCCGTGTCCGGTCGGCTCGGTCCGCAGCGCGAACACCAGCCCGGCGACGATCACGATCGCGAGCAGCGCCGCCGCCAGATCGGCTGCCTTCGGCCTGGTCATCGGGCCGCCGCGGCATAGATCTCGCGCAGCGCGTCACCGATGCGCGCCATTCCCAATTCCGTTGCCACGGCCTGCCTGCCGCGTTCGCCCATTGCCCGGGCTCGGCCGCGGTCGGTGAGCAGGGACCCGACCGCCGCCGCGAGTTGTGCCGGTGCCGGGGTCGTCACGATCCCGCTGTGGGTCCGCTCGACCAGTGGCGCGAGACCGCAGTCGGGGGAGATCACCACGGGCAGACCGACCGACATCGCCTCGAGCACCGCCATCGGATACGGCTCCCGCACCGAGGGCAGCACGAACACGGTGGCCGCGGCCATCCGTTCGGGCATCCGGTCCGGGTCGAGCGGTCCGACCCACCGCAGCCGGGGATCGGACCCGAGGGCGGCCCGCACCGCCGGGCCTTCCCCCTCGTCGGGCCCGGCCAGGGTGAAGGTGGCGTCGGTTCCGTTGGCGAGCAACGCCTTTGCCATCTCGATGAAGGCGAGCGGCTGCTTGCGGGCGTGCAGGCGGGCGGCGAAGAGCACCTCGGGCACACCTGTCCCGGCGGCGGGCGGGTAGCCGGGCACGCCATTGTCCAAGTGCACCAGCGGTAGCCGCGGACCGGCGACCGCGCCGAGATCGTCGCGTTCGGCCGGCGTGAGAAAGCAGACGGCGCGGGCATCCCGCAGGACCTTGCGGGTCCAGCCCGCATCCAGGGGAGCGGCTAGGGGATGCGCGCTCGGAGTGATCATCCCGTGCGGCTGTACGACGTAGGGCGTGCCCGCGCGCCGGACCGCGAGGGCGGCGGGCAAGGTGACCAGATCGCGGCCGAGATGGATATGTACGATATCGAAATCGCGGCCGTGCCGGCGCACCCATCGCCACAGGCCTGGGGCTGCCAGTCCGGCGAAACCCGTTGCGGGAAGCAGGGTCCGGGCCGGGAACAGCCGCACCGGTACCTCGCCGATCGCTGTCGGCGGCCTGTCGTATCCGCGCGCCGCGCCCGCGACGGTCACCTCGTCGCCGCGCCCACGGAGTTCCGCCGCCTGATTGAACGCCACCCGCACCGGCCCGCCGTAGGCGCCCTCCGGTGAGACCAGGGTGACCAGGTGCAGAATCCGCATCAGCGTGGCGTCACCACGGACGGTGGTGGCCGCACCACCGCATAGGGCGGCACATCCGCGCTGACCAGTGCGGTGGCCCCGACCACCGAATGCGCGCCGATGGTGACGCCGCGCAGGATCGTGGCCCGCGCGCACACCCATGCCCCGTCCTCGACGACGATCGGCCCGTTGTCGAACGCGAAGGTCGGCGACCGGCGGTCGTGACTGCCGGTGCACAGGTAGGCCTGTTGGGAGACACAGACATTCGAACCGAGCGTGATCGGCTCCAGGTTGTAGAGCTCGGCCCCGGTCCCGATCCAGGAGTCGTTTCCGACGGTCAACTTCCACGGCCATTGCACGCTCACCCGATGCCTGATCAGCACTCCCGAACCGATATTCGCGCCGAACAGCCGAAGGATCGCCACCCGCAGCCGATTCGGGCACCACACCTGGGTGAAGATCAGCGTCGATACCGCCACCCACAACACCTGTGCGAGCAGGCCACGCCCCTTGTCGTAGGAGTGTCCCCGCCGCGCTGCCAGAGATCGCCCCGGTCCGGCATCGCTCATGCACACCTTCCCCTGGCGAACGCCTCCCCTAGCGCGATCAATGTACCGTTATCCTCCGAGGGGACGCCAGTCGTTCGTTGCTACAAGGGGATTGACGCTTCAAGGGGACCTAGTGACCGATCTGCGGTTCACGCCGGAACACACGTCCGCTCCGCCGCGCTGGCGGTCCGCCTCGGGCTTGGTGCTGGTCGTCGTGGGGGCGACGGCGGGAGCGCAGATCGCGAACTTCACGGTGACGGGGCTGTCGCTGATCTGTCTGCTCATGGTGCCCGGATTCGCGCTGATGACGCACCGCGGTGCGGATCTGGTGCCGGTCGTGATCGCCGCGCTGGCGTGGCTGTCGTTCCTCACCTCGTGCCTGGTCAACCATGTCAGCATCCTGTGGCCGAACGCGTTGGCGGTGCCGGCGTTCGCGCTGTACTTCATCGGTTTCGCGGTGCTCACCTCACGGTCGATCGACGCGCTCGCGTCACTGCTGGCCGGAATCGCCGTGGGCAGCATCGGATTCTTCCTGTTCAAGGGGATCGAGCTGACCAATACCGGCCGCTTCCTGGACCTGTGGAAGTACGGGATCGCGCATGCGGTGACGGTGCTCGTCGTCTACCTGCTGATCCGCGTGCGCGCCCGTCCGATGGTGATCTTCGGGGCGCTCGCCGTGCTCGCGCTGGCGAGCCTGGGCCTGAATTTCCGCTCGCACGCACTGGTCTGCATCGTGGCGGCGGTGTGGCTGGCGACCCGGCACGTGTTCGGTACGCGGGTCGGGCGGGGCTGGTCGCTGGCCGGGGTCACCGGGTTCGGGCTGGTGTTCGCCTATGTGATGCCGATCGCGGCGCGGGCGGGCCTGTTCGGACCGGCATTGCAGCGCAAGACGGTCGAGCAGGACGCGACGCATCTGCCGTTGCTGCTGGCCGGGCGGACCGAGCCGCCGATGACGCTGTCCGCGATCGCCGAGCGCCCGCTGCTGGGCTGGGGGAGTGCCCAGCACCTCACCCCCGAGTTGTACGCGCGGGCAGAGCATCTCGCGATCCGGATCGGGTTCGCGCCGACCTTCCCGTTCGACCTGTACTGGCGGCTGCCGGTCTTCGACTACTCCGCGTTCCATTCGATCCTGCTGGGCACCTGGGCCGAGGGCGGGATCGTGGCGGCCCTGCTGCCGCTGATGATCCTGGTGGCGTGCGCCGGGGTGTTCTGGAACAACGACCGCCTGGGCAAGTGGGCACCGCTGTTCGTGGTGGTTGCGCTGCAAGGAATATGGGACCTGTTCTACGCGCCGTGGACCTACGGCATGGTCCCGGAGCTCGCCTGCCTGGTGCTCGCGTACGTCACGGTCCACTTCCGACGGACAGCGTGACCGCGGCCGCCGGCGATGCCGCGTCGAATGTGAGCGTGGTGGCGAATGTGAGCGTGGTGGTGCCGACCGTCGGGCGAGCATCGTTGCGCCGTGCGGTGGAATCGGCGCTCGGCCAGACCGGGCCGGTCGCGGAGGTGCTGGTCGTCGCCGCCGAGGGGCACACGTTGGACCTGCCGTCCGATCCCCGGATCACGGTGGTGCGCACGGCCGGTCGCCTCGGGGCCGGGGCCGCCCGGCAGGCTGGCATCGATGCCGCGCACGGCACGGTGATCGCCTTGCTCGACGACGATGACGAATGGCTGCCGGAGAAACTGCGCCGCCAGCTCGAGGCCGTCGAGCTCCTGGCCGCCGCCGGACGCGACTGGATCTGTTCCTCGCGGATCGCGGTGTCGGGTCCCGGCGAGCGTCGCCGGGTCTGGCCGCGCCGGCTGATCGCTCCCCGGGAATCGGTGGCCCGCTATCTGTTCCGATTCACCTCGCTGCGGGTCGGCGATGCCGTGCTGCAGACCTCCACGCTGTGCTTCCCGATCGAACTGGCGCGCACTGTCGGGTGGGATACCGAGACGGTGCATGACGAACCGACGTGGCTGCTGGCGGTGCAGCGGGCGATTCCCGAGGTGCGGCTGATCCAGCTGCCCGTTGTACTCACGACCTATTACGTCGGGGCCGAATCGGTTTCGCGTTCGAGCGCCGACCGGGTGGACGACCACATCGCCTGGGGACTCGAGTACCTGCGCGACGAACCGGCGCGCATCCGCGGCGACTACCTGTGCACGAGCCCGGTCAGCGCCGCGGTCGCGGCCGGTTCGCTGGCCGGGGTCGGTCGCGCGTTGCGGGCGGCATTGCGGCACGGGCGTCCCGGCCCGTTCGCGCTGGTCTACGCCGTGCTCAACGGTTTCCGGATCATCGCGCTCAATGCCCTGCGGATCCCGTTGCGCCGATGACCGATCCGACCAAACTCGCACCGGATGAGCGCCGGGCCCTGTTTCGCAGCGCGGTCTACCGCATCGCGGGTACCCCGATCGTCGCGCTGCTGGGCCTGGCGAACACCGCGATCATTGTCCGGCAGACCGGTGCGGCGGTATTCGGCTTGGTGTCGCTGATCGCCACCGTGACCCTGCTGTTCCCGTTCGCGGACCTCGGCATCGGCGCGACGGTCTTGAGCGCGAGTGCCGAGTTGGATCGAGATCCCCGAGCCGCCGACGTCATTCGCCGCGCCTATCGCGTGTTGGCCGGGGTGGCCGCGGGTTTGGTAGCCGCCGCGTTCGTCGTGTTGGCGACCGGCCGGTGGGCGGCGCTCACCGGGTTCTCGTCCGGGCCGCAGGACGGTTGGGCGATCACCGTCGCGGCAGTGCTTTTCGCGCTCACCATCCCGGCCGGTCTCGGCGTGCGCATTCTCATCGGCATCGACCGCAACGAGCTCGCGACGCTGGTGCTGATGAGCTGTCCCGCGTTCGCCCTGCTGACGACGCTGACGCTGTCGGCCGCCGGGGTGAGCCCGATCTGGTATTGCGTCTCGGCGCTGGTCGGCGTGCTGGCCGGGCAGAGCGTCGGCACCGTTGTGGCACTGCGGCTGTCGGGTCTGGGTCGCTCGGCGTTCGCCGCGGTCGAGGGGCCGGGGACCCGATTGCTGGCGGGCAGTCTGTGGCTGTTCGTCGTCGGGGTCGGGCTCCCCGCCGGACTACAGACCGGCCGGTTGCTGCTCTCGCATCTCTCGACTCCGCAGGAGCTGTCCCGCTACGCCTTGACCGCACAGATCTACGGCGTGGCCTGGTCGGTCATCTCGACCGCGGGCCTGGCGTACTGGCCGGTCTTCGTGAAACGCCGTGGCGCATCGACGGAAACGGTCCGGATCTGGTGGCGTCTCACCGGGATCTTCGTGGCGATCGCCGTCCTGGGTGCCGCCGCGCTGGGCGGGCTGGGCCCGTGGGCGGCCTCGATCCTGTCCGGCGGCCGCATCGACGTCTCGTTCGAACTGGCGCTGGCCTTCGGCGCGCTACTGGTGGCGCAGAGTGCGCACCTCCCGGCGAACGTCCTGCTGACCAGGCCGAAAGAGGCACGCTGGCAGGCGGGTTGGACGGTGGCCATGGCCGCGATCAGCATCGGCCTCGGGATCGTGGTCGCCGCGCGCTTCGGCGCGGTGGGCGTGGTCGCGGCCGCCGCGCTCGGCACCCTGCTCGCACAGGTGATCCCGGATCTGGCGTGGGTGCCTAGGCTGGTGCGTCGCCGCGCGGCCGCAGGGTGAGCTCGGTCGCCAGCGGCGCGACCATGGTGACCCCGGCGGGCACATCGTGGATCACCGTCGCATTGGCTCCCACGGTGGCCCCGTCGTGCAAGGTGATCGGCCCGAGCACCACGGCCCCGGCACCCACGCGGACTCGATCACCCAGTGTCGGACGGCCCTTCGCGTCGTGCCCGATCGACACCTGCTGATTGATCCAGCATTCGCTGCCGATGGACTCGGCGGTCACGATGGTGCCGATCCCGTGCTGGATGAACAGGGCCGGACCGATCCGGTCGGCCTCCAGGATGAGCGTCGGCAGCGGCCGGTAGCAGGCCCGCAACAGTAGGCGCAGCACGGGGGAGCGCCCGCGCAAGCGGTAATGCACCAGCGTGCGGAATTCGGGCAGGGCCCCCGCGAGATAGGCGAATCGGGAGTATTCGTCCAGCACCAGCAGTTTCGGCGCATCGATGCAGCGCACCCACCACGCGATATCGGCGCGCACCTCGGCGATCGAAGCGACGCCGCGCCACAGGGGATACACCAGCACCCGGGCGACCCGCAGTCGCACTGCCCAATGCTCCGAAGCCATGCCGGTCATCCTAGGTGGCGGGTGTCGCCGGGGCAGGGGGTCAGCAGCCGCTCTGTAGCGCCGCCCGGGCGTATCCGACCGTCTGGTAGCCGAATTCGTAGATCCACCGGTACCAGGTGATCTTCTCCGGGCTCTCGATCATCACCAGATTCCCGTCGAAGCACTGCTCCAGGATGTAGCGCGCGCGGGAGATGTGCGGTCGGAAGGTCACCACGATGACCGTCTTCCAGCCGTGCTCGGCGGCGAGGCGGCGCAGTTGGCGCGCCTCACCTTTCGTGGTCGGCGGGTCCGGCACGAAGCATTCCAGCTGGAACCCGGTCTGCGGCGTGTTGCAGACGTTGGTGAGCCAGTCGTCGCGGGTGCCGTAGGGGTTCGAGATCACCACCGTCGGAGCCCAGCCCGCGCCGCCGAGGGAAAGTCCGTACGGGTAGCGGTGAAACCCTTCCCCGCCGAGCACGAAGATCGCGTCCGCATGCCGCAGCCGATCGATCTGCGGATAGGCGTACACCGGCATCCCCGCCCCGGCGGTGGTCCCGATCAGTAAACCGACCGTCACGAATATCCAGAGCCATCGCGGACGCCGCGCGAATACGCGGGGCCGTCTACGCGCCGGGGCCGCGGCGGTGTCCTCGTCCTGGGCTGTCATGCGGGGGTTGGCATCCCTCGTGTCGGTCCGGATTCGTCGGGGACAGTCTACGTTTCGCGCGACCTGCCCGGTCCGCCGCCGTACCGGCCAGGTCTACCGGGCTGGGCGAAAAAACACGCCGTGACGGTGGGATCTGCGTAACACCGGGGGAGGGGCGGGCGACAGCAGGAGTGACTCCATCGGCGGGGATGGGGTTTCGGCAAATCCTCGCTGAGGATTGCACCGCGAACCTTCGATGGGACGCATCAAATATGTTGGCATACAGAAGTTTTCGCGATCTACAGAGAATCTCCGGCCTGCGGGTAGAACATGGACCTGCAGCGGGTGAAACCGATAATATTCGGCGCGGGTGTCCAACGGGGGAACGCCGGCAACTTGGCAATTTGGCGTGGGGACGGAGCGCGGATGGCCTTCCAGATTGACCGGATTCGGATCCGGGGGTCTGCGCGCGAATGGCGCTCCGACCGCGAGAAATGGCAAGTCGAGTACGGTCGCCGCGTCAGGGTGGGCGAGGCGCTCGTACTCTTCGCCGCCGTGGGTGCGGCACAACTGATCCGCTTCGGCGGCATCGACAAGAACGCACAACTAACCGCTTGGTCGGGTAATGCCAGCATCGGCTACTCGATCATCTCGATCCTGTTGGCGCTGGGCTGGTTCAGCTTTCTGGTGGGCGGCAGTACCGGTTCGCCGGGCATGCTCGGCACCGGGTTGGAGGAGTACCGGCAGGTCACCTCGGCCACGCTCCGACTATTCGGCGTGATCGCCATCGTCTCGCTGCTGCTGCGTTTGGATTTCGCACGCGGATACCTGGCGATCGCACTGCCCTTCGGACTGCTGGGGCTGCTCGCCAATCGGGTCGCGTGGCGGCGCTACGCCGCGACGCAGCGCCGAAAGGGCCGCTGCCGCACCGCGGTTCTGGTGGTCGGCGGTCCCGACGCTGCCCGCGAGATGATGACCTGCTTCGCCCGCGATCCCGCCATCGGCTATTCGGTGGTCGGCGTCTACAGCCCGTACGACAAGGAACACGAAGGCGAGACGGCACTTTCGGAGGTGCCGCTCATCGCGGGGTGGGCGATGACCGTCCTGGAAGCGGTGCGCGAGACCAATGCCGACATCGTGGCGATCTCGGCGACCGAACATCTGGGTACGCGCGGCATCAACGATCTGGTGTGGCAGCTGGGCCCGCTGGGCGTGGACGTCGTCGTCACGCCCGGTCTCGTCGATGTGGCCGATCAGCGCATGTCGATTCGCCCGATCGGCAATCTGCCGCTGCTGCACATCGCTAAACCGCAGTACGGCCGGTCGCGATCGATCGGCCGCGCGCTCTTCGACCTCGCCTTCGCGATCTTCGCCCTGCTGCTGGTCTCCCCGGTCATGGTGCTGGCGGCCGTGGCGATCAAGCTCGACAGCCGCGGCCCGATCTTCTACCGCTCCGACCGGGTCGGGCTCGACGGCGTGCCGTTCCGGATGATCAAGTTCCGCAGCATGTTCCAGGACGCCGACCGCCGTCGTGCCGCGCTGCTGGCGCAGAACGAGGGCGCGGGCCCGCTGTTCAAGATGCGCGAGGATCCGCGGGTGACCGCCGTCGGGCGCATCCTGCGGCGCTACAGCCTCGACGAACTGCCCCAGTTCATCAATGTGATTCGACGCGAGATGAGTGTGGTCGGACCGCGCCCGCCGCTACCCAGCGAGGTCGAACAGTACGACGGCAAGGTGCGGCGGCGGCTGCTGGTCAAACCCGGCGTGACCGGGCTGTGGCAGGTGTCCGGCCGTTCCGACCTGTCCTGGGACGAGTCGGTCCGGCTCGACCTGTCGTATGTCGAGAACTGGTCGATGGTGCAGGACCTGCTGATCATCGCCAAGACGATCACGGCGGTGACCCGCAGTGACGGTGCCTACTGATGGAGGAGAACGCATGACCCAGTCCGTTGCCGAGACGACATCGGGACTGCGGGTGGGTGATCTGGTCGAGGTCCGCAGCGCGGCCGAGATCATGGCCACCCTGGATGAGCGCGGCGAGCTGGACAATCTGCCGTTCATGCCCGAGATGCTGGAGTTCTGCGGACAACAGCTGACCGTCCACAAGGTCGCCAACAAGGTGTGTGATCCCTACGGGCGCACCGGCATGCACCGGCTCACCGAGACGGTGCACCTCACGGGCGCCCGATGCGGCGGCAGCGCGCACGGCGGCTGTCAGACGGCGTGCAGCCTGTACTGGAAACAGGCGTGGCTCAAGCGGATCGAGCCGGGCACGGCACCGACTCCGGCCGACGGCACGCGCATCGATCTGGAATTGCTCACGATTAATACGCGCAAGCCACCCCTGGAAAGCGGCAAGGAGCGCTACTCCTGCCAGTCGACCGAGATGATGCGCGCGGCCCCGACCTGCCTGCCGTTCCGCGATGTGCGGCAGTACGTCGAGGACGTTCAGGTCGGCAACGCCACCGTATGGATGTCCCTGCAGGCGTTCTTCTTCGCGATGTTCAACCGGCTACAGGCCGTCAGCAAGCGGGTGCTGCCCGCGAAACTCCAGTTCCGTGGGGGTACGGAATGGGGCTTCGTGCGCGGTCGCGCGGTCGGGAAAACCCCGGTGGCACACCTGGATCTGCAACCCGGCGAACTGGTGCGCATCAAATCGAAAGAGCAGATCGAACTCACCCTCAACGAACACCGGCTCAATCGCGGCATGGGGTTCGAGGAGGAGGCGGCGCGCTTCTGCGGACGCACCGCCCGGGTACAGGCCCGCATCACCCGCTGCCTGGACGAGACCACCGGCGAACTGGTGATCATGAAGACCCCGGCGATCGTGCTCGAGAACGTGTTCTGCGAAGGCGTCTACCACGCCAACTGCCCGCGCGAGTATGTCTCGTTCTGGCGCGAAATATGGCTCGAGCGAGTCTGATTGCTCGATACCGCGCGGCACCACCGCGTGCCACCCGAGTTGGGAGGGAACTCACATGCGTGACCCACACACCCTGGTCACCGTTGGACTGCCGGTTCGCAATGGGGCGGAACGGATTCCGGCCGTCGTCAAGTCCGTGCTGGCCCAGGACCACGAGAACCTGGAACTGCTGATCTCCGACAATGCCTCGACCGACGCCACCGAGGAGGTCTGCCGTGCGCTCGCCGCGGACGACAGCCGAATCGTGTACCGCCGCAACGCGGTCAATGTGGGACTGATGGGCAACTTCGTCGCCGCCATGAACGCCGGCAAGGGCGAGTACTTCCGGTGGATCGGCGACGACGATTGGCTGGAACCGAACTATGTATCCCGGTGTCTCGACGTGTTCGACGCCGATCCGGGGCTGCTGCTGGTGACGACCCAGCTGGACTACGTCGGCCCGGACGGTGCGCATCAGAACGCGCTCTATGACGGGACGGCCCTGCGCTCGGAGGATCCGGCGGTTCGTTTCACCGAGATGCTGCGGCTGCTCAACGAGAGCTTCCTGCTGCTGGATCCGTTGTACGCCGTGTTCGATCGCGAACGGGCCAGTCGCATCGTGCGGCGGAACATGCTGCGCGAGGACGAGGTGTACGCCGGGAAGCTGGCCCTGGCCGGGCGCTGGGGGCACGTGCCCGAGGTGCTCGGCGGACGGCATTGGCAGCACGACCGGCAGACGGTCATGGCCCGCAAGCTGGACGTGCCGAGCTGGCAGGCCCGCATGTCCACGACCTTGGAATGCCGCGAATGGTTGCGGTGGATCGCCGAATCCGAGCTGACGCCGCCGCAACGCGCCCAGGCCCGGCGGGCCGTCGCGGGGTTGTACGCGAAACGGCAGCAGATCACCGCCGGACGCGGTATCCGCAAGCTGTCCGGGCTGCTCGGTGCGCGCCCGGCCACCGGCGAGTAGTGCGGTGGGCAGGGTTGCGCCGCCGCTGACCTCCGCGAATCGGTCGACGCGCCGATGGGTGTCCGGGCCGCTAATGTCGGATTCCGTGTCGAGGAAAACGGTCAAGGTTGTGATTCTGGGGATCAACTATGCCCCCGAGCCGACCGGGATCGCCCCGTACACAACCGGTCTCGCGGTGGGATTGGCCGCGCGCGGCCACGAGGTGCGGGTCCTGACCGGCGTCACGCACTATCCGGCCTGGGAGCGTGCCGCCGAGCGGGACGCCTTTCGCGTCGACACCGACACCGACGGGGTGCGGCTGCGCCGGCTCAACCATCACGTGCCGCGTGACGGGCGTGGATTCGGCCGTGCCGCAATGGAAGTGACGTTCGGCGTGCAGGCGGTGACGACGCGGTGGCAGCAACCCGACGTGGTCATCTGCATCACCCCGCCGCTGCTCGCCACCGCCATGGCCGTCACCCGGGCGCGGCTGACACCGGGCGCTCCGGCGGTCGGCGTGCTCGTGCACGATCTCTACAGCCGGGGCGTGGTCGAGACCGGGGCGCTGCCGCGGCCGGCCGCGCGGCTGGTGCGCACGCTGGAGTCCGCCGCCTTCCGGCATGCCGACAGCGTCGCGGTGATCCACGACGGGCTGCGTGGCGATCTGGTGCGCGAGCTGGGTGTCGATCGGGACCGGATCCGGGTCATCCGCAACTGGAATCACGTGTCGTCCCCGGATCCGCGTGCCAGTGCGGCATTCCGGGCGGCACGGGGGTGGCCCGACGACGAGATCGTGGTGCTGCACGCGGGCAATATGGGGACCAAACAGGGCCTGGAGAACGTGGTCGCCGCCGCCGAACTGGCTGCACGGCAACAGCTTCCGATCCGATTCGTACTGCTCGGCGACGGCAATCAGCGTCGCCGGATCGAGGCCGCGAGCGCCGGGCTGCCCGCCCTCGAGATCCTGCCGCCGGTGAGCGAGGCGGAGTTTCCCTCCGCGCTCGGCGCGGCGGACGTGCTGCTGGTCAACGAGCTGCCGGGGGTCGCTCAGATGGCCGTGCCGAGCAAGCTCACCTCGTATTTCACTTCCGGCAAGCCGATTCTCGCGGCGGTCGAGGCATTCGGGTACACCGCGCAGGAGATGACCGCCTCGGGGGCGGGGGTCATCGTGCCCGGCGGACGTCCGGAGCTCTTGCTCGCCGAGGCGGTCCGCATCGGCACCGATCCGGTGCTGGGCGCGGAGTTCGGTGCCGCGGGCAGGCGATACGCGTCGGCCCTGCTGAAGGCGGACGCTGCCCTCGACAGCTACGAGGAGTGGATAATCGAGTTGGCTCGCGCAAGGGGGAGGGGGGTCCGATGGCCAAACGCGCGTTGATCACGGGCATTACCGGACAGGATGGTTCGTATCTGGCCGAACTGTTGCTGGGCAAGGGGTACGAGGTACACGGGATCATCCGGCGTGCGTCGACCTTCAACACCCGGCGTATCGACCATTTGTATGTGGATCCGCACGATCCGGCCGCACGGTTGTTCACGCATTACGGGGAATTGAACGACAGTGCCCGGCTCGCGACGCTGATCCGGCGGATCGCGCCGGACGAGATCTATCATCTCGCGGCGCAGTCGCATGTGCGGGTCAGCTTCGACGAGCCCGAATACACCTCGGAGACAACCGGTTTGGGGACGATCCGGATCCTGGAGGCGATCCGGCAGATCGGACTGGACTGCCGGTTCTATCAGGCGTCGAGTTCGGAGATGTTCGGCTCCTCGCCACCGCCGCAGAACGAGTCCACGCCGCTGCATCCGCGCTCGCCCTACGGCACGGCCAAGATGTTCGCCTACTGGACGGCCCGCAACTACCGCGAGGCGTATGGGATGTACACCGTCAACGGGATTCTGTTCAATCACGAATCCCCGCGTCGCGGAGAGACTTTCGTGACCCGCAAGATCACCCGCGCGGTCGCGCGGATTGCCGCCGGGCTCGACGAGCACCTGTGGATGGGCAATGTCGACACCGTGCGCGACTGGGGGTACGCGCCGGAGTACGTCGAGGGGATGTGGCGCATGCTGCAGGCCGATGAGCCCGACGACTATGTGCTCGCCACCGGCGCGGGCTACTCGGTGCGGGATTTCCTGGCCATGGCCTTCGATCGGGCCGGACTCGACTGGGAACGGCATGTCCGATTCGACGATCGGTATCTGCGGCCCGCGGAGGTGGACGCCATGATCGGGGACGCCTCCAAGGCGACGGCGACCTTCGGCTGGGATCCGCAGGTGCGGGCCCCGGAGTTGGCGCGGCTCATGGTCGATGCCGATATCGAGCTGTTGAAAACCGAATCGCAGGTATGGATCGATCGGCCCGATCTCGCCGCTTGGCGTCAGCCCCGGTAGTCGGCCTGATGATCGAGGAACCAGTGATAGGTGGCCTTGAGCCCGTCGGGCAGGGGGATGGCGGGCGGACCCCAGCCCAGGCCGGTGAGCAGCGAGATGTCCAGCAGCTTGCGGTACGTACCGTCCGGTCGCGATGTGTCCCAGCGGATTTCACCACGATAACCGGCGACACTGGCGATCGTGGTGGCGAGCTCGGCCACCGTGACCTCCTGACCCGTGCCCACATTGACGGGGCTCTCGCCGTCGTAGCGGTCGAGCAGGAACAGGCAGGCGTCGGCCAGGTCGTCGGCGTGGATGAACTCCCGCAACGGTTGTCCCGTGCCCCAGCACTCGACGTAGGGCGCGTGCGCGCCGGCGGCCTCGTGGAAGCGGCGGATCAGGCCGGGGACGACGTGGCTGGCGGAGCGGTGGAAGTTGTCGCCAGGGCCGTAGACATTGGTGGGCAGTGCGCTGATGTAGGGCAGGCCATATTGCCGACGGATAGCGGAAACCTGTGTGATACCAGCGAGTTTCGCTACGGCGTAGCCCTGGTTGGTGATCTCCAGCGGGCCGGTGAACAGCGCTTCTTCGCGGATCGGTACGGCGGCCTCGCGCGGATAGATGCAGCTCGATCCCAGGAACAGGAAGCGTTGCACTCCGGTTGCCACCGCGGCATCGAGCAGATTGACCTGAATGCGCAGATTGTCGGAGATGAACTCCGCGGGCCGTGTCGCATTGGCCACGATCCCGCCCACCCGGGCGGCGGCGTCGATGACGACATCGGGCCTTGTGGCAGCGAAGAATTCGGCGGTCGCACCGTGGTCGCGCAGGTCGAGTTCGGACGAATCGCGCCCGACGAGATCGGTGAATCCCGCGGCGCGGAGCCGCCGCCACAGCGCCGATCCCACCAGACCGCGATGGCCCGCGACATACACGCGCGAGGCGCGCGAGAGGGGCCCGGCATTCCAGTGCATGGACGTCATTGTGGCAGAGGCCGCGGGGTCGAGTCGGGATGCGCGAATGTCTCGAATCGATATACTCCCTCCTGTACGGTCAGGCCGAAATCTCTTGGAAGGCAATCGGTCAGATGAACGAATGCTCGGCGCCCTGGCCCCGGATGCTCGTCGGACACGTGCCCGTAGACCTACTCGATCGCGATGCCGCGCTGGAGCTCATCTTCTCCGCGCTCTCGGACTCCGATCCCATCGCGGTGGTGTCCGCCAACCTCGATCACATCCATCATTTCGCCGACGATGCCGCCTGGGGCGAACGGACACCGGTGGTCGCGTCGGCCGGGGGACTGCGCTGGCTCACCCTGCTCGACGGCATGCCGCTGGTGCGGACCGCCAATGCGCGCAGCGGCCGCAACTGGCCGAAACTATCGGGCAGCGACCTGATTACGCCGATCTTGGAGCGCGCGGCGACGACGCGGGCGCGCGTGGCGTTCCTCGGTGGCAGCACCGAGACCCACGAGTTGCTGGTGCCCGCGCTGGCCGAACAATTCCCGCGGCTCACGGTCGCGGGGACCTGGTCGCCCGAGCGAGCCGAACTCACCGATCGCGGTGCGTCCGAGGCGATCGCCGCGCAGATCAAGGCCGCCGAGGCCGACATCCTCGTGGTCGGACTGGGCAAACCGCGCCAGGAACGATGGATCGCCGAATACGGGACCCTGACCGGCGCGCCGGTACAGCTCGCGTTCGGAGCGGTCGTCGACTTCCTCGCCAATCGGATCTCGCGGGTGCCGGAACGGGTCAGCAATGCGGGCGGCGAATGGGCGTGGCGGCTCATGCTCGAACCGCGCCGGCTCGCCCGGCGCTACCTCGTGCAAGGACCGCCCGCGCTGCTGCGTCTGAAGCGTTCGGCCGTGGTGCTCGAGGGCGCACCAGCGTCCGCGTGACGAGGCACCGTGCAGTGGGACGAGGCGGCGCTGGTGAGGTTGCGGACCGCGGTCGCGACCATGGCGGGCGGAGTGACGTGGTGCGGGGCGAGGCAGCGCAACCGAAAAATCTCGGGCAGGGCGGAATGAACCGGGACGGGGCAACATGATCCGGGGTGACGCGGAGGTTCCCGTGCGCGCGCCGGGACGGGCGTACCTGCCCGCGGCGGGTGCGTTCGTGGTCGTGGTGGGGCTCGCGGCGATCGTTGCCGCCACCGGGGTGGTTGTCACCGCCGGCGGCAATGATCAGCGGGCGTTTCACTGGCCGTCGGTCGAGCAGCTGCGGAACTCGTTCCCGCATCTGGATCTGGTCGGGCTGAACACTGCGACCGGGCCGCTCTATCACCTCGTGGTCGCGGCGATCTCGGGCCCGCTCGGCCTCGGTGAGCACGCCACCCAGGTGGTCGGTGCGTTGTTCGCGGGATGTCTTGCCGCGCTGGCTGTTTGGCAGGCTCGTACGCTGCCGACCTGGTATCTGCGCGGGCTCGCGGTCGCGCCGCTGCTGCTGTCGGCGTACTTCTGGCAGTCGGCGCTGTGGATGCTCACCGACGACGCGGCTCTCGTCTTCGCCATGGCGGCAACGGTTTTGATGATCGCGCCCGCCACGACCCGGCGGCAGCTCGCGATCGGGGTGCTCGTCGCGGCGGCGATCGCGACCCGGCAGACCTTCGTCTGGCTGCTGGTACCGGCGGTGCTGTCGTGCGTGGATCCGGTGCACCCGCGCCAGGATCCGAAAGCCGCGCTGCGAGGGGCGGTGCTGGTCGCCGTGCCCGGCGTCGCGGTGCTGGTCGCGCTGGTCGCGTTGTGGGGCGGGTTGACTCCGCCTGCCATGCGTCAGTTCAATGCGGCGAATCCGAGCTGGACGGCGATCGCGTTCACCTTCGCCGTGGCCGCGATCTTCGTGGTGCCGGTGCTGGCGGCCACGACCCAGGTCGCCCTGGTGCGGGAACATCTGGTCGCCGGGACCGTCACGGGGCTGATCGTCGCCGTCCCCGCTCTCGTGTTCCCCAGTGCGGCAACGAAATTCCCCGATGACTCGCGACGCGGTGGCGTGTTGTGGACGATCGTCGGGAAGTTGCCGGACGTGGCCGGGCGTTCCCCGGTGCTCGCGGTGGCCGCCTTCGTCGGCGGGTTCGCCTGCGCCGCACTGTTCTTCGTGCTCGAACGCCGCACGGCCGTGATCATGGCGGCCGCGCTGATCGCGCTGGCGGTGGTCACCGCACCGGGCTCACAGCTCTATCAGAAATATGCCGAGTTGCCGGTCGCCATGCTGACCGTGCTGGTGATCGTCGAGGTCGCCCGGACCCGGGAACTGCCGCGCACCTGGCCGCTGGCCGGGCTGGCCGTGTTCCAGCTGGTGGCGACGGCGGGCATTGTCGGAGTGCCGGTGCTGCGGGCGGTGAGTGGCTGAATGCGGATCGATCGACTCACGGCGGTAGCCGCCTTCGCGATGACCATCGCGCTGGTGCTGGTCGGCTGTGCCGGGCCGGACGACACCGCCCCCGGCTCCTGCTCGGCCACCAATATCACCGCCCCCACCTGCGCCCCGCCGCCCGCCCCCGCGGTGCCGGGCAAGAACTGGAAGCTGATCTTCGACGAGCGCTTCGACGGATCCGACTACGACCATACGAAGCTGACGCCGTGCTTCGACTGGAACTTCGGCGGCTGCACCAGCAGCTTCAACCACGGCCGGGAAACCTATCGGCCCGAGCAGGTCAGAGTCGGTGGCGGATACGCGAAACTTGTCGCCGAGCCGCTGGAGCAGCCGTCGCCGGATCCCGCGTGCTTCGAGTCGGTGTGCACGTACAAGAGCGGGCTGCTCTCGACCGCGCGCGCGGACGCCCGGCAGGACAAGTACCTGTTCTCGTTCACCTACGGGTATACCGAAGCGCGGGTGAAGTTTCCGGCGACGCCGGGGTTCTTCACGGCCTTCTGGATGCTGCCGACCAACCCGCAGTACGACTACCGCAGCGAGATCGACATCGTCGAGGCGCTCGGCGGCAGTCCCTCGAACATCTACATGACCTACGCCTACGGCAACCGCCAGAAGTCGTATCGCGTCAACACCACCTCCAGCGACAACGGGGCCTGCCCGGTCCGCGACTACTCGCAGGACTGGGTGCGTTTCGGCCTCGACTGGGAGCCCGACCACATCGCCTGGTACATCAACGGGGTGCGCTGCGGCGAGTTCACCGATGCCGCCTCGATCGAGAACGGGCCGATGCAGCTGATTCTCAACATGATGGTCGACAACGACTGGGAGCGAAACGAGGGGTCGGTACTCGCCAACCAGCGTCAAACGGCCGAACTGGATGTCGACTACCTGCGGGTCTTTCAACAGCGGTAGGGGTATGGGGGATACATGAGTTCGAGCGAGCCTGTCGCCGCGGTCGCGATCGTCATCGTGACCTACAACAGTGCGACGGATATTCCGTTGCTGCTCAACGACTTACGTTCGGAGGCACGCGACACCTCCCTTCGTGTCGTGGTGGTGGACAACGAATCGGCGGACGGCACAGCCGAAGTCGTGCGCGGGTATCCCGAGGTCGTGTTCGTCGAGTCGGGCGGGAACCTCGGCTACGCGGGTGGGATCAATGTCGGTCTCGGGCACATCGGGAATTGTGCGGCGGTGCTGATCCTCAACCCGGACCTGCGGGTGCGGCCCGGCACGATCGCTCGAATGGTGGCCACCCTCGACTCCGACGACCGGATCGGGGCCGTCGTGCCCCTGATCCTGAATACCGAGGGCCACCCGCACATCTCGCTGTCCCGAGAGCCTTCGGTGACGCGGGCCTTCGGCGACGCGCTGCTCGGCAGCCGGGCCTGGCTGGACCGACCGGCCTGGCTCTCCGAATTCGACTATCGCCCAGCCAGTTACGAGCATGCGCACGACATCGACTGGGCGACCGGCGCGTGTCTGCTGGTACGCGGCACACTGGCCGCGGAACTCGGCGAGTGGAAGGAAGACTTCTTCCTCTACTCCGAGGAGACGGAGTACTTCCGCCGGATCCGGTCGAGCGGGTATTCGGTGCGCTTCGACCCGGCCGCGGTGGTCCAGCACCGCCTCGGCGGCTCGGGAACGTCCCCCGCGCTGGCCACCCTGCTCGAGGTCAACCGGGTCCGCTACATCGAGATGCACCACAACCGTTGGTACGCAACGCTGTTCCGCGCGATGGTCGCGCTGGCGGCGCTGATGCGCTCCTACGACGCCGACCGCCGCCGCACGCTGTCGATCGTGCTGGATAGGGAGCGCTGGGAAACCCTGCCGAAGGCCACGAAACCGGCTGTGGCGGAATCCCTCTCCGGCCCACTCGAACGCGGCGCGGTCATCGTCCCAGCCTACGACGAGGCCGCCGTCATCGAGCGCACCCTGCGCCCACTCAGCGCTGCTGCCGCCGCCGGCTTCTTCGAACTGATCGTCGTGGCCAACGGCTGCACCGACGACACCGCCGCCCGCGCCCGCACCATCCCCGGCGTCCAGGTCGTCGAACTCCCCACCGGCTCGAAACCCTTGGCCCTCAACACCGGCGACGAGATCGCCACCCTGTGGCCCCGCCTCTACCTCGACGCCGACATCGGCATCACCGCCCCCACCGTCCTCGCCGTCCTCGACCGCCTCACCACCGGCGACATCCTCGCCGCCCGCCCCACCTTCCGCTACGACTCCACCCACGCCACCGCCCTCGTCCGCAGCTACTACCGCGCCCGCCGCAAGATGTCCGCCCACCAGAACGCCCTGTGGTGGGCAGGCGTCTTCGGCCTAACCGCCGAAGCCCACAAACGCTTCGGCGAATTCCCCGACGTAACCGGCGACGACATGTTCGTCGACACCCAATTCACCGACCCCGAAAAGACCGTAGTCCCAACCGAACCCACAGTCTGGACCACCCCCACCGACCTCCCCGGCCTCCTCGCAGTCCTTTCCAGACACCATCGAGGCAACACCGAACTCGTCCAACGCAATCCGTCACAGACCCCGAAAACCGGTTCGACGACCGCCCGAGCCATCCTCCGCACCATCACCGGCCCCCGCTCCGCCTTCGACGCAACGATCTACTTCGCAGTCGCCCTCACCGCGAGACGCCGAGCAACCCACAGCACTTCCCGATGGGAACGAGACAACACCAGCCGATCGGCGCAATAATCCCAGTTAGACGGCCGTTTTGGTATATCGCCCCCACCCGGGTACTGTTCTGTTCACCCGACGCGGGGTGGAGCAGCTCGGTAGCTCGCTGGGCTCATAACCCAGAGGTCGCAGGTTCAAATCCTGTCCCCGCTACTGAAGTGGACGGCCCCGGAACCAGTGGATCCGGGGCCGTTTTTGTTGATGCGCCGGTATCGGCCACGCTCAATTCGCGGGTGTCATGTGGTTGCCGATGGCGTCCTCGACCAGGTGACCGGCGTTGCCGGGGGTGTTCGGTTCGGCGCCGTCGAGGATGTCGTCGAGAACCGCGGCTCGGTCCAGGGTGGCGGGCAGCCGATGCGTGTCCCGAGCACTGGCGATGACCGCGAGCAGCACCGTCGCATAAATCCGCGACCGTGGCACCGTCAACCGCCACCCACACCGCTCCCTCTCGCGCAGTCGCGCCTCGACGGTGTCGAGAACGTCCTGAATGACCTGCAATTCGATCTGCTCGCGATCATCGGATGGCATGGCGGCCAACCGAATTCAGTGGTGTTTCCATGTCCTCACCCAGCCCGATGTCGCCCGTGGCAGCGATGAGTGTTGGTGATCGGGATGCGCTGGAACCGATACCCGCCCACGTCGATGAGCCAATCACCCGGCACAGACGGACTTCCGGAGCACCCGGCACCGAGCCCCCACCCGACGGCAGCGACGCAGGGGAGTAGGACGGCAATGATCAACAGCAACTGAAGCACGGCTGACAACATGTGAATCCCCTTGAAATAGAGGCATTTACAACTGGGTAAGTCGACGATGCGGCCCGTGTCGACTACGACACCACGTCGGGCAGGTCATGGTCCGCACCTTTTGGAATTCCATTGGAGTATTGCCATTTCCCCAGGTGCGTTTCCGTGAACGGTGCCAAACTGATTCCGTTCGATGCGGTCCAAATATTCCGTGTACCAGGGGGTAACCGTGATGGCCGACGACGACAGCACCCTGCCCCGCCGCCAGCTGGGGCGTTACTTGCGCCAATACCGCGAGGAGATCGGTATGACGATGGCGCAGGCCGCGAAGCTCGTCGAGATCGGCACGAGCACGCTGCACCGGTTGGAGAAGGGCACCGCCGACAAGGTGCGCATTCGAATTGTCGGACATCTGTGTGACATTTACGAACGCCCCGTGGCGGACGTCGCCGCCATGAAGAAGCTTGCTGAACAGGCTGCGGTCAAGACGTGGTACCAGGAGTACGGCGATCTGCTGCCTGGCAGTTTCGATCACTATGTGGGATTGGAAGCTGCGGCACGGCAGTTGGTTTCGTATCAGGAGCTGGTGCCCGGATTGCTGCAGACCCAGGACTATGCACGCACCATGATCGCCAGCTACCGCACGGATGTGTCCGATCGCGACATCGAACGCCGCGTGGAACTGAGGCTGCGACGGCAGAAGATCGTCACCCGGAAGGCCGAGCCGGTGCGGCTGGACGTGGTGCTGCACGAATCGGCCCTGCGCCGGGTCGTCGGTGGGCCTCGGATCATGGCAAATCAACTGCGGCACTTGGCTGATTCGGGTACTCGGCCCACTATCGGGGTGCGGGTGCTGCCCTTCGCCGCCGGCATGCCGATGGGTCTGCTGCCGGGGCCGTTCGTCATCCTCGATTTTGGCGTAGACAGTAAGGGGCGACCGGTGGAGCCTCCGGTCGTCTACGTTGAAAGCGTTCTCACCGCGCAGATCTATCTTCAGAAAGAACCGGACATTCAGCGCTATCGTGCGGTATCGGCTGCGCTTCATGATGCTTCGCTGAATCCAGCGGATAGTCGCGCGCTGCTGAGGAAGATCGCGAAGGAGTACGAGACGTGAATGCGAACCTTTCCGGATGGTTCAAGAGCAGCCGCAGCCAGGGGGATCAGGAATGCGTTGAGGTCTGCCACGCCACCGATCGGGTAGGGGTACGCGACTCCAAGGATCGTGGCGCAGGTCCTGAGCTCTGGTTTCCTGCTGTGGCCTGGGATGCTTTCCTAGACAGCGGGATCTGGCGGGACTGAGTCGGCCTGGGTGGTTACCGGTCGAAAGACGCTATGCCCCTCATTGGTTCCGAGGTACGCCGTGCGCCTGGGTTCGGTGGTTTCAACCAACTTTCACTCTGATGATGGCGACCGAGTCGGCGTGGAGGTAGACGCCCGTTTTGGTGTATCCGCTCCACTCGGGTACCGTTCTGCTCACCCGACGCGGGGTGGAGCAGCTCGGTAGCTCGCTGGGCTCATAACCCAGAGGCCGCAGGTTCAAATCCTGTCCCCGCTACTACGGAAAGCGGCCCGGAACCGGTTGGTTCCGGGCCGCTTTCGCGTTCGTAGGTAAAGGCCAGATCGGTGTCGCGGAAGTCGTCACCGTAGCGCGCTCGCTCGGTGTCCTGAATCAACTTCCATACGCGCAGCGCGGTGACAGTCTCACCCAGAGGTTGGCCATCCAACCGGGCAACGTCCGAATCTGCCGGTAGGTGCGTCCACGAGCCGCCGTCGCCCTGGCCGAGATAGGTAAGTTTTTGGCCCGGAACGCGTTGGTTGCGGGTGGCTTGCGAGGCGACGCTTGGGGCATGACAGCACGTAAACCGATCCGCGTGATCATTTGGGGTCCAGGGCATGTCGGGGGTGGCGTGCTGCGCGCCACGCTGACCGACGACCGATTCCAGGTGGTCGGCGTCCGGGTTTTCAGCCCGGGCAAGGTCGGCAAGGACATCGGTACGCTTGTCGGGCTCGATCCGGTCGGGGTGGCGGCGACCGACTCCGTGGCGGAGATTCTCGCGCTGGACGCGGATTGTGTCGTGTACTGCCCGCGGACCACGGTGATGTTCGAAGGGCAATGGAGCGAGGTCGATCGCATCCTGCGCAGCGGCAAGAACGTCGTGTCGTCCAACAGTCACCACAACATGGCCCGCACCACCTGGCTGTCCACCTCGCAGTCACCCACCGACGTGATCCGCAGACTCGTCGAGATCGACAAGGGCCCGATTCCCGTCCCGAACTGGAAGACGATCCGTGCGGGGCTGCGCGCGCTGACCGGTACACCGGGCCTGAGCAGAATCACCAACCCGCTCCTGGACCGTTGGCTCGAGCCGATTTTCGACGCCAAGGTGCTGCCTCGCCAGCTCACCGGCGAGCAGGTCGTGCGGACGTGCCGGGAAGCGGGTGTCTCGGTGCGCGGTGCGGGCCCGCACCCTGACTACATGGCGGAGCATCTCGGCATGGCGCTGGCTCATCTGCTCGACCGGCCGCGCAACTTCCGGATCGCCGAGACCTTCGACTACGCGGCCGCCTACAGCCCCGACATGTGGGGCGGGCTCGAACTGCTGGGTATGGGGCAGCCGCTCGACGCGCTCGACAGCCGACACGCACTGGTACTGGGTGGCGACATCGCCTACGGCGACGTGGTCGCGAATGTCGCCTACTCGATGCGTGGCATCCATGGAGACGATCTGCGGATCGAAGGCGACGCGGTGGGCCTGCCGTCGAACCTCGACGTCGAGATCGGCGACGAGTTCGTCAAGAAGGGCACCATCGGGGTGATGGGCCTGATCCACAAGGCCTTCTACGGCGAGGAGTTGGTCGGCACCAACGAGGAATGGTGGTTCCTCGGACCCGAAAACGCTTACTACGGACCGAATCTGCCATTCGGCAGGAGTGCCGGGCTCGGCACGCACACCTTCGGGATCGAGGCCGCGCGGGTACGGATCGACATGCAGGTCGCCGCGTTCGCGCAGCCGGACGCCGAGGCGTGGGATGTTCCGATGGATCTGACCCGTACCGTGATCCTGGAGTCGATCGAGCCGACCGTCGCCAGCGAGCCGGGCGTCGTCGTGTACGACGAACGGCCCCACTATCTTTCCGATGACGGTTCTTTCGTTGTGTCCGAAGCCGGGGATGAACCATTGCGAATCGTCGTCCTCGGTGACGGAGCGACCGCCGATACCGTTCACGCACTGGCGAACCGGCGACCGGGCCTCGAAATCGTCGCGCGCACCCAGGATGCCCCGGACTGCGCGGTTGTCGTCGGTGCCGCCGCGTCCGACCAAGTCAGTCGGCTCCTCGCAGCCGGAATTCCGGTCGTCACCGATCGGTATCCGAGGCATCCGGTCGCCACGACTACCGCGCCGTTGTATGTGGCCGGTGCTGCGGCGGACGTGATCATCGACCGCATCGTTCCGATCCTCGCACGGGCGATCGATGGCAAGCGCCATGTCCGTTTCGTCGACGCGCTCGACGCGTCCACCGAGGAATCGATCGATATCGGCCTCGGAGGCGCACCTGAATCGGTGGACGCGGCAGAGGTTTTCGCGCGCATCGATGCCGTCTCCGGGGCTGCCGTGCCGCTACGGCTGGCTGCGACGCTCGGCATCGACGCGGCAGCGGTGTCATTCGACTACGAGCTGTCCGTCACGACCGCCGGGCGCGCGGAGAAGGTCGGGCCGATCGTCCTCGAACCGGGCACGGTTGCCGCCGTGCACGCCGTCCGTCGCGGCTATCTCGCCGACCAGGTTGTTTTCGTCCATGAGGTCTGTCGTTACGCGGGTCCGAACTATGCCACTCGTGGCTCGGATCTGCCCATGGGCGGATTCACCGGACCGCAGTGCTACACCATCGAATCCGAGGGTGTGCGGGCCATCTCCCGGGTCCAGTTGCAGGTGAGCCCGGTCGAGGACAACGCGGATACCGCCGCGGAGCTGGTGGCGACGGCACTGCTCGACGCGATTCCCGCGGTCAGCGCCGCATCGCCGGGCGTGCTGAAGTTCGATCCCTCGCCCCACTTCCGGCTGGATCGGCGGTTGTCCTAATGCGCGCCGACACACCGACACAACAAGGAGACCCCCTTCGATGACGACCAGATCCCTTGGCCCACAACGACGTGGACACGCGGTGATGAAAGCAGGTGCCTTCGTACTCGTTTCCGTAGCACTGTGTTTCGCCGAATCGATCGGTCCGGTGGCCGCCGAACCGGTGATCCCGACGCTGCCCGGTGTCGCGCCGGTGCCCGAGAACGACCCCTTCTATACGGTTCCCGCCGACGTCGCGGCCTACCCTGACGGTGCTGTCCTGGCGTCGCGACCCATCACGGCGGTGGCGGCGCAACTTCCGATCGCCGCGTCTGCGTGGCAGGTGCTCTACAAGACCAGCACCGTCGGGGGTGCGCCGACCGCCACGGTGGCCACGATTCTGGTGCCGATCGATCCGTGGCGTGGACCCGGCGCGCGGCCGCTGTTGAGCTATCAGGTCGCCGAGGACTCGGTCGCGCTGCACTGCGCGCCGTCCTACACCCTGCGCGCCGGATTCGGAGCGACGCTCGGAGCAGGTCAGGCCGACGCGGTGGTGCTGGGTGCCGCGCTGAGCAACGGGTGGGCCGTTGTCGTGCCCGATTACCAAGGACCGCAGTCGCTGTGGTTCGACTATCCGACCACGGCACACGGCGTGCTCGACGGCGTGCGCGCCGCCCGCGATTTCGCGCCCGCCGGGATCGGTCTCGACGCGCCGATCGGGCTCATGGGCTATTCGGGTGGTGCGTACGCCTCGATGGTGGCCGCCGAACAACAACCGGGCTACGCACCCGACCTCACACTCTCCGGTGTGGCCATCGGTGGCCTTCCCGGTGATCTGAACGATGCGCTGGCCACCGTGAACGGCGGCGCGTTCGCCGGATTCACCGTCGGCGGTCTCGTGGCGTTCGACCGTGCCGATCCGCAAGCGGGAATCTCGAGCATGCTGAACGAGCGGGGGCGGCAAGTGCTCGCCGACGGTGAAGACCAGTGCGGCGCCGACTACCTCGCGAAGTATGCGATGCTCGACGTCTCCTCGCTCACCGTGATACCGGACCCCTTGGCGGACCCGCGATTGCGGTCACTGATGGCAGCGAACAGCCCCGGGCAGAACACACCTACCGGCCCCGTCTACGAGTTCCACAGCACCAGTGACGAAGTGACACGCCTGGGCCCCGCGGACGCCGTGCTGGACAGCTATTGCGCTGCCGGTATCCCGGTGCGGCGGGATCGGCTCCCCGGTGAGCACCTCACCGGATACCTGGCCTCGCTGCAACCGAGTCTCGCCTATCTCGCCGACCGATTCGACGGCAGACCGGTACCAGACGACTGCTGATCCGATCTCAGCGGCGGCGGCCGGCGTAGCGGCCGGGCGAGGTTCCGGTCCACTGCTTGAACGCGCGGGTGAAGCTGGGCGCGTTGGCGTACCCGAGGCGGTGACCGACGTCCTCGGCCGAGAGTCCGGCGGCCAACAGCTCTTTGGCCAGGAGCTCGCCGGTCTCGGCCACCAACTCCCGGAACGAGGTGCTTTCGTCGGTGAGGCGCCTGCGCATCGTGCGCACGCTCACGTGCAACGCGGCGGCGACCTCGGCCTGATCCGCGGTGGCGACACCGGTGCGCAGAATCGCCTCACGCACCTGCCCCGCGACACCGACCAGGGCCCGGCGTCGATCCAGAATCTCCGCCGACAGCCGTTCGAAAACGGCTGTCGTATGCGGATCAGCCTGCGGCATAGGCAAATTCGCGACCTCGACCGGCAGGCTGAACCGATGCAGCCCGTCCGCCGAGGCCAGCAGGGGCACGTCTACCAACGCCTGTAACCGCGCGAGCAGATCCGCGGCGACCTCGTATCGAAGCAGTGCAGCGTCCCCGGCCGAGGTGAATCCGGCCAATAGCCCGGACAGGTCGCGTTCGACCAGGAACGGCCGCACGTCGGCCGGGACGTCGCGGTAGTCGATGACGCCGGTGACCTGCGTGGTCCCGACTTCCAGGCGCACCCGGCCCAGGGAGTAGCCGAGGTCGACGTACCGCGCCGCGACCTGCAGTGCCTCGCCCAACGTCGCGCTGGTCACCACGGCGTACCCCCACACCCCGTGCATTCTCGGCTCGAATCGCCGACCCGCCTCGAACCCGAGCCCCGGGACGTCGCCGAGTTCGCCGATCACATTACGGGCGATCTGGATGTCCTGAACCCCGGTGATCTCGGCCTCCGCGTCCCGAAGCGCACCGGGCTCGATTCCGGTGTCGCACAGGCACACTCGCTCATCGACACCTCGCTCGGCCGCCATCCGGAGCACGAGCATGGCGCCGACACACGATCTCGGCATCTGCCAACGCGGGTCCACAAGAACGAATTCTTTCACCCCCGACGGCGCCGACACCGGCCGGAGTGTTGTGGCGGTCTACGCCTGGCCGAACCGACACCGCAGTGGCGCCGACGGCCGCGGGACGCAATCAGTTGCGCTGACCTGCGCCCATGGCACGCGACGGAACGTCCGGGACGGCAACCAGTTGGCTCATATCGCCAGAGGTCGCAGGTTCAAATCCTGTCCCCGCTACTAGCGACAACGGCTCCGGAACTATTGGTTCCGGAGCCGTTGTCATTGGATTGGCAACGGTCCGGCAGCGGTGATGCCACGCGCCGTGAGTATGTCGATTCCGGGTGCACGGTGACTACGTCCTGGCGTTGCACCAGCGAGCCGGGTGCATCGTCGGCTTCGAAATGCTTCAGCGAAGATACGAACACCGCCTCGGCGTCGAACTGGGTGGCTTGTGCCTTCAATCGTGCCAGTGGTGGCCGTCCCGACGCGGGGTCGTAGATCACGATTTCCGCCAGGTCGTACCCGTATGTCGCTGCGAGCCTGCACAACATCGACTCCGCGTGGTTCGAGTGTCGGCAGTTGCTCGAAGCCGCAGATCATTCCGGGACTGCTCCTCATCATCGGAAACGCAGTGAAACCTATGCCTACCAGATGCTTTCCATCGGAAAGTGTGGGGCGAACGGGACTGTGATCGTTGGGTTGCGGGCGGTCACCTCGGTGAAACAGCGTCGACCGCGGCTATGAAGTGTGCGTACTCGCCGGGCGGAACGCACACTTCGCGGTGCGGTACCCGGTCGCTGGCCCGCCAGCGGTCTGCGGGGACGACGAATCCTGTTCTGCTCGAGAGTGCCTCGGTGTGCTGGTTGTTGAGCCATCGGCGCATGTGCAGGGAGTCGATACTCGGGAGATATTCGATTGCCCGCCGCCATTCGAATCCTCCAGGCGTGATGCGATCGTGCGGCACGGTCACGATTACGGCGGCTCGTTTGGCGAGGCTCATTGGTCTCATTGCTTCTTTGAAAACACGTGGTACGGAACGGAACAGCAGCCAGGTAATCGGTGTCCAGCGAGCGATGTCTATGCGGTGAATTCGTGGCTCCACGGTCGACGACTCATACTGGCACACGCACCCATTCGGGTCATTCGGCAAATGACGAAGACCCCATCGGGTGACTTGTCGAAATGCACAATCGCCTGGCCGGCGACGACGTGCCGGGCGTTCTGTCGATCGGTTACCAGGCTGCGGCGGGTGCGCGTGTTAGCGTCGCGCCCGAGTGAATGCCCGTCATGTTCCAGGCTTTCTCGAGTTCTCACAGCTGCCATTCGCGCCGGCTGTTCGGTAAAACATCGATGTTCCCTCGAGCCGAGAGTGCACCCATGCCTACGCCGTCCCGACCTGCTGCCACCCCGCCGCCCGCCGGTGGCGGGTTTGCGTCATCGGTGGTTTCGCGGCGAACATTCGTCGCCGTGTCGACTGCCGTGACCGGTGTGGCCGTCGGCACCGGGCTGACCGCGGGCCGGGCCGTCGGGGATACGGCGACCGCATCGCCGGTCAGCACGGTGTCGATCACCGTCAACGGTGCCGCGCGGACGGTGACGGTCGACAATCGGACCTCGCTGCTCGATCTGCTGCGCGAGCACCTGGGCTTGACCGGCACCAAGAAGGGCTGTGATGCGGGCGCGTGCGGTGCGTGCACCGTCCTGCTCGACGATCGTCGAGTCAATGCGTGCCTCACGCTGGCTGCCCGCCTGGACGGGAAGTCGGTCACGACAATAGAAGGGCTGGCTACCAACGAGGAGCTACATCCGTTGCAGCAGGCGTTCATCGAGCATGACGCGTTCCAGTGCGGCTACTGCACGTCGGGACAGATCATGTCGGGAATCGGCTGTATCGCGGAGGCGCACACCGGCTCTCGTGAGGAGATTCGGGAATGGATGAGCGGCAATATCTGTCGTTGCGGCTGCTATCCGAGAATTGTCGACGCGGTCGACCACGTCGCCTCGGCACGCTGAGGCGGGCCGGATGCGATCGTTCACCCTGACCACCGTCGCCGATATTCCCGCCGCACTGGAGGCAGGGCGTCGCGGGGGCCGTTTCATCGCCGGTGGAACCACCCTCGTCGACCTGATGCGGCACCATGTCGAACAACCTGACGCGCTCATCGATATCACCGGGCTGCCACTGCGGGAGATCGCGCTCACCGGCGACGGAAGCCTGCGCATCGGTGCGCTGGCCACGATGGCCGATACCGCAGCGCACCCGGAGGTACGCGACCGATTTCCGGTGGTGGCACAGGCTTTGGAGCTCAGCGCCTCGGCGCAGCTGCGCCACATGGCGACCATCGGCGGCAATATCCTGCAACGCACCCGGTGCACGTACTTCCGTGACGTCTCGGCGTCGTGCAACAAGCGTGCTCCTGGATCGGGTTGCCCGGCCGTCGGCGGTATCAACCGAGGCCATGCCATCCTCGGTACGTCCGAGCACTGCATCGCGCCGCATGCCTCGGATGTCTGTGTGGCGTTCGCGGCGTTGGAGGCCATCGTCGTCCTGCGCGGGCCGAATGGTGAACGCGCCGTGCGCTTCTCCGATTTCCTGTTGCAGCCCGGTGAGACGCCCGAGCGTGAACACGATCTTCGTCCGGGTGAGCTCGTCACGGCCGTGGAGATCCCCGGGTATCCGCCGAATCTGCGGTCCGGCTACCTCAAGGTGCGCGATCGCCAATCGTATGAGTTCGCATTGACCTCCGCGGCGGTGGCGCTGCACATACCCGACGGTGTGATCCGCACCGCGAAGGTCGCCGTGGGCGGGGTCGGCACCGTGCCGTGGCGACTGCCGGGAGTCGAGCAGGCGCTGCTGGGTCGTCGACCGGAAGCGGCAGTGTGGGCGGATGCGGCCTCGGGTGCCGCCGACGGGGCGAAACTGTTGCCGCAGAACGGGTTCAAGGCGGATCTGCTGGTTCGGACGGTCGAGCGTCAACTGCGGATCGTGGGGGGTGGGCTGTGAGTCCGCAGGCGCAGCGGTTCGTCGGTAAGCCCGTCAGTCGGGCCGATGGCGTGTTGAAAGTGACCGGGAAAGCCACCTACGCGGCCGAACACGCCGTCGAGGGTGTCGTGCACGCGGTCGTGGTCGACAGCCCGGTCGGGCGGGGCCGTATCACCGGAATCGATGCGACGCAGGCTCTCGCGCAGCCTGGTGTGCTGGCCGTGATCAGCCATCTCAACGCGCCGAAGCTGCCGTACCTAGGACCGGGCTCGCTGGTCAATCCGGAGGGTCGGCGGCTGCGGGTCTTCCAGGATGACGCCATCCTGTTCCACGGTCAGCCGGTCGCCGTCGTGGTCGCCGAGACCCTCGAAACCGCCAGGCACGCAGCCTATCTGGTCAAGGTGATGGGTGAGGCACAAAAGCCGTCGACCGAACTGAGTACGGGTCGGCCGAACCCGCCCACCGTCTACGATCGCGGCCATGCGGACCGGGCCCTGCGGGACGCGCCGGTCCGGCTCGATGCCGTTTATCGCACTGCGCGTAACCACCACAATCCGATGGAACCTCATGCCACCATCGCGCAATGGGACGGCAACAACCTGACGGTCTGGGACAAGACCCAATGGGTGGCGGGCGTGCAATTCGAACTCGCCGCGGCATTCGCGATCCTCCCGGACTCGATACGGGTGATCTCGCCGTTTGTCGGCGGCGCGTTCGGCAGCGCGATTCGGACCTGGCCGCATGTCGTCATCGCCGCGCTGGCGGCGCGAGTCACCGGGCGGCCCACCAAACTCGTGCTGACCCGTCGACAGCTCTACTACGGCACCGGATACCGGCCCGCCTCGGAATACCGGCTGCGTCTCGGCGCGCAGGGCGACGGCCGGGTGACCGCCGCGGTGCACGAGGTCAAGACGGAAACCGCGACCTATGAAAAGTTCGAGGAGAACATCCTCATCCCCGGGCAAATGCTCTACGCGACACCCCATGTCCACCAGACGTATTCGACGGTGCCGTTGGATGTGAACGCGACGACCTGGATGCGCGCTCCCGGATTCACCTCGGCCGTCTTCGCCATCGAATCGGCCATGGACGAACTCGCCCACCAACTCGGCATCGATCCCATCGAACTGCGTTCCCGCAACGAGCCTTCCGCCGACCCGGCGACCGGCCGCCCGTTCTCGACGCGCCGCCTCATCGAATGCTGTGCGGTCGGGGCCCGCGAATTCGGCTGGGACCGTCGCAATCCCGAACCCGGCGTGACTCGCGACGGGGACTGGCTGGTCGGTATGGGCATGGCGGTGGGCGTCTACGAAACCATCACGTCGACATCGCAGTGCAACGTCCGGCTCGACGCCGACGGTACGGCGCTGATCGAGGCGGCCACGAGCGAGATAGGCCCTGGCAGTTACACATCCATGGCACAGGTTGCTGCGGACGCGCTCGGACTGCCCATCGACATGGTGCGGTTCCAGCTCGGTGATTCGGACATGCCGACGGCGCCTCCGGTCGGCAACTCCCAAACCATGGCCAGCATGGGATCGGCCGTGCAGATCGGCTGCGACACCGTGCGGGCCGAAGCCATCGCACTGGCCGTCGTCGATTTCCGTTCTCCGTTGTTCTTGGCGAACCCCGCGGCGATCGTGGTGATCGACGGCCGACTCCAGGTCGAGGGTGCCCCTGAACGCGGTGAGTCCTATCAGGATCTGCTGGCCCGCCATGGACGCCGCAACCTGACGGCGTCCGGGGTATTCGTTCCTTCGCTGGCAACCCCGATCCCAGCCTTCCCGGACCTGTCCAAGTTCGATATCCAGCTGCTGTCCAAGTCGGCCTACAGCGCCGTCTTCGCCGAGGTCGCCGTCGATGCCCGGCTCGGCCTCGTTCGCGTGCGACGGATGCTCGGTGTTTACGACGCGGGCAGAATCATCAACCCGAAACTCGCCGACAGTCAGGCGCTCGGCGGCATGACCGGCGGCATCGGCGCCGCGCTACTCGAACACACCGTCACCGACCCGCGCGACGGCCGCATCGTCAGCGCGAGCTTGGCCGACTACCTGGTCCCGGTCAATGCCGACATCCCCGACCTTCGCGCCATCTTCCTCGACGGGGAGGACAAGGCCGTCGATCCGCTCGGCGTGAAGGGACTCGGCGAGGTCGTCCTCATCGGCGTCGCCCCCGCCATCGCCAACGCGGTGTTCAACGCCACCGGCCGACGAATCCGCGAACTCCCCCTCACGGTCGAGCAACTGTTCTGAGCCGGACCCGACCGCACCCACCAGCGACGGCTGGACTTGGTGGCTACGCTGCGGTACGGCAGTAATGGATGTGTGTAATGACTCTGCTGGATGGCTCATCGTCTGGCTGGAACCACCCGAAGTTACCGACGCCAGCGGTGAAGTCGTCGAATGTGGCCACCAGCGCCCCGAGCGCATAGCCGCAAAGTGGCAGGCTGTGCGGGAGGCGATGTCGAAGAGCGCGACACCTCGGACGTCGTCCGAGAGCTTGTGAATCTCGACACGACCCTTCGTTTGTCACCTGCGCAGGCGGACTAGGTGTATCGGACGATGCGCCGTCCACCCGGCGTGCGGTCCGGCTGCGGTGACATCACGCGTCGCGAGTAGGTCGATTCCGGGTGGACGGTCACCACGTCCAAGCGCTGTACCAGCGATCCCGGCGCTTCGCCTTCGTCGAAATGTTCGAGTGAGGGCACGAATACCGCTTCGGCGTCCAGGCGGGTGGCTTGGGCTTTGAGTCGCGCAAGCGGCGGCCGACCACTGGCCGGGTCGTGGACGACGATCTCGGCCAGGTCGTATCCGTATCGTGCTGCGAGCCTGCGTATCTCGGATTCGTCCCACAGTTGGCTCACACCGGAGACATCGGTGCGCAGGTATCCGAGTGCGGTGGGTGTGTACCGCATGACCGCCCTTTGCTCGTCGTGGCCGTCGATGGCCGTGGAGTCGTGGAGTTCGAGAAAGATGCCGCCGTAGTCGTCGGCCGGGTCGTGGCTGCTGCTGAGTTCCAGTACGCCGCCGGGGAACTGGAGCAGCCGCGTGCGTGGCATGGCCTGCGCTTCGTCTGGTTCCATGTGCCGACGTTAGGAACCGACTGCTACCAAGGTCCAGAATCTTGGCAGAACTTGACGAAAAGTCTTTGACCGGCAGTCGGAATCGTCCGTCTGGGGGACGATTGGCAGTGCACATGCCAATTTGTGTCAAACCCTTGGACGGGAGTTGCGACCATGAACCTAACGTTTCTTGGCAAATGCGGATCGGACTCAGGAGGCTGCCCCAGCCTCTATGCCACTGACCGGGACACGTACGTGGTCCAGGGCTGGGAGACGAATCGGGAGGAGACCGTGGAGATTCCCCACCACCTCACCGGATTCGCGGAGCCGGACAGCTTCATCGGTTCCCCCATGAGCGATACAGGCCGGGGGACCTTCCTGGTATCCGGCCGTCCGATCACCGACCTCGAGACTCTCGGGCAGATGGACATCTACGCTGATGAGACCTGTGTGGAAGTGCCCAAGCTAGGAAGGACGTTCTACGGCAATGTTGCTGCGGCCGAACGATGAACCGGGCCTGTGGCCGTCGCTGTTCCGGGAACTGAAACGCGATGCGTTCCACCTGGAAGTCAGGGACACATACCACGTAGCCGACGAAGACACCCGGATACGCGCATTCCTCGCTGGCGAACCAGCCCCGTACACGAAAACCCCTTGGCAGGACCTCATGCGGGAAACCGCAGACCGTGGGGTGCAGGTGAGCCGGGTGCGGGTGGTCACCGAACCGCACAGTAACTATCAGCGATGGTTGTTGTCGGTCACCGGCTTCAACGTTGAAGCAGGTGATGATATCCGTTACGTGCCAAGGCATCTGGCCGGGGACGTTCCCCTCGATGACTGTTGGTTGCTGGACGGTGAGCGCGTCGCCTTCAACCTCACCGATCCGTCCGGTGTATCGGCGGGGCTGGCGGTAACCGGGGACCCTGGAATCGTTGCGTACTACCAAGAGACACGTGAACGACTCTGGAAGCTCGCAACACCGTTCGCGGAGTATGCCCAACGGTGACGAGTTCCGTTCATGAAGCACGCGAAGCTCTCGGGGCGCGGCTCCGGGAGCTTCGTCGTGATGCCGGGATCTCCGGCCGTGAGCTCGCTTCGCTCGCCGGCTGGCATGAATCGGCGGTCTCGAAAATCGAAACGGGGGACAGGAGTCCCACAGAAGCGCAACTACGGGCGTACTGCGTCCACACCGGAAACGAGGCCCAGTTACCCGACCTGATCGCCACACTTCGCAACGTGCAGGCGGCGTATGTCGAGTGGCGGAAGGTGCTCGGCACCGGCACCAAACGCCGACAGCACCAAGCGGTCAAGCTCGCTGAAGAGTCCAAGCTCATGCGGATCTTCCAGCCGAACCTCATCCCCGGGATACTCCAAACCGCGGAGTATGCCGAGGCCGTGTTGCGTCGCTACATCAAGTTCTATCGGGTACCAGACGATTTGGATGCAGGTGTAGCGAAGCGCCTGGAGCGCCAACATCTTCTGTACAAGGGTGATCGCCGCTTTCATATCCTGGTGTCGGAGCAAGCCTTGCAAACGACGGTCGGTAATGACGCCGTGATGACCGGTCAGCTCGACCGGCTGCTGGCAGTGATCGGATTGTCGCGTGTCCTATTGGGAATCGTCCCGGCTCGAGCCGAATTGCCTATCCAGGTAACCAACTTCGTCATGTTCGACGAGCGGCTGGTACTCGTCGAGGCAGTGACAGCGGAACTGAGTATCACCCAGCCCCGAGAGATCGGGACATACGGCAGACTGTTCACAGAGCTCGCCGAGTTGTCGGCAACCGGTGATGCGGCTCGTGCTCTGATACGCAAGGCCCTCGAAATGCGGTCAGGCCAGGAGAAGCCGCTGGGGTAGCGGCTGTGCACCTGGAACCGCGCCCTAGCGGAGAGGATCTACTTCGGTGGAATATCGCGGCGTTGACGACTGGGACGATCTGTTCGACGAGTGTCGGGAATCGGCCTACCACATGGAGGTTCGTGATACCTACGCCGTAGCGAGCGAGGACGAGCCACTTCGGCGATTCGTCAGCGGCGAGCCGCCGCCGGACTATGACAAGTCTGATTGGACTGATCTGATCCGGGAGATGACAGGGCGGGGTGTTGTCGTCAGCCGTGTTCGGGTCGTCACGGTGCCGCACAGCGACTATCAGCGATGGTTGTTGTCCGTTACCGGCGAGAATGTCGAGGCGGGCGAAGACATCCGTTACCTGCCAAGGCATCTCGTCGATCTGGCCGACATCCCCGGCGATGACTGGTGGCTGCTCGACGGTAGTCGCGTCGCCTTCAACTTGGTTGACCAGAAGGGTCGGTCTGCGGGCGTTGCGGTGACGACCGATCCGAAGATCGCGGCGTACTGCGGTGGGGTGAAGGATCGATTGCTGGCCGCCGCGACGCCGTATCGGAAGTACATCAACGAATCTCCGTGAACAGCCGGAGCCGCTCGTGAGGGCTGGCACGAGTCCAAGATCTCGCGCATCGAGCATTGCAAGGCTGCCGAGGTCACGGCTACCGGGGTTTGTGGAGGTGTTGCCGCTCAGGCGGTTTCGGCGGCGGGGTGGGTGTGACGTCCGGGTGGGGCGACGAGGGTGGTGAATCTGTCGATGACTCGCTGGTGGTAGAGGGCGAGCATGTCGCTGACCAGGGAGTATTCGGCCTCGTGTGGGGGATCGGGGCGGTTGAATGCGTTGATGATGGCTCGCCAGATCAGGACGTGGGCGGAGGGGTCGGCGGAGTAGTAGGCGTCGACGGCTTCCGGGACGTCGGTGATCACTCCGGACAGGGAGTTCAGTAGGGCCACTGCGGCGGATTGTCCTATGGTGCAGGCTATTTCGCGCAGTAGGTCGAACTCGGTCGCGAGGAAAGCGCTCAGGTCGACTTCGGGCTGCAGGGCTGCGGCCTCCATCGCGTCGACGATGGCGAGCAAGGGCGCGGAATCGGGGCGCGCGGGCAGTTGGAAGTAGTCGCCGAGCAGGTCGATGAGCAGGTCGCGGCCGAGGTGCACGACATCGGCGAAGATCGCGATGGCTTGGTCGGGGTCGGCCATCGACAGCCGGAACACCGTGGCGTAGACGTCGAATCCGCCGTGGCGCCGGACATCCTGGACGATGAATCCGCGGCCGCGTTCGGCCACCACGAAGCGCGATGCCTCGAGTCGGCTGAGTGCGACCTGGGCGGTGGATTTGCTGATCTCGAATTCCTCGGCGAGCTTGCGGACCGATGGCATCAGCGTGCCCGGGCGATAGCGTCCGGTCACGACGCGCCGCCCCAACTCGTCGGTCACCTCGGACGCCCCGGTCTGGCCGCTCACCCTCGCCCACTCCCGATTCCACTGTCTCTGTCGCAACTGTCTAGGACAGCGTACTGTACTGGTGGTGCAGCGTTGCGTGTCGGGCGTGAGGACTCAATGGTGAATTCGCACAACGAGACTCGACTGTCGCGGAAACTCGGGTTCGCGCGAGGCGGTCCGAATGACCGGGCTCGCACGCTGCAGCTGGCAGCTCTGCCCACCGCCTATGCCGGTCGGCGCACGGCCGGGATGGGTAGGCGTCTGCTCGGCACTCCCAAGGAGACGGTGCGAGACGAGATCCGGGAACGGACGGCGCGGCACCTCTTCGAAGTGCTGGGCGGCCTGCGCGGATGCGCGGCCAAGCTCGGCCAGATCATGGCCCTGTATCCCGGCGGACTGTCGGAGGAGATCGCCGGTCCTTACCGGGAAGCGTTGGCGCGCTTGCAATATGCCGCGCCACCCATGCTGCCCGCCGCCGTCGACGCGGCCTTGACCGGATACCTCGGGCCCGACTGGCGCGCCGACTTCCGCGCATTCGATGATCGTCGCCCGCTGGCGGCTTCGATCGGCCAGGTGCACCGGGCGATCTGGCGGGACGGAACGCCGGTCGCGGTCAAGATCCGATACCCCGGCATCGCCGACGCGATCGAAGCCGATCTGCGCCAGTTGCGGCGGATGGCGTACCTCGCCGCGGTGCTGTTGCCGGGCATGGATATCGAGGCACTGGCCGATGCGGTGTGCGAGGGCATCCGGCTCGAGTTGGACTACGCGGCCGAGGCCGACAATCAGCGGGCGTTCGCCGCGATGTCCCGGCGGCACCCGGAATTCGTGGTGCCCAGGGTCGTTGACCAGCGCTCGGGCGTCCTGGTCACCGAATGGCTGGACGGTACGCCGTTGACCACGGTCATCGGCCAGGGTGTGCGGACGGCGGAGCGGGATCGGCTGGGGGCGAACATCATTCGCTTCTGCCTGCTCAGTGCGTCGCAGGTCGGGCTGGTCTATTGCGACCCCCACCCGGGCAACTTCCTGGCGCTGCCCGATGGCCGATTGGGAATCGTCGATTTCGGCGCGTGCGTGCCGCCGGTGCCCAAGACCGAGGCGATGGCCGCCCGACTGCTCGACGTCGGGCTCAACGGCGGTCCCTCCGAGTTGGACGCGATACTGCGTGAGCACGCGTTTCTGTCCGCGGGAAGGGAATTCGACGCCGTAGAGTTCTACCGCGTGCTGGAGCCGTTCCGGCGCGTGATGCTCGAACCGGCGGCGACGATCACCTCGCAGTGGCTACGCGCCCGAATCGGCGAGGGCCTGAATCTGAGCCTGAGCAACGTGCATCGGGGGCTGTCGATGCCGCCCGAGCTCTCGCCCGTGTGCCGGATGCTGCTGACCCTGTTCGCCGTGATGGCGCAGCTCGAGGTGACCGTGCCGGTGGGTGACGTGGTCGCCGAATGGCTTCCGGAGTTCGCGGCCAGTCGCGCCCGGGCCGCGGCGCACAACCCATAGCTCGGCGTGTCACGCCGGTGTGTCCATGCCTCCCGAGGCGATTTCTCCCTGGAATGGCTAGAGCGGAAGCGGTCATCTGAGCTACTGTCTGGGACAGTGGGCGCCGTGGGTCGTCGTCCCTGGAGAGGCAAACGTGGCAACCAAGCGCAAGACACGGCGGATCGACCCGGACCACGAGGTCGCCATCATCGGCGCCGGTCCCGGCGGCATCGCGGCGGGTGTCAAACTCGCCAAGGCCGGGATCGAGGACTTCGTCATCCTCGAACGCGAGTCCGACTTCGGCGGCAGCTGGCACGAGAACACGTATCCGGGACTGTCCGTGGACATTCCGTGGCCCGCCTATCAGTTCTCCTTCGAGCGGCGCACCGATTGGGAGCGGTTCTTCCCGAGCGGACCCGAGGTCAAGCACTACCACGCCGACGTAGCCCGCAAATACGGGCTCTATCGGCACGCGGAATTCGGCGTGAACGTCGAACGCGAGGAATTCGACGACGCAAACCACCTGTGGCGCTTGCACACCGGCACCGGGCGCGTGATCACCGCGCGGCACGTGATCAGCGCCGTCGGCGCGTTCGTGCGACCCAGGGCGGACGCGGTGCCCGGGGTCGCGGACTTCGCGGGCATGATTCAGCGTCCCACCGCGTGGAACCACGACTACGACCTCACCGGCAAGCGGGTCGCGGTGATCGGAACCGGAGCGTCGGCGGTGCAGATCATTCCGGCGATCGCGGGGCGGATCGGTGCGATGACGGTCTTCCAGCGCACACCGGTGTGGTCGATGCCCAAGCCGGACTTCCGGACTCCGGCCTGGCTGAAGTCGGTACTGCGAGTGCCCGGCGTCATGCCGCTGCTGCACCAGACGATTCTCATCGTGGTCGATGTGGCGGGCCGCCTGATCGTCGGCATTCCACCCGCGTCGGCCAAACCGGTGTTGAACGCCTTCGACCGGACGATCGTCAAGGCCTACGGTCGCTACGTACGGTTCATGGTCAAGGATCCGGTCACGGCGTCGAAGCTCACCCCGGACTTCGGCCCGATCACCAAGCGCCCCACCGCCAATACCCACTACCTGACCACGTTCAACCGCACCAACGTGGACCTGGTCACCGAGACGATCGAGACCGTCACCCCGACCGGCATCCGGACGGCCGACGGTGTCGAGCGCGAATTCGACGTCATCGTCCTGGCCACCGGCTACGAGGTGTTCTCCGACCCGGAGACCTACGTACCGGGCACCATTCTCGGCCGGGACGGATTCGATCTCGGCGTGTTCTACCGCGCCGAAGGTCTGCAGGCCTATCAGGGCGTCACCGTTCCCGGTCTGCCCAACCGATTCATGCTGGTCGGCCCGTACTGCTGGACCGGCTCGGGCTGGCACGACTTCGTGGAGATGTCGGCCGATCACGCGGTGCGTGCCATTGTCGAAGGCCGCCGTCGGGGTGCCACCTCGGTGGAGATCCGCAAGGACGTCGCCGACGAGTATCACCGCACGACCTATCGCAACAGCGAGATCTTGCGGTACTACCTGACGGAACTCAACGGCCACACCAATACCTACTATCGGAACTCGCAGGGCGACTCCACCTATCTGCGCCCGTCCGGATTCTTCGAGGCGAGCCGATCACTGCGGCGCTTCCCGCTGGACGATTACCGCTACGACCGATTGCCTGCCGTCGCGACGCGTGGCCGCTCGGCCGCCGCGCGCGCCACCAACGGCCGCACCGCACGGACGGAGGCCACCCGGTGATCACCGCAGCGCATCCCGGCTCCCGGCGGCGACTGAATTCCGTTGTAGCGAGCGTCTTCTCGGTAGCCTCACTCGCCTACGACTTGCCGGTCTTGCAGTGGTACCTGTATCGCCCACCGCAGGACGATGTGATCCGGATGCTCGACCGTGCGGGAACCCGCGCGGTGGCCGACATCGGTTGCGGCACCGGGATTCTCGCCGCCCGGCTGGCCACCGAAATGGACGTGATCTGGGGTGTGGACGTATCGCCGGGCATGCTCGCCAAGGCGCGCCGTCGCAGCCGTGAGGTGCGGTGGCAGCACAGCCCCGCCGAGCAACTGGACCTGCCCGATGGATCCGTCGACGCGGTGACGACCACCACCGCGTTCCATTTCTTCGACCAGGCTCGGGCGCTCACGGAATTCCATCGGGTGCTCCGGCCGGGCGGTATCGCGGTGGTGTGCACACCCGCCGGCGATGCCCGTTGGGCGCGACCACTGCAGCGGGTGAGCGCGAGCAGACTGATGCCCGCCCATGCCCCCTCCTCGGCGGAGATCCGAAAGGTCTTCCGGGACGCGGGCTTCGAGATCGTCGAGCAGCGCCCGGTCGCGCGTCCCTGGTACAGCCGCTGGGTCCCCGACCTGATCACGGTCGGCAAGAAGGGCTGACCGGTGGAGCCCGCCACCGATTCGGTGGCGGGCTCTATCGGTGGTGGCGACGATCCACTCGGGATGTCGTGAATCCCTAGGCGTTGCGGATGGATTCGGGCAGTTGGTTCCAGCGTTCGGTGACCGATGCCCGGAAGGAGTCCAGCAGGCGAGCCGCACCGTGCCCGAGCGCGGGAGTCAGCGTGGGCGCGAGCCTGCCCGCCCACCACAGCAGGCGGCCGTATCCCGGCTGGATGACGATGGCGCGGTTGCGCTGCACGGCGTGTAATACCTTGCGGCCGTGCACCACCGGATCCTGCAGGACGAAGTTCGGCAGATAGTGTCCGAGGTAGCCGAATCGCCGGTAAAGCGCCGCGAGATAACCGAGTTCGGGTGCGTTACCGTCCAGCCCGGCATTGGCCCCGGCCACGATGTCGGTGTGAATAGCGATGGGGCACACCGCGGTCACGTGAATGCCGTGCGCGGCGGCCTCACCCCGCAGTGACAACGTCATGCCGACGACCGCGAACTTCGCGGTGTTGTACGGGCCTAGGTAGGAGAACGGCGTGAAGCCCGCCATGGAGGCGGTATTGACGATGCCGCCGAAGCCCTGCTCCACCATGATCTTGTACGCGGCGTCCACGCCGTAGGCGACACCGGCGATCATGACGTCGATGGCCTTGCGCCAGTGCGCGACCGTCAGTTCCTCCACCGGCCCGCCGATGAACAGGCCCGCATTGTTGAACATCAGGTCCAGGCGGCCGAATCGATCCTTGACCCCGTGCACGGCGGCGGCCACCGCGTCCGGGTCGGCCACGTCCAGCAGCGCCGCCTCGGCCTTGCCCGGCCCCAGTTCGGTCAATTCCTCGGCGACCTTCTTGGCCCCGGCCTCGTTGATATCGGTGACCAGGACGAAGTAGCCCTGCTCGACAAGTGCGGTGGCATAACCCATTCCGATGCCGGACGCGGCTCCGGTCACGATCGCAGTCTTCATTTCACTCCCGCCCGGACCTGGTCGGCCTCGACTGTGCTGCCCGCCGGCGCGGCGAGCACGGTGGATGGCAATGCGTGGAAGCTGAAGTCCCCGGTGCGCAGGAAGCGCGCCGCCCACCATTGGCTCAGCACCGTGGTGGGACGAATCGCCAGTTCGTTCTGATAGTTGACGTAGTAGGTGTTCGACCCCGCGCACGGCGACGCCATCCACATCGACCCTTCGGCCCGTTCGACGCACATGCGCGCGAAGTCGTCGAAGGGCTGCTGTCGGACCTCGACCCGGGTGGAGCCGCGGCGGCGGGCCGCGGCGATGGCGCGACTGGCGAGGATGGCATTGTTCTCGGCAGTGGTCAGAATCGACGACGGCACAATAGTGTTCGGGCCGCAGCAGACCAGGAAGAGGTTGGGCCAGCCGGGCACGGTGACACCCTCGTAGGCGTGGTAGTGGTTCTCGTGCCAGTAGTCGCCGAGTTCGCGCCCGTTCATCCCGTGGATCGGCATGCCCGGCGAGAAACCCTTCTCGCAGACCCGGAATCCGGTGGCGCACACCAGCACATCGATCTCGTGTGCGGTGCCGTCCGCGGTGATCACGGCATTGCCGGTGACCTCGACCATCTTCTCGGTGACCAGCGAGACGCGGTCCTTCTGTTTGAAGGTCCGGAAGTACTCGTTCGACAGAGACGGGCGTTTGCAGCCCGGCGCGTAGCCGGGCACCAGCTTGTCCGCCAATTCCTTGTCGCGCAGCCACATTCGGGTCGCCCCCTGCGCGACCTTGGTGACATACGGGATGGCGGCGGGCGTCGCGCTGAGCGCACGGACGCCGACGACCAGCACGGCGTCCAAAGCGGTTGCGATGGTGTATCGCACGGCTTTACGCAATGCGGGCCGCTTCAGTGCCTGGTCCAGTCCCCAGTCGATGCGGATGTCGGGTTTGGGGGCCAGCCAGATCGGGGTGCGCTGGAACACCGTGAGATGGCCGGCGATCTTGGCCATCTCCGGGATGATCTGCAGCCCGCTGGCGCCGGTGCCGATGACGGCGATCCGCTTGCCCGCGTAGTCGAAATCGTGATCCCACTGCGCGGAGTGCACGATCTTGCCCGCGAACGACTCGATGCCGGGGATCTCGGGCAGCTTCGCCTGCTCCAGAATGCCCAGCGCCGGAATGAGATACCGGCAGGTCATCCGCGATCCGTCGGCGAAGTCGAGATGCCACAGGTGGGTGCTGTCGTCCCAGTGCGCCCCGGTGAAGGTGACGCCGAGCCGGATGCGGTCGCGCAGACCGTACTTGTCGACGATGTGTTCCGCGTAGGCCTGTACCTCGTGGCCCGGCGGGAACAGCCGGGTCGAGCGGAACGGTTCGTAGGAGAAGCTGTAGTAGATGGCGGGGATGTCGACGGCGATGCCCGGATAGGTGTTAGCCCACCAGGTTCCGCCGATGCCCGCGTGCTTCTCCAGCAGCACGAAGTCCTCGATGCCCTGCTTGCGCAGCTCGACTCCGGTGGCTATGCCACCGAAGCCCGCGCCGATGACGACTACTTCATGGTCGGGAGTCGACATGGTCGTCCCTTCCTTTCTTGTCTCCATTGCCTTTTCAGTCCTTCGGTGGGTTGCTGTAGCGACTGCCGCCGATCCGGTCGCCGACCTGCTCGAGCAGGGCGCGCACCCGTCTTCCGCCGGTCTCCTCACGTGCGGGGAAGCCCAGGGTTCCGGCGGTTCGGATGGTGGGCAGCAACACCCACAGCGGCACGTACCGCCCGACCGCCACGACCAGCCGCGGATACCAGCCCGCCGCCGCCAGGCGCGCGCCGCGCAGCATGCCCTCGACGCCGCGGCGTGCGGTCGGTGCGGCGTCGAAGAACACCGGCAGCCGCCAGATCCAGTCGGGCGCGAAACGGGTTTCGGCGATGCCGTAGAGCAGGTCGGTCCGGGTCGGGCCGGGCATGAGGGTGGTCACCGAGACGCCCGAGCCCTTCAACTCCTGGTGCAGCGCATAGGAAAAGAACATGCTGAAGGATTTCGCCGCCGAATAGGACGCGTTGTAGGGCAGCGGTGCGATGCCGACGGGGGAGGACACGTTCAGGATCGCGCCCGCGCCGCGCTCCCGCATGCCGGGCAGGAACGCGCCCGTCAGGTGATGCAGGGCGCTGACGCTGACGTCGACCAGGGCGCGCTCGCGTTGCAGCGGAAGATCTTCGAAGCGGCCCGCCGAGATCAGCCCGGCCACATTGCACACGCCCGTCACCACGCGCGGGCTCGCCAGAATCCGGTCGACGCAGTCCTGGCGGGCGTCGCGATCGGTCAGATCGAGCAGGTACTCCTCGACTTGGACGCCGAGCGCGCGCAGTTCGTCGCCGGTCTCCTTGACCGAGTCGTGGATGTCGATCAGGGCGAGGTGATAACCCCGCCGGGCCAGATCGCGGGCGATCTCTTTGCCGATTCCGGAGGCCGCGCCGGTGACGACGACGTGGGCGTCGTCGTGGGGAGCAGGGAGTGCCATGGGGTGTATCCGATCCTTGTCGTCTAGCCCGACTGTCTAGGACAGTTGGGGCTACTGTCAATAGACTTTGCCTGTTTGTCGAGTTATCGGTCATAATTGTCTGGGACAGTATACGATTCGGTCAGTTCCGCCGACGACGATCGGCCGACGGTCTCCAATGAGGAAGGCGCCTGATGTTCCGGGGTATTCGAGATCCGCGCCTGGTGTTCATCACCGGGGCGGGCAGTGGAATCGGGCGAGCCACCGCACAGCGGTTCGCCCGCATGGGGGCGGTGGTGATCGCCACCGACATCAACCCCGTCACCGCGGCCGACACCGCCGCGCAGATCGTGCATTCCGGTGGCCGCGCCATGGCCCAGGAGTTGGACGTCGCCGACGAGGCGGCTTGGGTCGGCGTGACCGAGGCGGTCTTCGAGCGATACGGCGTGCCGGACGTCCTGGTCAACAATGCCGGGTACGGCCTGATCGCTCCCTTCCTGGAACAGACCGGGGCGCAATGGGATCGGCAACTGGCGGTCAATCTGGGCGGGGTGGTGCACGGTTGCCGGACCATCGCCCCGCTCATGGTCGCCGAACGCCGCGGCCACATCGTGAATGTCGCCTCGGTGGCGACCTGGATGCCCGCGCCCTTCTGGCCGTCCTATGCCACCTCGAAGGTGGGGGTGCGGATGTTCTCCGAGAGCCTGCGCGGCGAGCTCGCGGCCCACCGCGTCGGGGTCAGTTGCGTCTGCCCGGGCGCGGTGGCCACCAATATCGTCGAGAACGCCGAGATCGTCACCCCTGCCTTCGATCACGATGCCGAGGGGCAGCGCGCGGCGACGGCCACCGTGCAGGCCCTGGTGCGGGGGTTCGGTCCGAAGCTGGGTTTCGGGCCCGATGTCATCGCGCGCGGCATCGTGCGCGCCATGCGGTACAACATCGGCGTCCTGCCGGTGCGTCCCGAGGCTTGGTTGATCGAATCCTGCTACCGGCTTTCACCGGCGCTCACCGCCCGGGTGCTGGCGCAGGCCACCCCCGCCAGGCTGAACCGGCTGGCGGCGGCGATCGGCCCGCTGCTGGTTCGCGAGGGCCGGGTAGACGTGCGGGGTCTGCGATGAAAGCCATTGTGCTACCGGGCAATCCGGGATCGGACCGGCCGATGTCGGGAGAGGAAGACATGTCCATCGCAGTTTCGCCCACGTCGAGCGTGACCGTCGAGCTCGCCAATGAAGCCGACTGGCGCACCCGGCTCGTCTATCGGGCGGGCCGCCGCATCGCGCACCCGCTGCTCGGCACGCTGGGCCGGATCGGCATCGATGTCGTTCGCACCAAACAGGTTTTCGCGGTGACGAGCTACACCGACGCGCCCGCCGCCATCCTGGTACCGCCGCGCGGGACCCGCCGCCGTGCGGTCTCGTTCGAGAATTTCGGTGCAGAATGGTTGTGGGACAACAGTGTTCCCGATCCGGTCGCGCGGCAGGGCGGTGCCATCCTGTACTTCCACGGCGGCGGATTCATCGTCTGCCGCCTGCGTACCCACCGGCGACTGGTGGCGCGGATCGCCAAGGCGAGCGGGCTGCCCGCGCTCAGCGTCGACTTCCGGCAACTGCCGCGGGCGAGCTACACCGACATCATCGACGACGCGGTGGAGTCCTACCGGTACCTGCTCGGTCTGGGCTTCCCGGCCGAAAAGATCATCCTGGCAGGCGATTCCGCCGGTGGGGGAGTCGCGTTCCGGCTGGCCATCGCCACCCGCGAACGTGGCCTGCCCATGCCCGGGGCCATCGCGGCGATCGCGCCCTGGGCGGATCTGGATTGGACCTACCGCAACGCGCATCCGAACGGCCCGTTCGATCCGCTCATCCCGCCGATCGGGTACGAGGCGGTGGCGCGTTTGGGCTTCGCCGAGAACGGAATGGTCGATCCGGCGCTGTCCGCGGTGAACCACGACTTCACCGGCATGCCTCCGGCGCTGATCCAGACCGGGTCGAAGGAATGCGTCCTGGCCGATGCCGAACAGCTGGCGCGACGCTACGCCGCAGCGGATATCCCGCTGACACTACAGCTTTGGGATCGCGCCATTCACATTCACCAGGCGGGCGCCGACCTGCTGCCCGACGCCCGCCGGGCGATCGCGGATCTCGCCGCCTTCAATCGTCGCGTCATCGCGGGCGACATCGGCCCTCGAAACACCGCCGCCTGATCCGATCGACAAGGAGAAATCACATGGCCAAACCCGAGTTCCGGCAACGCGTCACCTCGTGGATGGGCCGTCGGCCCTTTCCCGTTCCACAGGTGTGGTGGTTCGTCGACGGGCTGCACCACACTGCGGACGGGGTGCTGACCGTGGTCGAGAAGGTGCACTTCGGCGTGCGCGACCACGTCGTGCTTGCCACCGCCACCCGGCTGGGGGTGCCCGAATCCCGCGTCACGACCTTTCGTGCCCGCCACAATCAGGTGTTCGGCACGCTCTACCGCCGCTTGCGCGCGGCGCACTGGTACGTCTGAGCGAGGTGGCTGTGACCACTCGATCATCGTTCGATACCGACCGTGTCACCGTGGAGTTCCGCGCGGCCGGTTCCGGTGCCCGCCTGGCCCATCGGGTGGTCTACACCGTGACCCGGCCACTGCTACCGCTGGCCGTACTCCTGTCCGTCGCGAAACCGGTCGCACCGCTGCGCCGCGCCGTCGCGGTCACCACTCGACTGGACCCACTGGCCGCGGTCCTGCGGCCTGCATGCGGAACCATCACCCGTGCACAGACTTTCGAGAACTTCCGAGCAGAATGGGTGTGGCACCGGGATATTGCGGGGCCGGACGACCCGTCCGGCGGCGTCATCGTCTATGCCCACGGCGGGGGATTCATCGGCGCCGGGCTGAACACCCACCGCCGACACGTCGCCCGGCTCGGCCGCGAGACCGGATTGCCGGTGCTGAACCTGGATTACCGGCAGCTGCCCGAGCATGTCCGCGCGAGTCAGGCCGACATGCTCGAGGCGTATCGATTCGTGCTGGACTCCGGGTTCCCGCCCGGCCGAGTCTTTCTCGCGGGGGATTCGGCGGGTGGCGGGCTGAGCCTGTCCACCGCGCTCAACGCCCGGGCCGCCGGGTTGCCGGTGCCGGCCGGGGTGATCGGCATCTCGGCGTGGATCGACATGAATCTGACCGCGGCCCTGGCCGAGCCCAACGCCTACCGGGATCCCTTGCTGCTCGGGCACCTGCTCGCCGTGCCCGGCTTCGCCTTCACCGAGACAGGCGGATTCGATCCGCGATGGTCGGCTGTCGACCGCGACTTCACCGGAATGCCACCGATACTGCTGCAGGTGGGTTCCACCGAAGCCTTGCTCTCGGACAATCAGCGCGTCGCCGCCCGGTGCGCGGCATCCGGTGTCGAATGCCGATTACAGATCTGGGAATTCGGGATACACGACTTCCAGCTGGCCGCCGACATCTTCCCCGACGCTCGCGCAGCCATGCGTGAGATCGGGGTATTCGTCCGGACGATAGTCGGCCGTTGATCGGTAGGTGCGCTCCGCCCGGTCCCGATGTTGGGAAAATCGACCATTGACTGCTACTGTCTGAGACAATATGACTGTGTAACACAGTGAGGGATAGCTACAGGTTTCGGCAAAGGAGCCGCACGTGTTTCGACGCGCATCCAATCCTGATTCGGTACTGATCACCGGCGCGGGCAGTGGTATCGGCCGCGCTACGGCGCTGCGGTACGCGGGCATCGGCGCGAAAGTCATTGTCACCGACATCGACGGCGGCACTGCTCAATCCACCGCCGAGCTGATTCGGGCGCGTGGGGGCCGCGCGGAGGTCTGGGTCCTCGATGTCACCGACGACAGCGCCTGGCACACCGTGGCGCGCGAGGTGGTCGACCGGCACGGCCTGCCCGACATCCTGATCAACAACGCCGGGTTCGGCATCATGGGCGGGTTCCTCGAACACACCAAAGCCGACTGGGACCGTCAGCTCGCGGTGAACCTGGGTGGCGTCGTCAACGGATGCCGCGCCTTCGCCCCGCTCATGGCCGAGCGTGGCAGCGGGCAGATCGTGAACATCTCCTCGGGACTGGGCTACATCCCGGTCGCCGTGGTGCCCTCCTATTGCGTGTCCAAGGCCGCCGTGCGCATGTTCAGCGAATGCCTGCGCAGTGAGCTCGGGCCGAAAGGCGTTGGCGTCACTGTTATCTGCCCGGGCGGAGTCGGAGGCACCGGGTTGATCTCCAACGGGCACCTCGCCTCCTCCCTCGACGGTATGGCCACTGACGACAAGACCGAGATCCAGCAGATTCTCGGGATGCTCGCCGAGAAGTACGGGCCCATGCTCACCTCACCGGACTACGTCGCGCGCGGGATTGTGCGCGCTGCCCGCTACAACTGGGGCGTTGTTCCGGTCCGTCCGGAATCCTGGCTGATGTTCGGGCTGCACCGGCTCGCTCCGGGGGTCCTGCGCGGCGGTGCTGCACTGCTCACCCCGGACCGGGTCGAGCGCAGTGTCGCCGCGATATCCGACCGAATCCCTCAGCGGCTCATCGACTTCGCCCGCGAACAGGTCCGGGGGTGAACTCGACGTGATTTCCTCGAACGGACAGGCGGAGGGCGAGACCCGCAAGCAGACATGGAAGCCGACGAAGACACTGCACTGGCGCGGCGCCCGCCTGCTGAACATGGTGTTTCAGCCGCTGTTCGAGGCGACGGCGGGCCGACTACGAGTGGGCCACATTCGGCTGGTGGAGCTGGAAACCACCGGCCGTAGAACGGGATTGCCGCGCACGGTCCTCATGCCGAGCTTCCTCATGCTCGGTGACTCGTACGTGCTACTGGCCTCCTACGGCGGCGGCAAAAGCCAACCCTCCTGGTACTGGAACATCACCGCAAACCCAGTGGTCCAGATCCGAGCCGGTGGCAGAACCCGCACCATGCGGGCACGAGTCTCCGAGGGCAAGGAAGCCCGCAGACTGCTCGCTCGAGTACTGCGACGGACGGGCGGCACCTATCTGTTCCTGGTCGCACCGGCACGGGCGGCAGGGCGGAGAGTACCGATCGTCGTACTGGATCCGATACCCGAACCCAAGCCCTGACATCCGCTATTACCGCATCCCACGCGGTGCGTGGTGGCCGGCGCGACCCAGCGGAAGATCAACGGCCCGAGTTGAACTCGGGCCGTTGCAGTGCGCTTCATGCCGGCGTGCGTGCAATCGATGACCGGTCGGCGTGCGCGAGGTGTCGGTGCTCGATGCCACTATCCATACATGTCACTGGAGTTCTTCAATGGGTTGTCCGGGACGTTGGCGATCGAGCTGACGGAACCGGCCGAGGGTGTCGCGGCGAACCTGTCCAATCAGCGCGCGACGGCGACCGCGGCGATCCGGGGAGTCTCGTTCGCGCTGACCGTGTTCGAGGATGGCGAGATTCGTGACTTGACCGTTGACGAGTTCGACCGTGTTGTCCTGGAATTGCCCACGCTGAACTTGCGTGGATTCGGTGATCCCGTTGCACACCGAGCGTCGAACGAGAAGTGGTTCACGGTGCGTGACCTTGCCGCGGCCATCGCCGAGACGGAAAGGCTCACTCGTCAGCAGTCGCAGTGGTTCGGCGGCGTCGACGTGCATCACATCTTCTTCGAAGGCATCGGCAAGAACGATGATGGAGTTTGGGAGATCTACTGGGGGTCGTGACAATCCTGTATTGCCCGGGTGCCGCGGAATACTCCGGTTGCGAGGGTGATTGACCCGAATACGGCGAGCAGGAGGGGGAGGGTGCGGCCGTAGGTGGACAGTTTGTGGAGGTTCTTGCGAGCGGTTGCGGATTGGGATTCGATGGCGGGTTCGCCCAGTGCGAGAGTGGCTTTCAGGATGGTCACGTCGGGCTGGTCTGCGGTGCGGGCGTAGTAGAGGTGAATTTGCTCGCGGCCCTTGATGACTGCGCCGGTTCGTGGTTCGACCCAGGCGTCGCGGGTGTTGGTGTAGAAGCGGGTCATGGTGACCGGTGCGTCACCCGCTATTCCCCACTTCGCGGCAGGCAGGGTCAGTCTGTTCGTCGGTGACGGCACCACGCGCGACATATCGGTCACGGGGACGGTTTGCTGGAAGTGGTAGACCAGTACGCCGTTGATGCTGGTTTCGTCGATGTAGTTGATATCGAACGCCTTTCGGGCGTTCATGTCGAAGTACGGGTAAGACTTCTTATCTGTCGTGATGGGGAATCGGTACTGCAGGCCGATGTGTTGGACCGGGGTGGCCGGCTCGTCGGCGGTGATCGCGATGGATCCGTTCGGCTGCTCGTCGACCGGCATGCCGGTGCGGCGGTCGATGGTGACGCGGTCGATCGTCGCGGTGAGCAGATCGAGCGGGCTCGGTTTATCTGTGCGCCACAGGGTTTGCCCCGACTGGATCGTCATTTTCGCGGCATCGGAGGGATCTTCGACGGTGAGGAATCGTCGCGAGATCAGCGGTACGTCGGTGTCGACCTTCGCGGACCCTTCGGCGGAGGTCAGTGATTTCGCGTCCAGCACCAGGCTTTCGGTGCCGGGCTGATTCGATGCGACCGTGGTGACCCTGAGGTTCAAGGGTGTCTTCACCAGCCGTGGCAGCATGTACGTCGGAATCAGTAGTGCGGTGACGATCGTGAAGCTGCCGATCCCGATGAGCAGGCATGCGATGGCGGTTCGTCGGTCGAATTTCGGCGCCACAGGTCTCCGGCCTATTACTTGTCGACAAGTAGCGGGAAACGTCACCGTACCGCACTCGAAGGCGTTGAGCCCCCGAAATCGCCACGCCAACTGGGGGATACAGCGCAGCTGCCGCGGCGCACAGCAGTGGTTGGGTGACATCGGGTCGCAGCAAGTCCCTGGCGCCTCGGTCGGGGGAACTCGAGTTGATCATGTAAGTTTCGGTGTTCGCATTACTTGTTTGGAGCGTGGCATGGGGATTGGCGACGGGTGGCGGGGTCAGCGGAGCGGGGCACGCGGCGCACCGGAGATGTGGCCGAGTGTGGCCGCAGAATCGTGGCAGTGGTTCGCCGAGGAACTGACGTGGCTGCTCTTCACGATGCCGTCCTCCGGATGGGTGGCGTTGGACGGCAACGGCATTCGGTATGCCCGGTTCGGCTGGGGGCGCGACGGTTTTCGATGTGAACTGGTCAGTGGCTCGCGTCAGTTCTCTCCCCAAGGCTGCGACTTCCTCCGGGCGAACGGATGGACGGCCCCGGCGGCCGATCACCCCGAGACCTGGGTGCAGGACTTGTCGTGGCCGATCCGATACGACGCATACAGCGGCCTGGTGAACGCGGTGGCGGCGGTGCTCCGCAGCGAATTCGGGTTGGGGCTCGCCGTCGAAACCGCAGCCGTGGGCTGGGTCGATGGTTCCGATGAAGAGCTCGACACCGGCGGACTCGCGGGCTTGCTCAATCGCGAAGACCTGAACGAGCAAGGGCCGCAGCGAATCAGCGAGTTTCTCCAGGCCCGCCGCGAAGACATCGCCGCCAAGGTCGCGTTCGCGAGGCAGACGCACGAAGCACGCATGGACGTAGCCCTGCGCTACTGCACCCACCAGGGGTACACGGTGCTGTCCGGCGGTGACAACACCTGGCCGGTGCGCGACCGGACCGCCGACGTCATCGCCCTCGCCGAACCCGATTTGCTGGTGGTGATCGATGTCTACCTCGACATCGAGTCGATGGCGGACTATCCGACGTTGCAGGTGGATGCCGACGAGATGGAATACGACCAACTGTTCGCCCTGGTCGAGGCTGATCCCGAGCTTGCCGCACGACGGCCCGACGTGCAGGAAGCCGTGGCGTCGGGCCGAATTCAGGTTCAGTACGTGCGCATGATCGTCGACGAAGACTGGGACTGCCAGGTAGCGACGTATCCGCCCGCTTCCGCCGCCGGCGAGTCGCAGACGTCGGAAGGGCCGTGGTATCCGCTGCTGAAGCCCGCCGATTGGGAACACCGCCACCGGATCACCCACTGGGCCACCACGGCGGGCACCGTCCCGATCATCGTGCTTGCCGTCGACACCGACTCCGGCTACCAGGTAGAGGGTTTCGGCGAGGACGTCGACAGCAATGCAATGCTGGCCGAAGCGATGGCGAATCTTGCTGCCCTGGAATACGACTGGGAGGTGTCGGAGCTCCACAGCCTCCCTATCGCCACCTCCTCCGGTGAAGACTTCTCGGCCGAGAAGGTGCTCGACCCGCAGCACATGCTCCGTGCCCATCAAGCCTTGGGCACGGACAAACTCTTGGTCGCCGTCCCCCGTCGAACCTGCCTGATGGCAGTCCCTTACAACCTCGAGCCGCAACAGCTCATGCTCTTCCAGCATCTGGTCCGGGCCACCTACGACGACGATTCCTACGGCCACGCCCCCATCACGAGTGGCGCCTACATCGTCGAAAACGGTCGCGCGAGGAGCTTCTTCGCGGACTTGTAATGCCGCACGGCACAGCCGACCGAATCGGCCGGCTGTGCCATAGCAGCCCATCTCGCAACGGATCTCACTTACTTGAAGGGTCCCGGCAATGGACCGAAGCCCCCGTTGCCCCTGGCGACTCCACAAACCTGCCATCGCCCGTGTTGCTCGGTGACGAAGGCAATATCCAGATCCGTCAGCCCGGTGTAGAACCCGAGCACACGGACCGAATCTCCAGCGGGAGCAGATGCGCTGAACTTGTCAGGCGTCGGCTTATAGAACCCGTCGAACGCGGTGCGAACCTGCTCATCGCTCCGGACAGTCATCTGCTCTGCCAGACCGCCACAGGCAAGCCGCCGCAGCGCGACGACATCGCCGGCATCGGCAGCCTTTATATGGTCCCGAACAGCTTGCTCGGGGCTATCGGCAGCTTGCGACGAATCAATTGAACAACCGCTCACGATCGTCATGCCGGCAAGAGCCAGAGCAGTAACAACGCGCACAGCTCCGCCTTTCATTCGCTCGTCCTCTGAGAAACCCCTAGCTCACAGTAATCGTCCTGTACCGCCGCTGACCGCGCTGACCGAACATCCCGACGCGGGAGCCGGTCAGCCGCGGTAGCGCTGCGGCACAAGACCGTCCGATCACGCCGGGTTTGGTGCGTTGGGGTACCCGCTGGAATCTGGCAGACCTTTTCCGCATGCCGCCGTTATGCGATGCAGAGGTCACCCAGGTACGGTATGCGGCGGTCATGCCTGTAAGACCACGCCAGCACCCTCAGTTCCGACGGTCTCGGAATCAGTGCGACTGACCGCCCGACGCTGAGCTCGTCCTGCAGGACGCTGCTTGCGTGCTCGGCCATGGCTTTGTACTCAGCGAATGGGGCGCCCATGCTTGCCGAGCACAAGAGTTCTGTCTCGCTTCCTGGCGAGTCCGATGCCGCCGCGCATCTCAGCCCGAATCGCGCCATATTGAATTGAATATGCCTGCGACCGGGAGTGGCGAACATGAGAATATTACCGGCCGACATTCTGAAAAGAACTGCTGCCAGCGCCCTTTCGAAGTCACCCCACTCGCCCGGCCGGACATGTGTCTCCAGCTGAGCGGGCTCAACGTCGTCGCCGTCGATGACGGTGTCAGTCGCACGACGTGCCTCTGACGCTCTGAACCAGACGGGATCGTGCAGCGAGACAGAGACTGTCTCAACATCCTCTGTCAGCTCGATCACTACTCCAGGCGTTTCCCACACGAAGTTCGGCCAGCCAACCTCTGAGTCCCATCCTCGTCCAGATGTGGGCTCACCCAGTATCATTGACAGACGCTCACCGAATTCGCGGAATCTGTTGTCGAGGAAAGAAATAAGGCCGGGCTCTCCGATCTCCCCATCGTCCATGACGGCAATCCAAATCCAAGTTATGGCTCGATCGGAATCCTCGAGTCCAGTGCCGTGTTCTGAGTCGAAATACGCAAAAGCTTCCGGGTGCTCCACCGAAATGTTGGTAACCAATGTCGCAGCCGAAGAGTCAGCTTTGGCGATCCGCCACCCTAGTACATCGCAGAACCGCTGAATGTCGCCAGCGGTCCACGTCCAGTCGAATTCGGCTGCAGCACTCGCGATCCGGTCAGTTCCGTCATAGTCAGCGCGCACAGTCGGATCATATTGCGCGAACCGCGCTGATTGATCCGGCCGGACGGTCGGCTCCGAAACGCGCTGGGCCCGAGCGTCTCCGACCTCCGAACGGATGGGCGTCCGCTAGACAACGCTGGCGTTGAACCGGTTTGGGGGTTCTTGCAAATCTCGATACCCGATGTTCGCGGCATCGGGGCCGGATCGTCGGTGGGCTTTGGGAGGATGCCCACGAACGTTGCCGAACACGGGAGAAGTGCATGACAGACCAGACCCTGCGGATGATCGGCGAGCTCATGGGGTCGGTACCGCTGGCAGGTTCATTTGCCGCGCGTCGGACGGCCTTGGCGGAGAACCTGGCAATCGAGGTGGACGGGGTGGGGCCGATCCGGTTTCCGGTGACGTCGACTCAGGCGCGGGAGCTGTGCGAGGTCGCGCAGCCTGCGCGATACGGCCTGCGCGAGCAGACCCTGTTGGACGCGAATGTGCGTGACACATGGGAGGTTCCGCGGGACCGTGTGACCGTCGACGAGCGACGCTGGCGCGAGACATTGCAGCCGATGCTGGACGTGCTGCGGGCGGAGCTGAGTTTGGCGCCGGACTGTGAGTTGTCGGCGGAGCTGCATTCGATGCTGGTGTACGAGCCGGGGCAGTTCTTTCAACGCCATCAGGATTCGGAGAAGGCCGACGGAATGATCGGCACGTTAGTGGTGACACTTCCTTCGACGTTCACCGGCGGGGAGCTGGTGATCGAGCAACTGGGGAAGACGATCACCGACCAGGGGTCGCCGCAAGAGCTGTCCTTCGTCGCGTTCTACGGCGACTGCGCGCACGAGGTGCTGCCGGTTACCGATGGTTTCCGGATCACGCTGACCTACAACCTGGTGGCGCACGGGCGTACCGGACCAGACTCCGCTAGGTTCGCCACGCATCCGTCGGTTGCGTTGTTGGCCGAGCAATTACGCGAACATTTCACCACGACGATGGAATCGTCTAACCGGCCTTCTCGGGGCGAGCAGGGCGGACGCGTTGATCGACTCGTCTACCTGCTGGATCATCAGTATTCCCGGCAGGGATTCGGGTGGGAGCGGCTCAAGGGCGGCGATGCTGCCAGGACTGGGATGATGGTCGCCGCAGCGGAACTCGCGGGCTACGACGCGTTGCTGGCCCTCGCTGAGGTCGAGGATTCTTACGAGGAGGACGATTACACCGCATCCATGTTGATCCATCGTCAGCGTTGGGAGCGTATCGACGACGGGTGGAAATGCGTCGAAAGCTCCGAGCCGGAGTTCGACGACGACGGGGATTTGATCGACCCTGTCCCTGACGACCCCGAGAGCATTCCTGTACAGGCCAGCCTGCCGTTGACACCGGACTCGGACGAACTCGGCGAGCTGCTGTCATCAACCATCACCTTGACGTGGCTGATCGACCAGTCAGGGGCATCGGGTGAGCCCGCCGTGCGAGAGGTCGTGAGGGAAGGAGAGTGGTGCACGCCCGAGGCGAAGGCGACGCTCGAGCCCTTCGCGTCGGAAATCGAGGGCTATATGGGCAACGAAGGAAACACCGCCAACTTCTGGTACCGACGCGCGGCGATCGTCATCCGACCCCGTCAATAAAAGGACCGGCAAGCACTCCCAGGTCTGGCTGATTGGAGATCCGCCGGCATCGACCATGCAACCGAGACACTGTAATGCCGCGTGGCGCGCGGTCCGCGGCGGCCAGCGCGACCTAGCTGAAGATCAACGGCCCCGGGGCATCTCGGGGCCGTCGCCGTGTCCATTACTGCCGATTACAGGATTTCGAGGCCTCAGACCAGCCGCGCGGGCCGGACCGCGGAGTCCCGCTTGTGGAATCGGTTCCGCTCGAGACGCCAATCCATCAGCCCCACTATCGAGCCGTGGTGGAATCAGTCTTAGGTCTCGAACCTGGACCGCAGGCTCTGCCAGAGCATCCGGTAGCAAGCACCGGCGGGGCCCCGGAAGTAACTTCTGTCGGACTTCGGCAACCACGCGAGCAAGCTTCGTCGAAGCTTGCTCGAGATTGTCGGATTGAGGCGTTCGTCATCGACGTCATAGACGTCGAACCAGACCAGGAAGTCTGGTACGTCAGGTGCGACGGCAGCGACGCGCGCCCGGAAGTCTTCCTCGATTCGCGGTGCCCACAGCCAGCCACGGCTGATGATGATGGAGTCGTACGACAGGCCGAACACGATCCACGGGCAGTTGCTGGATTTGTTATTTTCGCGGCAGTAGGTCTTAACCTCGCCCTCGAGTTCGTGCTCGAAGAAGTCGTCGAGCGCCAGTTTGGCAGCGTCGGCTTGCTCGCGGTTTCTAAGATACAGGCGGAACTGGACATCGAGGTTCACTGACACGGACAGAAGGCTAGTCGCGTGACCAGCTCATCGAGTACGCCGGGACGGGCTCAGCTGGTTCCCTCCAGCTGATCTTGCTGCACATGATCGCCAATACCTGCCATCATACTTGGCAAGTGGACATCCGGCGCGAATCGCGCTCGACAGACAGATCGGCGTACGGTCGGACAGTCAAAATATGGTGCCCGGCGATGCCAGCTAACTGCTGAAACAATGCGCTGTATTGCCGAGTCCTGGATGCTCGACGAGCATGCGTTCTGGTCGTAAACATCGAGAAGACTTGTACCCCAGTGCATTCTGGTGATGGATGAGCGGGTGTGAGTGTCCGGAAATGCCGCATGCCGCGCTGTCGGGAGCGGTCAGCACGGCACGTCGGAAGATCAACTGGCAGTGGGAGTCTGAGCCCTGCGGGCATCCGCGCGCTCCCCTTTGCAATTGTCGAGGTGTACGGCGGACAGGTAGTGCGTGCTTTGGAGGTCGACGTCCGCGGGCAGTAGGAGCTTGCAGTCTGGCGGGCTGAGAGCCTCGGCCAGTTCGTGGATCGGGTAGCCGAAGAGGTCGTAGTCGCCGAAGGCGACCGGAACATCGGCGGCCCGGTCCATGCCGTACTCCCGCTCGATGATCAAGTGTCCCAAAGTCTGCTCAGCGCACGCGGTGCAAGAGTAGGCCGTGACCAGAATGCCGTGGTGGACGAAGAAGAAGGTCCAGTGCGTTCCGCACATCCACCCGCCGACACGAATGTCCGCCAACGTTGAAGCCGTCCACTGCGCCGAATGCTCGGTCATGCCGAATCGCAGGACGCCTGCGTCCGCCGGGAGGACAAGCCCGGTGCTGGGCAGCAATCGAAAGGTCACTCGAATAGTCTGCCTGCTCAGGTGCTTCGGACCAGCGAACTGCGGCCGAACCAACGTCCGCATACGCCGCTGATCGAACTGGCTCGAGGTGAACTCGGGCCGCTGCAGTGTGCGGTCATGCCGAGTGCCGAGTGGCACAAAAGCAGGACAAATCGGGCCAAACCCCTCCAGAATGTGCGACTCGGCGACGAAATATCGTCCGTTGCTGGCGATTGCGATGCTGGTGTCGGCGGGAGGCGTGGGGGTCGGCCGGATGCCGGAGCGTCCTAGTCTGCCGCGGACCGCGCTGACCGGGTCGGCCAGCGCCGCACTCCGGAAGACCAACGGGCCGAGATCGTCTCGAGCGCCCGCAGTGTCCGGAATTGCCGATGAGCGGTCGAATTCGTTGGGCTGAAATGTCCTGCTGTGGTCGAATCTCCCAGTGATGAAGGTTCGCCAGTACTGCTACTTCGCTGTGGAGACCACCATGACGTCAGCGTCCATGATGACCGCATTTCTGGGGATCGAGCCAGATGTTGCACACACCAAAGGCGATCTCACGGCGAGTGGCCGAGCCCGAGGCTTGAACGTTTGGAAGATCGTCGAGGAGACGAATGATCCGATCGATGACCAGATTGGGCGGTTGATCGACAGGTTGGCACCGTGCCGCCCGCAACTCGTCAAATGGGCTGAGGACCAAGATATCTCGTCGAGGCTGCAGATCGTTCGCTACTACCACGATCCCGATGGCAGCCACGGTGCGCCGGGTGGAACGCCGATCGAGGAGGCCCGGAAGTGGCCACGTCCTCTTGGGTGGCATCTCTCCGTCGAGGTCCTGCAGTTCTTGTCCTCCACCTCAACGGACCTCGATGTAGACGAATACGACCTCAGTCTCGATGAAGTCGGTTCGAACGAGATCTAGCGAGTCGCCTCGGCCGGCCGAGCCCACTCGACCGAACGCACTGAACTGCCGCGAGGCGCGCTGATCGAACCGGCCAGCGCGACGGGGTCGAAGATCAAGTGGCGGTGTCGGTCTGAGGGCGGCCGAGCGTCCTGCATTGCCGATGAGCGTTTATCGGAGCAGGTCCGCGGAGGTGGTGCCGTGTTCGTTGTACTCGAGCGACACCACGTGGCGAGCTCTGCGGGTTCGCGGGTCTGAACATGGAGACGAGAACCATAGTAGAAACCGCGAATGATATTGCGCGCCTGACCAATTGGTGTCTCAGGACTCAATCCCCGTACCCTGGGCCAGCAGTGGCCAAGAGTCGTGCAGCGCCTGCTGCCAGTAGACCCAGCGGTGCGTGCCGGTCGGGTCGAAGTGGTAGGTAGCCGGAATGCCGAGCGTGTCCAGCTTGTCCTCGAGGCTATGCGTGCAAATGTTCGTCGTAGCTTCGATGACGCTGCCGAGGAAAAGGGGGACGATACCGCCTGACTCGGTGTCCGTGCTCTGGTAGTACTGCACGTCCGACGGAGTTGGAAGACCGCTGCCGCTGGAGATGTAAAGGTTCGTGCCGCGCAGCTTCTCGGCGTTGATGATCGGATCGTTGGTTACCCAGGCCGGATCATCGTCCGGGCCGTACATGTTCACGACGTTGCCACCGGCCCAGGTCTCCACGGCGAGCTTCATGGCCCGCTTACCGAGCGGGCTGGCGGTCTCCGCGCAGCCGCTGTAGGCGGCGACCGACTTGAACAGACCGGGTTTCGCCTCTGCCAACTGCAGGACCGAGGTGCCGGAGGTGGAGAACCCCGCCAGCGAGTTCAGCCCGGTCGAGCCGAGCGTTGCGTCCAGGATGGGTGGTAGCTCCTCGGTGAAGAAGGTCTTCCACTTGTTCAGGCCGAGGCGGGGATCCTGCTTGTACCAATCGGTGTAGTAGCTGCCTCGGCCGCCGATCGGCAGAATGACATTGACCTGTTTGTCGGCGAGGAAGGACAACGCGTCCGACGCAGCTTGCCAGCTCGCGGTGCCTTCACCGGCGTCGAGGCCGCTGACCAGATATGCGTTCCCGGCGGGTTTTGATTCGTCGACTGGGCGTTGCACGTCGACGGTGATGTCCTTGCCCATCGCCGCTGAATACACTTTCAGATGCCAGGTGCGCCCGTCCTTGACGAGTGAGCTTAGGCCGGAGGGCTTTTCCGGTTCCGCCGCCGCTGTACTGCCGAGCATCGTAAGTGCCAGTACAGCAGCGAGCGCGCACACGCCGGTCCGGAGAACGGTCGCGCCGCGTAGTGCAGAGAGATTCATCGAGCAGTCAATTCCGATCCATGGGTCGCCGTCGGTTACGTCCTCGAGGTGACTTCCAGCCCACAGACCGGCCCCATCCCCCGAAACGCTATGTCTTCAGACCAGCCGACAGCGTTACACGACAACTCCGAGCAACACAGCCGCTAGAAGGCTGACTTCAGTGAACGCAAGTGCGCGGTACCCGAACCGGCCAGGCGTGGTCCCGCGAAAGATCAACGGCCCGAGGCGACTCGGGCCGTTGCGATGTCCGCTTCTGCCGAATGCCGAGTGGCACAAAAAACAGGACAAACCGGGCCAAACCCCTCCAGAATGTGCCACTCGGCGACGAAATATCGTCCGTTGCTGGCGATTACGATGCTGGTGTCGGCGGGGAGGGGTGGGGGTCGGCCGGATGCCGGAGCGTCCTAGTCTGCCGCATGTCGCGCTGGTCGAATCGGCTGGCGCGACGCAACCGAAGATCAACTGGCTGTGCCGATTCGATGCCGACCGAACGAACCCTCATGCCGATGATCGCGTCCGGGGAGGAGTCCGGGATCCCTGACCGCATCCGTGTGGTAATTCTGTTGAACCTATGATGCCTAGGTTTTACTCTACGAGTCATAGGAAGGAGGTCCGAAGTTGCCTCGGAACGCCATGCGTCCACACAGATTCGGAGGGATCCGGCGGAGTATGCCGGTGCCACCGCGCTGTTGCTCTTCGCCCACCCGCGCTCCGCCGCCGACTCCTGAACGCGCGCATTCTTCGTGAGTTCCCTCGGCCCTTGATCCAGCTCAATCGAGCCGAGATATCGCTATGCCCAAACGATCCCGAAGGACCCCCTCATGGAACCAATCACCGAACGAGAGATCAGATCCTCATTCGTCAACTGCTCCAAGGGCGACGCTCAACGACTTCACACCCCACGCAACCTCGCCTTCCAACCCTGGGACGATCTGGACTTCCTGGGCTGGGCCGATCCATCATTCCCGGGCCGCTGCTACGCCGTTGTCCCGCAAGCTGATCGAATCATCGGCATCGCCATGCGATACGAACTCGGAGGGTCGGGCCGAGCGCAGATGTGCAGCATCTGCCTGACTACTCACACCGGTAACGCAGTCTCCTTGATGACCGCGGCCAAGACCGGCGAGTCCGGGCGGCGAGGCAATACGATCGGCACCTACATGTGTACTGACCTTGCCTGTTCGTTGTACGCACGCAACATCAAGCGTCCGTCGATGGGTGTCCGGTATCGCGAAGACCTCACCGCCGAGCAAAAGGCGGAGAGGGTGTACACCAATTTCACGGCCTTCATCACCCGGCTATCCAGCTGACCGGCGCAGCCCATGGCACCCACACAGTGTTCGCACGGAAATGCCGCGGATCGCTCGGTTGCGGCGACACGGAGTGGCCGATGCGCGATCGGCCTGCGGCGGTACATGATCGTGGGATGCCGAATGGAGCGTCGGGCGATGGGCAGTTTCGGTTCATCGTTGAGGGGGCCTTCGATCTGAGGAGTCGTGGGACGTCTGTGATCGGGCATATCGAGGCGGGCCAGGTAGGTATCGGTGACCGGCTTCGTGTTGTGCGGGTCGATGGTGAGCCCGGTCCCGTGGCTGAATGCACGGGGGTAGGTCGGGTATGGGTTGCGCGTGGAGAACCTGGGCAACCTGTTCCGGTGGCCCTGCTTCTTTCCGGTCTGCAGGTGTCGGAGATTCGGGAGGGCGACGTCCTGGTCCTCGACCTCGTCATCGAGTAACTGCGCTGACCGCGCTGATCGAATCGGACAGGGCCCCGCGGTTGCGAAAGATCAGCTGGCTGTGGCGATCCGGTGCTCGGCGGGATGCGCCGTTTTGTCGATGTGCGCGCCGCATCTGCGCTGCTGTGGTGCTGGATCTGCTCCCAAGGAATGGCCGGGTTCCGTCGGCGTCAGTGCGGCGGCCGGGTGTCGGAACCTCTCTTACCCGTCTGCGAGGCGTTGGATGGTGGCGCTGAGCCAAGTCTGGAGTTCAGTGGGGTCGCCGAGTTCTGAACGGAGGACCCGTCGGCGAGTTGATACGCCCAGTACGAAGGCGTCGATCGCTGCGGCTCGGGCTCGGGCGTCGAGGTCGTTCAGGCCGCTGTCGCGTAGGTAGTGGTACAGCGGCTGCAGTGAGTTGGTGTCGAGGAATGCGGCGAGTGCCTCTGCGGCTTCCGGGCGTTCGCCGGATGCGCGTTGCAGTACGAGCAGTGGATCTTCTTCGGGCGCGGCGGACCAGCGCTCGATGATGCTGGCGGCGAGGCGGGAACCTAGTTCGGAGCGGTCGCCGTCGAAGGAGTTCGAGACTGGGATTTCCACCTGCGTCGCCGCTAGGAAGACGCCTTCCTTGCCGCCGAAGTAGCGGGTGATGAGGTTGGGGGACACACCGGCCGCATCGGCGACGCCCTTGACTGTGGTTGCCGCGTAGCCGTTCTGCGCGAACTGGCGCTGCGCGTGCTCCAGAATGCGCTGTTTGGTGGCGGCCGCGTTGCGCAAAGTCATGTGTATCAGCATACACATGGATGTGTACGCTGATACACATGATCGATGATCTACGGGAACGACTCCGGCGGACGCGACGCGTCACGACGCCGTGGAGTGCCGACGAGAAGCGGGGAATCACCGGGACTCGCCTCGACGAACTGCTCGAACGTTGGGTGGACGGCTACGACTGGAGCGTGCACGAGCGTCGCATCGCCGAGTTGCCTTGGGTAACAGTGCAGGCGGGCGATACCGAGCTGCGGGTGATCCACCGGCGGTCCGGGCATCCCGGCGCCCCGGTTGTCGTACTACTGCACGGCTGGCCCGACTCCGTGCTGCGGTTCGAGCGTGTCCTGCCGTTGCTCGCGGAGATGAACGTGGTGGTTCCCGCGCTGCCGGGCTTCCCGTTCGCGGTACCGCTCGAAGGTCCGGGCATGTCGGTCAACCGGATCGCCGAGATCGTCGCGGACGCACTGGCCGAGCTCGGGTACGCGCGTTACACGGTATCCGGCGGCGACGTCGGTGGCACCGTCGCGGAAATCCTTGCGGCACAACACCCGGACCGGGTTGCTGCCCTGCACCTCACCAACATCGCCCCACTCCGTGCACTCACGGCGGATCGCGCGATGCTCGCGCCCGACGCGGTGGCCTACCTCGACCGGGCGGCGCACTGGTTCCGAACGGAGGGAGGATACATCGCCGAACAGTCGACGCGGCCGAACACTCTCGCTGTCGCGCTAGGCGACTCACCGGCGGGCCTCGCGGCCTGGATTGTCGAGAAACTGGAGTCCTGGTCCGACGATTCGGCTTTCACCGAGGATGAACTGCTCACCTGGGTCACCGCCTACTGGGTCACCGGCACGATCGGCACCTCGTTCGCCACCTACGTCGAACCGGCCACCCTCCCCGGTCGGATCGATACGCCGACAGTGCTTTCCGTCTTCCCCCGCGACATCAAACCGGAGCCCCGAAGCTATGCCGAGGCGTTCCTGAACATCTGCGATTACGTGGAACACGGTGCGGGCGGCCACTTCGCGGCATGGGAACAGCCCGAGGAGTACGCGGCCGACCTACGCCGAGCGGTCAAGCTGGGCGAGTGAAATGTGAACGCACGCACGTGACTGGATCATGGTGCGGCGGATACCATCCGGCTCGGAGTGCCGCAGGTAGCGGTGCTTGTCGTTGGGGGGATTGTGATGGTACGGGTGTGGCTGGGACTGCGGAGCCGCTCAGATGTGCTCGGTGGGATGCAGCGTAGGCGCAGAGTGGATCCGCGAACCAAACGCGGTGTCCTCTTGGTCGTTTTGGCGCTGGTAGCGGCGGTCGGCTGCTCTGCATTTTCGGGTTCGTCGATCCATTTCATTCCACCGTCGAAATATGATGGCGCGAAGTTGTGCGATCGCTACCGAACGTTTCTGCGGAACTCGCTCTCGATCACCGACGCCGAGGCGGAGACGCTCACTTTCGAGAAGGACGGCACAGTCGGCTGGTCGGCCATCTGCAACGGCCGCCACGCCGGCCTCAGCTTGATCGGCGCACTCCAGGTAAACAACCCGCGGATAGACGACGGCAAAATCGACGGGATACCCACCGACGACCCGGCGGTTCCCGGCTTCGAAGGTAAGGCGTGGGTGGGAGCCCCCTTGCCGTATTGGACGGAAGTTCATGTCCAGGACGGATTTTGGAGTGCGGAAATGCGATTCGTGAAGGAGAGCCCCGACCAGGAGCTATTGAAGCCCGCTGACGTCCAGGCGGTCACCACGTTCCTGATTCAGGTCGCACACGACCTCAAAGGCTGATCGATCGGTTCTGCTGAACTACGTGTGCCGCTAGCGTTGTTGTGGCGTGCAGTCGTATTTGGCGGGGCCCCAGTTGTTCTGGATGAAGTCGGCCGGGCGGTATGGCGCCTGGATCAGGGTTGCGCGGTCGGGAATGGTCACGCACAGGCTGGGGCCGGCGGGGCCCTCGGGGGAGTATTCGGTGGCGAAGGCGCGCGACATGCCGTCGATCGGCTCTCGCAGTGCCGCGCAAGCACTTTCGTCGGTGTCGGCGCGGCCGTAGCACTGGAACCAGTTGAGCGCCGAAGTGGTCGACAAGTAGGGCGATTTCACATGGTAGATGACACCGAGCAGGTTGAACGTATCGGTGTGGAAGCCACCCTCGAGGGTGAGGAACATCAGCGGGCTGTTGCCGTGGCCCTCTCGGCGGATGTTGTCGTAGTACTCCTTGACCCCGATCGGGCCGTCGGTGACGTCGGCGAGGCCATTGGGCTGGGGCGTGATCAGGTAGCCGTTGGGCACCGGGATGTCGAAGTCGGCGGTCTGCAGCTGGATCGGGATATCGGCGGTGGTGTAGGAGAATCCGGACATTCCGACGATCGAGCTCACCTTGGGCAGGGGATTACCGTCGAATCCCTTCCCGAGGCCCTGCCAGAAGCCGTAACTGGTGATCCCGCCCGATCCGAAGGACTGACCCCAGAGATTGACGTGGTCGAGGTCCATCAGGTCGGCCCACGGGTTGAGTTGGTTGTCGCCGTCCGGCGCGTAGGCGGGGTTGAAGCGCTGCAGTCGCGGTATCTCGCCCTTCGCTAGATTGCCGAGCTCGTCGCCGTTCAGGTCGACGATCGGCGTGATCGGGGCCCGGTTGAGCCAGCGGATGAAGTCCTGCACGTCGCGGGCCGAGCCGGGGAAGTTCAGGTGTGGGTTCTTCAGTTGCGGCAGATAGACATCGGCGATCGTCCCGCCGGTCCCGGCAGCATTGCCCGAGTAGGCGAGTGAGATCCCGATGAAGCCTTTTCGCACCGCGCTCAGGGTGTATCTGTTGACGTCGGCCTGCTTTTCGGCCGCACCCGGGAGCATGACGGTGACCGGATACTTCGCTGCCGAGTCCTCGGCGCCTTCCGGGAAGAAGATCTTCGCGCCGAGCTTGATCCCTCGATTGTTGACCATCTGGAACTTCTTGACGGTTCCGAGTTTGAACACCTGGCTGGAGTCGGTGCCCGGCACACACACGCCGTCCGTGTTCTCGAACAGGACATCAGCATTGGGTTGGACGCACGGATAGCGGAACTTCGCTTCTTGCGCCGCAGGGTTCTCGTAGTCGTCCTCGAGGACCGCGTCGCTGACATTGTTGGTGAAGTTGCCGTCATGGCTCCAGTTCGGAATGTATGCCGGGTTGTCCGGGGCTGCCAGCCCGAGGGGCGGCAAATGCAGTATCCCGTCGATAATCTTCTGCGCCGCAACCAATTGCCGCTGCGGGGCATCGGGACCCGACCAGGTCTCCGGTTGCAGGAGATCCTGGAACGGCAAACCCGCATTGGCCAGATTGACGAAGGCGGCCGACCGCAGGAAGTAGTCCAACGCGCCCGGCATCGACAGGTCGTGCTCGGTGCCGGTCAACAATTGCAAGACTTCGGCGAACGGGTACATGGGGTCAGCAGGCTGCGGTGCTGGATAGGGTTCTGCGGCAGCGGGATTCACTCCGCCGAACGCCAACAACGCCATCACTGCGGCGATGACCATCCGGGTGAACACGCGGCGCATACTCGTCATAGAGATTCCCCTGCCGATCCGAATCACATGCGTTCGTTGATCGACTCTATGAACCGGATGGCGACGGAACCGCGACCCTGGCCGCCAGGATCTTGACAATCATTGACACACTGGTGAGTTGACGGCGTGGTTGTCAATTCCAGTGTGGTGGAACAGGTCTGGTGAAATACTACGTTGCGCCCGATATCAGGGCAGTTGGACCGTCACTCGCCTCGGTGTGTAGAAGGTGGATGTCGCTCCCGGGATTCCGGAGTCGACGGTGCCGTCGATGTCGAGCGTTCCACCGGCGTATGGGCCGTCGACGATACGGAAGCGCAGGTCTGAGGGCTGTGACGAGATGCCCGGCAGGCCGGGGCGGGCCTGTCCGTCGAGGCTGCTGACTTGTCCATCGTGCCAGGTGATCTGGCCGTTCGCCGGGGTCGGTGGCCCGAAGAAGCCCAGTCCCGCCGAGCCGGTGCCGTAGTTGTCGGCGATGTGCAGCTCCAGGCGGGCCGGGGCCTGACCTGCGAGGGGTTCGTCGCAGCGGTTCAACGTGCCGAAGATGGCGTTCATTTGCGACAGTTGGGTTGCGTCGCAGTTGATCGTCGCGCCTTGCGCCGAGGCCTGCGCGGTGAGCAGAAGTGGTGCGACCAGCGCCGCACCGAGGGCGATCGTGCTGAGCTTCCACTTGGTTTGCATCGCACGATGATAGCCAGAACGAATAATCAAATTCGCTGGCTGTTTGCTATCTTGCAGTGAGTCTCGTCACCCGGGACAGTCGGTCCAGCCGGTGTCAGCTCTTGATGAAATCGAGCAGGTCGCCGTTGAACTGCGCTGCGTGCGTGGCATAGATGGCGTGGCCGGCCGTTGGGTACTGCTTGTAGATGCTGTGCGGGATCAGGGCTGCGGTGCGGTGGCTGGAGGCGTCGATCGGGACGGATTGATCGGCGTTGCCGTGCACGATGAGGGTCGGCAGTTCGATGGCGGCCACATCGGCGCGATGGTCGGTGTTGAACAGTTCCCGGCGCACCGCGACGGTGGCGTAGGGGGAAGCCGTCTGGCAGCGGCGAATCTCGTTGTCGATCATCGCCTGGCTGACGTTGTTGTCCAGGTGGGTGGCGAAGTAGCCCTGTGCGCGATCGGCGAACCAGCGGGGGCGGTCGGTCCGGAGCTGGGCGATATCGGCCTCGTTGATCGCCTCGGGCAAGCCTTCGGGGTTGTCGTCGGTGAGGCGCAGGTACGGGAGCGTCGCGGCCAGGAATGCGACTCGCGCGACTCGCGCGACCCGCTCGGTGCCGTGCCGGGTCAGATAGCGTGCGACCTCTCCACTGCCTGCCGAATGTGCGACCAGCGTGACATCGCGAAGGTCGAGCAGCTCGATGAGGGCAGCGAGATCGTCGGTGCGAGTGTCGATGTCGTAGCCCGAGGAAGGTCGGTCGGAACGGCCGTGCCCGCGGCGGTCGAGCAGGACACAACGGAAGCCGCGCTCGAGGAAGAACGGGACCTGATATTCCCACATATCGGCATTGAGCACCCAGCTGGCGACGAAGACGATCGGCTCACCCGAGCCGTATTCCTCATACGCGAGAAGTGTTCCGTCAGTGGGCGTTTCGAAGAATGGCATGTGAGATCCCAGGGGTCGGTGGCGGTTCGTGTCCGACTCTAATGAGCGCGCTGCCGTGAAACGATTACGTCGGAGGTAAATCAACCTGGGAGCGAGTCACTCTCGAATCCGCGCGGTGCGGCGTACCGCACAGCCGGTTGCGGGGGATATGCCGGTCTGGGTACGGTCACGCGGCCACATCACGACCAGAACGCAGGGGGCTCGCATGCCGGAGGCCGCTACTTCGTTCGGCGATCTACTGCGGGCCTGGCGGCGGGCCCAAGGCGTCAGTCAACTCGAACTCGCCGGTGGTACCGGCGTATCCACGCGCCACCTCAGTTTCCTGGAGACCGGTCGCGCCGCTCCCAGCCGGGCAATGACTTTGCGCCTGGCTGAGGAATTGAAAGTACCGGCGCGAGAACGCAATACGATGCTGATCGCGTCCGGGCACGCCCCAGACTATGTCGAAAGTGTGTGGGAATCCCCGGAAATGGCGGAGGTTCGGGATGTTGTCGATCGAATTCTCGACAGTCACATGCCGTTTCCGGCACTGGTCACCGACCCGATGCGGAACATCGTCCGGGCCAATCCCGCCGTCGCGATCTTCACCGAAGGCCTGGCCCCGCATCTGCTCGGAGACAACGGCGCCGGCGGCAACGTAGCGCGCATGGTCCTTCACCCAGAAGGCCTCTCGTCCCGCCTGCTGGACCTGGCTCCGATCCGCGCCGCCATGCTCGAATACCTGCGCGCGCAACTGTCCGCCCGCCCCGACCCTCGGATCGCGGCCCTACTGATCGAATGCGAGTCCTACCCTTCCCCGCCCGCCACCGCGGCACCCGACGCCCGCGGCAGCGTATTGCTGTCCGGACAGCTCCGCCGTGGCGACCGCACCTTGAGCTTCTACAGCACCCTGCTCACCTTCGGCACCGCCACCAATCCGGCCTTCACCGACCTCACCCTGGACCTGGTTTTCCCCGCCGATCCGGCCACCACCGCCTTCATGCACGACTTCGCCGCCCGGTCCGAGGACGGCCGGCAGCCGCTGCGGTAGCTCACCAGTTGACCGCCGCCCACGCAAAACCCTCGGCCGGGAACACCAGCCGAGCGCTTTCACAAACGTGGGTGCTGGAGCGGAACGGCCGGGACTGCGATCGTCGGGCTGGTCGGATCGATCAGGATCTTCGCGTGATGTTCCGGGTTCGCCAGTGCCGCAAAGGCGTTCTCGACGCCGCCGAGTCCGACGGTGCCGGTGATCAAGGGGGAGGGGTCTACCTTCCCGTCGGCGATCAGGTGGAGTGCGTCGCGGAATTCGCCCGGGTCATAGCCCATCGCGAAGCGCAGGTCCAGTTCCTTGTTGATGGCCGCCGCCGGTCGGAACTGATCCGTCTGCATGCACACGCCGACAACGATGACGCGGGACCGTACCGGAGCGGCGGCCACGATCTGATCGATGATCCCTGGTACGCCGACGCATTCGAAGATCGCCGGTCCGGTGGGTGTCGCGCCGACCAGCTCCGCGAGGCGAAAGATCTTCCACCACGGCATATTCGGCACCCGTCGCAGCTTGTCCATGGTGTCGACGCCCAGTCGCAGGACCTCGTCGACGCGCCGGATCTCATTCGGTCGCCGGTAGGCCGTCCAGGCGGATTCGGTCGCGGGGTCGACCACGATGTCGGCTCCGCATTGCGTGGCCAGCGCTCGCCGCTGCGGGGAGAAGTCGCTCGCGACCACGGTGCGCACGCCCGAGGCCTTGAGCATGCCGATCACGGCGAGTCCGATCGGCCCGCAGCCGACGACGATCGCGGGCTGCCGGGTACCGACCTGTCCTCGGCGCACCGCGTGCCACGCCACCGCGAACGGCTCGGTCATCGCGGCGAGATCCGGCGACAACCCATTGGGTACCGGCATGGTCAGGGACTCCTGCACGATGACCTGTTCGGCGTAGCCGCCGGGCGCCGCGGCCGAGAGCCCGATCAATTCGACGCCCGAGCCGTTGCGTAGCAGGGGGAGCGCCACGACCCGGGTTCCGACGGGCCAGCGTTTGCGGCAGCCGGGCCCGTACTCGGCGATCTCGCCGCAGAACTCATGGCCCAGTACGACATCCTGGGCGGGACGCATGAAGCCGTCGTAGCCGGTCTCGGCGGCCAGCTCCGCCATATCGTCACAATGGTTGCGCGCGTGCAGGTCCGAGCCGCAGATGCCGCAGCGCAGCACGGTGATCAGGACCTGCCCGGTAGCCGGTCGCGGGACGGTCTGCTCGGTGACCCGGAATCGGGCATCGCGGCATACGACAGCGTGCATTTTCTGAGAACCCCTTGGAAACAAGTGATTTCGGGCAGCGAAGCGCTGCTACCGATGCGCTTCGAGATATCTGGTCAGGGCCAGCGTGCCCTCGGCGATGATCTGCTCGTCGCCGGTGGGATGGTCACGGTAGGCCATTTCGAAGATTCGGTCGCCGAGTTCGACGGCGACCTCGACGACGCGGCGGTCGGTGTCGCGGGGGAGCAGTCCGGTGCTGATCAAGCCCGTGTACAGCATGTCCGCGATGCGGGTCAGGTGGGTGTGGGCGTCCTTGTTCAAGCCGCTGCTGCGGGCTCGGCCCTTGTAGTACAGCGCCACGAACTGCGGGTGTTCCAGATAGTGGGCATTGTGGATGGCGATGAACGTCTCGACGGCCGCCGCGATGGTGTCCGGGCGCCCGGTGGTGGTGAGTTCCTCCGCCATCCGGCGGTCCAGGATTTCGATCTGACCGCCGATCAGGGCTTCCAGGACCGCATCCCGGTTGGCGAAGAACTGGTAGAGGGTGGCGACGGACACCTCCGCACGTTCCGCGATCGCCGTCGTCGTCACCGCGTCCACGCCCCCTTCCTGCACGAGCGTCAGCGCCGCCGCCTGGATTCGCTGCACCCGTTCGAGGCTGCGCGATTGTCTCGGGGTCCGGCGAACCCTGGCTTCGGTCATGTGATCATCATGCCAGAACATGAATGTAAATCACTTTTTAGTTTAGGGTGGGCCGGAGTGTCGCCCGCCAGAGAAGGAGCCCGTGCCATGGCGCGTACCGCAACACCCGCAGCCACGGTCCATCGCGCCGCGTGCAACCTGTGCGAGGCGATCTGCGGCATCGCCGTCACCACCACCGATGGGGTGATCACCGACATTCGCGGCGATGTCGACGATCCCTTGTCACGCGGGCATGTCTGTCCGAAGTCGGTGTCGCTGCTCGATATTCAGCATGATCCGGATCGGCTGCGGCGGCCGATGCGGCGAGTCGGCGGGCGATGGGAGGAGATCGGCTGGGACGAGGCGATCGACACCGTCGCGGAGAACCTCGTCCGGATCCGTCGGCAGCACGGCGCCGACGCGGTGGCGGTCTACTTCGGCAACCCTGCCGTGCACAGTCTCGGCGCGATGACTCACGGGACACTGTTCGGTTCGCTGCTGCGCACTCGCAATCACTTCGCGGCCAGCTCGGTGGACCAGCTGCCCCACCACGTCGTGTCATGGCTGCTCTACGGGCACCAGCTGATCCTGCCCGAACCCGACCTGGACCGGACCCGATACCTGCTGATGTTCGGTGCGAACCCGGTTGCCTCCAACGGCAGCATGATGACCGCACCGGGGATGTCACGGCGTCTGCGTGAGATCCGTGAGCGCGGCGGCCGCGTGGTCGTCGTGGATCCGCGCCGGACCGAAACCGCCACGGCCGCCGATGAACACGTCTTCGTTCGTCCGGGCACCGATGCCGCGGTACTGCTCGCCATGCTGAATGTGATGCTGGCCGACGGGATCGGTGAGCTGCCCGGCTACGTGCTCGAACTCCACGAGATGGCCACGGCCATAGCGGAATTCACGCCGGAGGCCGCCGGCCGCATCAGTGGGATTCCGCCCGCGACCATCGTTCGGCTGGCCCGCGAGTTCGCGGCCGCCGACGGCGCGGCCTGCTACGGGCGCATCGGCGTCTCCACCCAGCGCTACGGCACCCTGTGCCACTGGGCGATTCAGGTGATCAATATCGTCACCGGAAATCTGGGTCGCGCGGGCGGAACCATTCCGGCCGACCCGGCCATCGACATGACCAAGCTGGTGAACCGCGGCGGCTTCGGATCGCGGCGCAGTCGCGTGCGCGGCCTACCGCCGTTCGCCGGGGAACTCCCGGTCGCGGCGCTCGCCGAGGAGATCGCCACACCCGGTGCGGGACAGGTGCGCGCATTGGTCACCGTGAGCGGCAATCCGGTGCTGTCCACGCCCGGCGGACGCGGCTTGGACGCCGGGCTGGCCGGGCTGGACTTCATGGTCGCGATCGATTTCTATCTCAACGAGACGACCCGGCACGCCGACATCATCCTGCCGCCGACCCCGGCGCTCGAACGCGATCATTACGACCTGATCTTCCGGGCGTTCGCGGTGCGTAACACCGCCAAATACTCACCTGCGGTGCTGCCGAAACCCGCTGGGGCGCGCCATGACTGGGAGATCTTCCGCGACCTGGGCGTGCGCTATCAGCGTCGGCTCGCCGGCTCACGGTGGGGCCTGGTGAAATCGCTGCGCCACGGCAAGAACATCGAGCGGCAGGTGCGGTTGCGGTTGTCACCACGCCGCCTGGTGGATCTGTTGCTGCGCACCGGCCAGTACCGGCTGTCGGTCGCGAAACTTCTCGCCACACCCGCCGGCGTCGATCTCGGCGCGCTACGCCCGGGATTCGCCGGTCGAGTTCGGACCAAGGACCGCAAGATCCATCTGCTGCCGCAGCTCATCGCGGCCGATCTCGAGCAGTTGAGCGTGGATCTGCGCGCCGACGAGGAGGTCGATCCGGCTCTGCCGCTGCGGCTCATCGGGCGCAGGCACGTCCGTAGCAATAACTCCTGGGGACACAACTCGGGCCGATTGGTGGTGGGCGACCCGCGCCACCACCTGCTGATGCATCCCAAAGACGCCGCACGCCAAGGGCTTTCCAACGGTCCCGCGATGCTGCGGTCCACGGTCGGCGTGATCCGGGTGGATGTCGAACAAACCCTTGACCTGATGGAGGGCACGGTGAGTCTGCCGCACGGCTTCGGTCATGACCGGGCCGATGCCCGCCTCGGCGTCGCCAATCGCGTTGCGGGAGCGAGCATCAACGACATCACCGACCCGAACCTGCTCGACAGTTCGGGCAATGCCGCGTTCTGCGGACTGCCGGTCGCGGTCGAACCGCTCCCGGAACCCGCCGCGACCGGCTGCGACCTGTCGGAAGGCGAACTCTGATGCCCCACGTCATCACCCAGGCCTGCTGCAACGACGCCTCCTGCGTCGCGGTCTGCCCGGTCGGCTGCATCCGGCCGGGACCGGACGAGCCCGGGTTCGCCACCACCGAGATGCTCTACATCGATCCGGCCACCTGCATCGATTGCGGGGTCTGCGTGCCCACCTGCCCGGTCGGCGCGATCAGCCGCGACAACGCGCTGACCGGCACGGACGCCAGGTACCTCGATATCAATGCCGCCTACTACGAGCACAATCCGATCCGGCAGGCCCTCGGCCCGGTCGAGCTACCGTCGCCCACGGTCCTCGTCACGGCCGAGCCGCTGCGGGTGGCGATCGTCGGATCCGGACCGGCCGGCAGTTATGCCGCACGAGAACTGTTGAAGCATTCCGGCGTCGAGGTCGCCATGTTCGACCGTCTCCCCACGCCGGGCGGTCTTATCCGGGCGGGTGTCGCACCCGATCACCCGGCAACCAAATCGGTGGCTGACATCTTCGATCCGATGATGTCGGACAGGCGTTTTCACCTCTATCTCGATGTCGAGATCGGCGCCCATGTCACGCACGACGAACTCCTGGCACACCATCACGCTGTCATCTACGCGCACGGTGCGGCAGGGGATCGCCGCCTCGGCATCGCGGGGGAGGAGCTGGCCGGGAGTGTGTCGGCGACCGAGTTCGTCAACTGGTACAACGGACATCCCGACTACGCCGCCCGCACCTTCGACCTGTCCGGGCCGCGCGCGGTCATCATCGGCAACGGCAATGTCGCCCTCGATATCGCCCGCATCCTCGTCACCGATCCGGATCGGCTCGCGCGCACCGATATGGCCGACCATGCCGTGAACGCGTTGCGGGACAGTGCCATCGAAGAAGTCGTCGTTCTGGGCAGGCGCGGCCCCGCCCAGGCCGCCTATACGACACCGGAGCTGCTCGCGCTGTCGAATGTGCCCGGTGTGGACGTGATCACCGACCCGGCCGAGACGAATCTCGATCCGGCCAGCCGCGCGGCAGTGGGGAACCCCGCGAATCCCGCATCACTACGGCAGAAGTCGCGGATCGCAGCCGAATACTCCACACGTCCGGCCACACCCGGCAATCGTCGAATCCTGTTGCGGTACCTGGCCGCACCGGTCGAGATCCTCGGCGAGGATCACGTGACCGGGCTCAGGGTGAGTCGAAACCGGTTGGAGCAGTCCGAATCCGGAGCAATCCGGGTGGTCCCGACCGGGGTCGAGGAGATCATCGGCACCGGCCTCGTTCTTCGTGCCGTCGGCTACCGCGGCACCGCCCTGCCGGGCCTGCCCTTCGACGCCGGGAAAGGGGTGATACCCAACAGCCTGGGTCGAGTCCGGGACCCGGACACCGGCACCGTGCTGGCGGGTGTTTACGTCACCGGCTGGATCAAGCGTGGACCGTCCGGGGTGATCGGCACCAACAAGGAATGCGCCAAAGAGACAGTCGCACAACTGATCGCCGACTTCTCCACGGGAAAGCTCACCGCCCCCTCTACCTCCATCGCTCAGTTCACCGCTCTCATGCGCGAACGCCGACCCGAATCGATAGCTCTCTCCGGCTGGCGTGCAATCGATTCCGTCGAACGCCGCAACGGGCGATCGCAAGGCAGGCCCCGCGTCAAACTCACCGACCTGACCGAACTGCGCGCGGCCGGGCGTGATGGTCATTACTGACCGCACCCGCCCTGGTCTGCGCGTTCGTCAGATGAGCTTGTCTTATGTCCGAGGCCGGCTGTTGCGGACTTCTCTGGCGGTTGTGCCCCACCAGCGGCGGGCGTGGCGGCTGAGGGTTGCGGGGTCGTGCAGGCCGATGGCGTAGGCGATTTGGGTGATGGGGAGGCGGCGCACTTCGCCGAGGCTGGGCACTGCACGTCGGCGGTGCACTCCGACCCGCCTCGATAGCCACCGCCCGCGTCCGGCCGTCAGGGGTGCAAGGCGGCCAGGCAACGGTAGGCCAGGGTTTTGACCTGTTCGACGAGTTCGGGTGGGCCGGTGACGGTGAAGTCGGTGTCGAGCGAGGTGATCATCCAGCTCAGTGAGACCGGGGAGTCGCCGCCGACGTGCAGCAGGCAACTGGTGTCGTCGATGGCTTCCAGCACGCCCATGCCGGGCCAGATGCGGGCGGCGAGTTCGGTGGCCGAGCGGTGCACGAGGACGGTCGCCTGCCACGGCCACGCCCCGGCCGACATGCGAGCGTTCAGGTAGGCGGCGAAGCCGCCCTCGGGCGGGGTGCGCGGGGTGAACCGAGGACCGGTGGGGATGCGGGGGCGGATGCGGTCGATGCGGAACGAACGCCAATCCTGTTGTGCGCCATCCCATGCCACCAGATACCAGTGCTGGAACAGGTTGATCACCGCATGCGGCTCCACGTCGCGGATCGACTCGCGGCCCTGGTTGTCGGTGTAGTCGAAGCGCAGCCGCTCGTGGCGGTGGGTGGTCTCGGAGATGGCCAGCAGGGTGTCGGGGTCCAGCGGCGAGTCGGTGCGGTCGACGCGATCCATCGCGTGATGCAGCACCTCCAGACGGTGGCGCAACCGGGCGGGCAGCACTTGATTGAGTTTGGTCAGCGCCCGCAGCGCCGCCTCCGCGATACCGGCACCACCGCTGACGGTTCGCAAACCGATGGCGACCGCGACGGTCTCCTCGTCGTCGAGCAGCAGTGGCGGCAAGGCGGTACCGGCGCCGAGGGTGTAGCCCGCACTGCCCCGGGTGGAGTGCACGGGATATCCGAGTTCACGCAACCGGTCCATGTCGCGACGCACGGTGCGGACATTGACGTTCAAACGGTCGGCCAGCTCCGGGCCCGCCCAATCCGGGCGTGATTGCAGTAGCGACAGCAATGTCAGCAAACGTGCTGCAGTGTCCGACATGTGATCAGAATACCGGAAAGTAAGGACAGAACTTGTCCTTTCTGGTTCCTATCGTTCGTCGTGTTCCGCAATACCCCCAGGTAAGGAAAGGACATGGCGATGACGAAGACCCTCTCCAACACAGCGCAGGTGCACAAGATCGTGTCGGGCCCGGCGGGCCGCATTCACCTGGTCGAGCAGGGCAGTGGACCGCTGGTGCTGCTGGTGCACGGCTTCCCCGAGTCCTGGTACTCGTGGCGGCATCAACTTCCCGCCCTGGCGGCTGCGGGATATCGCGCCGTCTCCGTGGATGTGCGCGGGTACGGCCGCTCCTCACGCCCTGCCGACGCCTCCTCCTATCGGTTGCTGGAGTTGGCCGATGACGCCGCCGCTACGGTCGCCGCGCTCGGGGCGAAGTCCGCGGTCATCATCGGCCACGACTGGGGCGGCGCGGTCGCCACCACCGCGGCCCTGGCCCACCCCGATCTCTTCCGCGCGGTCGCGCACCTGTCGATCCCGTTCACCCCGCTGCCCGGACCGCCGCCCGCGGAAATGCTGGCGCAGATGAGCTTCGGCGATCAAGAGCACTACATGTCCTACTTCCAGGCCCCCGGCATCGCCGAATCCGAGATCGAACCCGACGTGCGCGGCTGGCTGCGCGGCTTCTACGCCGCGCTGGCCGGAGACACCCAGCCGGGCCCCGACGCCCCGCCGCCGGTCTTCGTCACCAAGGGCGGCGGCAAACTGCGCGACCGTTTCCCGGCCACGCGCCCCCGGCACCTCACCGAAGCCGATCTCGACGTCTACGTCGCCGAATTCGAACGCACCGGCCTCACCGGCGCGCTCAACCGCTACCGAGCCATGGGCCGCGACTGGGAAGACTTGGGCGCCTACGCGAATCAGCCCATCACCCAGCCCTCGCTGTTCATCGGCGGCAAGCTGGACGGCACCACCATGATGCTGCTCGACGCCACCAAGGCCTTCCCGCAGACCATGCCCGGCAACCAGGGCGTGCACCTGCTCGACGGCGGGCACTGGATCCAGCAGGAATGCCCCGACGAGGTCAACCAGCTCCTCACCGGCTGGCTCGCCGACCTACCCCACTGACCTAGCTGGCGAATGTGCACCCCGGACAACAAGTTCCGGGGTGCGCAGTCACGTGGGACGACGTGGACGGAGCGACACGCTGCACGTCTTCCCGGCGTCGAGGTCGGGGTGGTCGTAGTCCAGCGTTGAGTTCACGGTGCGCGAATTGCTGGTGGCGCGGGTTCCTGGCCGTCAGGGTCGATGCGTACCTGTGCATGGATCCACACCGACTGGGTGAAGGGGCGATCATGTCTGTGACCGACGAATATCTGTCCAACAATGCCGATTACGCCGATCGGTTCAGCGGGCCGTTGCCGCTGCCGCCGAGCAGGCATGTCGCGATCGTGGCTTGCATGGATGCGCGGCTCGACGTGTATCGGATACTCGGGCTGAAAGAGGGGGAGGCGCATGTCATTCGGAATGCGGGTGGGGTGATCACCGACGACGAGGTGCGGTCGTTGGCCATCAGCCAGCGGTTGCTCGGTACCACGGAGATCATTCTCATCCACCACACCGACTGCGGCATGCTGACCTTCACCGACGATCAGTTCAAGCGCGCCATCCAGGACGAGGTCGGGGTGAAACCCTCCTGGTCCGCGGAGGCCTTCCCGGATCTCGACGAGGATGTGCGGCAGTCGATCCGGCGTATCGAGAACAGTCCGTTCATCACGAAGACGACGTCGCTGCGCGGCTTCGTCTTCGATGTCGCCACCGGCAAGCTCATCGAAGTCGTGTCCTGATCGATCGAAAGAGTCTCGGGCTGAGGTGTTTTGACAGCGGTCTGCCAGGAAAAGCAGGCAGGATGGGGGTTTCCGAACAGAGGTGGATGAATTGAATTCTCGTAGTGCGTTTGTCGGAGTGGCGATAGCGGCGGCGGCGGTGTCGCTGACCGGAACCGGTACGGCCGGGGCGGATACGAACGACTATTTGATCGGGGACACCGTGTACTTCAACTCGGGTCCGGCACAGTGCTCGATTCGGCCCAACGGTGATGTGGGCTGCGATATCGCATCGGGTATCGCCACCTGGTTGGGCGTTATTCCGGTCACCGACCTGGTCATCGACGTGTCCTTCCTGCCGGCGCACCCGACCTTCGGCGCGTTCGGGCCGCACGGCCGCGCGGATGCCCGAACCCTGGATCAGGGGCCCAACGGCTATGGCTCCACCGTCTCCTATGCCGGGGCCACCTGCTCCGGCGGCGGGCGCGGGGGTACCAGCTGCCAGGCCAAGGGGCACAGCTTCAGCTTCGGCTGGTCGGGCACCCAGACCAGCTGAGTGTCACCCGTTGTGCGGTGAGCGGTACGGCCGTCGTGCTCCGTGGGTGGAGCGGGCGAACTGGCCCGGGGTCTGGCCCTTCCAGTCCCGGAACGCGGTCGCGAACGCCGAGGTGCTGGTGTAGCCGAGGCGGGTGGCGATCGCGTCGACGGTGAAGCCCGCCGTGAGCAGCTCCTCGGCCAGGATTCCCGTTGTCTCGCAGGACAGCTCGCGGAAACTGGTGCCTTCCTCGGCGAGCCGGCGGCGGAGGGTGCGGACGCTCATGTGCAATTCATCGGCAACCATCGATTGATCGACCGCCCGGCCGCTGCGGACGAGCAGGGCACGGACCTGGCCGGCCAGCCCGGTTCGTGCCCGCCGCCGCGCCACGGTCTCGGCGCACAATTGCTCGTATTGTTTGCGCAGCACCGGGTTCGCGTGCGGCATGGGCCGCCGCAATTCGGCGGCGTCGAGGGTGAGGATGTTGGCGGGGCGGTCGAAATCGATGTCGCGGACCCCGAGCAGCGTCCCGACCGCTTCGTACACCGGGGCGTAGGGGAATGTGAGTTCGAGCCGGTGTACGAGGATGTCCCAGGTCAGCAGGTCGCGTTGAATGGTGCGCACGGCCGCGAGGTCTCGTTCGACGGCGAAGCGGCGCAAGGGTTCGGGCGCGGTCACCGCGTCGAGTGTCACCAGCACGGTGTCACCGCCGTCGGCCATGCCGAATCGGGTGTAGGCGAAGGACAGCTCCGAATAGCGCACCCACAGTTCGACCATCTCGCGCACGGTCGAGCAACTGGTCATCGCCAGCCCCAGGCCGCCCAGCATCGGCAGCCGCACCGAAAACCCCGCCAGCAGACCGAATCCCGGCTCGTCGCCGATCGCGGCCAGAATATTGGCGACGACCTGGAACTCCTGCGCGATGTCTATCTCGCGTTCGGGGTCTTCCAGGTCGCGCTCGTGCAGCCCGGTCCCCGCCAATGCGGCGGCGGCGCTCAATGATCGGTCGCGGGCGAACCCGACCAGCGCCGCGGCGCTGTGAATCGAACGCACACACCAGGAGTCGTCGCGCATGCCGCGGATGCTCCCCCCTCTGATCGATCCCGGTCACGAATCTAGCAATTCTAGAGCTACCAATCGGTGGATGCTCGTGGATCGACTTCGAAGCGAAGGCCGCACCCGGACTGGCCGAAAATCGCATGAACATGGCCGCAGGCTTGCCCGCCGCTCCGCCCACCACCTCGTAGCCTGATGACGCGGCGTGTCGACCACCCCTTTCGACACGCCGGACCCCACCTCGAACCGGGGTCGCTTCACATCCGGTAGTCCTCGCCAGGCGGGTGTGTCACCCAACCGCAGCCCGTCCTGCCCCGCCTGGCGGGGCTGCCTTGCCGGTAGCGAACCGGCAATTCTGCCGGATGCCCGACAGCCCACGCGGGCTCCGAGCCTCGGATGGAGACCATGACGACCGCTGACCCGGCAGATGTTGGCGCTCTACAGGTATTGGCCGACATCCTCATGCGCTACGACAGCCTCGACGACTTCCTGCGACAACTGCACCGGGAACTCGACACGCCAACCCAGGAGTTACCGCGCGTCGACATTCCCGCGGCCGCCACGGGCGGGCCTCGCCACGCCCTGACAACACACTCGCGGCAGTTCCGAGAGGCGTTCGATGGCCGGATCGTCGGTGAGCCGTAGCGAATAGCCGGGCAGCAATCGGGTTTCGCCGACCATCGCGAAGCCGGATTCCAGTCGGCATGGGACCGTGGGGTTCTCGCGGCGGTGGGAGCGGATAGGCCCCGGCCCGACGAGACTCAGGTGATCGAGGCGGTCGCGCGGAATAGCCGCGGCCTGATGGCACGGTTTACCCATCGCCGAACTCACCGACCGTGACATGCGAGACCGTGTGCCGGCCAATTGATCTCATGCCGGGCGGGGGCTGGGGTCGCGGATCGTGACTGAGAGTTCCGGTTTCCCCTCCGGGGGTGTGCCGGGTTCGGTCAGTTGCTCCCACATCGCGTCCACCATGGGCTGCAGGAAAAGGTGTCCCACCTGCCGGACCATGAGGCCGATCACCTGTGCCGACTCCGGTCGGCTGGTCGAGGCGAGCCCCGCACCGCGAAGTCTGGCGATTTCGACGCGGGTCAATTCGGTGAGCCGGGTCAGTAGTCTGCCGCCGTTACCCTTCGGGTCGAGCAGGGCGCGGCGCAGATAGTTCACCACCGTCGGGTGGGTTTCGAGCATGGCCCGGACTGCCGCGTCGCGGGCGGCGGCGACGTCGCCGGGGGAGCCATCGTCGGGCACCTGCGCGATCGCCTGGGCGTGATAGTCGACGATCAGTCGTTCGACCGCGTCCCGCAGGCCGTCCTTGGTCTTGAAATGGTGCTGTACCAACCCGACCGCGACTCCGGCGGCCGCGGCGACGGTGCGCATGGACACCCGGTCCTCGCCCTGTTCGGCGTACAGGTCGAGTGCGGCATTGCGAATTCTTGCCTTGGTGGTCAGGTCGTTGATGCCGGCCCGGGGATCGGTCACGAATCGCCCTCCTCTCGGAGAGATCGTACAGCCCAGCCTATTTACTTTACATCTGTCGAAGGAGTAGTACAGATGTATAGCGGCTGGAATCTGCGGCAAGGAGTAGGGAATGACTGTTCGCGAAGCGGTGATCGTCGGTGCCGTACGGACTCCGGTCGGACGGCGCGGCGGGGTGCTGAGTCGATGGCACCCGGTCGATCTCCTCGGGCAGACGTTGCGGACCCTCGTCGATCGGGCGGGCATCGAGCCGAGCCTGATCGAGGACGTCATCACCGGATGTGTGCTCGCACAAGGGCAGCAGGCCGGAAACATCGGTCGCCACGCGGTGCTGGCCGCGGGCCTGCCCGAGTCGGTGCCCGCAGTGACCATCGATCGGCAGTGCGGCTCGGGACAGCAGGCAGTCAGCTTCGCGGCCCAGGCGGTGCTGGCGGGTTCACACGATCTGGTCATCGCGTGTGGCGTCGAATCGATGTCACAGGTGCCGATGCCGGACGCCATGATCCCGGGCGCGCCGCTCGGGCCGCAGTACAGTCCGCGCGAGCTGGCCCGATACGACGGCCGGTTGGTGGCGCAGGGTGCGTCGTCGGAACTGATGAACACGAAGTTCGCGCTCTCGCGAGAAGCGTTGGACGACTACAGCGCTCGCAGTCACGAGCGGGCGCTCGCGGCGACCCGCGCCGGGCGTTTCGCCGCGCAACTGGTCCCGCTCACCGTCGATCCGGACGACCCCTGGGGTCCGATGATCGAGGCCGACGAGGGCATTCGCGAGCATCTCGACCGGGCCAAGATGGCAGCGCTGACAACGGTTTTCGCCGCCGACGGCCGTACCACCGCGGCCAACTCCTCACAGCTGAGCGACGGCGCGGCCGCCCTGCTCATCGCCGACCGCGAGTTCGCCGTGCGGCACGGCCTGGTGCCACGGGCCCGATTCCGGGCCCTGTCGGTGGCGGGCGCCGATCCGGTCATCCAGTTCACCGCGATTCTCGATGCGACGCACAAGGCGCTGACGCGATCCGGTCTGTCCGTCGACGAGATCGATCTGTTCGAGGTCAACGAGGCTTTCGCCGGTGTGCCGCTGATGTTCCAGCAGGAATTCGGCGTGCCCGACGAGCGGCTCAATGTCAACGGCGGCTCGGTCGCGATCGGCCATCCGCTCGGCTCGACCGGCGCCCGCATGCTGACGGACCTGCTGCACGAACTCGAGCGCACCGGCACGAACATCGGCCTGCAGACCATCTGCGAGGCGACGGGCACCGCGAACTCCACCATCATCGAACGTATTTGAGGAATCTGCGATGACCTACGACATCGTCAAGGGCCTTCCGTCGACGCACGGCGACCACTACCAGCTCAACACCACGACCCTGATCCGGCACGCCGTCCGCACCCACCCCGGCCAGGAGATCGTCTTCCGCACCGCCGGCGGTGGCTGGGACCGCTACACCTACCTCGACGCGTACACCCGAGTGTGCAAGGCGGCCGATGTACTTCGCGGGCTCGGGGTCGGACCCGCCGACGTGGTCGGCATCCTGGACTGGAACAGCAGACGACACTTCGAACTGTACTGGGCGATCCCGGGCATCGCGGCGGCCATGTTGCAGATGAACCTGCGGCTGTCCGCGGAGGATCTCGCCTACGTCGTCGACCACAGCGAGGCGCGCTTCGTCCTGGTCGATGAGACGTTGCTGCCGGTCGCCGAAGCCCTTGCGGCCCAAGGCGTCGGCGTCGAAGGCTGGATCATCATGTCCGACCGGCCGATGTCGGAGATCACCACGACGCTGCGTGACGTCCACCATTTCGAGGACCTCATGGCCGCCGCCTCGGCCGATATGGACTGGCCGATGATCGACGAAACCTCCACCTACAGTGCCTGTTACACGACCGGGACGACCGGTCGGCCCAAGGGCGTCTACTACTCGCATCGCGGCATGTATCTGCACGCCATGGCACAGGCCGCGACGTTGAGCATGACCTCCGACGACGCGGTCATGCTCATCACCCCGATGTTCCACGGCCAGTCGTGGGGGCTGCCGCAGTCCGGTGTCTACAGCGCCGCCAAGATCGTGCTGCCCGGCCGGTACCTGGCCGAGGACACCTCGGTACTGGTCGAGGAGATGATCGCCGAGCAGGTCACCATCGCCAACGGCGCACCGGCGATCTTCGAGCCGATGCTCGCCTACATCGCCGGCCTCGACACCAAGCCGGATTTCCGCCGCACCAGACTGCTTTCGGGCGCGACCGAACCGCCGCTGTCGATGATGCGCGGTTTCCACGAGTTGACCGGCGCGGATATCGTGCACGGTTACGGTGCCACCGAGACGACGCCCGCGGTCACCTGGAACGGCCCGGTCAAACCGGGGTTGCGCGACACCATCACCGAGGACGAGAAGTGGGATCTCAAACGGTTCCAAGGACTTCCGGTGGTCGGGGTCGATATTCGGATCGTGGACGGCGAGGGCAACGACCTGCCGCACGACGGTGTCGCGCAGGGGGAGATCCTGGTGCGCGGGCCCTGGATCATCGAGGGCTATCACAAGCTGCCCGACGACGGCGATCGCTTCCACGAAGGCTATTGGCGCAGTGGCGATGTGGGCCGGATCGACGAGCACGGGTACCTCAAGCTGACCGATCGCATCAAGGACGTGATCAAGAGCGGCGGCGAGTGGATCTCCTCGATCGATATGGAGAATGCCATCGTCGGCCACCCGAAGGTGCGCGAGGCCGCGGTGATCGGTGTCCCACACCCGAAGTGGCAGGAACGGCCCGTGGCGCTGGTGGTCACCGTCGACGGTGAGGAACTGCCGATCGCCGAGATTCACGGCGTGCTCGCGAGTTCCTTTGCGAAATGGCAACTGCCGCAGACGATTCTGTTCGTAGACGAATTGCCGCGGACGAGTGTCGGGAAACTCGACAAGAAGACCATGCGGGCCCGGCACGCCGGGATCTACGGGGGTGGCCGATGAGCGCCGTTCTGAATGTACGCCGCCAGGGCGCTGTCGCCGTCCTCGAGATCAACCGTCCCGCCGCCCGTAACAGTCTCTCGCGTGAGCTGCTCGAGTTGATGGACACCGAACTACGGAAACTTCAGCACGACAATGAGATTCGTGCGGTGGTCATCACCGGAGCCGGTGGCGTCTTCTGTGCGGGCGCGGACATCACCGAATTCGACGCAATGCGCGAGATCGCGCTGCTCGGCGATCCCCGGGCACTCGACGCGTGCATGTGGCCCGTCCTGGCGAGCTTCCCCAAGCCCGTCATCGCGGCGGTCGAAGGGCTGGCGCTGGGCGGCGGCCTCGAACTCATGCTGACCTGCGACATAGCGATTGCCGGTGCGGCAGCGCGCTTCGGCGTCCCGGAGGTCAAACTCGGGGTGATCCCGGGCGCGGGCGGCACCCAGCGCCTCATCGAGGCCGCCGGCAAGTCCATGGCCATGACCATGCTGCTGTCCGGCGATTTCATCACCGCCGAAACCGCGCTCGCGGCCGGGCTGGTCTCGGAAGTGACTGCCGACGGACAAGCCCTCGAACACGCACTGGCGCTGGCAAATCGGATCTCCCGCAACTCACCCACAGCGGTCGCGCTCGCCAAGGACGCCGCGCTCGCCTCGTTCGAGACCTCGCTGAGCCACGGCCTGCAGCACGAGAAACGCAACTTCCACATCGCCCTCGCCTCGGACGACAGCCGCGAGGGGCAGGCCGCGTTCCTGGCCAAGCGAGCCCCCGAATTCACCGGACAGTAGAGCCTCATCGCTCGATCCCTCTGAGCGGCCGGTTCATTCCGGGGGCATGAGGGTGGTGATCATGGTGGTGAGGAGTTTGATGCGGCGTTCGGTGAGTTCGGTGTAGGGGCGCAGGTGGCGGAAGAGGTGTTCGGCGTCGAACATGTCGGTGATCATGAAGACGACGGTGGCGAAGTCGCTCGGGTCGAGGGTGGCGGGGGGATCGATGGTGACCAGGGCGAGTTGCAGGATTCGTACGCCGTAGCCGAAGACCGCGGTCTGCAGTCCTTTTCGGAGTTCTTCGTCGGTGCGGGCGGCGAGTTGGAGTTCGTAGATGACCGCGTTGGTGGAGTTTCCGGCGAGTTCGTATTGCAGGCGCAGCACCCGCTCCAGCGTGCGGTCGGCGGGAGCGAGTGCGGCGTAACGCTTTTCGAATTCCTCGAGTTGACGGCGGAAGGCTTCTTCGGCGGTGGCGACCATGAATTCGGTCGTGTTGGGGAAGTGCCGGAACAGGGCGCCGTAGGACATGCCCGCCCGCGCCGCGATCGTCTTGACCGAGGCGCGCGCGTAGCCCTTCTCCGCGATCGTCGCCAACGCCGCGTCGAAGAGCTTGGCGATGGTGGTTTCGCGACGTTCGCGCTGCGAGGGACTCATGGCCGACGATCCTATGCGCGGCGGCGCTGCGGCCGGGTCACGAGACCGGTGACCGGTCGGGGGCGGGCTTGCGGGCCGGCGCGCCCGCCCGCAGGAATTGCCCGGTGCCCCAGTCGTCGCCGAATCCGGTCGCGAACTCGCCGCGTCGGTAGACGGTCCGGCCGTTGATGACGGTTGCGGTGACGGTGTCGTCATTGCGGTTGACCATGCGATCGAGACCGAACTCGGGCATAGGGGATTCGTGCAAAGCGTGCACCGAGTGGTCGAGCTTGGCGGGGTCGATGACGACCAGGTCGGCGCGGTCGCCCAGACGCAGGTGCCCGGCGTCGAGGCCGTACCAGTCGGCGAGCTCACCGGTGAGGCGGTGGATCGCACGCTCGATGCTCATGATCGGAGTCCGGCGACCTTGCGAGGACCGGACGCGTTCCAGCAGGCGCAGGTGGTAGTTGTAGAAGGCCATATTGCGCAGATGCGCTCCGGCATCGCCGAATCCCATCTGCACACCGGGATTGGCGGCGAGCTTGTCCAGGTACTTGGGCCGGTGGTTGGCGACGGTGGTGCGCCACCGCAGCCGGGTCCCGTATTCGACGACCAGGTCGAGATAGGCGTCGACCGGATGCACGCCGCGTTCCACGCCGACCTGCCCGATGGTCTTGCCGACGACACCCGTGTCGGGGCAGGCGACGATGGTGGCGTCGAAGAAGTCCCGGTGCCAGATGCGCGGGCTGAACTTGTCGTCGTAGTCCTTGCGGAACCGACGCCGATATTCCTTGTCCTGCAACAGCTTGTCGCGTTCCACCTCGTCCTTGAGGTGCAGCGCCGCCGCGCCCGCGCCGAACTCCTCGAACACCACCAGGTCGATGCCGTCGGCGTGCACGGTGAACGGCACCGGCAGGTGCTGCCAGCGGAAGTCGGTGCGCGCGAAGCGATTCAGCAGCGGCGCGGCGTACATCATGAAGTACACGATGAACGGGTAGGCCTTGGAATCCGCGGCAGACAGCAGGGAGGTGCGCAGCGGTGCGCGCCCGAACAGGCCGGAGCTCGCGGCGAAGAACTTCGCGATATTGGGGCGGAAGTTGATGGTCGGCGCGCTCTGCAGAATCCGGTTCCGCTTGCGCAGCACCTTGTTCAGTGCGCGGAACTCGCGCCCGCGCGCATAGGTCGACGGGAGCGAGCGGGAACGGTAGATGGTGCCGTCGATCTTGTCCAAGGTGTTGGTCATCGACGACATGCCGAGGAAGCCGGCGTCGATGGCCTGCTCCAGCAGCGACTGCATGCGCGCGAGTTCGGCGTCGGTGGGCCGGGTTTCGCGGGTGACGGCCCGCCCCAGGCCGAGCACGTGGGTGCGCAGATCCGAATGTCCCAGGAACGCCGCCACATTGGGACCCAGCGGTAGCGCGTCCAGGGCCGCCGCATACTCGGCGGGCGTCTGCCACGCGCGGTGCCCGTCGAGCACGCCGAGGACCGCGTCGCGGGGGACGGCCTCGACGCGGCTGAAGATGTCGGCGCAATCCTCGTTGGAGGCCAGGACCGTCGAGAGCGAGCAGTTGCCGACGAAAACGGTTGTCACGCCGTGCCGCACCGACTCCGACAGCTCGGGGCGGGCGAGCACCTCGGCGTCGTAGTGGGTGTGCACGTCGACGAATCCCGGTGCGACCCACTGGCCGTCGGCGTCGATGACCTCGGTGCCCGGCTCAGCCGTCAGCGGTTCGGCGCTGATCGCGGTGACGATGCCGTCCCGGACGCCGATATCGCGGCGCTGCGGGGCGGTGCCGGTCCCGTCGAACCAGAGTCCGTTTCGCACGATCATGTCGAACATCGCAGTGCCTTCCTGGCAGGTCTCGCGTTCCGGAAGGTAATTGTGATCGATAGGTATCTATCTTGTCGAGTATTCGGATTCGCCAACGGCTGGAACTGCAGATTTCGGTGCGGTGATCGGTTCCTTCGGGCGGTGAGACCGGTGCCAAGCGATCACTATCCTGGGGTGGCGGTCAGGGGTTCGCCGGTCCGGGCAGGCCGTGCTCGATGAGGGGGACGAAGACGTTGTTGGCGAACCAGCGGGCTTCGGTTTCCGTCCGGACGGGAAGGACGTCCGAGGGGGAGATGATCAGCGACACCGTGATGCGCAGGATCAATTCGGTGATGCGTTGGGCCTCGTCCCAGTTCATCGCGTAGGCGAGTTGCCCGGCCACGAGGTCACGGAGTTGGGTGAACCAGCCGTCGGTCGCGGGATCCAGCATGGCCGTGAGCGTTTCCGGTTCGAACCGGATCGCGGCCTGCGCCACCGGATTCCGATGGAAGGCGACGATGCCGGCGGTGAAGGCCTCGATGGTGCGCTCGGTGGGGGAGTCGAAGGCGGTGAAACGCTCGGCATTGTCGGTGAAGAAGGCCGTCACCTCGCGGGCGATCACGCCGCGGACGATGCGGTCCTTGTCGCCGAGTCGCCGGTTCACCGTCCGGCGGGTGACACCGGCTCGCCGCGCGATGTCGTCGATCGTGGTGCGCCGGAAGCCGTGCGTGATGAACACGGCGCGGGCGGAGTCGAGTAGCCGCCGGTCCTCATCGGAAAGTCGCAGCGCGACACCGAACATGTCGCTCAGATCGAAGGTTGCCGACTCCACGATCCGCACCTTACCTCCTGGTCCCCGTACTACCCTTGACCCTCGAGTCTTGGTGTCCTACATTCAGGAAAGTAGGACACACGATGAGGAGTCCGAGATGGGCAACGTCGCTCAGGACATCGATCCCACGTCAATCGCATCAACCCTCGCAAGCCGTCCACCCGGCCCGAGCCTCGCAACGCTGGGGGCGATCGCAGCGCGATCCGTGCAGCGCCCCTACGGGCTGTTGCCTGTGATCGCGGCACGATGCGGCGACGTCGTCGATATCCCGGTTCCCTTGCGGGGCTGGACGATGACGCTGGTCAGTCACCCCGATCATGTCGACCACATCATGACCAGGCATCACCAGCGTTACGCCAAACACATTGCGACACAACAGCTTGTGCTCGGCGAGCCGCCCGCCCTGCCGCTACTCGAAGGCGACGAGTGGAAGCGGACCCGTCGGCCCTTGAATCCATATTTCGGGGAGAAGGCACTCGCCGGCATCAGCCCGGCGATGATCGCGGCCATCACCGAACGCGTCGAACTGTGGGGACTGCGTGCGGGGCAACCGCTGGATCTCGAGCATGAACTCGGCGCCGTCGTCATGGACGGGCTCATGCGCTCCATGTTCAGCGCGGTGCTCACCACCGAGGAACTGGACGCCTATGTCGAGGGCGTCGGCGACTTCGGGCGCTACGTCGTCGCCCGGGCGGTGACCTACGGGGTGCCGGGGCGGGTGCCCCGGCCGTTCCAGACGAAAGGTGAACGCGCCAAAGCGCAATTGCTGGCCGCCCTCGACAGTCAGATCGCCCGGCGTTATGCCGAAGGGCCGCGCACTCCCGTCGACATCATGGATGTGCTGCTCGGCATGGAATTTCCGGGCACCCCCGAGGAGCGATACCGGCGACTGCGCTCGGAGCTGTCCGGGCTGGTCTTCGCCGGCTTCGAAACCACCGCCGAGGCGCTGGCCTGGACCTTGGCGCTGCTGGCGCGCAATCCCATTGCGCTGGTTCGGGCTTACGAGGAAGTGGACGGCCTCGGCGGTGGCTCGTTGGAGTACGGCCACGTGTCTCGATTGCCTTGGCTACGAGCATGTTTCGACGAGGCGCAGCGAATTCAGGCCGCTCCGGCCAATATTCGTACCGCCCTCGAGGACGACGAGATCGGCGGGTATTTCATCCCCGCGGGCTCGCACGTCGTCATCTCTCCCTATGGCCTGCACCATGATCCACGATTCTGGACGCGGCCGGAGATCTACCGGCCCGAGCGGTTTCTCGCCGACGACATCGACCGCAACGCCTTCATTCCGTTCAACACCGGGCCGCGCAAATGCATGGGATCGCGCATGGCCTATCTCGAGGGCGTGATCACGCTGGCGGCGATCCTGCAGCGCTACACGATTCACGTCCGTGACGGGTGGCAACCGAGACACCGGATCCGCGTCTCCACCGGCTTGGCGGGCGGCCTGCCCGCCCGCATCCGACACCGCTGACACCCGAAAGGCGAATCCCTTGAAGACACTCCATCACCTCGGTCCGTCTCCCGAACACGCGCAGTATGCGGCGCTCATGCCGGAGTTCTGGCAGAAGACCCAGCGGCAGGAGGACGAAGCCGTCCGAATTGGCCTGCCTGCCAAAGGCATCCACGACTTCGGCCGCCGCTGGTTCGACGCCTGGGCCACTCAGAGCGTGGACAAACTCCGCGACTGCATGGACCCGGCGTGCGGGTTCATCGACAGCTCCACCTTCCAGAACCAGCGCGTCGACCGCGAGGAAACCCTCGCCAACTGTGCCTCCTGCTTCGCCGCCTTCCCCGACATGGCCTTCTATGCCCAGGACGGCACCAACCGCTCCCTGCCCTACTCCGACTACTTCGAAGACCAGTGGCGCATCGTGATCCCCTGGCGTGGCATCGCCCGCTTCACCGGACCGATGAAACTGCCCGGCACCGATATCGTCCTCCCGCCGACGGGCCGCTGCCTCAACTTCATCGGCGTCGACCGCTACACCCTCACCCCGGATTTCAAGATCACCCACATCGACACAGACTGGGACCTGGTCTTCATGGCCCTGCAATTGTCTCCGCTCGCACCGAGCAGCGTGTCCGCTCGCACCATGAAGCTGGCAGCTCACGCCGCGCGAATGCTGGTGCCGCCCCTGCGATTGCTGACCCGGGGTGCGAGCCTCGACGGTCACCGCCGCTTCGACCCGCCGCTACCCGCCATCGTCTCGCCCGAGCAGTGGCGATCCGAGGCCGAGCTGGTTGAGCGGGAGCTGAAGTCGGCTCGGGAGTCGGCGTCCGCATAAGGCCGCGATCAGCCTGCTCGAGCGCAGTCTGATACTCGGGTACCGGATCGCGGCCGACCAGCTGGCTCTCAGGGGTGAGGTGCGTCTGGACGGAGCTTCCTAGCATGGGTCCTGTCGATCTGTTGGAGGACCAAATGCGCAGGTATGCCTACGTTTTCGGCGCTATCTGCGCTACGGCCGCACTTACCCTGTCCGCGTGCGGGGCCGCGAACACCTTCCATACCGCGGTCTCGCCGAGCTATCCCGACGTACGAACCATTCTGCAGCGGTTGACAACAGTCGACGGCGCACCGGGGGTGCTGTTGGAGGTGCACGATGTGCGCGGCCGGACCGTGCTGAGCAGCGGTGTCGCCAACCTAGAGACCCGTGCGGCGATGGCCGAGGACAGCCGGTTTCGCATCGGCAGCATGAGCAAGATGTTCGTGGCCACCGTGGTCCTGCAACTCGTGAGTGAGCACCGAGTGGAACTCGACGCGCCGATCGAGCAATACCTGCCCGGAATGATCCAGGGAAACGGTTACGACGGGCACGCCATCACAGTGCGGCAGCTGCTCCAGCACACCAGCGGGCTGCCCGACTACCTCGACGACCTGTCCCTGGATCAAGTCCTGAAAGATCCTCTCGCACACCATGATCCCTTGGATCTGGTCCACCTCGCGCTGGCTCACCCGCCGACGTTCCCGCCGGGAACCGGCTGGGCATACTCCAACACGAACTACCTGCTGGCCGCCATCCTCATCGAGAAGCTCACCGGCCGGCCGTACGGCGAGGAGATCACCCAGCGCATCATTGCGCCCCTCGGTCTCCCCGACACCTCCGTCCCCGGCGACGACTCGACCATCCCGGGCGACCACCCACAGGGCTACATAAAACAGGGCACCGCCGCCACCGACCTGACCACCTTCAACCCGTCGATCGCCGGCGCCTCCGGCTCGATGATCTCCAGCGCAGCCGACCTGAACAAACTCCTCGACTCCCTAATCACCGGCGGCCTCCTACACTCGCCCGAACTCCAGGAAATGATGAAAACTCACCCAACCGCAGACTCCTCCCAAGACGCCTACGGCCTAGGTCTCCAGAGCACCCCCCTACCCTGCGGCGGCCTCTACTGGGGACACGACGGCGGCATCCAAGGCTTCCAAACCCTGGGCGCCACCACCACCGACGGCCGCCGCGCAACAATCATGGCCAACCTCTACCCCGGCGAAACCCAAACCCAAGACACAGACATCCGCGCCGCCCTCGCCGCAGCCCTATGCGCCAGCACCCCTTCGAAAGCCAATCCCTGAACACCGCGGACCGCCGAGCACATCGGGATCGCGACACAATCCAACTCGATCGCTCCGAGCCGTTCGGAGTTCGGCCCATTACGGTTCCGACTATGAGCAGGGCAGATTACGAGCGGCGCATGGCCCAGCGCCGTGAAGAGGTTCAGCGACTTTCGCCCGCAGCGTTGCGGGAGCATCGACGGCTGGCGCCACCTGTCGAGGCGGCGGTGCTGGTCACCGTCGGTGTCGCAGCGTCGGGTGCGCTGACCGCACTCTGGTCCACACCCGCCGGCCGCGAGGCGATGCGCGCACGAACTGTCGGTCAGGGCGGCGCGATCTTCCCCGACGCGCGCACTACCGGCGGCGCCACCGTCTACGTCACAACACAGACTTCGGAATCGACAGTGGTGACCGCACTGGAGGATCCGGGCATCGCCCACCCGATAGTGCAGGCCCTTTCCGATGGCGGCCTGCTGCTGGCGGGTGCGCGGTGTCGGTGGAATGCGGACACCGGGGCCCAACACAACGCGGTCGTCTACGACGCTGAGGGCTCGGTCGTGCGCACAGGGACCCTCGGCGATGGCATCAACCGAATCGTGGTGACTCCCACTGATCGGATCTGGGTCGGCTATTTCGACGAAGGCGTAATCGGCAACTACGGCTGGGGTCGCAATGGCACGCCAGAACCGATCGGCGCATCGGGACTCCTCGCGTTCGATCTCCAGTTACAACCCGAATGGCGGTACCGCTCTCCGGAAAACATCGGCCCGATCACCGACTGTTATGCGCTCAACGCAGTCGACGAGACCGTGTGGGCTAGCTATTACACAGATTTCCCGATCGTGTCCGTCGCCGACGGTCAGGTAACGGCGTGGAACAACCAGATCACCGGCGCCGCACATCTTCTCGTCGCCCCCGACCACACCATGGCACTGGTCGGCGGCTCCCCTGGCCAGGGAAACCGAATCAGCGCAGGCCGACTCGGTCCGTCCTCCTTCGACGTCACCAACCAGTACCGGCTGACGATGCCCGACGGTTCCGAACCACCGCGCGAAACGCACCTCATCGGCCGCGGCCAGAGCCTCCACGCCATCGTGAACGACAGGTGGTACCGACTAGACCTCGACACCCTCATCTGAAATCGGTCACAAATCGATGGCTTCTCAGGGCATCCGGACCCAAGGAGCGGCGCCATTCGACGGACTCGCTATTACGTTTCGTGCTGTGGGCGTGTATTGAGGTTGAAGAGCTGCTCGGCGGAGTCCACGACCAGGGCCAGGTCCAACCAGTGGGCCAGCTCATCCAGATTCGAGCAGTCGGTGACACGCGCACGGGCGGCCTCGCCGATCGCGAGCCCGCGGCGTTCGAGAATTCGCAGGACCGATCCGGCCAGCGCTGCGCGGGCTTCCTCACGGCCTTCAGCTATGCCCTCAGCTCGGCCTATGGCCTGGTGTTCGTGCGCGAAGTCGCTCTCCCAGTGGTAGTTCTCGATCGCCATTGCCACGAGCTCCTCCCACTCCTTCCGGTACCGGGCGGGTACACATTTGCTGATGTAGTCATGGTAGTGGACACGCAAGTCGGGCTCGAGGTGTTGCATCGCCTCCAGCGCCATGGCGAGAACATTGCGGCGCTCGGCATCGTCCAGGTGTCCGGGCGCGGACAGTAGAGCAAGTTCCGGCCATCGGTCGGCCTCGGCGACGGTGGTGATCGCGGGCAGCATGCCCGGCCAATAGGTACGCGGCCGGAATACAAAATCCGGGTGGCCTGTTTCGACGGGGACGGCGACCCTGCGGGCGGTCGATTCGTCGGGACAGAAGGCCAGCAGCACCACCGGGCAGCCGAGCCGTTGCCGGACATGGGTGACATAGGCGGGCCAACTCAGTGCTATGCGCTCGAGATCTGGAGCCCGGCAAGAGTTCTGGACTTCATGAATGATCGCGAACTCGGGTTGATCGGTGGTTGAGCCGACCAAAACGATATCCAGATGCAGCTCCCCCGGGGACAGTAGCGTGACCGTCTCGGGACCTGGCCGCCAGCACGGCAGTTCGGGAATCGCCAACCCGAGTACCGTCCGAGCGATTCGGGGCGCGATTTCTGGACGGTGGCGCAACAACTGCAATGGAATCTCGTGGCGGATGGACGGCACTCAGCGAACATAGCGATCCATTCGAACACGCGTTCTGTAATTGTGCTGACATGCCCGGGTTGTCCAAACCAAGGCGTGTCAAACATCAGGCGACAGAGAGTGTTTAGATCGTGTCCGCACCGGGGTCAGTGATCGGGGGTGTGGTAGGCGAACCAGGCGGCTGAATCGGACTCGAAGTGGGGGTGGTCGAAGAGGGCTGCTTGGGCGTTGGCTTCGATGTTGGTGATGACGTCGGCGAAAGTGGCGTGGGTGGCGCGGTCGAGGGTTGATTTGATTGATCGGATCGCGCGGAGGGGTGCGGCTGCGATGGTGTCGGCCAGGGTGATCGCGGCGCACAGTGGGTCTTCCGACCTGGTTGAGAACACGCCGATTCGATGTGCTTCCTCGGCGTCGATCAGGCGGCCGGTGGCCAGTAGTTCGATGGCTCGTTCTCGGCCGATCGTGCGTGGAAGTGATTGGGACAGGCCGTAGTCGGGGCCTAGGCCGAGGCGGATGAAGGTGGCGCCGAAGCGGGCTGTGGGGCCTGCGATTCTGATGTCGCAGCCCATGGCCAGGCCCCAGCCTGCGCCGATCGCGGGGCCGTTGACCGCGGCGATGGTCAGGTGCGGTAGGCGGTTGAGTTCGCGCATCGGGCGGGTGACGTAGTGCATCATGTCGAGTTTCGATGGCCAGTTGGGCAATCCTGCGGCGAGCGCTTGGAGGTCTGCGCCCGAGCAGAAGCCTCGCCCGGCTCCTGTGATCACGAGGACCGAGGTCTGGTCGTCGTTGGTGAGGTCGGCCAGTGTGGTCGCGAGTTGTCCGGCCATCTCGAAGTCGATGGCATTGAGCACAGTTGGGCGATTCAAAGTGAGGATTGTGACGCCGCCGGGACGCCGGTCCAGGGTGACGGCATTGCTTGCGTTCATGAGGCGTCCGAGAATTGTTCCCGCAGTGCGCGTTTGAGGACTTTTCCGGAGGGATTGCGGGGAATCCGGTCGGTGATCACCAGGTCGTGCGGCAACTTGTAATGGGCGATGTGTGCGCCGCAGAAGTCGCGCAGGGCGTCCAGGGTCAGGGCCGCGCCGTCTTTCAGCACGGCCACGGCGACGATGCTCTCGCCGTATTCGGCATGCGCGCGGGCGATGATCGCGACGTCAACGATGGACGGGTGGGCGGCGAGGGCGTTCTCGACCTCGACCGAGTAGACGTTGCGGCCGCCGGTGATGATCATGTCCTTGAGCCGGTCGACCAATGTCAGGTAGCCGTCGGGGTCGAGGCGGGCCAGGTCGCCGGTGTGCAGCCAGCCGTCGCGAATGGTGTCGGCGGTGGCCTCGGGCTTGTTCCAGTAGCCCTTCATGACGGTTTCCCCGCGCAACAGCAGTTCGCCGACTTCACCCTGCTTCACCTGGTTGCCGTCCGCATCGACGACTCGGCATTCCATCATCGGCAACGCCTGACGGCCGCTGGCGTCGGGGCGTTCGCGCACCTGAGCGTGATTGGCGAAGATGCCGCCGGGTCCGGCCTCGGTCTGACCGCACGCCTGGACGAACTCGACGTCCGGCAGCGTCGCGACCAACTGCTCCACCGCGGTGGCCGGCATGGGTGCGGCGCCGAAAAGGCCGGTGCGCCAGGCGGAAAGGTCGCGCTCCGCCAAACCCGGCACCCGGAGCAGGAACTGGTACATGGTGGGGACCCCGAAGAACAGGGTGATCCGCTCGCGCTCGAGCGCGTCGAGCACCGCGACCGGATCGAATCCGTCCTGCACGAAATGTGTTGCGCCCACCAGCGTGCCGGGAATGATCAGCATGCACAGCTCCGCGGCATGGTAGAGCGGCGCGACATGCAGGATCCGGTCACCGTCGCGCAGGCCGGCGCTCGCCATCATCCCCATCCCCACCCACAGTTGACGGTGGTGATCGAACAACGCGCCCTTGGGTGATCCGGTGGTGCCCGAGGTGTACAGGATCTGTGCGTCATCGGATTCGTCGACCGCGACATCGACCGGCGGACCGTCGTAGGCCGCGGCCATCGCGAACAGATCCGGAAATCCCTCGGTCTCGGAGATCGCGAAGGTGCGCAGCGTCTCGGGCAGGCCGTTGTCGACGGCCACACGGACGACGGGCGCGACCGCGGGATCGAAAACCAGTGCGGCCGCACCGGAGTCACGCATCAGGTAGTCGAGTTCGGGTGGTGCGGATCCCGGATTGACCGGAACGAAGATCGCGCCCAAGCGGTGCGCGGCATAGAAGACGATGACGAACCGGTCGGAGTTGGTCGCCATCAAGGCCAGGCGATCACCCTTCGAGATGCCCTGCGCGGCAAGCACGCCCGCGACCCGGTCGACCTCGGCATCGAGCTGCGCGTAGGTGCGGCGGCTACCGCCGAAGACCAGCGCCTCACGGTCCGGAACCCGCTTCGCCGTCGAGCGCAGTGTCTCACCGATTGTCGCCATGGATCCTCCAGAACCGCGTTATGTGAATGAGCGGTAGCGTAACAGCGATCACACTATTGTGTATATGACGCAGTTGATGTTCACTAAGTGAACGTCCAATAGTTTCGCCGATCAGGAAGTTGATATGAGCAGACGTGTCGTTGTCGCGGGTGTGGGGATGATTCCCTTCACCACGCCGAGCCGGACCGAGACCTACGACGTGATGGGGACGAAGGCGGCGCGGGCCGCACTGACCGACGCCGGAATCGGTTACGAGAAGATCCAGCAGGCCTACGCCGGGTACGTCTACGGCGACTCCACCTGCGGGCAGGCCGTCGTCTACGGCCTGGGGCAGACCGGTATTCCGGTCATCAACGTGAACAACAACTGTTCGACGGGGTCCTCGGCGCTGTTCCTCGCGCGTCAGGCCGTGGAATCCGGTGCGGTGGATGTCGCCCTCGCGGTCGGGTTCGAGCAGATGCAGCGCGGCGCGCTGGCAATGGGCTACACCGACCGGCCCACGCCGTTCGATCGGTTCAACGAGGTGATGGACCGGATTCAGGAGCGCGACGAATCACCGTTCGCCGCACAGATGTTCGGTGGCGCGGGACGGCAGTACGCGGAGAGGTACGGGACCTCGCCGGAGACCTTCGCCAAGATCTCGGTCAAGTCCCGCAGGCATGCGGCCAACAATCCGTACGCCGTGTTCCGCGACCCGGTCACAGTCGAGGAAGTCCTTGCCTCGCCGCACATCTACGGCCCGCTGACCCGGCTGCAGTGCTGCCCGCCGACCTGCGGCGCGGCGGCCGCGGTCCTGGTGAGCGAGGAGTTCGCCAAGGCCAATGGCATCGACGCCACCGTCGTGATCAAGGCGCAGGCCATGGCCACCGACTTCGCGTCGACCTTCACCGAGCAGGACATGACCAAGATCGTCGGCTACGACATGTCCAAGGCTGCCGCACAGCAGGTGTACGAGGCATCCGGGGTGTCTCCCAACGACATTCGCGTGGTCGAGCTGCACGACTGTTTCACCGCCAACGAACTGCTCACCTACGAGGCCATCGGGCTCACCCCCGAGGGCACGGCCGAGAAGTTCATCAACGACGGCGACAACACCTACGGCGGACGGGTTGTCACCAATCCATCCGGCGGCCTGCTGTCCAAGGGGCATCCACTCGGTGCGACCGGGCTGGCGCAATGCGCGGAACTGGTGTGGCAGTTGCGCGGTCAGGCCCAGGCACGCCAGGTCGACGGCGAGCCGACAGTGGCGTTGCAGCACAATATCGGGCTCGGCGGCGCGGCCGTCGTCACCCTCTACGAGAAGGTGAGCTGAGCATGGCCGTGGATCCGGGCATCATCGGGAAAGAGTTCCCCCCAATGCATTTGACCGTCGAAGCCGGTCGTCTGCGCTTCTTCGCACAGGCCATCGGCGAGACCGATCCGGTCTATACGGACGTCGAAGCCGCCAAAGCCGCCGGATACGCCGACCTGCCCGTGCCGCCGACGTTCCTGTTCGCCATCGAACTCGACAGCCCGGACGCGTTCGGATTCCTCGCCGAGGCCGGTGTGGACCTGCGTTTCATCCTGCACGGCGAGCAGTCGTTCGCCTACCACTCGATCGCGTACCCCGGTGACGTGCTCACCGCCTCCCCGCGCATCACCGACGTGTACAGCAAGAAGGGTGGCGCGCTCGAATTCATCGTGAAGGAGACCGCGATCACCCGCGCCGACGGCAGCGCCGTCGCCGACCTGAAATCCGTGATCGTCGTGCGCAACCTGGGAGCAGGCCAATGAGCACCCTCGAAGCCGTGGAAGTCGGAACCGAACTGCCGCCCTTGCGGATTCGGCCGATCTCACGCACCACCCTGGCCCTGTTCGCCGGTGCGTCGGGCGACCACAACCCGATGCACATCGATATCGATGTGGCCCGTTCCGCCGGGCTCGACGATGTCTTCGCCCACGGCATGCTGTCGATGGCCTACCTCGGGCGGCTGCTCACCGACTGGGTTCCACAGCAACAGCTTCGGTCCTATCGGGTGCGGTTCGCCGCGATCACCCCGGTCCTCGGGCAGCCCACCGCCACCGGCAAGGTCGTCGCCGTCGACGAGGTGGACGGCGAACGCCGCGCCACCCTCGAACTCGTCGTCGCCCTCGCGGACGGCACCGTCACACTCACCGGCGACGCCGTCGTCGCACTCTGAAAGGTATTGCACACCATGGGAACTCTTGATGGCAAGGTCGCCATTGTCTCCGGCTCGGGTCGCGGCATCGGCCGTGAGATCGCGCTGAAACTCGCCTCCGAGGGCGCATCGGTGGTTGTCAACGACCTCGATGCCGGACCGGCCAAGGAAACCGTCGCCGCCATCGAGGCCGCGGGCGGCAAGGCCGTGGAATGCGCGGGCAGCGTCACCGAGGAAGGCTTCGCCGAACGCTTCGTGCAGACCGCGGTCGACTCCTTCGGCGGCCTGGACATCATCATCAACAATGCGGGCTACACCTGGGATTCGGTGATCCAGAAGATGACCGACGAGCAGTGGGACGCCATCCTCGACGTGCACCTCAAGGCCCCGTTCCGGATTCTGCGCGCCGCCCAGCCGATCATCGCCGCGCAGGCGAAGCAGGCCAAGGCGGCGGGCGAGCCGATCCCGTGCCGCAAGGTCGTGAACATCTCCTCCATGGCGGGCACGGGAGGCAATGCGGGACAGGCGAATTACTCCGCCGCGAAGGCCGGCATCACCGGCCTGACCAAGACCATCGCCAAGGAATGGGGCCGCTACAACGTCACCGTCAACACGGTCGCGTTCGGCTTCATCAAGACCCGCCTCACCGAGGCCTCGGCCGGTGGCGACAGCACCATCGACATCGAAGGCAAGAAGCTCAAGGTCGGTGTGAACCCGAATCTCCTTGCCGCCATGGAGCAGATGATCCCGCTCGGCCGCGCGGGCACGCCGACAGAGGCCGCGGGCGCCGTCTACCTGTTCTGCACCCCCGATTCCAACTACGTCAGCGGGCAGACCCTCATCTGCGGCGGCGGCTTCACCATCTGAGGAAGCCTCCGAGCCCCGGCGTCGGGTTGCGGGCCATGCGGTAGACATGAGACCTGATCGCCGGTGCACCAGCGCGGCGAAGACTGGAGGAATGACGTGGCATCCGGGCCGGACCGGCAGGCGCTGATCAGTCCGGCTCGCGGCACCCGGCCCGCGAACCGGCGGGAGCTGATCGTGCGGGCGGCCACGGAGCTGTTCTACCGCAAGGGGTATGCCACCGTCGGCATGGGCGAGGTGGCCGAGGCGGTGGCGATCGGCCCGTCGGCGCTGTATCGGCACTTCCGGGGCAAGGAGGCGCTGCTGGCCAGCGTCGTCGGCGATGCGCTGCACTCCGTGGAGTCCGCCCTGGCCGCGGCGTCGCCCGCGGATGTGGGGGAGCGGCTGGCGGCGGTGGCGTTGGAACGCCGCACCATCGGAGTGCTGTGGCGGCGGGAGGCGCGGCATCTGTCCGCCGACCACCGCGCCGAACTGCGGACCGTCAGCGCTCGCATCATGGCGCGGCTCACCGAGTTGATCGGGCAGCGCCGGCCCGATCTGGGCGCGGCAGAGTGCGAGCTGCTGGCGCGATGCGCGCTCGCGGTCGGCATCAGCGTGTCGTTCCACAGTCTGTCGCTGCCCGAACCCGGATTCACGACGCTGCTCGGCGAACTCGTCTCGGAGACCGTCGACGCCCCCGCCGCCCTGGGCGATCAGCCGACCGGCGGCGCCGGCGGCGCGGGTCTCGTCCCGACCGGCTCCCGTCGTGAGACCATCCTCGTCGAAGCGTCGAAACTGTTCGCCCGCAATGGTTTCGCCGGCGTGAGCATGGACGACATCGGCGCGGCCGCGGGCATCGCCGGTCCCAGCGTCTACAACCACTTCCCGGCCAAGTCCGACATCCTGGTAGCCGCCATGCTCCGCGGCGACGAATGGCTGCGCATGGGCATGAACCGCGCGTTCACCCAGGCGAGCGACCCCAGCGACGCCCTGCGCAGACTGCTGAACAGCTACGGGGCCTTCGTCTTCGAGAACCCCGACCTGGTCCAGCTGCTGGTCTCCGAATCCGTGCAGCTCCCCGCAGCCGACCGGCATCGCACACGCTCCGCCCAGCACTCTTACATCGCAGAATGGATCCACCTGGCCGTCCAGGTCCACCCGGCCTGGGACCCGGTCACCGCCCGCATCAGAATCCAAGCGGCCCAAACCATTCTCAACGAAATCGCCCTGACCCCGCGCTCCCGCCTCACCCCCGCCGTCGAATCGGCCGCCGTCACCGCCGCCGCGACACTACTGGCGATCCCCGAACCCTGAGCGGTGCAGTGCGGTGACCAGTCGGTTGGCGAAACCCGCACCGCGCATGAGCCATTGGAATTGCCCGAGCGCCTGCTGGAACTGTTCATCGGTGAACATCGGCCACTCCATCGGGAAGCAAGTGCTTTCTGAACCTGATGCTTCCTGATATCGCACCGTGGTTGGTCAGGGAACGGTGGGATTCATTGCGGCGCGGACGATCTGGTCGACGGCCTGGGCGGCTTCGGGGAGGGAGGCGGCGGGGTTGCGGGCGCAGCGGCGGACGGCGGCGTAGGGGAGTTCGATGATCAGGAGGGCCAGGCGCTCGTGGTCGGTGCGGTCGTCGTAGCCGAGGCGTGCGGCCAGGTTTCGCATTGCTGCGTTCAGGTGGTCTTGGCGGTTCGCGGCGGCGGCGCGGGCTTCGTCGGTCCATTGGGCTGATCCGAAGGATTCGGGTCCTGCGAGCAGGACCGCGGCGTCGGTGGGGTGGTGCAGGGACCAGTCGGTGACGTGGTGGGCGGCTTGGATCGCCGCCTGTTGTGGGGGGTCGAGTGTCAATGCGGCGAGGAAGCCGGATTGGAAACGGTCGAGGGTGCGCAGCCACAGGGCCGCCAAGAGTGCGGATCTGTCCGGGAAGCGGTAGTAGACCGAGCCGCTCGGCGCGCGCACGGCCGCGGCTACCGCGCTCATGGTGACCGCCGCGGGGCCGTCGGTGGCGGCGAGGGTCGCGGCCGCGTCCAGGAGTGAGTCGGCGGTGTGAGCTGGCTTTCTTGACACGTTCTAGAGACTAGCCTCTAATTGCAATTAGAGAGTAATCGCTAAATGAAAGGTGCAGCTCATGGTGCGCAATGTCCACAGCCGGGTGATCGCCGCGGACGTCGAGGCGGTCGGGCGGCTACTCGACACCCTCGCGACCGACGACGATCGCCTGTGGCCGGTCGACCGCTGGCCCGCAATGCTTTTCGATATCCCGCTCGCCGCCGGTGCGGTCGGCGGCCACGGGCCGATTCGCTACACCTGCGTGAAATACGTTCCGGGACAAGAGGTGACGTTCCGGTTCCAGCGCCCACGCGGCTTCGACGGAACCCACGGATTCCTCGTCGAGGAACTGGACGCGACTCACACCCGCCTGACCCACGAAATCGTCATGCGCACACACGGCAGCGCCCGGCTCAGCTGGCCGCTCCTGTGGCGTCCGATGCACGATGCGGCGCTGGAAGATTCACTCGACCGCGCCGAAACCGCCCTGGTCCCGGGCACACCGCCGCGCAGCCACCACAGTGCCTACGTGCGGCTGCTCCGGAACTTCGCACACCGTTCCCAGGTTCGGGAGCAGCAGCGATCGCCTCAGCGGACGATGTAGGCCGGGTGTGGTCCGGTGGTGGCGAGGGTGGTCTGACCCTGGGAGAGGTTGACCGTCAGTTGGCCGCCGGAGCTGTTGGGCAGGACCCGGCCCGGGGCGACCAGATTGCCCGACCAATGCTGGAGGCTGCCATCGCAGTTAACCAGGACCGGACCGTCGAGCTGGATGGCGATCGGGCCGCCGATGCCACCCTCGAACATCTGGTCCAGCGAGCCGTCCACGACGGTGACGCCGGCGGTGCCGCCACCCTGGCAGGTGGCGGTGCCGTTGATGGTCAAGGTGGTCACCTGGTAGGCGAGTTGGGTTTCGACAGTGACCGATGCGGGGGTATCGGCCCCCGCGAGACCGGCGGCCACGACTGCGGATGCCGCCGCGGCGAGAATCGCAACGCGGGGAAGGTGAGGGTGGAACATGGTGCGCCTCGAATGGATCGATGATCGCGGATCTTGATCAACCCATCCTTCCACCGACGTTGCGACCCGGCGACAAATATCCGCTACGAGATCCGGGAGTCCGGCAGATCGGCGTAATCGGGGAGGTCGATGCCGTTGATGGCTCGATTGATCAGGTCGAGGTCCCATTCGGGTTCCGACGGCTCGACATCCGGGTCGGGGATGTCGCGGCTGTGGGCGTTCAGACGGCCGATTTCCTGATTGGCCTCCACGAAGGAGCGCATGCGCTTCTCGTAGGCGGTGAAGGCGGGTTCGGGATTCCAGTCGGCGGCGGCCAGTTCTCCGGCCAGCAGGTAGGCGCCGACCAGGGCCAGGCCGGTGCCTTGGCCGGACAGGGGCGAGGAGCTGAAGGCGGCGTCGCCGATGAGCGCGACCCGGCCGGTCGACCAGCGATCCATGATCACCTGGGCGACCTGGTCGAGATAGAAGTCGGGGGTGTCGTCGAGATGGGTGAGGATGAGGGAGGTCAGCCAGCCCATACCGGTCATGTGTTCGCGCAGCAGCTGTTTCTGGGCGTCGATGTCGCGGTGGTCGATGTCGAGTTCGGGTGCGGCGAAAGAGAACAGGGCCATGGCGCGGGTGGCGTCCTGGATGGGTCGCAGGCCCGCGGTGCGGCCCACTTCGTGGTAGTCGAGCAGCCAGCGGTCGAGGTCGAATTCGTTGGGCACGGTGTAGAAGGCGAGCGCGTGTCCGAGGTGGCGGACGAACTGCTCGTGCGGGCCGAAGACCATGGCGCGCAACGACGAGTGCAGGCCGTCCGCGCCGATCACCAGGTCGAAGCGGCGGCGGTCGCCGCCCTCGAAGACAACGTCGACGCCGTCCGCGTCCTGGGTGAGTTCGGCGATGCGGTCGCCGAAAAGGTACTCGACGCCGTCGCGGGTGTCCTCCCACAGCACCCGGGCGAAGTCGCCGCGCAGGATCTCGATCTCGGAGATGTACCCGTCGCCGCCGTCGTCCTCGGCGCGAAAGCTCTCCAGCACCGTGCCTTCCGCGTCGACGGTGTGCGCGCCCGCGGTGTCGGTGATGGCCGCGCGCACCGCCTCGTCCAGCCCCATGCGCCGGATGACCTCCCGGGCGACCCCGCGTGCGTCCACCGCCTGCCCGCCGGGACGCAGCCCGGGTGCCCGCTCCACCACGGTCACCTCGGCCCCGCGCCGGTGCAGCCAATGGGCCAGCGCGGGCCCCGCGATGCTCGCCCCCGCCACCAACACCCTGGTACCGCTCATTGCGCCTCCTGCTCACCCCGTCCGGATGCCTGTCCGGATCGTTCGATTCCGCTGGGACCCACCGCTATCGGTCGATCCAGAGGTAGCGACGACCCGGTCAGCGCAAATTCATCGGTGCGGCCGAAATCGGTGGTGAGCGCTGTGCCCGATCAGGCGAGGCGGACTTCCGCGGTGGCCAGTCCGAAGACCTTGCGCCCGGCCGACTTCGCGACGATGACGACGACCGCGGTCCGGGCCTCGGCGTCGATCGACTTGACGCGCCCGGTGAACTCGACGCTGCCGGCGGTGTCGGCCTCGATGATCGTGTAGTTCGACAGCCGGACCCCGTAGCGGATCATCGCGCCCGGGTCACCGAGCCATCCGGTGACGAATCCCGCGCCCAGGCCCATGGTGAGCATGCCGTGCGCGATCACGTCGGGAAGCCCTGCCAGCGTGGCGATCTCGTCGTGCCAGTGGATGGGGTTCGCGTCGCCGGAGACCCCGGCATAGTTCACCAGATCACCGCGGGTCAGCCGGACGGTCTTGGCGGGCAGTTCCGTGCCGACGGCGATATCCTCGAAGCGAAGGGCGGTGCGCGGCAGCCGGGTTCGTGAGATCGAGGACAGGCGCGCGTCGGCTTCCGGTTTCACGGCCGATAGCTCGTCGTCCGGCGAAATCACCGTGCGGGACGCGGAGTCGAGGCCGCTCATGATGACCCGTTCGAGCGTCTCGCCGATATCGGCGCCGACCTCCTCGCCGGTCACGCCGACGACGGTGGTGTGCATGACCTGCATGACGTCCCCGGCCTGATCGGTGAACGTATTGGTGATGGTGATCAGGTCCTTACCGGCGATGCGGCGCACCGAGGACAGTTCGACCTCGCTGTTCAACCGGTCGCCCGCGACCACCGGCTGGTACATCTCGAAAACCTGATCGGTCTGCACGACGATGTCGTAGCCGCTCAACAGCGTCTCGAGCAGCCTGCGGTTGGCCAGCATGGCGGTGGTGGAGATGAACGTGGTCGGCGCGATCAGACCCGCGTATCCGAGCTCCGCGGCCGCGTCCTCACTCCAGTGCGCCGGATGGAAGTCCTGCACCGCGCGCGCGTACTCGCGGATCTTCTCCCGCCCCACCTCGTAAAAGTCGTCCGTGCGATACCAATGCCCGACCAGCTGATCCACATCGAACGCCGCTTCCACCAAGCCACTCCTTCATCCGGGATTTCCTCGGCACCCGTAACCGGCATCGGCAGCACCGAATTCGCGAGTGAAAGCACACCTTCTCACAGAGGGTGGGTGTCGCGTGGCAGTGGCGTCGAATGCCCCTTTGTTGTCGCAAAAGACCAGCTGTGAGCGTTGCCGGCGCGCACTACCGTCCGAAAGATGACTCGCATCGACATTCACGCGCATCTCTGGACCGAGGAGTACCTCGATCTGCTCGACAGCTACGGGCGTACCGATACCGCGGTGCAGCGCGGCATGGGGGCCGGTCGCACGGAGAAGGAACTGACCGCGCGGTTCGAGCTCAATGACTCGGCGGGCATTCAGCATCAGGTGCTGTCGGTGTCGCCGCAGAACCCGCATTTCGAGGACCCTGCCGCGGCGATCCATTCGGCGAAGGTCGCCAACGATCTGTACGCGGAGGTGGTGGCGGAATGGCCGGACCGGTTCTCGGCCTTCGCCGCGCTGCCGCTGCCGCATGTCGACGCGGCGCTCGAAGAACTCACGCGCGCACTGGATCAACTGGGCATGGCCGGTGCCACCGTCACCACCGACGTCCTCGGCCGCTCGCTGGCCGACCCGCTCTTCACGCCACTGTTCGAGGAGCTCGACCGCCGCGGCTCGGTCCTCTACATCCACCCCTCCGGCCATGACGCGGGCACCGGGCTGATCGGTGACCATCACATGCGCTGGATGGTCGGCGCACCGGTCGAGGACACCATCGCCGCAATGCAATTGATCCTCGCCGGGATCCCGAGCCGCTACCCGAATCTGAAGCTCATCGGCTCCCACCTCGGCGGCGCGCTGCCGATGATCCTGCAACGCGCCGACAACCAGTACCACTGGGAATCCCCGGACACCCCGGAGAAGCCCAGCGTCGCGGCCCGGCGCATGTGGTTCGACACCGTCGGCCACGGCCACCTCCCGGCCATCCGTGCCGCCGCGGAGTCCTTCGGCGCCGACCGCCTCCTGCTGGGCACCGACTTCCCTTACGAGAGCGGAGATCTGCTGCGCCGCGCTGTGACGTCGATCGAGGATGCGCTGCCCGCCGCCGAAGCCGCCGCGGTCCTCGACGCCAACGCGGCGGCCGTGCTGGGCAGATAGCCCAGCGGCCGCCGCCGGTTCGGGTGAGAATCGTGGAGTGGCGGTAGGAATCGGTGAGTGGGATGGGGAGGTGCGATGACGGCGGCACGGGAGATTCCCGATCCATGGGCCGAGCGTCGTGGCACCGCGTACTGGGTTCCGGCGCGCGGATTGAGCAACGGCCTCGACGCGCGGGCCTTCGCGGCCCTCGCCGATCTGGAGGAATCACACGTCTATCGAGTGCTTTTCGCGCTCTCGGACGCCGGGATCGCCGGGTATGTGATGCCGGTGCGGGTGACCGTGATCGAGGCCGGCGATCCGGACGTCGCCTGGCGGCTCTATGTCGACATTCCCCGGTACCGCGCGGCCGAGGATCTGCTGATGCAGTTGCTGCGCTACGGCCGCTCGCGGCGCTCACCCGCGCCGCCGCCGAGCCGTCGCCGGCGGCGGCGCGTGCCGCTGGTCCGCAAGACCAGCTGACCGGTCGCTACTTGTCGGCGATCTTGGCGCGGAAAGGGCCGCCGACGCTGTTGAACAGCAGGTCACCGTTCGGCAGTGCCTCGACGATCGCGTAGGCGCCGTTGCCGAGGTTGGATTGACCGAAGATGGTGCGGTGCACCGTTTCTCCGGTCTTCCAGTCCAGGCCGGTCACCTCCCAGCCGTCGGATTTGCTGTAGCCGTTGACGAACACCATGCCCGAGGTGGTGGAGACCGCCGGAACCATGGAGGTGGACACCACGTCGCCGCGCGCCCACACCGAATTCCATTGGTGGGCTTTCGGATCCCATTCGAAGCGCTGCATGCCGTGGGGCGGTGCGTCCACAGGTCCGTTGGCGAGCACATCGGTGAGGTGATCGGGGGCGCCGCCCGCGCCGATGTTCTGCACCACGAACGCGCCGTAGCCGTCGACCACCACCGACTGCTCGGACTGGATGAATTCCGGCTTCGGGTCCGGTAATCCGGCGGTCACCTGCGCCTGGTCGGCGATGCGGTTGGATTTCGTGCCCGGCTTCTGCTGGAAGCCCTCGGGAATCTTGTTGCGCCAGAACGCCACCAGCTTCATCTGATCGGAGCCGTCGGTGATCACGACGAGTTCGTCATTGTCCTTGCCGTAGCCCATCAGGGTCGGTGTCGAACCGGTGCCGGTGCCGAATTTCACCGTCGGCGGCTGGCGGCCGAAATCGTAGGGCGAGGACCAGGCGCCGTCGGCCTCGTCGGTGGACAGCCTGGTGCCCGTCCACACGATCTTGCGCATCACCCGGTCCGAGGCGACGTAGATGCCGTTCTTGTCGTCGATGGCCATGGAATTGGAGACCGTTTCGCCCGGGCCGAAATCGATGCGCTGCGGTGTGCCGCTGAGATCGCGGTTCAGGGCGATGATGCCGTGATTGGACACCACGATCAGAGTTCCGTCGTAGGTCATGTTCACGCCGACCACGCCCTCGGGGTGACCGAACTCCGTCGCGTTCTTGCTCAGGAACGGTTTCAGATCGACCTGCCCGGCGAGTTCGATGCCGTCCTCGGGCCGGTCCTTGTTCTTCAATCCGAAGACCAGCAGCTGTGCGTCCTGGGTCGTGTAATAGACCCGATTGTCCTTGTCGACCAGGCCGTAGACGCCGTTGATGAGGCGCGTCCAGTCGATGCCCCAATCGTCGCGCACGGCGGTCTGGATCTGGTCGGTGCTGGTGAAGTTCTGGTCCAGCACCGCATCCAGTTGCTGCTGGGAAAGAGCTTTGGAGCCCGGCGTATTCATGGCCGCCACCTCACGGAAGCCGCCGTTGGACACGTCGACATAGCGCACGCCCTGCGAGGACGAGATCCACCGGTACTGCGGCGACGTGGAGGCCAGGGTGATGATGTTGACCGGTCCGGTGGCCACCCTCGGCATCTGCTTGGGGTCCACCCGGAATGTGCCGCGCGGGACCGGATCGGTGAAACTGTCGCTCTGCGCGGAGTCGAGATGGGTCACCGCGTATTTGTCGGCGGCCAGATACGGGTTGCGCGCGGGACCTTGCCCGTCGCCGCTCACCGTCGTACTGCCGGCCGAACTTCTCGAATTCGATGAACTGTTACAGCTACTCAACACGCTCGCGGCTCCGATGGCGACCAGCGCCAGCGCGACGCACGATTTCGAATACCTCAGTTTCATTCCTCTCCTTTTCGCACCGGAGAATCGGTACTTCGTTGCGAAAATATCCAGCCGCGTGGGATGGGGGCATCGGTCGGCGAGTAGGCCATCCGGGCGTGCGGTATCGACGACCGGATCGACCCATGCGATGACCGATATCGCGTCCCGAACTGCGACTACGCTGACCGAATGGGCCGGGTACGGATGACGGCCGACACCGTCCCGTGCCGCCGTGACGAGCACGGCGACCGGATCTACGGGCGTGCCGGCGAATTCGAGGTGCTCGAAGGGGCACTCGACGTGGCGCGCGCGGGTCGGGGCTCGGCCCTGCTGCTGTGGGGTGAGCCCGGAATCGGCAAGACCACCCTGCTGCGCGAAACAGCAAGGAGCGCGGCCGATTTCCGGATCCTGTACGGTCGCGGCACGCGGCGTGAGACGGAGCTGCCGTATGCCATGCTGCCGCAGTTGCTGGCACCGGTCGCCGAGCGCGTCGATGCCCTGTCGCCGCCGCAGGCCGATGCGCTGCGGTGCGCGCTGGGTCTGAACACGTCCGGTGCGAACCGGTTCCTGGTCGGTGCCGGGCTGCTCACGCTGGTCTCGGAGCTGGCCGCGGACCAGCCGGTGCTGATCGTGATCGACGACATCCACTGGCTGGATCCGGCCATGACGGAATGTCTGGGGTTCCTCGCGCGGCGGCTGGGCGGGGATCCCATCGTGCTGCTCGGCGCCGCGAATCATGATGTCTCCGAGGGCCGTTGGGATTCGGCTCGCGTCGTGCGGCTGGCGGGTCTCGACCACGAGAGCGCGGTCCGGCTGGTGTATGACCGCGACCCGGGCATCGCGCGCGGGCTCGCCGACCGGATGGTGACCGCGACCGGCGGTCACCCACTGGCATTGCGAGAACTGCCGCTCGATTCGCTGGAATCTGCCCTGCTGGGCGACGGCCCGCTCCCGGTCGGCCCCCGCCTGCGCCGGGCCTTCGGAGCGCGCATCGACGCGCTCGCCCCGGACGTGCGCACGGTATTGCTGGTGCTCGCCGCACAGGACGGCGGCGATCCGGCGGTGGCGCGGACGGCCGTGACCGCCTTGGGTGTTCGCGAATCCGGTTGGGACGCCGCGCGAGACACCGGGCTGATCGCCGTCGTGAACGGGCGGGTCGAACTGCGGCATCCGCTGATCGGCGCGGTCGACTACGACGCCGCGTCCACCACCCAGCGGCGGGCGGCGCATCGCGCGCTGGCGGCCGCGTTCGAGCGGGCCGGGGATGCGGATCGCCGGGCCTGGCAGCTGGCCGCGCTCAGCGAATCGCCCAGTGAATCCGTGGCGGGGATGCTGCAGGAGGCCGCCGAACGGGCGGTCGCGCACGGCGCGCCGCTGTCGGCGGCACGGGCCTTGCTGCGCGCCGCGGACCTGTCGGTCACCGACACGGCGGCCGCGATCCGGCTGGCCCGCGCCGCCCGGTTGGCGTGGCAGGGCGGTGACGCGGTCCTGGCCCGAAGCTTGTGGGCGAAGGCGGAATCCCGGGGTTCACGGGAACTGGTGACGCGGGCGGGCGGAGGCATCCTGGGCCTGTCGGCGCTGTCGCAGGGCGACAACGCCTCGGCACGGGAACTGCTGTTGCGGGATGCGCAAATGGTCGACGCCGCGACCGCGACCGAACTGTGGCGACTCGCCGACCGTGCGGCCTGGGCGGTCGGCACGGGATTCGACGATCGACAGGCGGCCGCGTTGATGGATGTCTCCGGATTGGATCCGGTGGCACAGCCCTGGCGGATTCCACCGCCCACATTGGCAGTGGCACTGGGGCATTCGGAGGAGACGGACCGAATGCTGCGCGACACGGCGGCCGCGCTGCGGGTGCGCGGGGATGTGTGCTGGCTGGCCAATGTGCTCGCGCAACGGGCCACTCTGGAGGTCCTCACAGGCCGCTGGGACGAGGCCGCCGTCGATGCCGCCGAAGCCTTACGGCTGAGCGAATCGCAGGACACGCCCAATACCACCGCCCTGGCCGCGACGGTGCTGGGTTGGCTGGCGGCGGTACGCGGCGAAATCGCGGAGGCCGAATCCTGGTGTGCGACAGCCTTGGACGCGAGTCTGGGCCGTAATGCCCGTTCGCTGGTCGCGCCGGTCTACTGGGTACGCGCCCTCATCGCCCTGGGTGCGGGGGAGCCGGAGACCGCGTTGCGGGAACTGGCCGAGATCGCCGCGCCCGGCGGTCCGGCCGGGCACCCGGTCTTCGCCGCGCTGACGGCGCTGGACGCGGTGGAAGCAGCGGTGCGCGCGGGCCGAATCGACGACGCGCGAACACATTCGGCGATCTTGGAGTCCTGGGGAGACCGGACCGGGGCCGACTGGGCGGTCACCGCCGCATCGACCGCGCGGGCATTGCTGGCCGACGACGCCGACGCGGAGCCGCACTACCTCGAAGCCCTCGCGACCCCGACGCCGACCTGGCCCACCCGACGGGCCCGCACCGAACTGCTGTACGGCGAGTGGCTGCGCCGAGTCCGCCGCCGCGCCGAGGCACAGACCCAATTACGCTCGGCACTGCAGGTTTTCGAGCGTCTGGGCGCGACGCCGTGGGCGGAACGGGCACGCCGTGAACTCGAGCTGGCGGGCGACCGCTCCGTGACCACCCCAGAGGTCCGCGCGAATCCCCTGACGCCGCAAGAACTCCGGATCGCGCGCCTGGCCGCCACCGGCCTCACCAACCGCGAAATCGGTGCGCAACTGTTCATCAGCCCGCGCACCGTCGGCCATCACCTGTCCCGCGTCTTCGTCAAACTCGGCCTGGCCGACCGCACCGACCTGGCCGCCATCGACTTCGACGGCGGCATGCGATTGACCCGCTGACCGCCGCGCCTATCAGGGCTCGAGCCAGTCGGAGAGCTGGGGGAGGTCGGTGCGGGGGATGCCGGTAAAACGGGGTGGGCGTTTCTCGAGGAACGAGGCGATGCCTTCGATCAGGTCGGGGGTGTCGGAGGCGGCGTAGGGGATGGTCTTCTTGTCCAGGGCGAAGGCCTGTTCGGGGGAGCCGTGGGCTGCCATGGCGACCAGGGAGCGGCGGATGACAGCGGCGGAAGTGGGGGCGATGTGGGTGGCCAGTTCTCGGGCCAGGGCATAGGCGGCGGGGAGGAGCTCGGCGGGGGCGTGGGTGCTGGTGAGGAGGCCCGCGGCGAGCGCTTCGGGGGCATCGAAGAGGCGGCCGGTGAGCATCCATTCCTTGGCCTTGGCCAGGCCGACCAGCTGGGGGAGGAACCAGGTGGAGCCGGCCTCGGGGAACAGGCCGCGCCGGGCGAACACGAAGCCGAAACGGGCAGTGTCGCTGGCCAATCGGAAGTCCGCGGGCAGGGTCATGGAGAGGCCGACACCGACCGCGGGTCCTTGGAAGGCCACGATGACCGGCTTGTTGAGATTGGTCATCGGGCGAGCCACCCGAGTGGCCGGTTCGTCCCAGTCCGGATCGGTCATGTCCCCGAGCGAGGGCTCGGCGAAATCCATTCCGACGCAGAAGTAGTCACCGGCCGCGGTGAACACCACCACCCGCACACCATCGTCGAGGTCGGCGGCGGTCAGGGCCGCACCCAGCTCATCGGCCATCCGCAGCGTGAACCCGTTGCGGGCAGCAGGCCGATTCAGCGTGATGGTCGCGATCGCGTCCTCGACCACGTAGGTGATGGTCGAAAACGACGCCCCACCGGACTGACTCACTGCGTCGGCCTCCATGCCGCACCAACTTCCCTGACTCGAGACATCGGAAGTTGAAGCCTCTCAATGCATCAGGTTCGGGTCAACCCTTGCCGTCGAGACCTGCCCAGAATGCGCAACGGTGGTCGGCATCGAAGGCGGATATCGGTTCCGGTCCGGTCGCATCGGGCTTGAAAGACGTCAGTTGCGGGTTGTCGCCGGTCATGGGGGTGAGAACCGAGCCCGTGGCCGGGTCGGGATGGCCTGCGGTGGCGACGAATTCGCTCCATTGGCGCACCATCAGGTCGCTGAGGGCGTGCTGGGCCGGGGTCATCATGAGGCGGGCCGCCTCGAAGATCGGTGAGCCGCTCCACAAGTAGGGCAGTTCACTGGCGTGGAAGGCGCCCAGGGGGAAGGTGCTGGGGGGTGCCGGGGGATGGGGGTCGGCGAACTCGTAGGCGTAGGTCGGGGCGGTGCCGGACAGGGCCGTGGATTCCGCGCCGATGTGGCAGATGAAGAAATCACTGGTGGCGCGGGCGAAAGCCTCGACCGGCTGGGCGAAGTCGGTGAGTGGGTATTGCGCGACGACATCGGGGATCCGGTTCGCGGGCACCGGCCAGAACGTGGTGAGGCCGAGATCGGTGGCGAGGGCCGATGGATAGTCGGCGGCAGTCAGCGTCTGTTGCCCGATACCGCCGTAGCGTGACCAGGTCTGGATCGCCCATTCGTCGTGGTTGTCGCCATTGAGGATCGGAACGGTGTGCAGGGCACCGCGATTCATGGCGTCGTAGCCGCTGGTCGGCAGGAACGGTGTGCCGGTGGTGCCGTAGTTGGCGTCCGGTGCGTCGTGCAGGATGGCCGAGACCGGCAGCGCGCGTAGACATCCGGCCATGGTGGCTGGGTCAGGACAGCCCAGGTGGGCCGCCGTCGCCGAACCGGTCGACTCGGCCTGCGACTTGTCCGGGGCGGACAGGCACGGACCGCTCTCGGTGATCGCGGCCTGGAACAAGCCCGCCGAGCTCGGTGCGGCCAACTGCTGGCAGATCGAGATGCCACCGGCCGATTCGCCCGCCACCGTCACCCGGCCGGGGTCGCCGCCGAAGGCCGCGATATTGCGTTGCACCCAGCGCAGCGCCGCCTGCTGATCCTGCAGACCGTAATTGCCGACATCGCCGTCCGCGGTCTCGAAGGGGGGCACGGCGAGGGTGCCCAGGGCGCCGAGCCGGTAGTTGATGGTCACCACGATGATCGGCGTCCCCGATTGCGTCATGAATTGCTGTGCGCCGTAGTCGGATCCGGCACCCGAAGTGAACGACCCGCCGTGAATCCACACCATCACCGGGAGATTCGTCGCCGCGGTCGAGGGCGTCCAGACGTTCAGGTAGAGGCAGTCCTCGCTCTGCGCCGGTCCATGTGGATTCGGGGCACCGCCGCTGCCCTGCGGGCACTGCGGCCCCGGCGCGGTCGCGTCGCGTACCTGCTGCCACGGTGCGGGTGGTTGCGGCGCCTGCCAACGCAGATCGCCCACCGGCGGCGCGGCATACGGGATGCCCGCGAATTCTCGATAGCCCGGCAGGATTTCGCCGCGGACCGGGCCCGAATCGAGCGACACCACATCGGGAGGGTCAGCCGACACCGCCGCCGCTGTCATCACACTCACCACAGCACACAGCGTCGAAACGACCGCCAGCCGGATCATCCGTACAGAGCGCCGTCGTAGGCGATGGTGTCGCGCGATCATCCGTTGGTCTCCTCTGGCCGTCGTTCGTGATGCTGTGTGGTCTCTAAAGATTCGCTGGCGAAACGATTAAGCCTTGTGTCGCAAGATGTCCCCAGTTCGGTAGGTTCGCTGAAAAGTCGCTGAAACTGCCTAGGGAAGAGGATGACGATGCTACCGATCGGTCCCGGAGAGGCGCTGCGGCGCACCGTTCGACGGAGTTTCGCATTGGCGGCCGGGGTGGCCTCCGTGTCATTGCTGGTCACTGCATGCGGCAGCTCCGGCGACAGCAGTTCGACCGCCACGAAGACGCCGGGCCCACCACCACCGAGACCGCCTACCCGCTGCATCAGCCGATCACCGTCACCGCGGACAACTTCGTGCGGGCCGAGACCGATCGCGAGTTCGCCGCCGTGGTCCAGAAGGGCGGATTCGGTGCGTTCGAACACAATCGGGGCTTCCTGCCCATCGACGGGCAGACGGTGATCCGGACGAACCGGGACACGCTGTATTCCGGTGCGATTGTCGATCTCGACGCCGGACCGGTGACCGTCACACTGCCCGACGCCGGGAAGCGGTTCATGTCGATGCAGGTGATCAGCGAGGACGAATACACCCCCGAGGTCGTGTACACCTCCGGCGCGCACACCTTCGACCGCGCCAAGATCGGCACTCGCTATGTCGCGCTGGCGCTGCGCATCCTCGTCGATCCGAACAACCCGGCGGATCTGGACACCGTGCACAAACTGCAGGACGCGGTGACGGTGGAGCAATCGGCCAAGGGCACCTTCGAGATTCCGCAGTGGGACACCGCCAGTCAGGACACCGTCCGCAACGCGCTGCTGACCCTGGCCGCCACCCTGCCCGACACCAACGGCGCGTTCGGTGCCAAGGGGGAGGTCGACGAGGTGCGGCATCTGATCGGTGCGGCCTCGGCGTGGGGTGGCAATCCCGAGAAGGACGCCATCTACCTCAACGTCACCCCGCCGCAGAACGACGGCACCGTCGACTACCGCCTGCAGGTGAAAGACGTTCCGGTGGACGGGTTCTGGTCCATCAGCCTCTACAACGCGCAGGGCTACTTCCAGGCCAATCCGTTCAACGCCTACTCGGTCAACAACCAGACCGCCAAGACCAACCCCGATGGGTCGGTGGACATTCGCTTCGGCGGCTGTGACGGGACGATCCCGAACTGCCTGCCGATCATGCCGGGCTGGAATTACATGGTGCGCCTCTACCGTCCGCACCAGAACGTCATCGACGGCACCTGGACGTTCCCTCAGGCCGAACCGATCCGCTGACGCCGCCGTGAGCACCGGCCGGGGGGGGGGGGGGGGCCACCCCGCCCGTCCCGTGCGCACGGGAGGCCCCGGCCCGAATCGCGGGTTCGGCAGCGTGCGTGGGGTCGACGCCGCCGGCGGCTGCCGTTTCGGGCAGCTCTATCCACTGGCGGTGGCCCCGATGATGGTGCCGCCGGTGCCGCCGATCAGCCCGCCCAGCGTCGCGCCGATGGCCGCGCCGATCGGTGCACCGACGATGCAGCCGACCAGGATGAACGGCAGGCCGATCGCGCAGCCGATCGCACCGCCGACCAGCGCGCCGCTGGCCGCGCCCGCACCGCCGCCCGCCGAGCCGGTGCCGTAGGTCTGCAGCAGACCGCCGATGTCGGCGGCCTGCGGTACGGGCGCGGGCGGCGGAGCCGGCGTGGAGGTCGACGGCTGATCCACCACGATCGGGGCGGGGTCGTCGGCGACCGGGGCCGCCTCCGCGGGTACGGCCAGAAATGTCGCGGGTATCGTCGCCAGGGCCGCCGTCAGGCTGGTGACAATTGTCTTCTTGGACATACGCATAGGCTTCTCCTTCAGATCGTTGCCGATTTCCGGGGTCGCCCCGGCCCCGAGTCCCTCACCCACCTCCGATGACGCTAGAAGCCGAGGCTCGGAGGCGAATAGGTCGGCGAATCCGTCGCCGGTGTTACGGCCGATGCCGAATCCGCACGGGATGGTTACCGTCGCTGCGGTGTTCAAATTCTGGGTCGACCGCGACAAACAACTGGCCGAACGATTCAGCGCGGCGATCGACCATCTCGGCAATGGCAATGTGCTCGTGCGCGCCGGGGCGATACGCGAACTGGACCGGGTCATGCACGGCTCGATTCGAGAGCGGAATCGTGTCCTGCAGACCTATGCCGACTTCCTGCGAATCCGTACCTCCGAGGGCATCGCACCCGACGAATTCGATTGTCTGCCCGCCGATGTGGCCGCCGTGCTCACCGCGCTACGGTCCCGGCCCCGGGTCATGCCCAAACGGGAGGATCCGATGGACCTCACCGGGATTCGCCTGCGCGGCCCGGTGCTGACCGGCATTCGGCTGCGCGGCGTCCGCCTGGCCCATGCCGAACTGGTCGACGCCGATCTGCGCGACGCCGACCTCACCGGTGCGGATCTGCAGTCGGCCCGGCTGATCCGCGCCGATCTGCGCGGTGCGAACCTGACCGGGGCACTGCTCGGCGCGGCCGACCTGATCGGCTCGAATCTGTCTCACTGCGACCTCACGGGCGCGACCCTGGTGCACGCCAATCTGTTCGGCGCGAACCTGATCGGTGCGGTACTGACCGATGCCGATCTGCGCGGGGTCCGGCTCGGGCAGACGCGCGGGTTGTCCGCGCCGTCCGAAGCGCCCGCATCGCCCGAGCCGCTCGCCGCCGAGGACTGATCCCGCTCACGCCGGCAGACCCAGGCCCGCGGCCAGCACCGGCCACGAATTCTTCAGGGCGTCCTGCCAATAGCCCCAGGAATGCGTGCCGGTGGGCTGGAAGTCGAAGGTGGCCGGGATGCCCAACTGGGTGAGCCGGTCGGCGAGATTGTGGGTACACCAATTGACCGCCGCCTCGATACCGCCGCCCAGCACGATCTGGTTGGCGATACTGCCCGCGTCGGGCGCGCCGGGATAGTCATACTGCCCGGGTACACCGGTACCGCTGGAGAGGAACAGGTTCATGCCCCGCAGTTGGTCGGCGTGCACGTACGGGTCGTTGTCGGCCCACATCGGATCGCCCTGCGGGCCATACATGTTCACGGTGTTGCCGCCGCCCCACGCCTCCACCGCCAGGTTCACGAAGGTGTACCCGACCGGGTCGCTGATCTGCGCGCACCCGCTGTAGGCGGCCACCGAGCGGAACAGTCCGGGCTTGGCGATGGCCAGCTGCAGCACCGAGGTGCCCGAGGTCGACAGGCCCGCAATGGCATTCGCGCCGTCGGTGCCCAGCCCCGCGTCGATGAGCGGGGGGAGCTCCTCGGTGAAGAACGTCTTCCACTTGTTGACGCCGAGCACGGGATCCGGTGCGCGCCAATCGGTGTAGTAGCTGAACTTGCCGCCGATCGGCAGGATCACATTGACGTCCTTGTCGGACATGAACTTCAGGACGTCGGTCTGCTGGGTCCACGACAGCTGATCCTCGCCACCGCCGCCCCCGTTGAGCAGATACAGGGCCGGGTGCGGGGCCGAGGTGTCGGCGGGGCGCTGCACGTCGACCTCGATGTTCTTCTGCATGGCGGCCGAGAACACCTCCAGGCGCAGGTTTCGCGGGCCGGTGACGGTGACGCCGGTGACGGTGGACCCGTCGTCGGAGGTCGCGGTGGACAGCAGTTGCGACCCCGCGATCACGGGGTCGGGGGTGTCGGCGACGGCGGCACCTGGCCAGCACGCGCAGGCCGCGAGCGCGGCCGTCACCGAACACGTCAGGGCAATGAGCGATTTTCCGGGCATGGCGTTTCCCTTTCGTTCCGTGGCTGAGGGAACCGTAGGGAAATAGACGCCGCGGCATATAGGTCGTTGAATCCGTTGCCATTTCCGGTTGCGGACGACCGATGCGGCGACGGATACGCGATGCCGCGACCGTTCCATAACGTCGCTTCCGGTCGATCCATTCGGATCACCCGCCGCAAGGCGTTACTTCTCGGAAAGGAAGTAATTCAGTGAGCGGATTCCCCTCTTTTCTCAATCCTTTCAGCCTCTTCGGCAGCGGAGGCTCGAGCGGCTCCAGCGGCTCGGCCACGCCGGGGATCTTCCTGCATTTCCCGGGTAGCGCGTAATCACTCGATACGCGGAGATCGACCACAACTGAATTGACAACCCATCAACCCATTCGCCCGTGGGTGGCTCCGGCGGTTCGGATTTCATCCGGCCGCCGGAGCTCTCTCCGAAGGGATTCGGCAGTGAACGAACCGACGATTGTGACCACCTGCGCTGAACTGATGTCCGCCCTCGCGGCGGGGGAGACCGATATTCGAATCGCCGGAACCGTGCGGACCATCGGCGCGGTGACGCTGCCGCCCGGTGTGCACTTGCGCGGCGGCGCGCTCGAGGGCGGCGGGCTGCGCCTGACCCGCGACAACACCGTCACCGACCTTCTCGTCACGGCCCCCGAGACCGGCATCGCGATCAGCAACGACTGTGCCGAATCCGATCTGGGCACCCTCACCCTCCGCGCGGTGCGCACCCGCGGCCGGGTGCTGCTGCGCGCCGACGGCATGGTGCGCACCGGAGACATCGAGATCGACGGATTACACGTCGAAGCCGCGAATCTCGGTGGCCGCGCGGGACATCCGGCGGGCAGCGCCGGCGGTGCCCGGCAGGGCGCGATCACCGTCGTCAACCGGCAACTCGATCCCGGTACGGCGTTGAGCGCGCGACTGCGCGGCCTGCGCGTCGGCTCGAGCCGGACACCGGTGCAGGGCTGCGGGATCGTCGTCGGCGGCCGCCACGACGGCGACGGCGGCAAACTGTGGGTCCACGAACTCTCGATCGACGAAGTACACATCGGCGGCGACACCTCCGCGACGCGCGGCTGGCTGGTCCAGGCGGCCGTGCTCGTACAACCCGGCGGGTACGTCGGCGATCTCGTCGTCGGCGGGCCGCTGGCCTGCTACGGCCCCCGGCAGATCGCGCTGTACAACCGCGGATCGATCACCAGATGCCTTGCCCTGCAATCGATCACCGCCTCCGGGGTGGGCGGCATCGGGGTGCGCAGCCTGGGCCGCATCGGCATGCTCGCGGTCCTCGGGCCGCTGGTCACCTACGGCCGCGACGGGCACGGCGTCGATCTGCGCGGGGGCGGCGTCGGCACGGCCGCCTTCCGCAGCGTGACCACCTACGGCGCGGGTGCGATCGGAGTATCGGTGGCGAACACCGTGTGCCGCTTACGTATTGCCGAGGATGTCCGCACCTACGGTGATCTCGCGTGCGAAGCCGGGGTGGCCGCCGCCGGACTGAGCATCCGGCGGGCCGGCCGGGTCTCCACCCTCGACGTCGTGGGGAGCATCGAGAGCCACGGTGCGGGCAGTCCCGCGCTGGAGGTCGGGGGCGTGCTGGGTGCGACCCGGGTCGCCCGCGGGGTGGCCGCGCACGGCGTGGACGCGGACGCGGTGCGGGTGCACGGGGTGCGGGTGCTCGACCTCGAGGATGTGGTGATCAGCTCGACCGGCGGTCAGGCGCTGCGGCTGATCCCGATCCCGCGCCGCCCCCCCGTGCGTGCCGCGACCCCATCGAATCGCCGGCTGATCGCTCGGTGCGGCGCGGCCGCGACGGACTGGTCATGTCACACACCAGCGGGTATGCCGACCGATTGCCCATAAGTCGACATATGACCTATGTGATAGCCGATGCGGTTCGGAATGAAGACATCGACAGTGGTAGAGAACTATGTAGCGATAGATATGGAGGTCTGGCAGTGAGATTGCCGGACAATTACGAGCGCGGTGTCGATTCCGCCGAGTGTCATGGCCGCGATCCCGAACTGGGCATGCTGGGCGGGCTGCTCGACGGCGCCCGGGTGGGCCGGGGCGCGGCTCTGGTGCTGCACGGCCCACCCGGCATCGGCAAGACCACGCTGCTGCGCGAAGCAGCCCGGCGCGCACCCGATTTCCGGGTCCTGACCTGCCACGGTGTGCCGGCCGAAGCGGCGCTGCCGTACTCGGCGCTGCACGAACTGCTCTGGCCACTGGCCGATCGCCTACCGGGTTTGCCCGCCACGGCCGCCGACGCCCTGCGCGGACTGCTGCGCCTGGGCCCGCCCAACGGTGACCGGCTGGCCGTATCCACGGCCGTGCTGGTCCTGCTCACCCGGGTGGCGGCCGAACAACCGCTCTTGCTGCTGGTCGATGACGCCGACCGCCTCGATCCCGGCTCGGCCGCCTGCCTGGCCGCGGTGGCGAGACGGGCCGGCGAGACCGGACTGGTGCTGTTGTTCGGCACCCGCGCCGACCCCGTCGAATGCGGATTCGACGCACTGCCGCAGCGCCGGCTCGGTGAACTCGGCGAGCACGAGGCCCGCGAGCTCGTCGCGGCGCATCATCCCGGCCGCACCCTCACCGAACGGCAGCGGCTGCTGCGCCTGGCCGAGGGAAATCCGCTGGCCCTCACCGAAACTCTCGCCGCGGACGCGTTGGCCGCGACCGGCCCCTTCGCCGGTACCGGGTGGTGGGCCGACCCGTACCCGGTCGGCCCGCAGGTTCGGGCCGCGTACGCCGATGTCCTGGAAGGACTTTCGGAGCAGGCGCGAACGGTCACGCTGCTCGTCGCCGCCGCCGGGAACGGCGAGGTATCCGCAGTGCACGCCGCCGCGACCGCTTCCGGAGTGGCCGAGGTGGGCTGGCTCGAGGCGCTGGAATCCGCGACGGTAGTGGTCGCCGACGGTCGAATACATCTGTGCCACGAACTGATCCGCTCGGTGATCTACCACGGCACGCCACCCGCGCAGCGCCGGGCGGCGCATCGGGCCCTGGCAGATTCGACAGCGCCCGGTGAACTGGCGCAATGGCATCGCCAGCTGGCGGCCGCGGCGGCCGGGCCCGACGAAGTCTTGGCCGCCGAACTGTCCAGCGCCGCAGCCGATCTCGGTCGCGACGACCAGCGTCTGGCCGCGGCCGATCTGCTGTATCGGGCGGCGCTGCTGTCTCCGGACTCGACGGCCGCCGCCACCCGGCTCGCCCGTTCCGCGCGGGCGGCCTTCGCGGGCGGCGATATCGCCGCGGCCCGGGAACTGTTCGCGCGGGCCGAACGCGGCGGTGGCCGTGAACTGGCCGCACGCGAGAGCGACGGCCTGGCCGGACTGCTCGCGCTGGGCAGTGGCGACCTCGAGGGCGCGCACCGGGATGTGGACCGCGATCTGGCGCTGGTCGACGCCGATGCGAAGGACGAACTGTGCTTCACCGCGGATCGGGCGGCGTGGATCTCCGGTCGCAAGTGGGATCTCGGCGCGGCCTTCGAGAACGAAGCGGCCATCGAGAACGGTGCGGCGGAGCCGTGGCGGTTGCCGCCGGGCGTGCTGGCCGTCGCCTCGGGCCGCGCCGGTGCGGCCCTCGACTGCTACCGTGCGGCCGGGCGGGCGGCTCGTGAGCGTGACGAATCCTCCTGGCAGGCGCTGATGCTCGCGCAATCGGCGCGGGTACGGCTGTCGATGGGGCACTGGGCCGACGCGGTGGCCGACGCCGGTGCCGCGCTCGACCTCGCCGAGTTGAACGGATTCACCAATTCCGCTGTGCAGAGCCTGAATACGCTCGCCATGCATGCCGCTCTCACCGGGGATCGGGAGATGACCGAGCGGTTGTGTGAACGGTCGCTGGCGCTTTCGCGTCCGCTGCGGTTGCCGGTTTTGACCGCCGCGGCCTGGCTGGCGCTGGGCACCGCCGCACTCGGCGCGGGTGAGCCCGAACTGGCGCTGGCTCGCCTCTCACCGCTCATCGACCCCGAGCATGAAGCCTGCCATCCGACCCTCGCCGCCCTCGCCGCCCTGGACGCGATCGAGGTGGCCGTTCGTCTCGGCCGCCCGGCCCCCGCCCGGGAATTCCTGACGGCACTGCGGGATTGGGCCGCCGACACCGAGGCTGCGTGGGCCGTCGCGGCCCTCGCGTGCGGGCGCGCCCTGCTCGACGGTGACGCGAGCGCCGAACGTCACTTCCGGGCGGCGCTGGTCGCCTCCGAGGAGTGCGGATTGCCCTTCCGGCACGCCAGAATCCAACTGCTGTACGGGGAGTGGCTGCGGCGCACCCGCCGCCGCAGTGTCGCCCGCGAGCAACTCGAGGCCGCCGCGACGACCTTCGAGCGCCTCGGCGCGCGCCCCTGGGCGCAACGGGCCCGGCAGGAATCCGATCTCGTCGACGCCCGCTCCTGCCTGCGCGTCGGCGACGAGCAGGACGAACTGCTGACCCCGCAGGAGGCGCGGGTGGCACGGCTCGCGGCGACCGGCGACACCAATCGCGAGATCGCCGCCCGGCTGTCCATCAGCCACCGCACCGTCGGGCACCACCTGTCGCGGGTGTTCGCGAAACTCGGCGTGCACTGCCGTGAGGAACTGGTCCGCTCACCTCATCTGCGCGCCGAAACCCGTACTCCCACCGCGGTAACCATCCACACCTGACCTCGGCGATCGGCGAAACCATCGCCCGCCCTGCGAGGTTGGCTCCCGCCCGTCCTCGTCGGGGCGGGGGCCGGCCGCCTCCACACCGTCATCGTGCCCCGGCGAGCGGATGCCGTCCCGCCGCATACCTGAATGACGACGTGCATAGATCTCGCTGGGCGCGTGCAGCTTTCGTCCCGATACCGAGGTGGTCACTGCGGCGCGCCCAGGCCCTGTTCGAGGTCCAGGGCCGCCAGCTCGTCGCGGCTGGAAATGCCCAGCTTTGGAAAGACATGGGAAAGATGGTGTCCCACTGTGCGCGGGCTGATGAACAGTTGGGCGGCGATATCGCGGTTGGTGAGGCCCTTGGCGGCCAGGCGGGTGACGCGCAGTTCCTGCGGGGTCAGCAGCGAGTGCGCGGATCCCGTCGAGATGTTCGTCGCCGGCTCACCGGCCAGCGCCGATTCCTGACGGGCTCGCGCGGCCCAGGGCGCGGCGCGCAGCTGCTCGAAAACCCGGAGCGCGGAACCCAATTGGGCGCGGGCGTCGGTGCGGCGGCGGTTGCGTCGCAGCCATTCACCGTAGAGCAGCTGGGTGCGTGCCTGCTGGAACGGACGCGTGGCGGCTTCCGGCACCGCGAGCGCATCGCGGAACAGGAGTTCGGCGCGCTCGCCGTCGGTGGCCAGCGCCTCGGCCAGCGTCGTCGCCGCGACCGCCCAGGTCGCGCCGGTGCGGTCGGCCCAGGCGGCGAGCACCGTGGTCGCGGCCGCCGCCTCCTCGACCTTGCCCAGTCGCACCGCGGCCTCGATGGCGTCGGGCGCGGCCAACGCGGCCAAGGTCGGGTGATGGGCCTCGTGACCGGGCTCCAGGATAGGGGCGAGAAAACCCCACGCCGACTCCGCGTTTCCGGCCCCGAGCGCGTCCAGGCCCAGATTCCAGTACCCGGCCGCGGTGGTGGACACCATCCGGCGCGGCCGGCTCGAGGCCAGCGCGCGCTCGGAGGCCTCGACCGCGTCGGCGTGTTCACCGCGCGCCGCCGCGAGCCAGCCGACCGTGGTCAGCGCCCGCGCGAGCGGATTCGGATGGCCCTGCTGCTCGGCCAGATAGAGGGCGTCCGCGGCGTTCTCGACGGCGTCGTCCCAGTGACCCAGCGCCAGCTCCAGCATTGCCAGCGAGTTGTGCGTCACCACCATTCCGGTCGTGCTTCCGGTAATGCGCACATCCTGGGCGACGAGCCGGAACAGCTCCCACGCCTGTTGGGCCCGGCCGATCGCCGCCGCGTGAATCGCCGGCGGCAGCCGCCACAATCCGGCCAGATGCTCGCCCGCGCTCAAGGCCTCGAACACCTCGGCGTCCTGATCGGCGCCCGGATCCTCCAGTCCCGCCGACCAGGCGGCCCGACGGGCCAGGTGGCGCAGTTCCGGCTCCAGATACGGTCCCGCGACGGGCGCGTCGCGTTCGATCAGTTCCAGTGCGCGGTTCGGGTCGCCGTAGACCAGCTCGATCATGCCCTCCAGGCCGCCGCTGAATCGCACGGCCGTCTCGTGCCCGGCATCCGCCTCCGCCCGGCGCAGCAGCGCGAGCGCCGAATCCGCGTCGCCGCCCTCCCATTCGTTGCGTGCCGCGAGCGCGAGCCGCTCGCCCGCCGCGACCGGCTCGGGGGAGAGCTCGGCGGCGCGCAGCAGCGCGCGCACCGCGGACTGGCGGGCCCCGCGGATCCAGGCGCGCAATGCGGTGGCCTGTAATTCGGCGGCGACCTGTTCGTCGGGGGTGTCGGTGGCGAAGGCGGCGTGCCAGGCCCGCCGATCGGGGTCCAGGCTGGCGGCCGGCGAGGCCAGCGCGCGGTGCACGGCGCGCCGCTCGGCGGCACCCGCACGGTCGTACACCACCGCGCGAATCAGTGGGTGCCGCAGCAGGATTCGGCCGTCGGTATATTGCAGCAGCCCGGTCAGCCGGGCCTGCTGCCAGGCATCGTCGTCGAGTCCCAGCTCCAGCCCGGCGGCCTGCACGGAGCCGATCTCGGCGCCGTCGCCCGCGGCCACCACCAGCAGCGCCGTGCGCACCGGCGCGGGCAGCGCCGCGACCCGGGCCTCGAACGCCCGCCGCAGCCGCGGACCCACCGCCACCGGCTCGCTCGGATCCTCCTCGCTCACCATATGATTCGCGGTCGTCGGCTGCGCACCCATCGACTCCGGCAGCTCGCGCAGCGCGAGCGGATTGCCGTCGGCGACCGAGAGCACCCGATCCACCTGTGCCGCAGGCATTCCCGGATTCCGCTCGGTGATGAGGCGGCGCGCGTCCCGCGGTCCGAGGCCCCGCACATCCAGCACCGGCAGCCCGTCGCAGCTGGTGCCCACGGGCTGCTCGTGCGCGGTGAACAACACCAGGATGGATTCCCCCTCCACCCGCCGGGTGACGAACGACAGACAGCTCACCGAGGCCGCGTCCAGCCACTGGGTGTCATCGACGATCACCAGCACCGGACGCTCCTCGGCCACCTCCGACAGCAGCGTCAGCACCGCGACGCCGACCAGGAAGGGGTCGTTGCCGCGGTCGGACAGCCCCAGCGCGCCGCGCAGCGCGTCGGCCTGCGCCGCGGGCAGCAGATCGAGACGATCGACGAGCGGCCAGAGCAATTCGTGCAGCGCCGCGAACGCGAGGATCGATTCGGCCCGGGTGCCGCGGCAGCGCAGCACCTGGAACCCGGAGGCCTGGTCGGCGGCGTAGCCGAGCAGCGCGGTCTTGCCGATTCCCGGATCACCCCACAGCACCAGCGACGAGCCGTGGCCCGCGCGCGCCGCCGCCAGCGCCCGGTCCAGCACGGCGGTCTCGGCCGCGCGCCCGAGGAGCATGTCGTCGGTGCCGGGCAAAGGTGGGCTCCCGTCGTCGCCGCGTTCTCCCGAACGAGTGTCGAGGGGATCGCGCCTGGTCAGTGGGGTGATACGTGACCCAGGATAACCGGATTGCGAATATTTGCCCGTCGCTAGCGGAAAACCTTCGACCTATCCGATGACCGATGTCGTATCCGAGGGTCCTGCCTAACTTCGGAGTTGACCGAGCCGTCGCCGCAGATGGTGGCGATGCACCCGAGGAAAGGTGTTCGAGTGACGGATCTCAGCCTGCTGACCCAGCCGGTCGCCCGGCAGTTGCCCGTAACCATGCGGGCGGCGCTGTCCGGCCCGGCCGCCGATCGGCGGCCCCGGGTCGGCGAACTGCCAGTTCCCGCACCCGTATCCGGGCAGGTGCTGATCCGGGTGCGGGCCGTCGGGCTCGAACGCGCCGATCTGAACGGTGACCGCCGCCGCGCCACCACCGCCGGGCCGCGGGTCCCAGGTGTCGAAGCGGTCGGTGTGGTGGTCGCCTGCCCCGGGCGGGAGCTGCGAGTCGGCGCGCAGGTGGCCGCTCTCCTGGATGACGCCCAGGGCGGTGGCTGCGCCGAATATCTGTGTGTGCCGGTGACACAGGCGATTTCGTTCTTCAGTGAGTTGCCGTGGGCGGTACTGGGGTCGATTCCCCGGGTGGTGCGGACCGCCTACGGATCGCTGGCATTCGGCCTGGACGCGCGGGCCGGGCAGTCGGTGCTCATCCGGGGTGGTTCGGGCGCGGTCGGCCTGGCGGCGGTGGCGCTGGCCCGCCGTCAGGGCCTGACCGTGCTGGCCACCACGCGCACACCCGGCGACACCCTCGCGCTACGCCGGGCGGGAGCGCATCACGTCCTCCTCGACGGCGGCGCGGTGGCCGATACCGTGCGGGAGTTGATCCCCGGTGGCGTGCATTCGGCGCTGCTGCTCAACGGCACCGGCACCCTGCGGGATACCCTGTGCGCCACCCGAATCCACGGCGTCGTCTGCTGCGTCGGCGGGCTGTCGGAGCCGGCCCGGGTGCCCGGCTTCGACCCCGCCGACTTCCTGCCGCCCGGAGTGCGCCTCACCGGTTATCGGGGCCGATCCAGCGATCTGCCGCCGATCGTGCTGCAGGAATTCCTCGACGCCGTGGCGGCGGGCGACCTCGCCGTCCCCGCCGAGCGGGTGTTCCGTCTCGACGAGATCGGCGCGGCACACCGATATCTGGAATCCGGCCGCATCACCGACCGGACGGTCGTGCTCAGTTGAGCCCGGCCGCGACCACACAGGAAGGAATTGCCATGCCGCAGGACTGTACTGCCGTCGACTCGGTCGCCGGCCTGACCCGGGCTCTCGACGGGGGAGTGCGATCCATCCGTATCGTGGGCACGCTGCGCGGGCTCACCGGTCTGACCTTGCCATCCGGGGTGATACTCACCGGTGGCGTACTCGAATTCGATTCCGGCGGAGTCATTCTCACTCGCGACAATGAACTGCGCGACGTCACCGTGCACACCGCCGTCACCGAGATCGCGATCGGCAACGACCGCACCGTCGGCGACTTCGGGGTGCTGGCACTGCACGGGGTGAGCACCCGGGGCCAGGTGCTGCTGGAGGCCAGGGGCGCGGTCCGGGGCGGGCACATCGAGATCGACGGTCTCACCGTCGCCGCCGCCGACACCCGGAAGCGGACGACCATGTCCAGCGGATACGGGGTACGGGCCAAGCAGGGCGCGGTGACCATCTGGAACCGTCAGGAAGACCCCTCGGCGGTACTCACCGCCCGGCTGCGTGGACTGGCGGTCGGCACCGCGGACGAACCGGTGCGCGGCAGCGGTGTCATGGTCGGCGCGCTGCGCAGCGACGGGCAGGGCGGGCGGATGCTGGTGTCGGCACTGTCCACCGGGGATATCTACACCGACGGCGGAATCGCTTCCGGCACCGCCGATCTGATCAGCGGCGGGGTCTTCGTGCTCGGCGGCGCGCAAGTGGGGACGGTGGTCAACGAGGGCTCGGTCACCACCTACGGGCCCAACGACATGGTGCTCGACAACTGGGGTTCGGTGCTGCGCTGGATCGTGCAGGCCCCGGTGACCTCGTTCGGGCCCAGCGGGATCGGCTTCGTCAACTTCGGGGATATCGACGATCTCCAGATGCGGGCTCCGATCGTCACCCACGGCACCGGGGCGCGCGGCTTCAACCTCTACGAGGGCACCATCGGCCGGGCCTGTTTCGAGGCCATCACCACTCATGGTGACGGTGCTGTCGGCTTCGAGGTGACCAAGAAGATGGGCCGACTGTCGATCATCGGCGACCTGCACACCCATGGCGGCCGGGCGCTGAGCCTGGTGCGGGGTGTGCAGACCGAGCTGGAGGCGGTGGCGTTGAGTATCAAACCGGGCGGCGGCATCGACACCGTCGACATCGGCGGGCAACTGATCAGTGAGGGCCGAGGGGTCGCCGCCGTCGAAATCGGCGGCACGCTCGGCAGATTGGACGTGGCCGGCGGTATCAGCGCGCTCGGCGACGGCGCGGACGCCGTCCACGTCCTGTTCGGTGAGCGATTCGACCTGGCCGACACAGAGATCCACGCCCGGCACGGCAAGCCGCTGTCGTACGCCGCGACCGGCTGACCGACCACACACGTGCCGTCCCCGACACGCGCGGGCTCGCCCCGGCCGGTAGGGTGCCGCGCGCTCGGGAACGGCGCGCCCGTCGGCGTCCGCCGCCCTGCCGAAGTTCCGTGGTCGGCATTGGGGTCGGTGCGGCGGACGCCGCGGTGCACTCCGGAAATGCGAGGATGAGCGATATGGCTGCTGCTCCGGTCGTCACCACGCCGGAACCCGCGAACCCCGACGCGCCGCTCTACGGCCGGGAATCGGATCTGGCCGAGCTCGACCGGCTGCGCCAGGCCGCCCGCGACGGTGTCGGATCGGCGCTGGTGCTCTTCGGTGATGCCGGTATCGGCAAGTCCGCGCTGCTGGAACAGACGCGGGTGCGGGCCGCCGGGTTCCGGGTGCTCACCTGTCGCGGCACCCCGGGCGAAGCGGTGCTCGCCTTCGCCGGTCTGCGCGAACTGCTGGACCCGGTCGTCGACCGCATCGGCGCGCTGCCCCCGCCGCAGGCTCGGGCGCTGCGCGGCGCGCTCGGGCTGGACTCGCCATCGGTGGCCGACCGCTTCCTCGTCGGAGTCGCCCTGCTGACGCTGTTCTCGGACCTCGCCGTCGAAGCGCCGGTGCTGGTGATCGCCGACGACACCCAATGGCTGGATTCGACGTCGGCGCAATGCCTGTACTTCGTGGCGCGGCGCTGCGCCGACGAACCGCTGCTGATGCTGTTCACCGCGCACACCGACCCTGCGGGCGGTCCCGCCGACGGCTTGCCCGCCCGGCACGTGCACGGTCTGGACGACGCCAGCGCGGATGAGTTTCTGCGCCATGTCAATCCGGGAATCACCGCGGACCGGGTGGCCGCGGTGCTGCGGCTGACGCTCGGAAATCCGCTGGCCCTGCGGGAATTGGCGGCCGCCGACGACGCCGAGCTGGGGCCGGTTGGTCCCGGCCTGATCCAGGTCGGTCCGCGGCTGCACCGGGCCATCGGCGCGCGCGTCGCCGCCCTGGCCCCGCCCGCACGCCTGCTGCTGCTGACCGTGGCGGCCGAGGAAAGCGGTGAGGCACAGGTCATCCGGCGCGCGGCCGCCGATCTCGCACTGCCGGACGCCGCCTGGGACGAGGTGCTCGACGCCGAGCTGATCGACGCCACTCCGGGCCGGATCACCATGCGGCATCCCCTGATTCGCGCCGTCACCTATGAGCAGGCGGCGGAGTCGGACCGCGTCGCCGTGCACCGGGCGCTGGCCGACGTGCTCCGCGGCGCCGACGCCGACCGCTGGGCGTGGCATGTCGCCCGAGCCACCACGGGACCGAGCGAGACGGTCGCGGCGTTGCTCGAGGAACGCGCCGTGCAGGCCTGGGATCGCGGTGCCCCGCTGCCAGCCGCCCGCACGCTGTGGCAGGCGGCGGGTCTGTCGCCCGACGACGAGGCGGCCGGTCGCCGGCTGGCCCTGGCCGCCCGGGCCGGTTGGGAGGGCGGTGACGTGGCCATCACCCGCGAGTACCTGGCCGAGGCGTCGGCTCGCACCGGCAGTGCCGTGGTGGTACGGGCCAGCGGCGGCCTGGCCGCGCGCATGGACTTCGTCTTCGGTGACGCCGAGCACGCCCGCCCCGCGCTACTGCGGGCCGCCGAGCTGACCGATCCGGCCACCAGCGCCGAATTGCTTTATATCGCAACACGAGCGGCGTGGGAGAGTGGTGCGCCGGGGCTCGACTCCGAGCTGCTCGAGTTTCCGGCCGAGGCCGCACCGTGGCGGATGCCGTCGGCGAACATCGCGGTGGCGATGGGCCGGATCACGCCGGTCGCGGCGGAATACCGGCGCGCGGTCACGGCTTTGCGCGCCCGCGGTGACGCGGGCTGGCTCTCGTCGATGCTGGCGCACTCGGCGATTCTCGCGCTGGCACTGGGCCGTTGGGACGACGCGACCGCCGACGCCACCGAGGCGCTGCGAATGTCGGAGGACCTGGGCGGGATACCGGCGTCCTCGGGGCTGAGCCTCAACTCCCTGGCCTGGCTGGCCGCGGTGCGCGGTGACGAGGAGACTTCCGCGGCGCTGACCGAACGGGCCCTCGAGATCGGGGCCGCGCGCAATTCGCGACTCCAATTCGGTTACGCGCATTGGCATCTCGGCTTCAATGCGCTCAGCGCCGGGAAACCCGATGTGGCCCTGGGCTTTCTGGCGGAAACCCGTGACCCGGAGCGGCGGGCGTACCACCCCACCACGGCGGCGCTGGCAGCACCCGACGCCGTGGAGTCGGCAGTGCGTACGGGCCGATTCGACGATGCCCGTGCGCATTTGGACATGCTGGCAGGGTGGGCCGCCGAGACCGGCGCGGCCTGGGCGGTCGCCGCCACGGCCGTATCGCGGGCCCTGCTGACCGAGGGGAACGCGGCCGAGGCCCTGTTCCAAGAGGCTCTGGCCGTGCCCGAGTCCGCCGACCGGCCCTTCCCCCATGCCCGGGTGCAACTGCTGTACGGGGAATGGCTGCGCCGGGCCCGCCGCCGCGCCGATTCCCGCGTGCAGCTGTCGGCGGCCCACCAGACCTTCCAGCGGCTCGGTGCCACGCCCTGGGCGCGGCGGGCCGACGATGAACTCGCGCTGACCGGTGATCGCCGCCGGGAGCCGGTCGGGCCCTCGGGCGACGACCTGCTGACCCCGCAGGAACTGCGCATCGCCCGACTGGCCGCCGACGGCCTGACCAATCGTGAGATCGGGGCCCAGCTGTTCATCAGTCCCCGCACCGTCGGCCACCACCTGTCGCAGGTCTTCCCGAAGCTCGGGCTGGGCTCGCGAGAGGATCTCGCCGCCATCGACTTCGAGCACGGTATGCGGCTGACCCGATGACCCATCCGGTGACCTATATCGATCTCGCCGCCCGCTTCTAGCGTTCGTAGTCGGAGGCCGGTCACCCGACCGGCTCGGACGGCGAGGAGGACCGACGTGACCGAAAAACCCGCCATTGTCCTGGTACACGGCTTCTGGGGCGGTGCGGCCCACTGGGCGAAGGTGATCGGGGAACTCGACAAGCGCGGCTACGACGCGCTGTACGCGGTCGACAATCCGCTCACCTCCCTGGGCGCCGACGCCGAACGCACGAGTCAGCTGGTGCGGCTGCTCGATCGGCCCGTGCTGTTGGTCGGGCACTCCTACGGCGGCGCGGTGATCACCGAGATGGGGACGCTGCCCAATGTGGTCGGCCTGGTCTATATCGCCGCGTTCGCCCCGGACGCGGGGGAGAGCCCCGGCGGCCTGAGTCAGCAGCGGCCACCGCAGGCGATCGCCGACCTGACCACCGATCAATTCGGCTACCTGTGGATTCCGCAGGACCGCTACCACCACGACTTCTGCCAGGACCTGCCCGCCGACGAGGCCCGCGTGCTCGCCGTCACCCAGAAGCCGCCGCTGGCAACGACTTTCGGCGATGCGATCAGCGACCCGGCCTGGCGCGCCAAGCCCACCTGGTATCAGGTGTCGACGCTGGACCGCATGATCGACCCGGACAACGAGCGCATGATGGCCGCGCGGATGAACCCGCGTAAGACGATCGAACTCGACGCGGGCCACGCCTCACTGGCGTCGCGCCCGGTCCCGGTGGCCGACCTCATCGACGAGGCGGCCGCGTCACTGTGATTGTCCCGCAACGTAAATCGAGGAGAAGACCATGATTCCGCTGATCAATCTGGGCTCAGCCGCCGTCAATCTCGCGGACGTCGTCTCCGGTGTTGCCGCGAACGTCACCTACCTGCTACAAGCCTGGGGCCTGATGCCATGAGCTCAGCCCAGGCTGAAGGGCTTGCCCCACAGCGTGGTCCAGCTGATGACGTGGTCGGTCTCGACTTCCACGCTGACGAAGGCGCGCGCGGTGGCCGCGCCGGCGCAGCCGTTGAGGGCGATGGTCTCGTCGCTCCAGGCCACCGAACCGCTGTTGCCGCTGAATTTATTGCGGGTGTAGTGGATTTCGTTGCCGAAGTCGTCGGGCTGCTCGATGTCGAGGAGATAGAACGACTGGGCCTGGCCGGGGCCGAGGGTGAGGTTGCCGCCACCGGTGCCGGATACGGCGGGCTTGCCGGTGGCGTCGAGGGAGCCGTTCTGGCTGCCGTCGACACCGCCGCCGGAGATGTCGACCTGGCAGCCGACGGTGTAGCCGGGGTAGATCTTGCCGCCGGTGGCGGTGCTGTCGGCCGAGATGTCCAGGTGCGCGGTGCCCGATACCCAGGCGTTGCGGTGCAGCGGTGTCGCGCCGAGTGAGGGGTTGATGTCGGCGGACTCACCGTCGAGCCGGACCTGGACGACGGTGCCGTCCGACAGGGTCTGGGTGAGGTCGCCGCCGGGCAGCGGGACGACGGTGTCGGCGGTCGCCTGTGCCGCGTGGTCCAGGGCCAGTAGCGCGACGGCCAGGCCCACGCCCACCACGCGGGTCGCGAGGTCGAGTCTGCTCATGGTGTTCTCCCGATGAAATCGATGGTGCGGTAGGTGTTCTCGGCTCAGCCGAGGGCGAACGGCTGCCCGTAGAGGGCGGTCTTGGAGTAGTGGGCGCCGACGACCTCGACCATGGTGTAGGCGCGGGCCTGCGCGAATCCGGCGCAGCCCTCGACATGGATCTCGGCATCGCGGTACTCCACGGCCCAGGTGCCGGGCTCGGTGATGTCCTTGGAGTCGATCTGTACGAACTTCACCTGTCCCGGACCGAGATTCACGCCCACCGACCCGCCCGCGCTGGGGCCCGAGAGGCTCACGCCGCCCGAAACCCCCGCCGAGATAGCGTCTTTGGCGATATCGACCTGGCAGCCGACCAGGTAGCCGGTATTGATCTGCGACGCCCCGTGTGTGGAGGAGTCGTTGGAGCCCGGCATGTTCAACGGCCCGTTGTTCGGGCCCGGCTGCGCCACCGGCGCGTTCGGCACATCCGCACTCGCGCGCCCGGAGACCCAGACCACCCGGCCGGTGCCGTTGGCGGCCAGCGACGACGAGACCACCGCATGTTCGCCGTCGCGGGTGATCACCACGCCGTCCGCTCCGGCCTTGGTGCCGTCCGGCAACGGCACGAAGGTGTCCGCGTCGGCCGCGCCGCAGGCCAGCGCGCCGACCCCGACGATCACCGCGGCGCCCACGCCCGCGCACCGGGCGACCTGTCGCCGACCCGCTCGAATACAGTCCACAGCAATCCTCTTTCCTGGCCGATCCCAACTATTTCGGTGGCTGGACGCGAATTATTCGCAGCGCCGCAAGATAATTGACTCGAGGCGCTGCGGCAGTCAATCGAGAATGGTGCCGAGTGGTGATGGTCACGTCGGTGACATTGTGAGTCTCTGAAAAGGCAAGACAGTGTTGCGATTTCAATGGAGATATCCGATCGGGTGACCGATGTGGTGACCGATATCGCATGAACTACTTACTTCTCGACCGATGCGGCAGTCGAAAGGGATTCATAGCGTCGTCTTCATGAAACCTTTCGACAGCGATGTCATGCGGTCGCCCGTGCTCTCGCGGCCGCCGATGCCCGGTGCCCTGCGCACCGCGGCGCGCCCGATCCCGACACGCGGCACCCACCCCCACCCGTTGCCGCCCAACCGGCCGGTCGCCACCGCCCCCGGACGGCAGCGGGTACTGCTGGCCGATGCCGAGCCGACGCGCCGGGAATCGATGGCGCGCAGCCTGCGCGCGGCCGGGTTCGTGGTGCATACCGCCGCCGACGGCGCCGAGGCGCTGCGCGCGGTCACCGCCTACCACCCCACTGCCGCCGTGCTCGACCTGGATCTGCCGGTGCTCGACGGCGAATCGGTGGTGATCGCCTTGCGTCAGACCGGGAATCGGGTGCCGATCTGCACGGTCGGGCCCGCGGAGTCCGCCGAGCGCGCGGTCGTGATGCTCGAGGCCGGTGCCGACGATCACGTGCTGCGCCCGGTGACCATGCCGGAGCTGGCGGCCCGGGTGAAGGCGCTGGTGCGGCGCGTCGAGAACGGTGCGCGGCTGAGCAGCACGCTGCACGTCGGGGACCTGGAGATCAATGTGCCCGGCCGCCGGGTCTGCTGCGCCGGTGTGGAGATCCCGCTCACCCGAACCGAATTCGACTTGCTCGCCTTACTGGCCCGTGCCGCCGGTGTGGTGGTGACCCGCGAACGACTGCTCGAACAGGTGTGGGGCTACGACCCGAAAAGCGGTTCGAGCGTGCTCGACGTTTTCATCTGCTATCTGCGGCGCAAACTCGAGGCGAGTGGCAGCCCGCGGATTCTGCACACCGTGCGCGGCGTCGGATACGTCCTGCGTCCCCAGTGAAATCGGTCTTCCGATATCACCCGAACAATTCAGGGAGGAGTAAACGGCCTTGTCCGTCAAATCGATCCGCTCACTGTCGATATTTGTGCCGTCCGTCGTGGGGCTCGCGCTGTACGGCGCGACCGGGACCGCCGCCGCCCAGCCGATCATCGACACCGGACCCGGTGGCGAGGTCACGGTGTCGGCTCCGCCCGGGCAGTGGTGGAAATGCGCGCTCTACGACGGTCTCCCGCCGCGGGTGTCGGGGCTGCCGCCGGTGGCCGACCGCCCCGCCGGCGGCCGCTCGGACCAACCCTTCGTCACACCCGATGCCATCGCCCGATTCCCTTCGGGCACGGTCGTTCTCGCCGACTGTGCAAGTCCCGACGCGCCGATCATCTGGCTCCAGTTGCTGCGTACCGAATGAACGGAGAACCCTCGTGTTGATGTTGCTCGCGGCCGTCACCGCACCGCTGTGGATACCCGTGGCCCTGATCGTGGCCCCCATCGTCGCCGTGCTGGGAGCGCTGCCCCAATGATGTCCACGGATTATCGAATTCGCCTGATCTTCAAGCGATCCGGCGCCTACCGCGACTATCGCTGCACCCGCGCCGACGCGGAGCGCTTCGCCGCCCGCTTCGGCGGAGCCGCAGACCCCGACGTGATCATCACCCCCGGCTGCGCACCCCACCTGCCGCCGCTCCCGCGTGAGCCGCTCTGGGCATCCTGACCGGACCCGAATGCGATTCGACGCCGAGGATCAAGCGGCGGTACCGCGCCAGGTGCAGACGGCCCAGACGGCGGCGACGTCGAGCGCGATGATGAGGATCGACCAGGTCGGCGCGTAGGGCACCGACAGGAAGTTCGCGACGATCGACAGCGCCGCAATACTCATGGCAGCGCCACGGCCCCACCGGGTTTCGGCGGCCAACCCCACGGCGGTGACGATCAGGGCCGCACCGATGCCGATGTGGATCCAGCCCCACGCGGTGGTGGTGAGTTCGTAGATGTAGTCGACGCCGACGATGAAAAGGGCATCATCGGCCACTGCGGAGATGCCCATCAGGATCGACAGGGCGCCGGTGATGAGCAGCAGTACCGCAGCGCCGATGGATACGCCATGGGCAATTCCACGGCGAACCGTGCGTTCGCTGGTTGGACAGGTCATGGCCGGCCTTTCTCGGTCTGTAACGTCGACGACCCAGGTTGCATCGAAGATGTTCGGGAATGGGATGAATTGTCTATTCGATCCGCTGTTCAGCGGCCTTCTTCGGCCAGCTGGTGATTGCGGTCATGCATGACGGTATCGGTTCAATGGTGGATGGATACGGTAATGTTCGATGCCGTCCGAACGGACACGACCCATCGGCTTGCGAGGAAGATGCGACCATGACGCAATCGTTCGATGCGTGGAAGCGTGCGGTGACCCGGGGGGACAGCACCCGGGCAATCGCCGAGCGACTGAATTCGAACGGGCCCCGCATCAAACGACACCTCGAGGAGTCGGACCCGCCGGTGGCCGAGACCGTGATCGAACTGGCCCGCGCCTACGGCGTCAACCCGGTCGAGGGGCTGCTCGCGGCCGGACTCATCGACAAGAACGAGGTCAATCAGGCCGCCGCCAAGGATGCGGTCGCCGCGATTCCCATGCTGCAACTGCTGGAGGAGGCGGTGGCGCGCGAACGGGCGGCGATCGCGCGCCGCGAGGCCCGGGACGCGCGGCATGCGGAAAGCGAACAACGCCGGAGCAAGCGGCGCGAAATCGGCGAGAGGCTGCTGTGATGACGACGGCACTGCTCATCGCGGCGCTGGTCGTCGCCGCCACCGCGGTCGGGTTGCGGCTGAGCCTGTGGCGCAGCCATCCGGCCTCGCGCGCCATGACGATCACGCTGGCACTGCTCATGCTGGGCGCGCTGCTCACCCACCCGACGATCATCGCCAGCGAATGGCTCGACCACGCCACGCCCGACGAGATCCACCTGGCCAATTTCAGCAATCTGATCGGGGATCTCGTCGAGGTGGCGGCTGCGGGCATGCTGCTGATCACGGTCGGACGGGCTTGGGGGCGTGTGCGTTTCGTCCGCCGCATGGTCGGGGTCTTCGCCGTCATCGCGGTGGCGATGATCGTGCTCTACGCGTACTCGGACGCGCCCTTCGAACCGACCCGGTACCTCGGTGAACTGGATGGTCCGGCGCGGGTCTTCGTCTGGGTGAGCGCCGGCACCGTGCTGGTCGCCAACGCGGCGGTGCTCGCCTCGCTGGCCTATTCGCTGCCGGTCTCGGATCGATCGACCCGGATCGCGTTGCTGCCCATGATGATCGGCGCGGCTATCGGCGCGGCGCTGATGCTGGTGCAGATCGTCGGTCTGTTCCATTCCGATCCCTACAATTCCTGGGCTTGGCCGCTGGCGGTCGCCATGGTCTTCGCCTACGCCCTGTCCGGTGTCCTCGGCTACTTTCAGTTGCGCCGCCTACCGTGAATGTCGCTGTGCTCAGCGGGAACTACCGCTCGACGACCCGGACGCGGACCCCGAGGACGGCCCCGGCCGGAAGGACCAGCTGTCGCATCCGAAGGTGACTGCGTCGACGTAGGACAGCTCCGATGTGGTTGCCGTGCCGAGGTTTACGCCGTAGGCGGTAATGGTCGCGCGGGGATTGGCCGCGACGATCGCGGCGAGTGGGACGGGCTGACCCTGTCCACCCGGTGCGCCCGCGATCGACTTCGTGCTCCACCACATGCCGTGCTCGAGATTCGTGGCGGGCGTCCAGCGATTCGTGCCCGCGTCGAGGCCGTTGCGATGGGGCTGCCAGACGAGCGTGGTGAAACCCGATGCCGCGCCGTCTGTTCGATCGGCGCCATTGATTCGGAGCTGGAACGACGGTTCGAGCCCGTGATCGACATACATGGTGTAGCCGAGGTTCGCGGCCTGCCCCAATGTCGTGCGGGTGGGCTGGAAGTACGTCACCTTGCCCGGTGTGTCGGTGATCGCGAAGCGCAGCGCTCCCGACCCGGTAGCGCCGGTCGACTGCGGACCCGAAACGAATTGCGGCCCGGCGGTTTCGATGGGCGTCCAGCCCTTGGTGGACAGTGGTCCGACCACCTGGTGCCCGCAGGACGCACTCCCCGACGAACTGCCCGAGCCCGCACTGCCGGAGGAGCTGCCCGCACTCCCGCTCGACGAGCCGCTGCTGCCACTGCCGCTACCCGTCCCGGCCGCCGCCAACCCGGCCTCGGCGGTGAGCACGACGGCGAACATCGGTGCGGCACACAGGGTCGCGGCTCCGAGACGAATTGCTCGAGTATTCATATGGTCCTCCTGGGTCACAGCGAGTAGCGGAAGATTGCGGCGGCCGGTGCCGCGTCGGGCAGGTCGTCGGCGCGCACCGCGAGCACCGTGCCACCCGTGCTCAGCACGCGGCGCGCGATCTCGTCGACCACACCGGGTGCGGTGATATCGGAATCGGTGGCGAAGGTGATCGATCCGTCGTCGGGGTCGAGGGTGCCGTGGATGGTGGTGTCGATATCCACCAGCAGGGTGTCGACGGTCCCGAAGGTGGCGGCGCGAGCGATCTCGGCGAGGTCGGTACCGGCCCGGCCCTCCTCGCGGCGTTTGTCGAAAAGTGTTCTCAGGTCGGTCAGTTCGGCGGCGTAGTGCCGGTCGAGGACCTGGCGGGCCCGGTCGGCGAGGTCGGCGACGGTGAGGTGTTCGGGGTTGCCGGGAATCGTCTCGGGCAGCAGTACATGGTGGCTGTTGACCGAGCGGAACAGGGTGGCGACGGGTTCGGCGGCGGCCAGGATCAGCGGCACGTCGCGACTGGAAAGCGGCTCGCGCAGTTGCTGATCGATGGCGCGCGCATACTGGCGCACCCGCAGCTTGCGACCCTCGGTGCCCTGGATTCGGCGCTTGGGCGCGCGGCCGCTCAGCGACGCCTTCCTGACGTAATCGGCTGCGCTGGTCGGCATTCCGGGAACCCACACCTGTGTCGCGGGCCGGTCGGCGGAGACCTCGATCAGCCGCACCGACCCCTCGGCGAGCGCCAGCACGAAGGCGGCCTGCGGAAAGGTGACCGCGCGCAGCAGCGGCTTCAGAAAGAACCGGTCACCGACCGCGACATCTGCGCCCAGCCGATTCGGAATGCGGTAGGTCCGCACCCGGTCGGGCGTCGCGTGCACCACCAGCGTCCGGGATTGGAAGCGCCAGAAGTCCTCGTCGTCGATGAGATCGTCCAACTCCTGTGCCAGCGCGTCGCGTGCGTGCCGGTCATCGACGTGATCGAGCGCCTCGCGCACCTGATTCGAGAAGGCGATTCGATGCTGTTCCGGTGTGGGCGTGCCGATTTCGGTCGGTGTGTAGATCGATACCGACCAGGGATCGCCGGCGGACGCCAGGTCCTCGATCTCACGGTGGGTGGGGATATCGGTATGGAGCATCTCAGTCCTTCGGATCATGTCGGCGGGTGAAATCCGCCTGGTCTGAAACGTATGGACCGAATATCACGAGAATGTATCGCTGTGCATCAAAAACGTTCTACAAGTTCGCCGGTGTCTTCTGAATCGCCGGTCAATTGCAGGAAATTGCACATCGTGTGATCGCTGGCACGTCGGTGCGGTGTGGTCTCGTCAGTCTGAAAACGATGCATCAAGAGCGGATTGTGTTCCGCCGACTGTCCGTCGCGTGGCGTGTTCTGTCCGCCCGATCGGAGTGCACGGCGACTACGGTGGGGATATGGGCGAACGTGTGGTGATCATCGGCGGGGATGCGACGGGGATGGCTGCGGCCTCTCAGGCGCGCAGGTTGCGGGGTGCGGCGGAGCTCGAGATCGTGGTGTTCGAGCGGGGGCATTTCACGTCGTATTCGGCGTGCGGGATTCCGTATTGGGTGGGCGGGGATGTCGGTGGCCGGGATGAGCTGATCGCGCGCACACCGGAGGAACATCGAGCGCGGGAGATCGATCTGCGCCTGCGGACCGAGGTGTTGGAGATCGATGTCGACGGTCGGCGGGTGCGCTGGCGTGAGCTCGACACCGGGCGTGAGGACTGGATCGGCTACGACAAGCTCGTGATCGCGACCGGGGCGACACCGATCCGCCCGGATCTGCCCGGCATCGACGCGCCCGGAGTGCACGGGGTGCAGACTCTCGACGACGGTCAAGCCCTGATCGCCGCCCTCGAATCGAACCCGGGCCGGCGCGCGGTAGTGGTGGGCGCGGGCTATATCGGCGTCGAGATGGCAGAAGCGTTGATCAACCGGGGATTTCAGGTCACCATGGTCAGCCGGGGCGGCGAGCCCATGGCCACCCTCGACCCGGATATGGGCGTGCTGATCCGCAAGGCCATGCAGGGCATGGGAATTCAGGTCGTCTGCGGGGTGGAACTGTCCGCCGTGCGCACCGACGAGCAGGGGCGGGTCACCGGCGTCGCCACCGCCGAGGCCGAATACCCCGCCGATGTGGTGGTGCTCGGCATCGGCGTACGCCCCACCACCGAGCTCGCCCGCGCGGCCGGCCTGCCGCTGGGGGAGTCCGGCGGTCTGCTCACCGATCTCGCCATGCGAGTGCGCGGCCACGAGAACATCTGGGCGGGCGGCGATTGCGTCGAGGTCCTCGACCTCGTCTCCGGCGAGCTGCGCCACATCCCGCTGGGCACCCACGCCAACAAGCACGGCCAGATCATCGGTTCCGGCGTCGGCGGCGACTACGCCACCTTCCCCGGCGTCGTCGGCACCGCCGTCAGCAAGGTCTGCGACCTGGAAGTCGCCCGCACCGGCCTGCGTGAACGCGACGCCCACGCCGCCGGCCTCCAATTCGTCACCGTCACCATCGAATCCACCAGCCGCTCCGGCTACTACCCCGGCGCCGCCGTCATGACGGTCAAGATGCTCGCCGAACGCCGCACCGGCCGCCTCCTCGGCGTCCAGATCGTCGGCCGCGAAGGCGCCGCCAAACGCATCGACACCGCCGCCGTAGCCCTCACCACCCGCCTCACCGTCGACCAGATAGTCGCCCTCGACCTCGGCTACGCCCCACCCTTCTCCCCGGTCTGGGACCCCATCCAGGTAGCCGCCCGCAAAGCCGTCACCGCAGTCCGCCGCGACGCCGGACCGGCGAAACCCTGACGATCCGAGAATCTGAAACGGATATGTCTCTGAAAAGCCTGCGGAGTTGGGCGTGAGTGGTCAGAATTGACCTTGTTCGAAACTCCGCCGGGAACAGAGGGATTGGACGATGAGCAGGCTGGCGTCTTCGTGCGCGTCGATCCTGGTTGCGGCTGCCGTGGCCGGGACCGCGGTGGCCGGTACCGCGCAGGCGGAGCCGCGGGGCGGGCAGTCGTGTACTCCGTATACCGCGATCATGGCGCCGGGGACGTGGGAGACGCGGTACGACGCGGATCCGACGGTGCCGGTGGGCATGCTGCGGCCGATCGGAGATGGGTTGCAGCAGCAGCTCGGTGGGGATATCACCGTGTTGTATGCGCCGTATGCGTCGAGCGCGTTCGATCAGGGGTTCAGTTATGCGCAGTCGCTGCGCACCCTCGAGGCGCAGCTGACCCGGATGGTGAGTGGGCTGTGCGCCTCGACGCGGGTGCTGCTGGCCGGATACAGCCAGGGCGCGGACGGCATCGGGGACTTCGCGACCGAGATCGGCAACGGCGAAGGCCCCATCGGCGCGGATCGGGTGGTCGGGGTCGGGCTGCTGGCCGATCCGCATCGCGACCCGAATACCACGCTCTCCCTGGGCAATCCGCAACCCGGGCACGGGATCGCGGGGACGCGCAGCCAGAATTTCGGGGCGCTGACCGACCGGGTGCGCACACTGTGCGTCGACGGAGACCTGTACTGCTCGCTCAATTCCTCCGCGTCGCCGTTCCTCGCGGCGCTCGGCAAGGTGCTCAGCGGTGACGATTCGCCGATCGCCTCGGTCATTCCCGTCACCACCGATTCCACCACCCTCATCGCGCAGGCGGTGAAGGTGGGCGCGGGCTGGACGGCGACCGCGGCCAAGCTGCCCGGCCTGCTCACCAGCCTCACCACCCTGCCCGATCTGATCGGATCCGGCGACTTCACCGCCGCGCACCAGATCGCGGCCGATCTCAATGCCGCGCTGGCCCCGACGGTGAAGGCCGCAGAGGGCGTCGACCTCCCGCTGATCGCCTCGGTCATCCGCGCGGCCGCCGCCGTGGACCCCTCCGGCTGGACCGCCGCCGAGAGCATGATCGCCGACCTGATGACCCGCATCGACCTCCCCCGCATCGCCGCCGACGCCGGGCAACTGGAGGACACCCTGTGGCGCACGGTCGAATCCATCACCGGTGAGGGCCCGCACGTCACCGGTCAGGCGGCGGCCCTCGCCCAGGCCGGTCTCGATCTGGCGGGCGCCCTCATCGGCCCCTTCACCTCCACCGTCCGCGCCAACCTGCACGCCGCGGTCCAGACCGTCCTCACCTTCACCTCCCCGGAGCGGCTCGACGAGCTCTCCCGCCTCACCACCCAGGGTTTCGCCCTCGCGAACTTCTACGCCTCCAACGCTCACGTCGACTACGGCGACGACGCTCAGATCCTGTTGAACTACCTGGGCGCGCAGGCGGGTTCGTAGCCGTCACCCGATGTGCACCACCCGGGCCCAGCTCGGGGGAGTGTCGGGGACATAGTCGGGATTGCCCTCGCTCCACCGGGATTCGCGGCGGAACAGGCCGATGATGGTGCGGCAGTACGGCTTGACGGCGGGCCAGGCGGTCTGGCCGTCGGTGAGAACGACGATCGCGTCCGGGCGGGTGCACAGGGCTTTGCGGAATCCGGTGCGCAGGTCGGTGCCGCCACCGCCGATGAGCGGGATGCCCTCGGCGCGGCACAGCGGATCGGCGACGCGGGCGGCGGTATCGCAGGACAGCACGGTGACCAGGTCGCGGCGGCCGCCCACGGTGCGGGTGACGGCCGCGGTTTCCAGTAGCGCACTACCCAATTCGGCGTCGCTGACCGAGGCGGAGGTGTCGATGACGATGCTCACCCGGGGCGGATTGCGGCGCAGGCTCGGCAGCACGATCCCCGGCAGCGCGGTCGAGCGTCGGGCCGGACGACCGTAGGAGTAGTCGTCGCCCGCGCCGCCCGCCGAGACCGCCGAGCGCAGTGCCGCGCCGAGCAGTTCCCGCCACGGTTGCGGCGGGTGCATGGCCTCCTCGGCCCAGCGCCGCCAGCCTCCGCGGCCGTTGCCGGGATTGCCGATGATGGCCTGCGCCACCCGGAATCGCACGCCGTCGCGTTCCTGCTCGGAGAGCCCGTCGGCGTCGTCGGGCCCGAGATCCCAGTCGCGGTCCAGGCCGTCCGCGCCGCTGCCGCAGTCGAGCCAGGCCAGGTCCTGGGTGCGGTAGCTCAGCCGGAACTGGAGCAGGTAGTCCTCCATCAGCTCACCGGCCCGCAACCCCAGCAGCGCGGGCGTGACCGCGCCCGCGGGTTCGACGAGTCCGTCGCCGAACGCGTCGTCGTTGATCTCGGCGTCCGCGGCGATGTTCATGCGCAGTCGTTCCGCCGCGCCGGTGAGGTTGTGGCACTTGGCGAATCGGTCACTGCGCCCGTGATGGTCGCGCAGCAGATGCGACACCTCGTGCACCAGCACCGAGGCCAGATCCTCGACCGGGGTCTGGTCGACGAACGCCGGGGACACGTAGCAGCGCCAATACCGGTCCACCGCCATGGTCGGGACCCGCGGCGACTCCACCAGGTGCAGCGCGAACAGTGCGGTGGCCAGGAACGGCCGGGCGCGCACGGCCAGCAGGCGGGCGGCATACAGCTTGTCGCGATCCAATCGCGCGGCACTCATACTCGTACAGCCTCGGCGGCGGCCCGAGCTTGCTGTTCCGCGATCCGGCTCGCGGCCCGATCCGCACCCCGTGACACCGACACCATGCCCGCCAGCTCTTCGATGGATTGCGGTATGTCCCAATCACTTCGGCGCAGGGTCGCGAGGGTGGTCGCGGGCACGACCACCAGGTCCGGCGCGCCGGTGTCGACGGCCTTCACCAGCAGTGCCCACGCCGCGTCCCAGCGGGTCTTGTCGAGCCGGTTGCGGACCGCGGCCACCACGCCGTCGAGCACCACCTGCCGCAGGTCACCGCGTTCGGGCAGCACGGCGGCCGCCGGATCGGCGAGCAGTGTTTCCGGATCGGGCAGATCCAAACGATCGATGCAGGTGAGCAATTCGAAGCCGGGACCGTCACCGACCGTGCCGCGCACCAGCTTCGAGAGCACATCCGCGCCCGAGCCGGCGGCGGTGGCGAAGGCGATCAACCGCAACGCCATCTCCCAGCTGCGCGGCGAAGCCCAGGCGCCACCGCGACGGGTCTCGCTCGTCGGCATCTGATGCACCAGCGCCGGGCGCGCGGCCAGCAGCGTGCACACCGCGCGTCGGGCGAAATCCACTGCCTCCGAGAGCTTCCCGGGATCGAGCGCGGGCAGTGTCGCGCGCGGCCAGGTGCCGCGCAGCCCGCGTACCACCACTTCATGATCGTGGGTCCACTGCAGGTGCACGAACCTGTTGGCGAGCGGCGGGCTCAACTCCCAGCCGTCGGCCGCCGAGGAGCGCGGGTTGGCGGCGGCCACGATGCGGACCCCGGCGGGCAGTTGCAGCGACCCGATCCGCCGTTCCAGCACCAGTCGCAGCAGGGCGGCCTGCACGGCGGGCGGCGCGGTGGAGAGTTCATCGAGGAACAGCAGCCCGCGCCCGGCCTGAACCAGGCGCACCGCCCAGTCCGGCGGGGCCATCGGGACGCCCTGCGACGCGGGGTCGTCGCCGATGATCGGCAGACCCGAAAAGTCCGATGGCTCATGGACACTCGCGATCACGGTGGTGAGCGGGAGATCCAGGGACTCGGCGAGCTGGGTCAGCGCGGCGGTCTTGCCGATGCCCGGCTCGCCCCACAGCAGCACCGGCAGATCGGCGGCCACGGCCAGGGTCAGGGCTTCGAGTTGGATGTCCGGGCGCGGTTCGGTGGTCGTTTCGCCCAGCAGGGACAGCAGTTGTCCGGCGACATCGAGTTGGGAGGGGTGCGCGGGGGCCGAATCGGCAGGGCACAGGGCAATAAGAGTCATGTGTGAATCACCTTGGGGTCGAAGAGAATCGAGTGGAAAGCGAAGCATCCGCGGGTGGCGGAGCGGCGGAAGTCAGTCGCGGGTGGCGTGCCGCGGATGCGTGCGGTGCGGCGGCCGGGGTGGCCGTGGAGCCCGTGGTTCGAATCCGGTCAGCCCGGCGCGGAACAGCCCGTAGGTGATCCGCCGCCGCGCCGCCGCCTCCAGCGCGTCACGCAACGCGCCCTCGCGCAGTGCCGCCCCCGGACCGAGCAACTCCTCGACGACGGCCAGCGCACCGCCGATATCACCGTGACTCAGCCGTTCCCGAACCCCGGCCAGACAATCCGGATGCCGGTGCGCCCGATCGATCGCCTGCAAACAGGGCAGTGGCGTCCCGCTCAACGCAACCAACAGCTCCTCCCGCCGGATCTCCTCGGGCGGATGGTCCAACGCGGTCAGCACCCCGCCCCGCAACCCGATCCGATGCCGCGCACCACGACACTCCACCACCCGCGGATCACTGGGCGGCGTTGTGGCGCAAGCGCTGTGGGCCGATGAAGAATCCACACTCGGCAGACTGGCTGCGCTCGGCGGTGGGTTTGGGGCGAGGGCTGCGGCCACCAGTGGATGCAGTCGGTCGGGGGTGATCGCATTCGCGCGGAGTAATTCCAGATCGGGTGGTGTCCAGGTCGCCGCGTGCGGAAGCATCGGCAATGCGGACTCCAGCCCGCGTGGATAGTCCGGCGTGATATCCAGTGCCGGAACATTATTCGAGTCTTGCCGCAGCTCGACGACGAAGTGGTGCCGTGACCCGAGTCGGATCAGTAGCGGGCCCGTCGAGTCGCCCGTGTCGTGCAACAGTTCCGCCGCTTCGGCTGCCCAGCGGCCGACGGCGCTGCCCGGCGGCGCGTCGGCCGCGAACTCAGGCACCGGCCCAGGATTAGCGTCGAATTGTGCTGCCCCGGAACGTATTCGCAGCTCATCGCTGCGTCGTGCATCCCACAGGTGTCGGTGCAGGTCGAGCCGGAAGCGCCGATCGGGCGTTGCGTGCGGATGCGGTCCGCCATCGGTGCCGGATTCATCCCACAGGCTGAGGCTTATCCGCTGACCGGCGTCCGCCCACGCCGGTGCGGTGCGGACGACGAGGTGCACGGGACCGGCACTGTCGCACCGGGTTTCATCGTCGCTGCGATATCGGGCGAGGGTCAGGGTGAGTCCCGGCCGCAGTAGTCCGTCGGGAGCGATCCTGGGCATATGCCAGCGCAGCAGATCCGGAGCCAGATATCGCAGATCGGACCGAACCCGCGTCGCGAGCGCACGGCCGTGCGTGCGAGCGAGTGCCCGCAGATGGATATCGACATCGAAACCCGCTGCGGCACAGGCTCCGCCCCAGTCGCCGACCAAACGCCGGGCGGTCGCGGTTTCGATCATGGAGGGCGGCACAGCGTATTCCCGCACGCGCAGCCAGAGGGAAATTCGGGAATCGTTCTCGTTCGCAGGGAGCATCAGCACTCACCTGTTGCGAACGAGACCCCCAATCCTGGTTCAGAATGAGTCGTCATCGCGCCGATAATACACAGTCCCGGGGGGGGGCGGCGCGGGCGCGACGGGGAGGGTGGGGGCGAAGTAATAAAAAAAACCGCACCCCAAAGAAATGGACACGAGCGGTTAGGGGTTGTGCTGGGAA